>JAWLHB010000034.1:0-88414 GCA_041690595.1 Lentisphaeria bacterium
GACGAGATGAAGTCCCATTCTATGAGCGGGCATCGTTCGCGCGCCCTTGTGCAGGCTACACCAACCGTAAATGTGTCAACTTTTCTTCAGGACTTGACACTTGAAGAGGTCGCCGTTGAAGTGGAGGACTTTGTCGACGCCGAAGTAGCCGCCGTCGGCCATGGCGAGGAAGAGCTGGTGGAGTTGTCGGGCGAAGACCTGGGGTTCGCGTCGGAAGTTGCGGAGGAGCTGGGTGAGGAGGGGCGGGGAGGATTCGTGGCCTTGGCGGACGGGGAGGATGTCGATGTCTTCGGCGAAGAGGCAGAAGATGAGGCGATCGAGGAAGGGGGCGATCTGCAGGGGGTCTTCGCCGCTGTCGCGGAGGGTCTGGGCGAGTCTGGCGAGTTGGTGGGCGGCGGCTTCGGTGATGACGGGGGAGGTGACGACGGGGCGGAGCTTGTGGGGGGCGAAGAAGAGGAAGCGGAGGATCTCGAGGTTGCGCTCGTTGCCGAGCTTGTCGATGGGGATGGTGAAGATCTGGGTGGCGGTGGCGGTGAAGTTGGTGTGGATGACGATGCGGTCCATGTCGGAGACGACAAGGAGGGGCGGGTTCTCGATGTCTTCGCGGTAGTCGAGGAGCTGCTGGTAGGCTTTGTCGAGATCCTTGTGCTTGCCTTTGTACTCCCAACCAAAGTAGCCGCGCTTCCAGACGTCGGCCCAGCCGTCGCCGCCGGCGCGCTTGGCGGCGCCGCGCTCGAAACAGAAGGAGTGGCCGGTGGCGTCGATGTCGGCGGGCTTGGGGTGGCCAAGGAGGTCGCAGAGGTCGAGGAAGTGCTGCTGGGCAGCGGCGGATTCCTTGAGGGTGGATTTGGACCACTTGGCGATGAATTGGGCTGGATTCATGTGGGGGGCGGTGAAGGAAGTGGATGAAGTGGACGCAGTGGGTGGTGTATTTAGGGAGAAGGTACACGGTTGGCGTGGATGCGCAAGGGGAAGACGCGGGGAGGATCGGCGGGGAGGATGGGCTGGGATGATGGGCGGGGACGAGCGGCGGGGCGCTGCCCCGGACCCCGCTGGGGAGGCGCACCTCCCCAGACCCCTCGATACTTCTTGTCGGGATCAGGAGATCGGATCTCCAGATCCCGACAAGCGATGGGGGATGAACGGAGAGGCGGCGACGGCGGGGACGCGGAGACGATCGGCGGGGCGCTGCCCCGGACCCCGCTGGGGAGGCGCACCTCCCCAGACCCCTCGGTGCTTTTTTATGGGGATGAGAGGAGAGGCGGCAGGACGGGCAGGAACCACGGAGGCACGGAGGCACGGAGAGAGCAGATCAGGGGGTTGACCACAAGGAACGCAAGGAGCGCAGAGATTGGAGTTCAAGGGGGGAAGGCACTCACTCGGCAAGCATGGATGCTCGGCAAGACTTTTTTTACGCAATCAGGATGATTGCGGCCACCTCGGCAAGCTTGGCTGCTGGACGTGGGGACGAGGAGAAGGGCACCACTTTCCTTTCGGACAGGGCAGACACACTTTCCGAGCAGGCAGACAGGAATGTCTGCCTCACTCGGGAAGACCTATTTTTGTTGCCGGCTTGACTTTTGAGTTATTCGTGCTATGCTTAACGTTATCTTTCGAATGGTATTCATGGACTCTTGGGAGGGATTGACGATGAGTGGGCTTAGCGGGAAGATGTGGCGGTTTGCAGGGGAGTATGTGAAGGACTTCTGTGCGGAGAAGGCGGCGCTTCGGGCGGGTTATGGGGAGTCGTTCGCGAAGGGGCGAGCGACGGATTTGCTGATGGATGGTCAGGTGGAGTTGCTGGTGCGGGAGATGGTCGCGACGCGTCGTGCGAAGGGGTATGGGTATCTGGTGAAGAGGGACTTGGCGGAACGATTGGCAAGGCGAACGAGTGGGCAGAGTTACGGACGTACCGGCAAGACGACCGATGTTTTGGCCGATGTTTTGGTCGCGCAGGCGGGGGAAGGACGTCCCGGGCTTCTGGTGAGTGCAGGCGGGGCGGGGGTGACCGAGTCGGACGAGTCGGACGAGTCGGACGAGTCGGACGCGAGTGAGTGGCACCGCCGGACCGAGAGTTCAACTGAGGACGTGGCCGAGCAGGCGATTGGCGGCACCGAGGTTTTGTCGGTGGATGGCACCGAGGTTTTGACCGAGGATTTGAGCGATGCGTCGGTGGACGGAGGTTTCGGCACCGAGGTTTTGACCGAGGATTTGGCCGATGCGTCGGTGGACGGAGGTTTGGGCACCGAGGTTTTGACCGAGGTTTTGAGCGATGCGTCGGTGGACGGAGGTTTGGGCACCGAGGATTTCGATGCGTCGGTGGACGGAGGTTTGGGCACCGAGGTTTTGACCGAGGATTTGGCCGATGCGTCGGTGGACGGAGGTTTCGGCACCGAGGTTTTGACCGAGGTTTTCGATGCGTCGGTGGACGGAGGTTGCCGGGGATGGGGGATTAAAACGCGGGGACACGGAGACGCGGGGACGATCCCAAACAATTGGACCGGATGGGCGGAAGGGGCAAATGGACGGGATGGACGGGATCATTCGACCGATCTTTCGACCGATCTTTTTGTCCGCAGGGGACCGGCAACCTGTCGTCACTCGGAGATCGGCTCACTGGTAAGTCCCGTGGAATTGAGCGTACGCGGGGGAGGGGGCAATGGCAATGGCAGGGCCGTTGGAAACGGCCCAATCGCGGTTCGGAGAACCCCTCCCACTTTGAGGTCAGCGCAAGGGCGGAACGAGCGTGGACTTATGAACAAAAACGTCCGGGCAACGGCCGGGAAGGGACTCCCACATTGAACTCAAGACGGGGGCGGTATTTTGGGTGGAGCGCCGTGCCTATTGACACTGGCGGTGCTGGGGGGCATAGTGTCGAAATCATCAACTTCATGGAAGGGATACGCTCGCGATGAAAGCTATCATGGTCATGTTCGACTCGCTCAACCGGCGCTACCTTCCCAACTACGGCTGCGACTGGACGCATGCGCCCAACTTCCAGCGCCTTGGCGACCGCGCCGTAACCTTCGACCGGGCCTACGTCGGCAGCATGCCCTGCATGCCGGCCCGGCGCGAGCTGCACACCGGCCGTTACAACTTTCTCCATCGCACCTGGGGCCCCCTCGAACCCTTCGACGACTCCATGCCTGAACTCCTCAAGGAGAAGGGCGTCTATACCCATCTCGTCAGTGACCACTATCATTATCTCGAAGATGGCGGCGCCACCTATCACCAGCGGTATTCGAGCTACGAGATGGTGCGCGGACAGGAGGGCGACCCTTGGAAGGGACACGTCCCCGCCCCCGGCGACGACGACCACGTCGATCATCCCGGCGCGCCCTCCCAGCGGCAGGACACCATCAACCGCTCCTACATGAAGGAGCTCGGCGATTTCCCCCAGGCCCAGACCTTTGCCCACGCCGAGCACTTCCTGCGCACCAATCACCAGGCCGACAACTGGTTCCTCCATGTGGAGACCTTCGATCCCCACGAGCCCTTCTTCAGTCATCCCGACTTCCACGGCTTCTATCCCGACGACTATCGCGGCCCCCGCTTCGACTGGCCCGGCTACTGCAAGGTCACCGAGAGCGACGACAAGATCCGTCATCTGCGCCACAACTACGCGGCCCTGCTCTCCATGTGCGACCACTTCCTCGGCCGCATCCTCGACATGATGGATGAGTACGAGATGTGGGACGACACCCTGCTCATCGTCAACACCGACCACGGTTACCTGTTGGGCGAGCATGGCTGGTGGGCGAAATGCGTGATGCCCTTCTGGAACGAAGTCGCGCACATGCCTCTCTTCATCTGGGATCCGCGCTGCGGCTGTCGCGGCGAGCGCCGTCAGAGCCTGGTGCAGACCATCGACCTTCCCGCCACCCTCCTCGATTACTTCGGGCTCCAGGTGCCGCCCGACATGCAGGGGGTGCCGCTGCGCGAGACCATCGCCGGCGATGTGCCGGTGCGGCAGGCTGGCCTCTTCGGCATCTTCGGCGCCCACGTCAATGTCACCGATGGCCGCCACGTCTATATGCGGGCACCGGCCGGCGATCGCAATGGCCCCATGTACGAGTACACCGTCATGCCCACTCAGCACGGGAAGGGGCGCGCCTTCATCCCGCTCGACCGCCTCCGTCATGCGACCATGGCCCCGCCCTTTACTTTCACCAAGGGATGTCCGCTCATGAAGCTGCCCGGCCAGGGCAAATGGGCCACCCACGAGTATGGCACCCTGCTTTATGACCTCGACCGTGATCCCGCCCAGCAGCAGCCGATCGAGGATGCCGCCATCGAGCAGAAGATGCTCACCCACCTCGTCGACCTCATGAGCGCCAACGACTGCCCCCCCGAGCAGTACACGCGGCTCGGTCTTCCCCAACCGGAGCAGGATGGCGGATGAGCCACGCGCCGGCAACCTCTGGTCAACCGCCAAAACGCCCGCGCCGATCCTTTCGCCGCCCGCGCTTTCACCGCGCCTTTCTCGGCCTCTTCCTCCTCGGCTTTGTCTGGCTGGCCATGGCCACCGTCTCCGACTATGGCCCCATGTGGGATTGCTGGGAGTACTACATCGGCGACAAGAATCTCGCCTTCTTCATGAGCGGTGACATCGACTACATCCGCAAGCCGCTCGTCAATCTCGACATCTATCAGCGGGGCGATCACCCGGACTGGTATGCTCTCTACGGCGCCCTCCAGGGCAACGATGCCGTCGAAGTGCCTCATCTCATCTGGCCACTGGGGCCGACTCTCGGCGCGCTGACCAAAAGGATCTTCTGGGATTGGCTCCCAGTCTTCGATCCCATCGCCGCCCAGCACCTGATCAACATCTTCCTCGTGGCCCTGATGCTGGCTGTGATCTACCGCTTCACCCGGCTTCGGCTGGGGCTCTGGGCGGCCGTGATCGGCATCCTCGTCACCGCCACCTATCCGCGCTTCTGGGCGCACATGCAGAACAACGTCAAGGATGTGCCCTCCGCCGTCATGTTCTCGCTGGTCGTCATCGTGGTGGTCGAAGCTGTACGCCGCCACGCCTGGAAACAGATGCTCGCCGCCGCGGTGCTCTGGGGGCTGGCCCTGGCGACCAAAGCCAACGCCATCTTTGTCCCCGTCGTCGTGGCCCCATGGTTCATCCTCACCCTCTGGCTGCGCTATCGTCGCCGCGGCAGGATCATCGACGGCCGCATGATTGTCGCCATTGCCGCCGTCCCCTTCATCGGCTTTGCCGTCATGCTCCTCGCGTGGCCCCTCCTGCTCGTCGATTTCCCGCACCAGCTCATGCTCTACCTCAACTCCCTGGTCGAGCGGGGCGTGGAGAGCGGCGACGCGGCCGTCTGGACGCTCCGTCCCCTCGTCGACGCCATCGTCACCATGCCCATCCCCGTCCTGATCCTGCTTTTCGCCGGCGTTGCCACCATGTTCTGGGATGTCTGGCGCCGCCGCCGCCTTCCACCCGTCTACCTCCTCGCCCTCACCTGGTTGATCGTGCCCGTCCTGCGCGTCTCCGTCCCCGGTGCACGTGATTTCGATGTCATCCGTCATTGGCTCGAGTTTGTGCCGGCGGTGGCCATGATCGCCGGCATCGGGGGGCAGCGCCTCCTGCGCCTCGCTTTCCGCTGGCTGCGCCGACGGACCGTTGCGACGCCCCTCTGGCGCTGGCGCCGCGCCGTCGCCCTGGCCGCGATCGTCCTCTGGATGCTCCCCACGATGGTCTGGTCATGCCGCAACCATCCGTACCAGCTCGTCTTCTACAACAGCCTCATTGGCGGCCTCGATGGCGCCCGCGCCAGGCAGATGCCCGACGCCAACGACTACTGGGCCGGCTCCTATCGGCAGGGGCTCGCCTGGCTGGCCGCCAACGCCGATCTGGATGCCTGGCTGATGGTCGGCATGGCCGAGCATATCGTCTTGGCCGTGCGCGAAATCTGGCTTCGCCCCGATCTTCAGATGAAGCCCGTCACCGGCCGTCCCCCGGCCATCCTCATTGACGACATTGCTCAGACCGGCGCCACCACCTACATCATGTACGCCATACGCCCCGAGTGGTACCATCCCATCGTTCCCGCCCTCGAAGGCAATGCCGAGACCGTCCACGAGATCCGCGTCGATGGCGCCGTCATCCTGCGCATCCTCAAGCTCACCGTCACCCGCGAAGCTCCACCCTCCAGCCGGTAGGCCACCGCGTCCGGGTGCGCCGCGCCTCACTGGGCGCGGATCGAGTCGATTGCCTGGGTGATGGCCTGACGAAAGGCATCGCTCGCTTCGCGGGCACGAAGCTCTTCGAGAGCCGGCAGGAGCGACCGCGCTCCGGCGCCAAGCCGCGACAGGATCTGCACCGCCAGCATGCGGACCCGCGGATCTTCATCCCGCAACGCTCTCTCCAGCAAGGGCAGATGGCGCCGTTCGCCACTTCCCATGCTGCCCAGCACGGCAATGACCCGTTCCCGCGTCGTCGCGTTGCCGCTCTCATAAGCCCGTTCCAACTGCGGCAAGGCAATGGCCGACTGGGGACCCAGCTCCTGAAGTGCCGCCATCGCCCCTTCCCGCACATCCAGCGTGTCGTGACTCAGCGCCCGCCCCAGGTACGGAATGCCCCGCGCCCCGATCCCCGCCATGCACCGAATGGCGCTTTGTCGCAGCTCTTCCGACGAACTCTGCAGGTACGGCGCGACCTCCGGCAGGGCAGGGGCCGCCGCGGGCCCGATCCTGCCAAGCGCCCGCAGCACTTCCCGATTGTCGTACTTCTCCGGACTTCCCAACGCCTTGCGGAGGTCGATCACCGCGGGGGCCGCCGCCTCGCCCATCAAGCCGATTGTCAGGATCGCCGCCGATCGATAGCTCCGGTCCGGCGTGTTGAGCAGCTCGTTGCGGAGGCGCAGAAGAGCCGGCGCGCCGATCTGCGCCAGGGCGGTCGCGGCCTGCGACCGGTTTTGCGGCATCCCCAGCGCCTTGAGCAGGAGCGGCACCGACGCCTCCCCGATTCGGCCAAGCGCCTCCAGCGCCGCGCGGCGAATGTCGTCTTGCGGAACCCCCATCAGTGCACCCAATTCGTCCACCGCGGATTGCGCCGGCGGCCCGATCCGCCCCAGCGTATCGATCGCCCGCCGGGTGGCGCGGCTTTGCCGGCTCAGAAGTGAACGAAGGAGCGGCACCGCCGGTTCACCTATTGCCGCCAGCGCCAGGCTGGCCGCTTCCGCCAGCCGCTCGTCCTCGCCCTCCGCCAGCACCAGCGCCAGGTACTCGCGTGCCTGGCCCGAAGCCCCGCCGATGTTGCCCAGCTCGCGGATCGCCGTCAGTTGCGTATCGATGGTTGGCGCATGCCGGGCGCTCCAGAGAAAGTAGGCCAGGTTCTCCCGTTGCGCCGGAACGCCGATGGCGGCGAGCGCCTGTGCGGCCGCCTGCGCCCGGTCGGGAGAACTCTCTCTCAGGATATCGAGGATGATGGGCCGCGCCACACCCGCTCCCGGGCCGATCGCGCCAAGCGTGGCCATGATCGCCTCCCCACCGGACGTGCGATGATGTCGCTCCAGATATTCCGCCAGCGCCGGCGCCGCCTCGGCGGCCTGGGTGCCCAGGCTCCACAGGAGAGTGAGCACCTGCTGCTGATACGCGCTGCCGCTATCGGCAAAGCCCGTCATGAGCACCGGCACCGCCGCGGAACCGAGCGCTCTCACCGCCTGGCTGTCACCGCGTTGCACGTAGTAAGGCGCCCAGGCAACCTCCGGGATAGCCGGCTCCATCCGCGACAAAACCTGTACCGCCGCCGATCGCGCATACTCGTTGCCGCTACGCAGCAGCCCCAGAAGATCTCCGGCAATGGTCGGACCTATCGCCAGAAGTGCCGCTTCCGCCGCGGTACGCAGATCGCGATCTTCATTCCCCAGCAAAGGCAGGAGCAGAGGCGCGGCAGGGCGGGCCGATTCACCAAGACGCTCGAAGACCTGCAGCGCGTGATACTGCACCCCGCGGTCGTTGCTGGTCAACGCCTGCTTCAACTCCGGCAGCAGTTGATCCCCCAGCGCCACCAGTGGCTCCACCTTCCCGTCATATAGAAAATAGTCGGCATACCGCGGTTCCAGCGGCACCGGCAGCACCGCCAGTGTCGCCGCCGCTTCCTGCCGGGCCTTACCCTGCGCTCGCGCAAAAAGCCCATGCACGCGCGCCACCGCCTCATCCGGCGCCGGCTGCCATCGGCGGATCGCCTGCAACGCATACAGCACCACCACCTCGTCGGCATCCTCCAACTGCGCCAGCAGTGGCGATCGGAACGACTCATGCGCTTCGCCAAGATCGCCCATCACCGTCGTGGCCATGCGCCGAACCGTCACATCCGGGTGTGCAAGCAGCTCGATCAGGCGTGGCCGAAAGCGGGCCACGGTCTCGCTTGATGCGGTTCGCAGCCGCTGCATGCCGAGCTGCAGCGCTTCAGCCTCGTTACTGGCCAGCAACTCGTGGATCCCGGCTACCCGCTCTCCCGATGGCACCTCTTCCCCCTCCTTGTCCGCAAGCAGAAACCAGCCGATTCCCAGAACCAGCCCGACAGCCGCCATCACCAGCCCGACCTTCAGCTTCCGCGGCCGCCCTCGCACCTCCACCGGAGGCTCCGCTTCGTCCAGTAGCACCGCCTCTTCCGCCTCCGCCACCGACTCGTTCTGCCGGTCCCGCCGTTCTTCCCGGGCTTTCTGCAGCGAGGCCCGCCGGTCGGGCTGTGTCAGCCGTGGCAAGCGCTCCTGGTAGGCTGGCGGCAGGAGGGCAAAAAGCTCTTCCGCCGAAGCCGCCCGGTGCTCCTTCTCGCCATCCACCGAGGCTTTCACGATAGCATCGATCCAGGTCGGCAGCCCCTCCACGATCTCCGATGGCAGCGCAAACGAAATCCGGTCGTATCCCGTTGCCAGCCTATAGAGCATCAGCCCGAAGGAATAGACGTCGCTGCGCGCATCGATCACTTCCCCCCGCTTCTGCTCGGGGCTCATGTAGGAATAGGTGCCCACCAGCGCCATCCCCTGCGCCGACTCCTGCTCCAGATTCATGCTCATCGAGAACTCGGCCATCTCCCGCAGGTGCGCATCCCCCGTCAGCGCCACCAGCCCGAAATCCGACAGCTTCGCCAGCAGCTCTCCCTCCGCCGGCTGATGCAGCAGGATGTTGCCCGGCTTGATGTCCCGGTGTACCAGCCCCTCGTTGTGCAGATCCGCCAACGCCCCGATCACCGGCGGGATCAGCGCGTCGAGCAGCGCTCCGCTCACCTGCCGATGGGGCGAACTCACCATCAGGTTCGCCAGCGAACTTGGTGTTCCCTCCGCCGTCAGGCACAGCTCCGTGATCAGGTAGGGATACTCGCCCTCGATCCCATAATCGCAGACTCGCAGGATGTTCGGATGCTGAAAGCGCGTCAGCAACTTCGCTTCCTGCTCGAAGCGCTCCCGCTCCTGCGCCTCCCCCGCCAGCCTGCCGGTCAGCAGCTTGGCCGCGCGCCGCACGCACTGCTCACGATCCAGGCAGCGAAAGACGATCCCCATGCCGCCGCGCCCGAGCTGGTCTTCCAGCTCATAGCGGTTGCCCAGAAGCTGGGGTAGGGGAGGCAGGTCACCTTCCGATATGGCGGGCATTGTCGTCATTTCGCCGGCTTTTCCCTTTGTATTTCTGGCGTATGCCTAGATAGTAAACCACCTCCCTGCAAGCTGCCAGTCCACACGGCCCAACTCGACGGAGAGCGACGCCCGAATGAGTGCCAGATCCACCATTTCCCTCAAGCCGCGCGTGCCCGTCACCGCCGTCGATACCAAGGCCGACGCCACCGTCTCTCTGCCGGGGCCGCCGACGCAGTCCATCGCCGAGTTTCTGCCACAGTCGCAACAGCTGATCGGGCGCATCCGCCCCGGGATTCAGGTCAGTCACTACCTTGTCGGCGAGCGCATCGGCATTGGTGGCATGGGCATGGTCCATCGCGCTCTCGACAGCCGCGACAACGCCCCCGTCGCCATCAAGTTCCTCATCTCCTCCCCCGAACAGGGACAGATGAAGATCGACCGCTTTCGCCAGGAGGCCGAGATCGTGCGCCGCCTCGAGCACGCCGCCATCGTCAACGTCCGCGACATCGCCTCTCATGACGATCTCCATTATCTGGTCATGGAACTCTTCCTCGGTCCCTACGACAAGCCCGTCAACCTCGCCGACTATGCCGGCCGCTTCGGCGCCGCCAACGGTCGGCTGGACGAGGAGGATACCCGCAACATCATGCTCGTCCTCCTCGATGCCATCGCCCATGCTCACCAGAATGGCGTTGTCCACTGCGATCTGAAGCCCGAGAACATCCTCTTTCAATCCCTGGGCATGGAGGGAGACTACTGGCATGCGCACCTCAAGCTCACCGATTTCGGCGTCGCCAGGCTGGTAGGCGAGGAGTTGGTCCACCAGTCCGTCACCCAGTCCCTCCGCAAGATGAGCACCGGCGAAGAGGTCAACTCCGATGCCCTCGCCCTCCTGGGCACCTACGACTACATGAGTCCCGAGCAGCGCCGAGGCGAACCGGCCACCACCGCCTCCGACATCTACGCCATTGGCCTCATGATCTACCGCTTTCTCACCGGACAGAGCGAACTGGGGCTGCGCCGCCCCAGCGAGCTGCGCCCCGACATGAACCCCGCCTGGGATTCCGTCATCCTCAAGGCCCTTCAGGAACGGGCGGACCGACGCTTCGAAAGCGCCGAACTCATGGCAGACGCCATCAGAGCCCTCTGATCCTCCCCCTTCTCCCGCCGATTCAACCCAGTGAGACAGACGACCATGACTGCCCTGCGCCTGCTTCTCCTTGCCCTCTTCGCGGCGCTGACGGCACATGCCGAACCCGCCCCCAGAAGCCTGATCCTCTTCATCGCTGACGGCGTCGGTCCCGGCCACGTCGAACTCGCTCGCCTCTGCGCCGACCGGCCGCTCCATCTCGATGCCATCCTCACCGGCTCCATTCGCACCGCCAGCGCCAATTCGGCGACGACCGATTCCGCCGCGGCCGCCACCGCCTATGCTACCGGCTGGAAGACCAACAACGGCGTTGTCGCCATGTATCCCGAACCCCGCGCCGCCGATGCCGCCGACACCGCGGAGCCTCCGCGATTCATCCCCGTCGCCACCCTCCTCGAAACCGCTCGCCTCCAAGGCAAAGCCACCGGCCTCGTCGCCACCAGCACCATTCAACACGCCACCCCCGCCGCCTTCTCCAGCCACCTCCACCAACGATCCAGGTATACCGACATCGCCCTCCAGCAGTGCCACCAGGCCATCGATGTTCTCTTTGGCGGAGGCACACGCTTCCTCCAGACCAAAGAGCAGGGTGGGGCACGCGAGGATGGCCGTGACCTGCTCCGAGAACTTGCCGACCGGGGCGTCGCTGTCGTTCACGACCGCGCGGCCATGCTCGCCCTGAGCTCCACCCCCGCCTGGGGGCTCTTCGCCCACGAAGATCTCCCCTGCGACATCGATCGCCACCTGCACCCCACCCAGCCATCCCTTCCCGACATGACCGCCACCGCCATCCGTCTCCTTCAGCAGGCACCGAATGGCTTTGTCCTCATGGTCGAAGGCAGCAAGATCGACTGGGCGGCTCATGCCAACGATCCCGTCGGCGTCGTCAGCGAGCTGCTCGCCTTCGATGCCGCTGTCGCTCTCGCCCTCGACTACGCGCGCACCGATGGCCGAACCCTCGTCGTTGCCGTCTCCGATCACGACACCGGCGGCCCTTCGCTTCGGGACGCGACAACCGCGCCGCAACTCATCGCCAAGGCCCGCCTCACCGGCGAAGGCGTCGCCAGAATGCTCGGCGACACCCGCGACGAAGCGACCCTGCGCCAGGCGCTTGCCACGCATTACGCCCTCGACAACCTCTCCGACGACGAGATGGCCAAGGTCGTCGGCGTCTCCGCGAAGGCCCTCCCCGGCATTATCGGCCCGATATTCAGCCAGCGCGCCGCCGTGGAGTGGCAGGGAAAGGGCCACACCGGCATCGATGTCCCGCTCTGGGCGTACGGCCCCCGCTCACCACGGGGTCTCATGGAAAACGACCAACTGGGCCGATCGCTCTTCGCCGCCCTCGACCTCGATCCCGCCGCTGCCACCAGCGCGCTCTTCGCTCCAGTCGAGTCCCTCTTTCCCGAAGCGGAGATCCTCATCAAGGAAGATCCCGCCAACCCCCCGGTCCTCGAAATCCGCACAGCCGACCATCTCCTTCTCGCCTGGCCCGGCACTAACCGTCTGCACATCGATGGACGCGAAGAGATCCTGCCGGGGATCACCCTCATGACCCACTCGCGCCAGCTCTTCATGCCTGCCGCCGCCGCCCGCTTGCCGACGACTCCCGCCGCGGATTGAGCCAGTCGTCCATAAAACCTTGCACACCCGCAACCATGGCATTATATTGCGCGCTTCAGAAAAGTCGTACTAACCAGCCGTATGACGTGCAGCGTTTTATCTTCAACATAGACAGGAGTTCAGCATGGCTACTATCAACTTTGGCGGGGTGCAGGAAGAGGTCATCACCCGCGAAGACTTCCCCATGAGCAAGGCCCTCGAGGTCCTCAAGAACGAAACCATCGCTGTCATTGGCTACGGCGTCCAGGGCCCCGCTCAGGCCCTCAACATGAAGGACAACGGCTTCAATGTCATCATTGGCCAGTCCCCCAAGTTCAAGCGTGACTGGGACCGTGCCATCGCCGATGGCTGGGTTCCCGGCGAAACCCTTTTTGACATCGACGAGGCCGCCACCCGTGGCACCATCGTCCAGATCCTCGTCTCCGATGCCGCCCAGAAGGTCGTTTGGCCCACCATCGAGAAGTGCCTCAATGAAGGCGATGCCCTCTATTTCTCCCACGGCTTCTCCATTGTCTACCGCGAGCAGACCGGCGTCATCCCCCCGAAGAATGTCGACGTGATCCTCGTCGCCCCCAAGGGCTCGGGCCTCAATGTCCGTCGTAACTTCCTCAGCGGTGCCGGCATCAACTCCTCCTTCGCCGTTGGCCAGGATTTCACCGGCCGCGCCGGTGAGCGCGCCATCGCCGTCGGTATTGCCGTCGGTTCCGGCTACCTCTTCCCCACCACCTTCGAAGGCGAAGTCTACAGCGACCTCACCGGCGAGCGCGGCATCCTCATGGGCGCCCTCTGCGGTGTCATGGAAGCCCAGTACGACGTTCTCCGCGCCAATGGCCACAGTCCCTCCGAGGCCTTCAACGAGACCGTCGAAGAACTCACCCAGAGCCTGATCCGTCTGGTTGACGAGAACGGCATGGACTGGATGTACGCCAACTGCTCCGCCACCGCCCAGCGCGGCGCCCTCGACTGGCGTCCCCGCTTCAAGCAGGCCGTCCAGCCCGTCTTCGAACTGCTCTACCTGCGCGTCCGTGACGGCATCGAGACCCAGCGCGTCATCGAGTCCTGCGGCGCCGCCAACTACCAGGAAAAGCTGAGCGAAGAACTCAACGAGATGGCCAACAGCGAGATGTGGCAGGCTGGCAAAGCCACCCGCAGCCTCCGGCCCAAGCTCGCCGGTTCCGACTCCGCCGCTGCCGCCACCGGCGTCTCCGGTCGCTCGCAGAACTGACGTTGGCTTCATAGCCTTCGCGACCTCTCAGGCCCGGTTGCTCACGCAGCCGGGCCTTTTTCATTCCCCCGGCGCATTACATTACCGCTCTGCTTGCCGCCCTACTGCGTCCGGAGGATCTCTGTCCGCATGCGCTCGTATTCCGTCTTCAGATCCTCCCACGGCTCCGCCTCTTCCTGCTTCTCGATCACGCCAGTGGTTCGCGCCACCAGATTGTGATACTGCTGCAGGTAGCGAATGGCCCGCTCCGGATCCCGCGAGTGATACCAGTGGATGACCTGCAGCGTTTCCATCGCCAGCTCCGTCTGCGACAAGGGCTCGACCGGTGTCCGCGTCTCGAACGATTCCTGATCCCAACCCTTATGTGGCACCCAGTAGTGCTGCGCCTCCACTCCTGCATCCGCGGCATACAGGCTCTCCACCCACTTCGATTCCCGTGTCCGGGGATGTCGCTGATACAGCAGCCGATTCATGGCCGTCACCGTGATCCGGCGACCTCCCGTGTACAGGCACCGCTCCTCCAGCCGCGTATGCGTGCCGAAGAAGTAGAAGTAGGCCATCCCCACGAAAGACAACGCCACCAGCACCAGGAGCAGCTTCCGGGTGCCCGCGTTCCACAACCACGGATAGCGGCTCTCCTTCTTGTTCTTCTCCTTCAGCTTCGCTTCCGCCCACAGGCTCTTCTCCGGACGGCGGTTCATCTGCACCGTCCGCTCCAGTTGCCGCATGCGGATCTTCACCTTCCCCCGCCGCTCCGACAACTGCTTCAAGTCATAGCCATCCACCAGCAGGTTGTTGCCCGTTTCGTCCACCATCATCCGGAAATAGTGGCGGCGCCGCCCATTGAAGTACTGCCCCTGCGACTTCAGCGAGTCATACTGGGCTGAGAAGCGCTCCGTCACCGTCACCTGCATCACCGCCCGCGGCACCTTCGGCGAAGCCACCTTTTCCAGGTCGAACTCCACGTCGCGCAGCGTTCGCTGTTCGGACATGTCCTGTTGCCGCAACTCCCCGATCACCCGGCGAAGCTCACGAGCCCCTGTATCCGTCGCGATCAGCCCCGGCTTCACGTTCATGCCGGTCACGCCATCATAAAGCATCCGGATAAACCGATAAGCCAGGGCACCGCACACGCCCTCTGAATCATTCGCCATCTTCATGTCCCTGTCACGTTACCACGCCATCGCTGTACGCACCCAATATATGGCCCTGTACGCCACCTGCAAGCAAGCTAATGATCCCCGCGCCCCCTGGGTACGCCACTCGCCTGAGTGGCCCCGGCGTTGGACGTTGCCCCTTCCCAACCTCCATCACACCTCCCGCGCCCCCTGGGCACGCCACTCGCCTGAGTGGCCCCGGCGTTGGACGTTGCCCCTTCCCAACCTCCAGCACACCTCCCACGCCTCGCTCCATCCCAAAACCTCGGTCTCCGTGTCCCCGCGTCCGCGTCTCGCCTTTTTCTCCCCATAGCGTGTCGGGATCTGGAGATCCGATCTCCAGATCCCGACAGAATATATCGAGGGGTCTGGGGAGGTGCGCCTCCCCAGCGGGGTCCGGGGCAGCGCCCCGCGGATCGTCCCCGCGTTATCGCGTCCCCGCCTGCTTCCTCTCCAGGGTCACGGGGCCAAGCAGTCCGGATACCGGCTCACCGCGGTAGCAGGTTGGAATGGTCAGGTAATGGTTCGCCAACGTGTTGTAGACCAGGATCGCCAACACGTTCTCCCCCTCCTGAACCGCGTCCGTCAGGTCGAAGCGCCACGGCGGCGCCACCCGGACACCGACCCGCCGCCCGTTGAGATGCACCTCCGCGGTCGCCACGACCCGACCAAGATCCAGGATGAGCTGCCCGCCCGCATGCACCTTCTCCAGCACGATGCGCCGGCGATACCACGCTCCGCCCGAATAGGCAGCCAGCCCTCCGCTCACCGCCCAGTCCCCGGCCGGCAGCGCGCCCTTGCCGCAGTCGAACGCGATTGGCGCCGTCAGCGTGGCACCCCCGTAAGCTCCGCGCACCTGCTCGATTCGCAGCGCCACCTGGCAGGGTGTTGCCCACGGACTCTCCAGAGCAAAATCCCACCCTGAAGAGACAGGGATCCCTTCCACCCGCTGCCCGGCGATCCATGCCTGCACCTGCCCGTCGGTCGGCACCCGCATCCGCAGCAGACCCGGCGGCGCCATGAATCGATACCAGCCCGCGGGGGCGGCGGCCTCGGGATACACATCGTACGGCACCACCCCGCCATCCAGATGCCACCGCATCGCCAGCCCACCCGGATCCACCTCTGCCGCTGCCATCCCGGTTTTCCGAACCACCACGTGCCCCCGGCCTGGACCGTCGTACCGCAGCAACAGCGGATTGGCGCCCGCCCGCAGCATCACCGGCTGATCGAACGACAATACGCGTTGCCCGTTGAGCCAGATCCCCGTCGGCCGATTGCCTCCCGTCAGCAGGTCGCAAGGCATCGCGGTCGGGGCCGCGGCCGTCGTCCACAAATAATATCGGCTCCCTGCCGGATCGGCGACATACTCGAAATGCCCGGTGGGGGCCAGATGGCGACGGATGCCGAGCGCAATGAAGTCGTCCGTCACCCTGCTCTTCAAGCCATGATACCCCTGTACGCCCGGATCACCCTCCACGCCCCAGCGCCAGGAGAACGCATAGGGTTGCCAGCACCACGCGCGTCCACCCGCCATCACGGGGATCGCCGGATCGAGATGGCTCAGCTTCGACAGACTCTCGTCCAAGTCGATCTCGTCCGGCAATGGCCCGAGCAGCCAGAATTGTGGACCAAAATCCTGCGTCACTTCCGGCCAGAAGCTGTCGTCATACTCCGGTCGCTCCCAGCCTTCCCGCGAACCTCTCTCCTCCGCATGGCGGAAGCGTCGTCCCTCCGGCCCGATTGTCGTCGGCGTCGGCGGCCAGCGGAAATCCCCGAAGCGATTGTCCATCGTCGGCTTCAGCTCGAACTCCCAATTCCCATCGAGAGCGTGAAGCTGCACGGCCGGCGGTTCCACGGTCGTCTCCACCTCGGCCACGCCGGGGCTGAAGACGATGAGGTTCGCCTCCGCCTCGCCCAGCGGCAGCCGCAGCCGCGTCCGCCCCGCCGCCTGCTCGATGACAGGCAGGGCTTGTCTCTCCCCCGTCCATGGATCCCACAGCTCCACCCGGCCCGTGGCGCGAAAGCTGCATTCCGCCCCTTGTGGCGCCCCATGCACCAGGTAAATCTCCCGGTCACCGATGCGCCGATGCAGGAAGTTGGGCGATACCCCCTCGGGTGCCAGCACCGCAAAATCGCGCGGAACCGCTTCGGAAATCACCGCGCCAAGCTCTTCCGCTCCCGCAACCCGCGTCGTGAGATGGGCCACCAGCGCGTCCAGTTCGGGATCGTCCCGCCCAGCCCGGTCGCTCGCCTCCGGCACGGCACCCACGAGCGCCACCATGCCACCCGCCTGTTGCAAGGCAAGCGCCTGCCGCAGCGTACTCCAGCGCACTGCCCGCATCCCCGGCAGGACCAGCACCCGATAGCATTCCCCGCTGACCCGCAACGCCCCTTCCGCCGCCGTCGCGCGCTCCACCGACTCGAAATCGATGAAATCGAAGTCGATACCATGTGCATAGAGCCATTCACCGGCCGCAAAAGCCGTCGCCACCGCTTCCGCACCCCCAAGCCCGGCTTCAACCGCCGCAACCGGATAGACGATGGCCACATCGCAGCAGTGCCGCCCCTGGCTGAGCAGGTAGCTGAGCCGTTCCACCATAGTCAGGAATGCGTCCATGTGCGGCCAGTACGGCATCCGGAAGTGGTTGCATGGCGGCGCCCACTCCCAGTACCCACCGTGGGTCGAGTAGTAGAGCCCATGCAGGGAAAGCATGTTCTGCCCCTGGGCGAAGCAGGTGAAGGTCGCCCGCACCAGCATTTCCGTGCTGGTCCCCCAGCCGCTGGAATAGTACCCTTCCAGCCAGACCCGCGGCCGTTCATAAAGGTGGGCAATCGAACTTGCAACTTTGTTCTTGATCAGGTCGATGTGAAGCTTCGGCTGGTCGCAGCCGGGCCCCTGGTTCCAGCGCATCGCCCGGAAGTAGTCGCCGAATTCCACCACATGGCGCCCGCGTCCCCCGTGGTCGCAGCCATGAATCATGCCCCGCTTCTGATGCCAGTCGAAGACCGGTCGAAAGAAACCCTCCTCCGCCAACGCCACCATCACATCCCGGTAATCCAGCCGCACCTTCGGCGTCCGCGCACCGTCATCCACGAAGAGCGCCGGCAACTCCGGCACCAGATCATAACCCTTCCTCCGCCGGAACTCCTCCGCCAGATGATCATTCCACAGATTGCCCTCAACCCCGAAGATCAACTCGTCCGAGAAGAAGAAATTGAGCCCCTTTCCCCCCTCCCCGGGGTAGCGCCGCTCGAACTGCCCGAAGAATAGCTCCGCATAGCGTTTACCGCCCTCCGGATGTAACGGATCGAACGAGGCCGCCACCCGTTCCGCCACCACCGCGATGATCCGATGCCGACGGGAGCCCGACGCCTGCCAGCGCAGAACGCCTCCCTCCACTGCCGCCCGAAGATCCATCCCCTCCCCGGCAACAATCTCCTCCCCCTCCAGCGGCCAGGCCGCCACCATCAGGGGCACCAGTGGCAAGGCCCACTCGACATCGCCATGATCGACATCCCGAACATGGTGGCGCAACACGCTTCCCCGAAGCTCGGGATCCGCCGCCAGCAGCTCGTCCACGCACCAGCCCTGCCCGATGGCCAGCGTGTAGTCGCTGAGACTGATCGCCATGCCGCGACGATTCGCCTCACCCTTGAACCAGTCGACCAACTCCCACCAGGCTTCCGAGAAGAGCGGCGGGTCGCTGGGTATGGTGAGTCCATAGCTGATGCCGCCATCTCGATAGCCATGCGCATAGTTGATCTGCAGCCCCATGGTGCCGCGACACTCGCTCAGCCGCTCCAGTTGCCACAGCAGCCGTTCCCGCGTCAGCGGATCCCCAACCCACCAGAAGAAAGCTACCTGACCATAGCCGGCTGGCGGCTCCCGAAAACCCGGCAGCACATCCAGTTGCGGATCCCGCGACGGCCATCCCATCGCC
Organism: Lentisphaeria bacterium; assembly: GCA_041690595.1. GTDB lineage: Bacteria > Verrucomicrobiota > Lentisphaeria > JABSQK01 > JAWLHB01 > JAWLHB01. The sequence continues at coordinate 18,690 of JAWLHB010000034.1, forward strand.
TCCCCCCCGCCACTCACCTTCATCTCGTAGCGTCTCCCAAAAGTGTACGGGCTTCCTCGGCTATTTGATCGGCGTCGTGTAACTCTGTCAACGCGTGGTGATAGCAGAATTCTGGATTCAGTTCCCCCCTCGCCGCCGTGTGTAGGGCACGTGCCTCATCGTATAGCCTCTGGCTGGTGGAGATACGCAGTTCCTCCCAATAGATGGCCTCCCAGGAAATGTCCGCTTCCTTCGACTGCTCGGTCATGATACCTCCCCCGAATTGAGAATGCTGAAGAGTTATCAATATATCCCCACAGTAGAATTTTAGCGTCCAATCCGCGGGAAGTCTCTGTCGAGACACGCGCCTTCCGTCCCTTCCTTGACCGTGCCGCATGAAAATGGGAAAAGGGGGTATATAGTGAGCGCATGCGTAATCCGGATACAACCTTTTTCTGCGGCATCGGCGGAAGCGGCATGAGCGCGCTGGCCCAGGTGCTGCGCCATCGGGGCATGGCTGTCGCCGGCAGCGATCGGAGCTTCGACCAGGGAGACAATGGGCGCATTCGCGAGGCGCTCCTCGCGCAGGGCGTCCGGCTCTTCCCTCAGGACGGCTCCGGCATCTCGCCCGAGACAGCCCGCGTCATCGTCTCCACTGCCGTCGAGCCCACCATCCCGGATGTCCGCGCCGCTCTTGACCGGCAAATCCCCGTGCAACGCCGCGCGGAGCTGCTTGCCGAACTCTTTCATCAGGGGGAGGGCATTGCCATCGCGGGCACCAGCGGCAAGTCCACCGTCACGGCCATGGTTGGCCACATCCTGGAGGTCACCGGTCAGCGTCCCACCGTCATCAACGGCGCCGTCATGATCGGCAAATCGACCCCGCCCAGCCTCGGCAATGTCCTCTGCGGCGATGCCGCACTACCCGTCATCGAAGCGGACGAAAGCGATGGGAGCATCGCCCTCTATCGTCCCCACATCGGGCTCATCACCAATATCAGCCTCGATCACAAGCCCATGGCCGAACTCCATGAGCTCTTTACCGGTTTTGCCGCGGCATGTTGCCACGGTGTCGTCCGCAATGCGGACTGCCCCGAATCCCGTCGCCTGCCTCGCCCCGTGAGTCGCGTCCTCACCTTTGGCATCACTGCTCGCGATGCTGAAGTTCGCGCCACCGACGTGCAGCCGCTTCCAGACGGCATTCGCTGCCTCGTCAACGGTCACCCCCTGCACCTGCGGCTGCTCGGTACGCACAACGTCGCCAATGCCGCGGCGGCGATTGCGGCCGCTGTCCTTCATGGTATCCCCCTGCGCGAGGCCGTCGCCGCGCTCGCCACCTTTGCCGGGGTCGAGCGGCGTCTCCAGATCCTCGGCGAACGCAACGGCATCATGGTCCTGGATGATTTCGCCCACAACCCGGACAAGATTGCCGCCTCACTGGCCGCCCTTCGTGCCGTCGGCCGCCGCCTCATCGTCATGTTCCAGCCTCACGGCTTCGGTCCCACGCGCTTCCTCCGCCAGGGACTGGTCGCTGCTTTTGTCGCGGGCCTCGGCGATCGCGATCACCTCGTCATGCCCGAAATCTACTATGCCGGCGGCACCGCCAGCCAGGATATTTCCTCGCGTGACCTCGTCCGGGACATTGCTGCCGGCGGCCGTCACGCCCACTTCTTCCCTGGCCGTTCGGAGGTCGAAGCCTTCCTCCGCCGAGAGGCGCTCCCCGGCGATCTCATCGTCATCATGGGCGCCCGCGACAACACCCTGACCGATTTCGCCCGCCGCTTGCTCAACGGCTGAGTCATGTGATCTACAGCATCGTCCATACCACATCCTACACCTACAGCCAGCCCGTCGACAGTGGGCGCAGCACACTCCACCTCGCGCCCAGATCCATCCCCGGCCGTCAGGAATGCCGTACCTTCGATCTCTCCTGCGATCCCCAGCCAGATACCATGGCGTGCAGCACCGACACCTTCGGCAATGCGTGTCACTCCCTCCACCTCACCCGCCCCCACCGACACCTGAAGATCTGCGCCCGCAGCGAGGTCGAACTCTTTCCACGCGAACTCGTCAATCCCGTACTGACTCCGCCCATTGCCCACGTGCGCCTGGCAGCAAGAGAGCGACAGGATCTGCTCCCCTTTCTCGCTCCGTCGCCCCGGGTCGAGACGGGTGATGAGTTTGCCGAATTCGCTCAGCCGTATCTGCCGCCGGGCGAGCCTGTTCTCGACGCGCTCATGAGCCTCAACCGCGCTATTTACCGCGACTTCCGCTATCTCCCCGGCTCCACCCATGTCCACACGCGCACCTCCGAGGTGCTTGCCGCCGGCGCCGGAGTCTGCCAGGATTTTGCCCACCTGCTCATCGCGGCCTGCCGCTCCATCGGCCTGCCTTCCCGCTACGTGAGCGGCTATCTCTCGCCGTTGATGTTTCATGACGACGCGGAAGATCCACCCTGCGCGTCCCACGCCTGGGCGGCCGTATGGTGCGGCCCCGCTCATGGTTGGATCGAGCTGGATCCCACCCATGACATGGCCCAACCCGCCCGCCACCTCGTCCTCTGCTGGGGACGCGACTACAGCGATGTCCCCCCCATGCAGGGGGTCATCCATGGCGGTGCCGGTCAGTCCATGCAGGTCGACGTCCGTATCCGCTCCCTCGACTGATCCGGCGTCAGGCCGTATCCAGCTCGTAATCGATGGCATAGAAGCAGAGCGTGCGGCCCGTGCGATTGGGCTCGCTGCGGTGCCAGGTGTAGTTGGTGAAGACGACGCCATCGCCCGGCTCCAGTTCCACGATCACCTCATCTCCCTCGGAGGCCTTGTCAAGCGGGATCCGATGACGCGTGATGGGCTGGAATTTGCCATCGTCCCACGTTCCGTACTTTGGCGAATCATAGTACGACTCGTGCTTCTCGACCTTCCAGCCGCGGTGGCTGTACGGCTTGAGGGCAAGGGCAATCGCCTGCGGGCCCACCTTGTCCAGCGGCAACCAGATGTTCGCCCCGATACCGGGTTCGCGATGCCAGTAGTAGGTGTCCTGATGGTAATAGCTGCATCCTCCCTGCTCACCCTCGATCTGGCCGTGCTTGATGCCGGCCTGATCGGTGTACAGGCGAACTTTCCCGCCCAGCAGGACCTCCATGGCCATCTTCACCTGAGGATGGCGCACGATCTCACTGAAGGCCTCGTCCTCGCCCGCGGGCTGCTGCAGGAAGCCGGGCAGTGGCCCGCCGTCCGCGCGCGAATACGCTTCCGGATCGATGAACTGATAGTGCTTCCACTCCCACTCCGGGGGCGACTCCACGATCTCGTCGATCCGCGCACGGGCTGCTTCGATCAAGGCGGGTTTGAGGAGCTGGCGCACGATGCACCAACCCTCGCGATCATACTGTTCCTTTGCTTCCGGCGTCATGGACATGGGCGATCCTTGGGTAGAGTAAGTGGCTCGCTTTTCGCTTCTCTAATGTTGCATCGGGCAGCACCATTGCGCAAGTGCGCGCCCTATCATCCATAAACCTCGTCGATCATCTGACGCGTCAGCGCATGCCAGCGGCGGATGCGTTCTCTGTCGTGCTCGACCGTCTCCACATCCTTCAGGCAGATGTCCACGCAGCAGTTGTGCTCCCGGCAGGCGAGGAGGTCGCGGGTCAGGATCTTGCGGATGCGCGTCTCATCGAACCGATAGGCAACCATGTCCGCCGGGCTGGGACGGTAACTCATCACATAATCGCGGCCGACCTGCTCCGCGCAGGAGGGGACATTCGCCAGCGGCGCGATGGCAATCCGGCGCAGATTGGGGATCTGGCGCAGCAGCCCGATCTTCCGCGTCAGGTCTTCGCAGCAGCCGTAGGCCACCATGCCGAACTCCGCCATGATCGGCAACTGATACCGGAGCATGAACTCGTCGAACTGTGCCGGCCCCAGAAGCGTCGTCTCCTGCGCGGCGCAGAAGTGCCATAGCTGCCGCCGCGGCACCGGCTCGTCGGCGGGGCTGGGATCCGCCAGTTCGTGCGCATAGGAGAGGGACTGGTTCTCATGATTGAGCAGGCGCCAATCACCGGCGGCTTCGGCCTGCCTGTGCGTCTCCAGGATGCTGTCGCGCATGAACCCCAGCAGCTCATGCAGCCAGGCCGGGCGGTCCATCATGTCGAACATGATCTTCTCGATGCCGCGAAGTTGCCCCAGATCCGTTGAGATGTCGCCGTGCCAGACCCGCGTCAGGGGCGAGCGATCGACCGCAATGGGCAGAATATCCCCCAGCAGCTCCCGCACACGCGCCACCCGCATGGCCGTCGATTCCTCGATTACCTCATGCCGCGGAGCCACCAGTCGCTGCATGTCCTCCGGCTCCCGGATCGGTGAATCCATCGCCTTCCCGCCATGCGGATCATCGCTCGATTTCCACTGCATCGACATGCCCCAGAAACCCCCCGCATTCACCCGTCGCTCCGCCGGCACCACCAGCCACGGCTCGAAAACCCAGTCATCGCCGAAGCTCGCGCGGAAAAGCTCCCGGCGAAAGAAATCCTCGGTAGAATGCCAGAAGGAATCCTCGCAGGCGAACGTGCGGTCCGGCATTTCCTGCCAGGCAAAGGCCCGCGCGTATACCGGAATGCGCGTCGTCTCCAGTGAATTGTGACGCCGCCACAACTCTCGACGCGCCTCATTGGCCGGATCGTTCGCCAGCTCCATATAGCGGTGCGCCAGGTCGCGCAACAGCGTCCGATCTGCTTGCGATGTCATGCAGTTTCGTTGCCCCTGGGATAGGTTTCTCTGTTCTCGGGACCGTTCAGCGCGAGAAGTCGATCACGAGCGTGCGGAAAAGCTGCAAAGCTGGAAAGTCGACGATGGCGGTGGTGCCGTCAACCTCGCATGGCAGGCGCTCCGCCATCACTCGCGGCTCCCAGGTCAACATCCAGGCTTCAGCCTGGCTGTAGCCGTCCGGGACGGCGACTTCCACCTTGAAAGCTTCGTCGATCGGCGGGGGCAGCTCGTTGCTCTTGTTGCGCCGCAGACGCTCCGCCACCGGCGGATTGATCAGCGGGATGATGTAGCGGAGCTGCTCGCCGATCGCTTCATACGCCGCCACATCGGCATACCAGATCTCGGCCGGCGCATCGACGAAAATCTTCTCCTGCGCATCCGGCAACAGGCGACGGTTCGTGCTCCAGAAAAACTCCGAGTAACGGCTGATGAACTGGCCAATGCTGTCGCGCGTGTACGGCGGCGCCGAAAAGCTGCCGACATAGTGCGAACCGCTGGCGATCATGCATATCGCAAAGTAGATATCGTCGTGGGCAAAGTAGCCATTCCCGTCGCGGTGCGGCGAGAAGAGCTGATAGATGCCACCGAAGCGGCCTGCCATATCCCGTTTCTGCGCCATACCCCACAGCGCGTCCTCCCACCGGTTCATGTAATGGTCGAAGAATGGCGCCGACATCGTTCCTTCATCCATGAACATCCCATTGGCTTCCGCGAAGGCCACGAACTCCGGGTACTCCTCCGGCGGCTTCGGCGTCACATTGCGGTTGCCCACCTGTTCGAGGTACGCCCAACTGTCCATGTTCGCGCCAAACTCGAAGCCCGGAAACTCCTTCCGCAGGCGATCCTTGTAGTCGACGAAGTTCTTTGCCGCATGCGCTTGGGCATTCTCCATATCAAACGGCAGACTCGTCCCCAGTACCGTATGCACCGACTTCGGCGAAAAAATGCCGACGTCGAAGCGGATCCCCATGTAGCCCGTGCGTCGCACGAACTCGGCAGTCTGCTCCTCGATCTGCTCCTTCAGTTCCGGAAACCAATGGTTGAGGTGCTGTTCGATGTGCGGAATGTTGATGCTCGACGGCTCGATGAAGGACTTGGTGAAATCGTGGGCATTGACCGCTTCTTCCCGCTCCTTCCGCATGCGATAGATCACATCCGTCGCCACGGGCCGTCCATGGACCCACTCCGGGTGATCCACATAGAGATCCATCACCGCAGTGCCTGTGCCGCCGGCAAAAAGGTACATGTGGCTCGCGATGCCCTGCTCCAGATTACGGCCCGTCGCATACTGGACCAGGCGAAAGGTCTGTGGCAGACCCGCACTCATCATGCCGCTGATCCAGTGATCCTGGCGGGGCATCACCCGGGCACAATCCCCCACCGTCGCCCCGAATGCCTCGACCAGGTTCTGAAACGATTCGTTCTCGCGAAAGGGATCCACCGTCCGGCTGTTGCTGCCCATGACATGCACGTCGTAGACCCGCGGGTGCACCTGGAAATAATCGTGGGCCGCATGCTCCACCACCTCCCCCTGGCGAATCTCGGCCCCTACCTTGTAACCCCACCAGCCTGTCTGCTCATCGGTTGGCCACTCCACCTCCAGCTCTTTCAACTCGTCGGCGGCCAGGCTCACCGTGGATTCATGGATCACCTGGCGCTGCGCATAGCCCCGCTCCAGCCACACCTGAAGCTGCCGCTCGTATGGCTCGCCGGTGAAATTCTCCAGTTGCACCTGGAAAGTATTGCTCTCTCCTGGACGCAGCCAGACGCGCTGGGCCTTGACGTGGCGGACCGTGATCGACGGCGAAGGCTGGATCTTCTCCAGCCGGATCCAGTCCAGGCGCACCCAGCGCAGCGAATTGGGTGGTTGCCCGGTGGTCGAGCTGTATTTGGTTCGCGGCAGATTCAGCGCAATCTGGAATCCGCGTGATGCCGCCGGTGCGGCAGCTGCCACCGCGGCTTCCGGATACGCCTCGTGATACCATCCCCCCGGCCGCAGCGGATGGTAGGCCTGCCGCGCCTTCAGCATCTTGCTCAGGCTTGGGTCCACCTCGTACAGCATCGTCAGCTCATGATAGCGACCGGTCTCGGTGAAATCGCATGCGGCATACGAGACGATCCGCGGCTCGGCCCCTTCCGGATAGACACCCAGATCGATCGGCGTACCGATCAGCCCGAGATCCCCTTCAAAGCTCACCCGGGCGGTCAGCTTGTATACACCCGGTTCGATAGTTGCCCACGCTACCAGCGGCGTGCGCGCCACCAGCATCGCGTTCCTGGCGATGGCCTGCCGGCTCACGCGCTGCTCCAGCGCCACCCGCTGCCGGGCACCGTCCTCCCCGTCGCGACTGCTCTCGGCATCGGGATCCTCCACAATGCTCAAGGCGCCGCGCTCCTCTATCTTGCTGCCCGGGATTGTGTGACCCGCCCAGCTGAATGTCGATTCGGCTGCCGCCGGGCTGGCGCTCATCAAGCCCGTCCAGAGGAGTGCAAACACGGTGAATCGGCCCATGATGTCTATCCCTTTCATGATGTTCAGGTCATAATGTCCGGCCCACTGCCCGCACGACAGCGTCCAGTTCCCGCATCAAGGTGGCGAAGCCGTCCGGCCACAGCGATTGCTTGCCGTCCGACATCGCCTTGGTTGGATCGTTGTGGACTTCTACCAGCACACCGTCCGCCCCGCATGCCGCCGCGGCTCGTGCCATGGGCGAGACGAATTCCCGGACCCCGGTTCCATGCGAAGGATCCACCAGCACCGGCAGATACGTATGCTGCTTGAGGTACGGGATCGCGTTCAGATCCAGCGTGTTGCGCGTCGCCGTTTCGAAGGTCCGGATGCCCCGTTCACAGAGTATGACATTCGGATTGCCCTCCGAGACGATATACTCGGCAGCCATCAGGAGATCTTCTACCGTCGCCGCCATGCCCCGCTTGAGGATCACCGGCTTGCGGCTCTTCCCCAGCCGCGTCAGCAGTCGAAAGTTCTGCATGTTGCGCGCCCCTACCTGGAAAGCATCGGCGTAAGCCTCCACGCTCTCTACATCCGCCACCTCCACCACTTCCGTGATCGCCGGCAGACCCACCTCACGGGAAACGTCCCGGAGGATGCGCAGCCCCTCCAGTCCCAATCCCTGGAAGCTGTACGGACTCGTTCGCGGCTTGAAGGCGCCGCCCCGCAATCCGCGTGCTCCCGACGCCTTGATCGCCAGCGCCGTCGCCTCCATCTGCTCGCGCGATTCGATGGCGCACGGGCCCGCAATGACCACGAAGCGGTTCCCCCCAATCGCCACATCGCCGATCGATACGACGGCATCGCTTGGGTGGAACTCCCGGCTCACCACTTTATAAGGTGTCAGGATAGGGGTGATGCTCTCCACCTCCGGGTGATTCTCCAGGTGGAGCGTTCCCAATATCCGCTCATCCCCGATCGCGCCCAATACTGTTCGTTCCGTGCCCGGCAGGTACAGCGGCTGAAGACCGGCCGCCGCGATCTGCTGCTGGATCTCCTCGGCGATCGCCGGAGTTGCTGTCGGCTTGAGGATGATAATCATAGCGCCAACAGCTTTTGTTCGAGGTCGAGTGTGGCAGAGACCAACTCATCATGGATGGAGGCAAACGGCAGCTGGCCAAGCATCATCGGGACCATGTCCGCCGCGTAGCCGCCACGGGCAGCCACAGCCCGATCCGGCGCATAGCCGCTCAGATCGTTGGTCAGCCCCATTACCAGCGGCACCTTGCTCGTCGCCCCTGCCAGAATATCCCGCTTGATCGCCTGCATCACCTCAAATGGCGAGGCCAGCAGTGCCAGATCGCCGATACGAAAGGCCTGCAAAAGCGTCGTGGGTTCCAGATTCTCCCCGGCATCCAGCCGCGCCAGCAGCCGCCGCAGGGCAACCAGATAGACCGTATGAATGCGCACCTCCCGCGAGCTGTCATCCGCATCGGCCGCATGCACAATGGTTTCCGATTCGGCCAGACGCGCCATCAGGTCGGCCCGCACCAGCGGACGGCGCGAGAAGGCCACTTCGCTGGTCAGGGCGGCAAGCGGCGTCTCCGTCAGTGGCTCTGCCGTGGCCAGCCCCCGGCGCACGGCCCGGGCGAAGCGCGCGGCAAGGATATCCAGGGCCAGCAGGGCCTCCTGTTCCGGCTTGTGAACCACACAGGAGTTCACATCCCCCTGAGCGCCCTGCAGAAAGATGGCCACGGTCCCCGGCTGCTCGCGCTCCAGCAGGTTCATCGCCACGCCGCAGTAATCGCCATGAATGTAGCGCGTGGTGGCGCAGCAGACGACGGGATGGCAACTGAAATAGGTGAAGTGTCCCAGGCACGCGCCGGTATCGGCGTGATCGAAACGCACGACATGGCAGGTCGTATCCGTCAGCTCCGCCTTCTCGGGACGCCACGCTTCATCGAGCACCTTTTCCAGGGGCGGCGCATCCTCATCGTACTCCCGATTGAGTGCCATCCCCTCGCACGGCGTCTCGGCATGCTTCAACACCGCCGGCTGCAAGGCCTCGTGCGCCGCGCGGGCCACCTGGCGCAGTTTTGCCGGCAGCGTCTCCAGGTAAGGCGTATCCGGTACACCCCAGCCGATCAGTTGATCTGTAGTTGCCGGGCCACTGTGTGTGTGCGTGCAACTGATCATGACGGCATCTTCGGCCAGCCCCAGAGCCACCGCGATCTCCGCCCGCACCGCGTCCGTCATCGACCGGGGTAGCCCGACCAGATCGCAGCTGATCAGCAGCAGCTCTGTCTCGCCCGAGCGCATGGCAAGCGCGCGTGCCTGGAGGGGATCCCGCACGCCGATCGAGTGACGATTGATGTAGGCGCCGAACCCGCACAATTCCACGCCCACGCGTGGGGTGATCGCCTGTCGTGCAAAACCCACTTCCAGCATTGTCGGCTCTCCTGCCTGTGATGCTCGTTTGCTTTGATGACCGTCGCTCAATATACCGGCTCGCCTGAACATCGCCACCGTCATTCTTCCCGTCCTGCCGATTCTTCCCTTTTCATTTGCTCAGAACAAGCGGTGACGCCTTCTTGGCGTTTTCTATACAAACTTGTAAGCAGGAAATTAAGATTTTACAAAAATGTAAGGTGGATCTACTTCCTGAGTCAAAAAAAAAGGGCGATTTGGCCACTATCTTTATTTTCGACTTGTTTGTTTTGTTTTATCGACATAAAGTTTTCGCTAAGCATGAGCCCTTACTCGGGGCCTGCTCAACATGGATCCCGAACCGATAAGTCATTCCAACTCTCGTTTCAGCAAGGGAAAAATAACCATAACAGAAGGAGGTCTGCAGGAATAGAGTCAACCAATCTTGCCTTGTGTTTAACCCTAAGTTCTGCAAGTTGCCCCATCATGGGGTTCTGAGACCAAGTCAAACCTAAAAGGGATAGTCATTTAATGAGTAACATCATCCGCACAATATTCGCTCTCATGATTGTTGGATTCGTCGCCACCGCGCAGGAAGAAGACTACGCCGTAGCGATGGACTTCCAACTCGACAACGCCAGCCAGTACGTGTGGCGCGGTATCGTCATCAACGACGAGCAGGTCATGCAGCCCAGCGTCACCGCCTCCGTTGGCGGCTTCAGCCTCAATGTCTGGGGTAACTTCGACATGACCGACACCGGCCTTGCCGGCAATGACGAGTTCTCCGAAGTTGACTACACCCTCGCCTACAACGGCGAAGTTGATGCCTTCAACTTCGGCATCGGCGCGGTCTACTACGACTACATCGGCGGAAATCCCCGTGAAGAGACCGCGGAAGTCTTCGGCAGCATCGGCTTTGATGTCATGCTGAACCCGACTCTCACTGTCTATTATGACTTTGATGAAGCGGACGGCTTCTACGGCACCCTCGGCGTTGGTCATTCCATTCCCTTGAATGATGAAGAGACCTTCACCTTCGACCTGGCCGCCAAGGTCGCTTACGCCGATGGCGATTACAACGAGTACTACTATGGCGTCGATGATCACGGCTTCGTAGACGTTGTTGGTTCCGTTGGCCTGGCGTACGCCATCACCGAGAACATCGGTGTCGGCATCTCCGTCAGCTACAGCGAGCTGCTCGACAACGACATCGAAGACAACGCTGACTTCGCCTACGGCGACAGCGATGCCTTCTGGACCACCTGGTCCGTGAGCGTTGGCTTCTAAGTAAAAGTCTTCTCGAAGACTCTTCGGCCGGTGGCTGTCGCGAAAGCGATGGCCACCGGCCTTTTTCTTGTCCAGAAAAGGCCGCACCCACGCGAACGGGACGGATCATGCAGCGCGGGGGACGATCAGCGAGGCTGCATGTCGCGCATCAGGACGCCTGCACCCGCAATCGGTTTGCAGACCAGAATGGCGGGTGGTCGCCCCAGCGGCTCATAATAATGCTGGTTGAGTGCGGCGAAAAGCGCATCGACCGCTTCCCGATGCGCCAGCACCATCATGCAGCCCCCGAGCCCCGCGCCGGCCAATTGTGCTCCCACGACCCCTTCGGTGCGCATGGAGATATCCACCATACGGTCGATAGGTGGCAACGAGCAGTGATACGAGCCCGGCTGCCACTGCAGCTGCGCACGTACCACCCGATCCGGATCTCCGCTCTCCAGATCATCCATCAGCGCCAGCAGATGGCCGTTCGACGTCGGCGCCAGGTAGGGGCGCTCCGTGAAGTCGTCGGTATGGCTTACAACACGATCGCCGTTGTGGGAGATCGCCATCAATCGACCGATTTCGACGATTCGTTGCGCCTTCAGGTAATCGGCGTACAGGCGTGCGCGCTCGCATTCCGCCAAGCCGAAGAGCACGACCCCTCGCACCGGATAGAGCCCATCCGGTGGCGCTTTGTGCGTGGCGAAATAGCCCTGCAGATCCACCTCCGGCAGCAACTCTTCCAATTCCTGGCGGGTCGCCTGCTCGGGCAGGTGCAGCAGGATCCGGTAGATCCAGCTCAACGGCACTCTCAGGTTACGCACGTTGACATCGCGCAGATAGCTTATCTGTGGCGCGAATTGCGGGAACGACTTGCGGATCAGCTGGAAACCAATCCGGTAGCAGCTGATACGGTGATTGAAGAGGTCTTTGGCGTTGGCGCTCTTCTGCGCACGGATGCCCGAGTCGCAAACCACCATTCGGTAATCCTCGGGGAAGTCGACGCTCTCCTCCACGGCAAAATCGAAGAAGGAAACCTTGATCACCTTTCCCTTCTGGCCCAGTTTCACCGCCGCGTGATCCGCTGCTCCACCGCGTGTCCCGACGAACCATTCTCCTTCGCCGCAAAGATCGACCACCTGTGATGGAAAGGTCAGCAGGTCGTTCACCGCGATAGTCGCATCCGCTGCTCCCACCACCAGGCTCGACGAGGAGCTGAGCCCTGCCGCCATCGGCACGTTACCCGCTACCAGCACGTCCATGCCGCGCAGCTTCTGCTGGTTGAACTTCTTCTGCAGGCGCAGCACCGAGGCCGTGATATACTGCGACCAGTCGCCACCATAGGTATGCAGTAGCTTGCTCAGCGTTTCGCTGTTGACCAGCGACAGCCAGTCTTCCCACGGCAGATCCTGCACCAACTCGCCAATCGAGAAATGACGGTGACCAAAGCGCTCTTCATCGATGTGGTGAAGGTGGATCCGATCGTCTGTCCGGGCGTGGACCACCATCAGTGTCTCGTAGCCGATCGTCATCAGGTTGCAGTTCCCCCCCTGATGGTCGATATGCCGGCTCAGCACGTTGATGCGGCCGGGTGACCGGACCAACAGCACGCGATTGCTCGGATCCTGTCGCGCCGCCGCGGCCTGGAGGATGTCGCTGAAGGCCGCCAGCCGCTCTTCAAGTACATCCGATGCTGCACCATAGACCGCGGTCAATTCATCCCAGATATCGGGTGCACCGCGTCGTCCCACCTTTGCCATGGCGGCGAAAGCCGCCTGCCATTCCGCCAAGGGCCGGTACCATGGAGAAGCAGACAGGTCCTCATCCGGCGTGCGGCTCGCCGAGCGGGCGCTAAGATAATTCTCCACCTCCAGAAGCTCCGCCGGATCGTTGAAGCCGAGCAGGTACCGGGGATTCTCCACCCGCATGGCGCTGCACTGAAACTTCAGCTTGCCGTGGGCATCGCGCGCCTGCGACAGGATAGTGACGATATCGGAAAGGTATTCCTCGGCCTGCGCATTGTCGCGGCCCAGATTCGCCAAGGCGTGGCGCAGTGCACCTGCCTTGATCACGTAGACCGAATTGTTCAGCAGCGGCGCCGCATCCACCTCGGCCGGACTCAGCACCAGATCACTGCCGTCGGCCTGGCGGAATCGGAAATGCGTCATCTTCTCTGGCACGAGCCGCTGCAACGCTTCCAGGGGCAACTCGCCTTCCCGGTCGGCCAGAAGGCGCCATAGATCGCCGAAGGCTGTGGCAAACTTGCTGTCGTCAACCTGTTTGCGTCCCCCGCGGGTAAAGTGCTCGCGCAGCACCTCCAGCACCCTCTCGCGGTTCGCCGTCCCATTGCCGTTGAGCGTTCCCAAGAGTTCGGCGAGAGCGGCATAGGCGGCACGCTGTCGGATATCGGCATCTTCCACGATGGCCAGCAGGGCGCCGTCCGTACCCATGATGATGCGGCCCTGGGTCGAGCCATCCCGCCGGGGCGTCACCGGCAGTGCCAGATCGCAGTCGCGGCTGTAGAAGAGGTCAAAAAGCTGTTCGAGGACCGACCGTTCGATGATGCGATCGCCCGCGACCACCAGCACGTCTTCGTTGTCACCCACCGTCTCCAGCGCCTGCATGGCGGTCCGGGTGGCATGCGCGGTCCCTTGTTGCCGTGCCTGGTAAACGTAGCTGACATTGCTGAAGGCGGCTCCCACCGTCTCCACCACCTGACCGGCCATCGCTCCCACCACGATCACGTGATGGCGAATGCCGCAGTCATTGTAGATCTGCAGCGCATGATGAATGGCCGGCACCCCATTGAGGGGAAAACAGACCTTGTGCATGGTCATCGACCGCATGCGGGTCCCTTTTCCGGCCGCGAGAATGATGCTGAAGGTCGGGGCGCGTGTCGGCATAAATCTCCTTTCGTGGATTCGCTGCCGCGACCGGAGAGGCCGCGTCGTTCACTGCTGCGTTACTATAGCCTCAATGCCCTTGCGAAAGGCCGTGGCGCCGCCATTCGCCGGGTGCCGCACCTCGTGATACTCGTCCACGATCCGGCTCAATTGCAGCGCGGCGACCTTGCCGACCGCGATCAACGTGCAGCCCTCGAATACCTGGAGAAACGTCACCAGCGCGCCAAAACCGAAGGCCAACTCCGCATCCGTCGGCCGACGATTGCTCAGGTAGCCTTTCTGAGGCTGGTAGGGGTGCCACGCAAAGGTATTCCAGATGACGAAATGACGAGGGTCAATACCCAACTGCAGCATGTTGCCCCAGGCAATCGTGGCTGTCGGCTCCGTGAAGCCGTCAGCGCGAAATTCCGGGCGGCTGGTGCGCTCCGGCGCCACGCCGGTGAAAACGTCCTCGGGGGAGATCCCCTTGCAGCGCAGATGGCCGAGCAGCATGCGCTCCGAGGTCATCGCCATGCCGCTGAAGTGCCCACCCTGATAGCCCAGCGCCTCGCCGAGCAACACGTAGCGCGCAGTGCGCCGGCGCTCGTTCAGGTAGTGCCGCAGCTGGCGCCGGCGTATCTCGGGTGCCCGCTCGTGCAGGTCATGGACTTCATCAACCTGAAACCAGGGATTGAAGACGCCGGGGGTGTCGGGCGCGCGTTCGAGCAGCGCGAATAGATTGGCGATGGTCTGTTGCATGCCGCTAACCATACACGCCGCAGCCGCTCTGGCAAGAGCGCCATAGACTCGCACCACGCACTTTCCCGCTCTTCTGCTTGACTTGCCTGCGCAACACGTGCTAATTATCCACTCAACACCCAATCGCCAATCTCCAGATTCAGAGACTCTCATGAGCCAGCCGATGAGCTATCGCCGCTTTGGCCGCACCGGCCTTCAGATGCCTGTCCTCACCTGCGGCGGCATGCGTTACCAACACGCCTGGAAGGATACCCCGGATGCGGAAATCCCGCACGACAATCAGGCCAACCTGGAAGCCACCATTCTCAAGGCAATCGACAACGGTATCAACCACATCGAGACAGCCCGGGGCTACGGCAGCAGCGAGTATCAGCTCGGCAAGATCCTGCCCAACCTCGATCGCGACAGCCTCATCGTGCAGACCAAGGTGCCGCCAAAAGAAACCGGCGCCGCCTTTCGCGAGACCTTTGACTTTTCCATGCAGAACCTCCGCCTCGATCATGTCGAGCTGCTCGGCATTCATGGTGTCAACAACGACGAGTGCCTCGATCTGGCTCTTGCCAAGGGGGGATCGCTCGATGCTGCCCGTCAGCTTCAGCGCGAAGGGCGCGTTCGTCACATCGGCTTCTCCACCCATGGGCCGCTCAAGACGATTCTGCGGGCCATCGAGACGGGGGAGTTCGACTACGTCAACCTTCACTGGTACTATGTCGAGCAGACCAACTGGGCGGCCATCGAGGCTGCCACCCGCCACGATATGGGCGTCTTCATCATCAGCCCGAATGACAAGGGTGGAAAGCTTTACGAGCCACCCGCGACGCTGGTTGACCTCTGCCGGCCTCTCACCCCCATGGGCTTCAACGACCTCTTCTGCCTCTCGCATCCACAGGTGCATACCCTGAGCATCGGCGCCGCCAAGCCCCAGGATTTCGATGCACACCTCGAGATCCTCCCTCTGGTCTCCCGCGCCCGCGACGTCATCGATCCTATTCTTCGGCGGCTCGACCGCGCCTTCGTCGATACCTGGGGACGCTTCATGGTCGACAACTGGTGGAAGGGACTGCCGCAGTGGGATGCCGCTCCCGGCGGCGTCAACATCTATCAGATTCTTCGACTGCTCCTGCATGCCCGCGCCCTCGACATGGTCGAGTACGGCAAGATGCGCTACAACCTGCTGGGCAGCGGAGGCCACTGGTTTCCCGGCAACAAGATCGACCAGATGGACTGGCAGCAGCTTCAGCGTAGCGTCGCCGCGTCTCCCATTGCCGATCTGATTCCGAGTCTGTTGCGAGAAGCGGAAGAGCTGCTTGGCGGCGAAGAAGTCAAGCGTCTGAGCCAATCCGCCAACTGAGAGTGCCCATGCTTCCGCGCGCCAGCGAAAAGCTTCTCCGCCAGCTCAACTCCCGTCACGGGCGCCGGAAGTGCGATGTCTTCCTGGCCGAAGGTGTGCGCTGTTGCGCCGAAGCCGTTCGCCACCGTCCCGCGGATGTGCGGTTCGCTCTGGTTGCCGAATCCACCGGCTGCGAGATTCTTGGAGCAGCGCCGGGATTTCCCGTCTACCAAGTCAGCGACACGATCTTCGCGGAGTACGCGCAGACGGAGAATCCGCAGGGCATCCTCCTGGTCATGGCGCTGCCGCCGATGCTTCCCCTGCCGGGTTGTCCGGATCCCTTCGTGCTTGTCCTCGATCGTGTGCAGACCCCGGGCAATCTCGGCTCGATCCTTCGCTCTGCAGTCGCCGTGGGGCTGCGTCAGATTGCCTTCACCCACGGCTGCGTGGATCCCTTCAACCCCAAGTGCATCCGGGCTGGGATGGGGGCGCAGTTTCTCCTCGATTTTGCCGCCTTTCCCGATCTTGCCCTCCTCCGCGAGCACTATGCCAACCTGGGCTTCCAGCGGCTGTGGATCACCGATGTCGCCGCCGGAGTCAGCTGCTTCGATGCCGACTTCGATCTTCGCGGCTCGCTTCTGGTCATGGGCAATGAAGCGCACGGCGCCGAGTCGCTCCCGGGCGCCTCATTCGTCAACATTCCCATGTCGGCCCGGATGGAGTCGCTCAACGTCGCTCAGGCCGCCACCATCCTTATCTATCAGTACGCCGCGCGGCATGGTATCATCGCTGCCTCCTGAACCGGCTCCTGTAGATAACTTTTTGCACCTGCCCTTGCAGTTCTCTGTACCGGCTGCTACAACTTATATAGATAACCGTAAGCTCAACCCCACCATCCACGGGATCCGATCTCATGAAGCCAGTCACCGTTCTGCTTCCACTCCTCCTGCTTCTTCTTGCGACAGCTCAGGTCACTGCCGAGGAGGTGGTTTCGGAAATCCCCGATCTCCTGCTCATCGACGACTTCGAGAGCGGCATCGACCGCTGGCACAATGACGACACCGGCACCCTCGAAGCGGTCGATGACGGCAAGGGCGGAAAGGCCATGCGCTGGACCGCCACCGACGATGGCATCGGCCACATCATCCTCAAGAAACTGGACCGCGCCGAGATCGACTTCAGCCAGTATCAGCTGCTCAGCTTCCGCATCAAGCTGGAGGGCAAGAAGGCCTGGAACGTCAACCCCGTCGTGCATCAGTATCCTGCCGCCTACGGCTATCGCGCGCTCTACTACAGCATCGATACCCTGATGCCCTTTGGCGAGTGGTTCGACTACACCCAGGATCTGCGCCGATGGGAAAATGCCTGGCCCGACACCTTCAGCACCGAAGCGCAGGAGTTTCAGTTCGAAATCGCCCAGCTCGCCGGCGCCGAAGCCACCCGCGTCTACATCGACGATATCCGCCTGCTCAAGAACCCGCTCGGCATCGAGCGCTCGTACGATGGCCGCCATGGCATCCTTCCCGACGGCACGCAGGTCACCCATTTCGACATTCGCCTTCGCAACCAGTCCGATGCGCCCATTCGGCTGGCCGCGGCGCTGCGCGAAGGTTCCCTGACGCATTTCACCGCCAGCATCACGATGCCCGAAACTCTCCTCCCCGGCGAAAGTGCCTCGGCCCAGGTGCAGGTCAAAGCCCCTCTGGAACTGCCTGCCGACCTTCCCAAGTGGTATGGAGAGACAGCCATCGTCGGCTTTTCTGTCCTCGACACGCCAGGGCTGACCCTCTTCGTAGAGCTGACCGCCGGCACCCTCCCGGAAGATCGCCAGCATCCATGCATCCTCGCCACGCCCGAACACGTCAAACGCTGGCAGGCACAGTGGAGCAATCCAGAGACACGCAAGCAGATGGATCGCGCCTTCGTCACCTTCGTCAACAAGGCGGAGGAGGCCATGGTCCGGGAGCAGAGCTATCCGGTCCTCGCGCATGTCGGCATCACCCGCTGTCCGAAAGATGATGGCCCGTTGGCGGAGATCATCGTCGAAAGCTCACCGTATCACACCTATCAGTGCCCTCAGTGCGGCAAGGCCTACAGTGGTCCGCTCTACGACGCCGGCATGCTCCGTTGGTCGGGAAAACACCAGCTCAATGCCGCTGACGCCCGAAATCTGGGCCTCGCCGCCGCCGTCACCGGCCGTCGGGACTTCGCCAACGCGGCGGCGCGCATCCTCCGCACCTATGTGGATGTCTATCCCAAGCTGCCTGTCATGGCGCTCGAATCCGGCAGTCCTGCCTACAGTCATACCTCCGGAGCCGCCCGCATTGGCAGCACCTACATGCGTGAACGCGGCTGGTTGACCGATCTCGCCATTGCGCTCGACTTCATTCTTCCCATGGGCGTGATGAGCGAGGAAGATCTGGACGCGGTGCGCCGTGAGGTATTTGCCCCCTCCGCCCACCTCATGATGGATCACAAGGTCGGCGCGATGAATCTGCAGTGGATGATTGCGTCCGCCGGGCTCTTTGCCGGCCTCGCCAGCGACCATCCCACCTTGGTCGCCCGCTCGATGTACGATCCCCACGGTGTACAGAATCTGCTGGCGGTCGGCTACCTGGACGATGGAAACTGGTGGGAGAACCCCTCGTACCAGAATGTCGCCAACGGGATTGCCTATCCGGTGCTCACCACCTGCCTGCGCAACGGCATCATCGAGTGGGAGCCTCGCCTCAATCGCATCTTCTCCGCGCAATTCCGCACCTATGGCCCCGACGGCCGCGGACCCACTCTCGGCACCGGCGGCCCCGGCGGATGGAACTATGCGGTCAACCTGCTGCACTCGCTTGCCGATGTAATCGACGATCCCGAGCTGGCTTGGGCGCCGCATCATCTGCCCATGTGGCGCGCGACTTCGGGCGGCGGGCAACCGTACGACAGCTATCTCTGGGCGCTCACCTGGCAGGCTCCGCCCATGCTGTCGAAAGAGGAGACGCGCTCGCCTATCCCCACCACCACCACCCATCTGGAAGATTATGGCGGCCTGGCCCTCCGGGTGCCCGACGCCCGAAACTACTGCTATTTCTACTACGGGCGCGAACTCGTTCATGGCCACCGGAACAAGCTCTCCCTCAACGCCTTTGCCAAAGGTGAGTGGTTCATGCGCAACGTCGCCGGTGGCTATGGCGACAACTTCAAGAACTTCCTCGAAACCATCGCCAGCAGCAACACAGTTATGGTCGATGGCACGGATGCCGACTGGGATACGGGTGAGCTGCTCTTCCACGCTACCCATGATGGTATCGAACTTGCCAGCGCGCGCGAGGTCGGCGCCTGGAAGGATGTCGAGCATGAACGCAGCATCGTCTTTACCGGCGGGCCGCTGGTTGTCATCGATCGGCTTCTCGGCGACAAGCCCCATCGTTATGACTGGCTCTATCATGCCAACCTGACCAAGCTCGAACTCGATGGCGAGGGGCTGGCCACGCATCAGGAGCCGCTGGGCGAGACGTCCCTCTATGAATCGCTTCTTCCCGACCGCCGTTTCGGTACTCCCGCCACCGCCCACTTCACGCGTCCAAGTGGCAGCGGGCTGCGAATGGCCTTCCTGCCCCGCGGCGAGCTTTTCGCCTTCAAGGCTCTCGGCAAGTCTCCCGGACTGCTCTGGCGCCAGGATGGTGACGCGGTCGGCTTTGCCGCCGTCTACTGGCCGTACGCGAAGGATGAATCCGGCGACGTCGCTATCGAAGCCATTCCGGTTCAGAATGCGGAAGGGCAAGAGGTCGATCTGCGCAGCGCGCAGGCCGTCAGGGTCACGACTCCCGATGGCGCCTGGCTCGTTCTGGTCAATTATACGGGCAAGCCTCTCTCGGCCGCCTCCCTTTCCGGTGCGGACCGGATCCAGATCCAGAAGCTGTAGAGGCGCAATTCGGGGTGAGAGCAGCCAAATTCAAGGTGTGCGCACTTGACCCGACACCTTGCTGATGCGTATACTACTCATTCTCACTTGCTCTACCGCCCTGGATGGAATGCGATGGATTTGATCGATCTTGGCTGGGACGAATGGTTTCAGCAGTTTTCCGAATTGTACGAGCTGCCTCAACGAATACTGGGGCGTGTCGTGCGCGAACAGCGTGGCGTCTATCTCGTCCATGATGCCATCCGCGAGCGCCAGGCCACCGCCGCGGGCCGGCTGCGCCACCATGCGGTGACTGACAGCGATCTGCCCACCGTCGGCGACTGGGTCGTCATCCGCGAACAGGCGGCCGGCGATGCGCGTATCGATACGGTGCTTCCCCGCCGCTCCTGTCTCAGCCGCAAGGTTCCCGGCAAGCGCACCCAGGAGCAGCTCCTCGCCAGTAACATCGACATTCTCTTCATCGTCATCAGTCTCGACCAGAACTACAACCCGCGCCGCATCGAGCGTTATCTGACCTTGGCGGAGAGCACCGGCACCCATCCGGTTGTACTCCTCAATAAGGCGGATCTGAACCCAGATTACGAAGGACTGCTGGCCGAGACGCAGCGGCTCGCGGGCACCGTGCCGGCACATGCCTGCAGCGCCTCCAGCGGCGTCGGCGTGGAGCAGCTTCGGGCGTATCTCGGGCGTGGACAAACCGCCGTCTTTCTCGGCTCTTCGGGCGTCGGCAAGTCTTCCATCATCAATCAGCTATTCGCCAGCGATGTGCAGGCCACGCAGCCGGTCCGTGAACGCGACAGCCGGGGCCGCCATACCACCACCACCCGCCAGCTTCTGGTTCTGCCGCAGGGTGGAGCCATCATTGACACGCCCGGTCTTCGCGAACTCCAGCTCTGGGTCGATAACGATGCCGTCTCCAGCAGTTTCGAGGACATCGCCGCTTTCGCCCAGGGATGCCGTTTTCGCGACTGCCGCCATCAGGGCGAGCCTGGCTGCGCCGTCCGCGCCGCGGCCGAGAGCGGAGAACTGCCCTCCGAGCGCCTGGAGAGCTATCACCGCCAGCATCGCGAAGTGAAGCAGTTGCAGAGCCGGCAGGAAGAACATGCCCAGCGCGACGAGAAGAGTCAGGGAAAGATCGACCACAAGGCCGAGCGGCGTATCTTCAAGCAGCGCGGCAAGCCCTGAGGGCATTGACTTGGCGGACGCCGGCGCGTATACTATTCCGAGGCGAAACCGTCATTGAACTGGAGGTTGTCATGGACAAGTCAGCTGGTAAGGGTAAACGATTGAAGCGTCGCATCATGGGCTTCACGGTAGTGGAAGTGATAGCCGTGGCGACCATGGTGGGCGGTGTGCCGATGGGGGCCTATACCCGTGCCAAGAGCAAAGCCCATCAGGCGGAATGCACCAGCAATCTTCAGCAGATCGGACAGTTGCTCCAGATGTACGTCATGGAGAATGGCGAGTATCCCCGTGCTGCCTTCTTCCCCGCCAACCCCAGGACCGATGCGGACAGCATTCGCGTCATGCTCTCGGACATACCTGAAAAGATGTGGCTCTGCCCCGGCCTGCCGGACGCCTTGCACGAGAAGGGGCTGACCTTTGTCTACAATGACTCGCTTGGCGGCCAGCGATCGCTGGACAATCCGGACAAAAAGTGGGTGCTCATCGAGATGACCTGTGTCTCGAAGAAGGCTCCGTTTGCCCATCCGACCGGCTACAACGTGCTCTTCGCCAGCGGCCGGGTGATCACCACCAATCGCCTGCCCAGTCGCATCACCGAGACCCAGCAGGCGCGGCTCGAACAGCTCCAGCGCGACTTCATGATCGCCAGCCACAGTCACTGAATCGCGGTCTTGACCCGGCTTTACCCTATCGTCGACTCAGGCTGAATCCGACGTCTGCGTTTGCGTGTCCACCGCTTGTCGTTACATTACACTTTTCGCGGCATCATCTCCGACCCCATTCCCATCCGAGTACGATGAACCACCCCTCCAGCTTCTATCTGACCACTCCCATCTATTATGTCAACGACAAGCCGCATATCGGCCATGCGTACACCACCATCCTGGGGGATGTTCTGGCGCGATACCATCGGCTGCTCGCTATTCCAACCTGGTTCCTCACCGGTACCGATGAGCACGGGCAGAAGGTGGCGCGGGCCGCGGAGCAGCACGGCATGTCCTGCCAGGAGCAGGCGGATACCACCGTCGTTCGCTTTCAGCAACTCTGGGACAAGCTCGAAATCACCCACGACGACTTCATCCGCACCAGCGAAGAACGCCACAAGGTCGTCGTGCAGAACATCCTCAGCGACCTCTGGGAGCGGGGTGAGATCTACAGCGACGTCTACGCCGGGTGGTACTCCGTCGGCGAAGAGCGCTTCTTCAGTGAAAAGGAACTGGTAGACGGCAAGGACCCCATCAGCGGAAGGGCCGTCGAGTGGATAGAGGAGACCAACTATTTCTTCCGCATGAGCGCCTATCAGGAGTGGCTGGTCGAGCATATCAAGAGCCACCCGGAATTCATTCAGCCCGACTTTCGCCGTAACGAGACGCTGGGCTTTCTGCGCCAGCCGCTCGGCGATCTCTGCATCTCGCGTCCGAAGTCCCGCCTGCCATGGGGGATCGAGTTGCCATTCGACAAGGATTACGTCTGCTATGTCTGGTTCGACGCCCTCGTCAACTACATCAGCGCGATCGGCTATTCGGTCGATGACGATCGTTTCCGCACTTGGTGGCCGGTCAACTACCACCTCATCGGCAAGGATATCCTGACGACGCACACCGTCTACTGGCCGACCATGCTCAAGGCCATCGGCGTCGAACAGCCCCGCACCATCTTCGCCCACGGCTGGTGGCTGATCGATCAAGCCAAGATGAGCAAAACCACCGGCAACGTGGTCGATCCACAGGCCTTCTCCGAGACCTACGGGGTGGACGAGTTCCGCTATCACCTGATCGCCGAGATGACGCTGGGCAACGATGCCAACTTCAGCGAGCTGGGCTTTGCGGAACGCTACAACAACGATCTCGCCGACGGCATCGGCAACATGCTCAGCCGCGTCGTGAAGATGATCCACAAGCAGTGCGAGGGGCGTGTGCCGGCACCTGGCGACCTGACCGACGACGAGACCGAGCTTCGGAGCCTCGCGCATGCGGTGGTCGACGACATGGAGAAGGCGATCGAGGAGATGAAGCTCGACCGCGGTGTGCAGAGGGTGGGGGAGGTGGTGCGTGCCTGCAACCGCTACTTCGAAAAGACCGCGCCCTGGAAGCTCGCCAAGAGTGGTGACAACCAGCGTCTCCATACCGTGCTTTACACCGCCGCCGAGGCACTCCGCGTTGTCAGCGGCCTCCTCTTCCCGATCATGCCGGGAAAGATGGCCCAGCTGCGCGCCGTTCTTGGCCTGGGCCACGACGATCCGCGCCTGGAAGATTTGCGCGAATGGGGCGTCCTCCAGGCAGGCGCTCAGCTCGGCGAACCTGTCGTGCTCTTCCCCCGGCTCGATCTGCAACAGCTCAAGGCGGATATCGACTGAAGGGCGGCTACAACAGCTCGTTGAGCATGTCCAGATAGCCTTTCATCATGCCGACGATCTGCATGACGACGATGATCACCACGATGAAGTAGAAGAGCAGCGGCAGGATCTTGCCAAGGCGGCCGAGCGCCACCTCGGCCGCAAACTCCGCCTGTTCGGCTATCTTGTCGAGCATCTCGTCGAGGCGACCGCTTTCGACGCCGGTTTCGAGCATGCCCTGCTGGATGGCGGAAAGCGTGTGTGTCGGACGGATGGCGGTGGCGATGTCGGTGCCTTCACGGATGGCGGGGACAGCCCGGCGGAAACGATGACGCAGCACCGCATTGCCGGTGGCGTCGGCGCCGTTCTCCACGGCTCCAGCCAGCGGATAGCCGGCATTGTAGAGAGCTTCGCAGGTGCGGGCGAATCGGGCTATCCCCAGATTGCGGGTGATGCCGGCGGCAACGGGCATGTGCAGCAGAAAGGCGTCGAAGACGTCGCGGGTCAGTGGCAGCGTGCGCAGGAGTCGCACCAGCAGCCAGCCACCCACGATGAGACCGTACAGAATGGCAAATCCCTTGATGCCCGCCACAATCGCCGCCCCCGTGCTTACGGTGAAGAGCATCACGATCACCCGCACCAGCACCGCGACGTGCAGGACGATGAAGGGATAGATCAGCTGGCCGATGAAGGCGCTGCGCATTGCCGCCTGGCGCTCCAGCCATACCGCCAGCCTCTTCATCACGACGTCCAGACGGCCGCTCATCTCGCCGGCGCGGATCAGATGCAGGTGCAGCGGCGGGAACTCTCCCAGCGCCTCCATGGCATCGCTGAGGCTGCCGCCATGGCGCAGCTCCGCCGCCAGCCGCCGGGCCAACCGCCGCACCGTCAGATCCCCCTGCTTGCTCAATGCCTGCAGTGCACGTTCGTGCGACAGCCCCGCATCGACCATGGTCGCGTACTGATGATAGTAGTTGGCAAGTAGCTTGTGACGCATCCTCTGGCCTTTTCTGATCGAGTGAGCCTTGTATCGGTGAATGATCTCAATACATTAGCTTACCATTTTGACAGTACGACCGGCTCGCCATATACAACGACACAGGAGATTGCCATGCAAAGGCCCGATTTCGAGAAACTTGCCACCACCGCCCGCAAGTTCACCAGGAGCGAACGCCGCCTGGTGGGGCACATCCCCACCATCGCGCTCACTCCCGTCGCTGACGGACGCACCGGCGCCTACGAAAGTAATGTTCCCAAGACTTGGGCGCTCGTCGAGAAGGTCTACAAGCTCATTTCGGAAAATGTCTTCCTGCCCGATGGTACTCCCGTGCGGCTGGTGGTCGCGCCGGAGATCGTCTATGGCGCGCGCTCTGGTGCGCTGGCGCAGGAGAAGTATACCCGCGAAGGCGTTTCGGCTAATATCTTCATCAGCCGCTCCTGGGCCTACAGCGACGAATTGATGAGCTGTTGCCAGGGCATCGGCTCTTCGGAATGGGTGCAGGCCGCCTACGGCCTCAACCAGACCGACCGCCCCGGTGCCGTCTGGCTCAAGGCCTTCTGCGCAGCCATGGACGAAAAGGTGCGCCCCATCTTCTCGATCTATAATCCCGACCTGGAAGACGAGGACGAGCCCTTCTCCGCCTACGTGGCGGAACGCCTGCTCCGCTTCGCCCGCTGCGCCACCGCCATCGCCGAGATGCGCGGCAAGAACTACCTCAACGTCGGCAGCGTTTCCATGGGCATCATCGGCTCCGATGCCCGCCGCAATCTCATGCTCCACTACTTCGGCATGGGCACCTGCAACTATGATATGGTTGGCGTCAAGGGGCGCATTGACAACGGCATGTACGACAAGGCCGAGCTTGCCCGCGCCATCGAGTGGTTCGGCAGGTTCAAGAAGAGCTTCAACAGCAAGTCTCCGCTGAGCGACGAGAAGCTGGTCAAATTCTCCATCCAGTCTGCCATGGTCGTGCGTGACCTGATGGTTGGCAATGCCGGCATCGCCCGCCGCGACGTTGAACATGCCCAAGGGTATAACGCCATCGCGGCCGGTACGCAGGGGCAGCGTCAGTGGACGGACCTGTACCCCAATTTCGACCTGACGGAGTCCGTCCTCAACAGCTCGTTCGACTGGAATGGCTACCGGGCTCCCTATATCGTAGCGACCGAGAACGACTCCAAGAATGGCGTCGGCATGCTTGCCGCGAGTCTCCTCAGCGGTATGCCGCAGCTCTTTGCCGACATCCGCACCAACTGGACGGCGCAGTCCATCAAGAAGGCAACCGGGACCGATGTGAGCAAGATCTGCCCGAATGGCCTGATCGACAAGCGCAATTCCGGTGCCGCCGCCCTTGACTATGCCATCGACATCTATGGGCTGGTCGATCCCACGCACAAGATGCCGATCCAGGAAGTCGCCAAGCGCATTCGCAACGATCAGTCCCTGCAGCAGAAGCTGATGGACAAGGTGGTCGAAGGCACCCACTACATGGCGGCGAACCTCGAGTACTTCCCCGGCGATGGATTGAGCAGTCACTTCACAACGCCCGGTGACATCCCCATGACGGCCTACCGGTACAACGTGGTCGGCAATCATGTCACCGTCTCGATCGTCGAAGGCGAAACGGTCGCCCTTCCCAAGAAGGTGGCGGACAAGATCGGCAAGGTGACCGATCCGACGTGGCCGGAATCGTACTGGGTGCCGCGCGGCATGTCCTCTTTCGAGTACATGAGCAAGATGAGCCCGAATCACGATGCCAACAGCTTCGGCCTGATCGGTGCCGACCTGGTTACCCTCAACGCCATGCTGCGCATTCCCGTAGACCTCTGCAATATAGCGGCGGAGGATATCTTCCGGCCGACGATGTGGGACCGTTTTGGCGGCGACGACTTCGCTGCCTGCAACTACCTCGGCCCGCTGTATACCTGATTCCGTCTGCCCTCAGCCCGTCGCCTCTGTCTGGAGGCGGCGGGCTCGGGGCGGCGCATGGGGAGATCTCAGCCCCCAGACCTCGGCGATCTGCTCCATGTACTGCGGCTTGAAGTCGTTGTAATGGAAGAAGGCGAACTCCCGGATGCGCGGATCACGCAGGTCGATGCAGGGACCGGTGCGGGCATAGTCATCGGTATCGAGCAGTTGACTGAGGTTGCAGTGATCCAACTGCAGCTTCTGGTCGAAGAGGATGTCCAGGTTCTCCTTTTCGAGATGGCAGGTCATGCTCAGGAGATTCAGATCGGTCAATGGCAGGTCGTACAGGGTGTCGCCGACCTGGTCGACGTAGCGGGCATAGATGTCGCGAAACCGGCGGCTGTAGAAGAGGATGCCTGCCATCAGGAAAGGCCACTCCCGCGGTTGCCAGTCATGTTCGCGCTTGAAGGATTTCCATGGCAGCGCCGTGATCACCACATCCTTCGAGCGTGCCTGCTCGATCAAGTCATGAAGCGGATTGAGCACGACCGTGTCGACATCGATGTAGAGGGTCGTTTCGAATGGAGTTTCGAGCATCACCTTTGCTTTTTCGGCGATGACCTGTGTGTTCTGGCCCTGCCGCCGTCGCCGCGCTTCCCATTTCCAGAAGCTCAGCGCCCGGTAGGCATGCTTCCACAACGGCGTCGTCGCTGAAGGCACTTTCACGATCTCCACCGGGACATCGGGATGGAAACGTCGCAGTGACTGCAGGCTGATGTCCGCCATGGCGCGGAAACTTGGATTCTCATCCAGGAAATACAGAATACCGAATGATCGGTCACTCATACTGATATGCGTCCTCTATGCTGTGGAGGCTCACTCGTGCCAAAGGATGAATGGCGATGCAAGCTCAACTTCTGTGACGGCGGAGCAAGGTACCCACTCGATTGCGGATGGAAAGCGGGCAGTACAGGAACTGGGGCAGCCACCTGGCACATCGCCGCTGCATGAAGCTTTGATGGAAGGCGAGCCGTAACCGGTACATTTCGCGTCGATAGCGATAGTCGTTCTGCGAACCGCCCGCGAAGTGCACGATAGCCGGCGATATCTGCCGATCTTCCTTCCGGAAACTGCACGTCTTGTTGAGCACGTTGAGGCGCAGTCTGCCCGAAAGCCGAATCAGCGTTCGCATGGTGCGGCACTGATCGTCAATGCCGGTGAGTCCCTCCAGTGCCATGGCGATCGCAAACATGGGCTCGTCATCGGGTCCGCCATTCGCCATCGGGTAGAAACCCTTCGTCTGCCAGTCGATGGCCATCTCGCGCACCCGCTGGAAGATTCGTTGACTGGTGGCACTGCGGTCGAACGAGTAGAGGCCGCCATTGAAGCGAGGAATTTCGGTCAGCCCATAGCGTGACAGCACCTCCCGGGTGTTCATGTACCAGTCGACGCCATCGTCGATATGCAATCGTGCTTCTCCGAAGGCGCAAAAAGGCTGAGAACTGCACAGATCCCAGAAGTCTTCGATAGGTCGGGTTACCAGCGAATCGCTGTCGATGTAGAGCGTGTGCTCGAATGGAGAATACTCGTCCAGGTGCAATTTCTGGATAAAGGGTTTTCCCAACTCCGGGCGGTATGGCACCAGAATATCGAACCAGCGCCTGAGTTCTGGATCGTTCGAGTCGGTAACCAGCGCGCGGCTGATTCCGGGCGAATGCAACTCCAGTGAAGCTGCCAGTGCCTTCGCCATGTCGATGAAACGCGGCAGACCGAAGGCGGTGGTCAATACACCGCAGGCGCGTGTCGCGGTGCGGGGAATCGCCTGAGACAGAACTTCAGGCGAATAAGCGGTGATGGTAGTTGGCGTGAGCAATTTGTGTGTACCCCCATGGAACGGCTTGAAGGGTTGCAAGTGTATCCTGTCCGACACTGTTAGTGTAGAACAAGAACTCCTGGCAATGCAAAGCACCCCGTCAAGCTCCCCAGCACGGCTGCACATTCAGCCTCAAAATCAGCACTATTCAAAGATTGTGCGGGATCGCGAAAAATGTGCCGATATTCTGGCGGAGGATTCTGCGTGGTAATCGAGCGCGCGTCGCCGATCAGGAAAAGCTGCCCGCGTAGTCGTCGATGGCGGCGCCGATCAGTGCCAGTTCCTCGTCGGCGAGGAGCAGCTCACCCGCCGCGGCATTTTCGATGGCCTGGGCGGGATTCCGTGCGCCGACCAGCGCGTGTGTGCAGCCGGGCTGATGCAGCGCCCAGGCGATTGCCAGTTGGGCCGGCGTGACGCCATGCGCGTCGGTGACCGAACGATAGGCGTCCAGCATCTGTTGAATCCGCCGGCGATTCTCCACGCTGAAGCGTTCCCGCTGCGCACGCAAATCGCCTTCCGCGAAGATCCGCTCCGGGCCGAGCTTGCCCGTCAGCAGCCCTTGGGCGATGGGCGAATAGGCGAGGAAGGCGATGGACTGCTTACGGCACCAGGGCAGTAGTTTTTGCTCCTGCCCGCGGTCAAGCATGCTGTACTTCTCCTGCACGGCATCCACCGCCCCCACGGATTCGTATTCCCGCAGTTGCTCCGGCTCGATGTTGCTCACGCCTATGGCGCGAATCTTGCCTTCGTGTTTCAGCGCCAGCAACGCGGCCATGGTTTCTTCCCGCGGGGTCTGGCTCTCCTGCCAGTGGGTCTGGTACAGGTCGATCGTCTCCGTCTGGAGGCGCTTCAGGCTTTGCTCCACTTCCTGTCGGATGCTCTCTGGTGCCAGGTACTTGTAGACGGTATAACCGCCGCCCTGCCTGGGGTGCTCGTCATCGGAGTCGAAGTAGTAATCGCCGCCCTCGCGGTCCCAGACCAGTCCGCACTTGGTCGCCAGCACGACCTGCTCCCGGCGGCCTTTGATCGCTTTGCCGACCAGCTCCTCGGAGACGCCGAATCCATAGATGGGGGCAGTGTCGATCAGGGTGATGCCGGCGTCGAGTGCGGCTTGAATGGCACGGATGGAATCTGCCTCATTGGTGCCGCCCCACATCCAACCGCCAATAGCCCAGGTTCCAAGCCCGACCACGGAAGCTTCAATACCGGATTTTCCAAGCGTACGAGTTCTCATCCGCGTCACTCCTTTTCGTTCAGGTTCCGGGGCGATTGCCGTAGATTTCAATGTGGGCACGGGGGGTATACCGCCAGCCGCGCCGCAGGCAGATGGCGATGCACAGTTTCCCGTGTTCGGCCAGTTGCGCGGCATCGATTCCCTGCGGCATCAGGTAGATACGCTGCGGTGGGACCTCGGGTTTGAGCGTCGCGAGCAGCTGATCGATCTCCGCTTCGTCTTCAGCTTCATTGATGACGAATTTGAACTGGTAGTCGTAGTTCTCCACCCAGTAGGTCAGCGCTTCCGGCACAATGCGCAGCTTCTCGTGGCTGGCTGCCAGGCGTGGGTCATCCGGGACGGAACTTGCCAGCTTCGGGGAGATCGAGATGAAGTCAGCCTCAAGGGGATTCGCCATGGTCCCGTTGGTTTCGATAGTCTGGTAGTAGCCTTCTTCATGCAGGCGCCGCACCAGCTCATGAAGGTGGGGCTGCAACATTGGCTCTCCACCGGTAATGACCACATGCCGCACGGCCGGATGCTTGTCGGCCAGGGCGACAACCCGCGCACAGACATCTTCGACCGTCATCAGGCTACCGCGTGCCTCCCAGGAGGTGTACGGCGTATCGCAGCGCGTACCGTTCCATTGGCAACGAAGATTGCAGCCCGAGGTGCGGACGAAGATGCTGGGGGTACCCAGGTAGCGACCTTCGCCCTGGATCGAGGCAAAGATCTCGCTGAGATTGAGCTTGAGGGGAGTCATGAAGCAAGTGCCGCGGGTGAGGGGTACGTGAAAATAGCTGGGAAAAGCTGCCCGACATTTCCCAAATGTCAATGGTGCCAGAGCGTCATGCGCCGCTTCCTTCTTCCCGTCAACGGAAATGCAGCCATTTCGCGGCGTGAGTGGAAGGTGAATCTGGCGCAACAAAAGTTGACGTCGGGCCGGGCCGTTCAGTTCAAAGTATGCTTTCGTTGGCGTCGTTCCGCGAGGGTGTTGCGTCAAAAAAAGTTTACGACACCATTGTAATTGATGTAAAAGTCATATAATGTTGCTCGTCATACGGGCACTATAGGACGATGCGAAGTACCCACGATTTATTCCCTATAATCCGACTCATGCTGCTGTCCCCGCCGTGGGCAGAGGAGGACCTTTACTACCGCATCCAATCTAAGAGCCGCGCTTCACACTTGCGTGATTTCCTTATTCGCGATATTCACGAAGGCCTCTCCGATTCTGGAATTGGAGAGGCAAAAAGGAGGCCCTGTACAGCGTAATGTACACGAAGAACGATCCCATGAAGGCTTATATGCAGGATATAGGCGAAATCCCTCTTATCTCCAAACAGGAAGAGGTCGAACTTGCGGCTCGTATCAAGAGAGGGGATCAGTCAGCGCGTGAAAAGCTGATCAAGGCCAACCTCCGCCTGGTGGTGAAGATTGCGCATGATTTCAAAGGTTTCGGGCTGCCGCTGCTCGATCTGATCTCTGAAGGGAATATCGGCCTGATGCGGGCGGCAGAGAAATTCGACCCTGCCAAGGGGGCAAAGTTCAGCAGCTACTCGGCTTGGTGGATCAAGCAGTCGATGCGCCGCGCGCTCTCGCAGAAGAGCCGTACCATACGCGTGCCGGTAGCCTCCGCCGGTAAGATCAACAAGATCAAGACGGCGAAGATGCAATTGACAGAGAAGTTCGGCCGCTCCCCCACTGACGGGGAGATTGCCGAACACCTCGACCTGACCAAGCGCACGGTTCAGGGGCTGAAGCTCGCGGATTTCAAAACATTTTCGCTTCACGATCCCATTCAGAAGGGCGAAGAAGGTAGCTTCGAAGACATCATTCCGGATACGAATGCCTGTACCCCGGACATGATCATCGAGGGCAGCGAGAGCATCAACCGCCTCCGCGGCCTGATCAACAATCTGGATGAGCGCGAGCAGACCATCCTGGTCATGCGCTATGGCTTGGACGGTAACCGACCCAAAACCCTCGAAGAAGTGAGCAAGACTATCGGCCGCACGCGGGAACGTGTCCGCCAGATCCAGATGCAGTCGCTGAAGAAGCTGCGCATGCTGATCGAGGACAACAAT
This sequence comes from Lentisphaeria bacterium, assembly GCA_041690595.1. Taxonomy (GTDB): domain Bacteria; phylum Verrucomicrobiota; class Lentisphaeria; order JABSQK01; family JAWLHB01; genus JAWLHB01. Next base: position 50,071 of record JAWLHB010000034.1, read on the forward strand.
CTGGACAATGAGGGCAATCCCGTAGCCAGCCTTCTTGGACGTCGGCACCGCGGGCGCGATGGCGAGGAAGGCGAATTGGCGGCCACCTTTGCCATTCTCACTCATGCAGCCGGTGATGCGATGGGAGCGGCCAGCGGCTATGCGGACTCTCGCATGTCTCCCCTTTCCATTGAAGATCTGGCCGACTGTGAGGTTGGCCTGGCAGCACTCAGCATGTCGACCCGCAGCCTGAACAGCTTGCGCAGTGCCGGGATCAATACGGTGGGCGAGCTGGTCTGCAAGAAGCCGCAGGAGCTGCTGTCGATTCGTTACTTCGGAGAGAAGTGCATGATCGAGGTGTTGGAGTCGCTCGCCAAATATCATGAGAGCACCTTTCAGCATCGGTGAGGAGTACCGAACGAGCTGCCATGCCTGAACACGGCTGATGCAGTCGTGTTTTTATGGCGTTAGGGTTTGTCTCTCGGGTAGTTGACCCTTACATTGCTCACATGCATTTTCCGGCTAAACTAGAAAAGGGGAAGACTATATGACTCGGAGCCTGGTCAAGCACAAGCTTGTCATGGCAGGTATGGCGATCACGGTTTTTTCCGCGATCGCTCAGGACGAGAGTGCGCCAATCCTGACCAACCAGCTGTTGGACGCAGGTGGGATCATACTCAAGATCCTCATTGCGCTCTCGATACTCGCTGTCTGCATGACCGTCTACTTTCTGCTCACGATTCGTCGTGGCGTCCTGATGCCGGAGTCCTTCCAACGGGAGGCGGAGGATATTGCCGGCCGGGGCGATGTGGAGGCGCTCCATACGATCTGCAATGAAAGCACCGCTGCGGGTGCCAGGATCATCGGTGCGGCGGCACGCATTCTTCATGAGAATCCACATGTGGACTACATGGCCGTGCGTGACGTTGTCGAGGGCGAAGGTTCACGCCAGTCCGGCACGCTCTGGCAGCGCATCCAGTATCTGCAGGACATCGCCATCGTTTCGCCGATGCTGGGGCTGCTGGGAACCGTGGTGGGTATGCTTCGGGCGTTTCTGGACATGCAGAAGGCAACGGGCATTGGTGGTATTCGCCCGGTAGAGCTGGCAAGTGGCGTGTCGCAGGCTCTGGTGACGACCGCGGGCGGCCTCATTGTCGGCATCATGGCCATGATCGTCTACGCCTTCTTCCGCGGGCGTGTCAATCGCGTGGTTACGCAGTTGGAAGAGAACTGCAGTTTCATTCTGCAGCGTTTCATGTTCAAGTCGCGCGGTGAACGGCTTCCTGAGGGACGCCCTCTGAACCCGAGCCGTTGAGGTAGACTGAACCATGAATTTCCGCAAGGCACTCGAAGGTCAGAACGCCGGCTTCCAGATGGCGCCGATGATCGACATCATGTTTCTGTTGCTCGTCTTTTTCATGGTTGCCTCCATTGAAGCGCAGTTGGAAACGAAGCTGCCGATTACCGTACCCACCGCGGAGACCGGTGAGGACACGCCGCGGATGCCGTCGGAATTGATCATCAACATCGATCAGGAAGGGCGCATCTTCCTGAACAACTCCATACAAACGCCGGAACAACTCCAGCAGGTGTTGCAGCGGCTCTCCAGCATGCTGCAGGGAAGCCCCGTCATCATTCGAGCCGATGCGAAGACGGATTACGAGGATGTGATCGAGGTGCTTGATATCTGCCGCCGAGTGGATATCTGGAACGTGCGCTTTGCCACTATTCCGCCTGAAGCGGCCGAAGAACCGCCCGCTCCCCGCTGAGCCAAACACCTCGATTGTCGATCTGGTGGACTAGCTGATACATGAAGATAGAGCGGAAAACACGAATGTGCGTGCTCGGGTTCGTCATGCTGGTGACGGCTTTGATGGGCTATGCTCAGGAAGCGGCTCCCGGCGCCACGCCCGCCCCTGCCGCCACTCCCGTCCCCGGCGCGGCAGACGAGGGCGCGCTGACTCCGGCTGAACGGCAGGCGCGTCTGGCGGACGGCCTTTTCCGGCGTCGGCAGTATCGCATGGCAGCCTCTGAGTACGAAGTGCTGACCCAGCGGTTCCCAGAGTACGAGCGTACTCCAGAAGCGTATCTCCTGTGGGCGCAGTCCTACCGTCGACTCGATCAGGACGATAAGGCATTGGATATTTATCTGCAGTTGCTCAGCAGGCATCCACAGCATCAGGCTGCCGATCAGGCGCTGGTGAATGCCGCCGAGATTCTGCTGCGCCAGGAGGCGTTTGCACGTGCCAGGGAGTTGCTGGAGAAGGCCAGCCTGGAGGGGAAGAGCCCGGGCACCCAGGAGGCCATACATTTTTATCTGGGGCAGGTCTACAACCAACTGGGTGAAACCGAGAAGGCGCTGGCGCAATTCGCCGCGCTCAAACGCGATGACTTTTCCGCGGAGTTCCCCTACCGACCCTACGCTCAGATGTCGAGCGCGCTCATTCACCGTGCTCGTCGTGAGGTACCTCAGGCTACAGCCTTGCTCAAGGGCTTGGCCGCGGCGGCCAACGCACCGGCCGATCTGCGGCAGGAAGCGCTCTACTACCTGGGTGAGCTGAACTTCAGCAACGATGAATTCAAGGCTGCCGTCGATTACTACCGGGAGCTGTTGGGCAGCTACCCCGCCAGTGCCTATGCGTCGAGAGCCAGGATAAATCTTGGCTGGTCGCTGCTGCAGTTGGAGGAATATCGCGAGATCATTCGGCTTTTCGAAGCGGAGGGTGCGAGCGCGGCGTCTGCTACAGGTGAAGAGCTTTACCTGCTGGCGTCCGCCTCGAAGGAACTCAATCAGTATGAGGCGGCTCTGGAGACGCTTCGGCAGCTGGTGCGCGACTATCCGGGGAGCGAATTCAGCGCTCACGCGTCGGCGGGGATGGTGGAATGCCTCTACCACCTGAAGCGTTACCAGGAATGTGTGGAGGAAGCCGAGAAGCTGCTGGCGGGAGAATCGGAGCACCGTCGCGGGCGGGAGATCATGCAGTTTCTCGGGTTGAGCTATCAGGCGCTCGAGCAGTGGGCGAAAGTTGCCGAAGTCTACGAGGAGCTACTGCAGCGTCATTGGGAAGAGCTGACGGAACGGGAAGACCTTCTGCACATTCTGGCCAATGCCTATGAACGGACGGGCGATCCGGCCAAAGCGGCGGTGACGTACCGCCGCATTCTCGACTTGAAAGAGGCTGGACAGCCGGTGGAAGCGCTGCTGCTGGCAGCGGAAAACGAGATGAAGGCGAAGCAGTACGAGGAAGCGTTCAACGACTATCAGCGGATCGTGGCGGGCTATCCAGAGCACCAGCAGGTGCCGCTGGCTCTGATCGGCATGGCCGAGGTGAAGATGCGGATGGGAAGCCATGCGGAGGCGGTGGAGGTTCTCAACCGCCTGCTGACGGAGTATCCGGATCACCCCTTTCGCAGCAACGCCCTTTACCTGCGCGGCTCGCTTTACTTTCAGTTGAACCGTACGAAGGAAGCGATCGCTGATCTGGCGCGGAGCCTTCAGGAGCCCAATTTCGCGGAGCGCGATTACGCGCGTCTGGTACTGGGGTACGCGCTCTGGGAGGAAGGCAAGGAGGATGAAGCCCTGCAGCTTTTCGCCGAGATGCTGGAGCAGGCCGCCATGGCGGAGAATTTTACTCCGGTCATGTTGCGCGAGATCGGTCGTAAGTACTTGGAGAAGAACAACATCAAGGCCGCCGAGCAGGCTTTTCAGTTACTGGCGCGCCATCCCGAGCCGGAGCACCAGATGGCCGGCCTGATCGGCCAGGGCAAGACGGCGTTCCAGAAAGGTGATTTCGAGAAAGCCAACGAGCTTTTCCAGAGAGTGAAGAAGCAGGCCGGCTTCAAGTCGACGGAACACGTGATCGCGCTGGCCTATCTTGGCGAGACGTATCGGCAACTGGGCATGCTTAATCGCGCCGAAATCGAGTTTCAGGAAGGGCTCAAGCTGGGGACCACGGATGTCAACGCCAATGCCTTGCTTTACACCGGGCTGGCAAAGCTGAACTATGCGCATGGCAACCTGAATGACGCTCTGCGCTATGCCACCTTCGCCTTCGTCGTCTTCAATGATCCTCAGCATACGCCCGAGGCGATGCTGCTGGCGACCCGGATCTCCGCCGATCAGGATGATGTCCAGGAGGCGCTGCTCACCTACCGTGAATTGGCGGAGCGCTTCCCGATAGCGCTGGGGAAGTTCAAGCAGGATGATGCCAACAAGGCCCTGTTCGAGAAGCTGGAGGCAGCGGACAGGAACTTGCGGCAGGAGAAGAAACCTTAACGTTTGCAAAGGTTGGGGGGAGGGGCGGTGAAGGAGATCGTACCGATTCGTGACAAGTGGCCGGGGAGCATGAGCGACAGAGAGCGCTTCAACCGGCAGATGCACTATCAGCCCATCGATCGCTGCTTCAACATGGAGTTCGGCTACTGGCAGGAGAACTTCACCCAGTGGAAGCTCTTCCGCGACAACGGCATCGAGAACAACGCTGACGCTGACCGCTTCTTCAGCTTCGACCGCCTCGGCGGGGTGGGGGGGCAGGTCTGGATGTTGCCGGCGTTTTCCGAGGAAGTGGTGGAGGAGACGGGCAGGCACAAGATCATCCGCAATCGCGATGGGCTGCTGGCTGAGGTGCCGAAAGACGGCCATGATACGATTCCTCACTATCTGAAGTCGTCCATCACCTGCCCCCGCGAATGGCAGGAGGTGAAGGCGGAACGTTTCGACCCCCAGCATCCCGGGCGCATCGTGGATGTGGAGGCGCTGAAGAAGCTTTATCCGGATGATCGCGACTTTGCCGTCGGCGTCAACTGCGGCTCGATGATCGGGCGAATTCGTGATGCCCTCACCTTCGAAGGGCTCTGCTATGCCTGTTACGACTATCCCGATATGGTGGAGGATATGGTGGAAAGCGCGTGTGTGCTGGTCGAGCATTTTCTCGATCAGGTGCTCGGGCATATCCAGTTCGACTTCGCCTCCGGGTGGGAAGATATCTGCTTCAAGAACGGACCGATCGTCACGGTCGATTTCTTCCGGAGCGTGGTGATGCCGCGGTACAAACGCATATCGCGGCGTCTGCATGCGCATGGGATCGATTTGTGGTTTACGGATTGCGACGGGGACGTGCGGCCGCTCCTGCCGTACTTCCTGGAAGGGGGCATCAACTGCATGTTCCCCTTTGAGGTGAATGGCTGCGCGCACCCGGGTGAGATTCTGGACGAGTGGGGGCCCGAGCTTCGCATCATGGGGGGCGTGGACAAGATCCAGCTCGGCAAAGGCCGTGATGCGATAAAGGCGTACTTGGAAAGCTTGGCCCCGTATGTGGCAAAGGGTGGTTTCATTCCCTTCTGCGACCATCGTTGCCCGCCCAATGTGGACGAGGACGATTATCTCTACTATCTCGACCTCAAGCGGAGCATGTTCGGGCTCTGAGCATCGCGATCGGGAAGGGGGCGGCTGCCCCAGGATTCTGGAGCGCAAAGTGGCCTGCAGATGGCTTGGCTGCGCCTGTGGACTATTCGTACACGCATGGTATAGTAAAGGCAATCCGTTGGCGGTTGAGTTCTTCAGGCAGATGTCACGGCAGTACCGCCGTTGTGTAGTATGCAGAGTATGTAATCAATCAGTTTTGATATCCAGACACGCGCGGCGGGCAGATACCGTCGACTGAGATGCCATGTCGGCTTTCCTTGAGATCACTATAGATGGCGCCCCTCAACGCGTCATTTGCGGCAATCTCGTCACGATGGGGCGGGATATGGCCAGTACGCTGCAGGTGGTGGATCCGCTGGTCTCCCGGCTGCATGCACTGATCCGTTTCGTGGGCAAAGATTCGTATTACCTGCTCGATGCCGGCAGCCGCAATGGCAGCTTCATCAATCATGTGCGCGTTTCCACGCCAACGCTGCTGAAATCCGGCGATGTGATCACGGTGGGGGAGACGGAGGTGACCTTTATCCAGGTGAAGGGTGGGGATCCTCCCGAGGCTGCGCGAACGGCCATGAACCTGGGTGAGACGCTGAGTCACGTTCGGCTCGAAATCCAGCCGGTGACCATCCTGGTGGCGGATATCCGCGGCTTCACGACCCTATCCGAGCGTCTGCCCATTACGGTGCTCAGCAAGATGATGACGGGATGGTTCAGTAATGTCCAGAAGAGCATCGAGCAGAATCTTGGCCGGGTGGACAAATTCATTGGCGATTGCGTGATGGCGCTCTGGTACCATGGCCCGGAGGTGGAGCCGTCAGCCATTCGAGCCTGCCTCACCGCGGCTGGACAGATCCAGCAGTTGACGTGGGAACTCAAGGACTCCTACCCGGAGTTGCCGGAGCGGATGGAATTGGCGGTCGGGATCAATACGGGCATGGCGGCAGTGGGTGTGGGCGCGGAGAACACGGCCATGGGCGATGCCGTCAATGTGGCATTTCGCCTGGAGGCAGCTTGCCGCACACTGGAAGCGCAGCTTCTGCTGAGCCAGAGTACCTATCAGTACCTGCCGCGTGCCGTATGGGAGGGACGGGAGACGGATATCCAGGTGCGCGGCAAGAGTCGCGCGGCCCGTGTCTGTTCCCTGCGTTTCGACGAGCTGCCCATGCTGCTCGACAAATCCGACTGGAAGAGTGTCGTCTCATGAAGCCCCGTCCACGTATCGTCCTGTACCTGCCGTTCCTCCTGCTCCTCTTCATGGCCCGGGCAGCGACGGGTGCGGAGACTCCCGGCACCTGCGGCCGGTTGGAGGTCCGCCTGGCCGTGCATGGCACGAAGGTGAAGCTGCAGCCTCTGGCCGACCAGTTGACGCTTCTGGACGGTGAGTCGCATCTGACCCGGTTGGTGCGGCAGCTGGGGGGTGATGAAGGCGCGGTTGAGCGCGACCTGCTGCCGGAGTTAGCGGAGACCAGTGGCGGAGTGCTGAGCTTTGTGGATGCGGCGAATGCCGTCATCGCGGTGGTCGATCAGGATATGCTCGGCCGCCGGACGGCGAGCGCGGGCACCTGGCTGACGACACTCTTTCCCGGCAGCGCTCAGGAGGCGCAACAGCGATTCGGCATCAGGATCCACAGCCTGCGGCAGCTCGATGTGCCGCTGGCGGAAGCAACGTTGAGCGGCGAGCGCATGGTGCTTCTGGTTCATGGGCTGGATGATCCTGGCGGGCTGTGGGGGCCGATGATTCGTGAACTGGTGCATCGGGATTATCTGGTGGGAGAATTCATCTACCCCAACGATCAGGCGATCGATCGTTCCAGCGAATTCCTGGCTGGGCAGCTGCTGATGCTGCACCGCTTCGGCATCCGGCGGGTGGATATCGTGGCCCACAGCATGGGCGGACTCGTCAGCCGCAACCTGCTCACCCACAAGCGATTCTATGGCGGTGACGGCACTGGCAACAGGTTCTATCCAAGGATTGACCGTCTGATCACCATCGGCACGCCCAATCATGGCTCGAGGATGGCTCGCTTCCGCTTTGCCAGCGAGGCGGCTGAGCGAATGACCCGCTTCATGCGTGGCGAAAAGGTCCTCTTTGACGCTGCATCGGATGGCGCCGCCGAACGCGATCTGCTTCCTGGTAGCCATTTTCTGAAGGATCTGAATGCGCGCCCGTTGCCCAGCCATACCCGCCTGACCGTCATCGCCGGTCGGGCAAGCCCCATTGATTCGACTGCCTTTGACGGTCTGGCGGCTCTGGTTGCCCAGGACCAGGAAGCGTTCCGTGAGCAGATGATGGAGGCGATCGATGGTCTTGGCGACGGCTGTGTCACGCTCGCCTCCAGCAGGCTGGAGGGGGTCGACGATTATCACGTGGTCGACGCGGATCACTTGGGCATGATCATCTACAGAGAGCCTCGGCAGAGTGAACTGCCCCCTGCCTTGCCCATCGTCCTGAGAAAGCTGGCTGAGCAATGAATAACCATGGTGCACGCATCGTCTAAATGGACAAGAACGAACAACGCGAAAAGATCCGGCGTGCTCGTGAGGGTGATATGGAAGCCTTTGCGGAGGTCTTTGAAGATCTTCGCGCCAGTGTCTTCTCCGTCGCCTATCGCCTGGTTGGTCCGGATGAGGCAGATGATGTGGTCATGGAAACGTATTTGAAAGCCTGGCGGGCGATTCCGCGCTTCAACGAACGCTCTTCTCTGAAGACGTGGCTTTACCGCATTGCTCACAATTGCGGTGTCGACATGATCCGCGCACGTCGCCGCAACCCGGAAATGCTGATGCCAGAGGATCATGCCGACGAGCGGACAATCCAGGATTTGCCGGACGACCGGACGGTCAGCGCGCCCGATCAGATCATTCGGCATGAGAACGCGGAGTTGGTGCAGCGCGCGGTGGCCAAGCTGGACGACAAGCACCGGGTGACACTCCTGCTCCGCTATGCGGACAACTTGAGCTACGCGGAGATCGCTGCCGCCACCGGCGTTTCACTGGGAACCGTCATGTCGCGGCTTTACAATGGTAAACGAAAACTGAAAACCTTGATCAGTGACTGGAATGAATAAGACGATGAAAAAGCCGGATTGGCCGACAATCGAAGAGGAGCTTGGCCGGATGCGGCCGGAAGCGCCGCCAGTCGAGGCTGGGGAGTTCTGGCGGAGCTTTCAGGCGCGCGCGTCTACGTTGCCGCGCACGGAGGTAGTCGGCGACGTGCTCCAGATGCCGGTCTGGCATCCCTGGCGGTGGTCTGCGGCGGCGGCCGCGGCGGTTCTGCTGGTGGTTGGCGTATGGCTGATGCCGGAGCGCGACATCCAGCAACGTGCCGCGGTGGGGCTGGATCCGGTGCAATCTCTGCGCATCAGCGCGCCTTATAGTGCCGTCTTCATCTTGAACGATGCCGATAGCGACAGTACTATCATATGGATAGCCGACATGTCTCAACCATTGCCTTCCAAATAAGGGTTTATCCCATGAAATTACTCATGCTGGCGGTCCTGCTGGTCTTTGTTGGCGGCTTGGTCTCGGCATCCGCCGGCGATAAGTTGTCGCTTCGCCTGGTCGAAGCCAGCCAGGATGAGGTGGAGACGGATTCTCGGCTGGACGACATCAAGGAGCTGCTCACCAAGAACCTGCCGTTTCGCTCCTTCAAGTTGCTCGACTCCAAGTCGATGGCGGTTCCCGCCAACAATACCTTTACCATGAGCGGTGGCTATGAAGTGAGCTGCAAGGGGGCGCAGTCTGGACTCGAGGTACGGGTCGTACGGCGACGGGAAGAGCTGGTTCGTACGACCGTGACCCTGAAAGATCGTACGCCTCTGGTCATTGCCGGCTTCCCCAGCGACAGGGGACGGCTTCTGCTGGTTCTGCTGGCGCACTGAAGCTGGCTCGGACTGTGAACTTTTCAGGCCGCGGCGGTTCTAACTGAGCCTACTCAGGAGGTTTGTTCGATGATGATGAAAGTTGGTTCTCTTTTTGTTGCGGGAGCGATGACGTTGCTGATCGGCGGATGTGGCTCGGAGGATGCCGCCGTCGACGGTACGCCAACCCGCGCCGCGATCACGCCGCCGCCGCCGCCACAAACGCTGCGTCTGGTCCATGAAGCGGAAGCGATGAGCGGACTGCAGGCACCCATGATGGTCTCTGAAGAAGCAGGGACGAGCGGAGGCAACGTGGTCCGCATTCCTGCCGGCCTGGACAAGAATGCGCCGCTGACCGGTCGCTTCACGATCCCTGTCGAGTTGGCGTCGGATCAGCAGGTGACGATTTGGATGCGGGTGCATTGGAGCGGTACATGCGCCAACAGCGTGACGCTGAAGGCGCCGGGAATGCCGGAGATGATCGTCGGCGAAGATGGGACCTACGGCAGCTGGCACTGGGTCAAGGTGCCCAACATACTGCCACTCAAGCAGGGGACCGTCGAGCTGGTGGTTGGACAACGCGAAGAAGATATCGGCATCGATCAAATTCTGATTACCTCGGATGCGGACTATGTGCCGCAGGGTATCGAGGAGTAACAAGGTAGCGGGACGGGGGACCAGATCAACGTGATTCCAACCAGTGAATGGTATACGTCGCTGTCGACTTACACCTTCCCAACCGTCTTTCTGCGTCTGGGTGATGAGCAGATTGCCGCGTTGGTGGAGGCAAAGCAGGAGGGGCGGGAGGTCGATGCGGTTATCCGGCGGCTCAATCAGGCGCTGAAGCAGTTGCCCGGCAACTGCTTCGTGCATGCCGACGTCTGCGCGGCTACGGATTCGCCCACCTTCCAGCGCGGAGCTTCCGTAAAGACGGGGCGGCGTGCCTGGGACATGCTGACGGAAAGCGAGCGGGTACGCGCTGCGTTTCGGGAGGGCAAGACGGAGCGTCTGGGGCTGCACCCCTATCGGCGCATGGATCCGGTCAAGGAGTTCCGCATGTTTATCAAGGGGCGGGAGCTGAAGGGGGTCTCCCAGAAGCAACTGGACCGGCACTATCGCCGCCTCGAAGGGCGCAAAGTCTACATCTGGAACGAAACGCAGCGGCTGGCATCGGAGATTGCGCCATGGTTGCCGGCGGACGATGTGACGGTGGACGTCTACCTGACCTCCGCGCCAAGTCTCATGCTTCTGGACATGTCGACGTGGGGAGAGCCTTCGGAGCCGTTACTTTTTCGGAAATGGGAGCGCGACTGGGATGCTGAGCCGGGGCTTCGGTTGATCCCGCCACCGATCCAGTTGAAGGGCGATGTCGAGGTGTCCTTCTGATCCGGGTCAGCGCCAGGCTTTGCTGAAGAACCTCTGGCGCAGAGTCGCGGGAGCGGCCTGTACGGTCTCTCCGCGGAGGAAGCGGTCGAGATCGTCCCTGATCTCGACCATGGATGCATAGCGCTGGTCGGGTTGTTTGCGCAGCATATTCTCGAGGATGCGCTGGAGGGGTTCCGGGAAGTCCGGCTGTATGCGGGTTGGCGCCAGCGGCGGCGTGGAGACAATCTGGTGGGCGAGTTCGCCGATGCTTGGGCTGTAGAATGGTTTCTTGCCAAGCAGAAACTCGTAGGCGAGTACGCCGAGAGAGAAGATATCGGCCTGCGGTGAGATGGTATTGCTGGTGAAGATCTCCGGGGCGATGTACTCGGGAGCACCGGCGATCTCCCCCGGCACGGTGAAGTCGGATCCGGGCAGTCTGGCAAAGGCGAATTCCAGCAGCCTGGCATTCCCCTGCCGATCCACCATGATATCCCGTGGGCTCAGGGTGCGCACACAGATCTCCTGCGCATGCAGCGCGACCAGCGCATCCACGATCTGTCGCAACAGCCGCACGGCGTCGACCAGCCCGGGTTGCTGCTGCTTGCGGTACTCCTTCAGTGTCACCCCATCGACGTATTCCATCACCAGATAGGGGACTTGCTGACCTTCGTCGGTGCCGAAATCATGGACGCGGACGACATGGGGATGATTGATCGAGGATGCAATAATGGCGTTGCGATGGAAGCGGCGGCGTTCGCGTTGACGTTCGGCAGGTGTTTCACTTCGTCCCCGCACCAGCTTCATGGCATAGCGTTGGTTGTCCTTCATGACGAGAAAAAGATAGCCGTTGGCGGTTCGGGCGATGGTATCCAGAATCTGGTAGCCGGCAATCTGGCGGGCCTGTTGCCGGCTGCTCTGGTCATCATCTCTGCCTGCCGCGCCACGCTGCAGTGCGGCGCCGAGTTCGCGCAGGAGATCGCTGAACGCATACGGCCTGCCCAGATAGCCCATGGCGCCGTTGCTCATGTAGGTGACGGCGCTCTGGGGCGTGGGATCGGGATCCAGTACAACAACCGGCAGGCGGTGTGGATTGCCGCTGAACTCGCGCACGAGATTGAGCGGTTCCATATCCGGCAGCGCGACGTCGAGCACCACCGCGATGGGCACGAGCTGCCCAAGGGTCGCGCGGGCGCTCATGCCACTCTCCACGCCATGGACGGAATGCCCCTGCATCTCCAGAAACTGAACGAGCAGTTCCCGCGTCTCCGCATTGGCATCGATCACCAGGATGACAGGATCATTCGGCATACGTCTCCTCCCCGGCCGGACTATACAGCCGGCGGCGTTGTCTGTCACCGGCCAACGATGAAAAAGCGCTGGTGCTGGCAATAGTATAAAGCCTGATGTACTTTATGGCCTTTCCGTCAACCATGAATTTCCGAGGATCCCACTCACCATGATCGAAGCCGGCAAAACTTATCTTGTCATGGGGCTCTTGAACCCCGAATCCATCGCTTATTCCATCGGCGAGTCGATACGTCGTGCTGGGGGGCGCGTCATTTACACAATGATGAGTGAGCGCATGAAGCGAATCTTTCTGGATCGGTCGAAGGATTTGACCGAGGAGCAGCGGCAGGTGCTGGACATCCGCTACTGCGATGTGACGAAAGAGGAGGAAGTGGCGGCGCTCTTCGCGGAGTTCGACGAGATTGCCGGGGTGGTGCACTCGATTGCCTACTGCAATCCGAAAACCTGCCTGACGGACGAATTCCATACGGATGCCTATGACGACCTGAAGAACGGCTTCCACATCAGCGCGATCTCGCTGGCGACGGTGACGCGCCACGCGCAGCCGAAGATGAAGGAAGGTGGCGCCGTTGTCGCGCTGACCTTTGACTCGTCGCATGCCTATCCGTTCTACAACTGGATGGGGGTGAATAAAGCGGCGCTGGAAGCAGTGGTGCGCGGTCTGGCGCGCCGGCATGGCTCCGATCTGGTGCGGGTCAATGCCGTTTCCTCGGGGCCGCTCGACACGACGGCCGCGGGCGCGATTGGCGGCTTCGGCGAATTGACCTCGACCTGGCAGCATCGCAGTCCCTTGCCGTGGGACAATGATGCGGACAAGCAGTCGGTGGCGGATGCCGTCATGTTCCTGGTGGGCCCGTACTCGCGCAAGATCACGGGGCAGACGCTGCACGTGGATGGCGGTGTCTCGATCACCGGCGGCGATCTTCTGCCGCACGAGCGCGTCTGAATCAGCGACGGCGAACGAGCCAGAGAGCGGCAATGAAAGCGCCGGTCAGGCATACGAGCAGGAAAAGGATGCTCATGGCGGCATGAGGTGGGGCAGAATGGCCGGCCAGGCTGCCCCGCATCAGCGCCAAGGCGTGGGAGAGTGGGTTGATCTGCATGATCAGGCGAAGCCACATTGGCGCTCCAGTCATGGGGAAGGCGGCGCCGGAGAAGATCCACATGGGCAGCAGGAGAACACTCATCAGGCTGTGATAGCCGTGCGTCGAACTCATGGGCCAGGCCATAAGGACCCCGAGGGTCGTCAGCAGAAAGCCGGTAATGAGCATCCACAGTAGCATCTGCAGCAGGCCGCCGAAGGTCAGGGAGAGCGAGAGCATCGGCAAGAGGAGGAGGAGCAGGAACAAGCTGCCCTGCAGCATGCCGAGGAGCGCGCCCCCGACGACTTTGCCGAGCACCACGGCGGCGCGTGGCGCGGGCGAAACCAGCACGCCTTGCATGAAGCCCGCGCGGCGGTCCTCGATGATCGAGAAGGTCGAGAAGATCGCGGTGAACATGATCACCATGAGCAGGATGCCGGGAAAGAAGTATTCGATGTAGGAGTTTTCATTGCCGGCAGGCTGAAAGGAGGCATTGAGTCCGGTACCGATGAGCAGCCAGAAGAGGAGTGGCTGGAGGAGGACGCCGATGAGGCGGGCGCGGTCGCGATAGAAGTGGGTGATCTCGCGATGGACCAGGGTAAAGGAGGAGAGCAGCAGGTTCATGACGGGCTCCCTCCCGCGAAGGGCTTGCCGGTGTGGTGAATGTAGACATCCTCCAGAGTGGGGCGTCCGGCGGTGATGGTCTCGATGCAGGTGCCGTAGTGGGTCATGATGTCGGCCACCAGTTCAGGACCGCGTTCATCGCCAAAGCGGATGCAGTTGCCCTTTACGCCTGGCCGCAGATTGAGTCGCTCGCTCAGTTCCGCCGCCAACTTGTCGGCATGGCTGGCGGTAATGGTGACGATCTCGGTGCCCAGAGCGCTCTTGAGGGCCTTGGGCTCGCCGAAGGCGACCAGTCTGCCGCCATCCAGGATGCCGACCAGATTGGCGCGTTCCGCCTCCTCGAACCAGTGGGTCGTAAAGAGGACGGAGAGTTCCTGTTCGCGGCGGATCTGTTCGAGGAGGGCCCAGAAATCGAGTCGGACGGAGGGATCGAGGCCGGTGGTGGGTTCGTCAAGGAGGAGGCCGCTGGGCATGTGCAGGAGGGCCCTGGCCAGCTCCACCCGACGTTGCAGTCCCCCGGAGAGGGTGCCGATGCGATCGCGCCCGCGTGCTTCGAGGTCGAAGCGTTTCAGGTTTGCATCGATCCGCTGCCGCAGGGTTCCGCCCCAGAGGCCGTACAGATGGCCGTGATGGCGGAGATTCTCCTTCACGCTCAGTTTGTCATCCAGCGATGGGGACTGAAAGACGATGCCGAGTTTGCGGCGGATCTGCTGGCTCTCGCGGCTGATCGGGTGGCCGAAGATGTCGGCCGAACCGGCGGCAGCCTGACGCATGCCGGAGAGGATGTGGAAGAGGGTGGTCTTGCCGCTGCCATTCGGGCCGAGGAGGGCGACGAAGGCTCCCTGAGGCGCCTGCATGGAGACCTGGCGCAGGGCGGCCCGTTCGCCGTAATTGAAGTCGAGTGCGTGAATGTCGAGGAAGTTCTGCATGGGTGGCGAATGTAAAGCAAAGCGCGCAATATTCAACCCGTCCCAGCTGGCTTTGTTGGATTGAAATGGGGGTGTGAAGCGAGTATGTTGCTACAAGAATTCACTATCATGCAAGTCTTAATCGCGAGAGAACCCATGCCTATCTACGAGTATCATTGTGAGGATTGCGGAGCGCAGTTCGAGAAGATGACCAGCCATTCGAAGGCAGACAGCATGACCTGCGTGGCGTGCGAGAGCGCGCGGACGCGGCGCCTTCTGTCGGTCTTCGGGGTATCGGCATCGGCGAAGCCGAAGAGTCCGTGCGCCAGTGGCCAATGCCCGATGCCAAGCGAAGGACCGGGCAGCGGCTGTGGCGCCGGCATGTGTCCCGGAATGATGAATTGAATACAGAGAAGCAGCACCGCGGCGATGCGTCATCTCCGAGCCGTCCGATCTGGGCGCCCTGGCGAATCGAGTATATCCTGGCGCCGAAAGATGGAGAATGCTTCATCTGCCGCAAGGCGCAGGCGCGTGAACTGGACGCGGAGAATCAGGTGGTGGCGCGTGGCGAACATGTGCTGGTGCTGATGAACAATTACCCGTACAACCCGGGGCATCTTCTCTTCGCTCCCTATCGCCATGTCGACGATCTGGACCTGCTGACGGCGGCGGAGCGAGAGGAGCTGATGGCCCTGCTGGTGCACGGTGAGAAGGTGTTGAAGAAGGTGATGTCGCCGCAGGGCTTCAACGCGGGCTGCAACCTCGGCGAGGTGGCGGGGGCGGGGCTCAAGGATCATGTCCACTGGCATCTGGTACCTCGCTGGGGCGGTGATACCAACTTCATGCCGGTGATCGGCGACGTCCGTTGCGTGCCGGAAGCGCTGGCCGCGACCTGCACCGTGCTGCGCGAGCATTGGCACGACGTTGAGTGATCGTCCTCCAGAGCCCTCGCGCGGCGTTACCGGCAGGCCGTCACCCGGGCGTTCGAGATCACGCGGGCTGGTGCGGGTGGCGAGCTTCATCTATCCGGGGCTGGGGCAGTTGCTGGACGGGCGCTGGCTGTCGGGGTTGAGCTATGCCGGGCTCGCGACCGCGGGACTGCTTCTTGCCGTGGTGCCTTACTTTACCTGGCTCTTCAGACTGTACGCAATCCTCCTTGACGGTGGAGAATTGACCGCGGATCAGCAGCAGGCGCCGTGGGGCAGCCTGATCGGCGGCATCGTTCTGGTTCTGGTCGTCTATGTGGTCAGCATTCTGGATCCCGGCGGCAGGAAGACTCAGTCGAAAGAGTAGGGGAGGACCTCACCGGTCAGTTCGACACAGTCGGGAGCAACTTGTGCCTGGCAGGGGAGAATGAGGACACCGGCTGCCTCGGCGGCTCTGAGACCGGCGGCGTAGGCCGGATCGATTTGCGTGGCTGGACGGAAGGTACTGCCGTCGGAGCGCTGGACAACGAAGAGCATGACGGCGCGGTGCCCCTGGCGGACGACCTCCATCAAGTCGTGGAGATGCTTCAGGCCGCGGGTGGTGACCGCATCGGGAAAGCGATAGAAGCCGTCGTCTTCCACGAGGGTGACATTCTTGACCTCGATGTAGCAGTCGCCGTCCCGGTCGGTGGCGAGCAGATCGATCCGGCTGTTGGCGCCGTACCTGACCTCGCGGCGCAACTGGTCGAAGGCGGGCAAGCAGGGGATGCGTCCGGTCAGCAATGCCTCTTCGGCGAGACGATTGGGGAGCTGCGTATTGACGCCGATCCAGCAGCGACCATTGTGCACCATCTCCAGGGTGCAGCGCAGCTTGCGGAGCGGATTGCCGCTGTCGCTTACCATGGCGGGCCAGCCTTCACCCACACAACTCCGCATGCTACCGGAGTTTGCACAATGAACGGTAGTCATTTCGCCATCGGGCCAAAGAACGTCTGCCAGAAAGCGCTTGTATCGCCGGAGAAGGGTGACGGATTGGAGCGGGGCGGGGAAGCGCATCGTGCCGGTGATCCTATTTTACCGTGAGCATTGACTTAAGGCGGGGCGGCTGTACTTTAATCAAGTGCATCGTGTGTGGCAAATTTCCTTGTAAGGTTGCGGGGCTTACCGAGATGGGAAAACGGACATTATCCAGCTGTTTGCGTCAGTTCGGCAAGTTGGCCGATCGTTTTATCGACAGTACGAAACCGAGAGAAGAAACGCTCGCGGAGTTCAGGAAACTTGTCGATAAGGCGAACAGTGACGCCATCGGCAACGCCTTGGCGACGTTGTTCGTGAAACCGTATGTGTCGCTCCCTCTGACGCTCGAGTTCACGATGGAAATGGAAGACGACGAACCGCCGGAATGGGTAACGCGTTTTGACCAGACGGAAGGTCGCATTCTCGTGCAGCCGCTGGGGGTATTCGATTATATCCGCCGCATCCGCACGGTGGAGCTGACCGAGGAAGATTACGAGGATTTCATCCACTGCCGCTATGTGAGCTTTCTCAGCGAGATCGGGAAGCTTCCGGACATCCACATCCTCTTCATGCTGGTCTTGCAGCGTGTGGCGTACATGCTGGAGATCGCGCATCTGGAGAAGCGGGGTGGCATCATCGAGGTGGCGGAAGGGGAGTCTTACCACACGCTGCTCTGGGCCTTCAAGGAGGTCGAGAACTTCGTTCGCCGCACGTCCGGCATCAATATCCGCGCCCACTACGCCATTTCGTGGTACGAGGCGGAGTGGATCACCGGCCGGTAAGCCTTCGGTGATTATTCGGCTTGGTTCTGGAGGCTGCCCCCTTCGCTCAGGGTGCGGGTGATCTCCTTGACGGTGGGATGATCCATCAGCTCCCAGAGTTTCTTGTTCTGCGCGAGGGAGAAGATATTGCCATTTTCGATTGCCTTGCGGATCTCCGGGTCATCGGCCAGCGCCTGGAACTGGGGGTCGTTGGCCAGCCCCTGTATCTTTTCCAGCATGGCGGGATCGGACATGAGGGTCTGAAGAATCTGTTCGAAGCCAAAGAAGGCATCGACCCTGGCGGAGGTGTCGCCCATGGAGAGCGAGGCTGGGGTGTCGGCAGGCTTTGTCTCTTTGGCGGCGATTGGCAGGTAGTCGATGGCGGCAATCTTGTCAGCCTTTATGCTTACCTTGCCGAGCGCTTCAGTCTGGACTTCGTAGACGCCATTGCTGTAGGTGAGGATAACGCCCCGCACCTCGGATTTGTCCTTGAGGACGAACCTGGCTTCGTTTTCCGGCGTCTTCTCGACAGTGGTGCTCTTGGACGTGGCGGCTTCTCCGGCGGCATCCTCTGCCATGGCGGGGGCCATGATGAAGAGGGCCAGCAGGAGGTAGGATAGATGCTTCATGGGAAAAACCTCTGGAGCGTGATGATGCGGGGTGAATGTACCAACTGTTGTGCGTTAGAACGGTCGAAGCGGATGAATGTTCCCCGATGGGTGATGGCGGTCAGCCTCCGAGCAGTTCTTCGACCTCATGCTGGAAGGGGAGCGAGGACTGAGCGCCATGCCGGGTAACTGAGAGGGCGCCGGCGGCGCAGGCAAATTGCAGGGCATTTTCGATGGGGCTGCCGCTGCCGATGGCGCAGGCGAGTGCGCCGATGAAGCAGTCGCCGGCGGCGGTGGTATCGACGGTCTCCACCTCAAAGGCAGGAATGCTGAAGGTTCGGCCGTCGGCGGTGGCGGCGACGCAGCCCTGGCGTCCGAGGGTGATGACCACGGTTCCGATGCCCCATGCCATCAACTCCTGAGCGGCGCTGAGGGCGGCATCGCGTCCTTCTATCGGCCGGCCCAACAGGATGGAAGCTTCATGCTCGTTGGGCACCAGGATATCGACCTTGGCGTACGCTTCTCGCGCGAGAAAGTCGAGGGAGGCTGGCGCGGGGTTGATCATGATGCGTTTGCACATGTCGTCGCAGAGCTCGACCAGAAAGGCGATGGTGTTGGCGGGGATCTCGTACTGACAGACAATCAGATCGGCATTCCTGAGGAGCTCGCGGGCGCGCTCGAGGTCGCGTGGCTTGAGGCTGTAGTTGGCGCCTGGCGCGACGGCGATGGCATTCTCGCCATGATCGTCAACGACGATGAGGGCGATGCCGGTGGAGGTTTCGCCGTCGTGGGTGATGCCGCTCATGTCGACGCCGAAGTTGTCGAGCATTTCCATGGCCTGTTCGGCAAACATGTCACTGCCGAGCTTGCTGATGAAGCTGACGTGAGCGCCGAGCCTGGCGGCGGCGCAGGCCTGGTTGGCGCCCTTGCCGCCGGCGTTCATGCGGAAGCTGTGGCCGATGACAGTTTCGCCGGGAGTGGGCAGGCGTTCGGCGCTCACGACCATGTCGGCGTTGCTGCTGCCGACAACGACAATGTGGGGGCGGATGGGCATATGGGCCTCTTGGGGGGACAGGTGATTCAGTCGGATTTGGGTGTACGCTTGAGGTGCTGCATGATATGCTCGGCAAGTTTTCGGCCGATCCCCGGGACGCGCTCACAGAGCTGTTCGGGGGTATGGCGTCGCAGGTTGCTGACGGAGCCGAATTCGGTGAGGATCTGCTCCTTGCGCTTCTTGCCTACGCCCTGGATCTCGTCGAGTATGCTGTTGAGCATGCGTTTTCGGCGCAGCTGCTGGTGAAAGGTGATGGCAAAGCGGTGGGCCTCGTCGCGGATGGATTGAACAAGGCGCAGCGAGAGTTCAAAGCGCTCCAGTCGAATCGGTTCAGCGCGGTCGGGCATGAAGATCTCTTCCTGCTTCTTGGCGAGTCCGATGATGGGCAGGTAGTCGAGGCCCAGTTGGGTCAGTGGTTCGCGGGCAGCATTGAGTTGGCCGCGGCCGCCGTCGATAACGATAAGGTCGGGCAGCCTTCCGGATTCGTCGAGGATGCGGCGATAGCGGCGTTCGACGACTTCCCGCATCATGGCAAAATCGTCAATGCCGGAGACTTTCTTGATGCGGAAGTGGCGGTAGTCCTTCTTGGAGGGGGCTCCATTGACGAAGGAGACCATGCTGCCGACGGCGAAGGTGCCCATGATGTTGGAGATATCGAAGCACTCGATGACTTCCGGGAGATGGGGCAGGTCGAGCGCCATCTGAAGGTCGAGCACGCCTTCGTTGCCGGGGAAATTGTTGATGAAGGAGTGGACGAAGGTGCGGTTCTGGGCGCCGAAAACCGACTTGAGGTTCTGGATGACGTCGCGCATACGGGCAGCGCGTTCGAACTGCTGTGCTTCGGCGTATTGGTTCATCCGTCGTTCCAGATCGGCGACGACTTCCTGGGTTTGTCCCTCGATGACGGCAATTGCCTGCTGAACCCGTTGGCGATACTCCTCCTGGGTTACCTTGGCCATGCAGGGAGCCGAACAGAAGCGGACGATGTCGTCGTTGCAGTGGGTATAGTCGACCTCGCCGGGAATACGGGCGGAACAACTGCGCAGGCCGAAATGGCGCGACAGGTAATCGATGGTGTCGCGCAGGGCGCCGGCGATGGGGTAGGGGCCGAAGTAGAGGCAGCCGTCGTCCTTGCGGACGCGTGCCAGGATGGGGCGAGGGTAGGGCGCATTCATGTCGATCTTGATCAGCAGGTAGCGTTTGTCATCGCGCAGAACGACATTGTAGCGGGGGGTATACTGCTTGATGAGGCGCGATTCAAGGAGAAGGGCCTCTTCAGCCGTGCGGGTGATGGTCACGTCGAACCAGGCGATGCTGTTGATCAGGGAGCGTAGTTTGGGATCGGCGGTTCTCGCCCGGGAAGGCTGGAAGTAGGATGAGAGGCGCCGCTTCAGGGACTTGGCTTTACCGACATAGATGACGGTGGATAGACGATCGCGAAAAATATAGACGCCTGGCTTGTTGGGGATATCGGTGGTGCGGTAGGCGTTTCTGGGAGTCATGCCGCACTTCAGCCGGTGAGGCGCCGCTTGACGATTGCCGCGAGCTGCCGGTTGTCGGCGTCTTTACCGCTGAGGCGAACCATCTCCTGGATGGCAGCCATGACGCGGCCCATGTCGCGCATGCCGGTGGCGCCGGTGTCGGCGATGGCACGCCCGACCATCTCTTCGAGTTCCGCTTCGTTGAGCGCGGGTGGCAGATACTCCTGAAGCACGACCAGCTGGGCTTTTTCCTTTTCGGCGAGGTCGGGGCGGCTGCCCTTCTCGAACATGGCAATGGCATCCTGCCGCTGCTTGATCAGCACTTTTATCTGCTGGAGAACCGCTTCGTCATTGACGGCGCCTTCCTGACCGCTCTTGGCGAGTTTGATGATTTCGCCGCGAATGGCGCGGACGGATTCGAGGCGCAGGGAATCCTTGGCGCGCATGGCCTGCTTGAGGTCTTCGTCGATGCGGGCGGATAGACTCATGGGAAAAGATGCCTTCTGGTAAGGGGGATGGAATCGTGGTGGGCAGGCGGCGTGCGCGCTGACCTGCTATACACTACGCCCGAATTTGCCCTTTTTGTATTGATAATCGGCAGGAAACAGGTATTATGTGAACTTGCCTCATGTGTTGATGGCCGTGAAAGGACGGCCGAATGACCAACCGAACAGAGTGCCATGCGATTTTCAATAAGCAATTTAGGTCGTGCCGGCTGGCCAGCCGGGGTGCTGGCGCTTCTGCTGGCGGTGGGCGATGCGAATGCGCAGGGAGAGATCCCGGAGCGCTACCAGCTGTCGATCATTCAGCGCGAAATGCGAGCGTACTTTGACCAGTTGAGCGACAGCGAGTACGCCTCGCTGCAGCCGGGACCGGCGCTTTTTCCGCTGCTCATCAAGATCTGGCCCGAGCAGCCGCTGACGACGGAGAATGCGCTGACGTTTCCGACGCCGACGGTCACGGAAGATGAGGCGGCGCTCTTTCAGCAGTATCTGCTGGACAAGCCGCTTGGCCCGATGGTGCGATCGGGCGCCATCAACGAGCTGGCGAGCACGACCAGTCCGTTGGCCGCGGAGATGATTTTGCGGCAGTTGGGCAGGGAGGGGGATTCCGCGGTGGTGGCAGATTGCCTGAAGATGCTGACGGCGCTGAAAGTCTCTACCCTTTCGGCCGACAGCCTGATGCCCTTCCTCGATTCGCCGGATGCGCAAGTGCGTTTTCATGCAGCCGGTTTGTATGTGCTTCAGGGCGAAGCGCCGGTACAGGAGCTGTTGAAGCGGGCGGTCGCCGAATCCGAGATCATGCTCAAGCGGCACTTGCTGGAGACGGCGGCGGTTCGTGCTCGCGAAACGCAATTTGAAGAGTGGCTGCCCTTCTGGCAGCATGAGGAGCCGATGGTGCGTTTGAGCGCCATGGCGCCGATACTCCAGTTCAGCCGCGCGCATGAGCTGCAGGAGGAGATCCTGGAGATCTGCCAGAGCGACTGGCAGGCCGGCAAGCGCCGTCTTGCGGAGACGTTGCACAACCGGCTGAATCCGGAGTTCTGCGACGCGATTCTGCGCGTGCTGGTGAGCGACGGCGGTGTGTCCGTACGGGCGGGGGTTGCGGAAGCGGTCGGCCGCCTGCAACTGCCGAATTTGCAGCCGTTGTTAACGCGGCTGGCGGGGGATGCGCATGCTGCCGTGCGGCTGGAGACGGCTCGCAGCCTCGGGCGATTCGCCAATGAGGAATCGTATGAGGTGCTGGTGCGCATGAGCCACGATCCTCGCAGCCTGCTGGTACGTCAGGCGACGCGCGACGCGCTCATCGCCCTGGCGGGACCCTTTCCGGTAGCTGTACGCATAGGCGGTGCCATCGAGAGCGAAAGCGTCTTCACCCGCAACGTCGCCTTTCAGGTGATATCGACGTTGAGGACGGAGGTGCATCGGCAGGCGATAGCGCGTCAACTGGCCAAGGAGACACGGCCGGAGAACATCGCCAACGCGATCCTGGCGCTGGCCCGTGGCGATGGGCGCAATGCCAGCGAACAGATTTTGACTTTTGCCGATCACGAGTCGCCGGCGGTACGTGCCGCGGTGGCGGAAGCGATCGGGTCGTTGCGGATCGCGGCCGGGAAGCCGGCGCTGATCCTGTACGGTACGCGCGACAAGCACCAGATTGTCCGGTCGCCCGCGATCGCGGCGATGGGCATCCTTGGTGATGCTCAATTTGGTGAGCCGTTGCTGAGCATTCTCAAGCGCACGCGGATAGAATCACCGGATGCATCCAGTGAGCTGGATCGTGCGATCGCCTGTTGGAGCCTTGCGCGTCTCGAGCAGGTAGACAAAGCAGTTTTGAACCGGGTAGTCGACATGGTAACCAAGATGGTTATCGCGACGCAGATGGGTCCAATGTATGATGGAGACCTTGTGAGGGTTTCCGCGGCCTGGTGTATCGTCGATCTCGCCAGGCGCGACGTACGTGTGGAAGGCTTCGATTTCGGCAACCAGTCTCAAGTCGTGATCGACATGCTGAAGCTGGAGGATCCCCGTCCTGGGGATGGGATCTCCATGAGCATGCCGCCGCCGACTTCGGATATGTTGCGCGCCTATGGCGCGGAACTCGAGAGCTTCCTCAACGGCGAATCCATTCATCGGGCACCAGTACCTGCATCGGCAACCTCGTTCAGCTTCCATCCATTCGAAAGCCAAACCAGGTAATAACCCGGCGCCTATGGCGCTGAACGCATCATTGGTTGCCCCCTCCCATGAAGTTTACCGCATTTCTCAAGAAACTCTTCGGTAGCAAGCACGACCGCACCGTCAAGAAGTTGCTTCCCCTGGTCGAGCGCATCAACCAGTTCGAAACGGAGTATCAACAGCTTACCGAGGAGCAGTTGATCGCGAAGACGGAGGAGTTCCGCGAGCGTGTGCGGAACGGCGAGAAGCTGGATGATCTCCTTCCGGAAGCCTACGCGGCGGTGAAGAACGCCTGCCGCCGCATGTATGGGCGGACGATCTCGGTCACCGGCGATGAGATCGTCTGGGAGATGATCCCGTACGATGTGCAGTTGCTGGGGGCCATTCATCTGCATTCGGGGGGCATCGCCGAAATGCAGACGGGTGAAGGTAAGACGCTGGTGGCGATCATGCCGCTCTACCTCAACGCCCTGAGCTGCCGGAACTGTCAGCTGGTGACGACCAATGATTATCTGGCGCGTCGAGATTCGGAATGGGTGGGTTTCATTCTGCGTTATCTGGGCCTCACGGTCGGCTGCATTCAGCACGACATGACGCCTGCTCAGCGCCGCGCGGAGTATGCGAAGGATGTGACGTATGGCACGAACAGCGAGTTCGGCTTCGACTATCTGCGCGACATGGGCATGGCGCGGGCCAAGGAGCACCTGGTCCAGCGGGATCACTTCTTTGTGATCATCGACGAAGTGGACAATATCCTCATTGACGAGGCGCGCACGCCGCTGATCATTTCGGGGCCGGTGCCTGACTCGTCGCATCAGTATGACCGGCTGAAGCCGGACATCGAGAAGCTGGTGCGCAAGCAGACGCAGCTGTGCACGGAGCTGGTGCAGGAAGCGAAGGCGACGCTGAGCCAGGAGGGCGTTGACGACGATGCCCGGTACGAAGCGATCATGAAGCTGACGAAGGTGCGACTCGGCCTGCCCAAGCACAAGCAGTATCTGCGCCTGATGGAGGAGCCGGAGATCCGCAACGCGGTGGACAAGCAGGAACTGCAGATGCACAGCGATCAGTATCGCGGGCTGATGCAGGAGATCAAGGATACCCTCTATTTCACGATTGACGAGAAGCACCATGATGCGGATCTTGGCGAGCTTGGGCGGGTGACGCTGCGTCCGGATGATCCCGATGCCTTCGTCATCCCCGACCTGGCGACGCAATTTGCGGACCTGGAGAACGAGTCACTGACCGACGAGGAGCGGCGGGCAAAGCGTGAGAGCATGCAGAAACGCTTCGACGAGCGGAGCGAGATGCTGCACAACGTCTCGCAGTTGCTGCGCGCCTACTGCCTGTACGAGAAGGAGGTGCAGTACATCATCCAGGATAACAAGGTCATCATCGTCGATGAGTTCACGGGTCGCGCGATGCCTGGGCGGCGGTTCAGTGAAGGGCTGCACAGCGCGCTGGAAGCGAAAGAGAATGTGACCATCGAGGGGGAAACCCAGACGATGGCGACGGTGACGATTCAGAACTACTTCCGCATGTACGAGAAGCTGGCGGGCATGACCGGTACGGCAGAGACCGAGGCCAACGAATTTCACGACATCTACAAATTGGATGTCTTGGTGGTGCCGACGAATCGGCCGTGCGTGCGTGAGGATTACGACGATCGTGTCTTTAAGACCCGCCGGGAGAAGTACCGTGGGATCGTGGAGGAGATCCGCGAGTGCCACGAGCGCGGTCAGCCGGTGCTGCTGGGTACGATTTCGGTGGATGTGTCGGAGATTCTCAGCCGGATGCTGCGGCGCATGCGCATTCCGCATAACGTGTTGAACGCGAAGTACCACCAGCAGGAAGCGGAGATCATCAAGCTGGCGGGGCAGCGTGGCGCGGTGACGATCGCCACCAACATGGCTGGTCGCGGTACGGACATTCGCCTTGGGGCGGGGGTGAAGGAGGTTGGCGGCCTGCATGTGATCGGCAGCGAGCGCCACGATTCGCGTCGCATTGACCGTCAGTTGCGCGGCCGTTGCGCGCGCCAGGGAGATCCGGGCTCGTCCCGCTTCTATGTTTCGTTCGAGGACGATCTGATGCGCCTCTTTGGCTCGGAGCGTATCGGCAAGCTGATGGAGCGCTTCGGGTTGCAGGAAGGGGAGGAGCTGGCGCATCCGCTGTTGAATCGGACGATCGAAGGTGCGCAGCGCAAGGTGGAGCAGCATCATTATTCGATCCGCAAGCGGACGCTGCAGTACGACGACGTGATGAACAAGCAGCGTGAAGTGATTTATGCTCGCCGGCGGGAGATTTTGACCTGCGAGGATACGCGCAAGCTGCTCTTCGATTATCTGGACACGTCCATCTACGAGCGGGTTCGGATGAACCTGCGGGACGAGAAGAATTCCGGCTATCCCTTCGATAGAGAAGGGCTGTTGAAATGGCTTCAGCAGACGTTTCCGATCGGCTTCAACGATGAGATGCTGGAGGTCGAGCCGGGTAGCTTTACGGTGGAGATGCTGACGGATCGTCTGCTCAAGCGGGTGGAGGAGGTCTATCAGGCGAAGGAGAAGGATGAAGATCCGGAAGCGGTGCGCTGGCTCGAGCGGCAGGTGATGCTGGCGGCGCATGACAAGCCGTGGCAGGAGCATCTTTACGCGATGGACAATCTGCGGCAGGAGATATCGCTTCAGTCTTACGGACAGCGCGATCCGCTGGTGGAGTACAAGCGTGTGGCGCGGGAGATCTTTGACGAGCTGATCTCGACGATCGATGACGAGATTGCGAACAACACCTTCCGTTCCGCGACCAGCCTGCGGGCGCTGGAGAACATGCTGGCGGCAATGCCGAGACGGGAAGTGCATCGGGAAGCGGCGCAGTTCGACACGGCCGGGGCGACGGCCAGCCGGCAGCCGGTGGGAGCGGCCGCGGGCCAGCAACGGCTTTCGACGAACAGTGGTGAAGGCGGGCCGCCAAAGATCGCGCCCTTCCAACGCGAAGAGCCCAAGGTGGGCCGGAACGACCCCTGCCCCTGCGGCAGCGGCAAGAAGTACAAGAAGTGTCACGGGCAATAAATCCGCAAGAAACAGAAGTGAGGGTTGCAGCTATGGACGTGGTAAGGATCGGGATCATCGGCTTTGGCAACATGGGAAGAGGGCATGCAGGTTACCTGTTCGATGCGGAGGTGCCGCACGGAGAGCTGAGTGCCATCTGCGATATCGATCCGAAGCGTCTCGACGAGGCGCAGGCCCTGTACGGCGACAAGGTTGGTTACTTCCTGGATGCGGACGAGATGATGAAGAGCGGCACGGTCGATGCGATCCTGATCGCGACGCCGCACTACGACCATCCACCCCTGGCGATCAAGGGTTTTGCCTATAACCTGCACGTGCTGAGCGAGAAGCCCGCGGGCGTCTATACGAAGCAGGTGCGCGAGATGAACGAGGCGGCCCTGGCCAGCGACCGCGTCTTCGGCATCATGTTCAATCAGCGCGCGATTCCGCTGCACCAGAAATGCAAGGAGATTGTAGAGTCGGGTGAGCTTGGCGAGCTGCAGCGGACGAATTGGATCATCACGACCTGGTACCGTACGCAGAGCTACTACGATTCGGGCGGCTGGCGGGCGACATGGCGGGGTGAGGGTGGCGGCGTCCTGATCAACCAGTGCCCGCATAACCTGGACCTGTGGCAGTGGATCTGCGGCATGCCGACGAGCATCCGTGCCTTCTGCGATTTCGGCAAGTACCACGATATCGAAGTGGAAGATGACGTCACGGCCTACGCGCGGTATGCCAATGGCGCGACGGGCGTCTTCATCACCACGACCGGCGATGCGCCGGGTACGAACCGGCTGGAGATCACCGGCAGCCGCGGCAAGCTGATCATGGAAGATGGCAAGCTGACCTTCTGGCGCACACGCCAGGATGCGCGGGTCTTCAATCGCGAGTTCAAGGGTGGATTTGGCGCTCCGGAAAGCTGGAAGTGCGAGATCCCGGTGGGCAGCGGCGGCGAACAGCACAAGGGCATCACCAAGAATTTCGTGATGGCGATCGTCAAGGGCACGAAGCTGCTGGCGCCGGGCATCGAAGGGATCAACAGCCTTTCGCTGTCGAACGCGATGCTGCTGAGCACCTGGGAAGATCGGACGGTGGAGCTGCCGATCGACGAGGAGGCCTATCATGCGCAACTGAAGACGCGCATCGAAAGCTCTCGGTTCAAGAAGCCGGAAGTCACTGGGAAGGCCTTGGATACGGCCGGCACCTACGGCTCCTGAAGCATCGAGACCATTCATCAGCGGGAAGCATACCATGACTCAACGGATCCGTTGCGGCATCATCGGCGCGGGGGTGATCGCGCCTGTCCACATACAGAGCTACCAGAAGCTCGAGAATGTCGAGGTGACCTGGGTTTGCGATCTGATCGAGGAGAAGGCGCGCAAGCGGGCGGCGGAATACAGCATCGCCGGGGTGAGCGCTATCTATCGGGAGTTGCTGGAGGATCCGACGGTCGATTGTGTTTCGATCTGCACGGATCATGCGTCGCATGCGCAGATAGCGGCGGACGCGCTGGCAGCGGGAAAGCATGTGATCTGCGAGAAGGCGCTGGCGGCGTCGACCGCTGGGCTGCGGCAGATGTTCGCGGCGCACGCGACGCATCCCGAGCTGCTCTTCGCGGGGATCTTTCAGCACCGCTTCGATCCGGTGAACCAGTGCCTGAAGCGGCTGATTGAGGAGGGGGCCTTCGGCACTCTGTTGACGGCCGGCGTGCAGATGCGCTGTCTGCGGACGGACGGGTATTATCTTGGCGATCCCTGGCGCGGTACGTGGGATCTGGAAGGTGGCGCGGTGCTGATCAACCAGGCGATTCATTATATCGACCTGCTGGTGTGGGCCATGGGAGGCGTGGAATCGCTCTCGGGGTACTATGCCAACCTGACTCATGGCGCGGTGATGGAGACTGAAGATACGGCGGTAGCTTCGCTGAGCTTCCGTTCGGGAGCCCTCGGCACGGTGGAGGCGACCTGCTCCAGCCATCTGGGCTGGGAGCCGACCCTCTCGATTCACGGCAGCACCGGGTCGCTCGACCTGCGGCACGACAAGGTTCTCAAGCTGTCGTTCCAGGACGAGGTCGTCGGCAAGCAGGTCGCGGAAGAGTTGGCGAGCAGCAAGGAGCAGGCTGGTGTGGCCGCCGGCAAGAACTACTACGGCACGGGGCATCCAGCTCAACTGGCCGACTTCATCGATGCGATTCGGGGCAACCGGCAGCCATTCGTCACCGCGGCTTCGGCGCGTCATACCGTCGAGGTGGTGCTGGCTATCTATGAGGCCCAGCGCACGGGGGCCAGGGTGAGCCTTCCGGCGAATCAGGCGCAGGTGGCGGCAGTGGTCGCCTGAGGGAGTGGACGCAGTGGACGCAGTGGACGCCCCTTTCGGGTAGTGCGGAGCGCGTAGAGAAATAGTTGCGGGAGATGTCTTGACAGAGTGGAGATGGGGGGCTTTATTAATGAGTGATCAATCACTTATTAATGAGGTGCTGGAGATGGCGCGTCCGGTAGTGAAGCGAGAGGGGATCGAGCGGGCGGCGATGGAGCTGTTCGTAGCGAAGGGAATAGCGGGGACGACGACGCGAGAGATCGCGGAGCGGGCGGGTGCCGCTGAGGGGACGATGTACCGGCACTTCAAGACGAAGGAGGATCTTGCTTGGGAGATCTATTTTTCGCAGTTGACGAGCTTCATGGAGAGTCTGCGGGCGACGGCAGCGGCGCGGCCGGATGTGCGGTCGAAGTTGTCGGGGATCGTCAGCGAATTTTTCCGGCTGTACGACGCGGATCCGGTGCTCTACAGTTATCTGGTGCTGGCGGAGCATTCACTGCTCTGGCGGTTACCGAAGGATTTCCAGACTCCGCCCGCGCTGCTGGTGGAGATCCTTGTGGAAGGGCAGGGGGCGGGTGAGGTGGTGAAGGAGGATCCGAACCTGCTGAGCGCCCTGATCATGGGAACGGTCGCCCGACTGACGATCTTTCGGGTGTATGGCCGGGTGACGGGTGAGCTGAGCGCGCGGTCGGAGGCGGTGAGCCGTCTCTGCTGGCGGGCGATATGTAAAACCAGTGCGGGGAATGAATCCACTGACCGGAATGGAGGTGCAGGATGAAATGCCCGAAATGCCAACAGTCGTTGCCGGACAGCGCGCGTCGCTGTTCGAGCTGCGGAGCGGATCTGTCGCTGCTGCAGAATGTAAAGGAGTTGAGCCAGGAGCTGAAGGCGACGGAGGCGATGGCCAGTCAGCTGGCGCGTCGCATGGGCTGGTTGAACGAGCGCCTGGAGAGTGTGCAGGAGAGCATGGTGGAGGCGATCCGGCCGCCGGCGCCGGCCATGGAGGCTGAGCCGCCGGCGCCGGAGGTGGTTCCGGCCGTAGATGCGGTTCCGGCAGCTGCCGAGCGGGAGAAGGAGATGCCGCCGCCGATCACGCGGGCGCCGCGGATCCCACGGCCGCAACCGACGGCGAGCACGGATGAACCGGAGTTCGAGCTGAAGCTGGGGCAGAAGGGGCTGCTGATCGTGGGGATTGTGGTGATGGTGCTGGGGATCGGCTACTTCCTGAAGTATTCCTTCGAGCAGGGTTGGGTACAGCCTTGGGTCCGGGTGTTGATGACGTATGTAGCGGGGCTTGGGCTGTTGGGGCTGGGCGAGTTTTTCCGGCGGCGGGAGTTGCCGTTCTTCGGGCTGAATCTGATCGGCGGTGGGATTGCGACGCTCTACTTTGCGAGCTTCGCTGGCTTCCATATCTATCATCTCATCCCGCAGTACCCGGCGTTTGGGGTGATGATCGTGGTGACGGCGCTTGCCTGCGTGTTGTCGCTGGTCTACGATACGCGGTGGCTGGCGGTGCTGGGGCTGATCGGAGGTTTTCTGACGCCGGTGGTGCTGAGTACGGGCAGCAATCAGCAGGTTGCGCTCATGCTCTACATGACGATCCTGAACGTCGGGATCCTGGTGCTGGCCTTCCACAAGCACTGGCGACTGTTGACGTGGCTGGGTTTCTTCGCCACCTGGGTTCTCTTCACGTCGTGGTACGCGCGCTGGTACCATGTCGAGGCGTTCTGGACGACGACGATCTTTCTGAATGTCTTCTTCTTCATCTACCTGCTGGCGCCCTTCGTATATTACGTGACGCGGGATCCGACGGCGCGCCTGGGGGGCTTTTCGATCGGGATCATGAATACCTTCATCGCCTTCGGTTTCTCGTACGGGATGATCGAAGAGGCGTATTCGAGCGAGGCGGTGAGTATCGTGACGCTGGCGTACACGGCGATCTTCCTGGGGATGGGAAGCTGGCTGCTGCGGAACCGGCCCGAGGCCAAGGTGCCGCTGATCGTGGCGCTGAGCAAGGCGATGCTCTTCCTGGGGATCACGGTGCCGCTGCTCTTCGATGGGGCGTGGGTCACGGTCTTCTGGGCGCTTCAGGCGGTGGGGCTGTTCTGGGCATCCGAGCGGCTGGATCATGGGACGTTGCGTCGGGGGGCTTACCTGCTCCTGGGCCTCGCCATCTTCAGGCTGTGCTTCTTCGAATACCTTGGCGACTTCAGATTCGACGGCACCTTCCGGCCGAGCTATACGGCGCGGCTGGAGGGGCGATGGCTGACCTCGGCGATCGTGCTGGGGGTGGTCGCCTGGTTTGCGCGGCAGCGGCGGGAAGCTCCGAAGGTGGCGACGTTCTTGTGGACGCTCTTCGGGGTGCTGCTCTTCGGGCTGCTCAACATGGAAGTGTGGGCGTTCCTCGGGGAGTACATGTCGCGGGCGAGGCACGCGGGGCTTTCGGTGCTCTGGACGCTCTTTTCGCTGGTGCTGATGCTGCTTGGCTTCGCTCGGCGGCTGCGTCCTGTGCGCACGGTGGCCATGGCGCTTTTCCTTGGTACGCTGGTGAAGGTCTTCATGATTGACATGTCGCAGGCGAGCACGCCCTTTCGCATCGTCTCGTTCATCGTGCTGGGGGCGGTGCTGATCGGGGCGTCGTATCTGTACCATCGCTACAAGAGTCTAATCCTGCCTGACGAGGCCGAGGAGGTGCTGCCATGATACGCAAGATAATCGTGTTGCTTGGACTGGCGTTGGCCGCTCTGGCGGCGGAGCCGGAGCAGTTCGCCTGGCGAGCGCCCGTCGAGGGGGATCTGCCGGCGGATGCGCCCGCGCGAATCGACCTGAACGCGGAGGTGATCCGCCATACCCGCCCAGGCTTCGTGGATCTGCGGATCTTTGACGACGAGGGGACGGAGACGCCGTACGTCATCCATTCCCGGCGCAAATGGCACGTCAAGGGGGAGTCCTTTGCCTACGAGGTGGTTGACTATGGGCTGGAGGATGGCGTGGAAACGCTGGTGCTCAAGCGGCCTGACGAGGTGACGGGGGTGATCGATGAGGTGGTCATCGACACGGGGGCGCGGGATTTTCGCCGCGCCGTCGAGGTGGCCGCCAGCGACGATCGGGAGAGATGGACGGTTATCGCCAGCGACATGGTCTTCGACTTCACGTCGCGGGTGAATCTGCGGCGTACGGTCCTACCGGTGGAGCCGAGTTCGGCGCGCTTTCTGCGTCTGAAGCTGCATGGAGCGGTGGAGCAGCCCGGCACGGAGACGATTAACCTGCAGTACAAGGATCTGAAGCTGGACATTGCCTCGCTGGAGGCGGGCGTCTTCAGGGTGAATGCGGTGCGGGGAATCATCCAGCGGCACAAGGTGGAGGCGATCACGCAACGGTTGCGCTTCGACGGGGTGGATCGGCATACGGACAGCGATGGCAACACGGTGCTGGAGCCCGGGCGGGTCAATCTGCCGGTGGAGCGACTGGTTCTGGAGGTCGAGACGCCCTTTTTCTATCGCCGGGTGGAGGTACAGGTGAAGGGGCAGGAGGGAGAGGATTGGCGGGTGGCGTACAGCGGCTGGATCTATCGCATCCCGGGAATGCCGATGGCGCATCTGCATCTCGAGCCGGAGCTTGACCGGGCGCTCTTCCTGCGCCTGGTGATCGTCAACGACGACAATCCGCCGCTGCGGATCGATGCGGTGAAGGTGGAGTGGTTGCGTCGCGAGCTGCTCTTCATCGCCGAGGCGGGACGTCACTACAGCCTCTACGTCGGTGGTCATGCGGTTCAAAGCCCCAGGTACGAGACGGCCTGGCTGCTGCCCTATACGGCGCCAAGCATCGAACGGTTCCCGCTGGTGACGGCGGGCAGGATCGTCGACAACGCCGGGTATCGTCCGGAACTGAACTTCGAGTGGAAGGGCTGGATGTTCGGCGTGGTGGTGGTGGCGGTCATGATTCTGCTGGCAATCTGGATGTATTCGGTCCTTCGCCAGGAGAGAAAGGTGAAGGGACGTGAAGGGGAAGCGGAGGAAGGGTGAGAATGCGCTTGCCAAAAGGGGGATAATGCGTCAGATTGCATTATCGAGGTTGTTGGGGATGGCAGCGGGTGCGGGAAATGTTCGTTGGCGTAGAGGCAATGGGGAGGATGGAAAGGAATTGTAGAAGGGGATGGGGAGGATTGATCTGGCGGATCTGACGGATCTGACGGATCTGTTTTTTTGGGGGGGCGATACTTCACATAGTTTAGCATCTGACGCTACCAAGATAACCACGAAGGACACGAAGAAAGTCACTTTAGAGCAAATTGAACCAATGCTCTTCGTGCTCTTCGTGAGGAAATCTGTCTGGTTTGGATCTCATTTCCTGGGGCAGCACTCAAGTTCTGAGCTATCGTAAGAGTGGGATAAGGATCAACGATGATACTGATTATGAAAAATAAGGGATGGACGATGAGGCGCAGTTGCGAGAAGTTGTTCTTGATGTGTGCGGTCTGCCTGTTGGCATTTGGTTGCGGCTGCGATGCGCTCCGGTCCCGGCGGCTGAACAAACTGAAGCAGCAACTTGAAGAGCGTTCCGTAAGTCTTGAGGATCGTAACGGGCGTCTTAACCTGACCTTTACAGGCTGCAGCGGCGCCACGGTGGACGAGACATTTCAGCTATTGATGCCGTTTGCGGAGCAGGTCGACGAGGTGAGCTTCGAGGGTGGAGATCTCAGGGGGATTGCTCTCGAGGTTCCGAATGCATTTTCACCATACTACCTGACATTGCGGGCATGCACGGTGGATAGTTCATCCCTGGCACGTATTTCCGGTTTGGGAAACAAGCTGGAAATCCTGTCGCTCACAAATGTAAGGGGAGTAGAGCCGCAGCTCCTGCTGCGTACGTGGAGTGGAATGGAAACCCTGACGGCTGCTTACATGAACATTTCCGATGGAGATTTGCAGGGTGCGTTTGATTCCACCTCTATTGTAAGGCTGAATCTAATGGGAACGCAGGTTACCGGCGAGCTATTTGACAATCCAGAAGATTGGCCGCGGCTGAAATCGTTGAGTTTGCTGAGGTGTCCGGTGAGCTCGCGAGGGCTGTCGAGCATCGTTGAGCTGCCAGAGCTTCAGGGACTGGAGCTGTCGGATACTCACATCGAGAATGTCGGTCAAGCACCCGAGAAGAAGCTTTACCTCGCTGATCTTGTCCTGCGCAGGGCTGTTGTCAGTCAGGAGCTGAGTCGCTGGTTCAGAGACGCAGTTGTTCCGGCGTCACTGTGGGCCGAGGGAGCCGCGATTGCGCCAGCGGATTTCATCGAGATGGTGAATGGATGGGCTGAAGATCTGGTGCTGATCGACTGCCGCGGTGTTGACATGTCGTCAGCTGGTGAGACTATGCGTGTGAGGGACTTGTCGCATATCAAAGTGTTGTACGCTCAGGAATGTCAACTGAAGGATGACTTTGTGGAGGCCCTTGCAGCACTGAATACGCTGGTGAACGTAGATATCAGCGGCAACGCAGACATCAGCTGGCCTGCGGTGCAGAAGCTTTTTGATCTGGAAAGTCTGCAAAACTTGACTCTTCCCTCCCATTTGCGTGAGCATGTCGATGGAGGATTTGCCATCATCCATGGTACTTCTGTATTTGTTCATGAAGACGTCGTGCCGTGATCATGAGGCGGTCGCCGGGGGGGCGGGAGGACGTAACAGGATCAGGCGGATTTGACGGATCAGACGGATCTTGAGGGCAAATGCAGGGCCGTTGGGGAGAACGGTGCCATCGGTCACCTCAACGTGCACCACTGTTCTGGGGGTAACTTGGGTTTAGCGATTGGTCGCTTGCGGAGAAAGGGGGAGGAGGTACTTTAGGTGCTTTACGTGTAACTGGTTTTGAGACTATTGCTTTTCAAGGGGATTGATCATGGGGACGATACGCCGCTGGAACGAGTATGAGGACTGGATCGAGATCTGCGACCGCCGGCAGCTTGCGGCGGTGGGGAATGACCGGTATACGCTGGTCCTCAACTTTGGTGGTCCGGGGGCGGAGACGCCGTATCACCTGTACGCGCGGGTGACGGCGGGCAACGAGCAGGCGATTTCCGAGGTGGAGGTGGAGCGTACGAGGCTGGAGAGCGCGTTCGAGGCGCTGGAGGTGCCGGGTATGGCTGAGGGGATGCGCTGGGTGCACTTGGGCATCATCCGGACGAAGCGCGATTATCGCCGCCTGACGATTACGGTGCCGGGAGGTTTGAGCCGGATCGACACGCTCTGCCTGGTGCAGATTCCGGACCGGATGCTGTCGGGTGAGGTGGAGCGGCAGGTGCGTCGCCGGGGGTTGGCTCCGGAGCCGTTGAGCGGGGTGCCGCTGGGGGGAATCGGCGCGGGAAAGGTCGAGTTCTGCCGTGACGGGCGTTTCCGGAATATCACGATCAATGGCAATATCGACACGCCGATCCGGCAATCGGAGGGGAGCTTTCTGGCGATTCGGGCGGAGAGTGAGGGGCGGGCGCTGGGTCGGGTCGTGGGGAGTGAATCGCTGCATGGCCTGCCGCCGTTCGAGGAGACGGAATACGAGGGATTGTATCCGCGGGCGACGTGGCGTGGGCGGGACCGGTACCTGCCGATCAGCGTGGAGATTGTGGCGCGGGGGACAATTGCGCCGCGGAAGGTGAGCGATTCGTCGCTGCCGCTGGCGCTGTTCAGCGTGCGTGTGTCGTCGACGACGCATGCGCCGGTGAAGGCGAGCGTCGCTTTCAGTTGGGAGAACCTGCTGGGGCTTGGGGGGACGGTGGCCGATCGTGGCAAGCCTCGCGAGAGCTGGGACGAAGGGTTTTACTCGCTGTGGGAAGAACGGCATGGCAATTATGAGATGCCCTGGCAAGGGGCGGAGGGGAGTGGATTGCTCTTCGATGGGGGCGAGAAGGAAGAGAAGCGGTCGGAGGGGCAGTACATTCTGGCAATGGACGGTGAGAGCTGCAACCATCAGTGCAGCTG
Source organism: Lentisphaeria bacterium (assembly GCA_041690595.1). Lineage (GTDB taxonomy): Bacteria > Verrucomicrobiota > Lentisphaeria > JABSQK01 > JAWLHB01 > JAWLHB01. The sequence goes on from JAWLHB010000034.1 coordinate 85,472, forward strand.
GCGGCCGGGGATGGGGAATCAGTTGTGGGCGGATTTTGTCGACAGGGGTGAGCTGCCGGTGGAGTATGGGGACGCCTCGACGGGGGAGGCAACGGCGGGTGCCATCGCGGTGTCGGTGGATCTGGCACCGGGTGAGGTGCGGGAGATCCGCTTCGTGCTTGCCTGGTACGTGCCGCATTTCTGGCAGGCGGAGGGGCATGGCGACTACAGCCACTACTACTGCAACGAGTTCGACTCCGCGGCGGCTGTCGCGGAGTATGGCCTGCGCCATTTTGCGCGGCTGAGCGTGGCGGCGGATGAGGTGCCGGAGCTGCTGCAGCGGTCGACACTGCCGGAGTGGCTGAAGCGGTCGCTGCCGAACGACGCGTACGTGATGAGCACGGATTCGTGGCTGACGAAGGATGGGCGCTTTGCGATCAACGAGGGGGCTTCGCACATGTTCGGCTGCATGGGGACTCTGGATCAGAAGCTCTATGCGAACCATTATGCGACGCTCTTCTTTCCGGAACTGGACCGGACGGAGCTGCTGGGCTTTGCCCGCGCCCAGGGGGATAATGGCGCCATTCAGCACGACCTTGGCTTTGGCCATCTGGAACAAAAGAAGCGAGGGCACGGCTGGCCGGATCTCACCTCGTCGATGGTCATTCTCTCGCTCAAGCATTACCAGTTGACGGGGGACCAGGCGTACATCGATGAGGTCTACCCGGTCTGCGTCAAGGCGCTGCTGGAGTTTCAGTTGGGCATGGACAGTGACGATGACGGGATCGCCAATATCTCCGGTGTCGGCAATACGTTCGACGCGGAGAAGTTCGAGGGAACCAGCTCGTACATCGCGACGGTCTGGCTGGCGGCGTTGAAGTCGCTGGAGGAGCTGGCGGAGCGTCGGCGCGACAGGGCCACGGCAGAGCGATGCCGGGAGATCTTCGCGAAGGCGCGGACGAGCGCGATCGCGCAGTTGTGGAATGGGCGGTACTTCGCGAACTACTACGACAGCAGCACGCAAAAGGGATCGCCGAACAGCCATATTTCGCAGGTGGCGGGGGAGTTCTTCGCGCGGCTGATGCAGCTTGGGCCGCTTTATGGCGACGAGTATGTACGGCAGGCGCTGGACAGCATGCTGAAGCTGAACTATCACCCGCGCCTGGTCTTTCCGACGAACGAGGCGACACCGGAGGGGCGCATGCCCTGCCGGACGATGTGGGGGTGGCTGCCGCACACGCGCGTCTACCTGGGGGGCATTCCGCTCTTCTTCGATATGGCGGAACGGGGGCTGGATGCCCTGCGGCGGATGGACGAGGTGATCGAGCGGGTCAATCATGGCAACCGGTGGGATCTGCGCCTCTTCTATGAGCCGGACACGGGGCGCGAGCACTGGGGGCGTTTCTACATGACGGCGGCGGCGACCTGGTACATTTACCAGGCGCTGGTCGGGTATTTCCTCGACAAACCGAAGGGGACGCTGGGCTTCCTGCCAAATCTGCCGGATTCCCTGCTGCCCTTCGAGGGGCCGATCTTCCTGCCGGATGTGTGGCTGTGGCTGCGACTGGACAGCGCGCGCTCGACCTACGATTTGCGGGTGATCAAGTCGCTGGGGGATGGGCCGCTGCGGATCCATAAGCTGCTGCTGCCGGTGAGCAGCACGCCGCCGCGGGTCATTCTGAATGGAGAGGTTGTGTCGCTCGCGCTGGAGAAAGAAGATGCACAGCGGGGCAGTTGCGGTTATCGTACGTATATGGAACTGGGATAGTCCCGGTTCTTCATTTCAAGGAGAGCTGACGATGAAGCGGATTCTCTACATGGTACTGGCACTGTTCTGCTGTGCTCACCTCGCATGCGACGCCAACGCCCAGGAAAAGGCAGTGGATGCGGAGGCGCTGAAGGCAGGGCGCGAGCTGATGACGCTGATGAGCATTCATGACAACCTGGACAAGATGACGGAGCAGATCATGGCGTTTGCGGAGACCATGGTTCAGCAGGAGGAGCTGACACCGGAGCAGGCCGCCAAGGCGAAGGCAGCGCTTCATGCGTCGATGAAGTCGACCTTCGACAAGATGCGCGAGATCGACTTCGACAGCATGTTCGCCGAGATCTATGCGGAAGTCTTTACCGCGGAGGAGATACGGGCGCTGATCGACTTCTTCAAGTCGCCGACCGGCAGCAAGTATCTGGAGAAGCAGCAGCAGCTGGCCACGGCGACCATGCAGCGGATGCAGGTGGTGATGAAGGACTGGATGCCGGATATCAACAAGGAAGTCGAGAAGGCGGTACGGCAGGCCGAGGCCGACGCGCAGCAGTAGGTGCTCGCGTATGGGCTGATGGATGATCCGACATGGAGGTGCGGGGCGATGGAGTATGCGCTGAAGGTTGAGTCGGAGGAGGTGACGGGGGATGCGTACCCAGCGGGGACGGTTCGTCTCACCTACAGAAGTGGCTTTGACGGGAGCCGAGACTGGGCGCTTTTTCTGCCCGGCAGAAGCGACAGGAAGACGGTTGTGTACCTCCATGGCTCGTTCTCGGATGGGGGCCAGATCTTCACGCGTGAGGATATCCGCGCGTTCTGGCTGAGCCGGATTCTGGAGGGCGGCCACTCGCTGTTGTCCATCAACATGCGCGGGACGTCCTACATGAGCCCGGGGGCGACCGCGGACTTGACAGCTCTGCTGGCCCATGCCCGAAGCATGCTGGGGTGCCGGCAGTTCGTGCTGCTGGGGGGCTCCGGTGGCGCCTCCAGCGCCATGGCCTACACGGTGTTGCATCCGGAGAATGTCGCTGGGGTCGTCGCCATGGGGATGTGCGGTAAGCGTCAAAAATACCCCATGTTGTTTTTGGGGCCAGACGCCTACGCGGTAAGCGTCAAAAATACCCCATGTTGTTTTTGGGGCCAGACGCCTACGCGGCTTGGGCCTTGGCTTCGCGCTTTGCTTTCCAGACGTCGGGGAGGAA
>JAWLHB010000035.1:0-87502 GCA_041690595.1 Lentisphaeria bacterium
TCACTATTTCGCCAGAAATGAAACCGCTTGAGCCTGTGGTCCGCACAAAAGGCTCAAAAATCGCCATTTCAGCCGTCACTTATGCTGAAGTTGGGCTAGTGTGCATGAAGTTCCACTTCGTGAAAACGTGCGTCATGGACGGTCCACTCACAAATAACGGAATGCTGTTGGGTTGCGGCGCAGTCTCCCACGGCGATATGCTCTTCATTCCCGTCAAGTTGTAATCCAGAAGTCGCAGATCGCCCTTCGCAACCTCTGCCAGCAGGCGACCATAGAGGGCCTGAAACGATTCCGAGAAGTCCCGATTTCCCAGCTCTGCATCCTGGCACCATTCATCGTGCGAATCCGTCAGATACGCCACCGGCTGCCAGTCGATTGCATGCCCAGCTCGTGAGAGGGCGTCCACGCACCAGCGATAATCCACCCACTCTGCCCACCCGAAGGGGAGCGGCTCCGGGCGCAGCCGAAACTCCGGCAGTTGAGCAAGCGCCCAGATGGCCGCCTGGCCCTGAGTCGTGGCGCCATAGTACTGATCCAGGCTGTTTACGTAGCCGAAGGTTGGCGCCTTGGCCAGTGGAAACCGATTCCAACCCTCCTCCTCCCCGATCGAACGGGCCACTACGGAGATGCCGGCTGCATTCCCGGATTCCAGGAGTGCCAGATTCCACTTGGCCAGTTCCTGGAACAGCCACCATCTGGAACTGGAAGTCTCTTTCTGCCCCATCTGATCGATAGTCTCCTGATGGCTCTGCACCATGCGTTCCCAGATCCGGGCGCTCTTTGTCAACTGGTACATCCAAAGCAGATCGACCCTCAGCAGTCGAGGCTCCTCTTCCATCGCCAGGATGAGTTCCTCGTCCACCTCCCCGAGTTTCTGCGAGAGCAACAGAGCGAAGCGCCATGAATGCCCACTGTAGCCGGCAACGAGGCGCCCATCCTGAAGAATCGAACGCCTCAACAAGGTCCACATTCGGCGAGCGTCCTTCTCGTCTAAGTCTCCAATATAGGGACGCAGGAACTCACACAAACTATTGATAAAGTACCGATAGTGCAGGCACGGCAGATCCGACCCGAGGAGACGGTAGAATGCCTCGATCTCCGCCGAAAGCACAATGGGCATCTTGTCGTCGGCAACGGTTGCGTTCTTATCCAGCAGATCATTGAGAAAATTGGTCGAGGAGATCAGATACCGGTCGGTGAGCCCCGCATAATCGGCTTGATGCATCGTCCAGGTTCCAATAACATCGTCCACAAGCACTTGAGGATCGACGTAGAGCCTGAGCACGGTAATATCCCCCTGAGGCTGGCATGGATTCAACCTCCTTCCACCTATGTAAGGCCGCTCCCCTGCACCCCGAGTATACCCAATAGAGGAAGCAACAATACTTTCGCCAGCCTCATCGAGGTACGACCAGAGCGCCCCAGGCGAATCAAACTCAACGACTATCAGCTGCTCGGCATGGGCGACGGCAATGGTGAGCAACATGACGAGGATCAGTCTCACATGGCACTCCGGGGTGACAGACTTTGAAGAATGACAGGATTCAGCATAAGGATAGCCGCGAAATTCCACCTGTCCAGCGAGACTCGGAGACGCGGGCGCGGCTGGCCGCTGAGCAACGGCCGGAACGTGACCGATGAGGGAGACGAGGGGAAGGGAGGGGGCAAGGCGTTGGGGAGGGGCAACGCGAATGCTGTGCCACTCAGGCGAGTGGCGTTTCCTTGGCTGGGCCAGCGGGAGAAGCTAGAGCTGCATTGCCGTAGGGAGGCTGTCGAGGTGATCGAATGAATCACCAAATCGATTCCGTCGAATCCGTCGAGAGCGAGCCCCGTGTGAAGGGCTACGGCCCTAATTTGGGCCGTTGTCCCCTACGGCCTTTTCTTTGAGCGGCCCAGCGGTGGGGGGCACCGGCAATTTTTCTGGGTGGCTTTCATCTTCTGGGAAGGGGGTGCATACTACGTAAACGCGTGGCATAACCCTTTCTGGTGGTAGATGGAGGCAACGATGAGCAAGAAGCGCACAGTGGCGATCCTTTGCGGTGGACAGTCGGCGGAGCACGAAGTGTCCCTGCAGTCGGCGTATGGGGTGGTGGGGGCGATCGATCGGTCGAAATACCAGGTGATCGTGATCGGGATCGATCAGGGAGGGCAGTGGATGGCCTTTCCGCCAGACCATTTCGTGGTGCATGCCAACAATCCGGAGGAGATCGCCTTGCGGGCGGATGGGGCGCTGGTGGTGCTGGTGCCAACGCCGCATGGACCGCGGCTGCGCCGACTGGACGGTACGGGCGAGGAGGTCATCATTGACGCGGTCTTCCCGGTGCTGCATGGAACCTTCGCGGAGGACGGAACGGTGCAGGGGCTGCTGAAGCTGGTCGGGATGCCTTTCGTGGGGGCGGGCGTACTGGGGTCGGCGGTGGGCATGGACAAGGATGTGATGAAGCGGCTGCTGCGGGACGCGGGGCTGCCGATTCCGCCGTTCCTGGTCTTCACGCGGGAAGCGAAGGAGCGGATCAGTTTTCTGGCGGTGGAGGCGGCGCTGGGCCTGCCGGTCTTTGTGAAACCGTGCAACCTGGGATCATCGGTTGGCATTCACAAAGTGCAGACTTCCGCGGATCTGGCGATTGCGGTCGATGATGCCTTTCAGTATGATCGCAAGATCATCATCGAGAGCTTCGTGAAAGGGCGTGAGATCGAGTGTGCGGTGCTGGGCAATCGGATGGCGTCGGCTTCAGTGCCGGGTGAGGTGAAGCCTTCGGACAAGCATGGCCACTATTCGTACGAGGCAAAGTACTTGGACCCGAACGGCGCCTCGCTGCATATTCCGGCGGAGCTGCCCGAGGAGACGGCGGAGCGGGTTCGCGAACTCGCGGTCAAGGTCTTCCAGGTGTTGGATTGCGAGGGGCTTGGCCGGGTGGATCTCTTCCTGAAGGAGGACGGCGAGCTGATCGTGAACGAGATCAACACGCTCCCGGGCTTCACTCCGATCAGCATGTATCCAAAGCTCTGGGAGGCGAGCGGCCTGCCGTACACCAAGTTGATCGATCGCCTCTTCCAGTTGGCTTGGGAACGGGCAGCTGAAGAGAACGAGTTGGAGCGCTCCCTCCCGAAGCCACCTTGAGCGCAAGGAGTGACATGGACGACGATCCACAACGGCAGGAGCCGGCGCCCGAGGAGAGCGATGGGGTCGAGGAGGAACTCTCCCCGCAGATCGTGCCGGTGCCGAGCGTACACAAGGCGAGGGAGTGGCTGACGGTGCTGGCGGCGGCGGATATCCCGGCTTTTCGGCGGCGACACCCGGAGCGCGGATGGGAGGTCGTGATCGCGGATGCGAAGGAGGTGGAGGCGGCGAGGCAGGAGTTGGCGGAGTATGAACGCGAGTCGCGCCACTGGCCGCCGGCGTGGACCTTGCCCGGGGATTCGGGGGAGCATCAGAGTGGGGCGAGCATCGGGGTCAGCTTCGCGCTGGCGTTGTTCTTCCTGATAACGGGGCCCTACTCGTCCCAGTCGCCCTGGTTTCAGACGGGCAGGACGGATGCGGAGCTGGTGCTGGGAGGCGAGTGGTGGCGGATCGTCACGGCGCTGACCCTGCATTCGGATTTCGCGCACATGGCGGGCAACGCCATCGCGCTGGCGTTCATCGGGAGCGCCGTCTGTCGGCGGCTGGGCGAAGGGGCGGGATGGATGCTGATCCTGGGCAGCGGCATGCTGGGAAACCTGGCGACGGAGCTGAGCTATCGTACCACCCACGTGGCAGTCGGGGCCTCGACGGCCGTCTTCGGCGCGCTGGGGCTGCTCGCCGGAATTCGCCTGGCAGAGTACATATCGCGACGCGGACCGCTGACGTGGCGGGGGCTGGGGCTGCCGCTTCTGGTGGTGGCGGCGATGTTCAGCTTCATGGGGATGAGTCCGGGGGCGGACTTGATGGCTCACTTTTTCGGGGCGGTGGCGGGTGTCATTCTCGGAGTGCCGGGGATGTGGCTGATGCGCTGGCGCCAACGGAATTCGTATCAACTGACAACTGGCGTGCTGGCGGCGGCGATCGTGGTGATGGCATGGACTGCCGGTTTCTACTTTACCTGAACCCAAGAGGAGTATGGCCATGAGCGCCAAGCCACTGCTGATCTTTCATATCGACCTCAACTTCACCTGCCTGCGCGAGGAGTACCTGGCGCACTGGATCGAGCGGCTCGCGGGGATGGGATACAACGCGCTGCTGTGGGAGCTGGAGGACAAGGTGCAGTGGGAGCATTGCCCCGAGGTGGTCTGGCCCGAGGCGCTGAGCAAGACGAGTTTTCGGCGACTTCTGCGCCAGGCGGAGGCATTGGGTATGCGGAATATCCCGCTCCTGCAGACGATCGGCCACGCGGAGTACGTGCTCAAGCACAAGCGGTATGCGGGAATGCGCGAGCAGCCCGCCTTCATCGACTGCTACTGCACTTCCAAGCCCGAGGTGCGCACCTTCCTGAAGGCGTGGATCGAAGAGTTCCTCGACCTCTTCGGCGAGAGCCTGGAGTACTTTCATCTCGGTGGCGATGAGGCGTATCGCTTCGCATCCTGCCCGACCTGCAAGAGGGCCGCGGAGACGCGGGGGCGCAATGCTCTCTACGCGGAGCATGTGGCGGAGCTGGCGGAGCCGATTCTGGCGAGGGGCGTGCGGCCCGGCATCTGGTGCGACATGGTCCTCGCCCATCCCGAGCAGATGGAGGCGATACCCGACACCTTCGTCATCTGGGACTGGAACTACTGGGACGGGGTGGAACCGCCTGAGAAGGTGCGGCTGTGGGGCGCGGGGCTGAAGGCGCCGGAGGCCATGACCGCCGCCGAGCGTGAAGCATGGCCCGACATCATGGACGAAGCCGGCAAGCTGGTTCCCTTCTACACCTCCGATTTCCTGCAGCGCAATGGTCGCGATACGATCATCAGCAGTGCCACGCGCAGCCATGGCGACTCCGTGGCCTGCGGGCAGCACAACGTCCACGCTCCGAACGTCACCGGCGCGGCCCGGAAGGCGGCGCGGCGGGGGATGCTGGGCACCTGCGTCACGAGTTGGGCGATCCGGCTGCACAATCTGGAGACGCAAGCGCCGTGGATCGACCTGGCCGCTCGCGGCTGGCGTCAACCCGAGGCGGATTTCGAGGCACTGCTGCACGACAGCGCGCAGGGCTGCTTCGGTCTGGATGGAACCGGCATCTTCGAGGCGATCGACGCTATCGGTACGCCGCTGCCGATGACCGTGACGCGGGAGGTGGGGTTGCAGGTGAACGGGCTCAAGGATCCGGTGCCGGCGCCGCCCGGCTACCTGCGCGCCCTGTTGGCCGAATACGGGGCGGAGGGACTGTCGCGCAAGCGGGAGTCGCTGGTTCAAGGCATGGCGACGGTGCGGCGGGGCATGGCGACCCTCCATGAGTTGATGCCACTGGCGACGCGGGGGCTGGACGATCTGCACGCTTGGAGCAAGGCCGGCCAGATGCAGCTCTGGATGGGTGCTCTCGGCCTGGCGGTGATCGATCATGCTTCTGGCGCGACCATCGACCTGCCTGCCTGGCAGGCCCTTGCGGAGAGCCTGCAGGTGGAGTATCGGAGCTGGTCGGAGCGCTGGCTGACACCCCAATCGGCCGCGCACACGGCCGCACTCGTCTTCGATCCCGTCCGGGAGTATCTCGCGCAGGCGTGATCAGCCGTCGATGTTGAAGAAAATGCGCATGAGGTAACCGATGCCGAAGCTGACCGCCGCCACGGAGAGGCTGAGCAGCGTCATCTCGATGAAGCGGCGCTTGAACTTCAGATCCTGAGCGACGGAGATGTAGTAGTTGAAGAGAAAGATGATGCCGATGGCAATGACAATGGAGCAGATCAAGGCGATGAAGGGCGTTTCCTGCATGAGAAGAAAGGGCATGATCAGCGCCACAACCGTGATCAGGTAGGCGACACCGGTATAGATGGCGGCGCGCACCGGGCCTTTATCGTTGTCCTCCGTCTTGGTCGAGAGGTACTCGGAGGCGCCCATCGAGAGGGCGGCCGCGATGCCGGTAACGGTGCCGACCATGGCGATGAGGCGGCCATCCTGAAGAGCCAGCGTGAGGCCGGCCAGGGCGCCCGTAAGCTCGACCAGCGCATCGTTGATGCCGAGAACGACGGAGCCGGTATACTTCAGGAGGTCTTCATCGAACATGCCGAGCAGCGTATCCTCGTGCTCCTGTTCTTCACGGGCCATTTCGCCCGCCTCCACGGGACTCTCCAGGAACTGGTCGTAATCGTGCTGGGCACCGGCTTCGCCCCGTTCCATGAGCTTGATGCCGAAGGTGACGCCGAAGATGCGGGCGATCCAGAAAAAGAGGAAAATGCGCCAGCGATCCGGCTTGACCGCGACGCCCGAGATCTCCATCCAGACCCGGTAATGGCGAAGCTCATCCTCGGCGATTCGGTTGAGGACGTTGCGGTTGTTTTCGTCCTTCATGAGCCTGGCCAGGCGCTTGTAAACATGATATTCGGTGATCTCATTGCGCTGGAAGGCGCGCACCCGGAGTCGAGTCTCGTCATTCATGGGGAAAGTGCAATCCTCTGCTAGCTCACGTTGAAACGTGCAATGTGTCTCGACTTGACCGCAAAGTCAAGAGGGTGCCGTTCCCCGCATCCCCTGACGGAGAAGACGCCCGCGCTCACGCGTTGCCCGCGGGGGGCATTCGCGCTATTGGTAATGATCCTTCATCGTATCCGCCTGAACAGAGGAGTGGGCATGGACGCATCGAGCGAGCTGAGAGTACGCCTTCGGGAAATTGACGATCTGGAGAAATGTGCCGCCCTCCTTTACTGGGATCAGGCGACGAAGATGCCGGCCGCCGCGGCAGAGAGTCGCGGCCGTCGCATGGGCATGCTGCAGTGCCTCGCGCACGACCGCCTTACGGATCCGAAGCTGGCCAGGCTCCTGCACCGCGCGGAGCAGAACGCCGGCGCCGGGGATGAAGCGCTGCTGCGCATTGCCCGGCGGGATATCGAGCGCGCCACCCGCATTCCCAGGCAGCTGGTCGATGCCATGACGGAGCATCAGGCCAAGGCTTACATGGTCTGGACGCAGGCGCGGCCGGCCAATGACTTTGCTACCCTGGCGCCGATATTGCGGAAGACCCTCGATCTGACGCGCCGCAAGGTCGATTGCTTTCCCGCGGCCGAACATCCACTCGATCCGCTTATCGATGAGGCGGATCCGGGAATGACCGCCGGGCAGGTACGCCATCTTTTCGAGCGTTTCCGCACCAGGCTCGTGCCGTTGATCGCCGCCATCGCCGAAAAACCGCCCATCGACGACAGTTGCCTGAAGGGCCATTTTCCAGCCTTCCTTCAGCTTGCCGCCGCGGAGGATATCATTCGCGAGCTGGGCTACGATTTCGACCGCGGGCGAAGCGATCCGACGCATCATCCTTTCATGATCCGGCTCGACGCTCACGACATCCGCATCACCACCCGCGTGAACGAAGCGTTCCTGCGTGAAGGCATTTTCGGCACCATTCATGAAGCCGGGCATGCCATCTACGAGCAGGGGATCGATCCCGCGCTGGAGGGCACCCCGCTGGCCACCGGCACCTCCTGCGGCGTCCATGAGAGCCAATCCCGCCTCTGGGAGAACCTGATCGGCAGAAGCCGTCCCTTCTGGCACCATTTCTACCCGCTGCTGGCAAAGGTTTTTCCAGCGCAACTGGCGGCTGTTCCCGAGGAACGTTTTCATCGCGCCATCAACCGCGTGCAGCCATCGCTTATTCGGGTGGATGCAGACGAACTCACCTACAATCTGCACATCATGATCCGATTCGATCTCGAGGATGCGCTGCTCAGTGACACCCTGAGCATCGACGAGCTGCCGGAAGCGTGGAACGCGCGCTACGCCGCGGACCTTGGGGTGACGCCGCCGGATTTTCGCGATGGGGTCCTGCAGGATGTGCATTGGTTCGTGCACACGATCGGCGGCTATTTCCAGGGATATGCTCTGGGCAACCTGATCGGGGCGCAGCTTCTGGCGACAGCCAGACAGATCATGCCCGATCTCGACGAGGATCTGGCCGCCGGTCGCTTCGCGCCATTGCGCGCGTGGCTCACCGAAGCCGTCTACCGTCATGGACGCGGCCGCGATCCACACGACTTGGTCCAGGAGGTCACCGGAAAGCCCCTCGACATCGACGATTATGTGACCTACGCCCGCTCCAAGTACGCGGAGCTTTACGGGCTTCAGCCCGAAGCGTTCAGCTGACGGGGCGTTGTGGCGGCGCTGGCATTCCGGCTCCGGGCCGGTACCTTTCTCTCCGTTTGCCGAGGGGACCGGCGGTCTCTCGGGGTATCTATTCACCACATGCGTGCGGAGAGAGAGGCGGATGGGCAGGATGCTTGGATTCATGCAGCGGCATTTCTGGTTGCCCATGGCGCTGGCGCTGGTGGGAGGCTTGCTGCTGCCGGGGATCGGCGAAGAGCTGAAGCCCACCTTCAAGCCGGCTCTCCTGATCATCCTGACTCTGGTCTTCACGCGGATCGACCTGCTCGAGGTGCTTCACCACATCCGCAATCCAAGGCTGATGGCGTACCTGCTGGTGGCGAAGCTGGTGGTGATCCCGCTGCTGCTCTACATGGTGCTGCTGCCTCTGGCTCCCGCCATGGCGATTGGCGTGCTGCTCCTGGCAGCGGCGCCTCCGGCCGCCTCCGCGCCCGTCTTCTGTGACCTTGTGCGGGGCAATACGGCCCTGTGCGTCTCCTTCTACATACTCTGCTACCTGGTGGCCCCGTTCACGGTGACGGCGGTCATGGGCGTCACCGGCCTGGCATCGTTGGATCTGACTGGGCTCTTTCGGTCGATCACGCTGCTCATCTTTCTGCCCATGCTCATTGCGCTGATGGGCAAGCGCTGGTGCCCCCGGCTGATTGCCCGGACCCGCGACCACTACGGTGGCATCAATCTGCTGGTGGTCACCTACCTGATCTTCGCGGTGGTCTCCGCGTTGGCCTCCAGGATGCGGCAGGATCTGGTCTCCGTCGCGGGCATCGTGATCGTACTCTACCTGGTCTTCGCCCTCCTGCACGGCATCGGCTACCTGCTGGTGAAGTGGCGCCCCCCAGCCGATCGGCTGGCAGTCTCCGTCGCCACCGCTTACATGAACACTGCACTGGCGGTGGTGCTGGCGATCGACTTCTTCCCGCCCGAGGTGGTCGTGGTCGCGGTCGCCTCGGAAGTGCCCTGGTGCACCATGCTGGGGCCCTTCAAATGGCTGCACCACCGCCTCTCCTTTCGCCATGTCGAGCAGCCTTCCTGACCGCGGCGCCTGCGAGGGGTCATTGCCGGGGCACGATCTCGTACTGGAGCACGATCGGCGCCTCGCGCGTCACGGTCGATGGCAACACAACCTCCACGCGGTTGAACTGCACCAGATTGCGCACCAGCATGCCGCTCCGACAGAGGCGCAGTGGCCGCGCTTTGTCCAGCACGATCTCGACCCCCTGGCCGGCGTCGTTACGGACCGCAATGGTCTGGCTCTCCGCCGTGCTCAATGCCGTCGTCATGCCTTCCGGAAGGCCATCGGGCTGAGGAAGCTGCAGCTCCTCACCGGCATCTATCGTCGAACCGGTCGTCTTGGCGGCTCCACCCAGCAGGGGGATGTTCTCGATCAGGTCGCCCAGCTCGGCCACGGCTTCGCTCGTGGACAGTTCGAGAGTGACCTGCAGCCGGTCGTCGAGGAAGCGATAGGTGCGTGAGTAGTCGATCGGCTGCCCCTCGATCCGCCCGGTCACCACCAGCGTGCCGGCAGCCTCATCCAAGGTGTAGCCTGTGGCCATGTAGTCTTCCCACCAGCGCAGCCCCTCCATGTCGATGGCCACCAGGCCATGGTGCGCGAAGGGAGTGATGTTACCGGCCAGCATGGCGTTGCCGTACGCGGGTGTCCAGAACAAACTGAGGCCGCCGCCCACAAGTGGGTTGACCGCATGAATGTTGTAATAGAGTGACCATGGGTCGGTCGGCGTATTCTCCGCATGGCCAGGCAGAGGGTGCCGAAAGATCTCGCGACCGCGAATGTACCACTGGTGGGGCACGGGTTTGCCGACATAGATGGCGGTGTAGTAGGTTGGCCGCTTGATGGCGATCAGCTCGTTGCCGAGATTGCGAATGAACGGCTTCGACTCCATGGCCGGGAACTGGCCCTTTGCGGGGCTCTCGGTCCAGTGCTGGAACCGAGGCGTCGTGAGGTCGAGCGAGCGGGGCTCGGGGAGTGGTTCCGCGAGGCGCTGGCGAATGGTGGCCAATGCCGCTTCCTGCTCCTCGGCCGTCGGCGGCTGATACCAGACGCCAACCTCTGGAAGGAGATCATCCAGAATTCCCCTGGCGCCGCTGTATTGCTCGTTGTGCACGCCGTCAGGAGTCCGGTGGGCGAAGTTGGATGCGCCAATGGGCCGACCACCGGGCTCGGGACCGACCGTATGATTGAAGAAGTAATAGGACTTGCGGATGGCGTCGAGGAAAGCGCGGTCGCCGCTGAGCCGATAGTAAAGCGCCATGTGAAAATGCTGCATGCCGCAGTAGGTGGCGTCAGGGCCGCAGTTCTCGATGAAGTAGCCTGCCGGCGAGGCCGAGCGAGCAAAGCGTTGCGCATAGCGCCGTGCCAGCGCCTCGTAACGCGGATCGCCACTCCCTTCCGCAAAGGAGTGCCAACCGACCAGGTAGTGCGAGCTTTGGTTCATCGCCGAGACCATGTTGTCAGGCAGGTGCCGGTCGATGACATGGCGCAGTGCCTCGGTCCATAGCTTGCGCACCTCCTCCGGCATGTGAGGCGCCGCCATGGCGAACTCGGGGAACGCCTTCTTGGCGACAACAAACCCCATCATTCCCGGATAGCTGTCCAGATCGGCGCCGACGCCGCGAAAGACTTCGTCCTCGCCAAGCGTCATCAGGTCGCGCAAGGCAGATGCGGCGGCGCGATACCGCAGCTCGTCGCGGCCGTGCCAGGGGTTCAGGGGCGTGTCGAATGTAGCCACTTCCGCCAGTACGGCAGCGGCGTTGGTATTGGGCGAAGCCCCCGCCCACAGACCCGGGACCGAACGCAGGCGATCCCAGCGATTCTCCGGCGGCGCCAACTCCTGCTTCTCCTTCCAGCCCTTCCAGACCATCGCTCCGCTCCAGTGGCTCTGGGGATCAAGATTCTGCTCCCGCAGCGCCGCGGCCACCGCGGGAAAGAGGCCATAAATGTGCAGCAGCTTCTCGTTCCGGACGGGGGCTGCTTCCCAGGCAGCGACATCCGGCTGCCACAAGGCGAGCAACTCCGCCGTATCCCCCACTTTTTCCGGGGCCAGCAGGCTGGGCAGGATCTCCGCGATGTGACGCTGGAACTTGTGGCTGACGACAGTCCCATCTTCCAGCACTTCGACGGAGGCCTTCAGTTCTCTCGCGGTCGCCTCATCCGGGCACAGGATAACCGGCATGCCCGCGGCCGAGAATTTCCATTTGCCGGGCTGCGGAAACGCGAGCGTCCAGACTACATCCGTGCGCTCAATCGGCAAATCGGCGGTGGACTGCTCGCCAGACGTAGCGGTGGGAAAGAGCTGCTGCCCCTTGTCGTCGGTCACCGTCACCCCTTCGCCCCGGATGCTCAGCACTTCCGCATGAGGCGGAATGTAGATGAACATCTTCTCCACCTGCACGTCCCATGGATGGAACAGCCCGTTCTGGAAGGAGACTCCATAGCGCACGGGCGCATCGAAGTCGAGGTCGATGGTCGTGTTGTTCGACCCGGCCGTCACCCGCAACTGGTGTACGCCGGTGCCGGCGAAGGTCAGATCCAGATCCGCCAGGAGATCCCCCTGTGCCACGATCGTATCGGGTATGCTGATCGGGATCCCCCAGATTTCGCCGCTGCCTGGTCCGAGAGTATCGCGCATCTGGCCGGGCTCCAGATACTGCCAGTAGCTGAGGCGCTCTTCCTGATCGAAGGTGCGGATCATCAGCCGGTCCCCCTCCTGCCGCCATCCCCGACGCGCGGTCAACCTGCAGCCGGTAGTCTCCGCCTCCGTCACCAGGTACAGCGACATCGCTGGAGACGGACGAAACGGCCCCAGTTCCATCTCCTTTCCAGATGCCGTGTCGGCCA
This sequence comes from Lentisphaeria bacterium, assembly GCA_041690595.1. Lineage (GTDB taxonomy): Bacteria > Verrucomicrobiota > Lentisphaeria > JABSQK01 > JAWLHB01 > JAWLHB01. The sequence goes on from JAWLHB010000035.1 coordinate 12,120, forward strand.
TCGCCGATACCGCCACAAAGAGCGCAAAGATCCCCGATAGGAGGGGCCGCCACTTGATTTGCCGATGCTGCATCATGATCTCCTTAAACATTGATTCTCAGTTTCACCAATCGACTTCGCTGACGATGAGGCGACAGAGCCGAAAACAGGCCATCGCCTTTTCACTCATACAGCGAATGCCGATACTTGTCTGGCCGCACTCATCAAGCTGAACGACCCCCACTCGTTCCCGGCGAAAGCGCACTCGGCCACAGAATCTCCCGCCAGTGCAGAGCACCGGGAATGGCAGACAAACAGTGCCAACAGACAGCTCGAACTCCGTCTCGTCCGCCTCCGGCAGACACTCGTACTCCGCACCGACCAGATAGCTGCCCGGCCGGACAACCTGAATATCCCAGGCTGCCGTGGCGCCCGCTTGCCATCCGTCGACCACATCCGTGTGATGCCAGTCACCAAATCTCTCCATCCACTGTACTTTGCCGAGCCGACACCCTTCCAAAACGGCAAATGGGGCTTCCAGGCAGTTCGAGATGCCGGGGTGAAGCAGCCAACTCTGGACGGTGGCCGCGGCCACGCGTTCAGCCGCGATCTCGATCACGGTGGCAATGGGATCACGCAGCTCCCGCGGCAGTGCGATGATCAGCTTCCCCTGATCGAGGTGGTGCGGCAAAACCGCTCCCGTTGTCAGTTCACGGACAGATTTCACCTGATCGCCGACCCCGGCGACCCACAGCGTATCGTCTTCCGGCCAATTCAGGATGTGCAGGTAATGGATCCCCGGCCGTGACGTGCTGCATCCCCATGCGTGCAGCGGTATCGCCCCCCGAACGGTGCCAAAAATGCTCGTCCCATTTCGCTTGAGCCATTCGCCGGCGCGTCGCAGCATCTTGGCTGAAGCCTGTGGAATGGCACCCCGACCATCCGGCCCGACATTGAGTACATAGTTGCCCCCCATGCTGGCGATACGTATCAGCCGGCCAACCACCTCTTTCGTGCTTTTCCAATCGTGATCCGCCGTGGCAAATCCCCACGTATCGTTATGGGTATCGATGGATTCCCAGAGGCCATCCGGAGCAACCAGCGGCACCTCCTGATCGCCCAGAGTCGCATAGTCTCCGTAGCCATTGCCGATCCGGCTGTTCACCAGACACCCCGGCTGCAAGTCGCGAACCCGCTGATACAGCGCTTGCGAGTCTTCGGCCGAAATGGTGCCTGGGGTATCGAACCAGATCATGGCCACGGGACCATAACGCGTCAGCAATTCTTCTATCTGGGGAAGCGCCTTCTCTCGCAGATAGCGGCCAAAATCCCCCCGCTCGGGAAAATTCCAATCGTTGCCGGCGCCATCGGGCTCGTGCCAGTCCTGGAACTGCGAATAATAGAAGCCCAACCGGATTCCCCCGCGATGGCAGGCATCCGCAAGTTCGGCAATCGGATCTCGCGCGAATGGTGTCGCCTCACAGATATTGAAGGCACTGGCGCTGGACGAAAACATGGCAAAGCCGTCGTGGTGCTTCGTCGTGATGATGATGTACCGCATGCCGGCCTCCCTGGCCAGCCGTACCCATTCGTCAGCATCGAACTCGACAGGATTGAACTGCCCTGCCAGCCCCGCGTACTGATCCACCGGTATGCGGGCCCGCCGCATCAGCCATTCCGAAATGCCAAACCACCGCTTCCCTCCCCATTCGCCGGCCGCCTGCGAGTACAGACCCCAGTGAATGAAAAGACCGAATCTGTCCGCGGCAAACCACGCTCCTCGCTCCGCGTCGGCAGTGGTGCGCACTGCACTCTCGCCCCACATCTCCGCCATGTCGTCCTCCTGGAACGGAGGTGCACCGCCCGCGGACAGCTCGTCAGACCAGTAAGGCATCGCACACCCATCGCCCATCACTGGATCGCCTCCCCCAACGCCGCCAGCTGGCGCAGGCTGGCCTCGGGAATCTGACCGTCGGGCGTTACTGGATGATCCCAGCTCACAACACCCTCCCAGCCGTTGACATAGCGAGTATACGCCACCACCAGCTCATCGCTGAAGCGCGGCCGTGGATTGCACCAGCATCCGCCCAGGAAGGTGAGGAGGTGGTATTGCGCGCCCTTCACCCAGCGTCCCACCGGCAGCACGCATGGCTCCTCGCCATTGGTCGGCAACGTGTTGGAGATTTCGCCACCAGTATAGTCTTCATATTCGGTGACGCAGACGATCGGGTTGCGGACACCGCTGTTGAACGCGACCAGGCTGTCGGGGTTGCCCGCCTTCATGGCCTCCGCAAACGAGCGGAAATTCGGCCCATCGGCATGGCGGTACATCTTGTCCGCCGCATAGCAGCCGTCGATCCACCAGCCATGCACCTGCTTGCCCCAACGCAGCGACCATTCCCGGATGACAGCCTCCCAATTCTGCTGGAACTCTGACAGCCGTTCATCGGTACCCACACTATCTTCCGCGGCGTAGCGCCCTTTCGGAAAGCCCAGGATGCCGCTGTCCCAGGATGGCGTGCAACGCAGCCGCACGATCGCCTCCGCATCGTTGCACGGAGCCGCCGACGGCAGATAGACGAGGAGGCGAACACCCTGCTTCGTGCAGGCCGCCGCCAGTTCACCGACCAGATCGCGCTGGGACAGCCGACTCGGCTTGCGGCCGACAAGGCCATCGTACGTCGCGTTGGGGGAACAGAAATAACCGGAGTTCTGGCCGATGGTCAGGAAGCTGTAGCGGCAGCCGACGCTCGCCAGCGTGGCGGCATAGCGGTCCACGTCGAAAGAGTCGACGCGCCGGTTCCATTCCTCCGGGGTCATCTCTACCGGCTCAGTGCAACTGGGCTGATCGGCAAGGTAATGGGCGAAGTTGCCCCACCGTGCATCCCGCAACCAATCGGTATTCGCGCGCTTCCACTCGCTCATTCGTTCTCACTCCTTTGGAACCACCGCCATTCCGAGGCCACATCGACCTTCAGCCCCGGACGGATGGCATGAATGACAAACCAGTCCCCCTGAACGACCCCAGCCTTCTGGAGGTCAGGCGCCCCCGTGAACTCGATGGTAACGCCGCCCCGGCCGCCGCTCATGGGCTGCGTACTCTTGATCGTATAATGAAGGTTCTTCTCCGGAAACCACACCCCCATGCCGTCGTACCAGGGGTTGTTCGAATGCTTGGACATGGGCCGTGGCGTCCGTAGCGTTCCGGGCTTGTCCGGCAGGATGTCGAAGACGTCGTGCCAGCTCTCGATGAAGGGCGCATGGTCCTGCAGATCGAGACGCACGAGACCGCCCGGGAGATTGGTGACCTTCTCGATCCTGTAGCCTTCGTTGCCCCATTCACGCAGGTCGCTCTCCACCTGGATCAGGAGTTGGCGCCCATGGAGCGCCTCCCCCTCCGGCCACCGCGTGTCGCTCCTGACGATCAGTGCGCTTTCGTGCCGGGTGCCGGTAAGGTCGCCAATGATATCGACGATATCCCCGCCCAGATCGTCGGCAAAGTGCTCGTCCAACCCGGCGCCGCGCAGGAAGCTCCCGCGGCAGATCTCCACCTGCGCCAGCTTTCCGTTGGCATCACGGCGGATGAGAGCATAACGGGCATCGGTCTGAGTGCCGTCGGGCAGGCTCAGCGCGCCGCGAGCCGACTGGTAGAGCACGACGTCCGTCGCACCGTCCGCGAAAGTCAGCTTGACCGCCATCCTGTCGCGTTTCATACCTTCCAGACTGTTCACATCGAGGAGTTCCGCGGCGCGGATGAACGATTCCTCGCCCTCCCGGAAGCCCTCCAGGATGTGGATGAAGAGGCTTTCGCGCATCGGGTCCTTGCCATCTGCCGTGGAGCCGCGGCGTTCAATGAGGAAATCGAGGCCCTTCTCGAAGGCCACATACCCATCCGTCTGCCTTCCTTCCGGGAGCGGCTGCCGAAGTCGGGCGATCCACGGCCCCTTGGCGCTGATCAGCTCGAACCGCTCGCTATCCTGCTGAACCACGCCGACGCTGTTGAAGCCCATCAGGCGCAGCCGCACCTTCCCGTCATCCTCCGGCATCGGGCGCACGAAGCTGCCGTCTGCTTTCCGCGGCGCATAGGCGGCAAAATCGGTCTTCCAGATGATCTCCCAGGCATCGGCGGAAGGTTGATGACGTTCCACTTGGCCTACCTGGCGCAGGTAGGAGACATCCGTCCCGCGGTGCTTGCCGCCGCCCGGCAGCACCTCTTCCAAGTTATCCGCCTGGGCCGCGACTTCCGGCAAGACGGCGCCGACACGCTCGGCCCAGGCGCTGTTGAAGAGCGTGTGTTCCGCGCCGCCGGCCAGCTTCAGCAGATCGAGGGCGTACGGGCGCCCCTCCGGCGTCTCGATGCCAATCAGCGTGCGGCGAAACTCCATGCCGATCTCGCTCTTGACGCCAACCTGCGGCCAGGCATAGCGGTCCTGTACGTCGAGGATCTGGAAATCGGCACCGGGGGTGCCGGCCGCCTCGCCCCCCTTGAAGGTGATCACTTCGCCATAGCCGCGATCGTCGCTGCCCCATCCGAGTCCCGTACCTTTGCCGTCGACATTCGGGGTATTGTGGCAGAGGGAACTGTGCGTGTAATCCCATGACCAGCTGGGATTGCGATTGTCGGCACTCATGATTCGGCGGGGGAAGTCCATGGCGGCCAACGCCTGGAACTCGGGCCGATTCCAGTCGAACTGCGGTGACCACCACCAGCAGGCGTAGCCACCGTGGCGCATCACCGGAATGCCATCGACCCAGGACTCGATGCTCAACGCATCCTGGCCGTTGTGCAAGGTGGCCCGCGTGTAGTCCATGGCGATCTCCAGGCGGCGATCCGGCCCGCCGACGCGCAGAATGCCGACGCCATAGTCCGCCCAGTTGCGGCTGCCGATGGCTTCTCGTTTCCGCTTGGTGTCGGCCGGCGGCAATCCGTAGACCGGCCAGGCAGCGATGTGTTGATCGCCAAACTCCAGCGGCAGCCCCCGCACGGTGGCCTGGTTCATCTCCTTGATTCCGCGCACGGCGGTCTGGTAGAAGGGATGCTCCTGGATAAAACCCGGCTGAAACCGCAGCCACCCGTCCGCTTTGGCCAGATAGGGCAGGAAGTAACCGCCGGGCATCGCCATGTAGTTGGGAGCCCCCTCGCCGTTCAGCCCATCGCGATAGGTGTGGTTGTATAGCGTTACCTCGTGCGCCGCGCTGAACATCTTCGCAAGCAGCTCGTCCTCGGCCAGAACCGCCATCAGGATCATCTCGATGTAGATGGCATCCTGATAATTCGTCTGCAGCTTCTGCGAGAAGACGCTCTTGAAGGTCAGGCAGAGTTCACGGATCAGCTTGTCCGTGATCTTCCGGTCCAACGCTTCGGGATCCCCATGGTTCTCGATCGAGACCTGCCGGAAGGCGGGATGGTGCCTCGCCAGCGCAAAAGGCTCCGCCCAGATATGCTCCTTCCCCATGTTCAGCCAGCCGCGGTTGAAATTGGGGAACCGTCTGTTCCACGGCCCGAGCGGGCCGACCGAAAAGACGTTCGGTCGCGGAGACGCCTCCCACTCGGCGCGGCTGAGCGGCAGGATCTCGTTGCGGTAAACCAGGGGCAGCCCGTAATACGTGTCGGCCACCGCGTCGAGAAGCACCGCGAGCTTGTGCACATTCACGGGATCGCCCGTCTTCTGGTAGGCTTCGGCGAACGTGACGATGCGTGCGCCACCGATGTCCAGCCAGCGGCGCTGGTCGAAGAGCGTCTTCACGAACAACTCCCAGACCACCCCATCCTGGTCCGTATAGATGGTGCAGGGTACCTTGGCGACGGTATCGTCCAAATGCAGGAAGCCAACCTCCTCCGTCGCGTGCAACTGGTAGCCACCGGGTGCATCCTGTGCGCGCCCGTAAAGCTCGGTCTTGCAGCAGCTTGTTGTGCCATGCCAGTCATTCTCCCGGTCGAATACCAGCGACAGTGACTGCGACTGGCAGAACGGGCAGTAGGAGATCATGGCGTTAGCCGCCGCATCCTTCCGGGTCGGGGTTCCGCCGCGCACCCGCGCCAGCGGCGCCAGGTGACGCGGGAAATCCGCCAGCAGCTCGTCATCGGTCGGCGCCGATTCCGCATACCGCTTGTATCGTTCGGCCGCTGTCAGCTCCGACGGATTCTCCCGTTCCCAGCTTTCCACCTGCTGCCGCGTCCATTCCGCGAAGAGACTCTCCCGATTCAAATCGGGGATCTTCCGTCCGGGGATCAGGGCGGCCACCCTGGCTGCGCGGTCAGGGGAATTCCAGTTGTCTTCCGGCGTCTGCTGTGCGAATGTGCTCTGGATCATCATGGCTCCCGTCGTGAGCGCGGCAATCAGATACTGTCGCGTTGAGGTGATCATGCCGTCGGTTGCCCGTCTCTGGCCAGGCGGACGCCACAGATCGTGGGGCCCCGGTCGGCGGCGGTATCCAGTTCCTCCAACTCCAGCTTCAGCACCTGCTCACCTGCCGATTCCATGACGATTTCACCCAGATCCGCTTCCGCCACATGCCAGCGGTTGACCGTCTCATCCTCGATGATATCCTTGCGTCCGACCAGCCCCGAGGCCGAGCCGCTGCCGGCAAGAACGCGCATGCGGTGGTTGCCATACAGCTCCCGCTTATGCACCTCACGATGCCCCTTGGCACTCTCGCGATCCATGAAGAGCTGTACGTTCACGCGGAAGGTTCCCGGCTCACGCAGCCGGAAGCTCCACTGCGCCGTATCGCCCGCCTCTTTCCAGCCGCTGATGTCGCCGGCCCGCTCCACCTTCATATGGCCGGGAATGCTCGCCAGGTAGGCGGGCAAGACCAAGCTGCCGTCCGGCTGCTGGGCCGGCAGCGGATCGACCTCCGGCTCGCCTCGCAGATCCAGCGCCACCACGGTGATCCCTTCCGCCGGAGCCTGCGCCGGGAGTGACAGGCGCAGCAGACGATGGCCCGTCGCCTCGTCATGCTCCTGCACGAAGGGGACCAGCTCCCGCCCATCCGCCAACAGCCGTACACCCAGTACCTCGCTGCGCAGCCCGGCAAGGGCAAAGTCCGCCCCCGGCCATTTGAAGAAGTGCAGATACAGGTGGCCCGACTTGCAGGTTACCCGCCCCCATGGAAAATCGCAGGGGAAGGGATTCTGGCGGGTGCCGTAGATGCTTTCGCCGTTTGTCTTCAGCCATGCACCAACCGCCTCCAACCGCTCGACGCTGGGCGCTGGAATCACGCCGCGATCAGTCGGCCCGACATTGAGCAGGTAATTCACCCCCTTCGAGGCGCACTGCACCAGCAGCCGCAGCAGATAGTCGACCGACTTCCAGTTGTGGTCGTAATGCTTGAAGCCCCAGGTGTCGTTGAGGGTTGCCGGCGTCTCCCAGTCCCCTTTGACCGTCCCTGCCGGGATCTGATTATCGCCAAGGCTGCCATAGTCGCCGCAATCGTGGCCCACGCGCCCGCTCACCAGGCACTCCGGCTGCAGGCTGTGCACGTAGTTGCGCAGATCCATGCTCTGTTCCCTGGTGATCGTCGCCGGTACGTCGAACCAGATCAGTCCGATCGCACCGTAATTGGTCAACAGCTCACGCAGTTGGGGCTTGACCTTCTCCTCCAGGTAGCTCTCGAACAGCCCCTCAGCGGGTGGCAGCGACTTGCCGTTGGCGTCGACCCTGTCCCAGTGCATGCCACCTCCTTCCGCCTCCCAGTCGAGATCCTGCGAGTAGTAGAAGCAGAGCCGCACGTCATACTTGTGGCAGGCTTCGGCCAGCGCCTTCATGGGGTCGCGGGCATATGGCGTTGCATCGACGATGTTGTAGGGATGGGCCGACTTGAACATCGCAAAGCCGTCGTGATGCTTGGCGGTGATCACCAGGTACTTCATCCCGGCCTCGTGCGCCACCTTCACCCAGGCATCCGCATCGAACTCCTCCGGGTTGAAGCGGTCAGCCAGCTTCGCATAGTCCGCCAGTGGAATCTTGCCGATGTGCATGATCCACTCGCCGATGTTCGGCACACGCTTGCCTTCCCACTCGCCCGCCGCCACCGCGTAAAGGCCCCAATGGATGAACATCCCGAACCGCGCCTCGCGCCACCACCCGATCGAATTGGACTCTGTCATGAATATGCTTCCCCTCGTTAATGAAAGTATTGCTGCTCTCTTGAGTCGCCAAGGAGCGTATGTATCCGAACCGTAGCTCGGCGATAGCACTCGGCAACCCGCTCCAGCGCATTCAGCCGAAGTTCCTGGGCGCCCACATAGTCGCCGTGCACCTGCATCAGGGCGTCGAGAATCGTTGTGCCGCTGACCCGATCGATGTCGAAGGACCACGCGCCCAAACCGAGGTCCTCATACATCTGTCCCTTGATCGTATCCGTCGGCTGGCGCACATAGAAGGCGGGAGTGCCGTTCGCCAGCGCAATGATGGGGCTGTGGCATTCACAGCTGATCACCGTGTGTGCCTGACTGTAGACATAAGCCGCTTCGTCCGAGCGCCAGAAGGTCGCGCGCTTGCGCACATAGGGCCGAACGTCCTCCGGGAGCGGGTCGATCAGCAACTCGTCCATGATCTCCAGCTGATACGTCATCTCCGGGCAAACGAGTACGGGGAGCCCGGTCTCGCGCACCCAGCCTACGATTACCTCCCGCAGCTTCGCGTGATCCGTTTCGGCATGTTCGGCATTGGTGGATTCAACCAACTGGATGCGCTCTTGGTTCCACTGCACACCTTCGTTCATCGTGTGATAGGGCGTGTAGCGCAAGCGCGGCACCACACAGATGAACTGCCGCTCCTGAAGCCCCGCCTCTTTCAGAAAAGCCGTGCCCTTGGCCTCGTCGAGCAGGTCAAACATGAAGGTGCCGTCCGGTGCAAAGTCGATCACCGGCTCAGTCACTCCCGATGCCTCCAGCACCCGTTGCGATGCCGTCTCGCGTGTGTAGACAAAGGATGCCGTGTTCAGCAGCTCGCGCAGGGCCTCGTCCACCTTCTCGATAGTCACGCCGAAGGTGCCGAAAGGCTTGCCCGTCGTCTGCTGCCAGACCCGCAGATCCTGGCTGGCCACCACGGATGGTCCCGATCCATGGAGCATCAGATCCACCTCGGGGAAGAGCTCCCGCGCGGCAAGCGGATCGGTGATGAACCGGACCTTGGGGAAAGCGCGCTGAAGCATCGTGTCGACCCCGCGGTCGTCCTTCATCAGCCACGCGATGATTTGCGCATCCGGCAGGTACTGCTCGAGCACCCGCAGCACCCCTGGCGTGTGCGTGATATCCCCGATGTTGACGGTCTGCCAGCCCGACCGCAGCATGATTGTGGGCCCGTCAGCCCCGTCTCTCTTCATCCCCATTGACTCCTGAATTTGGCGGTGTTCAGCGTATGGAAAATTGCAGGGTGCCGCGGCCGCTACGGAGGCTGTCGCGTGGCACGATCACCGTGCCGCCTCCTGCCGGTTCCTTTAGCATGACAACGGTATCGCGCTGGTCCGCCAGAATCCATGCATCGACAAGTTCCATCGGCATTGTCAACGCAAAGGCACCAGTGCTCTGCACGTCCAACTCCAGGGTGCCATCGGCATTACGCGTACCGCTGCAGGCAAAGCGGGAGGGAATGGAGACACGGTCGCCTGCCTGAATGCTGTAGACGATAAAGGGGTCCCCCTTGACCACCGCCCCGGCTGGCGGCTCGTCCTCGGTGGTGAAGACCGAGCGCTCGGTGCGCACCAGCGCCGTTTCGAAACCACTGCGCGGGAAGCGGATACGCCGCCCCGATACATTATCCTGGTTCATGATGTGATGGAATTGAAAATCCTGCTCGAACTTGCGCGCATCGTCTGGATCGCTCTTCAGGATACGCGCGCGCTGAAGGATGAAGGGGGGCGCACCGGCCAGATCCACTCGCCAGCGCCCTTCGCCCAGATCGGCAATCCCAGCGATCGTATAAACCGACTGCCCGTGTGGGGTCGGCTGATGCCACACGTAGACGAAGTGTCCGTTGAGCGTACCATCCGTCGGCAATGGCCTGGTCGACCGGACAATCAGGGCGCTCCGGCGCGGATTTCCCGTCAGGTCGCCATCGACATCCGTCAGCGTCATCTCCCAGCCTGGCTCAAGCTTCACCCCCCACCCATCGGCCTGAAAGTCGCTGCCATCGACGAGGGTCAGGCGATTGGCCGCCGGGAAAACCGCACCCATGCGGCCGGTCAGCATGGTGCTCCCCGCGGCCAGCTTCCCGCCCTCCAGCGTGGAGGCGAAGAGCCCCGTACTTCCATCGTCCATGGTCAGCCTGACCACCGCCCCGCCGCCATCCGCCAGCGGCTGAAGATCCAGAATGTCGGCCTGCGCCAGTTGGGCCGCCTGTTCCGGCAGGCGTGCTTCGACCACGGAGACGAAGGTGGATTCAAGGCCCGGCTGATCCGCTTCCCGAGAAAGGATGCGCACATCGATGGCGTCCTTCAACCCCACCGTCCTTGTCATGGACTGGCCGCTGTCGGGATCGGTGATGAGGAGCCCGCCGGGCCATGGCGCTTTAGCTGCGATCAGCTCCCCGGCGGCAGGTGAGCCAGCTACCTTCGTCCACATGCCAAGCTGCACATCATGGAGGAGTCGCGGCCAGTTGCCATCGTTCTGTCGGTAGCCTTCCGGCTCAGGAAAGGTGCGCCCCGGCTGGATCATCCAATCGCTCTTCCAGCTCTGCTCCGGCAGCGGATAGCGGGTCAGGCCAGTGATCATGCGACCAGCCCTGGCATAGTGATGAAGGGATTTTCCCGTCAGTCGGTCGTAGTTCAGCTTGAGCCCGCGATACTGGGTCCAGTTGTCCACATCGAGCGGCTCGCCATTCTTCGGCATCTCTTCGGGTCGTTCGGCCGGTATGCGCCAGAAGAGATCGTGGCGCTGTCCACCGCGAATGCGCAGCAGATCGAGCACCACGGGGCTGCCGCCCGGCAGGGTGATCAGGGCGACCTGCCGTTGGTAGATATCGACCGGGTTTGGTCGCCCAGCAAAGAGGGAAGCTGCTCCCGCGTCGACAAACTGCGCCCACCACCCCGGTTCCGCCATGTTGCCCGCGCCGGCATAAGCGTAGAGTTGGGAGGGAACGGTCTTGTGGTACCAGTCGTCCACCATGGCCACGTTGTGGGCTTCGGGCTTGTCGGCGTAGCCCCACTTCCACGGGCCCCAGCGATCCGTGTCTTCGTTTGGCAGGCCAATAAGCTCATAGCCCATGCGCAGTTCCGACCACGGCGCCTTATCCGCTTCGATGAAGCCAATGCAATAGCCGAAATCGGGCAGGCAATCCACGCCCTCGAAAAAGAGCTGGTAGCTCAGCCGGTCCAGGTGCGCGTGTTGCGCTGCATTCTGATGATTGACGATCAGCTCGAGACGACGCCCCTCGGCTCCGCCACGCAACGCGGTCATGCCATAGATGGGAAGGCTGAGACTTGCCTCGTGCGTCTCGTACGGGAGCTGATCCGGGTCGGGGCCAGGCCCACCGCCGCGGAAGATCAGCGCATGCTGATCCGCGTGTTTGCTGACAATGCCGTAGAGTGTGTCGATCGGCTGATGGCCCAGGTTGTCAATGGTTTCCATGAGCGGGTAACGCTCTTTGAGATCCACGCCGCCGAAGAAGCTGTGCAGCCAACTGAATCCGAGGATGCCGCTCTGGGTCATCACGGCGTAGTTGAAGGCGGCATCGGCAGCCATGCCGTCGGCCGACCAGTTGTTGTACATGTACAGCTCCACCAGTTCGAGGCCTTTGCTGAACAGCTCGATATTGCGGAAGGCAATGCCGGCTTTGACCGCTCCCTGGATGTAGGCATATGAGGTGTTGCCGGTCGTGGGTGGTGTGGCCAGCGCGAGGAACTCCATCTCTTTCAGGCATCCCTCCCGGAACCTCCCTTCCCACGCCGCGGGATCGCCGTATTTCGCAGTGCTCCACGCGAGGGTCTCCGGCTGGTCGCGTATCAGGTCGAAGGCGCCGGCTATCCACCCTATTTGCACCATGACGCCATCCGTCCAGGCGCTGACACCACCGTGCAGCTTGGCGAAGCTGAAATCGTAAATGTCGCGATACCAGAAGGGATAATCGGCCCGGTCGCGAACATGAATAAATGGCTGCTCGGCGGTGATCGAGCGATACTCCTCGGCCGTCAGGTAGCCGGTACCGGCCCGATTACGCGCAAAACCATGGGCTTTGGCACCGATGTACAGGGGCAGGCCGGGATAGACCTCGGCCAGCCGGTCGAGGACCGCCGCCAGTGTCGCCACCGCCTCCCGATTGTTGTTGTAGATGATGGCCGCCGTCAGATCCGGGATGACTCGATTCACGATGATGTTCAACCGGCAACGCCAGACCTCCCCTGCCGGGCAGAACCAGTTCTTCCGCGCCGAACCGACTTCCGGCCCCGCCTCACGAAACTCCTCGGCGACGAAGAAGCGGTACGCATGGACGGTGCCGTCGAGATGAGGGATCTCTTCGGTGTGATTGGGCTTCGCCGCATAGTCTGCCGGCATGTCCGCTTCATGCGCGTAGATCACCGCCTCCGTTCCAGCTTCCCGCGCCTGAAAAGGGCTGCTCAGGAACTCTTCATCGGTCATCACCGCCCCGGCAAAAAGCTTGCCGGTAAAGGGAGACAGACCGATCGTCGTCGGATTACCGCCGTTGCCGGCGCAGCTGACCGGGGCGAAATCGCTGATCAGCTCTGCCCAACGCTCCAGCGGAACGCTGATCCATTTTGCTGCGTCTTGCGGCACGGAGCGATACATGAACTGCCGGTATCCGCCAAATCGTGCCGTTTCCCCCTTCAGCTTCGCGATCAGCTCGGGCGGGTAGACCCGGGAAGGCAGACGGTAGGTGGCGCCCGCCCCCGGCATCTGAGCCACCAAGCTCTCGTCGTCCAGGGAAAGCGCTCCTTCGGCGCTGTGCAGCCGCATCGACACCATCGCCAGCATCAACATGGCCACTGCCAGCCGGGAGACGGTTTGCCTCATTGTCCGGGCCATCCCCACGGCGCATTGCGGAGCCATCCTTGCGGCCCGTCATATTGATTGGGATTGAAGAGCGCCACCTGCGTGCTTGCTCCCACATGGCCATCGGCAAAGGCCAGGTTGACCTGGTTGCCGTGCTGCGCCCAGATATTGCCGCCGGTCAACGCGTTGTTGACGGCAAAGGTCCATCCAGGATAGCTCACGCTGTTCCACGTGTCGAGAAAGTAGATGGCTTCGGAGGGTTTTCGAATCTCCCCGGCCTTTCGATACGCCGGCCGGCTGCCCCAGTGTGTGCCGCCCATGTTGTACTGAGGCATGCCGTACTGCGGGGCGAGCTGATAGAGGAGCTTCTCGCTCCTGGAGGGGCAGCGCAGGAGGCTCTTGTCCCGATACTTCACCGGAAAGGTCGCCCAATAGCCCGGCGCCATTTCCGGCATTCCCAGTTCTTCCCGCATCAGGTACGGAAACCAGTTGTTCTTTGATGTATCCCACGGGTTGACGTTGAGGTCGAAACGATCCACGCCAGTCGAGCGGAACGGGCAGATCCAACCATCATAGGCTTCCTGATACAGGATGCCCACCAGCGCAAGCTGCTTGAGGTTCGTTGCACAGCTGATCTGCCTCGCCTTATCCCGCGCCCGCGACAAGGCAGGCAGCAGCAGCGACGCAAGGATGGCGATTATCGCCACCACCACCAGCAACTCGATCAGTGTAAAACAGCGATGCCTATGCATGGCGATCCTCCTCATGGTTTGTTCTTTTGGCAGGCGACGCTTTCGCCTTCCACCAGTTGGGCCTCGAATTGAAGACTCATGGCTACCGCCGACGGGTCGGCCAGCCGGCGCTCGATCAGCTCCGGAATCGCCCGACCAATCGTGTACATCGGCAGCTTGACGGCGGTGAGTTGTGGAGTGGATTGACGGGAGATCGCCGTTCCACCATAGCAGATCATCGACATGTCACGTGGAACCTGAATCCCGCGTTCCCGCAGCACGTCGAGCAGGGTGACCCCCATATAGTCAGTCGGTATCACGATCGCGGTAGGCGCTGGATCGAGCGTACCCAGCTTGTCGAGACCCCGCGTGACCGCCTCCGTGAGGCTGTCGCGCTGCCAGTTCCGCTCGAACATCACTACCCGCGCCAGCCCGGGCACATTGACGGTGCCGGCCAGGTAAGTCCATGCGGCATAGCGTGGCCCGTGAATCGATACCGCCGAGCGGTCAATCCCATGCGCCTTCTCGAACTGCTGCGTTGGCACCCACAGCGGCACATTCCTATCCTCCAGCCCCAGCCAAAGGATGTGCCGGTGTCCGTGGGTCGACAGGTATTCGTAGACCATGGCCGCCGAACGCAACTCATTGCTGTAGACGGCGTCGATGCCACGGTGGAAATCGTAGGATGCGCCATAGATGACCGGGCCGCGTTTCGCCAGCTCAGTCAGCCAGCTTCCCGGCAGCTCGCTGCGCAGCACCAAGCCACTCGCCTTCTGCGCGTCCCATGCCGCCAAGATGCCTTCCAAGCTGTGGTCCGAGATAAATTCCACGCTCCCAGCATTCATGGAGAGGCGCGCTTCCATGCCCCGCAGCAGCTCCCGGCTCAACTCATCATCCCCAGAGAGGTGCGGCCCCGTCACCACCAAGAGCTTCAGGCCCGGCTCCGTTTTGCCCCAATGCCGCGGTGGCGCCAGGAGGCCGTGGTGCTTGTCCGTGTAGCCGAGTTCGGTGGCTGCCTGGCGCACACGCTTCCGGGTGGCTTCGTTCACGCGGCCGACACCACGCAGAGCCCGGGAGACCGTCATCTGGCTCATCCCCACTGCATCGGCAATGTCTTTCAGCGTTGTCGAGGTCATCTCCGTCCCGCTCCTTATTAGTGTTAGTCTATCACAACACTACTCCCCCTTCAAGCCCAATATCTCCGTATTCAGCCTATAAACCGAAAAAATATGGCTGATTCTTGTGATAAACTAACTCTTGCTTCGGGTGCAACAGAGGATGCACCGTCGCCTCGTCGTGCCTGGGGCACGGTGAAAACCCGGTCCCAATCGGCAGGATGGGTCACATCCGCCCGGATGGCCTGCACGCCGAGGCGTTTCGCCGTCGGTCCGGCTCACGCGGCTTCCACAGCCAGAGGATGTCGTCCTCACCGCCGTTGGGCAGGCAGTGGGATGTGGTCCACCCCGCGTGCCCCTCGTCAGGTCTTGTCGGAGGCTCGGAACAACGTCGCCCATTCGTCATTTCGTCACCCTGGCTCGCGCGGCAAAGCGCAATTGGCTGGCGGGGTCCACTCCCGCACTGTGTCTTCCCAAGCCTGGATGTTTTCAGCCGGGATTCCGTCGGGCCAGTGGCGGTAGGTGTCGGCGATCAACCAGCCTTCGTCCGCGCGGCCCAGGTTCAGAATCCGGACCGATTCCTCTCGCACCTGCTCGACGGTGGCTGTCGGCAGAAAAGCCTGAATGTCGGGCATGATGGACAAGGTCAGGCGGTCCCGAGCCGCGGCGTAG
This sequence comes from Lentisphaeria bacterium, assembly GCA_041690595.1. Taxonomy (GTDB): domain Bacteria; phylum Verrucomicrobiota; class Lentisphaeria; order JABSQK01; family JAWLHB01; genus JAWLHB01. Next base: position 27,569 of record JAWLHB010000035.1, read on the forward strand.
ATGCGCTCGAGCCCCATGCAGGCGGGTTGCTGAACCTGCAAGATGTCGAGCCCGATTTCGGCCAGGTCCGCCATGATGTCGAGCGTGTTGCCGCACGAGTGCATGAAGTTCGCGATGCCCATCTCGTGGCAACGGCCGAACAGCCGGGCATAGCGCGGCTTAAAAAACTGGCGCCACTTCACTGGGGAGATCATCAGTCCGTGCTGAGTGCCCCAGTCGTCCATGTGCATGATGCAGTCGATACCCACCGCGCCCAAGCGCTCGACCTCCGCCATGTGGTACTCCAGTATCCGGTCGGCGAAGATTGCCATCTCCCCGGGATACTCGCAAAGCCACACCATGGCGTTTTCCATCCCGCAGATGAAGTGCATGCGCTCCCAAAGCGTCGCACCCAGACAGACCATCGACCAATGCTCGACGGTGGCGGCAGCCTCCTCGGCGATCCCTTCCCAGCGTTCCGCCCGCAACGGATCGGGAATGGGGAAGGCCCGCAGTTGCTCGATGGTGGAAACGGGGTGACTCCGTTCGCCATGCACCCAGCCGTCACGGCGTCTCGCCTTCACCCCCCAGTCATCCACCGTCCATCCGTCCGATAATGCACGGGCGCCGCCCTTCAGCCCCACGCTGCGGAAATCGTCGTATAGCGTTGGAACCCGGTCGGGCGGCAGGTGCCGCACAGCGGCCTGAACACGTTGTTTCGAGTTCATGCTTCTCATCGATCCTAGTTTTCTTCATGTTCATGCTTATGTCCCCGCGGTCGCTGGTGAACAGGACCATGGTGTTGCCAACAGCTCATGCCGATCAAGTGCGGCTTCCTCGCCTTCCAGGCAGCGGATCGTTTCAGGCTTCATTGGGGTACACTTCATGGCTCTTCGTCTGCCCGCCACTGGGGATACTCCGGCAGTTCAAGCGTGTCGGAGGAAACTTGGATCCCGTTCGCATCCGTCACCATCGCATAAGCCACTATCTGCTCCCCTTCCGCGGGAGCCGGTAGGACGGCACGCCAGGCGCCGTCGGTTTCGGACGCCTCGATTTCCCGCCAGGGTTCGATGGATCCGATGGGCGTGCGGATTTGACGCTTGAACTTGAAGTCGGCCAACGGCATGCGCTTGACCCAGAACGAAACGTCAGCGATAGGCACGGAACCCGAGACCTGCGCCGAAAGCTCCACCGTGGCGCCGTTCATGGCGACGGTGGGCGGCTGCACCGTCGGCCAGGCCGGGGCGAGCCCGAAGACGGATTGGAAATGGCTCAAGGGGATTTTCCAATTGCCCACCTGGCTGTGATTGTCGTTCGGCAGCATCAGGAGTTGCTTAGGATTCGTCATGGCCCGGTATGTTTGCAGCACCATGGGCATCCAGAAGAAATGGTCATCGGTTCCCGACAGCATGAGCACGTTCGCCTTCACCTGGTTCAGACGATGCTTCGAATCGAAGATGGCGGTCCAGGCTTCCTGTTCCTCCCGGGGGCACAGCGTCATGCCAATCACATAGCCGCCCATGCGATAGGCGGGCATGGTCAGAAACCCGCAGCCATACTTGACGGCCGCCGCCTTGAAGGCGGGCTCGTGGCCGAGCGACACCAAGGTCAGAAACGCCCCGGCCGAAGCGCCCGCGATGCAGAGCCGGTCAGCATCCACCTCCGGCCGGCTTTGCAGAAACTGAACCGACCGGCGGACGAACAGGACGCCATTGCGCATTGCGCTTGTTTCGGGATTGCTGGTATACTTGCGTTTGATTGGCACGCCGTTCGCGTCCTTCACTTGAACCTGCATGTTGCCGGGACTGTCGAATTCAGAATACGGCGGCTCGCGCGTGGGGGTCGGGCCGCACCAATCGATGGCCAGGCAGCAGAACCCGTTGCCGGCATACGCAATGGCGGTGGCCGGCGAGAGCTTGTTCAGTCCGGCCCCGTGCAAATCCAGCACAGCCGGGTACCGTCCCTCCTTCTCCGGCCGCGCGTAGAAGCCGTGAATCCTGGTGGCTTTCCCGTTGAACGGCGCCCCATCCATAAAAAATTCGAGGACCCTGACCCCGTCCGTCACTGTCGCGGAGAGCACATCCACGTTCAGCGGCAGCGTCTTGACATCAGGGACATCGAAAAAACCGTCGGGTGCGGCGCTGAGGCTTCCCGCCAGGCAAACGAGGGTGGCGGCCAGGAGGCCGAATGCAATCTTCTTGTTCATGGTTCTACTCCCCATCTTCGTGTTTCTGCTGTTTAGTCTGCTATCCATTCATGCGAACCACGTTGCTGACGGGATTCTATAAGCCTTTTCCCCTGAAAAGCAACATAGGTACCATCAATGATGATCGCGGCTATCGGCATATTCTGCCGAAGCCGGACAAGAGCGATTCTCGCATCGCTGCTGATGTTCAACAGGGTGTTCTCAGCGGATTGTTCGACATCCGGCCGATTGAACGCCAGCAACACCACGACGTTTGTCAGGCCAGGACAATCTTACGGCTGAAAAACCACTGGGCGAACGGGCTCGCGTCATGGCCGGCACGGGCATTCCCTTCTTCCTGGGATAGAGCATGACGGCTTAGATGGTTGCCTGTCGCCCCCCCAACTATCCTTCCCACCTGCTCTCGCCATTTCGGACATCATCCGAGTGCGTTACCTGGGGGGCGCTTGCAGGCGGTCGGCGACGAAGCGGCGGCCGGTGATGACGTACTTACCATCCTCCAGCTTATCGTCGGTGATCTGGCAGTCGCGCAGGCGGTAGCCGGCGTTGCCGGTGACGGTGATGCCGGTATCGGGATTGGAGAAGCAGCGGAAGCGCGTGTTTTCGAATGTGAGGAAGGTGGGGACATCGTTGTCGCTGCCGGTCAGCTCGGCGATGGCGCCACAGACCATGGAGGAACTGACCTGGACGTTGGCACCTGGGCCAAGGACGAAAAGCGGGGTATGCGGATCACCATCCGGCGGGAAGACGCGCGAGGCGGTGCTCATGAAGCCCGTCATCTGAATGTTGATCTCGCCGGAAGCGCGCAGGGCGACGGTGCGTACTTTCGGGTTCCGGGAGTTCTGCTCGGGGCGTACCATGTCGAGCACAAAGACACCGGAGTTAATCCCGGTATTCCGGAGGTTGAAGACGGTGTCCGTGTGGTGGGTGTTGACCAGCGAAGTGGAGAGAAAGCCTCCGCCGTCGAAGTCGAAGGCGGTACCCACATAGCCAAAGTCCGTGCGGATGAAGGAGAAGCAGAGATTCTGGGTGGCGCGTGACTTGACGCCGGTCTCGAGGTGGGCAAAGACGAGACCGATGAAGGTGCCCAGATCGCCATTGTACTTGGAGTCGTCTCCAAGCAGGATACCCGTATCGGCATTGAGCAGCCTGACAAGCTCGAAGTGGAAGCCGGTCCCGGCGCGCTGCCCGTACTGCTTGACCCAACGTGGATGCTCGGCATTGGCATCATCGGCGGAATTGAGGCGGATCAAGGCGGCAGCCTTGTCGCCGCCATGGAGCGTGAGGTTGCGCAACTGGAGGTTCTTGTGCGCACGGCAATCGATCAGGATACCGCCTTCCGCACCGTCCCACTGGAGCGTGGTGGACATGCGGCTGCCAAAGGCACCGCCGATGCCGCCGCTGCCATGGATAATAAGGTTGTCCGCTTCCGGCAGGAGCAGGAGCGTCTCGGTAATGCGGTAGATGCCGGGCGGCAGGGCGATCTGGCGATGCGGCGACGACTGCTCCGGAGTGAGCGTCGTGGCGGCGGCGATGGTTCGCCGAATGGCGCCCGTGTCGTCGGCTATGCCATCACCAATGGCGCCGAAGTCTTTGGGATTGAGCCAGAATGGGTCGGCGGCGCTGGTCCCGATGGCGAGCAGGACGGTGAACAGCAGGATGGCGCGATGAATCATGACTTCTCCTCTTGGTTTAGTAGCGAACGGCCCAACGTTTCTTGTTGGTGGTGCTGAACTGGTACGTCCAGCCGGCAACGGTTTCACGCCGCTCTCCCGAGACATGACTGTCCGCGAAGAGCAGGTTGATCCGACCTTGATGTTGCGGATAAAAGGAAGAGCCCTGCATCGGCCAGACGGCAGGATAGACGAGCCGCTGAAGGTTCGGATTGTGCGGGTTATAGGCGGCGGGATAATTGCCGGTACAGTCCCCCGCATAGACCAGAATGTCGGCGCGCTGGACGTCCGACTGACGCTGGTGAGCATAAGCAAATCCATCGTTGTTCGGATAGCTGTAGACGTTAATGCCGATGGTCTGAACCGCGGTCAGGCTTGACTGAAAATTCGCATCGTTGGGGTCGGTCCGCTCTTTGAGGATGGCGATGTTCTGCCCGAGCCCGTTCTCCGGCGCCGAGGGGCACACCCAATAGAGTCCACTGCCGATATGGGGTATGAGCACCGAAACCCAGCGCTGCGCCATGCCGGTATTGGCCGAACTCTGCACCCAGCCTGGAATCCGGCCATCCTGTTCGTCCGAATAGAGTGCGACTGACATGCCGATCTGCTTGAGATTGTTGGAGCAGATTGCCTGCTTGCTGCGCGCTCGGGCCTTGCCAAGCGCGGGAAGCAACATGCTGGCCAGAATGGCTATTATCGCGACGACGACCAGCAGCTCGATCAGCGTGAATCGATGAAGGCGTCCGTGACAGCTTTTCATGGGGTTCCCTCTTCTGGTGGTATGCATGTGAAAGCGATTTGTGTGACAACAGGTTCATGATTGGCCATGCCAAAGCATCTATCGACAATATCCAGAGCGCTGCTCAGCAGGTCCGCGGTTTCGTAACGAAGCTGAATCACACTGGCGAACGCATCAGCAAGCTGTCCCGTCCCCGTGGCGATGGCGAGCTTCATCTCCGCGGCGTCTTTGCCCATGCCCTGCCTTCCCAGCAGGACGCCCAGTCCGACCAGATCGTCGGGTATCAGCAACCCCTCCGGCAGCTCCCCTCCCGCCAACTCCCTGATGATCCGACGGCCACTCGATACCGCCCTTTGCGGCGCAAAACTCGCCCCCATCAATCGCCAGGTTACTCCATCCCCCGGACTCTCTTCAACCAGGGCGGCGCCATCCTCGTCATGTGGCGGCACCAGCACCAGGATGCGGCCACAGCCGGCCGCCTGCAACTGCTGTACCCCCAGCAGGTACATCTGTCGCCGGTCCAGTTTCACGCGATTGACCTCGCTGGGACCGTTGATGCTGACCACGGGCAATGACCACCTTTGCAGCCACTCCACCAGTCCGATCATGCAGGACGGATGATTCACCAGCAGACCCTTTACGCGCCGGTCGAGCAGCATTTGCCGCAAGTTGTCGGGCACCATCCGCTCGGCCTCCGCCACCGTATCGATGCGACCGGTCGGCAGGTGAAAGATTTCCGCGCGGCCGTTGCGACCGTGCGCCTGTTCCAGAAACTCCCCGCTCAGATGCGCGTCGGTGATCGTGGGGATGCGACTTGCGTGCTGGGTGATCAACACGTAGCAGGGAGCCTCCTGCCGCGCGATCACCTCGGTTCCCGTCGCCCGTGAGATGGCTACAAGCCCCTCGCGGGCAAGGGAGCGGTAGGCTTTGAGCACGGTGACATGGCTCACTCCCGGGACGCGATCGCTGGGCGGCAACTTGCTGCCGTGCGGGCATTGGCCACTCGCGATTCGACGGCGAAAGTGCTCCGCCACCTGCTCGGCCAACGGCCCGGCTCCCGCTTTGATCGGTACATCCATCGCATGCTCCCTGTGCTTTAGGTTAGTTTAGTTTATGAATTCGGTGCGGTCAAATCCTTCTCAGAGATTTTATCTCTCAATTCCGGGAAGGCAGGCAGATGCACCCGGCAATGCACCTCAAGGGGTGGTGGGGCGCTCGGATTCCGGGATGGTCACGATGGTGACGGATGGGTGGCCGAACGAGTCGACGACAGGCTTGTTGGTGAAAGCACCGTTCTGGACAATCAGCAGGAAGGAACCGTCGGCGGAGATCTCCATGCCGTAGACGTGGCTGCCGCACCAGTAGCCGTACTTTTCGAAGAGCAGATCCTGAAACCAGCAGATGACCTTCCGGCGGCCGGTACGGGTGTCGTACTGCACGATGGGGGAGCGCCGCTTTTCCTTGCCGGCGCCCGGCTGGTAGTAGACGTAGCGGCCGGTGGGATCGATGGCGAGCTGCTTGGTGTCGCGGCCGCGGTCCCAGTCGACGCCCAGGCTCTCGATGCGGGGGCCTTCGGCGCTCGCCTGGAAGCGGAAGAAGGCGCCATTGCGGGTGGTCCAGTAGTACCAGCCTTCGGCATCGGGGCGGGAAGTGTGGCCGCGCAACTGGGATTGCTCGCCGGTATGGGGATTGAGGGGAACGGTGATTTCGGTTCGGGTGAAGCGGTTGAGTTCGGGGTCGAAGCTCATCAGCCGGAAGGGCTTTTCGCTTTCGTCCATTCCCCAGAAGATGCCGGTCTCGACATCGCAGAGCATGGAACGCTGCCACCAGATCCAGCCGTTGGGGGGATAGCCGGCGAAGCGGACCTGCTTCCGATCGATGTCCCAGGTGAGGATGGTATGGGCTTCGCCGGTTCCGACAAGGCGACCGCGGCGGGTGTCGACGGTGAAACAGGGAAGGCTGTTTCCGACGAGCGGCACGCCCCAGTTGGCAGCTTCACCGGTGTGGGTATTGTAGCTGAAGAGCCAGCTGCCGCGGTAGCCGGCGGCATACCAGTCATCGGTGGGCTTGACGCCGAAATGGGTGGCGCCCCAGAGTGTGCCGTCAGCCATGATACCCATGTGGCCGTGGACTTTGCCGTCGGTGTACATCTCGTCGTTCCAGCCGAGTACCTGATCGAGATCGAGGATCTTGCGAACGCCATCATCGCCGGGACGATACTCGTAAAGGTTGATGTGGCAACCTTTGCCGAGATGATCGCTGGCGGCGAAGAAGAAGCGGCCATCAGGCCCGCGTGTAACCTCTGCCCAATTTGCCCAGCAGGCCATGTACTGATCGGCGCCGGAGAAGAACTCGGGCACCAGATCGGGCAGAATCTGCAGGCTGACGGTCGGGGGCGTCGTCGCGATGTCAAAGCTCTCGAGGATGACCTCATCGGGAGGCCGCAGCAGCTCGGGCCCGCTCTCGACGATGAGGGTGTCGCGGCCGCGGATGCGGGCAGTATCGGAGGCCTCCACCAACGCCTTGCGCTTCTGCTCTTTCGCGCTCAGCTCGGCGGCGGTGATCGTGACGGCCGGCAGCAGGAGCGCGAGCATCAGAAGAGAGAAGGCAGATTTCATGAGGATGATCAGTCGCTGAGGTGGATGAGGATCTTGGTGATGGGGCCGGGATTGTCGCTCCACTGGCGGAGCATGTCACCGGCCTGATCGGGAGGAACTTCGCGGGAGATGATGGCATCGACGGGCACGCAGCCGCTTTCCAGCATGGTGATCACCTGGCGGAAGTCCGCCGGCGTGGCATTTCGTGAACCAAGGATGTCCAACTCTTTCTGGACGAAGTACTTCGATTCGTAGTCGACCGGCTTCCGGGCATAACCAATATAGACGACTCGCCCGGCGAAAGCGACCTCCTCGACGGCGGCGCGAAAGGTTTGCGGCAGGCCGATGGCCTCGATGATGACGTTCGGCCCGTCACCGCCGGTCAAGGCCTGGAGGCGTTCGTGAAAATCTTCGGTGGCGCTGTTGACGCTCTCCGCGGCTCCTGCCTGGCGGGCGATACCGAGCTTCGCATTGTCGATGTCGACGGCAATGACGCGAGCTTTCCGCCACGCCGCTCCGGCGATAGCGCCAAGGCCGATGGCCCCGCAGCCCAGAACGCAGACCGTATCCTCGGCGGTGACGCGACCACGATCGACGGCATGGCAACCGACGGTGAGTGGCTCGACCAGGGCCAGCTCGCGCAGGCTGAGCCGGGGTGAGCTGAAAAGCTTCCGCCAGGGGACGACCAGGCGCTCCGTGAGGGCGCCGTCGCGCTGTACACCCAGCGTCTGATTGTCGCGGCAGCAGTTGTAGCGACCAGCGCGGCAGGCGGAACATGCGCCGCAACTGGTATACGGCGAGAGGGTGACAGCCATCCCCGGCTTCCACTCGGCCGGCACGTCGAGCCCCACGGCTTCGATAACGCCGCTGATTTCATGGCCGGGGATGCGGGGATAGACGACCATGGGATTGAGACCACGGAAGGTGTTGAGATCCGAGCCGCAGTAGCCGACATAGGCCACCCGCAACATGACGGAGTCGGCCTGGAGGTTCGGTTCAGCGATCGTCGCCTGCTCGACAACGCCTGGAGAGAGGATGCGCATGGCCTTCATGATACGGAAAGCTCCACGTGAGGTAGTGATGATGCCCGGCGAGCTGCCCCACACAGTGGCGCCGGCTCCACCACTCGTCAAGCTCAAGCAACCTCACGGAAAGAGTTGGCAGGCAAGGGGGCTTCGGTTACATTAGCCACAGGGGAGCCTGCTCGATCATCCATTCAGCAGGCAGCGCAACCAATCAGCCAACGGGAGGTTATGAAATGGCTCGCCACCAGAAGAGTATCGAGTTGTTGAACAAGGCTGTCGCGGACGAACTTGCGGCAGTCCACCAGTACATGTATTTCCACTTTCACTGCGACGATCAGGGCTACGATCCGCTGGCCACCCTCTTCAAGCGGACCGCCATCGAGGAGATGCTCCATGTCGAGAAGCTTGCCGAACGCATCCTTTTCCTGAAGGGCGATGTCGTCATGGTGACCGCCGAGCCCGTCAAGGCCATCACCGACGTCAAGGAAATGCTGGACTGCGCGAAGGGCATGGAAGATGAGAGCGCGCGCACCTACAACCAGTGGGCCAATGAGTGCGGCGCCAATGCCGATGCCATCAGCAAGCGCCTCTTCGAGGATCTGGTCGCCGATGAAGAGCGTCACTTCGACCAATACGAAGTGCAGGGCGACAACCTGGAGAAGTTCGGGGCGCAGTACCTGGCGCTGCAGTCGATGGAGCGCGGCAAGGCGATGGCTGCCGGCATGCCCCCAGCCGAATAGGCAGCCCGAGGCTCGCAGAGTGCGGGAGGTTATCTGGAAGTGTGGCAGTTCGGTGCTGGTACAGGTATAGTGACGACCTGTACCCTTTCAACTTCCCCGCTTCCGGAGATCTCCCCATGCTGCGATGCCTCCTGCTGTCCGCCACCGCCGCTCTCCTCTTCCTCGCCGGCTGCCTGACCCCCTCGGTGCCGACGCCTCGCGAGACCGAATCGCCGGTCGTGAGTGGAACCGGCGACGCGTACATCGGCCTCTCCGTACGCGAGTACGACAAGGACGGTGTCGTCGTTGGCTGGATTCTGCCCGGCCCTCTCGAAGGGACCGGCTTCCGTTCCCCCTACCTTACTCGCGGCGACATCATTCTCGAGGTCGACGGCGTTGTGGTAAAGGATCCTGAGCACTTTTCCGACCTCATCAAGGCGCACCGGCCGGGGGAGACGGTCACCCTCATGATCAATCGGACAGAGGCGGATATCAACGCCGCGGTTCCCACTCCCGGCGCCGCGATCAACGTCCAGGAACTGCCCGTCACGCTCGTTGACAAGGAATTGTGGACGGGGCCCATCTTCGCGGATACCCCCGCTTCCCGCACCCTGCCCGAGATAGTTGCGGAGCCGCCCCCCCTGGAGAAGTACCTTCGCGGCCAACTCGAAGAGCAGGGCATCATGACCGAGGTGCAGACGCTGCTCGATCTCTTCATCGAGACGGTGGAGGAGCGCGGCGGCTTCCACATGCTCAGCCGCGTGCGTCACGGCTTCGAGTACCCGATGCAGTTCCCTCAGCTCTGCCGTTTCATCACCGATCCGCTGGCCGACCTGAACCGCGATCCCCGCCAACTGCTGGTGCATGCCGCCAACAACCTCGACGTCGCGCCCCCGCCTCTGGCCGAGGCCCTGTCGTTGGAGGAGCCCACCGGTGCACTCGCCGAGCTGGCCATCGCCATGGAGCAGGCGCACCTCGCCAACGAGCAGGCCTTCGCCCAACTCACTCCCGAGGAACTTGCCGCCCTGCCCGGCGCCATTGACGGGTATATGCAGACCCTCTCCGTCTACAGCGACGATCCACTCAAGGTCATCCGTGCCATGCGTGCCACGACCCGCATCGACTTCGCGGCCCTCTTTGCGGCAGCCGGCCATCTTGCCGGAGTCATGGCGAAAGGCGTCGCCCCACCCGCGGAGTCCCCGGTCGTGCCCCTGCCAAAGGCCCTCAAGGGCCTCGTCACCGGCGACATTCTGGCGGCGGTCCAGGTCAACGGGCGCTGGTATGTCTATGGTGGCGTTGGCGACAACACTTATGACGCGAGCAAGCTGGACGTCATCATCGATGCGGGGGGCAACGACACCTACACCTACAGCGAGAGTGAACGGCCCCGGCTGCAGGTCATCGTCGATCTGGCCGGCAACGACGTTTACAGCGGCGATCCCATCGGCCCAGCCTCGGCGACGCTTGGCGTGAGCCTGCTGGTGGATCACGGCGGCAATGACCGATACAGCGGCACCATTCGCACCGGCGGCAGCTGCCTCGCCGGGATTGCCGTTCTTCTCGACTATGCCGGCAACGATACCTACACCGGCAACACCTGGTCGCTCGGCTCCGGCTTCTACGGCTTGGGCGCCATCGTCGATCTCGGGGGCAGTGACACCTACTGGTCGCATCATGCCTCGCAGGCCATCGGCGGCCCACTTGGCTTTGGGCTCATCCACGACCGCGGCGGCAACGACCTCTACCGCGCCAATGGTCCGACCGGTTCCGGCTATGGTACGCCCGCCGTCTATTACGGCCTCAGCCAGGGCGTCGGTTTCGGCGCGCGCGGCTTCGACAGCGGCGGCATCGGCGTCCTGCAGGATATTGGGGGAGCGGACCGCTATGAGGCGGGCGAGTTCAGCCAGGGCGGCGGCTACTTCTGGGGGCTGGGGATTCTTGACGAGCATCATGGGGACGATCTCTACTACGGCAATCGCTACGGGCAGGGCTTCGGCTGCCACCAGGCGTTGGGTGCTCTGCTGGACCGCAATGGCAACGACACCTACTGGGCCATGACCGCCGCCACGCAGGGCGCCGGCTGGGACATCGGCATGGGGCTGCTGGAAGATATGCAGGGCAACGACACCTATCGCGCCCCCGGCCTCAGCCAGGGTGGCGCCGCCATGCAGGCCATCGCCTGGCTCATCGATTGGCAGGGCACCGATCACTACCAGGCCGCTGCTCGCGGCACCCAGGGCAGCGGCGCCGGCAACTCCTACCACTACGATCGCACCAAGGCCATGAGTTGGGGTTTCTTCCTCGATGCCGGCGGCACCACCGACTTCTACGCCACCGACCGCCAGAACGGCCAGACCCTCAAGACTGGCAGTCTCAACGAGGAGCATCCCGAGAACAGCTTCCTCCACGGCCTCTTCATCGACACCGCCGAACCGCTCACGTTTCCCTAGATAGTACGGCGCGAGGTAGCCCGCTTGAGCCAGACCGGCCACCAGCCGGCTGGCGCCTCTCACTCCCTATACAGGTGTTTCTCATGACCGACCCCATCATCACCGGTTCCTGGATTGACGTTGTTCATCTCAATGCCCGCGAAGGGGTTTACTGGAACCGCATGACGCTCGCCTATTCGGATGAGGACTGGGCGGTGCTGCTTCGTCACCTGCGGCGAGATCTCGGCATCGAGATTCTCATCCTCCAGAACCTTGTCTCCCATGGCCTCGCCATCTATCCCTCGCGGATCTACACGCAGCAATGGCAGACGCGCAACTGCGCGGATCCGCTGGGTGCGATCATGCGGGCCGCCTCCACCGAAGGCATCGCCATGTATATCGGGGTCGGCGCTTCCCCCAGCGGTATCGCCGAGGAAGCCCGCGAACTGAAAGCCGTGTCCGAGGAGATCCTCGCGCGCTATGGCGACGAAGCCTCCTTCACCGGCTGGTACATGACGACCGAGATGTACTTCGAGCAGGGGCTCTTGATGCCGGACCAGATTGCTCGCGGCGCCGCCCTCTCCGAGGTCTGGCAGGCGCTCACGCCCGATCTGCCGCGCCTCGGTTCCCCCTTCTTCCTCGGCGGCAATTGCTACGTCGCCTCCGAAGAGCGGCTCGTGGAGGAGTTGAAGCGCCTGGGGCTTACCGTTATTGCCTATCAGGATGGGGTCGGCTGTGGTTCGGGCCGCGCCACACCTGTTCCTCCCGAGAACAACCGCCGCCTCTATGCCGCCCTACGCGCCGCCCATGATCGCGCCGGGGTTACGCTCTGGGCCAACACGGAAGCCTTTGTCTTCGAAAACGCAATTTGGGCTCAGCCGCTGCTGCCCGCTCCCTTCGAACGGCTGCGCCGCCAGATCGAGGAAGCCGCCCCCCATGTGGACCGGATCGTTTCGTACACGGTCCCTGGCCTGCTGACCTCTCAAACCATCTGCCCCGACCTTGGCGCCCCCGCCACCGAAAGCCTCTACCAGGAGTATCGCCGCTACCTCCAGAAACTGCGACCGTCCGCATGATGCCGGCGGCAGGCGGTCAGGTGGGGGACCAGGCTTCCTGCTCGAGCCAGCCGTGGGCGATGGTGGCGGCAAGCTCGGGAGCGAAGGGGAAGGCGGGATGAGTCTGGAGCCAGCTTTGGGCGCGTTCGAGGGCGTGGGAGGAGAGGGGCGTGAGGAGATTGCGCAGGCGCAGAATAGTCGGGCGGTCACAGCGCCAGAGGGTCAGCGGATGGATGGCATGAAGCTGGGCGGCGATACACAGGCCGGCGAGGTCGGTGTCGCCCCAGTGTCGTAGGCGACAGGATGAAGGGAGCAGCTCGACGAGGCGACAGACGGCGGCGTTGGGGAAGCCGGCGGTATAGATGGTGAGCCCTGGTTGGGCTTCGCGGGCCAGGCGGCAGAAGGGCGTCTCATTCTCGCAGGTCAACGCTGTCTCCGCGGGAAGTTCGACCTGCTCGATGTCGCGGAGGTTGTCCCAGCTGAGGGTGGCGGTCTGGCCAGCTTGCCAGAGCTGAGAGATCCAGTCGAAGCGGCGACCGCCGAGGGTATAGACGAGTGGGCCGAAGAGGGTGACCTTGATGGCGGTGGGGTTATCGACGACCTGGAATCTGGAGAGGAGCGTCCCGCGATCCGCCTCGGGATCGTCGGCGAGAATGGCCAGCCAGTCAGTGACGAGGGTTCGCAGGTCGCCGGGGCGTAGGGCCTTGCTGTCGCCGGCGAAACGAGCGGCGAGTTCCGCGCCAGCGATTGGCTGGCGGTTTCCGGCAAGAAATCGGACGATCTCACCGGCGAGGAAGAGCTGTCGACGCAGGGAGTCGAGGCCGCCGGCGCGGGCGCGCCGTTCCCAGGCTTCGGGAGCGGCTTCCAGGCTGTCGGCAATCGGGATCAGATCGGGGAAGGCAAGGCGCCAGCTGGCGAGCAGATCGGCGGTGCCAACTGCCAGATGACGGCGCTCCGCGGACCGGTTGCGGCGGGTGCGCCCAAGGGTTGCGTAGAGGGCGGCAATCCACGCTTGGCGCTGAGCGGCGTCAAGGTTCTGGAAGATGGCGTTGAAACGCAGGGTGACCCTGCCGGCGCGGCTGACGGCGACTGCCTTGACGGGAAAGATGCCCTGGAGGCTGCCGAGGCGGGGGCCGAGGTCGGCGCGCTCCCCTATGGTCATGGTACCGGAGAGATCGCCCGCCTTGTCGCAGCGGTCGGCGATCTGTTCGAGCAGGGGGCGCAAGTCCGGGGTCGTGGCGAGCAAGTGTTCCAGGATCTTGGCGATCTCGCTCACGCCTCATCCTCGAAGGCAATGGGTTTCGTTTCGGTTTGATACTCGCCGAGGAGCTCCGGCTGGGGAAAGGCCGCTTCATTGCGGTAGTTGTAGGGGAAGAGGTGGACGCGATAGTTCTCGTCCTTGACGATCAGCAGCGTGGTCGACGAGCGGATCTCCTGCTTGACGCCGTCCTGATCGGGTGACGCGACGAAGAGTTGCAGGCCAAGGTCGGAGGCAAAGCCGAGGAGCTGGTCGCGGCGACCGCTGTCGATGCCGTAGAAGGCCTCGTCGAAGAGGAGTACCGGCAGCTTGAGCTGGTTGCCGGTATAGTGGAAGTCGGCGATGGTGAGGATGAGCAGGTAGTTGGGGACGGCCTGCTCGCCGCCGGAGCCGAGGCTCTTGGTGCGGCGGTCGATGACGATGCCGTCGTCGTTGACGGAGGCGACGGCCAGCTCGTAGTGGAACCAGTTGCGGTAGTCGAGGAGATCCGGGATTTCGCCGGGGGCGGTCTCCTTGATCTCGCGCCGATGCTCGTCGAAGAAGTGGCGGAGATCCTCGCCGGTTTTCGGGTCGAAGATGTTGAATTCTCGGACGATGCGGACGAGGTGGCGGGTCTGGTCGTTCTCGCGCAGTTGGAAGCGGTAGCGGTGGCTGCCGAACTGGCGGTCGACCAGCAGGCGGTTAATGCGTTTGAGCATGTCGTCGAGCTTGCTGACGTGCTCGCGGAAGAAGCGCAGCAGCTCGTTCATGACGACCTGGCGGAAGAGTTCGCTGGTCTTGTCGTTGATGATGCTCTGCTGTTCGGCGACGGTCTGCTCCTGGCCGGTGCACAGCTCGGCAACGGGAACGGAGCGGCGGTCGCGCAGCTCATTGCTCTTTTCGTTGTAGTAGAGGCCGTACTGGCTGCCGTAGGTGGGGTGACGCGCACGTTCGCGAATCATCGTCTGTTGCTGCGTCTCCACCCCCTCGGAGCGTCGGCGCTCGGCGGCGATGGCGTCCACGGAGCGGAACTGGACCCCTTTCCAAGTGCGCAGGACATAGTAGTCGATATCTGCGATGGTTGGATCCAGAGCGCGAAGCTCCTCGGCGGCGCTCTCCCGTTCAGCGGTGAGGCGAACCTTTTCCTCGCTCGACTCTCTGCTTTTCGTCGCCAGCTCCTCCAGGCGCAGCTTGTGCATGCCGAGACTCTGCTGATGGTCATCGGCTCGACTGCGCTCCCCTTCGAGCTTGCGCTCCAAGGCGCCGATCTGCTGATCGAGCCGGTCGAGGCCTTCTTTCGCGATCATGGCCCGGATATCGACGAGGCGCTGGCGGCGATGGGCAATCTCGTCGGCAACGGCTTGCTGGCGGCGTCGTGCATCGTCGTGGCGCGAGGCGGAGAAGGTCGCCTGACGACTGATGTCGATGACGCCGTGGGACGCGCGGACAGATGCCGGCAGGTCGATACTCAGCAGGTTGAGAAGGGTATCCAGATTCTCCGCGGCACTCTGGAGCTCCCGCCGCCGGCGCTCCAGCTCCCGCTGCTGACGGTTATTCTCCTTGACCTGCGCTTCCAACTCGCGGATCTGCCGCCGCAGCGCCTCGCGACGACTTTCGGCGCCGATCAGGCGGGCCGGCGGGGCCGCCAGCCGCCGCACGTGAGCGCGAAAGCTGAGGAGCTTGTGCGAGAGGTAGTCGCTCACTTCGGGGCCATGATCGCTGTGCATTTCGGTGGCGAGGCAGGCCAGGGCGCGCGGATCGCTGTGGGCGATGTCGAAGTGCTGGCGCATCCAGTCCGGCAGGGGTTTGTCGCCAGTGACGGGTCGGGCGAGGCGCAAGCCGGGGAAGTCGCGGAATAGGGCCGCGCGGGCGGGCTCGAGTTCGTCCTCACGCACGATGAAGGTGGCCAGGATTTCTTCGCCGATCAGCTCCTCGATGGTGGCCTGGATGGTGCGAGTGAGCCCCGGCTGCCATTCGAGCCCTTCGTAGAGGGGGACGGCCGTCACCATCGCCTTGCGCAACGCGTCGGAGGCCTCGCTGAAGCCGGGCAGATCCGGAGCGGCCTCCTCCTGGTCGCGCCACTGCTGGAGCTGAAGCTGCATGCCGGCAAGCTGCTTCTGCAACTCGTCGCGCTCGCGATCCAGCAGGGTGAGTTGTCCGCTCAGCTCGCGCTGATGCCGATTCGCTTCCGTCTGCACCGGGGCGGGCTCCAGCTCGATCAGGGCCTGTTCGGGTTCTTCCAGCCGAAGGGCCGCGGCGAGAGCCTCGATGATGTCGCCGATGGAGAACGGGAGGGTGGGAGCGAGGCGGCTCAGCTCCTGATGCAGCTTGCGGCCGCTGCTCGCAACGCCCAGGCGCTCCTGGAGCAGGCGGCGCGTCATCTCGCGCATGGCGAGCTCCGCGGCTTTGGTTTCGCGTTCATGTTCGCTCAGCGTTTCTTCCAGACGGCTTACTTCGCCGGAGAGTTCCTTCTCCTGGCGGACCAGGCCGCTTGCATCGCGACTTCTGAGATCCGCCAGCCGCTCGTTCATGCGGCGCTGCTCCTGATGGGAGCTCTCGATCAGCTGCAGCAAGGCCTCCTGCTCCGTGGTCAACCTCGTTGTCTCTTCTCCGATGCGGATCATCTCCGCTTCGATGCGTTCCAGGCGCAGGTGCCGGTCGAGCCACGTGTAGCGCTTCTGCTCGAGGCGACAGCGAGTGACGTCGTCGACCAGCTTGGCCAGATCCTGCAGCCATTCGAGCCGCTTCCGCAGCTCCTGCAGCTCCGCCTGGCTCTGATCGAGGGAGGTGAGCGCCTCGATGATCCGCTGAAAGATCTCGCGCGAAGGCTCCGGCAGGAGGCGGCGGAAGAGTTCGTGGTAATCTCCGGCGCTGGCGACAATTTCGCGGTAGGCCTTGCCCATACCGAGGAGACGGCAACTTTCCTGGAAGCGGTCGTCGCCACCGAAGAAGCGCTCGGCCAGTTCCTTCTCGTAGGCGCCGATCGTGCCGAAGTAGCCGCTGGAGAGGTGCTGGCGGAGTTCCTCGCCAGTCGCGGCACGCGTGCCGTGCAGGTCGTCGATCGTGAAGGGAATCTCTTCGAGGGGGCATTCGCGGATGACGCCCCAGCGCTTGACGGGTTCATCCATGGCGCGGGTGCTGATGCCTACCGCCACGGTGGTGGGCTTGCCCTGTCGTCCGGCGATTTCCAGTGCGGCGTAGGTAATGCCGCCGGTCTTGTTGAGGGGCCCGGTGTCGACGTTGTAGCGCATGACGATGCCCTGCATGCGCCGTCCGCCATCGCGCCGTCCGGCGATGCGGGCCGCGGCGTTGAACTCCATGCGCCCGGCGGTGAGCACGTAGTGGATCGCGTCGAGGACGGTCGTCTTGCCGCAGGCGTTATCGCCGAGCAGGAAGAGGTGGCCGCCATTTTTCAACTCGATAGTCTCGTTGACGAAGTTGTGGAAGTTGATCAGCCGGATGCGGCGGATCTCATAGAAGGTCTGTTTCGCTGGAGGCATCGTCGGCCATGGTGCTGGTATCGTCCGCCGGCTGGACAGCCTGGGCGAGACGGGTGCTGTTGTAGTGGTAGAGGGCGGGCAGGGCTTCGAAGATGACGTCGTCATCGTTGATGGCGAGATCCGCCGGGGGCTTCTCCTTTTTCACCAGGCGGTACTTTTCGAGACTGGGGAAGATCTCGCGGAGGATGCGGCGCACGCCGTCCTCCGAGTATTGATCGGCTTTGTCCGGGTAGAGGTCGTGAAAGCGGCGATGGGCGGCATGGAGAAAGTCGCCGAAGCGGAAGCGCAGATTCTCGAGGTCATCGGCGCCCATGTCATTCTCTTCGAGCTGGTGTTCGTAGAACTCGAGGAGCATCATGAAAGCGAGGCATTCGTCGCGCTTGCGGAAGCCGAAGAGTTCACGGTTTGCTTCGGTGATGGCGGGATTGTACCAGCGCTCTTTGTAGACTCGGGCGCACTTCTGGTCGAGCAGGAGCGTCCACCCGTAATAGTCCTGGAAGAAGCGCATGAATTGCTGCTGATAGCGCCGCAGGAAGAAGAAGAGATCCTCGTGATCGGTGCGGTAGAAATAGGGGGTCTCGACGAGGATGTTGAGTACCGCGCGGACATTGTCCGCTTGGCGTTCGAGGAGGGTCGAGAGATCGTCAGCCATGGAGATGCCTCTGCAGTTCAAGTTCGCGGAAGTCGAGCTGACGCTCATCCTCGAGGGCGATGATGGCCGGTTCATCGAGGCTGCGCAGGACGAAGTCGATGCGCTGAAGGCGCCGGCCGCGGTTCAGCAGTCCCGCCTTGGAAAGCTCGATCACCTGCACCAAGTCCGCCAGGCTTTCGAAGCGCCCGTGGGAGAGTTTCGCGGGCGGTGACTGACCGGCGAGGATCTTGGCTTCCAGCCAGGCTTTGAGCTGCTCGAGGCGCGCTTCGTCCAAGGATCGGACGGGCTTGTCGCCAGCGGGTTTCGAGGCCAGATAGACGGGGGGCTGAGCCTGGCGCGGGGCGTGGCGGCGGGGCTGGTCGGGGTCGGCTTTAGAGAATTCATCCCAGTAGTGGGGGTCGCCGCGCATCTGGGCCGGAGCCAGCAGCTCGCGCAGGAAGCGGCTGGGCACCTCCATCTCCGGCAAGGTTGCCATTTCGCGCAGCCGAGCGCGGAGATCGTCCAGCCGGGTGCTTTTGCGTTCGAGTTCGCGCAGGTGGGCGTGGAGCTTGCGCCAGACATCGATCGCTGTCTGATTGATGCGCCGGCAGAGGCGGTCGAGGGTGCCGTGCTCGCGATAGAAGGCGTCGAGTTGTTCAGGGACATGGCCGAGGTTGAGGGCGCCGCGGCCGCGGTAGAGATGGGGGCTGCTCTTGCGTTCGCTCTCCATGGCCGCCAGGCAGTTGCCCAGCTTTTCGCGCATGCGGTCGGTCAGCAGTCTTTCGATGTTCGGCAGGGCGTCCCGACGCAGCTTCTCGACCTGCATCAGGAACTTCTCCACGTAGTGGTCCAGTTCGTCGAGGATCTGGCGTACCTCGGCCAGCTCGTAAGCACCGAGCAGGAAACTCAACATGCGGGCATTGAAGGTGCCCAGTCCATCATTGACCTGATAGGTGACATCGGCGACCTTGTGCAACTGATAAAGAATCCGGCGCGCATCGTCAACGTCGGCATTGACGGATTCGGCGCGATGGAGCAATCGCAGCAGCTCCCGCAGCGAACCGCACAGCTCCTCGAGGAGGTCGCGCGTGTCGTCGCCGGTCGCCTCGTAGTCCTCTTCGAGTCGTTCTTCGAGCCACTGCAGGAAGGCAGCGCATTCATCCGTCAGGCGATAGCGGAACTTGGCTTTGCGCTGATCGCGATAGCCGCGCAGACGCTGCTTCTCGATGCGGCATTCGACCAGCTTCCACGCCTGGAGCTGGTTGATGTCATCGCGAAAGCGCTCGAAGGTGTACGGCTCCGCGTCACCTGCTTCCTGTGCCGGCACCACGGCGTTGAAGATGTCTTCGTAGAGAGGCTCCAGTTCGTGCTCGCGGCGAAAGATCAGGAGTCGAAAGAGGATGTGGATATAGGGCACCGCCCGTTCCGCCGCCAGCAGCTGCCCCAGAGCCGCGTTGCGGTTCGTGACCAGCAGCGCTGCCTCTCCCCTGTGGTAGCCGGTGAGATAGTCGTCACCCAGCAAGCTCGGTTTGTATTCTTTCTCCACCGTTGCCTCCAGAAGTCTGCGTTCTTCGCACGTCAAAGCGAGGATAGTGTACACGCTCAACTCGCTCCAGCCAAGCGCATTGGTGAGTTACGGTTGGGGTGGGGGATGAAGGCGGAAGCTGTGGGTGGCGGGGGGCTTGACGGTGAGGGTGATGGTGTTGACGGGGCCGAAGGGGGTATCGTCGTCGGTGCCGAGGGGCTGGACCATGAAGGTGCCGGGAAGGTGGATGGTGTGGTCGCCGCCGCGGGCGGTGTGGAGGGAGACAAAGTCGGCGGAGGCATGGATGACGGCGTCCTCTTCGGACCAGACGTGGCAGCCTGCGTGGCGCGCGGCTTCGCGCAGGAGCTGGGGCGGCATCGGCACGGCGGGGCTGAAGATGACGGAGTGGTCGGCGAAGTCATGGATGAAGGGACCGGGACGGTCGAAGAAGTAGTAGTAGAAGGCGGCGCCGAGGGGAGTGACGGAGGTGCCGGCGGGGAGGCGCTGGGCTTTGGGGACGAGGAGTGGGCCGAAGGGATAGGTATCGCCGTAGGTCATGGTGGGGAGGCGGTCGGAGATGGGGTGGCCATGGTCCTGGAGGATGACGCGGCGATTGGTGGTCTTGTCGATCAGCTCCATCTCGACGCCGAAGAGGCGGGTGGCGGCGTCGGCGCTCAGGCCGCTTTCCGTGTTGATGCCGGTGGCGGGGCCGAAGATGGCGACATGCCCGCGGGTGAGGATCTTGTCGCGGAGCAGCCGTTCGGTCTCGGCATCGATGCGGAAGAGGTTGGGGAAGAGGTAGCATTTGTAGTCAGGGAAGTTGGGGAGGGCGAGGTCGGAGAGGAGGTGGATGCGATAGGGGATGCCGCAGAGGGCGAGTCCTTCCTCGAGCTGGCGCTGGAGGGCAATGTGCTGATAGCCGGAAGAGAAGTCTTCGTAAAGGGGTGAGTTGTCGTCGACGACAAGGCAGATGGCATCGGTGGTTGGCTCCCAACGGCTGACGCCGGTATCGGATATGAGGGCGACCTGGCGCTTCATGACCTCGACGATGGGGGGCTCGTGATACCACCAGTTGCCGGCGAAGACGGAGCAGTAGTAGAACATCTGGTTGCGGGAGAGGGCCCATGCGAGGGTGCGGTCGAAGCCGGCCTTGACTTCGGGCTGAGTGAGGAAGGCGCCGGCATCGGGGATGAGGGTTCCTTCGGGGCGGTACTTGCTGGCGAGGTCGCGGTTGACCCAGGTGCGCATGTCGGCTTCCATGAAGTTGACTTTGCCGCGGAGAGTGAGGCTGTCGGTGAGCCCTTCCGCTTCCCAGGCGTAGCCCATGGCGCGGTTGTAGTACATGCCGGGGGTCTGGATCATGTCGAGCCCGGGATGGTCGAGGAGAGGAGCGGCGCCGAGTTCGCCGGTGGCGAGCATGATGGCGGCATAGGTGTCGAGGGGGTTGTCGGCCCAGTCGGCTTCGAAGCTGGCGTTGTGGAGCCAGCCGAGCATGTGCTGCTTGAGGTTGTCGGCACCTTTGAGCACGGGGCGCGCGGCGGTGGCGGTCTGAAGGGCGGTGAAGGCGGCGGACCAGTAGCGGTGCCAGAGTTGCTTCTGGAGCAGGAAGTAGTCGAGTTCGCGCTGGACGAGGGCGGGTTCCGGCCAATGCTTGAGGTGGAGCTCCTGCTTTTTGGCGAACCAGCCATCGCGCGTGGGAACTGTGACGTTGGCGAGGGTGACAGCGGGCTCCCGCCAGGCATGCTGGAGGGCTGCATCGGTTTCGTACTTTTCCGCGGCGAAGACTCTGAAGGCATCCTGCATGACGGGGCTGTCGTCGAAGAGTTCGTTGAAGAGGGCGACTTCGGTGGCGCCTTCGCCAAAGACGAAGAGGGTGTAGCCGACAATGCGGTTGCGCCATGGCTGTCGCTCGCACCAGGCGACGGTGTCGCGGATGGTCTGTTCGGCGGCGGCGAGAGCGTCGGCGGAGGCGAGGGAGGGAAGGATGCCCTTGCCGTCCTTCAGCATGCCGCCGCCATGGGCGTTGATGGTGGGATAATGATCGGGGTGCGCGGCGCGCCAGGCGGTATCGGGAATGATGCTGAAGCGCATGATGAAGCGGGCATCGGGAGCGAGCTGGAGCATGCCGGCGACCTGTTCGGGCCAGGAGTGCGGCCGCGGCTCGACGACGGGTTCGCCATCGAGGGAGGTGAAAGGATTGTCCCAGTAGCCGGCCCTTTCGGTTGCCCAGAGGGGGAGCTGGAAGAGGCGGATCCCTGCCTCGACGGGCGGCTGCTGCTTGGGCTTCCAGGCTGCGACGGAGTGATCGACGCCCATGCTGAAGGCTGCCCAGGGAATGACGTCGCCGGTCGATGCCTGGATGACGGTGCGACCCTCGCGCTGGACGAGAGCGTAGGAGACGAGATCGTCCGCCCGAGTGAGGGGCAGGCAGGCGATGAGGAGGAGGAGAATGCGCATGGTGAACTCCAGGGTGTGGTGTGGCGCCTGCTTCAAAGAGTACCGCGGCAACGGAAGCGGTCAAGCGCATCCGGCATCGTGCTTGTATGGCAGGCGAATGGCGAGTAGACTTTGAGAGGGCATGAAGTCTGGTGGCTGCGAAAACGCGAAAGGGTAGAAGGGTAATGGAGACGATCAAGTTGTTGTGCGTGCGGGATGCGGAGGCGCTGGGGAAGCGAATGATGACGGCGACGGGCGCGTATCGCCGGCATCTGGAGCACCTGTTGTGGGTTGCCCGGCACTGGCCGGAGCACGAGGCGTACCTCTTGGAACGTTTGCACGTGGTGCCGGAAGGGCTGGTTCGCCCGATGGTGCGTCCGGACGAAACGGCCTACTGCTGCCTGGCGTGGTTGCTGACGGGCGAACGCTCCATGGCCGAGCAGGCCCGCGAACGGCTCCTGGCGCTGGCCGATAGCGTCGAGGTGCGGGAGCGTGGCGAATGGACGCAGACGCATACTTGGTGCGATGCCTTTCCTTTCGGTCGCTGGCTGATCCTGTACGACTGGGTCTGGGACAGCGGTGTCTTCAGCGAGGCGGATCATGCGCGGCTCAAGGAGCGTTTCCTGCATTACCTCTGGGTGCATCCGTATCAACGGATGAAGGCGCGGCCGATCGAGTTGACGAGTGGCAACAATCAGAACGCGGCGATGGCATTGGCGTGCGCGGTGGGCGGGTATCTGTACGGAGTCAAGCGCGGGCACGATCCGCGAGCGGGGCAGTTGCTGGAGCAGGCCGCCCCGCATCTGGTGGAGTTCGTGACGGCCTTCCCCGCCGGTGGCTACAGCTACGAAGGATCCACGTACATGGGGGCGGTAAATGCCTACATGCTGCCGCTGGCGCTGGAGGTGGCCGAAGCGATCACCGGCGTGGACCTCTTCGATAGCCGCGCCGGAGAGACGTGCGCCTCGCCCCGTGAAGTCTTCCACGCCATCATGCGCCTGGCATGCCCGAGCGGGCTGACCCTGCCGTGGGACAATTACGGCTACGAGCCCGCGCGCTTTACCTCCGCCGCGGCTTACCTGGCCCAGCGCACCGGTGACGATGCGGCGCTGGCCTTTCTCGACCGGCAGGGGAGCATCGAACGGCCGAGTCACAGCGGCTGGGGATTCGATCAGCGCCTGTGGACGCTCCTCTTCTGGCCCCAGGCGCTGCACAGCACCGCGGCCGACTTCGACTTCAACATCGCTGCCCCCAGCCTCGGCGCGGGGATGGCCGGACCGGAACAGCGTCTCTTTGCCTACCAGATGTGGGACAAGTGCCACTTTCCGCCCGGGCGCGCGCAATTCAATCCCAACAACCTCATCCTCGAGTACGACGGGGCGCCACTGCTGGTCGACGGGCGCGCCATCGAGCTGCCGAAGCAGGAACATTTTCAGCTCCCGAAGTACAGCTTCATGCGTCCGGACACCAACGTGGTGTCGAGTTTCGGCGGCGGCACGGTCGGCGCGCACAACTGCATCTTCTTCGACGGGGAGGAGGAGTATGCGCCGCATCGCTCGGCGGAGGGGTGTCTCCTCGCATCGGATTATGTTGAGGGGGCCGCGCTGGTCGAGGCGGATGTGACAGACAACTATCAGCCGCGTTATGACGTGACGGTGGTGCGGCGCGCAACGCTGGTCGTGGGCGATGAGTTGGTCGTGGTGCGGGATCGGATCGTGGCGGAAAGCTCGCACCGGGTCAGTTGGCGGGCGCATCTGCGTGGCGGCGATCTGGCGGTCGAGGGTGGATATGCGCAACTGACGGCCGCGGACCGAACCCGGCTGCAACTGTGCGCCATCGATGGCCGGGAGTGGACGCACCGGCGCTTTGAGGATTCCGAACGGATAACCCGAAGCGATGGAAATCTGGAGGGGATCTGCCATGAGTTGACAACGACCAGCGAGGGCCGGGAGCTGGATCTGATGACGGTGCTGGTGCCCTCCGCGGGGTTGGCGCCCTGGATCCCGTTGCAGGAGAGCCTGGAATGGCGTTG
The DNA here is from genome assembly GCA_041690595.1 of Lentisphaeria bacterium. GTDB lineage: Bacteria > Verrucomicrobiota > Lentisphaeria > JABSQK01 > JAWLHB01 > JAWLHB01. The sequence continues at coordinate 51,352 of JAWLHB010000035.1, forward strand.
GGCAGCGGATATGGAGGCGGCCGAAGCGCTTCGGCGCGACTGGCCGGGTGGCGAAGCTCTGGATGCCGCACGTGGTGGCTGGTTTTACACGACGAACGAGCATCGGCCGGGGGTGGGCGTCTATCGCACTCGGTTCACGCTGGAGGCGGAGGTGCCGGCGGGGGTGGTGCTGCGGGTGCCGCAACTGTTGCGCAGCTCGGTGGTGCATGTCAACGACGTGGCGTACCCGATCGAGATCGGGTGGGAAGGCAATCCGTTGCTGCCGCATCTTCTGGCGATCGGTCCATCCCTGCGCAAGGGGGAGAACACGATCGACCTGCTGATTCCGTCGACGCTTGAGTTCTCGTTCTTTGGGCGATTGGAGCTGCTGGCGGCGACGGCCGAAGCGCCGCGGCTGCGCTGCGAGCGGCAGGAGCCGTCGCGGCTGGTGGTGGAGGCGCTTGGCCGCACCTGGCGTATCGACTGGCGCGACGATGTGGTGCTGGTACAGGTGGACAACGACGTTGAGCTTCGCCTCGACCCCACCGCGCAGCGCAAATTGCCCCCAGTTGTGCTGAAGGATGCGCCCGCGCCAACGGCCGCCACGCAGTTGGCTCATGAGGCGGTGGCAAGGCAGGCTCCCATGCGCCCGCGCCCGGAGGCCGACCTTCTGCGCGATGTGCGCGGTTCCGAGTGGCTGGTGCAGCTCGCGGCGCTGGAGGAAGCGCTTCATGCGCCCACACAGCCGCTCGCCGAAGCGGCGCTCGAGCTGCTCGACTGGGAGATGGCGCATCACGATACCCTTGCGAAGCGGGCCGGTGACGATATCTGCTGGTATCGGCTGAAGGCCGCCGCCGCGCATCTGCTCGGCGCCGCCCGTTGCGAGGCCGCCGTTGACAGACTGGGCAAGCTGCTGCTGGGGAAGGACTTCTATCCTGCCCGGGTAGCCGCTGCCCAGGCATTGAGCGCCATCGGCACTCCCGCGGCAAGGGAGTTCCTGCGTCAGGTATCTGTCAGCGACGAGGTCAACACCTGGCTCACCGCCAGGAAAGGGCTGGAGCAGGAAGTCTAGTCGTTGGGATCGAGGCCGTGGACCCGCTTCTCGATGTTTTCGAGGAGTTCCTGAAAGGACCTGCGCTCGAGGATGCTGCTGAACTGGTCGCGATAGTTTGAGACCAGGCGGACCCCTTCGACCTTGATGTCGTAGACCTGCCAGTTTCCACCCTTCAGATGCAGGCTGTAGTCGATACTGATGGTGGTTTTCTTTTGCGTGTCCCGCTCGACCATGTCGACGAGGGTGGTGACCAGTGCCTTGTCGTCCCGGCTCTTTTCGCCGATCATGCGGATGGTGACATCGGTCCTGTCACGGTTGTAGCCATCGAGGCTGTCCATGTAACTGGCTTCGAGAAGCTGGCCAAAGAGGTCGACGAAGGTGCGCTGATCTTCGATGGTTTGCAGTTGCCAATGACGGCCGAGGCAGCGCTTTGCCATCTCATCCCAATCGAAGTAGACGTCGACGGTATGGCGCACGCTCTTCCGCCTTTCGGCCTTGTGTTCGTCACCTTGTCTGGCTGGATCGGTGAGGGCCTCCAGTACCTCTCGAGTACCGTCCTGAACGACGTCGCTGGGGCTCTTGGGGGCCGCCGAGGCATGAATGCCGAGGAGGAGGATGAGGGTGATCAGGTATCGCATGGAATGATCCTCTTTATGAAGGGTGGTAAAGGGACTATTGATCGGAGACGTCGCCAAAGGCAAATTTACCGATGAGATCTTCGAGGTCGATGGCGGACTGGGTTTCCCACATCTCGGCGCCGGGCTCCAGATACTTATCGGATCCGCCGGGGCTGATGGCGAGGAACTTCTCGCCGATCAATCCGCGTGTCTTGACGGCGACGATGGCATCTTCGCGGATCCGAACGTCGGGAGTGATGATCATCTCTACCCGTGCCTCGTGTCCACTGAGAGTGATGGACCTGACCCTGCCGATCTCGACGCCGGCAATCGTCACACTGGCGCCGGTGCGCAGACCGCCGCAGTTGGCGAACTCCGCGTGGATTGGGTACCCCTTGTCGCCGACCTCCATGCGTCCGAGGCGTACGGAGAGCCAGGCGAGGCAGAGAATGCCGATGATGCCGAATATGCCGACCGCGAGTTCCACGTGTTTTCTATGCATGCCTTTATTCCGTTGAGTAGGTTGCTACCGCTTCCGCGGTAATTTGAGTCACTTGACCATCGAGAAGTTCGCGGACAAAGGGCTCATCGCTCCTGCGCAGCTCCTCCGGTTTGCCCGTGATCAGGATCCGCCCTTCATGAAGAATAGCGGCCCGAGTGGCGATGGCGAGACTCTCCTGGATGTGGTGCGTGATCATGATGCCGGCGAAGCCAAGACGCTGCTGGCAGTCACGGATAAGCTTCAGAATGGAGCGGGCGATGATCGGATCCAACCCCGTGGTCGGCTCATCGAAGAGGACCAGTTCGGGCTCCATGACCAGCGTTCTGGCGAGGGCAGCGCGTTTGAGCATGCCGCCGCTCAACTGGGAGGGCAGCTTCTGTTCGGCGCCCGTCAGGCTCACGAGGGAGAGTTGCTCCAGCACCCGCGCCTTCACCTCGCGCTCGGAGAGCTTCAACTTTTCGCGCAGGGGAAAGGCGACGTTGTCGAAAATCGTCAGCGAATCGAAGAGAGCGCCGCCCTGAAAGACAAAGCCGAGGCGCATGCGCACCTGCCGCAGCTCGCGCCGCGACAGCGACGACAGATCCTTCCCATCGACCCGGACGGAACCATGATCGGGAAGCAGCAGCCCCGCGATGTGCTTGAGCGTCACGCTCTTGCCTTCGCCGCTGCGCCCCATGAGCAGCAGCAGCTCTCCGCGCTCCACCGTCAGGGATACGGAACGCAGAACCGGTACGCCGTCGAAGGCCTTGGCAATGTTTTGGAGTTCAATGAAGGACATGGTCAGAACAACAATAGGGTCATGAAGTAATCCCAGACCAGAATCAGCACCGAGGAGATAACCACCGCTTCGGTAGTCGCCTTGCTGACCCCTTCCGAGGTGCGCGCGCTGTTAAAGCCCTTGTAGCAGGAAACCCAGGTGATGATCACGCCGAAGGAGATTGCCTTGTACATGCCGCCCAGGATGTCGCTCATCTCCACGTAGCTGACCATCTCGCCGAAATAGGTGCCGGCACTCACGTCCAGCATGCGCACGCCGACGAGGTAGCCGCCGAAGATACCGATGGCGTCGAAGAGGGCCACCAGCAGCGGCATGCAGATCAGGCTCGCAATCAAACATGGCGAGACGAGGTAGCGGAATGGATTCAGCCCCATCAGTTCGATCGCATCGATCTGCTCACCCGTGCGCATCACCCCGATCTCCGCGGCGATGGCGGAACCTGCCCGCCCCGTCACCATCAGTGCCGCGATCACCGGCCCAAGTTCCCGGATCAGGGAAAGGCCGACCAGCGGCCCCAGAAAGGCATCGGATCCGAAGCGGCTGAGCGCCTGGTAACCCTGCAGGGCGAGCACCATCCCCGTAAAGATGCCCGTGAGCATGATGACGATCAGCGATTGGAAGCCAATGAACGAGATCCGGTACAGAATGCTTCGCAGCTTCCATGGCGGCGTGGCCGTCACCATCACCATCTCGATGAAAAAGAGACTCATGGCGCCAATGGCCTCGACGCCGCGCCTCAGCCATCGACCGAAAAGCTGCACGCGTGCCAATACGAAATTCTGGTACTGATCAGGCATAATAAGGAGGCTTTTGCCAGGACTGTTGGGCTAGGGCTTCATTAAAGTCGGACAACATACTACGCTTTGCGGGAATTGGAACCGTGACCTCCGCAATATAAGTGAGGGAGCAAGCGCCTGACACGCCGGAAGATCGCCTGCTTCCCCCGGGAAACAGCTCTTTCAGCCTGGACATCACGGCGAAGCGATCACCAGTTCGCGCTCTTATGTCAGCTTCATGACGCGGCCATCGCGGGAGGAGAGGGAGAGGCTGTAGCCGTCGCGGAGGGCGGCCGCGGTGGTGGTGGAGAGGGCCTCGTCGCGCAGGAGATCGCGCGGCTTGATCGTGTCGCGTGGAGGGGGGAGGCCCAGTGCCTCCCAGTCGAGGGTAAGAGTACAGCTCGTCTCCTGAGGGTGGAAGTTGAGGAGCACAATGGAGAGTGCCCCCTGCCGCACACGGGCGAAGGCGAAAACGCCATCGTCGCTTACGTTGACGCCATCGAGAAGCAGGTCGCCGGATTTTAGCTCCGGATGGGCCATGCGGATCTTCCACTGGCGGCGAAGGTACTCCCAGTGCGCTTTCTCGTGCGGTGCGGGAGCATCGGCCGGCCGGGCGCGAAAGAAAGTCCAGAATTCGGGCTCGTTGCGAATCGGCTCATCTTGAGCGCCGGTGGCATACATGGAAAGGACTGGCATGCGGCCGCTGTAGAGGTTGAACAGGACTCGCGGCCGGACGCTGTCGCCCTGGGAACTGGCAGCATCGCCAACGACGTTGGAGACGCTTGCCCATGAACGGGCACCCGGAATCATTGAAAGGATCTCGTCGCGATGGAAGCGAGCTTCCTCTGTCGCGGTCAAAGGTGTGGTGCGGTAGGGCGGCAGTGGCGGAGGTGTCGCACCCGACCAGGTGTGGGTGAAATCGTTGACGGTTGCCATGCGATAGCCACCACCTTCGGTGAACGAAAAGAAGTCCGGATTGACCTGTCGTGCCAGACGGCGGGCTTCGCGCTGCAGATTGATGATCTCCAGGCTGATCTGGCCCGGCCAGGGGCGCAAAGCGTAGTTTGGCGGCATGGGGTTGAAGCTGTCGAAGAAGATGCCGTCCACGCCGTTTGCGGCCCAGTATGCCTGGTTGTGAAGCCAGAAGGTGCGCCAGCGCGGATGCGTGGTGTCCGCACCGATGGTGGCGCCGCCGAAGGGGGTATAGATCATCTCGTCGTCGACACCGGCGAGGTTGTCGAACTTGGGGATCAGCTCATGGCCGGCGACATTCTCGGTTGCCTGGCGTTTGACGGGCCGGCGGAGGCGCACGAAGATCTCCGGCTTCTCCTTGTACATCGGATCGAAGACGGTGAGACCATAGCCGGTAACCCAGGCGATGTCCTTCAGGCCACGCTCGTGGATGTAGTCGGTGAGGGCGCGGACCGCCTCTTCTCCGCCGTAGCTGGTGGTGAGCAGGTAGCGGGTGCCGTCACTTTGCGGCTGACAGCGGCTCATCCACGCCCGTGGCTCCACATCAATGGCGTCCAGCCAGGGTTTGCCCCACCAGATTGCGGTGCAACCCGCTTCCTTCATGGCATCGATGTAAGGCTTGAGCTTCTCGCAATGGCCGAGGCTGTGCAGCACGACGCCATGGGTGTTGCCCACGAAGAGTTCGTCGAGATGGGAAGCCGCATCGGTGGGCGGCCTGATGCCGTGCGTGTCGGCGAGCCAGTGGCGGTACTCGTCGAGCATGGTGCCGTAATCGCCGGTGAAGGGAACGAGGTGCCAGGTTGCCACCTCCTGCCTTTCCCCGGGGCTCAGCCAGCGCGCCCACCAGACCTGAGCTGATATGCTCCCTGTGCGCTCCTGCTGATCCGCGCCGACGCGAACGTAGCAGAGGCAGCGGTCGTGGAGGACCGACAGGAGCAGGCCGCTACGCGCGGCATCGCTGTAGGCCATGATGCAGGGCAAGACCGCCCCGTGATGGCCGGCCACCAGATTGATGGTTGTGGACCCCATCTCGGCAAAGCGGCCGCGATTGTAGAAGAACGGATAGCCGCACGCCGGCGTTACATACTCCGTCGACTCGTAGTCGCCATCCATGCACAAACCTTGCAGCAGATAATCGACGCCTCCGGGGTTGACACCCCAATGGTAGAGATCGCCGGCCACCGCCGTCTTACCAGCTGCTTCCCAATCCGGATAGCGATCGATCAGGAGATCGTGATCGGAGACGTTCCGCAGGGCGACGCGTTCCTCGATCCATGGACTCTCCCCGCGCAGGGTGATGCTCCGCTCGATTCTCACTTCGGCGTCGCTTGCCGCGAACTCGAGACGGATCATTCCCTCTTCCTCCCAGCGAAAGATCGTGACCTCGGCCGCCCCCATCTCACTCATGCGGATATCATGTTCGCGTTCTTCGATCGTGGCGCTGGCGGCGATCACCAGGTCCGGCGCCGGCCCCCCCTGCCGGGCGTCCAGGAGCGTCACGCCGGAGCGGCGGTCGTGAAGATGAGTGAGGATGCCGCCGCGGGAAAGATCCCAGGCAACTTCGTATGCAGCGTGCGTGGCGGTGAGCAGATGCTCATGGGTGGAGATGGCGAGGCGAGCTGAAGACGTCATCACGAAGACTCCCTTTGGTCAGTAGGCTCCCAGGTACGCTGCAAATTCACCTTTTTCTAGATGTCCAGCTCGCGTTTGACGGCGGCAAACTGCTCCAGTGCGAAAGCGAGATCCTCCTGGGTGTGCGCCGCGGACATCTGGGTGCGAATGCGTGCCTGGCCCTTGGGCACCACCGGAAAGAAGAAGCCGATCACGTAGACGCCGCGCTCCAGCAGCAGCTCGGCCATGCGCGTTGCCAGGTGCGCATCGCCCAGCATGATGGGGATGATGGGGTGTTCTCCCGGCACAATGTCGAAGCCGAGGCGGGCAAGCTCGGTGCGGAAGAGCCGGGTATTGGCGAAGAGGCGGTCCCGCAGTTCGGAACTCTCGGTCACCAGGTCGAGGGCCGCCAGGGAGGCGCCGGCGACCACTGGCGCCACGGAGTTGGAGAAGAGGTAGGGCCGCGAGCGCTGGCGCAGCAGCTCGATGATCTCGGGGCGTCCGCTGGTATAGCCGCCGCTGGCGCCGCCCAGAGCCTTGCCCAAGGTGCCGGTGATGATGTCGACCCGGTCGAGGACGCCGCGATACTCGTGGGTGCCCCGGCCATTGGCGCCGAGGAATCCCACCGCGTGCGAATCGTCCACCATCACCAGAGCCTGGTAGCGTTCCGCGAGATCGCAGATTGCATCGAGCCTGGCGATGGTTCCGTCCATGGAGAAGACGCCGTCGGTAGCAATGAGCCGATGACGGGCGGAGGCCGCATTCTTGAGGGCCTGTTCCAACTCGCCCATGTTGCTGCTCGCATAGCGATAGCGCTGCGCCTTGCAGAGTCGGATGCCGTCGATGATGCTCGCGTGGTTGAGCTGGTCGGAGATGACGGCGTCTTCCGCGTCCAGCAGGGTCTCGAAGAGTCCGCCGTTGGCGTCGAAGCATGAGCTGTAGAGGATGGTGGCGCCGGTGCCCAGGAATTCGCTGAGCCGTTCTTCGAGCCGCAGATGCAGCGCCTGAGTGCCGCAGATAAAGCGGACGGACGCCATGCCGTACCCCCACTCCCGCAGGGTTGCCTGCGCCGCCTCGACCAGCCGCGGATGATTGGCCAACCCCAGATAGTTGTTGGCACAGAGGTTGAGGACCGGCCGCTCCCGTCCAACCTCCACCCGCGCGCTCTGCGGACTTCGCAGGACCCGCTCTGACTTGAACAAGCCGCTCTCGCGGATCTCGTCCAGTCGGCCATTCACGAAATCGCGATATGCCTGGTACATCATGAATCGTGCTCCCAGTTGATGATCACCTTAAGGGCCTCGCCGGAGATCATGGCCGCAAAGGCCGCTTCGTACTCCGTGTAGTGAAAGCGATGGGTGATAACCGGGCTGATGTCGAGCCCGCTCTGCAGCATCACCGTCATCTTATACCATGTCTCGTACATCTCCCGTCCGTAAATACCTTTGATCGTCAGCATGTTGAAGATAACGATATTCCAGTCGATGGCGAAGGTTTTCGGCGGGATTCCGAGCATGGCGATCTTTGCTCCATGGCACATGTTCGCCAGCATGGCGTGGAAGGCATCGGGGTTGCCGGACATCTCGAGGCCGACGTCGAAGCCCTCGTGCATCTCCAGCTCTTTCTGTACCTGCTCGATGGTCTCGTTGCGCACATCGACCACCCGCGTGGCGCCCATCTGCTTGGCGAGGTCGAGCCGTTTGGGATTGACATCGGTGACGACGACGTAGCGGGCGCCGGCGTGGCGAGCGACGGCGGTGGCCATGCAGCCGATCGGTCCGGCGCCGGTAATGAGCACATCCTCCCCGAGAACTGGGAAGGTGAGGGCCGTATGCACCGCGTTGCCGAAGGGGTCGAAGAGGGCGGCGATTTCGCGGTCGATACCGGGCTGATGATGCCACACGTTGGTCATCGGCAGAGAGAGGTACTCCGCGTAGGCTCCCGGCCGATTCACGCCAACGCCCTTGGTGTCGTTGCAGAGGTGACGTCGTCCCGCCAGGCAGTTGCGGCATCGGCCGCAGACCACGTGGCCTTCGCCGCTGACCAGATCTCCGGGAAAGAAGTCCGACACGTTGGATCCCACCCGCTCGACCCGGCCTACAAACTCGTGGCCCACCACCATCGGCACCGGTATCGTTTTCCGCGCCCACTCGTCCCACTCATAGATGTGCACGTCTGTTCCGCAGATGGCCGTCTTCTCGATGCGGATCAGGACATCGTTGATTCCCACCGCCGGCTCGGGCACATCCTCCAGCCACAAGCCCCGGGCAGATTCCCGTTTAACTAGCGCTTTCATCCGCGGGCACTCCTTTCTTTTTTTACAGGATCCAGTATAGTGGAGAGTATATCCACTATACTAAAGCCAGTGACATCCACTTTACAAGACGTTTTGTGCAAGATAATGGAAGACCTCCCAAGAAAACTGGACACCGATGCCGTTGTCGCCGCTGCTTCCACCGAAGTTTGCCGGCGCATCCGGGAGTTGCGCGCCGCCCGTGGCTGGCCGCTGGAACGTCTGGCGACGGCCAGTGGGGTCAGCCGCTCCATGCTCAGCCAGATCGAGCGTGAGCGCGCCAATCCCACCCTCGCCGTCACGCTGCGCATCGCACATGCTTTCGACATGACCCTCAGCGAGCTGGTGGAGTCGGGGGATCTGCCGCCGCGCATCGATGTCATTCGTGCCGACGATGAGCGGCATGTCTTCCGCTCGGACAACGACTGTCGGATCCGGACCCTCTCGCCGCTGAACCTGGAGAAGGATGTGGAGTTCTACGAAGTGCGCCTGCGGCCGGGCGGCACGTTGCGCAGTGCGCCCCATTTCGAAGGGACGCGGGAATTCCTCACCGTCGAGAGCGGCCAGCTCCGCATTGAATCCGGCCCGACCCTCTCGGATCTTTGCCGAGGTGACTCCGCGAGCTATCGCGCCGATCTGCCGCATGCGATCGTCAACACTGGCGAGGGGGATGCGCTGATGTTTCTGGTCGTGATCTACGCGTGATCAACGCGGCCGCCAGGCCATGAAGCGCAGCTCATTGGAAATGCCCAGCCGACGCAGCGCGAATTGCGCCAGGGCGCCGATCCCCCGCTGGCTGCCCCCGCCCAGTCGAGCCACCCGGACCACGTTCGTGAAGCCGCTTTCGCGCAGCAACGCCGCCAATCGCCGGCGATCGAAGAATTGGAGATGCGTCGGGTTGCTGTAGCAAAGGCTTCGCTCAGGGGCGCCGCCCAGCGACTGGTAGGAGAGCCGGTTCGGCACCGTCACCAGAAAAAGCCCTCCCGGCACCAGCCGGTCGAAGATGGCGCGACATACCGCCCGTGGGTCCGCCACGTGTTCCAGCACCTGCAGCAGCGTAATGCACTCGAAGGTGCTCGGCAACTCGTGCAGTTCCTCCGCGGTGCCCGCCGGGATCTCGATTTCCGGCAGGGCGCGACGAAGATGCACGCATGCTTCGGGGGAGGATTCGATCGCGGACAGCTTCAGCCGCGGCCACGCCGCATGCGCCGCGAGCAGAAATCCGCCGGTTCCCGCCCCCACATCGAGGAGCGTGCCGACGCTTTCCATGTGTGGCGCCAGGTCCGCCACAATGCCCAGCCAGACGTCTTGGTTCTCCTCGATCCACGCGTCGATGCGCGGATCTTCCGGCGAGCTGTAGTAGCTTTCGCGATAATGAGCCGTCAAGGCCGCCGGGCTGTAGGTGCGCGCGTAGACGAAGCCGCATCCTCCGCACCGGACGATCTGTCGGTGATCGAGCTGGATGTATGGCGTGCAGTCGGCACTCTCACAGAGCACACACCCCGTTCGAGTACACATGTCAGGAGCTTCATTCATGCCAAAACGTAGTTCCCACCGCCCCCAATAGCAACCACTCTTGTGGGAGTCGCCAAGGTGGTTTCCCCGCTTCACTTGGCATGGCTATGTACACGCAGATCGCCGAAATCTCGATTGCTGATCATCTGCATTCACCGAGAGCCTCCAGAGAGTTGACCCATTCACGGAAATGCCGGCATCTTTGCTTCAGCTTTGCGATGCCAACTCTCTCCAGAATGAGCGGACCCGCGTTTGGCTTATCGTACTCGGGGATGGCCAGCTCAATTCGCTTGGATGGCGCTGTCGTCGGGCCATCGTCGATCAGTTCAGGATTCATGCTGTTCGCGATTGCAGCCAGACTTGCTATTGCTGTTTCGTGTTCGAGATACTCCCAGTCCATGGCCCGCGGATCCGCGAAGAGCAGTGTCTCAAATTCGTGGAGCTGAATATAGGGGAGGAACCGGCTATCCGCAATATCCAGTTGCAACGCCTGCTCCAAATGGGCGACACGCGCATAGGGATCGAGAATTGTCCCTGCTTTGTCAGATCCGGGAAAATCCGCGGGCAGTGCGTACAGGTCAAACATGGTTGTGAAACGAACATCGGGCGACTTGCGCTCGAGCATCCAGTTACCAATGTCGCGCCTTACGGTTGTGTAGGCGTTCGACAGGCGGAATCCGCCCCGGAACTGGCGAGCAAGCCTGTTCTTCTTGCTGGTCAGGACAGATCGAGGCTCTGCCCACACGCCGAACTGGCTAAGGTGAGGAGCCAGAACTCTCTTGACAAAGCGTTCTTCCGTCAAGCCTTCCGTCGTTACGCAAACGTTCATGGTTTTCCCCCCAGAACGTTCTTCTCCCATAACTCGCTCAACGTATACTCCTGCAACCATGAGCCGAGTCTCTCCGCATCGAGCCGCTTCAACACACTCTTTGATTTGGGGTCGCGCTCGATGATGACGATACTCTCCGGGTCGAATTCATCCACGAGTTGAGGCGATTGCGTCGACAAGATGACCTGCGAATGCTGGCAAGCTCGTTTCACCATAGCACAAAGCGCATTGAGTGCGGAGGGATGAAGCCCCAGTTCGGGCTCATCCAGAATAATGACGGCGGGAAGATCGCTGGGAGGCTGCAGCAGCAACGTTGTCAGAGCGATGAAACGCAGAGTACCGTCGGATAGCTGATGGGGGCCGAAGATGAGATCTGAGCCCATCTCGCGCCACTCAAGCATGATGTTGTTGTCCCGAAGTTTAAGCGGGTGCAGGTCGAAGTCGCCGAAAAGAGGAAAGGCCAGGCGTACATGCCGGACAATGCGTTCGTAATAGCTTCTGGTTTCTTTGTTCTCCCCCATGGCATGCAGGTAGGCCGCCAGATTTCCCGCATCGCTCCTCAAATACCTGTTGTCGTTGATGTAGCCACTTTGCCGAATCTTCGCCGAGGCGGATGTATCATGGAACTGGTAGACTCGGCAGTTGCCGATAATGCCACGCATCACCTTGCAGGTGTGGCTATCGGAATCAGCCAGTTGGCTTTCTTCCTTTCCCACATCCAAATGGTGTTCTGACGGCTGAGGATGGTCTTTTCTGGAATAGTTCACGACCTCGCGCGTGAAGATCAACCGGTCTCTTGCGGCGTATGCCAGCGTTATCCCATAGCTGCTCGTCGTATCTGAAGTCTCGAAAACCAGATCGACTGCACAGTGATTGGTCGTCTTCACTCCATAGTGGAGGAGGGCATCCGGCCCTCCCGATCGCCCTACAAACTCCGCAAGCCCCTGATTTGTCAGAAAGTTCAGCAGTTGGAAGAGCGACACCAGATTGCTCTTGCCCGAGCCATTGGCCCCGAGCAGCACCGTAACGTCGCCAACCTCCAGAGTCTGGGGCTCGGAGCCAAAAGACTTGTATCCGGATACAGTCACGGATTTCAACTTCGCTGGTTTCGTTTTGGCCATCGTACCATCATCCTGTCTTGCGCCTTCTCACATGCGCTTGTGGAGTTCTCCTTACGAGGAGGGGGACCTTCCAAGTGTCGCCGTGGCGCTTGAGGTTGGTCTGCCGTCTGAGGTCATATGCAACTCCTGTTCCCCCGCTCAGTTGTGCGATGACGCTGCATTGATGTCTTACGGTAGCGCGACTTCACCACGGTACAAGACCGAGATGATCGCTGCTTTGATCGCCGCGGGGGGCGGTGTGGCGTCTGCGCCACTACCGCCACCTGTTCCTGGAAAGGGTGGCCACAAATGCGGGCATCTTCTGGCTATTCAGCGTGGCTCAATCCGGGGGCGCGGAGAGGGGCTGCAATCTGGCAGTTCAGCGGAGGGGGCAGGGAGCCTGGAATCCGCAGTGGGTGGGCTGGCGTTCGGCGTCTGCAATGCGGTGAGACAGCCTTGACTTTTGCGGGGGTGGGGGTATTGGTTCGGCTTGCCCAGAGCCCTATCACACAGGCGTCATCATGACTCTACTTCCACCTACCCGATCACGACTTGTGCCCTGCATTGCCGCGTTGGCGGCGGTGCTGGTTTTCTCGCTGTCGGCCAATCTTCTGCCCGCGGCGATCATTCGTCTGGCGGAGGAGTTTGGGGTCAGCGAGAATAGCCTGGCAAAGATCTACGCGGTGCAGTTCAGCGCCTTCTTCGTGACGACGCTGCTGGCGGGCATCGTCTGCGACAAGTTTGGGAAGCGAATGCCGCTGACGGCGGCGGCTCTGGTGACCGCGGTTGGGGCATGGATCTGGGGAACGGCGCCCGGCATTCCGCAGGCGTATCTGGGGGCGGCGTTGATGGGGATGGGCGGAGGTGTCATCGAGAGCATGAGTTCGGCGTTGCTGAGCGAGCTTTATCCGACGCGCCGGAAGCTGCTGCTCAACCTGTCGCAGATCGTCTATTGCACAGGGGCGATAGGTGGGCCGGCGCTGATGGGCTATTTTCTGCCGAGGGGGGTATCCTGGCGCATCTTTTTCATGACGCTGGCGGTGATAGCGGTTGCCCTGCTGGTGCTCTTTCTGCTGTCGCGCCTGCCGGCGCCGGACCATGAGGACCGGGTGGATCTTCGGAAGCTGAAAGTGGTGGCGGGGCGCCGCAGCTTCATCATACCCTGCCTGGCGCTCTTCGGCTACGTCTTTTCGGAGTCGGCGGTGGTTTCTTTCTGCAATCCGTACCTGCACGAGCGCCTGGGAGCACCGGAGAATTGGGCCATCTACTCCATCTCGATCGTCTGGGGCGCCATGGCGCTGGGACGCGGTATCTGTGCCATACTGCCGGAATCGCTCTCTTTCGAAAAGGTGGCCGCGGGGCTGATGCTGATGGCGGGGGGGACACTGGTGGCGCAGGCCTGGATCCCGGTCTGGCAGGTGAGCATCGTCTTTTTCGGCCTGAGCGGTCTGGCCTTTGCGGGCACGTGGCCGCTGGTTGTGGGGCTGGCGGCCAACCGCAACCCCCGGCACACCAGTTCGGTATTGGGCATTGTCATCGCTACGGGGGCGCTCGGCTGCGTTGTCGCGCCGCCGACCATGGCGCTGCTGCTCGAGACGTTGCCGGCTTCGTGGGCGTATCCCCTTTGTTCGATCCCCATCTGGCTCAGTGCGGGCGCGGTGCTCTGGCTGGCCCGTGAGCCTATCCACCTGGCTCACGCATCGGTCAAACACCGGGCACAGGCGGTTAAGGAGAGGCTGGCTGGCGCCCGACATGGCGAAGAGAGCTGAAGAGCCTTGACCGTCCGGCTGGCGGTGGGTATATTGACCCTTTTCCCAGATGGAACCTACAGGGAGTCTTGCTGATGGCCACACCGGCCCACGACGTGGATATTGCCCATACCGCCCTCCTCGCCCGATTGGAGCTGACGGACGCCGAGAAGTCCGCCATGCAGCATGAGATCGAAGACATCGTCGGATACGTTCGCCTGCTGCAGGAGGTTGACGTGGATGGCGTGGAGCCGACGGCGCATGCGGCGCCGGTTCATAACGTTTTCCGCAAGGACGCGAGTGCTCCCTCCATGGCCCATGAGCGCATGATGGACAATGCGCCGGATACCATCGATGACGAGTTGATCAAGGTGCCGGTCGTTCTGGGCGGCGACGAACCGGGGAGTGCATGAAGATGGCCAACTTTGTCGCCAAACCCGCTCCCGCGACGCTGCACGCGGCCGCTGATGCGCTGGCTGCCGGCACCACCAGCAGCCGCCAGCTCGCGCACGACCTGCTGGAACGATATCGGGTGGTCGATGGCACGATCCATGGCTTCCTGCGCGTCGATGAGGCCGCCATCCTGGCCCAGGCCGACGCGGCCGACGCACGCCGCGCCGCCGGCAAGGCGCTGGGGCGCTTCGATGGGGTGCCGATCGCGATCAAGGATAACATCTCGATCGACGGTCAACCCTGCACCTGCGCCTCGAAGCTGCTCGAAGGCTATACTGCCGCCTATGACGCGACGGTCATCGCCAGGCTGCGCGAGGCAGGCTTTGTCTTCTTCGGCCAGACCAACATGGATGAGTTCGCGATGGGGTCGTCGACCGAGCACAGCGCCTGGTTTCCCACCTGCAATCCCTGGAATACCGACTGCGTACCGGGCGGCTCCAGCGGCGGTTCGGCCGCTGTGGTCGCCTCCGGACAAGCGCTGGGAGCGCTCGGCAGCGACACCGGTGGCTCCATTCGCCAGCCGGCCGGCTTCTGCGGCATCGTCGGCCTCAAGCCAACCTACGGACGCGTCTCGCGCTTTGGGCTCGTGGCCTTTGCCTCCTCCCTCGACCAGATCGGCCCGCTGACCCATGACGTACGGGATGCAGCCCTGCTCCTGGATCTCATCGGCGGCCATGATCCGAACGACTCGACGAGCCTCGATCTGCCCGCCACCGACTTCGAGGCGGCGCTGGGCAATGTCGACGTCAAGGGGCTGCGCATCGGTCTGCCGCGGGAGTACATGGAGGTCGAAGGGCTTTCGGACGAGGTTCGGCAAGCGGTGGAGCAGACGCGCGACGCTTTTGCCAAGGCCGGCGCGACCATTGTCGAGGTCAGCCTCCCTCGGACCAAATACGCGGTGGCGACCTACTACGTGATCGCGACTGCCGAGGCGAGCAGCAATCTCGCCCGCTTCGATGGGATCCGCTATGGACGCCGGGCGAAGGATGCGACCAACCTTCTGGACACCTACTTCAAGAGCCGCGAACAGGGCTTCGGCGATGAAGTGAAGCGCCGCATCCTGCTGGGCACTTACGTGCTGAGCAGCGGCTACTACGATGCCTATTACCTGCGGGCGCAGAAGGTGCGGACCCTGATTCGCCAAGACTTCAGGGCGGCTTTCGAGCAATGCGACGCGATCCTCGGTCCGGTGGCGCCTACTACCGCCTTTCGTTCGGGCGAGTTCACGGATCCCCTGCAGATGTATCTGGCGGACATCTATACCATTCCGGTCAACCTCGCCGGCAACTGCGCCATCTCGGTTCCGGTCGGCGTCGCGTCCTCGGGATTGCCGCTGAGCGTGCAGCTGATCGGCGATGCGCTGGGGGAATCGACCATACTTCGGGCCGCCCAGTGGCTCACCACAACCGGTTCACCCATGCCCGCGGGCGATGCCTGAGAGGAGTGCCACCATGCAATACGACATCGTCATCGGCCTTGAAGTGCACGTGCAGATCCGCACGGACATGAAGATGTTCTGCCGTTGCGCCAACCGCTTCGGGGCGGCGCCCAACACCCTCGTCTGCCCGATCTGCCTGGGCTATCCGGGGGTGCTGCCGGTTCCCAACGAGCAGGCCATTCGCCGGACGCTGCTTGCCGGCATGATGTGCAACTGCGAGCTGGCGGCCTGGTCGAAGTTCGACCGCAAGAGCTATTTCTACCCGGACATGCCCAAGAACTACCAGCTTTCGCAGTACGATCTGCCCCTCTGTGGGCGGGGCCATCTGCGGATCGAAGGCAAGTCGTTGATCGGCGACGTGGGGCCCAAGGATGTCGGCATCACCCGCATTCATCTGGAAGAGGATACCGGCAAGCTGACTCACTTCGCGCAATCCAGCGGGGTGGACTTCAATCGCGCCGGCATGCCGTTGATGGAGATCGTTTCCGAGCCCGACATCTCCTCGGCGGACGAAGCCTATGCGTACCTCGTCGCTCTGCGCCAAGTCATGCAGTATGCGGATATTTCCGACTGCGACATGGAGAAGGGGCAGATGCGGTGCGACGTCAACATTTCGCTCAAGCTGCCGGGCGCTACGGCGTTCAACAAGAAGACGGAGGTGAAGAACCTCAACTCGTTCAAGGCGGTGCACCGCGCCATCGAGTACGAGATCGAGCGGCAGGCCGAGATTCTGGAAGAGGGGGGGCAGTTCATCCAGGCGACCCGCGGCTGGAACGACGTTCTCGGCGAGACCTATGTCCAGCGGATAAAGGAAGATGCCGAGGATTACCGCTACTTCCCCTGCCCGGATCTGATGCCGATGCGTATCGATGACGAGCTGCTGGACGAGCTGCGCTGCACCATGGCGGAGACCCCTGCCAGGCGGCGCGAACGCTTTGCCCGCGACCTGGAGTTGCCGGCTTACGACGCGCACGTGCTCACCTTGGAGAAGGCGACGGCTGACTATTTCGAGGCGTGCGTCGCGGCCGGAGCGCCGGCCAAGCAGGCTTCCAACTGGATCATGGGCGAGATCCTGCGCCATCTCTCCGAGACGGACACCCCGATGACCGGCTATCCGGTCCGGCCCGAGGAACTGGCCAAGCTGATCGGTCTGATCGAGAAGGGGACCATCAATCAGGGGCAGGGGCGCAAGATTCTGGCCCAGATGGTTGCCGAAGGGGGTGAGCCGGAAGCCATTGCCCGCGAGAAGGGTTGGGTGCAGGAGAGCAACGAAGGCGTTATCGCCGATTTCGTGCGTCAGGCCATAGCCGCCAATCCCGGTCCTGCCCAGGAGGTGCGTGAAGGAAACGCCAAGGCGCTCAACTTCCTGATGGGCCAGGTGATGCGGCTGAGCCGCGGCAAGGCCAATCCCCAGGTCGTCATGCAACTCCTCGAGAACGAACTCACCGGTTGAGAACCTCCGGGCGGCGTCAGCCCTCGTCGCTCAGAATGGCATTGCATTCGGCCTGCAGGCGCTGATCGGCATCGGAGAGGCGCTGTCGGCGTTCGGCTTGCGCCGTGGAACAGAGCTGCAGCAGCTCCCGCCGCCTGGCAGCGAGGCGACGGGTTTCGTCAGGATGGGGATCGCCAAGCGCTTGGTGCTTCTCGAAGAAGTGCGCCAGGCCCATGTTCTCCTGGACCTGATCATCGCTGAGCCGGGGCTCGGGCTCATGGGTGATCCGGGCGGCTTCATCGAGCAGCGCTCCGGTCATCTCCTGGGGCTTGAGCCGGCGTTCACGGGCCAGGCGGACGAAGTTGCAGCAGATGCGGTGTGCACGGCGACCGCCGTAACCCTTCTCGCGAATGAGCATGATGGCAAGGTCGGGTGCTCCCGAATACCCGTTCTGGACGATCTCGAGCATGCGCTCCCGATTGATCTGCAGCGTTGAGATCAGGCAGCGCAGGAGGCCGATCCCCTGCCTCGCCCAGGCCGTGGCGTGGAGCACATGCCGGGGCGCCTTGTAGACCGGAAGGACATCCTGAATGGATTCGCCCTTGAAGGTGGTCACCGCTTTCATCATCTCCCCAAGCACCTCGTCGGCGGCAATTCGCACATTCTCGAACATGCCGCCGTGGGCCTTCTGCGGCATGAAGGAGCTGACGCCTTGCCATTCCGGGGCCGGGTGCACCATGTTGATCTCTTCCAGAGTCCAGATGCTGTGATCCATGCTGGTGCGACTCAGGGTAAGCGCCAGGCTCGACAGGGCGAACATGATTTGCGGTATCTCATCCTGGCTGCCCTCGCAGTCGTAGGCGACCTCGATGGTGCTGTCGAAGCCCAGCAGCGCGGTCACCAGCTCGCGGTCGACGGGCCAGCCGGTGCCGGAACAGGCTCCGCAGCCGCCGCTGTTCTGATTGGTGTGGCGATAGGCCAGGTCGAGCTGGTCGAGAGCGCGCACCAGCCCATCGTGAACCGCCAGCAGGTACGCGCCGTATGTCGTTGGCTGCGCATGGGAGAAATGGCTCTGTCCCGCCATCATGGCATCGGCATACGTCTCTGCCTGGTCGAGGAGCGCCTGGAGGAGCGGCAGAGCTTCGTCAACCACCTCGAGAATGGCCTCCCGCATCATCATGCGATACATCGGCTCCTGCAGCGTACGCCCATAGTTGACGGCGCTGGCGGTATCTTCATCGCCGTCCAGTCTCTGCATGATCCATTCTTCACCGCCCCATCCCTTCTCGACCTGGCTTTGGGGGAGCACCCGCAGGAGCTTGACGGCAGTGTCGCGAGAGATGAGCCCCTGCCTGACCAGCATCACCGTCCAGGCCATGTCCATCTTGCCGCAGGCGGGCAGGCGATTGTGAAAGCGGCCCGCTTCCCGGCCGGGGAGCCCCATGTACCAGGAGTAGCCCTCGGGCAAGGGGGCGCCGGGGGTGTGTTGGCGGTGGTCGGTGCGAGACTGATAGGCGGCATAATCGAAGTCGGCGGGCAAGCCGGGTTCAGGCAGATGCATGGAGGTACTCCTTGGCAAAGTCAGTGATTGTGGGGAGGCTGTCGAGATTCAGGATAGCCACCGCCAGCTCCGCGCGGCCCGTGTTGTCGACGAACTTCCGCATCAGCTCTTCGTCGCTGAAGGCTGTTGGATGCAGGACGTCGTCTCGCCGGCGGCTGGCCTCGAGCAGGCGACCATCGCGGGTGTGAAGGCGGAGGGTCGGCGCACCCGAGGGGTGCGCGACCTCGGAGACCGTGATGCGCTGCGCCAGCTCACTCACCTCTCGATCATTCCGGATCTGCTCCTCGGCGATCTCGGCCGGCCCGAAGCGGCGGTACTTGATGGCGGCGGCGACCTCATAGGCAGCGCAGAACTGTGCCTGCTCCTGCGTCGGCTCGGCCGGATCCCATGGCAGGCCCACAAATGGGCCCGCAACGCCAAAAAGCTCTGCCGAGGTGATCTGATCCGGCCGCAGCTCGTGCTCGTTGACCAGCTCGATGGCGGCTGCAAGCAGCGGATGACTCCCTCCGCAGCAGGAGAAGCGCTTGAAGCTCAGTCGCTCGATCTGCCAACCCTCTTCCTGGCGGGCGATCACTTCCGGCCCAGGCGCCTGCTCCGCCTTCGACCCATAAAGCGCATAAAGCCCGGCACTCCCTTCCACGACCCGATGCGCGCCAGTCAGACCGCGTGCGGCAAAGCATGCCGACTCCACGCCCGAGCGTGCCGCAATCGCCGGCTGCAGCCGTTTTGCCAGCGTCTGGTCGAAGAGTGCCTGCCGATTTCCACTGAGATGGGCGTACGCCAGACCGAAGGCATGAGCGGTGACTTCCGGCTTCAGTCCCATCAGTCGTGCCGCCGCTCCGGCCGCACCGAAGACGCCGAAGACCGTGGTGGGCAGAAAGCCGTGGCGGAAGGGGCCCGCCAGCGCGGGCATCCCCAGACGCGCCGCGACCTCAACACCCATGGCGACCGCCTCCAGAACGGCTTTTCCCGACGCTCCTTCCGACTCCCCCACCGCCAGGGCCACCGGCACGATCATGCTCGTCAGATGGGTGATGGACGGAATATGCACGTCATCGAGATCGAGTGCATGCACAGCGACGCTGTTGGCAAAAGCCGCCGCCGGTGCAGGCAGCCGCGCCCCCCGCCACCAGACGGTTGCCTCCGCCCTTCCACTCCAGTCGAGAAGTTGCGTGACCACTTTCTCGACCCCCGGCGCTCGCCGCCCCGCAAAAGCGCAGCCAACTGCGTCGAGCAGCGCCCGCCGGGAGGCATGCAGCGCGGCCTCCGGCAAATCCCGGGATTCGATCGTGAAGAATGCCAGAGCCTCGGTAACCGTCAACTCGCGCATGAGCGGGCTCCTTAATTTTGATATTAAAATATAGTGCTGAAACTTCTTCTGCAAGCGCTGTGATTGCGGGTTCGACATCATTCACGGGTGGAGTATGGTTGAGGATGATCACCGCCCATCAGACAGCCGAGACGGAAGCCATGCTCCTGCGCCAGGTTCGGCGCGCGGGGGCGATCTCTCGGGTGGAGTTGGCGCGTGCGATCGGCATCACCCCTTCGACGGTGGGCACCTATGTGCAGCGCCTGCTGGCGGGTGGCTATCTGCGGGAAGGAAGCCGCTTGCCCGGTGAACGCGGCCGTCCGGCCACGCAAGTGAAGCTGAACCCTGCCGCCGGCTTCATGATCGGCATGGATTTCACGCATCATTATGTGCGCGTCGTCAGCCTGGACTTTACGGAGCGGGTGCTGGCCCAGGAACGTTCCTGGATTACTGATGCCATCCCCCTCGATGTGGTGCTCGACACGGCACTTCTTCTTGCAAGGACGTGTGCCCGACATGGGCGGGGGGAGCTGCTTGGCATTGGCATTTCCGTGCCGCATCCCGGGGAAAGAGCGCCGCGCTATCTCTGCCAGTGGGATTCCGAACGTGTGGTCGCCGCGGTCGGAGAGGCCTTTACCAAGGAGCCGAGGCTGGCAAATAGCGCGCTGGCACTGGCGGCGGCGGAGCTGTGGTTTGGCGCCGGACGCAAGGTGCCAACTTTTGTCTCGCTGGAAGGACGAGCCTGCATCAGTGCCGGCATCGTCGCCGACGGGCGCCTGCTGGCGCTCGATCGACCGGGAACTGGCATGATCGGTCATTGGCTTTGCCCGGAAGAGATCCTCCCGGAGAGCTTGAGGCGCGCCGACATGCGCGTCCTCTCCCTCAATCGACTGGCCTCGATTCCCGGCCTGCTCGACGGATGCAGATTGGCGCTTCAGAATCAGATTCCCTCGCAACTGCGCGACGTGACCGGCGAGCTGCTCTTCACGCATCTCCGGGAGGCCTGGCTGGCAGGCGATACGCTGGCTGGCGATTGTGTGGATGCCGCCGCGCGGGCGCTTGGCTGGGCCGTGAGTCGACTGAGCGATCTCGTCGCACCCGAGTTGGTCATTGTCAGCTATCCGCTGGCCACATTGGGGCAGCGCTTCCTCGATCGAATCTCCCAAGCTGCCCACGAACAGGCCGCCGCGGCTTCGCCCATCGCCGCACCCCGCATTGTCGCCTCGATCCTTGCCGAACATGCGGGCGCGATCGGTGCCGCCGCGGTCGCTCTCCACCACTGGCGCCCCTGACCGACGTGCTCAGACCTTGTAGGGGATGTTGCGCAGGGGGTAGTCCATGAGGATGAGGCGGTCGAGGAGCAGGCGGCGGTGTTCGGCGATGACATCCCCATGGTCCGGGTGGTGCCATAGGTTGCGCAGCTCATGGGGATCGTTGAGCAAGTCGTATAGCTCGCCATGGCTTGCGGCCGGATAGAAGGTGGCTCGCCAGCGCTCGGTGCGGATGGTACGTGCCCAGGTCAGCGGATTGGGCGTCGGATCTTCCGGCCCGCCATCGTAGCTTTCGACATAGGCATAGGCGCGTCCCGCGCTTTGGTCGTCTCCGGCAAGGAGAGGGAAGTAGCTCTTCCCATCCATGATAGGCGGGGATATCCGGCAGGCCTGCAGCAGGGTTGGCGCCAGGTCGAGCTGCTCCACGATGTCACCGAGGCGTGCTCCGGCTGGCAATTGCTCCCGCCAGCGGAAGATGAGGGGTGTGCGGATGGCGCTGTCGTAGTGATAGGCTGACTTGCCGCAAAGCCCGTGATCCCCCAGCAATTCGCCATGGTCGCTGGTGTAGACGATGATTGTTTCCCGCGGATCCAGGCGATTGTCGACAGCTTCCAGCAGGCGGCCGATCTGGTCGTCCATGAAGGTGATGCCGCCATAGTAGAGCGCCCGCTGATGACGCCAGTCGTCGTCGGTGAATCTTGCCAGGGCCGATGCCAGGGCGCGAGTATGGGGCGGCAAGTGGCGAAGCTCCTCATCGTCGCGAACTGGGGAACCGACGTCGGCCGGGTCATACATCTCGGCGTACCGTCGCGGTGGATCGAAGGGATTGTGCGGATCGACGTAACCCACCCACATGAAGAGCGGGGTGTCGGTGTCATGAAGGTCCAGATACTCGATGGCGCGATCGGTGATCCAATGGCTCTTGTGCGCGGCTTCTGGCATGGGCGAACGATGGGCATAGCCCCAGTTGCAGGTCGGGCTGATCTCGTGGGGCGCGACGGCCTGCCTGCGACAGCGCTCGACCTCGTCCCGCACGTCATGGCGCCCTTTCCAGAAGTCCGGATTTACCGGCAGGTTGAAGAGGCAGCCGGTCAGATAATCCCGATGTTCTGGAAATTCCCGCGTCACATAGTCGTAATAAGCGCCGATGGAATTGTCTTCGACGCTTTCGAGATACTGAAAGCCATAGTGCGGAGCCTCGGGCACCCCCCACTGATGGGGAACGAAGTGGGTCTTGCCAAAGGCGGCGGTGGCGTAACCTTCATCCGCCAGAAGTGTCGCGAGGGTAGGTACCTCATCGGAGAGGAAGCAGCCATTGCGGGGGACGCCATTGCGGCGGGTGCCGCAGCCGGTCATCAATCCCGCTCTCGCTGGCGCGCAGACGGGGTTCTGCGAATAGCATCGTTCCATGACAACGCCTTCGGCCGCCAAGCGGTCGAGGGTCGGCGTCTGGCAGTGCTCACTGCCGTAGCATCCCATGGCATCCGCGCGATGCTGATCGGAACAGATCACAATGACATTTGGCTTTCTCATCATCTCCCGGGCGTTTTTTCTGAAGGTAGACTGGTACATTTCGCAACATAATCTGGTACAAGAGAATGTCACGATGCAAGCTCGTCAACTGCCTGCACGCAGCCGTGAAGCGCGGCGTGAATGAAGCGCTTCGTCAAAACACTCTTGACTAATTGCAATCAATCGGCAATCTTTAAGCATGCACTCACTCGCCAACCCAACCGAGACGATGGCGCTCGAAGCGGATTTGCGGAAGTTCTGCGCCACCACAATGCCCGATACGCCGCTGCTTCCGGAGCGGCGGCTGGCGGAGCGCTATGGAGTCACCCATGCCGCGGTGCGCAAGGTGCTCAAGCGGCTTCACGATGATGGGGCGATCTATCGCCAGCAGGGGCGGGGCACCTTTGTCGCGGCCGACCCGGCCACGGAGACAGGGATGCGGACCATTGTCTATGTGGATGTATGGCATCAACTGGCGCATCCGTATTATGTGAGCCGCCTGCGCGGAATCATGGGCGAGGGCAGGAAGCACCAGTTGAGAATTCAGATGTTCGACGGACCGCCGGTGGAGACGCAGGAGCTTTACGCGGAAGTGGCGCGCGACGAAGTGGCGGGGGTGATTCTGCCTTACGCGGACGCGAAGCTCGAGCACGAGTTGCGCAATGCCAACGCCCATCTGGCGATTCTATCCACCGGATACGCCAGCGCATTGACCACGATCACGCATGTGGTCAGCGATCACCAGAGCCTGGGTGCCATGGCCGCTGCCTACCTCCTGCGGCAGGGGGCAACTCGCCCCTTCGCGATCTGCGCGCATCAGGAGAGTCAGCATGCTTTCGAGTCAGCATGCGCGGAAGCCGGCGTCAAGGGAGCCACGCTGCGCATGTCAGCGCTTTCCCCGCGGCCCGACGATGCCGTGCATGCCTGCCGACAGGCCCAGGCGGATGGCATCGCTTTCGACGACGAAGTTCTGGCAGCCGCGGTCCATTCGCGCTTGGAGGGATTTCACGGACCGCTGATCAGCCAGTTCACCGAAGGCGCGTCACCACCGATGGCCAAGGCGGCGTTGCTGGCCGTGGATGGCCTCAACATGGGACGGTTGATCTCGCGGACGCTGAACGGCATGATTCATCACGATCTCTATCATAATACCATCGTGCGGGTGCGCCCCCGCCTCATCGACCACACAGAAACCCGCCGCGGGGAGCCTTTCCCCGCCGAGGAGAGAGCCCCATGAAAGCAAGATACCGACAAAGCGCCTTTACTCTGATTGAACTTCTGGTCGTCATTGCCATCATAGCCATTCTGGCCAGTCTGCTCTTGCCGGCATTGGCCTCGGCTCGTCAGCGGGCGATGATGACAAGCTGCATGGCGAACCTGTCGCAGGTCGGCATGGGAGCGGCGATCTACGAAGGGGAGTTCAATGTGGTGCCCATCGGCGGGCACACCAACATGCAGGCCTGGGCTCCCAAGCTCTACCTGAATCCGACGGGCCTGATGGGGCCGGAGTTCATGATTTTTGCCAGGGAGTATCTGGGAGTGCCGAATCCCAACTGGCTGACCGCCAAACAGCCTCGCGACTTCGGCATCCTGACTTGTCCGGCCAAAGCCAGTACGCGGCTCATCAACTGGAGCAACGTGCGGAACATCTCCTATATCAATGGCGCGATTGTCAGCCGCTATCAGGCTCAGTATGGAACCATCTTCTATCCCCGCGCCAATCCGGGCATGAAGGCCGAACTGGAACGCGTTTATGGTCCCAATGGTCATTACTACAACTTTGGACATCGCTCGCTGCAGGCGAACGACGCATCCGCGCTGCCATGGCTCTACGATGAAGCCGTCGCTTCCGGTACGGCGGCCTATTATGCGGCCACCAATCAGCCGGGGCAGCACATCAATCATGGCGGGAATGACGCTCCCCGTCTGAATGCCGCCTATATGGACGGATCCGTCGGCAGTCAGCGGGCCGATTGGAATTGGATGGGCGACTGCTATGGCATGCGACGATTCGACAGCACAACCTTCCCCGCCTGGTACATGCCCTATATCCGCCGGAGCCCCTTCCCCGCGTTCTGAGCCACCAGCTCCTCCCGGCACCCGAGATCCGTCTGGTCCGTTCGCTACCAAGTTGTAGAATGTTTGCAATCTACACTTGCATGTCTGCAGGATAAGTTGTAGAATGTTTTAATTACAAACGGGAGCTGCTGGATGAAACGGTCGAAGCGTGACGAGGTATTGGAGCTGCTGCGGCGGGAGCTTGCTTCCGGCCGCTACCCTGCCGAGTCGTTGCTGCCGTCGGAGAACGAGTTGCGGGAGCAGTGGGGGATCAGCCGCAACACCATCCGCGAGGCGGTCTCGGTGCTTGTGCAGGAAGGGCTGGTGGAGCGACGGAGGGGTAGCGGCACACGGGTGGTTGCAACCGAGTCCACCCTGCGAAGCTGTCTGCTGATCGTCCGCACAACCGGTGACTTGTACGAGCGCCAGGCCCAGGACCTGCAGCGTTACCTTCAGGAGCGGGGCGTCATTCCGATGATCTTGCCGTTGCCGGACGATGGCGAAGCCGCGATCATTGACCTGCGCTCCGGGCTGCGGTATGCCTCCGCGCACAGGATGGACGGGTTGATTGTGCATGGGCTTCCGAACGAGGTGCGGGAGTTTCTGACGACGGCGCGGTCAACGCTCTCGACCGTGATCGTGAATGAGGGCGTCAGCGATTTGCCGCACGCCGTGAATCAGATTGTGGCCGACCACTTCCGCGGCGCTCGCCTCGCCACCCACCATCTCCGGAAGCTTGGCCATGAGCGCATCCTCGCCGTCATCCATCGCTACAACTTCCTTTCACCCGGTCGGGCCATCCATCAGGCGCGGGGGGTCTATGGCGATCTCATCCGGGGTTACATCGAGGGGCTGGATGGTGAGTCGCCCCACTATCATTTCATCGATCGTGAATTTCTCGATTCGCAGGATGTCGAAGGACTGCGCCGGCAACTTCGTGGTCCCCGCCGACCGACAGCAATCTTTGCCGTCGGCGACTATCGGGCAAAGGCGGTGATCGATATTGCCGGTCAGCTCGGTCTGCGGGTCCCCGAGGAACTGGCGGTGGTTGGTTACGGCAACACCCCGTGGGCGACTCTGGGGCAGTTGCCGCTGACGACGATAGAACACCACTATGAGCGCATCGCCGAACTTGCCGTCGAGCAGCTTTTCCCATCGCAGGCGCCGGAGTTCTCGCCAACGACCCGCATCGTAGAACCGGAACTGGTGGTACGCACGTCGTGTGGCGCCAGGATTGTACCTTCATCCTTTTCTTCACGTCGCATTCGCCAAGCCTGAAAGCAGGCTGCCCAAGATCCACCAACCACAGGGAGCCACGCCATGAACCTCCGCCGCCGTCGATTTACCTTAATCGAACTTCTCGTTTGTGTCGCCATCATCGCCATTCTGGCGTCAATGCTGCTGCCGGCCCTGAGTAAGGCCAAAGACAAGGCAAGATCCAGCACCTGCATCAACAATCAGAAAGGGCTCGGGATGGCCATGGCCATGTATACTGGCGATTGGGACGGCAACTATCCGTACGCCAATCCTGCCACGGGCTTCAGCAACTGGAGCAATCCATGGCCGTGGCGTATGGCCATTGCCGAGTATGCCGGCGGATACAGCTGGCTTCAAAAACCGAAGCAACTCTTCTGCCCATCCAACCCGTTTGCCCCGTGGATCTCTTCCGATAACCAGGGCAGGCCACCAAGCACCTACGCCATGAATTCGTCGGCATTTCCCGCCAACTGGCACGATCAGTCGGGCATCAATCCCCTGCTGCCAGGCAACACCCATCGCTACCTGCACCCGATGAAGGATAGCCGCCTGCTCGATTCCTCCGGCGTCCTGCTACTCGGGGAGGTGCCGCAGGGCGACGCCAGCCAGAACCCAGCCTTCAAATCCCTTCCCAATCATCGCAAGTACATCGCCTCCAACGACTTGAATGCTACCGTCTTCTGGATATGGGCGTATCCCGAGTATTGGGTGACGGAGACCATCGCGGTGGGCTCCTGGGGGCCGCCAATGGCTCAGGTCCCACACAATCTGGGATGGAACTCCCTCCTTGCCGATGGCCACGTGCGGGCGGATTCCCGTAATAAGCTGATCGGGCTTTCGCGCCCCCTCTATGTTGGCCAGACCAAGCGCGAGGGCAACCTCTTCTGGCAGAATAGATGACCTCGACGGCAGACAGGTTGAGAAACTCCGCCAGTCGCCATCGTCTTCGGCTGCTGATCCTGCTCATCTGTCTGGCAGCGGGCGCCCAGGAAACCGCCTGGCCGGGGGAGTTCCACTTGCCTGGCGTGCCTTTGCCGGGCCCAGGTTTTGCCGGCGATGCGGGCTTCATGGTGATGGACTGGAACAGCGACGGGCTCCCCGATCTCTTCATCGATGACACGGGCTCCGTCGGCCGAGGCACCATCTACCTCAATGTGGGAACACGGACGGAGCCGCGCTTCGACCACGGCATCCCGTATCCGTTCAACTGCACCGAGACGGTGCCGCAGACGGTGGAGCATCTGATCGCCAGAAGCTGGTGCGACCTCAATCACGATGGTCTCCCGGACCTGATCCTGTACGATGGGCAACTGCGCTATGCCCCCAATACGGGAGCGCCGCAACGCCCGTACCATTGGCAGCTTTGGCCCGAGAGACCCCACCATTTCCCTGCGAGCGAAAGCATGATCCGGGAGAATGCACGCTTTGCCACCGGCCCGGAGAGCATGTTCTGGCAGAAAGGAATCTTTGCCCGGCAGGTGATCACCTTTACCGCCGCCGATTGGGATGGGGATGGGCTGGAGGATCTCCTGATCTGCCGCTTTCGCGACGAGGCCCCCGGCGCCGAATCGCTCGGAATGCATGAGCAATGGACCCCATGGGGACGGCGCGCTTTGCGGCCTCCCGCCGAACCTGGGGTTGCCGAGCCCGACCAGCGCTACCTCGCCCCGCTGACCGAAGCCCCCGCTCGCGGACTGTACTTCTACCGCAACAGTGGTACGGCCGGAGCGCCGCACTTCGATGCGGCCGTGGAGATCCTCACCCCAGACGGTCAATCCGTTGCCGCTCCCAATCCCGTCGTGGCCGATCTCGATGGCGACGGCGTCCCGGACCTGCTGGCGACGGAAACCGCCTACACCTCGAACGCCTTTCGGGTGGATTGGCCGACCCGCCCGAATGCCGTATGGTTCCGCCGGCCGGGCGCCTCACCGGGGATCCTCGAAGAACCCCGAGATCTCGTCCAAGCTGACGGCACGGCCATCGCGGCGGGAACGATGCTGCGCGTCGCCGATCTTGGCGGCACGGGGGCCGGCGATCTCCTGGTAATGGACGCGATTCCCAAGGGTGGCATCCGCTGGTATCGCCGCGAAGCCGGAGACACACCGGCTTTCGCTCCACCGATCGAGCTGCGCGGACAGGATTTCCCGCGCTTCGATTTCAGCGTTCAGCCCTTGGTCGTCGACTGGTTTGGCCCCAACTCGCGCGACCTGCTCCTGCACGGAATCACCGATCATCACTGCAAATGGGGCCTGAACCGCACGGCCCTCTTCCGCAACACCAATCCTGCGCCGGGAGCGCCCCGGTATCGGTTCGAGGGGTACCTCACCTGGCGCGGTGATCCCAGCCTGGTTCCTGTTTCCGAACAGGAGCGGCAGTACGAGTGCTATGGCAGCGCCATCGCGGTCGCACCGGCCGCGGCCGATGGGCGACGATCCATCTTGGCGAGCATTGGCGGCAAGCATTTCTGGCTGAGCGATCTGGCGGAGGACGGGCTCACCTTCCAGCACCTCGAACGGCTGGATATCCCGAACACTTCGAACCGTCTTCGCGGCTGGCAGGAGATCGCCATCGAGGTGGACTTCCCGGTGCGCTATCTTCGGCTCGGCAACGACCGCAACGGCATGGGGAATCTGCGCGACAGCATGCTGCACCTGCTCCACCTGGAGATCTGGTCCGGCGATCGCAACCTGGCCACCCCCGAGCTGCTCAAGATCGAGAAGACCAATACCGAAACCGTCCGCTGGTACCAGATCCAACGACCCGCCAACTTCCTCGATCCGCAAAACGCCAATACCGACCGGGAACTGCGGGCCACCTCGTGGGGGTACTTCATCGGCCCTGCCATCATCACCCTTGCCGAGGCTGCCCGCCTCGACCGCGTCCGCTTCCTGCTTTCCGAACGAGACAGTGGCTGGTACGAGTGGCTGGTACCCTTCTCGTGGCAGGGCAAGATCTTTCGGATGGGCTGCGAAATCGGTGAACCATGGTACCAGTACGTGCTGGAGGTCTCACCGGACGGCGAAAACTGGACGCCCGTTGTCAACCGCATGACTACCGAGATGATGTACAGCCATCCGCGCCTGCTGGATTGGGATGGCGATGGCCGTGTCGACCTGCTTCTTGGCGTCACTTCCGCCAATGGCATCTATCCCAGTACCAAGAGCTACCGCCTCTACCGCAACGACGGCACCAACGAGCGGCCCCGCTATCGCGACCATACGGTCGCCACCCTCGCCGATGGAAAAGAGCTGCGGATGCAGGCAGAGTGGCTGGCCACCACCGCCAACCAAGGTGGCATTGTCCCCTTCGATATCGATGGCGATGGTGCCCTCGACCTCGTTGTGGAAGCACACGCAGGTGGGGAACTGCGCTGGTTCCGCCAGGTGGGCGACTTCCAGTTCGAGCCTGGCGGCAGCCTCAACGCCGATGGCAAGACCATCCGCTACGCCAGCCGCAACCGCTTCTTCGACATCGCCGATGTCGATGGTGACGGAAGTCTGGATCTGTTGAGCAGCAGCGACGGCAAACTCTCCTGGTTCAAGGGCGGGAGCGTGACCCCTGCCGGTGAAACAACCATGCCCGAATCCCAAACGATGCTGCTTCCACAGACGGCCGAGACGTTGGGCGAGAGCGATCAGCGGGTTCTGACCGTTCGCGCCCAGAACACCAAGGGTGAAGATGCCCGCTACGTCCGCCTCTCCTTCCCACCACTACCGAAGGACGCGACCTTCGAGCGCGTCGAGCTGCGCCTCTGCGCCGACCACCGCACGCAAGTGGATCCGAACCTCCTCGTGCCGCGGCTGACCGATGAGATCGCCTGCCTCGAACTGCCCAGCGCCGAGGCAGACGATCCGGCGACCGGCGGGCGCTTCCTGGCCTTCGCGCCCCCCGTCTTCACCATTGGCGCCGCTCTTTGGCGGAGTTGGGAGATCACGGAGGCGGTCCGCGCGGCACAACGCGATGGTCGCACCCTCCATCTGCTGCTCCGCTTCGAGTATACGGGGCCGTATGTGGCGGGCGCCCGGAATACCTTTGCTGGCCTCGCCTGGCCCGATGCCGAACGGCGGCCCCATCTGCTTCTCACCCGCTAACGGAGAGTTTATCCATGAGCTGCGTCCGTCTCTGCCTGCTGCTCCTTCTCACGGCATTTGGCCTCAGCGCCGACGAACCGATTACCCGCCCCCGCTTCCTGGCCGAATTCGGTCCAGTAACCAACGCCACCGAGGCAGCGGCGACCTGCCGGCTCGCGCTGGAGCAGCTGACCCGCGATGGTGGGGGAATCCTGATCCTCCCGGTGGGAACGCCCCAAGGCTGGGAAGCGGAAAACATCAGCCAGGAGGCGTGGCGGGAGCCCGCGCCGCCGGCGCCCACAACGCGTTGGGGGGCCGGTGCAGGCGTCACCATCATCGACTATCGCCAAGGGCATCCCAAGGTGACAGTGCCTCAGCTCAGCGGCCTCCAGTTGGCCCGGATCTACTCCCTGCCGCCGGGGCAGAGTTCACCACACTGGGAGATGCACCCGCTACTCAATCTCAAGAACACCGTTCTGCGTGGCTCGACCAGCTATCGCGAGCCCCTTGTCGATGCGGTGGAGCCCGGGGAGAACCAGCGCTTCTACGTGCGGACCCTGCGCGGACTCTTTCCGGGCATCTTCCTGAACACCGGCGATGCCGGGCGGATCAATCGGCTCTATGTCAGGGAGCTTGGCTTCGATGCCGTGCGCGGTCTCCCCTACTTCACCGCCGATGTCACCATCCCCGTCAACGAGGGGAGCTATGTGCACAACAAGACACATGTCAACGCCTTGCGCATCGAAACGAATGCCCACACCGAGGAACAAACCTTCGACGTGATGAACTGGCGGCGGCAATACTCGCAGGGCGACAGCTACATGTACGACGCCCGCTTCATGTACATGAGTGACGTTCATTCCACGGGTGGCGATGAGAACGGCGTGCTCTACGCGGCCTTCGTCGTGGGCGAAAGCAACATTTTCCGCGGCAAGGTGCGAATCTATGATCCCGAGCGGCGCGAGCTGGTCTACGAGGCGGCGGCAAATGCTCACACGCTGGGCAGCGGCCGTCCGATCATCAATCTCAATCCCGCCAAAACCATCAGCGAGGGCAGCTGCTACATCCTCAGTCCCGGTGGCGCTCTGCTGGGCTGGGGCGGGCAGATCCGGTCGACCGATGCGCCATGGGGGCCGGAGTTGGTCGGGCGCTGGTTCGCCGTGGACGAGCCGACGGAGTATGTGCCCGGCGGCCGACAGGTGCGTCGCTGGTGGTACATCACTACCTTCGCCGAAAACGATGGCGTCAAATCCCTCTCCATCCAGCGCCACTGGTGGGGAGCCAAGGACAAGGGCTCCATCTCGCGGCTCTATCTGCCGGAGCACTTCAGCAGCGACGAGAAGGAACCGCGACTCCTGCGCTACATCATCGCGCCCGGCGCCAATCTCCTCGATGTTTCGCGCGGCGTGCGTCCCGGGCCAGAGCACAGCGGCGGTGCCGCCGAACGGCTCCTCGTCCTCAGCCCCGCTCCCCACGACGGAGGCGAGTTCGATTTCGCGCCCGGAGATCCCATCGAGCAGGCCATCGGTCCGGATCCCTTTCGCCCAATCCCCTTCCGCACCTGGCTCTTCGAGAACGTTCCGGGCGCCTTCCCCGCTCCAGTCTTCGACATCGCCAATATGGGCGCCATCGCCCGCGACACTGTCTTCTCCGTCCGCGGTGGGGCAGGCAGCCTGGTCGAATGCGAGACGCGCGCCGATCGTTCCCCTCCCTGGGGCGATATCCTGCGGATCGACAGCGCCGCCAGGCGCGGCCTGATCTTCAATGCCGACATACAGACCGCCATCCTCTTCACTCAGCCCAACGAGCGCACCCAGCCGATGCAGTGGCGGCACAGCGGCAATCAGCGGACCGAACTGACCGTCTCTCCGACCGATGGGGTCATGCGGATCAGCGGCTCGGGGCTCGAGGTCGCCGGTGGGATCCGCCAGGCAGGCGGCCTCAGCGGTGAGGCGACGCCAGCTCGCAATCTGCGCGGCAAGAACCTCCTGATACCGGCTGGCGCCGTGGAGTTCACCGTCACCTTTCCGCGTCCCGAAGCCGATGCCGACTATGCGCTCTTCCTGGAGCAAAGCTGGCTCGGCAACCGCGCCATCCGCGAACAGGCCGCCACTGGCTTCACGGTCATCTTCGACCAGCCCGCGCCCCCCAATGCCAGGCTCCACTGGATGCTCGTGCGCTGAACGACGAGCGCCAGATTTTCGCATCGGGTATCCTGAGCCTGAAGCGGGAGGGAACGTTGACCTGCACATGCGTCCCTGCCTATGTTGGCTATTCAACGGTGACATCTCCGTCGCCGTTCATATAGACCCCATCCACCCGGAGGTAGAAAGTGAAGTATCTTGAAACTATGATGCAGGAGCATCCCATGTCCGTCTCGGCTGAACTTCCAGCGTTGACAGCCTGCATCGAGGCCTGCTTCGACTGCGAGCAGAGCTGCAGTTCCTGTGCGGACGCCTGTCTGGCTGAAGAGATGGTCGAGGACCTGCGCACCTGTATCCGTACGGATCTGGATTGCGCGGATATCTGTGGCACTACCGGCCGCATTCTCTCCCGGCAGACCAATCCCGACTGGAAC
The DNA here is from genome assembly GCA_041690595.1 of Lentisphaeria bacterium. Lineage (GTDB taxonomy): Bacteria > Verrucomicrobiota > Lentisphaeria > JABSQK01 > JAWLHB01 > JAWLHB01. Next base: position 84,065 of record JAWLHB010000035.1, read on the forward strand.
GTGATGCGTGCGCAGGTTCAGGCCGCTGCCCTGACGGCGCAGAATTGCGCGGATGAATGTGAGAAGCACGCCAACATGCATGAACACTGCCGCATCTGCATGGAGGCATGTCGCCAGTGTGAGACGAGCTGCAACCGCCTGCTCGACGATCTGATGAGTCTGGCAACGGCTGCTTGAACCGGAGCAAAGCATTAACCAGGCGGTGGACGGAGCCCCACGCCCCCTCCACCGCCATCCAGCCGTGCCCGTGGTCAGCTGCCCGCACCCAAGTTGAGGGAAATGTGACGGTCATGGCGCAGTCCGGAAATCCCATCAGGGCATTCCTGGGGGCGGGAGGTTCAGGCTGGGAGGGAGTAACGGGTGAGAACCTGGCGGAGATTGTCGCCGAGAATGAGGCGCTTTTGCGCTGGGGAAAGGCGGGCAAAGAGGATGGGGCCGAGTCCCCAGGCGATGGGGAGGTCCTGCAGATCGCTGCCGAACATGAAGCGGTCGGCGCCGATGGCATCGACTACGGCTTCGCATTCACCGGGAGCGAGGAGTGGACAGGAGCAGACGTAGAGGTTCTTGTGCCGTTGCATTACTTCCGCGTACGCCGTGGTGGTGTGGCCGGTAAAGAAGCAGGCCTGATGATAGGTGGAGATGAGGCGCTCCATCTGCTCGGGGCCGCCCCAGTAGTGATTGAGGATGAGCTGGCGATGCTCGTGTGCCCAGCGACAGGCCACATCGATGAGCGGCCCTTCCTCGGGATAGCCCTGATAGCTGGGGATGAGCTTGATGCCTCGGAGGCCGGCAGCCTGCGTGCGCTCCAATTCGCGGATCATCTCCCGCTCGCCGCGATGGGGACTCAGCATGGTGAAGCCGACAAACTTGTCGGGATAGCGCTGTACAGCCTCGATTACCAGATCGTTGCCGGGCTGCTCATCGCTGAAGACGCCGGTAAAGCAGAAGACGCAGCCCTTCTCCACGCCCAGGCGATTCATGTCGGCGACGATTCCCTCGAGATCGCAGTTGGGCAGATGGTAGTGGCAGGACTTGCCGCCGATGTGGCCGTGGTTGTCGGCAAAGGTCATCTCCGCCGGACGCACGCCGCTCTGGCCGAAGGCGACGAAGGGGTCGGCGGGCTCGGGCAGCTCGACGGCGGGATGCTCGGCTTCGCACCAGGCGATGAGACGGCGCATGGTGTCGCCGGCAATGAGGCGCTTGTCATCATCCGAAATATCGGCGGTGGTGAGGGTGGCGAGGGTGTGACCGCATCCCATCCTGGGCCAGTTGCTGCCGTAGACGAGGCGGCGGGCGCCCCAGTGCGAGGTAATGTACTCGATCCCTCGGTGCAGCCAGTAGCCGCTCAGTTCTACGTGCAGATTCTCGCAAGCATCGAAGGCGCGGTAGATCGTCCGGTTACCGCGGCGAATGCGGAATTCATTGACGATGATCGGCAGCTCGGGCCATCGCCTGCAGAGGGCGACGATGGCGCTCCAGTCGGCCTCATCGGTGCCGAAGCCGGCCCGCTGCACTTCGTTGAAGTTGAGGAAAATGGGGATGCGGACCTCGGCCAGTGGTTCGAGCAGCGAGTCGATGCACCAGTCATCGAGGGTGAAGCGATACTGGCGAGGGAAGAGGGCGAGGGCGCCGACCTTGTGTTGCCGCATCAGCGCGATCAGCTCGTCGGGCGGTGGCTGTTCATCGGCGGCGCCAGTCGGCAGCGCCGACCAGACGGGATGGAGGCGGGGGTGAGCATCGGTGGTTGCCAGGATGCGGCAGTTACCTTCGGCCGGGTGATTTTCGCGGGCAAGGGAGTCGAAGACGAGGGCTTCACTGACCCCGAAATGATCCATGTCGGCCAGGAGGTGGTCCGCTGAATGCAGGCCGTCTTCCTGAAGTTTGAGATGGCGACCAAGCTGACAGAAGGCGTCGAGTATGTTGAAGCTCATGCGATTGCTCACTGCTGAACGGTTGAAGCGGAGACACGCGCCCGGCGTGTCTCCGCTACTGTATCGCGAATCAGGAACGCTTACACCTCAACCTGCCGCAGCATTTCCAGATTGGCGGTCACTTTGCGGAAGGCGGCGCCAATCTGATCGATCGCTGGGCGCAAGTCGGCATACCAGGTGCCGCCGCCAAGACGCAAGTCGAGTTCAGCGCTGCGGCGTTCGGCTACGGGGCAGTCGCCCTTGCGGTAGACGATCTCGTTGCCGCGCGGATTCGCGGCCCAGGGATAGCCGTTGCCCAACCACCAGGTTTTCGTCTGGAAGACATGGCGCAGGTGGATCGGCGTGGCGACGTAGCTTGCGGCAAGCGGCACCCCTTCCGCGGCGAGTGCCTTGACGTACTGCGCACGGCTGATGCCCGGCACCTGCTCCGGCACGAAGGTCCAGGGGACGATGTGCCAGGCTGGATCGCAGCCGGTGGGCAGCTGCTGGGGGCGGATGCCGGGGATACCGGCCAGCACCTCGCGGAGAGCCGCGGCGTTCTGCCGGCGCCAGCCATTGAGTTCATCCAGACGCTCCATCTGCTTGAGAGCAATGGCGGCGGTGAAGGTGTTGATGCGGTAGGTGTAGATGAGGCTGTCCACCTGCTGCTTGAGTTCAGGAATCGCGATCTCCCGCCCGGTGCGTCCGGGATGCATGCCGGCCAGCAGGCACTTCTCGTAGAGTTCGCGGTCGTTGGTGACGAGCATGCCGCCATCGCCGGCGGCGATGTTCTTGCCGGAGCCGATGGAGAAGCAGCCGATGTGGCCGCGAGTGCCGACGTAGTGGCCGCCCTCACGCGACCCCTGCGCCTGGGCGCAATCTTCGATGACCGTCAGGTTGTGCTTGCGGGCGATGGCCATGATCCCCTCCATGTCCGCCGGAACGCCGTAGATATGAACGAGGACAATGGCTTTGGTGCGGGGCGTGATCAGCGGCTCGATGGTGGCGGGATCGAGCGTCAGGCGTTCGGGATCGATATCGCCGAATATCGGGATGCCGCCAGCCTGCAGAATGCAGCTCACCGTCTGGCCCCAGCTGTAGGGGGTGGTGATCACCTCATCGCCAAGCTGTACGCCTGCCGCCAGACAGGCAATGTGCAGGGCCGGACCGCCGCCGCAGGTGCCGACCCCATACTTCACGCCCAGCCATTGGGCAAAGCAGGCTTCCAGCCTCTCGGCGACCCCGCCGCCAACGGCCGAACACGCGTCGCGCCAGTCCTCGCGGCTGGCGATCATCGTCTGGCGTGCGGCCTCGATCTCTTCGTCGTTGAAGTTGGGCCAGGGGAGGCCAGTGGTCTCGGTGACACTCTTGGGGCCGCCAAAGACAGCCAGTTCGCTCATCTCGGTGCTGGTTTCGGTCGCCATGATGGCAGCGCTGACGAATCAGGATTCTTCGCGCCCTGATTGAGGCGAAGTTGTCCATTGCAAAGAATTATTTCTTCGCAATGGCCAGTTTTGGTTGCAAATCT
>JAWLHB010000036.1:0-84156 GCA_041690595.1 Lentisphaeria bacterium
TCAATTTCGGCTTCATCGCCACCTCCCTGGGTTGCCATACCATAGACGATCAAGGTACCGCTGTCCATTTAAATAATCAAATACCATCAGGGTTGATGGATGCGGGGCAGTATACCCAGGGTAGTCCCAGCGGGACAACCCTGGGCTAAGGGACGATGCCCCGTCAGGGCATTGGGAAGTACCTGTCCCCAGGCTGAGGAGCATTGGGAAGTACCTGTCCCCAGGCTGAGGAGTGCGGGGGGAAGTACCTGTCCCCAGGCTGAGGCTGCCACACCAACTGGACTGGCAAGGGCGGCACCACCACCGCCAGTACCTACACCGCCTGATCCGGTCTCAGGCGCTCCGGCTGGGGAACCGGCCGGAGCGCCAGATCCGACGCAACGGGCTGGCGCAACCGGCGCCAGATGGCGCTGCCCCACCAGGCAAGGGCTGCCACTTCGAGCATGCCGCTGATCCCCACCAGCGAGAAGAAGGGGGTATAGGTATCGGTCAGCACCTGCATGCCGACGCGCAGCAGGCAGCCGAGGTTGATCAGCAGGAAGGGAGCAGCCGGCCAGGGCTGGCTCGTGGCGCTCCAGCGATCCACCAGCCGCATCGCCATGCCCATCATGGTCATGGAGACGAAGCCTACCGTGATCGCGTGTCGAACGGCGCCGTAATAGGCATGACTGAACGCGATGCCGCTCAGGGACTGGTAGACCGGCATCATCAGCAGCATGAGGAAGGAAAAGAAGAGCCAGGCTCCGCCGATGCGGATGTATCGCGCCCCGGCGTGCCGCTCGTTCAGCGGTTGCCAGAGCCGCCAGGGGAAGATGATCAAGGCACAACCGATCGGCAGCAGCAGCCAGGGAAGGAGGAGCAGGGCGGCAATCCAGTGGATACCGCTGTGCCGATAGACGAGAAAGATGGCAATCTCGGCCACGAGGGCGGAGAGGAGCAGCCCATAGGCCCACCAGCCGCGCCGGGCTGAAGTCGGGGCGACTCCCCATAGCCGTGGAAAGAGCGTCATCGCCACCCCGAGGATCATGAAGAGCGCGACGCCATGCACCTGCAGGTCCCGCAACGGAGCCTGGTAAGTAGCCACGTACCAGATGAGCGCGTCGCGGTTGGTCGCGGTCATCGTGGCCCAACTGTGCCACAAACCCGCGCCTGCCTGTGCCAGCAGAAGAGCGACCGCGGTCAGGATGAAGGCATTGGCCGGCGTGAGCGTGGCGGCGCCGCGGCGGAAAGCCCGCCAGAGACAGGCGGCAAAGGCGGTCAGCGCGAGGATCTCCAGCGCGCCACCGAGCAGGGTCAGGGGGACGGCGGCGGCCCATTTTCCGGCTGTGGCCATGCCCGTGGTGCGCAGGATGATGCCGATCACCATGGCTGCGAGTACCGGCAAGGCCAGACGCAGGGAGGGTTGCCGCGTTCCCCACTCATCGGGAAGCAGCCGCCAGCTCGCCCCCATGATGAAGAGGCCCAGCCAACCGAAAATCTGCGCGTGACCGTGCGCGTTGACCTCGAAAAGCGAAATGCCGTTGAACGACTTGGCGATACCGATCTGCCAGAGCAGCCAGGCTCCCCAGCTTGCCCCAAGTGTAAGCACAATGGCAATCGCAGCCCGGAAATAGGCCGCATGAACCTGCCCGGCGGTGGTACCCGTCATCTCTTCTCTCCATTCATGGGTAGACGTTCAAAGAAAGTGAAATCAGCCGTGAAGCGCTACATCGCAGAGCGGACGGCTCTTCGTTTCCCGTGTCAGCAGGTCGGTTATCGTGGTATGCTTGAAGGTCTGACGAATATGGGCGATGGCTTCATCCAGGCAGCTGTGCATCGGGCACAGGCAGGTACCATGCGATTCAATCCCCAGCGGGCAGGTGTCGATCCGCTTGAGCGGATCCACGATGTCGAAGATGTCCAGCACTGAAATCTCCGTCGGCGGCCGGGTCAGTAGAAAGCCACCTCCCACCCCACGCTTGGCATCCACCAGCTCATGCCGGCGCAAGGTCTGCATGATCTTCGAGAGGTAGTTTGCCGGCACCCGCGTCCGTTTCGCCAGAAGCTCCGTCGTCATTGCTTCCTCCGGTTGCGTGGCCAGGCACACCACCGCTCGCAGTGTGTATTCCGCGGTCTGGCTGAAGAGCATCTCTCAATCTCCTGTAAGCTTTTTTGCCTAAAGTTCATTTCTGCATGTTGACATCCACAATAGTGGCTGATAGCTTATCTGTCAAGTCACCAACGAACCGCGTTTATATTTACCAAAAGGAGATTCTCGTTATGAACTACACGCGCCTCTGGGTCGCACTTGCGGCGGTCATGCTGATATCGTTTTCGATACTCGGTTACTATGGACTTCAGATTTATCGCACGGCGCCGCCGGTGCCGGAGGCGGTGGTTGGCCCGACAGGTGATGTCATCTTCACTGGGGAGGATATCCGCAACGGGCAGAATGTATGGCAGTCGATGGGCGGTCAGCAGGTGGGGTCGATCTGGGGCCATGGCGCCTATGTTGCGCCGGACTGGACGGCGGACTGGCTGCATCGGGAGAGTCTGCTCATTCTGCACCAATGGTCCGAGGCAGAGTACGGCAAGCCCTTTGCAACCATCGGCAATGAGCAAAAGGCGGCGTTGCAGTCGCGACTGACAGACTACATACGACGCAATACTTATGACCCGGAGACGGAGACCATCACCATCGGGGAGGAGCGCGTCAATGCCGTTCGGTCGCTGATCGGCTATTACAGCGCCCTCTTCAGCCGCGCTACCGAGTTTCCGGACGATGTCAAGGAGTTTTCCGACGGGAGAATGGACCCGGCCCAATTGCGCGATGCCTACGCCATTCCCGGAAATACGTTGAAAGACGATGGTCGCCGGCGCCAGCTTGCCGCCTTCTTTTTCTGGGCGGCATGGGCCTGCGGCACCAACCGTCCGGAATTCGCGGCCGGCGCCGATGCTTCTTCCGCCGCCATCACCTATACGAACAACTGGCCGCCGGAGCGACTGATCGGCAACGCGCCGACCGGCAGCATCATCATCTGGTCGGTGCTGAGCGTTGTTCTGCTGCTCGCGGGTATCGGCGCGCTTGCCTGGTACTACGCGGTGCTCAAGCACCGGGACGAGCCGGAACCGCATGTGGCGCCGAGCAAGGATCCCCTGCTCAATCTGAAGCCGACACCCTCGATGAAGGCGACCGTCAAGTACTTCTGGGTTGTGATGGCGATGATCCTCGTGCAGGTGGGGCTTGGTGCGGTGACGGCGCACTATGGGGTGGAAGGTCAGGGCTTCTACGGTATTCCTCTGTCGGAATGGCTTCCGTACTCGGTCACGCGTACCTGGCACACCCAGTTGGGCATCTTCTGGATCGCTACTGCCTGGTTGGCCACCGGCCTCTTCATCGCGCCCGCGGTTTCTGGATACGAGCCGAAGTTCCAGCGCCTCGGCGTCAACTTCCTTTTTGTTTCGCTGCTGCTCATCGTTGTCGGCACTCTCTTCGGCACCTGGTTTGCCACGCGCCAGGAGATGGGATTCACCGCCAACTTCTGGTTTGGCCATCAGGGCTACGAGTACGTCGATCTCGGCCGATTCTGGCAGATCTTCCTTCTGGTCGGCCTCTTCCTCTGGCTGGGACTGATGACGCGCGCGATCTGGCCAGCCTTCAAGGATCCGGCCAACAACCGGCACCTTCTCGCTCTCTTCCTGATCGCCTCGCTGGCCATCGCCTTCTTCTATGCCGCGGGCATGATGTGGGGGCAACACACGAACCTGGCCATCGCGGAGTACTGGCGCTGGTGGGTGGTTCACCTGTGGGTTGAAGGCTTCTTCGAGGTCTTTGCGACGGTGGTCATAGCCTTTCTTTTCGTGCGTATGGGGCTGCTCCGTCACCTTACGGCCACCAGCGCGGTGCTTTTCAGCTGCACGATCTTCCTGAGCGGCGGCATCCTCGGTACCTTCCATCACCTCTACTTCTCGGGTACGCCCACCGCCGTCCTGGCCTTGGGCGCCGTCTTCAGTGCCTTGGAAGTTGTCCCGCTGGTGCTCATCGGCTTCGAAGCTTATGAGAACTTCTCCCTCAGTCGCGCCAGACCCTGGGTCCATGCCTATCGCTGGCCGATCTACTTCTTTGTCGCCGTCGCCTTCTGGAATCTGCTCGGCGCCGGACTTTTCGGCTTCATGATCAACCCGCCGATCGCCCTCTACTACATGCAGGGCTTGAACACCACACCCGTTCATGCTCACACCGCCCTCTTCGGGGTCTACGGCATGCTTGGCATCGGCCTCATGCTATTCTGCCTGCGCGGCCTGTCGGTCCGCCATCATTGGCGAACGGGAAGCCTCAAGTTCAGCTTCTGGTGCCTCAACATCGGACTGCTGCTCATGGTGCTTATCTCCGTTCTGCCCGTCGGAGCGCTGCAGACCATCGCCAGCGTCAACCATGGCATGTGGTATGCGCGCAGCGCCGAGTTCCTGCAGAGCGACCTGATGGGAACCCTGCGCTGGATGCGGGTGATCGGCGATACCATCTTCGCTGTTGGCATCGTCGCGCTCGGCTGGTTTGTCCTCGGGCTCAAGACCGGGTGGGTCATCGAGCCCGGCATCGATCGCAGCCTGGAAGATGCCATCGACGAGGTCGACACCAAGGTCGGGCGGGGAGATACGAAGTGATCCCCACCAACTACACCGCGGCAGACTTCCATCACAGCCCCTTTGTTGTCTTCTACGAGACAACCCAGGCCTGTGATCTGGTCTGCCGTCATTGCCGGGCCAACGCCCAGGCCCAAAGCAGCCCATATGAGTTACGCACGGCCCAGGCTCGGCAGCTTCTGGAGCGCTTTGCGGCCTTCCCCAAGCCGCCGATTGTGGTGCTGACCGGCGGCGATCCGCTCAAACGGCACGATCTCTTCGAGCTCGTTCGCCACGGGCGCGAGTTGGAACTGGAGATGGCCATGACCCCCTCCGCCACGCCACTCGTCACCCGAGAGGCCCTCGATCGGCTGGCGGACATGGGGCTTCACCGCCTGGCGGTCAGTCTCGACGGTTGGGATGCTGCCAGCCACGATGCCTTCCGGGGCGTCGACGGCAGCTTTCAGAGAACCCTCGAGATCCTTCGGGACGCCCGCGAGGCCGGGCTCGACCTGCAGATCAACACCACCATCACCCGCCGGAACGTGGAGCGTCTCGACGAGATGGCGGCGCTGGTGGCGGACTTCGGTGTACGGCTCTGGAGCGTCTTCTTTCTGGTGCCGGTTGGACGCGGCACGGCCGAAGCACGGATCCTGCCTGCGCAGTACGAGCAGGTATTCGCTCGGCTCTGGGCCATCACCCGTGAAGGGAAAATCGCGGTGAAGACGACCGAAGCGCCTCACTACCGGCGCTTTGTCCTGCAACATGCGGGGCATCCCCAGGCGCTGCCGGGCAGCGGGGAGATCGATCCCACGCGGGCGCCCCTCGGCGTCAACGACGGGCGCGGCGTCATGTTCGTCTCGCACACGGGGCTGATTTACCCAAGCGGCTTTTTGCCGCTTGGGTGCGGCAAATTTCCGCGGGACGATGTGGTGCGTGTTTACCAGGAGCATCCTCTCTTCTGTCAACTGCGGGATGCCGATCAGCTGGAAGGAAAGTGTGGGCGGTGCGAATTTCGCCGAGTTTGTGGGGGCAGCCGGTCGCGCGCCTATGCCTTGAGCGGCAATCCACTGTCGGCGGAACCCGATTGCACCTGGCAGCCGGTGGCAAAAAAGTTGCAGACCGTGAGCTGAAGGGTGAGCATGGCTCTTGATTGTTTACGCCTCTACCTGATATAGTAGATAAGCACCGCGTCATTCTGACGAGGATCCTAACGCTTCAGGATATGGTGGCGCATGAGGGATGGCAATGTCAGGTCGGGACTGAAGAGCGGAACTTCCGCGCCGCGGGAGCGTTTTGAAGTAGACGGACTCTTCATGCACTCGCGGGCCCTGCTGGCCACGGCTGCCCTCCCTGATTTCCATTGGCGACGGATCAATCCGTCGTTTACCCGCATCCTGGGCTGGACCGAAGACGAGGTACAGGCGATGACCTTGGCGGAGCTGATACATCCCCAGGACGCTGAAGTCTTCTATCTGCCTTCCGCCGGCCGTATAACTTCTGACGCATTGCCCGCGGGCGAGCATCGGCTGCGCTGTCGCGACGGCTCCTACCGCTGGATCAGTTGGGAAGCATGGTGCGACGAAGAGAGCCAGTTGCTCTACTTCGCCGGGCGCGACCTCACCAGGCGCCGACAGACCGAACGAGCGTTGCAGGAAAGCCGGGAGCACTACCGGCACCTTGCCTCCATCATGCCGGCGGCACTCTACACCTGTGACAATACTGGAACGATCACCTACTATAACGAGCAGGCCGCCCAGATCTGGGGGCGCAGACCAGTCCCGGGTGATTCCGAACAACGTTTCTGCGGCGCCTTCCGCCTCCTTCACCCGGATGGCTCCCCCCTTCCCCATGACCAGACTCCCATGGCACAGGCCATCAACGAAGGCAAGTCTTTCCGCAACAAGCGAGTCACCATCGAGCGCCCGGATGGATCGCGGGTCGACGTCTTGGCGAACATCGACCCGTTGTTCTCTCTGGACGGGACTATCGACGGCGCCGTCAATGTCTTAACCGACGTCACGGACCGCCGGGCGATCGAAGAGTGCCTGCTGCGCGAGCTGTCCGACATGCAGCGGATCCAGCAGGTCAGCACCCGCCTGATCCTGGAAGGTTCCACCGATTCGCTGCTCGGCGATATTCTGGACGCGGCCATCACCGTTGGGGCCGCCGACATGGGCAACATTCAACTGTTCGACGACGAGAGCCAGGTCTTGCGCATTCGCGTACAGCGAGGCTTCGATTCGCGCTTCCTTGACGCCTTTGCCGAGGTCTCCACGGGCAGCGCTTCCGCCTCTTCCTGTGCCTCTGCCTGCGCCTGTTCGGTCGCTCTTGCAACCAGAAGTCGCATCGTCGTCGACGATGTCGCCAACAGTGCGGTCTTCTCTGACGACGGCAGCCGCACCGCCATGCTTGCCGCCGAGGCGCGGGCCTGCGTTTCCACCCCGCTCGTTTCCCGATGCGGCCGACAGCTGGGCATGCTGAGCATCCATTGGCGGCAGGTATTCACACCCATGGATCGCGTACTGCGCCTCCTTGACCTGCTCGCGCGTCAGGCAGCCGATCTCATCGAGCGTCATCACGCGGAACAGGAGCTGCGCCGTTCCCATGAGGAACTGGAGCGACGGGTGGCGGAACGGACCCGCGAGCTTCAACATCGTGCCGATCAGCTTGCGAGACTCAGCTCGGAGTTGACGCTTACCGAGCAGCGCGAGCGCCGCCGCCTGGCCCAGGTCCTTCACGACCACCTGCAGCAACTTCTGGTCGGCGCCAAATACGGCTTGAGCATCCTCGCGCGCCACATCTCGGACGAGCAACGCGAGGCCATCGGCAGCGTGCAGGAATTGCTGGATGAATCTATCGAAGCTTCACGGTCGTTGACGGTAGAGCTGTCGCCGACCATTCTGCATGAGGCAGGGCTCGCTGCCGGCCTGCGCTGGCTGGCTCGCTGGATGGAGGAGAAGCACGGACTTCAGGTCGATCTGAGCCTTGATGAAGAGGCTGGAACAGAACGCGAAGACTTGCGTGTCCTCCTCTTCCAGGCCATCCGCGAGCTTCTCTTCAATGTCGTGAAGCATGCCCAGACCAATCATGCGCGGCTTGTCCTCTCCGCGGAGGAAGGCGGGTTGCTCCGGGTGACAATCAGCGACGATGGCGTCGGTTTCGATCTGGAGGATACCGTCACAAGCATGCCACGGGTGCATGGCGGCTTTGGCCTCTTCAGCATTCGCGAGCGTCTCATGTTGCTCGGCGGAAACATGCAGATCCAGAGCAAGCCAGGCAAGGGATCATCCTTTATTCTCACCGCCCCCCGCAAACCAATCGCCGCCGCGGAACTCCTCGACATTGACGATCTTCAGATCGCCGACAAGGAGCGGCCACCACGCCAGAGCCGCGCCAAGCGCAAACAGAAAGCCAATGACCGGATACGCCTCCTCATTGTGGACGACCATGCGGTCATGCGCCAGGGACTTTGCTCTCTGCTGGTGGAGGAGGAGGACCTTGTCGTCCTGGCGGAGGCCGGCGATGGACCACAGGCTATAGCCCTCGCGCAGCAGCTCCAGCCGGATGTCGTGCTGATGGACTTCTCGATGCCCGGCATGGACGGCGTCGAAGCCACCCGTCGGCTCAAGGCGGCCATGCCCCACGTGCAGGTGATCGGTCTCTCCATGTACGAGAAGACCGACCGCGCCGAAGCGATGCTCGCCGCCGGCGCCGCCGCCTACCTCACCAAGAGCGGCAACTGCGAAGTGCTCATCCAGACGATTCGCCAAGTCAGTCGCGCCGCTGCCGCCGCCGTTCCCGGGTCGGCGGAGGCATAGCAGGGACGATCACGTGGTCGGAATCAGCTGTTAATCGCCGCCTGGCGCCCTTCCCTGGCGGAACGATAGACCGCTTCGGCAATCAGATTTGCCTTCAGTCCATCCCGGGCGCTGACAGAGGGCTCCTCATCCCCTTCCACGCAGCCGAGGAAGTGGGCGATTTCCGCCGTAAAACGGTCGGGCTTCCCGGTGCAATCGACGGTGATCCACTCGCGGCTGTCCGCCAAGCGATAGCAGAGATCGGGATGCGTGGGATCGAAGTAGGAGATGATCGCGGTCCCTTTGGTGCCATACCACTCGACGGCATTCTGCGTCACGCGCAGGCTGTAGGTGCAGGTGATCTCGCCAAAGGCCGCCTCCCCCATCGAGAGGAGCATGATGCCGAAATCCTCGATATTCATCTCCTGCGCGATGTTGGCGGTCACCGCCTGTGCATGCGTCGGGTCTCCGACAAGATGGCGGAAGAGATCCATTGAATGGCAGCCGTGATCCACGAGGCAGCCGCCCCCGGAGAGGGCGCGATTTGCCCGGTGATTGGTCGTCATGTTCCCCCAGCCGCCAAAGAAGTTGCGGAAGAGCTGTGGTTCACCCAGGACGCCATCGTCGATGAGCTTCTTCAGGGCGATGACCGGCGGGTGAAAGCGGTGACAGAAGGCGGTCATGAAGGGAGTCTCATCATGGCGCTCGGCGAGCCGGCAAAGGGCCTGCGCCTGGCCGGCGTCCACTTCGAGTGGCTTCTCGCACAGCACCGGAATACCGGCTTCCAGAAAGGGACGGCAGTTCTCCAGGTGAACGGCGGGGGGTGTGCAGATGCTCACCGCGTCCAGTTGGAGGTCGATCATCGCCTCCATGGAAGCAGCAGCAATTGCCCCGGTCTTTGCGGCCATGGCCTCTGCCGCCGCCTGAGCGACATCAAAGACCGCCACCAGCTTCGCGCCGTTGGCGGCGTACCCGGCCACATGGGCATTGGCGATCCCCCCGCATCCCACAATTCCGATCCGCATTCGTTCCGGCATGATGAAGACTCCTCGTCTTGACCTGTTTGTGATATGGAGACATGATCAGGGCACAAGCCGCGCCCGGCAGCGGGCATAGGCTTCGGCCTGTTCGGTCAGGCCGTATTCCCGGCAGTACGCAATCAGCTCCGCATACCGCCGCGCAGGATCCGACTGCGTGTTCCAGCATAGCTTGTTCAGGCAGCTGGGACACAGGTACAGCGGGCGCGACGCAACGTCCTCCTGGCTGGTCGCCCCATTCATCATGCAGGTGTAGGCGATACAGTGCTCCATGTCCAGAATATGTGCCACCTCATGGGCCGCCAGCCGCAGCGTCGGCAGCAGCACCTGGCGGAATGCCTCCGGTTCCGCCGTCGGAACCCCGAAGCGATAGGTGGAGATCACGCTCACCCGCTGTTGCCGCACCGTATGCGCGACGACGTAGTCGCCAAATTCCTTTCCCGGCCACAGATCGATGTTGGCCAAGCCGACAATGGCGATGGCTTTCTCTGCCCGTCGCGGCTGCAGGAGCTCCGTCGCCACATACGTCGTCAGCAATTGGCGCTCGCCATGCTGCGGATGAAAGCGTCGGGCGTTCGCCGGCAGATCGGCAACGGGCACCACCGGCAGCAGCCGCACGGGAATCTGGAAGAAACGCTTGATAAACTCCCCGACGGCACTCTGCAGCTGCTGGTGGCTTACGGTGGGTTCCCCAAGCGGTTGCAGGTGGAGGACCGAGAATTCCACCCCGGGCCGGACAAGAGCGCGCAGGCGGTAGTCCGCCACCGATTGTCCCGGATCTCGATAAAGGTCGCGCCAGCTGCCGGGCCGCGGGGCGCTCAGCCGGGTGAAGAGGGGCTTCAGGCTCTCGAAGGGAGTATCGAGCGTCTCCGCCGCCAAGGTATCCGCTCGCTCCCTGCCCGGCCACTCCACCTGTTGAGCGATCCCCGGCACCGTGAAGCAGAGGAGCCATGCCGCCAAGGCCATCGCCAAAAGATGCATCGTTCTCATCATGCCATTAAACTGCTGTCTGCCAGCCAGTTGTCAACGCCTTTCACCGCGAATCCGAATTCAGGAAATGGACGGGATGGACGGGATGGACGGGAATGGCCCTGGCGTCTCCGCGTCCTCTCTTGTGGCGGAAGCGAAATTGCGGTAGCTTAGAGGGCGAGTCAACTTACAACATTCTTTCACCCTGTGGGAGCTACAGTCATGCAATCCTTTCACGTGAGCGACGAGCAGGTGCGCCAGTTTCAGGACGATGGTTATCTTTTTGTCCCCGGGCTTTATGATCCCGATGAGATGAAGCTGCTTCTGGAGATCGGCAGAGCGGACAAGGAAAAGGCTAAGGCGGTACATGCAGCCAAAGATGCCAGCGGCCGCGAATCCAAACTCTGGCTGACCAGCGATACCGAACGCCAGGACATCTACAATGCCATCTGCCACGGCCGGCGCATGGTCGAGACCATGGCTCGCCTCATGGAGGACGAAGTCTACCTCTACCACTACAAGATGATGGTGAAGGAGCCCCGCGTCGGGGGCGCCTGGGAATGGCATCAGGACTATGGCTACTGGTACAACAATGGCTGCCTCTATCCGGACATGGCAAGCTGCATGATCGCGGTCGACCGCGCCTATCAGGGTAACGGCTGCCTTCAGGTCCTCAAGGGGTCGCACAAACTCGGCCGCATCGAGCATGGGGTCACCGGCAGTCAGACTGGTGCCGACCAAGAGCGGGTGGCCGAGATCCAGGAGCACCTCGAGCTTGTCTACTGCGAGATGGAGCCTGGCACGGCGCTCTTCTTCCACGCCAACCTTCTCCATCGCTCCGCCCCCAACACCAGCGACGATCCTCGCTGGTCCCTCATCTGCTGCTACAACACCAAACACAATCCGTGCCATGACAAAGGTGGCCACCCCAGCTATCGACCATTGGAGATCTGGGAAGACGGCAAGGTTCTCGACCTCGGCCGCCGCCAGCTTGCCACGCTGGTTCAGGGGTGATCGTTGACCGCGGTACAGCGCAGATCGTCGAAGTAGAAGCGGAAACCGCGGCGCAGTGGCGGCAGGTTGATCATCAGCAGCATCTTTGGCGTGTGGGCAGCCGTGCTGGCAAAGGCGAGCGGCGGCCCACACGCCTGCTCCCCGCCATCGGGCAGCAGGCGGTCGACGCGGCAGTAGGCGGTGCTCCCCTCTTTTTCCGTCGGCAGCCAGAAGTTGAGGCGATACCAGCTATTCTGCTCATAGCGGGCCACCTTTCCGCCCCCCAGCCCCAGCGGTGGATCCTTCATGTAGGTGTGCAGGGAGAAGGTCGAATAGCGGAAGGCCATGGCCATGTCTCGTTTGCCGCCATGGCGCAGTTCCATTCCCAAGTGGGCGCGCGAGCCGCTCCCCTCCACGCGAAAGGCCAGGCTGAGCAGGACAAAGCCCTCGCTGAAGTGGGGCAGGCTTGTCTGCAAGCCCCATTGCGCGAGATTGCTCCCGGTGTAGCGGTCGAGCACCATGGCGTGGCGCCCACTCGCCGCGGTGAGGTTGGAGACAAGGAACTGGTCGTCCCCCTGCTCACCCCAGGCCCGGCTCCACCCCTTCGGCAGATCGCCGGGCACCTGCTCTTCGAAATCCTGATGCCAGCCGCCCTCGCCGGCACACACCGGGACTATCGGCAACGCCAGGAGACTCAGCAGCAGGTAGTAGAGGTTTCGCTTCACCAGTAGTGGTACTCGTAGGGGTCGAAGAAGGTGGCATCTTCCGGATAGAGTGAGAGTTCGGTATCTTCCCCGGCGTTCTCCTCTTCTATCCCGGGCCGGGCGAGGTTCGCCCAGAAACCGAAGCCCTTGCTCCCCGACAGCACCTTGATCGTGAGGATATTCTCACCTTCCCGCAAGGCCAGGTCGACCAAGTGGCGGTTGGGCTTCGGTGAACCATGGCCGTTGGTGACCCGATAGACCAGCTCTCCATTCAGCCACACCTGCAGCCAGTAATCCACCCCCAGCCGCAGCTGCGCCCGGCGCGCCTGGGGACTGTTGATGGTGCGCGTGGCATAGGCAACCGCCAGCCCCTCCGGTGTGAGTGCGGTGCCCAAATCGACAAAGCCATTGGCGTTGGCGGTCACCGTTTTGCGGAAGTCCAGCAGAGCGCCATCCTGCCGCCGATAGGTGATGTTGGGATTGGTATCGCCGGCCACCGCCGCCTCCTCGCCCGGCATCGCCGTCGCCAGGACGACTGCCGCTTCCTGCGCCGGAGGAACAAACGGCCCCAGCACATGCCAACTCTTGAGATCCTCGAAGGCAGCGCCCGCGCGCAACTGGCAGAGTCGGCGCGCCATTGCCTCGGCCGGTGTCGCGCCGGCATTGGTCAGCACCCGCGCCGTCAGTTGCCGCAGCCGGAAGACGCTGGTGCGCATCGCATTGCGCCGCGCCATATCCTCCGCATGGCGTGCCGCCAGCTCCTCGCTGGAGGCCTGCAGAAAGATCAGTTGCCCCGCGCCAAGCTCCCGCGTCAGAAAGAGGCCGTTGCCCGCGACTGTCGAGCCCTCGGGCTGCCCCTGCTCGGTGAAGGTTGCGCATGAGAGTGCATCCCGCCAGCGGAGCAGGCGCGGACCGATGCTCCGGAAGGGTTCCCCAGCCGGTGCAGGGACGCGATAGAGGCTCGCCGCTTCAGTCGGATAGCCGGCTGCCTGGAGCAGTTCGGGTTCCTTTGGCAGGATCACCGCCCGGGCGCCCCCGCGAACCGCATCGAGCAGCTTCGCATCATCTGGAGAGACGCCGCCGCCGGCGATGTAGAGAGCATTCGGTCCAGCATCTGACGTTGCGCCATCGATCCCCAGTGCCGCCAGATCGTCATTCCCCAGGACGATGGTTGGCCGGGTCGCTTGCCGCGTGCCGTCCGCCGCTGCCTTGAGGAGATTGGCCGCCAGTAGGGTCGCCGCCGGCTCCACGCCGACCCGCCCCGTCAGGTCGAGGGTGCAGAAGTAGACGGTGCCCCGCCCGTAGCGCCACTGCAGCAGCGGCGAGTAGTCCAGATCGAACTCGCCGTCGAGCAATGGGGTGAAGCCGACGACGGTCGGGATGCGCAGGACAACGCTGGCCACGGTGTTGCGGCTGCTCCCTTTGGGGGCGCGCAGGGCGTCATGATCGTAGGCTCGGCGGTACTCGGGCAGGAGGTCGGGGGTGCCGCGCCAGTCGCGCAACTCCCGATCCCGCAAGCCGGCGACGATGGGCGAGCTCTCGTCGGTGATGAAGATTCGCCGCGAATGGAGGTCGTCGGGCAGAAAACCAAGTCCTTCCCACATCGCCGGGAGCTGCTCGCAGACCAGGACATTCAGGCCGCGCGCGATCTCCGCCGGGGTGTACGGCAGTCGTGCTCCCGGGGTGAGCGCCTCCCGCCCCACGATCAACAGCGCGTAGTCATCCAGAGCATCTCCCGGCTCGATCGCGTTGGCCGTGACGCCCAGGCTCTCCAGCCACGGGCGGGTTCTGTTCGCGGGATCCCAAAGGGCGACGCGTCCGTTGAGCGTCAGCGGCGCGGACGGCGGAAAGATCGTCAACGTCAAGCTTTCCCCGCTGACGTGGCGGTCCTCGTCGTGGACGGCGAGTGACAGCTCCAGATCCGTGCGCTCGGAGACGGTCGGTGCCGTGAAGGCAATCGGCGTGAAGCGCGTGTCGCCGACCTGCAGTGTCAGCGTTTCCTCGCCGTGGCGCAGGATCTCGTCGCCCCGGCGGAGTTCCCACCGGACCTTCAACCGGCGCTGCCCCGGACCGTCCCAGACGATGGCGATCTGCTTGCGCACCTCTTCGCCGCCCTGGTAGCTGTGCGTCTTGTCGGTGAAGTCGGGGGCACCGGCCAGATAGGCGAGAAGGGGCTGCATGTTGGCGCTGTGGATGTCGTAGTTGGGACTGGCCCACTCCGGCCGAGAGGTCACGGGCTCTTGCAGCACGGCATAGCGGCTGAAGACGCTGATCTTCGCATCGGGCGGATCCCCATAGCCCACGCTGAAGTTGAAGTAGTGCCAGCCAAGGACACCCCAGCTTCGCCATGCCCGATCGGTATGTCGCACGTAGAGGTCGCGCACCTGCCAGTACATGGGGAAGTTGGGCAACGCGCTCTTGAGCGAATTGCCATGCCCCCTGTTCCCCAGCCCGATGTCGATGGTCTGCCGCAACAGCTCTTCCGGCTCGGCATGATACGCCTCGTTACCGAAGTAGATGGCGGCGTACTCCGTCCCCAGAAACTGGCTCCCCTTGTACCAGGTGCCGTCATAGGGGAGGGCGAACTCCGCCGCAAAGTAGGGCATGTTGCCTTTCTCCGCCCACACCTCCGGGTAATCCTCGACCTCCTGCAGCGGCATGAAGTTGGGATAGGTGTTGGCGCTGGCGATATCCGTCAGATTGCCATCCGCATGCGCATAGACCAGGCGCGTTGGATCATGCGCCTTGACGAATGACATCGCCTGCTCGATCACCTTCACCTGTGGATGCGTATACTCGGACCGCTGCCCCATCGTCTCCGGGTGAATGGCATCGCGCGGGTTGTAGGAATTCATGGCGACACACCATGCGAGGAGGCTTGGGCGGTTGCGGTAACGCTTCACCCAGAGCGCCGTCTCACGCTCGAAATCTCGCCGCGCCACCGGGTCCTCGAGCAGCAATGTGCGGATGTTGGAGACGGTCGGCGCGAGCAGCAGCAGTCCAACGCCGTTCTCGTCGAGCAGATCCAGCAGCTCGTCACTTACATAGGGGGTCTCGGCCCAGTCACACCACCAGGCAGTCGGGTTGTTCTGCTGATAGACCACATTGCGGCCGAGCAGCTTGAGCAACGGCAGCGAGTTCTGGTTCAAGCCGAAGCTCGTCCACTCGATCCGCCATCTGGAAAGGTGCCCGTTGAGGTACAACTCCCGACCGCTGGTCCAGATCTCGCGAAAGCCGAAGCGTTGCGGTGCGCTTGCATCCAGTTCCCCATCCGGCCCCACCAGCCGTAGCTCCACGTGGTAAAGATACGGTGCCTCCAGCTCCCAAGGGATCGGATCCGCCCATGGCGACGATAGCTCCACTGTCGTGATGCCGGGGGCAAGCTGCAGAGGATCGCCGGTGAACTTCAGCACCTCCGCGCCGCCGGCGTCCTTCACCGATGCCTCCAGGCGTGCGCCGCGAACCGGGGCGGTCGCGTCGATCGTGCAATGAAGGGTCAGCCGCTTCTCCCTCCAGGATGTCTGGATGAAGGTATCGCTGATCCCGGCGGGACTCGGCAGGCGGATCAGATCGACTGGCGCGCTGACGCCCAGCCCCCACCTGCTCAGTGGGAGATTGCGCCCCTCTGGCCCCCGGCTCCGATATCGCAGCGGATCTTCCGTGAAGCCGCGCGAAATGCCCGTATAGTCGCGAGTGACAAAGAGTCTCACCTCGTTCTCGCCGCCGAACTGAATGGCCGGCGTCAGCTCGATCTCCCCGCCGGGGCGCAGCAGTTCGCCGATGCGCTCGCCATTGCAGAAGACGATGGCATCCCCCTCGATCCGGCGGAAGTTGAGCCGCAGACGGCTACCGCTCCACTCCGCGGGTACATCGACGGTCTGCGCGTACCAGAGCGAGCCCAGGTTCTGCAGGTCGACGCTCTTCCACGTCGCCACGCGCCGAATGGCCCCCTTCCAGGCCGAAGAGGTGGCATCCACCGTGCCCCACTCCTCTCCCGGCGCTTCATCCGGGGCCGATGCCGGTTGTAGTCGCCACGTTCCCGGCAACGGCCGCATCTCGGCGGCGCCAAGGGGGAGGGCCGCAGCCAGGAGGAGGACTGCAAGGAAGCGTTGCATTACCATGTGCGCCCCCACGGGTATTTTGCCTTGGAGGTGGCGCCCAGCGGATAGCGGATCGGCGCGGGTGAACTGCTGCTCCCGCATATGGTGCCGTCCGGCAATCGCGTATCCACCGATTCGACGTGTCCGTCCACCATGACCAGATTCACCCTGCCGTTATGGCGGATATCCAGATACTGGTTCCAGTAGCGCGCGCTGTGCATGTGCGTATCCACGAACATGAAGGTCAGCTCCGGATGGGTCACCCGCGACAGGTGCGTGTGCCTTGGATTGTAGTCGAAAAGCTGATCGGACGAGCCATAGGTGCTGTAGACGACGTTGCCCCATGTCCCGCTGTACGAAACGTAGAACGACATGCGGCTGGTAACCGGACAGTGCATCACCGACGAGAGCCAGGGACCCGGCATGCTGCCAGCGCCGGTCACCGGGTTCAGCTCCATTGCGAGCGTCGCCACCGGATACCCGTCCTTGCTCGAACTGGTCTCATCATCCAGACGATTGCAGGGAAAAAATTCGCCGCTATCGGTTACGTAGCCGAACATCGCCAGCCCGATCTGCTTCAGGTTGTTGATGCAGGCGGTCGCCTTTGCCCGGCCGCGCGCCTTGCTCAAGGCCGGAAGCAGCATGGACGCGAGAATGGCGATTATCGCCACCACCACCAGCAGCTCGATGAGGGTAAAGGATCGTTTCCGCGGCATTGTTCGCGTGTGCATGTCAAACTCCATGTGTTGAGGTTGGCTTCAATCATGAGGATGCGCCCTCGATCAGGATTGGCGCAATCTTTCCGGGAACAGCGTGTTGGCCCGGCGGCAACGGCAGGCCGGACTGACGCAGGAACGTATAGGTGGCGACCACATTGTCGCGCGGATCGCAGACCAGCCGGGTCAGCGCCTTCGGGAAGAAATGTTCGCAGCCGCGGTTCTCGTGTGTGACCAGCGCCACCTGCTCCGGCATCCGCAGCCCCAACTCCGCAAGCGCAAAGAGTACTCCCTTGGTGTTGAGATCGTGGTTGACAAGAATCGCATCTGGAAGCGGCCCCGCTTCCTGGAAGCGCTGCCGTATGTAGTCGTAGGCGGCCTGGTCGGTATCCATCAGCATGACGGGTTCCGGCGGCGGGCCTTCCATACCCGCCTGTCGCCACGCGGCTGCCGCGCC
Source organism: Lentisphaeria bacterium (assembly GCA_041690595.1). Classification (GTDB taxonomy): domain Bacteria; phylum Verrucomicrobiota; class Lentisphaeria; order JABSQK01; family JAWLHB01; genus JAWLHB01. The sequence goes on from JAWLHB010000036.1 coordinate 17,379, forward strand.
GCTCCGTTCCTCGGCCAGCACCGTCTCGGCCAGATGGGTCGGGGTGTTGTCGGGTGAAACCAGCGAGAGCAGCAGTGGCCGCCGCCGCCCCCGCTTCAGCAGGTGCTCCAGCCCCATGCGTACCCGCGCTTCCGTATCGTTTTCCGGCGGCAGCAGGATCGGCAGATCCGTCTGGTCCTCCATCCAGTGGCCAAGCAAACCACTCAGGTAGATCGACACCAGACATCGCAGCTGGCCGTCGCGGATATCCTGCTCCAGCTCGCGTACCGACGACAGAAAGGTCGATTCCTCAAGGAAGAGGTACGCCTTTACATCCATGTTCAGATGGCGTCCTTCGCGGAAGAAGCAAGCCAGTGTCTCCCGGTAAAAGCCGCTGCTGCTGGTGAAGGGATCCTTGCCGAAAACCACCCCCACCGTCGAGCTGGCCACTCCCGCGGTGACGAAGGTGCCCCGTCGCGGCATCCGCTTGATCAGCCCACGGCGAACCAGACGCCCCAGCGCCCGCTGCAAGGTATCCCGCGACACCCCGAACATCTCCAGCAGTTCCGGGGTGTTCGGTAACCTGTCGTTCGGCCGCAGCGTCCCCGAAACCACCTGGCTTTCCAGGAAATCGGCGATCTCCAGGTAGTTGCTGCGCTCCCGCAGTTGGCTCGGCACCGTAAACATGGTTGTATGCCCTTGATCTACGTTAAGCAGAATATTCCCAGAATATTACCGCTCTGCTTAGCGGCTGCAAGTCCAAGGAAGAAAAAAGACGCGATCGGCTTGGACGACTTGTATAGGCTGCTATCCAGCTACTTCCCTTTAGAATGGGTGAAGTTGAAAAGTTTATCAACTTATAGTATTTTTCTAATGCCGGACCGTTTTCCGGCCACACAAATTTGTCCGTGGAGCCGAAATCAAGGCACATTATGCAGGAGAGATTGTTTACCGGAGCAGCTGGGGTAGGCATCGCGCGTGGAATGGGGGAACGGACAGAACCATGGAAACAGCAAGAGGAGCAGAGCCCATGTCAGAGTCGACCTTCCCACCCTCGAGGGAGTTTTCGGAGCAAGCGCACGTCCGAAGCCTCGAGGAGTACCATCAGCTGTATCAGGAGAGCATCGAGAATCCCGATGGCTTCTGGAGCCGAATCGCCAACGAGCAGATATCCTGGTTCGAGCCCTTCCGCAAAGTGCGCGACTACGATTTTCATAGTGCCAGGATCAGGTGGTTCATCGGCGGTAAGACGAATGTCGCCTACAACTGCCTGGATCGCCACCTGGAGAAACGGGGTGATCAGACCGCCATCATCTGGGAAGGCAATGAGCCCGGCGAAGATCGGACGCTGACCTACCGCGAATTGTACGACGACGTCTGCAAGTTCGCCAATGTTCTGAAAGCGCAGGGCGTGAAGAAGGGGGACCGCATCACCATCTATATGCCGATGGTCCCCGAGCTGGCTATCGCCATGCTGGCGTGCGTGCGGATTGGCGCCGTCCACTCCATCGTCTTCGGTGGCTTTTCCGCGGATTCGATCCGCAATCGGGTGATCGACTCCAAGTCGACCGTCATCGTGACGACGGACGGGCTTCATCGCGGCGCCAAGCAGATCCCCATGAAGACCACGGTCGACGAGGCGGTGAAAGGGCTGGACTTCGTGAAGAGCGTCATCGTCGCCAGGCGTACAGGGGAAAAGATCCCCATGCAGGCTGACCGTGACATATGGTGGGAAGACGCCATGAAAGCGGCGGACGCGAGCTGCCCGCCGGAGCACATGGATGCTGAAGATCCTCTCTTCATCCTCTACACCAGCGGCTCCACCGGTAAGCCCAAGGGCGTCCTTCATACGACCGCCGGTTACAATGTCTGGACCTCTTACACCCACAAGCTGACCTTCGACTATCACGACGGCGACATTTACTTCTGTGCGGCGGACATCGGCTGGATCACCGGTCACAGCTATATCATCTATGGTCCGCTGACGAACGGCGCCACGACGGTGATGTTCGAAAGCATCCCCACGTATCCGGATGCCGGCCGCTACTGGCAGGTCTGCGACAAGTGGAAGGTCAACCAGTTCTACACGGCGCCAACCGCCATACGCGCGCTCGCCCAGCAGGGCGATGCCTTCACCACGCCCTATTCGCTGAAGTCGCTGAAAGTGCTTGGCACGGTTGGTGAGCCCATCAATCCGGAAGCGTGGATGTGGTACCACAACAAGATCGGCCGGGGCACCGTGCCGATCGTCGATACATGGTGGCAGACGGAGACGGGTGGCCATATGATCACCCCGCTGCCGGGCGCGGTGCCGACCAAGCCGGGCTCCGCCACCCTGCCCTTCTTCGGCGTGCGGCCGGTCATTCTCGACCCGGTCAGCGGCAAGGAACTGCACGGCGAGTGCTCCGGTGTGCTCGCCATCAAGGAACCATGGCCGGGCATGATGCGCGCTGTCTACGGGGATCCGGAACGCTTCAAGGAGACCTACTTCGTGCAGTATCCCGGGTACTATTTCACGGGCGACGGCTGCAAGCGCGACAAGGACGGCTACTACTGGATCACCGGCCGCGTTGACGATGTGCTGAATGTCTCGGGCCACCGTCTGGGCACGGCTGAGATCGAGAGTGCGCTGGTGCTGCATCCCAAGGTCGCGGAAGCGGCCGTGGTGGGCTTTCCGCACGAGATCAAGGGCCAGGGCGTCTACGCCTATGTGATCATCAACCAGGGCACAAAGGGTGACGATGCCTTGCGGGAGGAGCTGAACCAACTGGTGCGCAAGGAGATCGGGGCAATCGCCAAGGTCGATTACATCCAGTTCGCGGAAGGTCTCCCCAAGACCCGCTCCGGCAAGATCATGCGACGCATTCTGCGCAAGATCGTCGAAGGCGAGGTCGACAAGATCGGCGATACGTCGACCCTGGCCGATCCCGCCGTCGTGGAGCAACTCATCTCCGGATGTCCGATCGCCACGAAGGCGTAAGCAAACCGTTGACGGGATGAAACCGCCTGTCCGCTCGTACCCCGGCGGACAGGCGGTTCACCTGATCCTATGGCTCGAAGCGCAGGCGCAGGCAGCCGCCTGGCGGCACGGAGGTAGTGATGGTGTCGGGACTTCCCGCGACCTGCCGGGTTGAAACCAGTCGCGACTCCGCGTCATAGATGCGGATGACCAGGTTGTCTGGCCGGCGATGGAGGCGCAGGGTGACGCTGCGCTCTTCACCCCATGGATTGCGGTAGAGGCGTCCCTTCTCCGCGGCCAGCACCTGTTCGACAACCTGCGCCGCATACTCGGTTCGACGGATCGTTCGATAGTGGGTGCAGTCGCCACCGGAGGCCTCGACGACACACCCTTTGGCGCCATGTTCAACGGCATAGCCCAGCCAGCCACAGACGCGGCCGGGAGAGAACTCGGCGTTGTGATCCACCTTGTAGAAGGACTTGTCCCGCTGCTCGAAATACCTTCCCGCAAAGGCGTGACAGACCCCTTCGATCAGCTCCGCGTGGTAGTCGATGTGCGGAATGACTCCCTCCGCATCTTCGTGCTGGTGCAGGAAGTTGCCGATACCCACATTCTCGTGAAAATCAGCCAAGGTGACGATGGGTGGTCCACCGCGATGGAAGAGCGCCATCAGCGCCTGCGTTTCGGGCTGCGAGCCCGGGCCGGGACCACGCAGGGAGATAGGGGCGATCTCTTCGATCGCGTGCGGAGATCCGAAGGCACCCCAGTTCAACTCGCCGGGCGCGGCATGCTCCCAGCCGCCAGGGAAGTTGCGGTTGAGGTTGATGGCGCTCGGCTGCTGCCGCCGATCGTCGAAGCCATCTGGGCAGACACTGGGAATCCACCATACCTGCCGCCCATCGAGCAGTTCCTCCGCTTCCCAGCCGCCACTCTCCATCTGTTCGAGCAGATGGCGCAGATAACGCCAGACGCCGTAGATCGGCGCCCATTCGTAGGGATGCACGACATTCGACAGGAGGACGACGGGCGCTTCGGGATCCCGCGCGATCTTGACCAGCCAGATGTCGCGCCCCGCCACGGAACGGCCGATCTTCTCCATCGCGGCAAAGCGCGGATGATGCTGGGTGAAGGCGTGCAGCTCGTCGATGAAGTCGCTGTAGCGGGCATGCGGCACGACAAAGCGGCCGAAGGTGACCGGGCTCTTCCCCAGCAGCGAGAGCAGAATCTGGGTGGCGGGCGTTTCGCTGCCGGAGGCTTCCGGCTTCCGATCGACCACGTGCAGATCCATGATCGTGACCAGACCGCCTGTCGGCGTGGGGCAGCTGATCAGCGCGGCCCCCTGCGTCTGGACGGCCCTGCCCCAGACGACGGCGCCATAGCGCTCCGCGAAGCTTTGCAGCGCCTCACTCTCATCCAGCACGCGCAGCCCCATATCGATCGGTGATGGTGCATAAAGGTGAACGCGATCACCGATGGTCATGCCGGTGGCCACGGGCGGCTCGGCGACAATCTCTACCGCGGGCGCCCGCGGATAGACCGGCCGATTCTCCTGGTGGCACATGACGTCGAGAAGCGGGGTCACCTCACCGCTCGCCATGTGCAGGCGCAGGTCATGACCGGCAAGCCCGGCCATCGCAGCGGCGATCTGCACATCGACAATGACCCTCCGCTTCCCAGCCCATTCGAGAAGCTCGTCCCACGAGGGTGGTGCGGAGAGGGTGTGGATGACGACAGCCTCGGCGTCGCAATCCAGTCGGGGGAACTCCCGCTCCGGAAGGGCAGCCACATTGGCGACCCCGAAGGAGCGCCACAGGATGGCGCGGCGCAGAAAGCTCGATGGCTCGACGCCTACGGTGGCGACGCGCCGCGGAGGAGGTTGGCGGGATGGCTGAAAGCGAGTGGGCCCCGCCATCACATCTCCCCGTTGACCATCCGCCGGGACAAATCCCGAACCTGCCAGTAACTGGCTGTGTTGACTCATGGCAGCACTCCCAATGGTTGGACTGAGTAATTGTGTCCGGATACCATGGTTGGGAGTGTGGGGTGTTTCAAGCACCTCTTCAGGACCATTCCTCACCCTACCCTGTCGATGGAGAGAAGTCGACAGGGAAAGAATGGCTGCCCGACCTGGATTTGAACCAAGACTAGATGATCCAGAGTCAACTGTGCTACCGTTACACTATCGGGCAGACTGAGGGAGCGATTGGAGGCGCACCCAAGAGAATAGCGTGAATTACAATACGGGCTCTCGGACCATAGTCAATCGTTTTTCGATGCTTTTTTTGTTGATTTCCGGAGTGAATCACGTACGTTATGGAGAGTGCCATTGCGGCAGTGGAGGGAAACGGTGAACCCACAAGGCGAGAAGAATGGGTGATATCGGTGTGATAATCGGGCTGATGGGGGCGGGGATTGTGCTGATTCTGGCGGAGCTTGTGCTGCCTGGCGGCGTGGTCGGCGTCTTCGGTCTGATCCTGATCGCCTGCGGAATCGTGGCGGGGTTCATGCATGACGCGGTCTTCGGCTTCAGCCTTCTGGCAGCTTCGGCGGTGGTGGGCATGATCGCCTTCTGGGCTTGGGCGCGTTTTTTCCCTGGCAGCCGGCTGGGCAAGCGCATGTTTCTGCAGCAGGACACGAAGGAATGGCATGGGTACTCACCCGAGAACATTGAACTGCTTGGCAAGCGCGGTACGACACACACGGTGCTTCGGCCTTCCGGCATTGCGTTAATTGACGGTGAACGTATTGACGTCATAAGCGAAGGTGATATAATCAGTAAAGGTGAATCGATCGAAGTCGTGCGCGTGGAAGGCAACCGCATTGTAGTAGCACGGACGGCGGATTTGTAAGACGCTCGAGTCGATACATGGCGCCGGTAATCCACTTCTAAAAATCATTAATAAAAGGTCGCCACACTATGCTGCCTCTCTATCTGGCACAGATGAAACCGAGTTTCATGCTGCTTGTCGTCATTATCGTCTTTATCCTGCTGATCGTCGTTTTTCCGTTTCTCTACTTCTTCGGCATCTGGCTGCGCGCTCTGGCATCGAATGCGCGCGTATCGGTCGTGAACCTGATCGGCATGAAGCTTCGCAAGACCTCTCCATCGGTCATTGTCGAAGCGCTGATCCGGGTGAAGAAGGCGGGTCTGGACTACGTGGACACCGATTCGCTTGAATCCCACTACCTTGCCGGCGGGGACATCCTCTCCGTTGTCAACGCGCTGATTGCCGCGGACAAGGCGGGAATCGAGCTGACCTTCAAGAAAGCGGCGGCCATCGACCTGGCTGGGCGCGATGTCTTCGACGCGGTGCGTACGTCGGTCAACCCCAAGGTGATCGATTGCCCCGATCCTTCCAAGGGCCGGACGACGATCGACGCCGTGGCCAAGGACGGTATCCAGTTGAAGGCGAAAGCGCGGGTGACGGTTCGCGCCAATCTTGACCGCCTGATCGGCGGGGCCACTGAGGAGACCATCATCGCCCGCGTGGGTGAAGGTATTGTGACGACCATCGGTTCCGCCGAATCGCACAAGGCGGTGCTGGAGAATCCCGATACCATCTCCATGCGCGTGCTCGACAAGGGGCTCGACAGCAACACCGCATTTGAAATCCTCTCCATCGATATTGCCGACATCGACGTGGGCGAGAACATTGGCGCGCGGTTGCAGGCGGACCAGGCGGAAGCGGACAAGCGCGTCGCCCAGGCGAAGGCGGAAGAGCGGCGGGCAGCGGCCGTTGCCCTGGAACAGGAGATGGTCGCTCGCGTTCAGGAAATGCGAGCCAAGGTGGTGGAAGCTCAGGCGCAGGTGCCGCTGGCGATGGCCGAGGCCTTCCGCAACGGCTCGCTTGGTATCCTCGACTACTATCGCATCGAGAACCTGAAGGCCGACACCGAGATGCGTAACAACATCGCGGGCGCTCCCGAAGAATAAGAGAGGCAGGGGCGGCCGGTGATGGGCATCGTCCCGCTCCGGCCGTCAGGATCCACTTACCGCAACGAACGAACTCTCGCACTGGACGCAGGCTATATGGAAGGCTTCATCATCTTCGTCATCTGGGGTGCCATCGCCCTGATCAGCTTCATCATAAAACGACGCCAGGAAAAGACGGAGAGCTGGGACGAGGGCTGGGAGAATGACGAAAGCGTGCCCCCCACGCAAGAGAAACCCTTTCAGCCGCGGCCTCAGCAGCCCAAGCGGCCGGAGTCGCGACCAACGCCAACACCGGCACGTACGCAACGCAGGGAAGCGCCTCAGCGTCCGCTCACTCCGGCCGCGCCGAACGCGGCGGAGCAGGCCAGGGAGCTGATCGAGCAAGCGATACGCCGGCAACAGGGTGCAGCGAAAGCACCTGCGCCGGTAACGCGCACCGCGACCGCACAGCCGGCCATGCTCTCTTACAGCGATGAGGTGTCGCAGCGGCTGGTGCAGGCGGAAGCCTCTGGGCGGCTGGCGCCGGCTCCAATCGGTATGGCGGAGATGAAGCTGGAGATTGCGGATACGAGCACCGCCACCAGCCGCGGTCGCGCCAAGATGTACAAGATGGGGCTGAACACCCGTAGCGGGTGGCGGCGCAGCATCGTGGCCCGGGAAGTGCTTGACCGCCCACGCTGCTTCGACACGTGATGCAGGCGGGTAAGGGAGCGCCCATCTGCTTGGCCGGCAGCAGGGGAGAACCGATCACTCGCCGGCGACGGTGCCCAGCATGAGCTATCTCGTCATCGTGCTATGTTACCTGATCGGCGGCATACCGTTCGGGCTGCTGATCGGCAGGCTGAACAGGCTGGATATTCGCGCGCACGGCAGCGGCAACATCGGCGCCACGAATGTATGGCGGACCCTTGGCCGCGGGTGGGGGCTGACTTGCTTTGCGCTGGATGCGCTGAAGGGCTATGTTTCGGTGAGCGTGGTGCAAGTGCTTGCGGAAGGCGGACATGTGGCAGGCTGGACGCCGATTGTGGCCGTTTTTGCGGCGGTGGCGGGTCATGTGTGGTCGCCGTACCTGAAGTTCAAGGGCGGTAAGGGGATAGCGACGTCGGCGGGGGCGTTGCTGGCCGTCGCGGCGCTGCCGGTGCTGGTGGCGCTGGTGGTCTGGTGTATCGTCATGGCTGCCACGCGGCTGGTCTCACTGGCGAGCATCTGTGGCGCTATCGTGCTGCCGTTGGCGGGAATCGGCATCAATTTACTCAGCGAACCCAACGCCTACGATCGGCCGACGCTTGGGCTACTTGTGCTTCTCTGTATTGTCGCCGTCCTGCGTCATCGCGGTAACATCCGGCGCCTGCTGAAAGGTACTGAACCACGAATGGGCAAGAAGGAAGGTTGAATGAAGGCTACAGTCATCAGTGATGGTGCGTGGGGCACGGCATTGGCCATGCGCCTGATCGGCAACGGACACAACGTGACGCTTTGGGGACCCTTTCCGGATTATGTGGAGGAGATGCGTCGCACCCGGCGTAACGACCGCTTCCTGAAAGGCGTCGAGTTGCCGGAGGCGCTGGAACTGCAGGAGGATCTCTCCGCGGCGATCTCGGGCTCCCAGTTGCTGGTGCTGGCGGCGCCGTCGCAGTATGCGCGCAAGACGCTTGAGCAGCTTTCGAAGAGCGGGTTCGACCGGCGGCAGGTGCTGGTGAATGTCGCCAAGGGCATCGAAGTGAAGACGCTGAAGCGGATGGATGAGCTGGTGCGGGACATTCTGGGTCCGCGCCTGCGCTATGCGGCATTGTCGGGGCCAAGCCATGCGGAAGAAGTCTCGCGGGAAGTGCCGACGGCGGTGGTGGTGGCGTCGCGCAACGCGGAAGCGGCGCAGGTCGTGCAGCAGGCTTTCATGAGCGAAGTTTTTCGTGTGTATACGACGACGGACGTGATCGGTGTCGAGCTGGGCGGGGCGCTGAAGAATGTGTATGCCATCGCGGCGGGCGTCTGCGACGGCATGGAGCTTGGCGACAACTCGAAGGCGGCGCTGATAACGCGCGGGATTGCAGAGATGGCCCGTGTGGGCATGGCGCTGGGAGGCCGGGCGCGTACCTTCTCCGGCCTCAGCGGTGTGGGCGACATGATCGTCACCTGCAACAGCCGTCACAGCCGGAACCGCCACGTTGGGGTCGAGCTGGGCAAAGGGCGCAAGCTGAACGAAATCGTTCAGGAGATGGGCATGGTGGTGGCGGAAGGCGTGCGGACCACGGAGAGCGCCTGGCAGCTTGCGCGCAAGCTGAAGGTAGACGCACCGATCATCGGTGAAGTCTATGCGGGTCTCTATGAGGACAAGGATCCTCGCCAGGGGGTTCGCGACCTGATGACCCGCGAAGCCAAGGCGGAATAGGAATCTTCAGCGCCAAGCTGAGGTGATCCGGTACCCAGGTTTGTCCTTACGATCCGTAGCGATCGGGCGCGCTGTCGCCGCCGCGGCTATAGTAGCTTGCGGCAGAAAAGAACGACCAAGCGACAAGGAAGGGATCTCATGTGCGGAATAGTTGGCTACGTTGGATCGAAGGAAGCGCTGGGTGTCTTGATAAACGGATTGCGGAGGCTGGAGTATCGTGGCTATGATTCATCGGGGGTAGCGGTGATGACGGCCGATGGGATCTCCGTGCGCAAGGCAGCGGGCAAGGTGCAGGCTCTGCAGAGCCTGGTGGAGAGGGATGGCCTCCCGCCGGCAGCTACCTGTGGCATTGCCCACACGCGCTGGGCCACGCATGGAGCACCCACGCAGGCGAATGCACATCCGCATCTGGACGATTCCGGCAATTTTGCCGTGGTGCACAACGGCATTATCGAGAACTACGAGCTGCTGCGCAACCGGCTGCGCCAGGCGGGGCACCACTTTGCTTCGGAGACCGACAGCGAAGTCATCGCCCACCTGGTGGCGAGCTTCCACGATGGCGACTTCGCCACCGCCGCCGGAGAGGCGCTGCGCCAGCTTCAGGGGACCTTCGGGGTGGTGCTGGCCTGCGCTCATGAACCGGATAAGCTGATTGTGGCGAGGCGAGGCAGCCCGATCGTCATCGGCATTGGTGAGAATGAAGTGCTGGTGGCGAGCGACGTGGCCGCCATCGTGGCTCATACGCGGCGCGTCATCTACCTCGAAGATAACGACATCGCGATCTTGAGCGCGGGGAGCTGCGACATTCGCGACTTGAGCAACGTGCCGGTGGATCGGCAGATGCTTGAAGTGGACTGGGATCTCGGAGCGATCGAGAAGGGGGGCTGCGCCCATTACATGCTGAAGGAGATTCAGGAGCAGCCGGAGGCGCTGCACAATGCCATACGCGGCCGGCTCGACCACGATCTCGGCACGGCGCGCCTGGATGGACTTGGCATGACACCCGTGGAGCTGGCGCAGGTGGACCGGATGGTGATCGCCGCTTGCGGCACCTCGATGCATGCAGGCATGGTGGGCGAGTATTACTTTGAAGACCTGGCGCACCTGGTGACGGAGGTGGATCAGGCAGCGGAGTTCCGGTACCGCAATCCGATTCTCAATCCGCGTACGCTGGTGCTGGTCATCAGCCAGTCGGGGGAGACGGCGGACACGCTGGCGGCGCTGCGCGAGGCGAAGCTGAAGGGCTCTCACGTGGCGGCGCTGGTCAATGTGGTCGGCTCGACGATTGCGCGGGAAGCGGGGCGTGGGATTTACCTGCATGCCGGTCCAGAGATCGGGGTGGCCTCGACCAAGGCCTTCACCTGCCAGGTGGCGGTGCTGCTGATGCTGGCGCTGAAGCTGGCACGCAGCCATCGGATGACGCGCGACCAGGGGGCGGAACTGGCGGCGGAGATCGAACGGCTGCCGGAGTACACGCGCCTGGTGCTGGAGCAGGCGCCTGCCATCGAATCGATTGCCGGGGATCTGGCGAAGGCGCGCAGCTGCTTCTTCCTCGGCCGCGGGCTCCTCTACCCAGTGGCGCTGGAGGGGGCCCTTAAGCTCAAGGAGATCAGCTACATCCACGCCGAGGGATATCACGCGGCCGAACTGAAACACGGACCGATCGCGCTGCTGGACAAGGATGTGCCGGTGATCGCGCTGGCCAACGACCTGCCCGGCAAAGAAAAGATGTTGGGCAACATCCAGGAATGCTGCGCCCGCCGCTCGCCGATCATCCTGACCGCGACCGATGGGGATCGGAGCTGCGAAGCGCTTACGGACAAGATCATCCGCATTCCGCGCAGCCATCCACTGCTGACGCCGGTCACCACGGCTATCGCGCTGCAGCTCCTTGCCTACCATGTCGCCCGCGCCCGTGGCTGCGAGATCGATCAACCCCGCAATCTCGCGAAGAGTGTTACCGTCGAATAGGCGATGCGCGCTGTTCAGAAGATGACGGGAATGGGACCGGTGAGGATCTTGTCGAGGTCGGGCATCTGGTTGAGGTGGTCTCGGATGAAGCCGTCCATGCTGTCGCGGGTCTTCCTGGAGAGGAGCTTCTGAATCTCTTCGGCGACGGCACCGGAGAGGAGGAAGGGCATGCCATGGTAGAGCATGTTGTCTCCCTCGCAGAGGGCGCAGAGCTGATATTCGTCAAGCTCTTCGCGTGGGGTGCCCTTGATGAGGCAATAGCCGATCCAGGCATCGAGATCGCGCTCGTCTTCAAGCGCCGCCTCGCGCTGCTCCCACCGCACCTGTGCAAAGTAGCGGTCAAGGGCCTGCTGCGACTCCTCCGAGAGTTCGGCCTGCATTTCGATCATGCAATTCAAGCAGAGTGCATACTCGAAAACGACTTCACCCCGATTGAAAGCCTTTTCGATCGCGTAAGGTTGTTCCTTCTCCAGGTCACATGCGCACCGCACGCAGTTACGAAAGGGCGCGTCATTGAGAAAGGAGTGAAAGATGGGAGGAATAGCCATGGCAACCGAACCAGAATTGAACGTGAAGAGGCGCTACTGAAAAATGGGTTCATTCCGCGGAAAAGGCAAGGGCCTGGGTCGGTCAGTAGCCGCCGATGCGGGTGGCAGCGCCCGGGCCGAAGAGCTCGTCCGCTTCATCCTTCTGTGCCAGGGAGAGCTTGACCCAGGCGTGGATGCGCTGCTTGGTCTCGGCATCGACATCCATGATGCCGCTGATGCGCTTGATGAAATGGTTCTCTTCGGGGTCGATCTTCTGATCCGCGTAGGCCAGCAGATAACAGTCCTTGAGGATGCAGTGCTTGAAGGTGCGATCGGGGATATCGCTCAGCAGGGATTCGATGACGTCGAGGGTGCGGGGCGTGAGCCACATCTCCTGTATGGTCTCTTTATCCAACTCCATCTGGTCGAAAAAGCTGTCGAGCAGCTCACGTTCACGCGGATCCACGACACCGTCCGCGTCGGCAAGAGCGATGAGAATGTCGGCGTAAATGTACTTGGGGTGCGTCAGTTCGTTTTCCATGATCCGACCCTCTTGGTGGCGTGTGGCGGTTGGCAGGCCTGGCGCTGGAAATGGGCTATCGTTCGATGCCTGCCTGAAGCTTTGCTATCTGGAGCAAAATATCGTCACGGGAGAGATTTTGCAAACTTTGGGGAATCAGGGTGCGGCGAGAACAGTGGAGCATGGCGTGGAGCGTTTGCAGTCGTCGTTGGGCGCCGGTGTCGGCGGGAAGGAAGTCGGCGAGCAGGCGCAGCACATCGTCGGGGGCGAGCTTTCGGCGGAGGAGGAGGCGCTCGGTCTTGAGTTCGGCGACGAGTTCGCGAAAGTCGGCCGGGCTGAACCGTTCGGTAGAGGCGTGGAAGGCGTCGCGTTCCTCCCGGGTGAAGTGGTCGAGCTGCATATCGGCATGACGCAGCGCGTAGGCGATGAAGGCGTGACGATCGTCGCCCTCGGGATCGAAGACGGGGATATGCAGCCCACAGCGCCCACTGCGCTTGAGGTCGGGCGCCAGGTTGTCGGGGCGGGCGGTGAGGAGGACCCAGACGATCTTGGCGCGGTTGTCGGGATTGCCCATCATCTTGATGACGTTGCCGAACAGACGCTGCTCCGTCTCGTGGGTGTTGGCGCCCGGGCGGGCAAAGACGGTATCGGCCTCATCGACGATGACAATGACGTTGCCCAGCACTTCGAGGACGTTGCGGATCTTCTCGAAGATCTGGTCGGTTTCGCCGAAGAAGCTGCTGCGGAGGTTTTTGAGGAAGATGACGATGCGGTCGCTCTCGCCGGCCCAGGCGGTGAAGATGAAGGTCTTGCCGACCCCGTTGGGCCCGGCCACCAGGATGCCGACGGGAGAGATGTCCGGGACGCCGGCAGCCATGGTGCGCGAGAGGCGACTGAGCTGGCGCTTGAGATCGGTAGCGCCGATGACGTCGGCGAGGGTATGGCTGGGCTGGACGATCTCGATATGATCGCCGATGCTGGCGACCAGGAGACGGTTGAGATAGTAGAGGAAGTCTCGTGCTTCGAGCTGTCCCTTCTGATAGCGGGCGAGGCGCATGGTCTGCTCGATGCCCAGATAGGTCATGCCGGCGCTGAGGCGGGCGAAGGAGGTCTGGCTTCCCTTGAGCTTGAGGTCTTCGTTGCGGTGCAGCGTCCAGCGGATGAAGGCCTTGCGCTCTTCTTCGTCAGGGAGCGGCAAGTTGAGGTTGAGCATGTGGGGCAGGGAGCGGATGGATTCATGGACGCCGCTTGCCGTCTCGGAGAGCAGCAGGATGAGGTGGCGGGAATCGACAAAGCTTGGATCGGTGAGCCACTCCTTGAAGAAGATGAGACGCTGGCGATCATTGTCACCCATGGAGGCGAGCGGGCGGGCCGGCACGATGCTGTCGAAGAATTCGAGGATGATGGCGATGGAGACGGCATCGCCGGCGCGGGAGGCGGCAGCACAGAGCTTTCGCAGGAGGATGAGCGCGGGAAGAAGGTAGGCGGAGCTCCTGCCGATCACCTCATCGAAACTCTGCTCGCCCATCTTGCGTTCGCGCGGCGTGAAGAGAGTGAGATAGAGCTCTCGGGCACGCTCGCGATCGCCCGCCTCCGCGAATTCGATCCCGCGCGCAATATTGAAGGTGACCACCAGCCGCTCGGTCATCGAGAGCCGTTCACGCAGGTAGTCGATCAGCGGCACATAGGCGCTCCCGGCATCGTCAGCCTGCCGCCAGGGACAGCGCTGGAAATCCAGGACATTGCCGCTGAGCAGAAACTGATTTGACTGGCTGGATACGTAGGCATCGCCAAGGGCCTGCATGAAGGGCAGATCCTGGTGACGAGCGGTGCGGCGGCGGATAGCCATCAGATCTCTCGTTTACGAGCCGCCGATTCCGGCCGTTCCTCATCGCGGGCGAGCTGTCGCTGCTCGTCTTCCTTGAGCATGGCGGCAAAGACATCGGCGGCCTCACTTTGCATGCCCGCCTTCATCAGCTCTTCTTCCATGTGATGCTCGACATCACCGGTGGCGAGCGATTCGGAGAGTGACGCCTGCGCCTTGAGGCTTTCGCGGCGTTCCTGGATTGCCTGCAGGTTTCGATCGTCGAGTTGGGTGCTGAGATTATTGAGGCGGTCGTTAAGGCTGATGATCTGCTTGCTGCTGACGATGTCGGCGATGGCGGCGGCTTCCTGCTTCTTCAGCTCGGCGATCTGCTTCTGCATCTCCGCAAGCTTCTGCTTGTACTGGTTGACCTTGCCCTGCAGGTCCATGATCTCGGCGTTCAACTGCTCCTGTTCCGCCTTGTGAGCTTCCTGGCGGTTATAGATCTCGGTAAAGGCCTGCTGGTACTTGGTATCGTTGGTGGCCTTGAACTGCTGGACAGCCCCGCGGAGGCGCGTCTCATTATCCTTCATCTGCTGGGATAGCTTGTCGACCTGGCTTTTCTTCTGCTCAAGCACCATCATCAGTTGGGCAACAGCTTCCCGAACCTCACCGTATTGCTTGGTCCAGTTATCGCGAGTCTGCTGAAAAGTGGCCTTGACGCCTGAGGGAGTAGAGAGCATCTCCTCGGTCCGGCTGTCGATATCGCCGCCGATCAAGCCGCCCAACGTCATGATGTACCGTTTGAGGGAACTGAAGATACTCATGGAACACTCTCCTTTTCTTCCTTGGCGAGTTGGCAAAGCGCAGAGGCAGGCAATTGCATGTCCTGCAAAGTAGAGTTACCCAGTCCGCTTTGCAAGCGCAACCATGCCAGCGGATGTCTGACTTTTGGTTCGCGGGGGCTTTCGCCGCCGGCAAGGGAAAAGCGCAAGGGTGGCGGCAGGAGGTTCTGGGCGACTTTTTTGTGGCGCCGCAGTTGAATCGGAATGAAGAAAGCGTATAGTTCATTTCTTCAGCAGCGTATTCAGCCCTCTTGCTCGGGTGGCGGAATTGGCAGACGCGTTAGGTTGAGGGCCTAATGGGGTAAAACCCGTGGGGGTTCGAGTCCCCCCTCGAGCACCATATTCACCTCGGATCAGATGCACCGGCACTTGATCCGAGGTTTTCTGTGTCGGCTTGGTCAACCTGGGGTAGCTCCAGGCTTTCGAGGACCTCGGTATAGCTTTGTTCGCCGTAGACGCCGACGAGACGCTTGATGAGCTGGCCCTTCTGGAAGATGATGACGGTGGGTATCGCCTGGATGCCGTACGTGTTGATGAGATCTCCATGAGCATCGTGATCGACACTGACGACGTGAACCCGCTTCTCGTAGTCGCGGGCAATCTTTTCGATGGTCGGCCGGAGCTGGTGACAGGGTGCGCACCAGTCGGCATAGAAGTCGACGAGAACGACATCATGGGTGGCGAGAGCACTCTGGAAGTGCTTTGCTGAGGTAATCGGGACGATGCTGCTTGGTCCTTCCGGCACCATGGGCTGTGGGCGGCATCCATGCAGCATGGCGAGAAGAAGAAGCATGGAGGCAAGACGAATCGTTCTCATGGAAATGGCTCCGCGGATGATGAGAGAGAGGGGTTCTGAACGGGATACTATAGATTCATTCCAGAATATTCATCGATACCCGACTCTAATTTCAGGCACAAAACCAGGCTGACTTCCGGCGAACAGGCAAGGAACCGGGAGGTGGAAGTTGATATTGCAGTTGTACTTTGTCTGTAGCCCGGCATATTAAGGGAGTCCAGAAAATTGTGGGGGTAGACTGCCTGTGACGGGTTGACGGATCGTGTGTCACCACACCAAGCGTAGTCGCATTGACGTCTGGAGCGACCGGCATGACGCCCCTGCTGCATCAGGAACTGCTGGATTGAAGCGATGAGCGACCAACAGGCACAGCAACCGACGATCCTCTTCATGGCCAGGGATCCCGACGACAGGTATTCACTGAAGTACCTGCTCGAAAAGGAAGGCTATCAGGTATTCGGCCGGCAGACGCGCGAGCGTGCCGCGCAGTTGATGAGCGTCTATTCGCTGGATCTGATCCTGATCGATCTGGATCTGCACGAATCGACGGGGATCGAGTACTGCCATTATCTTCGCAAGACGAATTATGCGCGGGTGGTGCCCATCATGCTGATCGGCGATGATGACGAGCATGGGACGAACTGCGTGGCGGCTTACGAAGCAGGGGCGGACGATTTTGTGCCGACGCCCTTTGTTTTCGGGGTCTGCCTGGCAAAGATCCGTTACCACCTGAAGGGACGATTCCGCAGCCAGGTAGTTGCCAGTTCCATGTCGGTGGTGGTATCCGCGGGAGAGCTTCCAGGCGTACTGCAGTTTCTGGAGGTGGAGCAGAAGACGGGTCAGCTGACCATCAAGAGCACGCCCGGTACGGCAGTGCTGACCATCAAGGAAGGAAAGCTCATCAACGCGCATGCGCCGAACGTGGAAGGCCGGGAGACGGTGACGGAGGTCTTGTGCTGGGATTCCTCATCGGTGGTCTTCACCGATGTCGAGCCATCTGAGGAAGACCACCAGTTCGACGACAGCCTGACGCGGGTGATCATGAATTCGGCGGTGCAGGTGGATGAGTACCGGGCGCTGCAGAAGAAGCTGCCGCCTCAGTCCGCCGTTTTCCTGCAGGGTGACAAACGGTTACCAGACGATGCCGCGTCGGTTCAGCGCGATCTGCACCACAAGGCCGTGCTTGGACATGGCCGCGATGAGCTGCTGCAGGATCACAATTATACGGAGCGGCAGGCGACAGTGGCGCTGCTGGAGTTGATCGACGACGGCTACCTGAAGGTGGGCGAAGCCCCTTATCATGATTATGCCGCCAGGAGTTTCAGTTCCTACGTTGGCAAGGACGGGAGCAATCTGCGGCTCCTCCTGAAATCCCTCCGCGCTCTGCAGTTCCCACTCAAGCAGCTTTCGAATGAAACGGCGCCCATCAGCATTGACTGGACGACACCGGTGCCGGTCATCATTGTAACGGGGAACAAGCCGGAACACGGTCACTTGCTGATCAACTCCATCCTGCAGATTCATCGGAGCATGACCGGCCGGAATCCCGCCATCCGTAAGCATCTTGGTGGCACCACGACCTACCGCCTGTCGCCTGACGAGCATCATTGCGTGGACATCATCCATCTACCGGCGGAGCTGAATCCGGCAATACTCCGCTGGCTCGATCCGCAGGTGCCTTATATGGCTGGGATCCTGCTGATCGTCTCAGACCAGGACCGCTACAACATCCACATCAACCTGCGCCTCATGCGCCTCCTCAGGCAGCGTTTCCAGGGAGTGGCCTATCATCTGGTGCCTCGCGTCATGGACGGAGATGTGGCCATCTTCAAGATGGATTGCGAGAAATGCGGGTACAAACTCGCTGTCGACATCGACGGGGTCGGGGATACGGGTATCTGCCCCATCTGCAATGCGGAGATTATCATGCCCGATTGCCTGGACAACCTGGCGCGGGTCATGCGGCTGCCGCGTGAAGTGCCTATAGTACAGGCACAGCCCGACGATGTGCGCCACGCGCACGACCTCCTCTGCCTGCTGCTCGATACGATCATCTACTCGATGGATCATCCCGAGAAGGCCGAGCAGGATGAGGCCAAGGCATCGTCCACCGTCGCCAAGGCCTGAGTTGGCGGCCGGATGGCGGCTGGAACAGAGGTTGCGGGTCGGACGGGGATGACGCCGTGGACGCAACCCCGAACGGGTGGACGGCAGTTTACCCAGGGTAGCCGGGAGGGCAACCCTGGGCTGGAGGACGTAGCCCCGTTGGGCCAAGGGGCGAAAAGAGACGCAGTGGACGCAGTGGACGCAGTGGACGCAGTGGACGCAGTGGACGCAGTGGACGAAATGGACGCAGTGGACGCAGTGGACGCAGTGGACGCAGTGGACGCAGTGGACGAAATGGACGCAGTGGACGAAATGGACGCAGTGGACGAAATGGACGCAGTGGACGCAGTGGACGCAGTGGACGAAGTGGGACGAAGGGGGGTTAGCCGGCTTCTTGTTCACGTAGAAGTTGCAGGGGGGGATGCCGGAGGGTCTGGCGGGTGTTGAGGAGGCCGACGATGATGGTGAGAGCGCTGACGGCGAACCAGAGACCGGCCAGGGGCCAGGCGGCGATGAGCCAGGTGGCCTCGAACCAGAAGCGGGCGAGGATCCAACTGGCGAAGAGGGCGAGGATGGTGCCGCTTAGTGCCGCAAAGGCGCCAAGCATGGCAAACTCGCTGACGGCGATGAGCTTGATCTGGCGGCGGGAGGCGCCGATGGTCCGCAGGAGGACGCTCTCGCGGAGGCGTTGATAACGACTGGTGGCGACGGCGCCGATGAGGACAACCACGCCGGCACCAACGCTGAACATGGACATGAAGCGGATCGCGAAGCTGAGCTTGCCGAAGATGCCGTCGAGGGTGCTGATGAGCGAGGCGGCATCGATGAAGGAGACGGTCGGGAAGGCATCGAGGAGTTGGCGCTGCAGGTTGGCCTTGGCCTCGGGAGAGGCGATGCGGGTGGCCAGCAGGTGAATGTGTGGGGCCTCTTCCAGGATGCCGGTGGGGAAGATGACGAAGAAGTTGGGGCGCATCTGGTACCAGTCGACCCGGCGGATGCTGGCGACGTAGGTGGTGATGGGGAGGCCCTGCACGTCCCAGACGATTTCGTCGCCCATGGCAAGCTGGAGATCCTTGGCGATGCCTTCCTCGACGGAGATGGGCACGGGCTCTTCGAAGAGATCCATGCTTGGGACGAATTCGCCCTGAAGGATGTCTTCGCCGGGGGAGAGGTGGTCGCGATAGGAGGAGCGGTACTCGCGGTTGAGCGCCCAGCTTTCGATGAGGGGATTCTCTTCTTCACGGATCTCGCGCAGGGTGCGGCCGGCAATGGAGCTGAGCCGCATGGTGACAATGGGGGAGGACTGGATAACGGGGAGGTCGTGTGTGGCGAGGAGATCCTGTACGCCGGGGAGTTCGTCGGGCTGAATGTCGAAGAGGAGGGTATTGGGTGCGTGGGCGTCGTGGGACCAGGCGAGTTGGGCGAGCAACAGGTGCTGCACGGCAAAGAGGAGGGCGAAGAGGAAGGCGCCGAGCCCCAGGCACATCATGAGGACGGGGGTTTGGTTGTTGGGGCGATAGAGGTTGTTGAGCCCCTGGCGAAGGACGAAAGGGAGCCGCGGGGAGATGAAGTGGCGCACCAGCCAGATCAGGAGGGCGGCGAAGGCAGCCAGAGCGGCGAGGAGAAGGAGGATGGCGCCGGCAAAGATGGCGCCGTCCCGCCAACTGCTCATGGTCAAGGCGATGAGCAGGTAGAGGCCGAGGGCGGTGGCGCCCCAGACGGCGAGCCGCAGGGGATCGCGCCAGACGGCCGGCAGGGGTTCGATGGTAGCCCGCAGGGCGGTCAGGGGTGAAATGCGGCGTATGCTCAGGAGTGGAAGGAGGGCAAGGAGGAGGGTGATGCCCAGGCCGACGGTGAGCCCCATGGCAATGGCAGGCCAAGACCAGCTCACCACGAGATCATGGGGTATCAGGTCGGTGAGCATGGTGGGTAACCCGTGCTGCACGAGGATGCCGCCGGCGGTGCCGATGAGTGAGCCGAGGAGGCCGATGGCCAGCATCTGCAGCAGGTAGATGCCCATGGTCTGGCCGCGCGAAGCGCCCAGACAACGCAGGATGGCCACGGTGCCGAGCTTCTGCCGCATGTAGACGTGCACCGCACTGCCGACGCCAATACCGCCGAGAAGGACGGCCGCGATGGCGAAGATGTCGAGGAAGCGGTAGACGTTGCTGAGGGTGCGTCCGAGGCGTTCCTGTCGCGAGGCAATGGTTTCAACGCGCAGTCCATGGCGGGCGGCCATTTCCTCGAGGGAGGCGGCTATGGGTGCGATCTGCTCGGGATCGTGTACGCGGAGGAGGGCGCGATAGAAGAGCCGGCTTCCCGGCTGGATGAGGCCGGTGGCGTCGAGGCGGTCGTTGGGGATGAAGACTCTGGGGGAGAGCTGCGTCCAGAGGGAGACTTCGCCGGGGATCTTCACCAGTCTGCCGGCGATGGTGAAGGTGGAATGGCCGATGGTGATGGTATCGCCGGGGGCAGCGCCGGCCTGAATCATGAGGGCTTCGTCGACGAGGGCAGAGTTGCCGGAATGGAAGGTGGTGGCGGCTTCGGGAGGATCGGTGACGATCTGGCCGTAGAAGGGGAATTCGGGGCTGATGGCGCGGAGTCGCACGAGATGGGCGCTGTCGCTGTTGGTGAAGCGGAGCATGGTGGAGAGGTTGCGCTGCCAGGCGATGTCGGCGGGGGCGGCGGCGAGAAAGTCGCGGACGGGCCTGGCGAGTGGGCGCCTGGAATTGAGGGCGAGATCGGCGCCGAGGACTTCGCCGGCCTGTTTGTCCAGAGCGGCCCGGATATTGTCCTGAAAGGAGCGTATGGCCACGAGTCCGGCGACGCCGATGCTCATGGCGGCGACGAAGAGGATAAGGCGTCGGCGACCGCGGCGGCTGTCGCGCCAGGCCATACTGAGCAACCATGCAAGATTCTTCATCGGGCTCCCCGCAGGCTTGCGCCGAGGCGCGACCTGCTGTAAACTCTCATGTTGTCGTAATCAGGCTATGCATTATATAAAAGGTGTTTGCGATGGATTTCAATGAGCTGGCCGAACGAACTCGGCAGGGCCTCGGACGTAACCAGGTGGTGATCGGCAAGGACCTGTTCACGCGCTACGCCCGAAGCAACCGCCTGGGTATGGTCTGGGTGACGGAAGATCTTGCGCCGCACGCGATAGCCAAGATGCGCGAAGCGTGCGCGAAGATGGATATACATCTGATCATCGGTGGGGACTCCGCGGAGATGGGCGCGATCACCGGCCGAGAGACGACGAAGGTATACTTGTTCAAGAAGTCGTTCTCGGGGCTGTCGCATATCTTGACGCAGTTCGAGGATCAGCGGCGGAAGTAGGCGGGGACGCGGCGAGGTATGCAGGAGGATTAACCACAAAGAACACAAAGATCGCAAAGAACGAGCGGGGGAGAGGCGGAGACGCGACGGCCGTTGGGGCAACGGCCGGAACGAGACCGATGGGGGGAAAAGGTGGTGTGTGGTGGCGTGACGTTGGGAAGGGGCAATGCGGAACGCCGGTGCCACTCAGGCGAGTGGCGTGCCCAGGGGGCGCGGGAAGATAGACGGGACGTTGGGGAGGGGCAATGCGGAACGCCGGTGCCACTCAGGCGAGTGGCGTGCCCAGGATCAGGTCGCCGGTGTGGGAAAAAAGAAGAGCGGCGAGGCATCTGGTGGGATACCTCGCCGCTGGAAGAATCGCGAGTGACTACTGATAAGCCTACAGAGCTTCACCCTGATGTTGCTCGTCCTGGCGATTCTTCTCTTGATCTTTCTGTTGCGCTTCGGGCTTCATGTCGCGCTTGTGGGGGGCGTTGTTTTTCATTTCGCCTTCGCGCTTCTCACGGGCCTCTTTCTTGTCGACGGACTGCTGGCCATCCTCATCGACATAGCCATGCACACGCCGCTCGCTGCCGAAGCTCTCTTCGAGCCTGCGGGTATAGTTGTCGTCCTCCAGATTGGGAGGAGCACCGCGCTGGTAAGCGAACTGGCGGATGTTGTCGAGGGTGGCATCAATCCTGACGACCTTGGGGTCGCTGGTGACATCGAGCACGCCCCATGGGATGGTGACGAGGCGGTTGTCTTCGAGGGTGAGGACGCCGTAGACGACATCACCGCGGTCGGTGTCGACGAGGATCTGATTGACTTCGCCGGCATCTTCACGGGCGGTCGTCTGGACCTCCAGGCCGACGAGTTCAGAGAGTCGCCGATTTGCCCTGCCCTGGCGGCGGGCTTCTGCCTGTATCTGCTCTTCTTCGCGGTCGGGTTCGATATTGAAGAACTCGAGCGTTTTCTGCCACCAGCTTTCGTCCTTCATTTCCGGCCACTTCTCATTGTCGAAGCGGGGCGCCTGGGCCATGTGTTCACCGGAAGCATCAAGGACGAGGACGTTGTTGGGTCGATCCTGGAACTTCATCTTCATGGCTTGCCATGGCACGGCGGCGAGGTCGCCTGCGTCCGTCGGGTCAGCCAATTCGATGACGCCGTACTCGACCTTGTCCTGAGTGGCGTTCAAGACGATTTCCTTCAGCTTGCCAAGCTCCTTGCCTGCGTTGTCGCGGACTTCCATTCCTGTCAGCTCGCTGGCGGGATGAAGCTTGGGGGCTTTGCGTTGCTGAACCTGCTGTTGTCCGGGCTTCTGCTGTTCGGCCTTCTGCTGAGCTTGAGGTTTTTGGGGCTCGGCTTCCTGGGCGGTGGAGATGGAGGTGGCGCCGAAGGTCAGGGCCACCGCGACCGTTGCCGTTCTGGTGAGTTCTGCTAAAGTCATAATTGACTCCTGTTGTTGTTGGTAGGGTACGGGTTACCGATGCATTGGGGGCCCGGTCGGCGATGCGGGAGACGCATCGGGGGCGTTGGTTATGGTTGGGGTGAAGCATACCGAATGCCAATGCGGTACTTCATGCCTGGCGATGGGGTTCCACCCTCGCGACCGGGCAAAGGGATCGTGCAAGGCATGAGACAGTGCCGCTTTTCTTTACATACCCGGGGAAATTCACAATTCCTTTGCGCAGCTGCTATTTGCGCGCCTCGAACAGCTGCTACATTAGGCAGAACTCGAATCCTTGGAACCAGCGATTGTCCCGCGTTGTCCTATTTCCGCACGTCGATAAACCCACTTGTTCTAACAGCTGGAGCTTCAGATAAGTATGGCACTCTTCGATCCGATCTATTGGCTGATCCTGTCGCCGGGCATTCTGCTGGCGCTCTTTGCTTCAATCAAGGTGAAGTCGACGTTCGCGAAGTATTCGCGCATCGGCTCCAAGCACGGCTATACGGGGGCTGAGGCGGCGCGCGACATGCTGCGGCGGGAAGGCATCACGAACGTGACTATTGAACCGGTGGCGGGAATGCTGAGCGATCATTACGATCCCCGCACGCGGACGCTGCGCCTGTCGGAACAGGTGTACGGGAGCCGCTCGCTGTCGGCGATCGGGGTAGCATGCCACGAGGCGGGCCACGCCATTCAGCATGCGCAATCGTACAGCATGCTGATGTTGCGGAGCACGCTGGTACCGGTCACGAGCCTGTGCAGTTCGTTGTGGATCTGGGTGCTGCTCATCGGCTCCTTCATCGGCCCGCAGTTTGCGATGATCGGCATCCTGATGCTGGGCGTGGCGGTGCTCTTTTCGATCGTCACGCTGCCGGTGGAGTGGGATGCGAGCCAGCGGGCGAAGACGGCGATGGTCCGCAACGGGATTGTGACGCAGCAGGAAGCGTCGCACGCGGCGAGCGTGCTGAATGCGGCTTTCCTGACGTATCTGGCGTCGGCGATCACGGCGATCCTGACGTTGCTCTACTGGCTGATCCGGCTTGGCCTGATCGGCGGGCGCGACTGATGCGCGATCCGCAACCGCCGGCCGCGGCCAAGACCGATGGTGAAGCGTCCAGGCCGCACTACGCGGATCATCGTCAGCGCCTGCGGCAGCGGTTCGTGAAGAGCGGCGCGGAGGGTCTGCACGACTATGAGCTTCTGGAGTTGCTGGTGGCGTATGCGATTCCGCGGCGGGATGTGAAGCCGCTGGCGAAGTCGCTGCTGGAGCGCTTCGGCACGGTGGCGGGCGTTCTGGATGCGTCGCCCCGGGAGTTGGCTGGGGTGAACGGCATGGGCGAGTATTCGGCCACGCTGATGCAGCTGACGAAGGCGCTTTGCGCCGCCTATCTGGGGGATTCGCTTCGCGCCCGTCAGGCGCTTTCATCGGCGACGGAGGCGGTGGACTTCGCGCGCATCCACTTGGCGGGGCGGCCGCATGAGGCGGTGATGGCGCTGCATCTCGATGCGATGAACCGGCTGATCGATCACCGGATCGTGACGGAGGGTACCATCGACAGCGTGGTCGCCTATCCGCGCCGCATTCTGGAACAGGCGATGGCGGCGAACGCGGCGGGGCTCATCCTGGTGCACAACCACCCCAGTGGCAACTGCAATCCCTCGCCGGATGACGACCGTCTGACCAAGAGCCTTTTCGAAGCGGCGAAGGCGCTGGACATTATCCTCCTCGACCACCTGATCGTGGGTCGCGACGGCTACTACAGCTTCGCGGAACACCGGCGGCTGCCGGAGTAGACGCGGCCTGACATTGGGGGAAGGAAGCGGGGCGCTGCCCCGAACCCCGCTGGGGAGGCGCACCTCCCCAGACCCCTCATTGCTTCTTGCCGGAATCTGGAGATCGGATCTCCAGATTCCGGCAAGGTATGGGGCGGGAAGGGGACGCGGGTAGGACGGACGGGTATGGACGGTATGGCTCGGGGTAAGGTTTTTTTGTTGCTTGGACTTGACTTTGGAGTTATATGCAGTATGTTTCCTGATCTTTTACATGGAGTTATTCAAGGCGTAAAGGGAGGGTTTGGAGATGAGTGGACTGAGTGAGCGGATGCGGCGGTTTGCGGGGGAGTATGTGAAGGATTTCTGCGCGGCGAAGGCGGCGCTGCGGGCGGGATACTCGGAGTCGTTTGCGAAGGCGAGGGCCTTCGAGTTGCTGCAGGATGGTCGGGTGCGGCTGCTGGTGCGGGAGTTGGTGGCGGGGGAGAAGGCGGCGCTGGAGTCGACGGAGGGGGTGCGGGTTCCGTCGATGATGGAGCTTGCGGGGGTGCTGGGAACACTGGCGACAACGTCGCTGGCTGATGTGATGCTGCCCAATGGCGAGGTGGATCGGTCGTCGCCGGCGGTGCGTGGGGTGCGCTGGGTGAAGGATGGTGATGGGGGGCTGATGCAGGAGCCGGTGATGTATGACCGGCTGCGGGCGGCGAAGGATTATGTGAAGGTGATGGAGAGCGTGCAGATGGTGGAGGGGAATGGACTGAGCATGCAGATGGATGCGGAGAGCTGGCTGATTCATGTACTGGGGTTCGGGTGGGAGGAGAAGGCGCGGGTGGTGGAGCGCGTGGTGACACAGACGCCGCAGGGGGAATCGGTGCGGGTGGTGGTGGAGATGGAGCATGGGACCATGACGGTGTCGAGCAGTCCGCAGACGCAGGGGTATCGGTTTGTGGCGAAGGAGGTGGAGGAGGCGGAGACACGGGGACGCGGAGACGCGGCGTGGACCGAGGATTCGACCGAGCATTCAACCGAGCACTCGACCGAGCATTCAACCGAGCACTCGACCGAGGATTCAACCGAGGATTCAACCGAGGATTCAACCGAGGATTCAACCGAGGATTCAACCGAGGATTCAACCGAGGATTCAACCGAGGATTCGACCGAGGATTCAACCGAGGATTCAACCGAGGATTCAACCGAGGATTCGACCGAGGATTCGACCGAGGATTCGACCGAGCATTCAACCGAGGATTCGACCGAGGATTCGACCGAGCATTCAACCGAGGATTCGACCGAGGATTCGACCGAGGATTCAACCGAGGATTCGACCGAGGATTCGACCGAGCATTCAACCGAGGATTCGACCGAGGATTCGACCGAGGATTCAACCGAGGATTCGACCGAGCATTCGAGCTCAGACGCCGGGGAGGGCAATGGCAGGGGCGTTGGGGACAACGGTGCAAGTCGCGGTCCGGAGAACCTCTCTCGCATTGGGGGGCCTGCAGGGCAGCAACGGCCGGTCGGTGACACCCACGTTGAACGCGGTCGCCGTCCGGAAAGCACCCCGAAGAGGAATAGAGCGCCCGCCGGGGAGTTTTATGCTTCGCGCAGGAGAGAGGAGATGCTGTTCTGGAAATGAGACGAAGAGTGATGTAGGTTTGCAGAGTCCATAAATTTTAAGGAGGATACCATGTTGCGTCTGATGCTTACACTTTGTGTTCTGGCTTTGTTTGCTTTCTGCACGGGTGCTCAGGTTGTGCTTGTGGAGAATGGGGAGGCGCGTTGTGCGATCCATGTATCGGCGGAGATCATGGCGGAGAACATCGCGTTGGCTTCTACGGTGCCCGCTATCGAGCGGCAGGCGGAGACGCATCGGCAGCGGTTGCGAGAGTCGGTGCGGGATCTGGCGGTGTATCTGGAGCGCATGTCGGGGGCGCCGATCGCGATCATCGAGGGGCCTCCGGAGGCCGGCAGCGCACACCTGCCGCTGCTCATCGGCGAGCTGGCGGAAGCGCGCTTCGGAGCGACGGGGCAGCGTTCGTTTTTCAAGCAGGGCTGGCGGCTGGTGGTGAGCCCGCGGGGTCTGGGGTTCATGGGGGAGAGCGATGAGTCGGCGAGTTATGCGATTTATGAGCTTCTCGATCGGCTGGACTGCCGCTGGTTCATTCCCGGGGAGATGGGTGAAGTCGTTCCTGAGATGGGGACGGTATCGGTGGCGGAAGTGGACGTATCGGCTCTGCCCAGTACGCCGAACCGGAGGATCTGGTACGCAAGTGCTGACTATATGCGGCGCAATCGTCTGGGTGGCTTTGTGGTATCGGCGGGTCACGCTCTGGACACGTACATCGCGAAGGATAAGCTGGCGGCGAATCCGGAGCTGAATGCGGAGCAGAGCGGGAAGCGCAACATCGACAGCGGCTTTCTGTGCTGGGGGAATCCGGCGACCGCCGAGGCCGTGGCGGAGAGTATCATCGCGAGGCTGGACAAGCAGTATGTCCCCTCCGTATCGCTTTCCCCGAAGGACGGGGTAGCCTTCTGCGAGTGCGAGGTGTACTGCAAGCCGCTGGATGCGGGCGATTACGATCCGACGATGGACACGATCTCCATCACGGACCGCTACATCGTGTTCTGCAACCGGATTGTGGAGCGGGTGGTGGCGAAATATCCAGACGTGCAGTTTGGCTTTCTGGCGTATGTGCAGTACACGCGGCCGCCGGTTCGTGAGATCCCCCACCCTAACCTTGTCCCGGAGATCGCGCCGATCACCTACTGTCGCGCACATGCCATGACGGCGGACAACTGCCCGTCGCGGGCGATTCTCAAGCCGATCGTGGAAGGGTGGCGCAAGGTGACGAAGCGGTTCGCCTACTACAACTACATGTTCCATCTGGCGGAGGTCGCAGTGCCCTACCCGATGATCCGGCAGATGAGCGATGAGCTGCCGGTCATTTACGGCGGGCCGGCCGAAGTCTTCTGGCAACCGGAGACAATGACGAATTTCGAGAGCGTGCTGCCGGGGATGTGGCTCACCATCCGGACGGCCTGGAATAACAGTTTGAAGGCGGAGGAGGTGCTCGATGACTTTTTCACGCGGTTCCATGGGGCCGCTGGTGAACCGATGCGGCGCTACTGGCAGGTTATCGATGATGCGTGGAACGATGTACCTGAGCATGCGGGCTGCAGTTGGGGATACGCGGCGCGCTTCACGCCGGAGGTGATGCAGGCGGCCCGGGCGGCGATGGACGAGGCGATTGCCGCGGCGGCCACCCCGATGGAGTATCGCCGGGTAAGGTTGTTCGACGACTCGCTGCGACAGTTCGAACTCTTCATGAAGATGCGTTGGGATCTGGCCGGCGGCACTGTCGGGATGCTGCACGTGCAGGCGCTCTCGTGGATGGGTACGCAGATCGGTCTTGGGGATCGGTATGCGGAGAATTATGCTTTTGGGAAGGTTGGCTGGAGTTCCGTCGGGAACATCGGGGCGGGTTACTTTGCGGCCTTCAATCAGGCTACGTACGAGGACATCGGGGAACGCATCGGGCGGGGCGGCAAGTTTGTGCTGGTCAATCGCACACCGGTACGGGAATGGCGCTACCAGATGATCCAGCTTCCCCAGAAGGAGGCAGCTACGGGGGTTGCGACGGGTGAGGCTAATGGCTGGCATGCCGCCGATTTTGCCGACGCGGAGTGGCCGACGACGGATGTCGCGGTGGATACGTGGTCGACGCTGGGGCAGCTCGGCAAGTATGGGACCATGTGGTATCGCGCCACGGTCAAGGTGCCCGCCATACCGGACGGCAAGCGGGTCTACCTCTGGATGGCGGCCACGGACGGGAGCGTGAAGCTCTTTGTGAACGGGCAGCACGTTTCCTATGTCCAAGCTGACGGTACGGCGGTGGATGCGGTCACCGGCTATGCGAAGCCTTTCTCCTTCGACGTGACGGAGTTGCTGAAGGCGGGCGACAATCAGCTGAGTATTGCCGGGAGCCGTCTCTTCATCAACGAGCTTGGCACTGGCGGCCTGCTGGGCCCGATCTATCTCTACCGCGACCGGTGAGCCATGTCGAGCCTGCCGAGATTGGGCCTTGTGGTAGTGCGCGCTGATCCTTGATTTCGTACAGGTTTCGCGTACTTTGCCACAGAGCTTCCTCACCCGTTACATTGGAAGGAGAGTTATGAACGGCGCCATCGACCGCATTCAGGTTCAGGGTTTCAAGTCCATCCGCGAGGCGGACATCGGCTTGCGCGGCCTCAACGTGCTCATCGGCCCCAATGGCGTTGGCAAGTCGAACTTCATTGGCTTGTTCAAGCTGATCAACACCATCATCGAGCGCCGGTTGCAGGTATATGTGGGAACCTCTGGAGGAGCGGGTGGGCTGTTGCACTTCGGCAGGAAGAGCACGCCAAGCATGCGAATCGATCTTACGTTCTCGAACGCCGTCAACGGGTATCATTGTCAATTGACTGGCACGGATGAAGATTCGTTGATCTTTGGAGAGGAATCGACGTGGTTTCGCGACAAGGAGAAGGATGGCCGGCCCTATTCGTCAGATCTGGGGGGAGGGCATAAGGAAACGCGACTGGTGGATGCGAATCGGATCCCTGGGCAGGAGGTTGCGAACCCTATAGTAGCCGCCATGCAAAGCTGGCGCATCTACCATTTTCATGACACCAGCCCGGAAGCAAAGATGAAACAGGCATGCGACGTACATGACAACCGGATCTTGAAAGGGGACGCTTCCAATCTTGCCGCCATGCTTTACCTGCTCCGCCAGCAAAGCCCGGCCCACTACCGGAACATCGTGGATGCCGTCCGAATGGTCGCGCCGTTTGTGGAAGATCTGGTTCTGGAACCGCTGGCGCTGAATCAGCAGATGATCCGGCTGGAGTGGAAGGAACGGGGAAATGATCACGTCTTCGGTCCGGGCGCGCTTTCGGATGGCACTCTGCGGTTCATCTGCCTGGCGACCCTACTCCTGCAGCCGCGTCTGCCCAGCACCATCCTCCTCGACGAACCCGAACTGGGGCTGCATCCGTATGCAATTACCATTCTGGCGGAGTTGCTGCGCGGGGCCGCGACCAAGACTCAGGTGATCGCGTCCACCCAGTCCGTGAGCCTGGTGAATCAGTTTGAACCCGCGGACGTGCTCATTGTGGAGCGGGAAGCCGGGCAAAGTGTTTTCAAGCGTCTGGAGCAGGGTGCGATGGATTCATGGTTGGAAGATTACGGCCTCGGAGAGCTGTGGGAGAAGAACCTGCTGGGAGGTCGTCCGTGAGTTTCCGCACCACCAAGCGGGTCAATTCGGGGGGCAAATTCAAGGGTGGGGTTCCGTCGTATGGCAAAGTGAGGGGCGAGGTGGTTCGCCTGCTTGGAGACTCGAGCGCCGTGATGGTGACAACCATGCTGGACTATTACGGCTTACCGCCCACTTTTCCTGGTCGGGCCGCGCCTATCGGCGCCACCTGCGAGGAAAGAGTCTCCTTTGTGGAAGAGAGGTGGACGGCAGAGATCGGGGATCGACGGTTTCGTGCTCATCTGTCGCTGCATGAGTTTGAGGCTCTGTTGTTTTCGGACCCTGCTGCTATTGCTGCTGGTTTCGCCAATCCGGAGCTTGCCCAAGAGCTGACATCGATTCGCGCTTCATTTCGGACTCCCGAGGAGATCAATGACCGGCCAGAAAGCGCTCCATCGGCGCGCCTGAGAGCCCTGTATCCGCGATACAGTAAGCCATTCTTCGGCACACTGATCGCCGGCAGAATCGGATTGGAGACCATGATCGCTCAATGCCCACACTTCGCGCGCTGGGTCGATTTTCTCAAGTCCCTATGACGGCTTGCCTCAAACCTCAGTGTTCAGTCGGGAGCGCGGCTGAGCCAGCGGAGCTGCTGGAGTTCGGCGGTTTGCATGGCACCGCGGAAGCGGGCGGCGGCGTCGGCATCGAGGCGGCCGTAGATGGCGTAGGCGAGGGGAAGAACCTTGCGGTTGGTGGTGCTCTGGAGGAAGGTTTCGAGCTGGGCCATGGCCTCGGGGTCGGGGTCGGCGAGGCTCTCGCTGAAGAAGCGCAGATCGTGCTCGACCTGGGCTTCGACTTCCTGGATCTGGCGGTAATCGTTGAGCAGCATCTTGCGCTGCCTGGGGGTCAGCTTGAAGGAGACGCCGCCATAGAGGTCGCTGTGCAGGGAGCGGCGGCCGCTGCGGAGGCGGGTGCGGCGATCGAGGGTATCGCTGTAGACGGGGAGGGCTTCGGCGAGGGCGGAGGTTTGGCCGAGGCTGACGAGGGCGGTCATGCCGAGCAGCTTCTCTTCGCCGCCTTTGCGCAGGTAGGTGGCGATCGCCGGCATGTTGTCGGGAGTGCCGCTTCTGGCCAGGCCAATGAGGGCTTCGCGGCGCGCTTTGGGATCCTCGTCCTCGAGGCCGACTTCGAGCATCGCGGCATACTTGCTATCGCCGGCGAGGCCGAGAATCTGGTAACCGGCGGCTCGGAGGAAGGGGTGGCGGGCCTTGATCAGCTTCGTTCCCAGCGGGGCGAAGGAGTCGTCGAAGTAGCTTTGCAGGGTGGGCAGCAGTTGGCCAAGGAGATCGATATCTTCGATCTTGTCGGCATTGTCGACAATGGCTTCGAGCAGGACTCGGGCGCTGTCCTGGTCGACAACGTTAATCTGGGCCTCGCGGAGGTTATCGGTGAACTGGCGGCTGGTCATGTCGATGGAACTCATCAGCAGCTCGACAGGCTGGATCTTCTCCTGGTCGACCTGGCGGAGTTGTCGGCGGACGTCGCTCACATCGAGGTATCCTTCGCCAAGCCAGTCGAGGCAGGCAGCGAGCAGGCGGGGCCACTGTGGCCACTGCCAATAGCCGATCGCCTGCGGGGGAAGGTCGCCATGGGGGTTCATGAGCACGGTGATGATCCTGCCCGTTCCGTATCGACTGGCGACGATGGCTGGCTGGCCGCCGACGGTGACCAGCACCTTGGCCCCATCCTTAAGCGGGGAGGTGTCGACGGCGGCGGCAACGGGAGGCCGGCTCCACTCTACCTTGTCACCGAAGAAGTCGGCGTCGGCCACCGCCAGGGTCATCCCGGCGTCGTCGCGCTTCATGCAGTCGAAGCGGGTGATCCGTACGGGGAGCAGCTCGCCGATGGAGGAGTTGTGGTCGGCGCCCATGGAGAGGTTGCTGTAGCCGCCAAAGACGAGGAGGCCGCCGCCAGCATTGACGAAATCGGCAGCCATGATGCGTCGCCGGCTTCCGAGGTAGGAGGCGTGCAGGTTGTCGAGGACGAGGACATCGCAGGCGAGCAGCTCGTCGTAGGTATCGGGGAAGCTGTCCATGCATCCGGCGTCGCGCAGTTTGAAGCCGACGAGGTCGACCCAGGAGGGGCTGAAGCGGCCGCCGCCATGGATGCCGAGGGCGCTTTCGACGGGGTTGTGCCAACTGAAGGGACCGCGGGCATGGTGAACGTCGAGAATGCCGTTGCGCACCAGGGCGATCTGCTCCGGGCGTTCCAGGCTGGCCTCTATCTCGAGGTCGCGATTTGCTTGCCTCGCATAGTCCTTGTAGGCGGGGAGCTCCGTTGCCGGGACTTCGCTCGGCCCGATGCCGGCTTTGGCCCGCGCTTCGGCGTCGATCCTGGCCTGGGCCTCCTTTTGCTCCGCCAGCACCATGGCCGCATCCTCGACGGGGGTGGTCAGCGCATAGGCAGGGCGCGGTGCATCGGCAAGGTCGAAGGCGACGATGCTCCAAGTATGCAGGGTGGGCAGGAGCACCTCCGCGAGGTCGCCATTCTGGCGGATCTCGAGGGGCCGGTGCCCTTCCGCGAGGTCGGGCGAAAGCTGGGCCGCACGAATCAGGCGGCTGCCCGGCGGGAGGCGCAGGGTCACCTGAAGCTCCTTCAGCAGCGGCGGCGGGGCCTGCACCCGATTGGCAAAGGCCGGGTATTGTGGCGGGTTGAAGAGGTTCACCAGCACCTGCTGGCGACCTTCGGGGAGGGTCCGCAGCCAAGTCGTATGGTCGTACCAGGGGGTGTGTCCTTCGGGCCCCATTCCGACGACGACGTTGACCGCTTCGCTCGCCGCGGCGAGGCGCGCCGTATCGTCCCAGATGAAGGCGGAGTAGCGGGTCAGGAACTTCGGCAGGGTGCCGTAGGCAAAGTCTCCCGGCGAGGTGAGGTAGGTGTAGCGCTGGCCGGCGGCGAGGCCGATCAGGACGTTGAGGGTCGTGTCCTGCGGGGAGGCGAGGTCGAAGGTGATGTAGAGAGGGAGGCCGCCGATGCGCTTGATGTAGTCGGCTTCGCGGGCAAGTGCTTCGTAGAAGGGACGGATGAGGCCGGTGGAGAAGTTGGTGTGGCTCCAGTCGCGGACGCTTTCGTCCATCATCAGGCCGTGATTGCGGGCGACGGTGTGGAAGTCATCCACGTGCTCGGCTGGGGGGAGGAAGATGTCGCCGCGGGGATTGGCGAAGGCGATGTTGTAGCCGTGGACGAAGCCTGGAACGGCGGCGTCGAGCATGTCGATGAAGGGTTGCTGGGCGCCGACGAAGTGACCGTCCCAGCGGATGCCGTCCCAGCCGAACATCCTGACCGAGTCGATGATGCATTCGGCGCCGTAGGTGACGGTGCGGGGATTGGCCCAGTTGGTCCAGAGGCTGGCCCAATGCTGCCAGCCGCCATCGATGGGCTTGGCATGCAGAAGGTAATCGCCGTCGAGCATCCGCTCGAGATAGAAGACGTTGAAAGCTTCGGAGGGGATGCCCTCGGGCCGGATGTGAAAGATCTCGGGAAAGCGCTGGTAGGTGTCGAAGCCATGAATGCCGCCGGCGCACGACTTACCGTAGGTGATGCCCTTCACCCCCGCCTCATGGGCCGCATCGAGCAAGTTTTTGAAGCCGCTGATCGAGCCGGGATACTGCGTCTGGCCGGCGAAGAAGATCTCGTTTTCCGGCGCCAGGTAGGAATAGTCGCACGGAGCCCAGGCAAAGCGCTCGAAGTAATTGGCGTAGGCGGCTTTGTTCCGGCGCATCAACTCACGCGCTTTCTCCATAGTGAAGGCGCGCATGTCCTGCGGCCCACTACTGGCCGTTACGCCGATGCGGTAGACGTTGGCGCTCACGCCGTACAGGGCTTCATTGGCATGGATCGCGACATCGTCCCGAAGGAGCGTACAGCGCAGGGCCTGGCCGAACTCACGGGCGCCTGCCGGATAGCTGAAGGTCACCTGCTGAGGCTCCGGCCCCGCCAGGCGCACCTGCCGGCGCTCCACCTCGCGCAGCTCGTCGAGTTCCGTAATGACCTCGGCCACGAGGGTGTAGGCGCCATCGCCAGCCATGAGGGTAGCCGTCGCCTGCACGGTTTCGCCGGGGCGATAGTGAATCTTGTCCACCTCCACCTGGCGCACAAGCGCGGTCGGCTGGTTCAGGGGGCGCACGACAATCCTGTCGCAGAGCACCCGCAGGTCGTAGAACTTGAAGTTGGCGATGCTCTTCTCCTCTTCGAGCAGGTCGAGGACATCGAAGCCGTCGATATCCGCGTCGTCCTTCTTCTTCAGCGGCTCGACCAGATTCTGCTGGCTGAGGGCCTGTGCCGCCATGGTCTGCTCCTCTTCAGCCGACATGGTCGCCCGCATGCCGTCAAAGCCGGAGGTGCCACCGGCGGAGATGGTCAGGGGCATGGGCCCGCCGCCGTGGACCAGGCGGATTCGCACCTCGCACCAAGCGTCGCCCGGAGGGAATTGCGTCTGCCCCAGCACCAGCGAGCTATCGCCCGCCTGCACCTGGACCCGCAGATGATGGAGGACATCGATCGGCGCTGGACGCAGATAGAGCGTCACCTCGTAATCCCCGGCCACCAGCTCCGGCAGCGCCGTCAGCAACTCCCGCATGCCGCCTTCCTCTTCCAGAAGAACGCCGCCGCACTTTCCGTTGCTCGCCCGGTCGTCACGATAAGCAGCCGCATCTTTGCCGAGGAAGGCTTCCGCTTCGAGCACCAGTTCCTCCGCGTACAGCGGCAAGGCGAGAAGGATGAGGAGAGCAAGAGTGAACAGTCCGCGCATGACGCTTTTCTCCGGCTGAGGATGGATGCGTGTAGACCGAATAGAATAGTTCAGGGAATGGCGGCTTGCGAGAGATCGCCGGGGAATCTGGCAGCCTGCTCCCCGGCTCTTCCCGCCTATCGCTGCACAAAAACCGGCTTCGGCCTGTAAATGACGGGCGCCGGGGTTACATTTCATGCTTTGCCAAGGGGCATCGCAATCCGAGAACACCAGGGACGCACCGCCATGCATTTTCAGGACCTCATACTTACCCTGCAGCGCTACTGGGCCGACCGTGGCTGCCTGCTGATCCAGCCATACGATACCGAGAAGGGCGCCGCCACCTTCAACCCCGCCACCTTCCTGCGGGCGCTCGGTCCGGAGCCCTTCAACGTCGCGTGGGCCGAGCCCTGCCGGCGGCCAACCGACGGGCGCTATGGCGAGAACCCGATCCGGATGCAGCACTATTACCAGTTCCAGGTGATCCTCAAGCCCAGCCCGCACGACATCCTCGACCAGTATATCGGCTCCCTGGCCGCCATCGGCATCACCTCCGCCACCCATGACATCCGCCTCGTCCATGACGACTGGGAATCGCCGACCCTCGGCGCCTGGGGGCTCGGCTGGGAAGTCTGGGTCGACGGCATGGAAGTCACCCAGTTCACCTACTTCCAGCAAGTGGGCGGTATCGACCTGAAGCCGATCACCGGTGAGATCACCTATGGTCTGGAGCGCCTCTGCATGTTCCTGCAGGGCGTCGACAACGTCTTCCAGCTCTCCTACAACGAGCACGTCACCTACGGCGATGTCTTCCACCAGAACGAGGTGCAGTGCAGCCGCTACAATTTCGAGGTGGCCGACATCGAGCTGCACCGCCTGCTCTTCGACAAGTACGAAGTGGAGTGCCGGCGGCTCTGCGCGGCGGAGTTGCCTCTGCCGGCCGCGGACTACTGCCTCAAGGCGAGCCATGCCTTCAACCTGCTGGACGCGCGCGGGGCGATCTCGGTCAACGAGCGTCAGGCCTACATTCTGCGGGTGCGACAACTGGCGCGAGCGGCCGCGGAGGCCTGGTTGGCCAATCGCGAAGCGCTCGGCTATCCGCTCCTGAAGGAGGCGCCCATGGCGACGGTTGCCGAGGCGCCTGCCGCGGCCGCATCACCATCCGGCTCCGCCGGCGAACGGTTGCCGCTGCTCATCGAGATCGGCGTGGAAGAGATGCCGGCCCAAGTCTTCAACTCCCTCCTCAAGCAATTGCCCCAGCTCTTTGCGCAGCATCTGGGCAGCCTGGATCTGCAGCCCTCCGCCCCCACCTTCTACGTCACCCCACGGCGCATCGCCATCGCTGTCGACGCGATCGCCACCCGCCAGCCCGACCAGACCCTCGAGATCAAGGGACCGCCCCTGCGCATCGCCCGCGATGCCGATGGCAACTGGAGCAAGGCAGCCAGCGGCTGGGCCCGCAAGAACAACCTCGAGCTGGACGAGATCGAGATCCGCGAGATCGGCGGCGCTGACTATCTCTACACCACCCAGCACCAGCCGGGACGCGCCGCGCTCGACCTGCTGGCCGAGGCCATTCCCGCCCTCTTCGACGCGATTCACTGGTACAAGACCATGCGCTGGGCTCACGGCGACGGCGCCTCCTTTGTGCGCCCTGTCAAGTGGCTCGTCGCCCTCCTTGGCGAGGAGGTCATCGCCTTCTCCTATGCCGGCATCACCAGCAGCGACCACTCCTTCGGCCACCGCTTCATGGCGCCCCACGCGATCAAGGTCAGCGCCGATCGCGAGAGCTATCTCGCCACCCTTCGGGAGGCGAAGGTAATCGTCGATCACGAAGAGCGGCGCGCGGAGATCCGCCGTCAGGTGGAGGAGGTCGCCGCCGCGCATGGCCTGGCCTGGCGCGAAGACGAGGGGCTCCTGACGGAAGTCTCCCATCTTGTCGAGTTCCCCTACGCCGTACTCTGCAGCTTCGACGAAAGCATCCTCGAAGTGCCCGACCTCGTCCTGATCTCCGAGATGAAGGAACACCAGAAGCAGCTCGCGCTCCTCGACGCAGAAGGGCGCCTGTCGAACTCCTTCATTGGAATCTCCAATACCCGTTGCGATGACTTTGCGCTGGTTCGCCAAGGCTACGAGAAGGTGCTTGGCTCTCGCTTCTCCGATGCTCGCTTCTTCCTGCGGGAAGACAAGAAGCGGAGCCTCGACAGCCGGGTGGCCGACCTGGGAGGCGTCGTCTTCCAGGAGCAGCTCGGCACGATCCTCGACAAGGTCGTGCGGGTCGAAAAGCTCTCCCAGTGGCTGGCTGCCAAGCTGAACATGAGCCCCGACAAGCAGCGCCACGTGCAGCAGATCGCGCACCTATGCAAGGCCGACCTCACCACCCTCATGGTCTACGAGTTCCCGGAACTGCAGGGCGATGTGGGGCGGTACTATGCTATCGCCGAAGGGCTTCCCGAGATTGTCAGCGACGGCATCCGCGACCATTACCTGCCGAAGGGGCTCTCGGAAGCGCTGCCCGGCAGCGATGAAGCGGCCGTCGTGGCCATCGCGGACCGCCTCGATTCCCTGGTCGGCATCTTCGGCATCGGCAAGGGACCGACCAGCTCCAGCGATCCCTATGCCCTGCGCCGCGCCTGCATAGGGACCATCGCCATCATCGTCAATCGCGCCTTCCGGATCGACCTGCGTGAACTCCTGAGGCAGGCTTACTCGCTCTTCCCGGCCGCGGTCATGGCGCCCGAAGCGCAGCTCATCGACGAGCTGATGCACTTCTACTTCGAGCGCGCTCGCCGGCTCTTCGCGGAACCGGAGCGCGCGGGGGTGCCGGTCGGCTTCTGCTACGACACCATCGCCGCTGTCATGCAGGCCAACGCCCCCTGGCACGACTTCACCGACCTGGTGGAGCGGTTGAGGGCCATGCAGCAGTTCCGCCAGCGCGACGACTTCGCCGATGTCGCCGCCACCTTCAAGCGCACCAGCAACATCCTGGACGCGGAAGTCGAGCGCGGACCAGTCGATCCGCAACTGCTGACCGAACCCGCCGAACAGGCGCTCCTCGAGCATCTGCTCAAGGCCGAGACCGCCATTCGCGCCCGGGTCGACGCCGGCGACTACCTCGGCGCCCTCGGCCAGATCGCGCCCCTGCGCGAGAGCGTGAATGCCTTCTTCGATGGCGTCCGCGTCAATGACGAGGATCAGAAGATTCGGACGAATCGGCACCGGCTTGTCCAGAGGGTGGTCGACAACGTTATTGTAGTTGCAGACTTCGCCCAGATTCAGGAAGGGTGATTGTCACCCCCGGCAGTGTATGAGACGCGACAACGCAAACCGGCCACGGCCGGTACAGGAGTGGAGGTAACGGGTCATGATCGAGTTGAACGATATCGAAGTGCGGGTTCTTGGATCTCTGATCGAGAAGCAGTTCACCACCCCTGATTACTACCCGATGACCTTGAAGGGACTGGCGACAGCCTGCAATCAGAAGTCGAATCGAAACCCCATTGTCGAGCTGGACGAGCGAATCGTCCTCCGCACCCTCGATCAGCTTCGCGAGAAGAAGCTGGTGAGCCTGATTCATCAGGCCAGCAGCCGCGTTCCCAAGTACGATCAGCAGCTCCAGCAGATGCTTCAGTTGAACGACGAGGAGGCGGCGATTCTGGCGGAACTGATGCTGCGCGGTCCCCAGACCGTCGGCGAGCTGCGCAGCCGCGCCAGCCGCATGGCTCTGATCGACTCCCTCGAGCAGGCGGAAGAGATCATCGAGCGCCTCGTCGAGCGCAACGAAGGCAAGCTGCTCATGCAGCTTCCCCTGCAGCCCGGCCGCAAGGAACGCCGCTACATGCAACTGCTCGCTGGCGAACCCGACCCCGAGATGCTCACCGCGGCGCCGCCCGCGGAACGGATCCGCCTCGACCTGAGCGCAGAAACCGAGCGTCTCGCCAAGCTCGAGGAAGAGGTACAGACGCTACGGGGCGAACTCGCGGAGCTGCGTGAGACCTTCGCTCAGTTCAAGTCGCAGTTCGAGTAGCCGTCACTGCTGTTGCTGCCAGGCGACGATGCCGCCGGCCAGGTTGCGGACGCGGGGGAAACCGTTCTCCCGCAGCCAGGTCGTCGCACGGAAGCTGCGCATGCCGCTGTGGCAATAGACCACGATGTGGGCATCCGCGTCCAGCTTGTCGACATTCTCCGGCAGGGAGCGCAGGGGGATCAGGGTCGCCCCGTCGATGCGGGAGAGATCCCACTCATGAGGTTCGCGGACGTCGAGCAGGAAGATCGCCTCTCCCTGCTCGATCCGGCGCCGCAGCTCATCGGGCTGGATCTCGAGATTCTCGTCATCGTCACCGCCCGCCTTGCAGGTAGAATCCATGGAACGTAACTCCTTGATGGTTGGGTGATCGCCGCACAACGGGCACTCCGGGTCGGCGGCCAGACGTGTGGTCTTGAAGCGCATGTCGAGAGCGTTGACGCGCAGGACCCTTCCGATCAGCGGTTCGCCGATGCCGAGGATCATCTTGAGCGCTTCGGTAGCCTGAATCGTGCCGATGAGGCCGGGTAGCACGCCCAGAACTCCAGCTTCCGCGCAGCTGGGTATCTCGCCGGCGTCGGGAGGCTCCGGATAGAGGCAACGGTAGCAGGGACCGCCAGGCGCCCCGTAGATTGCGGCCTGTCCCTCGAACTGGTGGATGCTGCCATGAATGTTGGGTACGCCTGCCAGGACGCAGGCATCGTTGACCAGATACCGCGTCGCGAAGTTGTCGGCCCCATCGAGCACGAGATCGAACCCCGGGATGATACTCAGGGCGTTGTCCACATCGAGTCTCTCCTGCCAGATGCGCAGCGCGAGCAGCGGATTGAGGTCGAGGAGATGCCTGGCGGCCGCATCCACCTTGGGCGAGCCCGTGTCGTCGGTACCGTAGAGCACCTGGCGCTGAAGATTGGAGACATCCACCAGATCGGGATCGATGATGCCCATTCGCCCCACACCGGCCGCGGCAAGGTAGAGAGCCGCGGGTGATCCCAGTCCCCCCGCGCCCACCAGCAGGACCTTCGCCGCCTTCAGCTTCTGCTGACCGGCCACACCGACCTGTGGCAGGATCAGCTGGCGGCTGTAGCGCTCTTTCTCTTCACTGTTCAGGGGCAGGTCGAATGTCGCCATTCCGGCTTTCTCCAGGCTCTTCGAAACCTTCGCGTCAGTGCCCCGTTGACGCGTAAAGTCACCATTGTAGATGTACATTACGGGGATTGGAATCCCTAACTATACCACACCTTTGGCCGAGAGAAAATGGCGCAACGTTTTGGAATTGCCGGCGCGGGGCTCATGGGGCGGATGCTGGCGGAGTGGCTCACGAACCTTGGCCACGAGGTCACCCTCTTCGACCGCGATACGCGGGCCGGGCTCTCCTCCTGCGCGCATACCGGCGCCGGCATGCTGGCACCGTGGTGCGAATTGGAACATGCCGAAGCGATCGTCTCGACCTTGGGTGTACGCTCCCTCGAGCTGTGGCCGGAACTCCTCGCGCGACTCGCCCTGCCCGTCTTCTTCCAGCAGGAGGGCAGTCTGGTGGTCGCACATCCCACCGATCGGCCGGAGCTGCAGCGCCTTCGCCAGCTTGTCGAGCGACGTGCTCCGGCCGGCGTCATGCTGCCCGTCGACGCAAAGCGCATCGGCGAGTTGGAGCCGGAGTTGGACGGTCGCTTCGCCAATGGCCTCTTCTTCCCGCGCGAGGGACAGGTCGACAACCTGCAGCTGCTGGCGGCGCTCGAGGCGACCCTGGTCGAGCGGAAGGTGATCTGGCATGAGCGTACCGAGGTGACCGCCGTCGAACCGGGCAGGATCGTCCGCGGCGGCGAATCCGACCGCTTCGATGTGGCGATCGACTGTCGCGGCCTGGGCGGGGGGGCGGCGCTCGCCTCCCTGCGGGCCGTGCGCGGCGAGATCGTCCGGGTCCACGCGCCCGATGTCAACCTGCGTCGGCCGGTGCGGCTGATGCATCCCCGTTATCCCCTCTACATCGTCCCTCGCCAGGGGCAGCTCTACGTCATCGGCGCCACCTCGATCGAGAGCCACGATTTCAGCCCGGCGAGCGTGCGTTCACTATTGGAACTGCTGTCGGCGGCCTATGCTCTGCACAGCGGCTTCGCCGAAGCACGGCTGCTGTCGACGGAGACCAATTGCCGCCCCGCCTTCCCCCACAACTGCCCGCGCCTGCACCGGTCGGACGGTCTGTTGCGAGTCAACGGGCTCTATCGGCACGGCTTTCTGCTGGCGCCCGCACTGGCCGAAGGGGCCGCCGCCCTCCTGACCGGCCAGGCGCTCGCCCCCCATCTGGATACCATTATCACGGAGATCTCCCCATGACGATCATTCTCAACGGCACCGCCACCGAAGTCGCCGATGACATGAAACTCGAGCAACTGCTGAAGGAACATGGCTACGCCGAACGCAAGGTCGCCGTGGCGGTCAACGAAAGCTTTGTACCGCGCGGCCAATATGCATCCACCATCCTGAACCCCGGCGACGACATTGAAATTGTCGCCCCCATGCCCGGAGGCTGATTCATGGACGATCTGTACGATACGCCTTGGGAGGTCCTGGGTCAGCCGCTGCGCAGCCGCCTCTTCATGGGCAGCGCCCTCTTCGATTCCCCCGAGATCATGCAGCAGGCCATCCGCGCCTCGGGCGCCGGCGTCGTCACCGTCTCCCTGCGCCGCCAGTCGCCCCGCGAAAAAGCCGGCGCACGCTACTGGGAACTGATCCAGGAACTCAGCGTGCGCGTCCTCCCCAACACCGCTGGCTGCTACACCGTTAAGGAAGCCGTCACCACCGCCCACATGGCCCGCGAACTCTTCGGCACCACCTGGCTCAAGCTCGAAGTCATCGGCGACGATTATACCCTCCAGCCCGACACCGCGGCCCTCGTCGAAGCGGCCCGCATCCTCGCCGCGGACGGCTTCGATCTCTTCCCTTACACCACCGAGGATCTCATCGTCGCGCAGCGGCTGGTGGAAGTCGGCTGCCGCATTGTCATGCCATGGGCGGCGCCGATCGGTTCCGGACAGGGGCTGCTCAACAAGTTCGCCCTGCAGACCATGCGGCGACGCCTGCCCGAGGTCACCCTCGTCGTGGATGCCGGCATCGGCAAGCCCTCCGACGCCGTCGAGGCGCTGGAACTGGGCTTCGATGCCGTCCTCGTCAATAGCGCCGTCGCGCTGGCCGGCGATCCCATCGGCATGGCGCGCGCCTTCCGGCACGCGGTGGTGGCGGGTCGGGGCGGTCGCGAGGCAGGCATCATGGCCTCCCGCGACATGGCCTCACCCAGCACGCCGACCCTCGGCACCCCCTTCTGGCACAACCAGAAGGACGAAAGCTAACCCTGGGTGAGCACGGCCTTGATGCGACGCACACCCCGGCTCGATGCTTCTTCCTTCTTGATCGCGAAGTGCCCCAGCTCCTTCGTGTTCGTCACGTGCGGGCCGCCGCAGATCTCCTTCGAGAAATCACCGATCGTGTAGACCTTCACCCGATCGCCGTACCGCTCCTCGAAGAAACCGAGCGCGCCGCTCTCCTTCGCCGACTCCACATCCATCTCTTCCACCGTAATCGGCAGCGCCCGCTCGATCTGCTCGTTAACGATCGCCTCGACCCGCTGCAAGTCTTCCTTGCTGACCTTGTCGTCATGCGAGAAGTCGAACCGCAGCCGTTCGTGCGTAATGTTGGAGCCCTTCTGCTGCACGTGCTCGCCGAGAACCGTGCGCAGCGCCTGATGCATGAGGTGGGTGGCCGTGTGCAGCGCGGTGGTGCGATCGCTGTGATCCGCCAGCCCCCCCTTGAAGCGTTCCGAACCGGCGCGGCTCAGCTCCTGATGCGCTTCATACGCCTTCTGGAAGCCCTCCATGTCCAGCTCGAATCCCTGCTCCTTCGCCATCTCACGCGTCACTTCCACTGGAAAGCCATACGTCTGATACAGGTCAAACGCCTTGCGTCCCGCAATCACCTTCTTCTGCACATGCGCCGGCACCCGCTCGATCATCTTGTTGAACTCGCGGATCCCCTTCTCCAGCGTTTCGCTGAACTTCGTCTCCTCTTCCCGTACATCGCTGAGGATGCGCTCGCGATTCCGCGTCAGCTCCGGATAGATATCGCCATACTGGTCGATCACCACCTCGACCATGCGATCCGCAAAGGTCGTTTCGATCCCCAGTTGACGTCCTTCCCGGATCGCCCGGCGAATCAGCCGGCGCAGCACGTACGCCTGGTCCACATTGCCCGGCGAGATGCCATCCGCCATGATGAAGGTGGCGCTGCGCAGATGCTCCACCACAATGCGGCCGCTCTTGCTCTCCCGCGGGTTCTCCTTGCCGGATATCTCGCTCAGCTTGGCAAAGAGAGGCGCAAAAAGCTCCGTATCGTAACAGCTCGACTTGCCCTGCAGCACGCAGGTCACCCGCTCCAGTCCCATACCCGTGTCGACATTCTGCTTGGCCAGCGGCTTGAAGGTGCCGTCCGCCTGCTTGTTGTACTGCATGAAGACGTCGTTCCAGATCTCCACCCAGCGCCGGTCCTCGGGTTCGAAGACCGCCGGCGCCGGCATCTCGCCGACCCAGTAGAACATCTCCGTATCCGGACCACACGGGCCGGTCTGGCCGGCGGGCCCCCACCAGTTGTCCTTCTTCGGCAGCTTTGCCACCCGCTCGGGCTTGATCCCCAGGCTCAGCCACTTCGCGTACGATTCCTGATCGAAGGGCGCATCCTCATCCCCCTCGAAGACCGACATCGCCAACCGCTCCAGCGGCAGGT
The DNA here is from genome assembly GCA_041690595.1 of Lentisphaeria bacterium. Lineage (GTDB taxonomy): Bacteria > Verrucomicrobiota > Lentisphaeria > JABSQK01 > JAWLHB01 > JAWLHB01. The sequence goes on from JAWLHB010000036.1 coordinate 60,561, forward strand.
TCAGCCACTTCTCGCTCGTCAGGAACTCATAGCTCCACGAGATCGCCTCATCCTTGAAATAATCGCCCAGCGACCAGTTGCCCAGCATCTCGAAGAAGGTCAGATGCACATCGTCACCAACCTCTTCGATATCGCCCGTACGGATACACTTCTGGTAGTTCACCAGCCGCGTTCCCTGCGGATGCGTTTCCCCCAGCAGAAAGGGGACAAGCGGATGCATGCCCGCGGTCGTGAAGAGGACCGTCGGATCATTCTCCGGCACCAGCGGCGCGCTCTTGATCTCGCGGTGTCCCTTTTCACGGAAGAAGGCGATATACTTCTGGCGGAGTTCCTTGGCAGTCATAGTGGAAACCTGGTCTGGCAGAGAAATCTGGTTAAGCGGAAAAGCCCAAACCATACCACCCCTTCCCCACTTTTCAATCAAAGGATCCACGCTGAGGAGCGCTGGTCGCTGCTCGAAGAGCTGCGTTACGATATTGAAGAGATGACAGGCGTTGATTATTCACAGCGACTTGAAAGATCTCTTTCGTTATTGAATCTACCGTGGCTCCATTGGGGCGACAATAGTTAGCGTCTACCGCGAGACGACTGAAAATACATCACGGCCACCTATGCCGCACCCATTCTTCCCTGCCGTCAATGCGCCAGCACTTTGACAGTGTGACGCTTGGCATGCCATGCCCAGGCGTGCGCGACAATGCTGTCGATGTCGGTGTACCGGGGCTGCCAACCCAGGCTCTCGCGGGCGAGTCGCGCGTCGGCAACCAGGCTGGGCGGATCGCCTTCCCGCCGGAGGTCCTCGACAACCGGGATCGTTTCGCCGACGACGCGTTCCGCTGCCTGGACGACTTCGCGCACGGTGTAGCCGTGGTTGGTACCCAGATTCAGCGTCAGGGAGTCGCCCTCATCCAGCAGGTGGCGCAGACCGGTTACATGTGCCGTAGCCAGATCGGCCACGTGGATATAGTCACGCACACAGGTGCCGTCCCGCGTCTCGTAGTCGGTGCCGTAGATGGTGAAATGCGGATAATGACCGAGCGCCGTGAGCAGGATTCGGGGGATCAGATGCGTCTCCGGGTCGTGATCCTCGCCAATATTCCCTTCTGGATCCGCCCCCGCCGCATTGAAGTAACGGAAGATCACCGAGCGCAGCCCGTGACTAGCCGCGAAGTCGCGGATCACGCGCTCCACCATCAGCTTGGTGCGCCCATACGGGTTGATCGGTTGCTGAGGGGTCGATTCCGTGATCGGCAGCCGCGGCGGCATCCCGTAGGTCGCGCAGGTGGAGGAGAAGACAAGCTTGCTCACCCCAGCCGTCTGCATCGCATTCAGCAGGTTGATGGAGCCACCCACATTGTTCTCGTAATACTTGCCCGGATCGACCACCGACTCGCCCACATAGGCATACGCCGCAAAATGGATGACCGCGTCGATATGGTTCCGCCGAAAGAGGTCGCGCAGGCAGCGCGTGTCCAGCAGGCTCCCCTTGATCAGCGTCACGCCCGGCAAATTCTCCACAAACTCTCGATGCCCATAAACCAGGTTGTCGAGGATGACCAGGCGATAGCCTTGCGAGGAAAGCAGACGGCAGGCATGCGAGCCGATATAGCCGGCACCGCCCGTTACGAGGATAGTCGAGTTTTCCATGATGATCCGGGGCAGAGGGGGTTCCAGTGCAGAAGCGTGAATGCGTTCTACTACTATGAAGGATCCACCCCCGGCCGGCGCAAACCATCCCCCGCCGGCAGGCGTCATGACCCGCATTTTCCTGCTCAAAACCCCCTCCGCTACAGCCTCATCTTCCTGTCGCAATTCTTGTCGCCGGTTGTTCCCCGCCGGCGCTCCGGCCCGCCAAAGCGGCTGGCAAATCGCGCCGCAAGCTAGTATTTTACTGGTATCAAGACGGAGAAACAACCATCGTGAAGTTCATCATCGGCACCAGCGGCTACTCCTATCGCGACTGGCTCGGGGCGCTTTATCCCACCCGGACCCAGCCGAAGGAGATGTTTGGCTACTATGTCCAGAGCTTTCCCACCGTCGAGATCAACTACACCTTCTATCGTATGCCGGGCGGCGACACCCTGGCGAAACTCTGCCGCACCAGCCCCGACGGCTTCGACTTCTGGATCAAGGCCTACCGCGGCATCACGCACGACTATGACCCCGCCTTCATCGCCCCCTTTGTCGACGAAATGACCCCGCTTCGTCAGGCCCGGAAGCTGGGCGGTATACTCCTCCAGTTCCCCCAGTCCTTTCACCGCAACCTCCGCGCTCGCAAATTTCTCGACACTGTCATCGGCGCCTTTGCCGGGTTGCCCCTCGCCGTCGAATTCCGCCATCGCTCCTGGCAGCATGCTGCCGTGGACGCCGGTCTCGCCGAGCGAAACGTCAGCCTCGTCGTGCCCGATGTCCCCCCCATCCCCAACCTCTACATCTGCCCGCCCACGGCCACCACCCGCACCGCCTACCTGCGTCTTCACTCCCGCAATGCCGAAAACTGGTACGAGAGCGGCGCCGATCGCTACGACTACGACTATTCCGATCGGGAACTGCGCGATCTCGCCCAGCGCTGGAGTGCTCTCGACAGCGAGGTCGACAAGGTCTATGCCTTCTTCAACAACTGCCACAGTGGCAAGGCCGCCAAAAACGCCCAGGCGTTCCGCCGCATCGTCGACGCCATGAATCTTTGACCGCCCCCGCCCGAACTCACGATACAGGCAGGGGGTTGCAATAGAACGCTTTTCACCTACCTTTATAAGAGGTTATGGGGGAGAAACCCACACGGGAACATCATGCGCCCAGATCCGCTCGACACCACCATCAAGACTCAGACGGCAAGGATTCTCCTCGTGGACGACGACGAGGGCATCCGCCGTATGCTGCGCACCTTCCTGCAGCGACTCGGTTACACCGTCGAGATCGCCGTTGATGGACAGGATGCCGCCGACTGCATGGCCAGCCAGACCTTCAACCTCGTCATCAGCGACATGATCATGCCCAACCGCTCCGGCCTTCAATTGCTGGCCGAGGTCAAGCGCGAGGCCCCCTGGCTGCCCGTGATCATCATTACCGGCATGCCTGAAGTCGATGCCGCCGTCGAGTGTATGAAGCACGGCGCCTTTGACTACATCACCAAGCCCTTCGATTTCGAAAAAATCCGCGAAGTCGTCAAGCGAGCGCTGGCGCAGGTGATGGAGCGCCCCATGGGTGACCGCCTCCAAGCGGTTCAGTCCCGCTTCTTCGGCCATTATCGCATAGAGCGCGTGCTCGGAGAAGGCAACGTCGGCGTTGTCTTCCTTGCCATCAAGGAAGATGATCCCAGCCGTCGCCTGGTGGCGCTGAAGGTGCTCAAGCAAGGCTTTGTCACACCCGAGGAGCGCCAGCACGTCATCAGCCGCTTCATGGCCGAGGCCGAAATCACGGCCTCCTTCAATCACCCCAACATCATCAGCGTCATCGAGTATGACATGATCAGCGAGGAATCGCTGCCCTACATCGTCACCGAATACTTCGAGAGCAAGACCCTCAACGACTACATCAGCGATCCCACCCTCCTCGACGATCTCCAGAAGACATGGATTCTGCGCCAGGTCGCCGACGCCCTCAGCGTCATTCATGCGCGTCAGGTCTACCACCGGGACATCAAACCCCATAACATCCTCGTCAACGATGAGCTGGAAGTGCGCTTGATGGATTTTGGGGTCGCCAAGAACCCGAACGCCAGTATGACCGCGGATAATGAGCTGATCGGCTCTCCCGCCTACATTGCCCCAGAAGGATTTGGCGCCGCCAAAGTCGACCATCGCGCCGATCTCTTCTCACTTGGCGTTGTCGCCTATGAACTCTATCTCGGCGTTCGCCCCTTCAGCGGCGAATCCATCCCCCACTTCGCCCATCTCATCCAGTACGATCGCCCCGTTCAGCCGCGCAAGCTTCGCCCCGATTTCCCCTACGATCTCCAACTCATCCTCGCACGGTTGCTCAAGAAAGATCCCGATGACCGCTACGACGATGCCAGCCAACTGCTCCAGGATCTCGACACCTTCCTCGAATACGGCAATCAGCATCGACAGGGACTTGTGCAGACCATTACCCAGCGCCTCCGGCCAGACTGGAAGTAATGAGCTGCTGCCGCGCTCAAGCACCACTGACGGCCTTTTTTCATGGTGCCCGGCCATTGCGCCCTTTACCTGCCGAATCCCGATGATATCGTGTCACGCCTGACAAAAAAAGCTGCCTAACACTTCGCACAGGGTAAACCAGATGATGACAACGACGAAGCTGAGCCACCGGATCACATCCCTCGAACGCTGGGGCATGCGAACCCATGCAGACTTTCAGCCCGAGGCTGTGCAGCGGGTCGCGGAGGCTGGTTTCACCGGCGTGCTGGTCAACGGTGGTTCGGGAATCGGTCCCGATATGCTGACCCCCGAGTCTCTCGTCGCCAGTCCTGTCATTCCCGACCTGATGCCCCTGACCGTACGCAGCAATCGGCGCGAAATGGCCCGGCGCTGTGGTCTGCTCAAGGAATCGGGGCTCAAGCCATGGCTCTGCCTTTGGGGAGTACCCGGGCCGGACGACTCCGCCGGCGCCTATACCGCCGAATCCAATCGCTTCTTCGACCGCCGCGGAAAGCTCGAAATGGCCGCCAAGCTCGATCGCACCCCCGAGATCTTCGGCCATCGCAATCCCAAGGCTCTCAGCTGGCGCGGCAGCCGCCCCCTGTGCGTCAGCCATCCCCTCGTGCGAGACTACTACCTCGATCTCTTCCCCCGCCTGCTGGAGACCTATCCCGATCTCGACGGCATCTTCTTCTTTCCCGGTGACAACGAGGCTGAGCTGTGCGACGATCATTGCCCGCGATGCAGCCAGGCAGGCTTCGACCTCTGGGGCGTGATGATCCGCTACGTCAACCAGATTTATGCCGCCCTCACCGCCGTGCGTCCCAACTTCAACTTCTACTTCACCGTCTGGAATCAGGATCAGCCCCGCAGTGTCGAGACGATTCGCCGCTTTTTGGCGGAGCTCGCCCCCGGCATCGGTATCTGCATGTCCATCAGCGACAATGTCGTTCAACCCCGCAAATCCGGGCCGATGGTCTTCAATCAGCCGTGGGTCAACTTTGCCGAGCCGGGAGAGCGCTTTCTCGAGACCGTCGGCGCGGCCCACGCGCAGCGACGGCCCATCATGGTACTGGGCGAGATCAGTCAGTCGGAGTTGTGGGACCCCGTCTGTCACAACATGCCCAACCCGCGCAAAGTCCTCGACCTGCTCCGCAATGCAGACCGCATTCCCGGCGCCAATGCCCTCTGCGACTTCTGGGGGCATCGTGGCCCTTTCCTCTCCCATGCCAATCACGCCGCCATGCAAGCCTGGGTCGACGCGCCGGATGCCGAGCCACCCCGCCTCCTGCGCCAGGCTGCCATTGCGCACTATGGGCTTGCCGCTGCACCTGCCGAGTTGGTTCAGGAGGCGCTCGACTGCTGGGGGCGCTTCGACCACGCTGTCGATCACTGGGCGCTTGCCTTATGGACCCAGCGCTTCAGCTATGCCATCGGGCGGGACGCCGCCCGCGGCCCCCTCTACCGTGCCCTCGTCCCCGCGAACCTTCGCGCCTTCCACCAGTCCTGGTCCATGCGACTCATGACGAACAAGTCGATCGACCCGGATCGCTTCCTCGCCTTCCAGGAGGAGGATCGCCTGCTCTTCCTCGCCGTGGCGGAAGCATTCGATGCCCTGGCCGATCGCTGCCAGAGTGCCACGTTGCCGGCCGCGGCGCTGCTGGCACGCCGCGAAGCCCGCAACATCCAGCTTGCCGGCGAACTCCTGGCAAGCGAAGGACGCATGTTTGCCGCTTCCACTGCCTTCACCCGACAGGATGCTGCCCGGCTCCGCGAGCTGATCGAGGCTGAACTCGAGGCGCGCGACCGTCAACTGGAGATCTCCGCCCGCATCGGCTGGGGCGCCGGCATCAACCCCATCCTCGTCAGCGAAGACATTCACAACATGCGGCTCTATCTCTCCCGCGACGACTTTCCGGATACACCCGACGGCTGCTTCCACTTCACCGCCAGCCCCTACACCGTTTGAGTGCACCCCTACCGCTCTCGTGACGAAGTTGACGATTCGTGGAACTTGTGAATATCGACTTGATCTTAGCTATGGCTGGCGATACCGCCACCAACCGAACTCAAGCACTTTGGGAGCATGATGTAGTATGTGGACCCGACTGACCTGCCTTACCCTCGTTCTCGTACTCACGATCACCGTCGCTGGCGCCGCGGACTGGCCCGGTTGGCGCGGACCCGCTCGCGATGGCAAATCTCCCGACAGCGGCCTGCTCAAGCAATGGCCCGATGGTGGTCCCGGTCAGATCTGGAAAAAGACTGGCTTTGGCGAAGGCTTTGCGACGGTGGCCGTCACCGGCGGCTCCATCTACACGACCGGACACGTCAACGAGAAGCTCGTCCTCTTTGCCCTCGACATGGATGGCAATGAGCGCTGGCGCACCGAAGTCGACAATGCCTTCAAGAACAGCTACAAGGGATCCCGCGGTACCCCCGTGATCGATGGAGAGCGCATCTTCGTTCTCAGCGGTGGCGGCCTGCTGGCAGCTTTCAACACCGCCGACGGCAAACTCATCTGGCAGAAGCGCATGCAGGAACTCGGCGGCAAAACGCCAGGTTGGGGCTATTCTGAGACTCCCCTTGTCCATGGCGACAAGATCATTGCCACCCCCGGCGGCGAAAACGCCTTTGCTGCACTCGACAAGGCAACCGGCGAGATCGTCTGGCAAAGCACCGGCTTCTCCGCCAAGGCGCACTACAGCTCCCCCATTCTCGTCGAGCATGCGGGCATCGAGACTATCGTCAACGGCACGGGCAGCGGCATCTTCGGGGTCGATCCCGAGAACGGCAAGCTGATGTGGAGCAACCCCTTCGGTGACGGCAATACCGCCAACTGCTCCAGCCCAGTCGCCGAGGACGGCATCGTCTTCTGGTCAATCGGCTATGGCAAGGGATGTGTCGGCATCCAGCTGGTGCCGGAGAACGGCACACTCACGGCCAGGGAGCTCTACCAGAACAAGAACATGGTCAATCACCACGGCGGTTTCATCGTCCTCGACGGCAACATCTACGGCAACCACAACAATGGCTGGAGCTGCCTCGACATCAAGAGCGGCGAGGTGAAATGGCATGATCGCGGCGTCGGCAAAGGATCTGTCTGTTTTGCCGACGGCATGCTCTACACCTTCAGCGAACGCGGCGGCGAGCTTGGCCTCGTCGAAGCCACAACGGAAGGCTATCGCGAGAATGGCCGCTTCAACGTAGAGGGAACCGGCCCCTCCTGGGCCCACCCCGTGGTCATTAACGGCCGCCTCTATCTCCGTTACGCCGACAACCTCTACTGCTTCGACGTGCGCAAACCCGGATAGCCAGCACGGCCCCCATCCTGAGCACGCCGCTCGCCCGCGTGGCCCTCCTTGGATACCGCCTCTCTCCCCAACGGTCAGGACGTCTGCTCGCGCCTCCTGGGCACGCCACTCGCCTGAGTGGCTCCGGCCTTGGATACCGCCTCTCTCCCCAACGGTCAGGACGTCTGCTCGCGCCTCCTGGGCACGCCACTCGCCTGAGTGGCTCCGGCCTTGGATACCGCCTGCACCTTAAAGGTACGCTCACCCTGGGGACAGGTACTTCCCTCCTGTTCCTTGGATATCGTCTCTCTCCCCAACGATCAGGACGTCTGCTCGCGCCTCCTGGGCACGCCACTCGCCTGAGTGGCTCCGGCGTTGGATATCGCCTCTCTCCCCAACGATCAGACGTCTGCTCGCGCCTCCTGGGCACGCCACTCGCCTGAGTGGCTCCGGCGTTGGATACCGCCTGCACCTTAAAGGTACGCTCACCCTGGGGACAGGTACTTCCCTCCTCCTCCTTGGATACCGCCTCTCTCCCCAACGGTCAGGACGTCTGCTCGCGCCTCCTGGGCACGCCACTCGCCTGAGTGGCTCCGGCGTTGGATACCGCCTGCACCTTAAAGGTACGCTCACCCTGGGGACAGGCACTTCCCTCCTGCTCCTTGGATACCGCCTTTCTCCCCAACGGTCAGGACGTCTGCTCGCGCCTCCTGGGCACGCCACTCGCCTGAGTGGCTCCGGCGTTGGATATCGCCTGCACCTTAAAGGCGCTCACCCTGGGGACAGGCACTTCCCGCCTCCTCCTTGGATACCGCCTCTCTCCCCAACGGTCAGGACGTCTGCTCGCGCCTCCTGGGCACGCCACTCGCCTGAGTGGCTCCGGCGTTGGATACCGCCTGCACCCGACCACGTCCGACTCGTCCGAACCCACCCGACCCCGTCCGACCCCCGTCCGACCCAATCATCCACCGCCCGCCAACCAAGACTTGAAGTCGACGGCAACCGGGGCTAGACTACCGGCATCAGACAAGGAGAAGGAACGATGTCGGCCCGCCCCAATTTCCTGCTGTTTGTCACCGAACAGCACCGAGGTGATTGCCTCGGAATCGAAGATCATCCGGTCCTGTTGACGCCCAACATGGATGCCATTGCCGGAGCGGGCGCTCGCTTCTCCCGCGCTTATTCCACCTGCCCCACCTGCATTGCCGCCAGGCGCTCCCTGCTCTCGGGACAGTACCCGGCGACGCATGGTATGGTCGGCTATCGTGAGGAGACCCCTTGGGAAATCGAACAGCCCATGCCGCGCGTTTTTGCCGAGGCCGGCTACGAGACCTGCTGGGTTGGTCGCAGCATGCACCAGTATCCCCCCGAAAAGCGCTTCGGATTCGAGCACATGATCACCATGGAATCCAGGTGCCAGAGCGACTATTCCACCTACCTCCAGCAGCAGCGCCCCGACGACTGGGAGGGCGCCTATGGCACCGGCGTCATGCACAACGACTGGACTGCCCGCCCATGGCACCTGCCCGAAGATCTGCACCCCACCAACTGGACCGTACACGAAGCCCTGCGCTTTCTCCGTACGCGCGATCAGGCACGCCCCTTCTTTCTCGTCGTCTCCTTCCTCGCGGCGCACCCGCCCCTACTGCCGCCGGCCTTCTATCTCGAACGCTATCTGCGCACCGGCGTGCCCGACCCGGTCATCGGCGATTGGGCGGTGCCGCCACCCAATGGCGGGAAAGGCATGGATGTTTCCGCCAGCTCCGTGGCCCTGACCGGAGAGGCGCTGCTCAGTGCGCGCGCCGGCTACTATGGCCTCCTCAATCATCTGGATGACCAACTACGCCGTCTGATTAATCCCGTCAACGGCGTGGACCGCCAGACCGGCAACAACACCATCGTCATGCTCACCAGCGACCACGGGGAAATGCTGGGCGATCATTACCTCTGGCGAAAGACCCTCCCCTACGAGCCGTCCGCCCGCATTCCCATGCTGCTGCGCGCCCCCGCCCGCTTCGGCATCCGGCCCAATACAGTCGTCGATCAGCCGGTCGGCCTGGAAGACGTCATGCCCACCCTCCTCGACATGGCCGGCATCCCCATCCCCGATGGCGTGCAGGGGCGCAGCATCCTTCCACTCGCCCGCGGCGAAAAGCCCCAATGGCGAGACTTCATCCATATCGAGCACGCGCCCGTATATCATTGCCTGACCGACGGACACGAAAAATTCGTCTGGTTCGCCGCCGATGGGCGCGAGCAGTTCTTCCGCCTCACCACCGATCCGCACGAAACGCGCAACCTCATGGACCGCCCCGCCGAACAGGCGCGCATCGCCGGCTGGCGCGATCGCCTCATCGCCTCACTCCACGATCGCCCCGAAGGTTTCTCCGACGGCTCTCGCCTTATCCCCGGTCGACCCTACGCCGCCACCCTGTCGACATGAAAAGCCACGCCGGATGCCAACCTGCCGTCGTCACTCTTTCTTCTTGAAGAAGGAGAAGAGATTGAAACCTTTTTTGCCCTTCTGGCGCTTGAGGCGTTCCTTTTCGAGGGTCAGCGCGTCGGTGAATGTCTGCTCCACGATCGCCTTCTGGCTCTTCTTCCCAAAACCCGAGACCACCTCACCGGTGGCTTCAAGATAAGCGTCGTGCGACATCACGAACTCGAAGACATCCGCACCAATGGCGAAGCTCTCCTTGTCCTTGAGTTTCACCCCTTTGGCGCGATACCGCTTACCTTTGTACTTGATCCCGTTGGTGCTGTCAAGATCTTCCACGTACAACCGGTTGTGGTAGTGCACCAGCTTGCAATGGTAGCGTGAGGCTCTCTGATCGACGATCTGAAGATCGCAATCCGGGGCCCTGCCCATCGTGTAGCTTTCTTTTGTAAGCTCGCACTGGAGCCCTTTGTCAGAACCCCTTGTGCAGATCAGCCATGCCATCGCATTCCCTCCTGGCTCCGCTCCTCTGCCACCATACGCAAAGGTTCACGATAGGGCTACTATAACGAGCTACGTACAACCTTACAAGCAAAAACAAAATGTTCCGAAAAAGCTCCACCATATCCACCTGGCAGTCCCTGATAATGCGCCGGAAATGAGCGTCCCACCACCAACGTTGACGATTGCAAAAGCTCCCGATACGACTACAGTGTAGGCCGTACACAAGCTCATTCACCCACTCCGGCTATCCATCCCCATGAAGTACATCAGCACCCGCGGCGGCATACAGCCGATCGGCTTCCAGGACGCCGTCATGATGGGACTTGCTACTGACGGTGGCTTGCTCCTGCCTGCTTCCATTCCCAATGTCGCCGACAAAATGGAGGAGTGGCGCCACCTCTCCTATCGCCAGCTTGCCTACCAGGTCATGCGACCCTTCATCGGCACCGAAATACCCGCCGCCGACCTGCGCGACCTGATCGACCGCAGCTATGACGCCTTCGAGCACCCCGATGTCGCACCGCTCATCGACCTCGGCGATGTCCACCTGCTCGAACTCTTTCACGGGCCCACCCTCGCCTTCAAGGATATCGCCCTCCAGTTCCTCGGAAACCTCTTCGAGTACATCCTCGCACGATCCGGCGGCAGACTCAATATCCTCGGCGCCACCAGCGGCGACACCGGCAGCGCCGCCATCCATGGCGTGCGCGGCAAGCAGAACATCTCCATCTTCATCCTGCATCCCTACAAGCGCATCAGCCCACAGCAGGAACGACAGATGACCACCGTCCTCGACGACAATGTCTTCAACGTCGCCATCGTCGGCAGCTTTGACGACGGGCAGCGCATCGTCAAGGGGCTCTTCGGCGATCTGCCGTTCAAGGATCGGTATCACCTCGGCGCCGTCAACTCCGTCAACTGGGCCCGCGTCCTTGCCCAGGTCGTCTATTACTTCTGGGGCGCCTTCCGCCTCCAGGAGCGGACCGGCGCCGCGTCGATCCGCGTCTCCGTTCCCACCGGCAACTTCGGAGACATCTTTGCCGGCTATGTCGCGGCGCAAATGGGGGCGCCCATCAGCAAGCTCCTGCTCGCCACCAACGAGAACGACATCTTGGCGCGCTTCTTCCAAGGCGGCGTCTACGAACGGGGCGATGTCCGCAAGACCCTCAGCCCTTCCATGGACATCCAGGTCGCCAGCAACTTCGAACGCTACCTCTATTACCATCTCGATGGTGACAGCGAGCGCCTGCGCTTCCTGATGAGCTGTTTCACCGAGAGCGGCAGCATGAAGGTCCACCGTCCGGGCAAACACGGTGTCGACCCGCTCATCGGCACCGGCGTTGGAACCACTGCCGATACCATCGAGACGATTCGCCGCTACTACCGTTCCCACGAGTATGTGCTCGACCCACACAGCGCCGTCGGCGTGCACGTCGCCCGCGAGAATCTGCATCCCGATGAACCGACCATGTGCCTCGCCACGGCCCATCCAGCCAAATTCAGTCAGGCCGTCATCGAGGCGCTTGGGCGCAATGTCGCCACTCATCCGACCCTCGAAGCGCTCACCGGAAAGGGGACTCGCTGCGCCATTCTGCAGGCTGACGAAGCAGAGGTCAAGCGTTTCATGGTCGAGAAGCTGATCGAACTGGATGCCAGAGAGGCAGCGTCCTGAACGAGGCGCTGCCATGCCCCGCACTATCGCCCAAGTCATCACCGATCTGGCCCTCGATCGAGTTTTCGATTACCTCATTCCGCCACACCTGCGGCGCAGCGTCGAGATTGGCTCCCGCGTCAACGTGCCTTTTGGCAACTCCCGCCGCCAGGGCTATGTCGTCAACCTCACCAACAGCTCCGCCTTCGAGCAGCTCAAGGAGATCATCGGCGTCGAAGGCGATCGCGCCCTGATTCCCCCCCGGCTCATGCAGCTGGGCGAATGGATGGCAAGCTACTACTGCTGCCCCCGTGAGCAGGCGATTCGCGCGCTCCTGCCCGCCGTGGTGCGCAGCGGCAAGCTCTCCCAGAAAACCCAGAAGATCGTTCGACTTGCCGAAGGGATCGACGTACCGGCCCATCTGCAGGCGGCCGAACAGCGCGCCCCCAAGCAGGCCGAAATCATCAAGCTGCTCATGCGCTCCAAGCAGACTACCCTGGCCTACGCCAACCGGCTCTCCGCCTCGGCCACCAAGGCCCTCCGTGACGCCGGCACCCTGATCACCGAAGACGAGGCCCAGGAGCGAGATCCCTTTGCCAACGACATTATCCTCCCCTCCGGCCCACTCGCCCTCACCGACGAGCAGGCGACCTGCATGCAGGCCGTCGAAGCCAGCTTTGCGGCCGAAAAGCGCCAGGTCATTCTCCTTTTCGGCGTGACCGGCAGCGGCAAGACCGAGGTCTACCTGCAAGCGATCGGACAGTGCCTCGAACGCGATGAGGAGGCCATTGTCCTCGTCCCCGAAATCGCCCTCACGCCACAGACCACCGAGCGCTTCAGAAGTCGCTTCGGCGATCTCGTCAGCGTCCTCCACAGCCACCTCAGCGATGGAGAACGCTTCGACGAATGGACCAAAATCAGCGAAGGGAGGGTCCGCATCGTTGTCGGCGCCCGCTCCGCCCTCTTCGCTCCATTCCGCAAGCTCGGCTTGATCGTCGTCGATGAAGAGCACGAAACCAGTTACAAGCAGACCGATGTGCCGCCGCGTTACCACGCCCGGGACGTGGCCGTCATGCGCGGCGCCAGAGAGAACGCCACCGTCATCCTTGGCAGCGCCACCCCCTCCCTCGAGTCGTTCTGGAACACCGCCAACGGCAAGTACCAGCTCGCCAGGCTGACCAAACGCGTGGACGATCAGCAGATGCCCGCCATGGAAGTGGTCGACATGGTGGCCGAGGCGGATGCCACCGGCCGGCCTCAGATCCTCTCCCGGCGCCTCATCTCCTGTGTCCACGAATGTCTGGAAAAGAGCGAGCAGGTCATGCTCTTTCTCAATCGCCGCGGGTATGCCACCAACCTGCAGTGCCTGCAGTGTGGCTACAAGGCGGAATGCGATGACTGCACCGTCAACTACACCTATCACCGCAAGGTGGAGCAGCTCATCTGTCACTTCTGCGGCGCGGTACGCCATGCTCCCCAGCAATGCCCCAAATGCGGCGACGCCAACATTCGCTATGGCGGCCTCGGCACCCAGAAAGTCGAATCTGCCGTTCGTGCCGTCTTTCCCACCGCCAGGACCCTGCGCATGGACTCCGACACCATGACCCGCAAAGACTCCTATCGCGAAGCACTCACCTCCTTTCGCGCCGGCACTATCGACATCCTCGTCGGAACCCAGATGATCGCCAAGGGCCTCCACTTCCCCAACGTCACCCTCGTTGGTATCATCTATGCCGACCTCTCGCTCAATCTCCCCGATTTCCGTTCCGGCGAACGCACCTTCCAGCTCCTTGTGCAGGTCGCCGGCCGCGCCGGTCGCGGGCAAGTGCCCGGACGCGTCATCGTGCAGACCTATACCCCCTACCACCAGGCCGTCCAGGCCGCCCTGCGACAAGACTACGACGAGTTCTACCAAGGCGAAATCGTCTCACGACAACAGGCCGAATTCCCGCCCCTTTCGCACATGATCCTCCTCGTCTTCCGAGGCGAGAACGAAAGCCTCGTCGAAAAGACCGCCAACGCCTGTTCCAAGCATCTGGAAGCTCACCTTCCGGAAGAGACCGTCGTCATTCCGCCGATGCCCAGCCCCATTGCCCGCAAGCGCGGCCTCTATCATTACCAGATGCTCCTGGCCACCAAGCGCATCGTCCATCTCAGCCGTCGGCTGAAGGAAGCCCTCGCCGGCTTTTCCGTACCCCCCGACGTGCGGCTGACCGTCGATGTCGATCCCTTCAGCGTCATCTGAGCACAGGCAGTTCCAAGCGTGTCAGCCTCGCAAAAGCTTCGTACTCTTCGAGTACTTCATGGTGAACTTGGCCGCGGCATCCTCGCCTCGGGTAGTTGCCGCGCACGCGAGCGGCGGCGGTGTTATTTCCGGCCGAGGCCGGACAATTGGGTGGCAACTGGGACGATGCCTGGCCAACGACCGTGTCTCCGTGCTCCCCTTGGACCGCTCGTCCTTTGCGATCTCTGCGATCTTTGCGGTTAATTACTGCCGCCATCGCGTCCCGCGTCCACGCGTCCTCCGTCCATTCCTCTCATTCTTCCCGCTCTTCCCATTCCCCTTAACGGCCCATTCCCTCCCCCCAACGCCCCATTCCCAACGGCCCAGTTGCCAACCACCCATCCGTCCTCCGCCGGAATAGCACCGCCGCCGCACCCATCCGTGTCCCGTCCGTTTGTGTCCGTGTCCCGTCCGTTTGTGTCCGTGTCCCGTCCGTTTGTGTCCGTGTCCCGTCCGTTTGTGTCCGTGTCCCGTCCGTGTCCCGTCCGTGTCCCGTCCGTGTCCCGTCCGTAGTTCATCCACAGCCTCAGGTGCGGGTATCTTCCATGCTTCCTCGATTTCCTCGACTATCTCGATTCTTTCGGTTCCTTCGACCCTGCGACAGTTCCAAGGCCATCCACACGTCTGCCAGGGCGCGTTCAACCAATCAGTCAGACCACAGTCAGGTGCCCCCTCAGGCCCCCTCAGGGCAGGCCAGGCCAGGTAAAGAGAGGCGCGGGGTTCTCCCCATTGGGCGTCAGCTTGAAGATGGCGCGCAGCTTGGCCTCTTTCAGCTTCTTCCAATCGTCCGCTTGCAGCTTCACCTGGATGCGATCCTCTTCTTTTACGACAGCCTCCAGCGGGCTGTCCGAAGAATCGGAAACCAGGTGGACAGTCGCGATATCACGCAGTCCCTTGCCCAGGATGGTGAC
This sequence comes from Lentisphaeria bacterium, assembly GCA_041690595.1. Lineage (GTDB taxonomy): Bacteria > Verrucomicrobiota > Lentisphaeria > JABSQK01 > JAWLHB01 > JAWLHB01. The sequence continues at coordinate 75,762 of JAWLHB010000036.1, forward strand.
GACACTATCGGACGAATCACCCGTGCTTGCAAACATGGCCGTATGGCCATCGATCTGGAGCAGCTCGGGCTTCTCTGCCGCTTCCGTCACTTTCAGGCCGGGCCAGGTAAAGAGAGGCGCGGGGTTCTCCCCATTTGGCGTCAGTTTGAAGATGGCGCGCAGCTTGGCCTCCTTCAACTTCTTCCAATCGTCCGCTTGCAGCTTCACCTTGATGCGATCCTCTTCGTGCGGCTCAACGAACAGCGGGCTGTCTGAAGAATCGGTCACCAGGTGGACAGTCGCGATATCATGCAGTCCCTTGCCCAGGATGGTGACGACACTATCGGACGAATCACCCGTGCTTGCAAACATGGCCGTATGGCCATCGATCTGGAGCAACTCGGGCTTCTCTGCCGCTTCCGTCACTTTCAAGCCGGGCCAGGTAAAGAGAGGCGTGGGGTTCTCACCCTTTGGCGTCAGCTTGAAGATAGCGCGTAATCTGGCCTTCTTCAGCTTCTTCCAATCGTCCGCTTGCAGCTTCACCTTGATGCGATCCTCTTCGTGCGGCTCAACGAACAGCGGGCTGTCTGAAGAATCGGTCACCAGGTGGACAGTCGCGATATCATGCAGTCCCTTGCCCAGGATGGTGACGTCACTATCATTGTCAGTGCTGCTTGCAAACATGGCCGTATGGCCATCGACCCGGAGCAGTTCGGGCTTCTCTTTCGCTACCTTCAGCACCACGCCGGGCACGGTGAACAGCTCAAAGTCCGTGCCGTCTACCCGTTTGCCGGTTGCCGCCAGAATCAGACGCTCGTTGTCCGTCGGCTTCGTCTTACCTTCAACACTGAAGGAAAGGTGGGACGGATGGTGCTTAAGGCTATCCTTCTTTACGCTAAGCGATTTCGGTGCCTTGACCACGACGGATTTTACGAGATCAAGGTTTTCGCCAAGAAGCATGAAAGACTGCGACAAATCCGAGCGCCACTCGACCTGATCGGGATGGATGGGGTTGTCAACTAGCCTGGGCTCACGCGTATGCAGATGGAACTGACGCGGGATCCGGAAGTGAACGGTGCTGCCGAACGCCAGTTTCTGGGTTGCCTCTCCCAGCCCGACCGCATGTGCTTTTACCTTCGCGTCCACCCCGGAGTTCCCTACCTTGGCCATCGCCGCCGCCAGTCTCTGGTGGTTCACAAGCTTTTCCGTCGACCGGTCTCTGCCGCCGAACATGGTGGGCTTGCCGCTCATGCGCTGCCAGGCATAGGTCACATAAAGCTGCACTTCCGGCACCATGGCGCGAATCGTCTCACGATCCCCACTTCCCTCTCGCACGACCCGCCCCGCCAGCATTGACCGCTCCTCCGAGATGATGACGACCACGGGAAAAGTTTGCCTCTGGAGCACCTGCTCCTCCTTAGCATCCTTGTAGTGTATCTCCGGACCGATCTGGTAGCCGAAGACCGAGCCATTGCTGTACGCCGAAATCGTATTGTGACTGGCAATTGTGGTGATATCCCGCTGCGTCTGCTTCACCCACTTCACCAATCCGCTCGCCTCCCCCTGCATGCCCGCCTCCGCGAATACCGCGGCCAGCCTCAAGGCCAGCTCTGTCTGATGACGATACGAGGCTCGGTGGTCGATCACCTGGCCATGCAGCATTGGCGTCGCGGCCACGATGTTCGGCGCGTTCAGGGTCACCGCCAACTCCGAGAATGGAAGCACCTTGGCCTTCACGCGATCGGCCTCTGCTGCGGCTGCCTGCTCTGAACCGCCTGACTGTATTTCCGTGGCGGCCTTCTCTATATCGGCTGCCAGCTCTTGAGCGGCTGTCGACTTGAGAGGGTCTGCCCGCATTGCCGCGGCTGCCCGCATTGCCGCGGCTGCCAGCTTCTCAGGATCTGCCGTCTTTAGATCGGCTGCCAGCGCTGCGGCGGCTGCCTGGTCTATTTTGGCTACCTGAACTTGAATATCGTTCAGAATCAGCCTGTTTCGATGCGCGTTACCTACACTTGATACCTCAGGCACCGCATACGCCAGCAGTTGCTCCCGCATCGTCTCTTTCAAGTCAGCATCCTCGATGGTGAGGCTGTCAACAATCTCCGCGATCGTCTTACGCTCCTCCGCATTCGACGGATCCAGATACCGTGGTTCCCATTTTACGTTGGCCGAGACATTCACCGTGTGTCCCTTGCTGGTCACCCTCCCCGGCACCACCGAGACCATGCAGACCGCAACCAGATTCACCCGGTCACGGAACTTGCTGACATCCGACGGCATGCCCAGTACCTTGAAAATACCCTGCAGCGTCTTCAGGGAAGCAGCCTGCACCAACGCCTCGTGCTGGCTCCGCGATGGCTGCGTATCGTGCAGCATCGAGAAATGCCCGCTCGGCTTGGGGGATACCAGCAGCTCGCGCAAGGGAGAGAAGGTAGTGCTATCGGGCAGCGTTGCGCTGACGGACGTATCGCTCAGCGTCGGAAAGCTCATGTCAGTCTTGGAGATGTTCAGCAGGCGCGTGGCATGATCGTCCATCGCCTTGATCTGCGCCTCGGAGTCGCTGCCGGCCTTCGCCAGATCCTGCTGGAGCTGAAGGGCAGCCGCCTGTTCCATGGCATACCGCGACTGCCGCTTGATACGCTCCACGTCCAGATAGTTCGACAACTCCTGGTCATATTGAGTCTTGAGTGCGGGGGTGAGATCCACCCGTCCGGTGAGACTGCCCTGGAAGCCCGAAGACCGAGCGAAGGCCGATCCAATGTTGCTCTCCGTCCGTGCATCGTCGAAGTAGTTCTTCGCTGTCCGGTTGATATCGAAGTCGAAGTATTCCCCGGGGGGTGCCGGCATGGGCGCCGAAATCGTCGCAAAACCATGATTGCCAAGATCCTGCTGCACCTGATCGATGATCTTCCCCAGCTCTCGCAAGGCCTCGATTGGATCCGCCCCCTCGCTCTGGCTCCCTGCAACGATCATCGCCGCCAACCACAGTCCCGCCAGCCAACGCTTTGTCTTCATTGCTGCCCTCCAGATAATTGTGCTCTTTTGCTGTGAACCTGCCTCGTTCAGAACAGGTGCAACCGCCTTGTCGCCATAACCTTGCCTTGCTTAGAATGAGTACAAGCGCATTTCCAAACAAAATCTGAAATTATTCTTGACATGGATCGGAGGCAACCCAAAACCTACCCGCTGCTTGTACTTGCGCGAAAGGCGCGGTGGGGGTAGACTATGAGACGTCAATACCCAACCCATCCATGGCAGCACGAGATACATGACCTTTCTTCTCGCAGTCAAACTCATCCTGGGCACAGTCGCGGCAGGCATGTGGCTGGCTCTTGCCATCGCCGCCTTCAAGCAATCTGTCGGCCAGGGGTTGCTGACGGTTGTCCTTCCCGGTTACGTGCTGTACTTCATGTTCATCCGGAGCCGTTGGGGCCCGGTCCTGCGCTTTGCCTTTGTCCTGGCAATCGCCGGAAACCGCCTCGCGGCCTGATCACGACGAGCTGTCGCGACTCGACTGGATGATGCGGACCCTCGGCGGTTCGGCCTTGGTCAACGCTTCATCCGTCGGCACCGGCAACGTGACGCAGACGCATGCCCCGCCCTCCTCCAGATTGGCGATGGCGAGGCTGCCGCCATGCACTTCCGCGATGCTCCGACAGATGGGCAGCCCCATACCGGTCCCCTGGCGCTCCTCCGGATCATGCAGCGAGGCGAACATCCGAATCGCGCGCTCTGGATCGTTGCCGGGGAAGCCGGGTCCATTATCCTGCACCGCAATACGAAAGTTATCCCCCCGACGTTCACAACTGATGGTGATCTGGGGTCGTTCCCCGCCGCCATACCGCAGGCCATTCTGGATCAGGTGCTTGAAGAGGAGTTGCAGTTGCTGCCGGTCCGCGAGCACCTGCGGCAGCTCGCCGCAAGTCACCTCGCCCCCACTGCGGGCAAGCAGCTCGCTCAGCTCCCGCAGCGCCCGTCCGACAAGCTCCCCGCAATCGACCAGCTCGTGCGGCCGCGCCCGCGTCTTGAGGCGTGAATAAACAAGAAGGTCATCGAGCATGTGGTGGCTCTTTTCGGTCGCCTCCAGGGCACGCTCCAGGTGGTTGGCATTCTCCGTGTCCAGTTGGTCGCCGCAGCGTCGCTGCAGGAATTGCAGGTTGTGCAGGATGGTGCGCAGCGGCGCCCGCAGGTCGTGCGAGACGACATACGCCAGCTCATCCAGCTCCGCCTTCGTACGCTCCAGCTTTTCATGCTCTTCCATCTCGGGCCTCCTGGTGCTCGCGCCGTTCAATCGAACGGCAACTTGACGAATTCGAACCAGAATTTCTCGATCGCATCGACCAGTCGTTCGAATCCATCGATACCCACTGGTTTGGTGACAAAGCAATTGGCGCCAAGCATGTAGGAGGTGTGAATATCCGTTGGCGCATCGGAGGTGCTCATGACAATGACGATCGTGGAGCGCAGATCGTCGCTGCTCTTGATCTCCCGCAGTACTTCGCGGCCATCCAGGCCCGGTATATTGAGGTCGAGCAAGACCAACTTTGGTCGCTCCACGTGCTTGAACTTCCCTTTCCGGCGCAGCAGATCGAGCGCCTCCGTACCGGAGGTCACCACGTTCATGCTGAAGCCGCCATGTTCCTTGAAGATCTCCTGCGCGAGGAAGATGTCGGCGGGGTCGTCTTCAACGAGCAGAATATGGTGCAGATGTTCCGTCATGCTGAGGGTATGCCTTGGGGCTTGGGGTCAACAGGAAGCGTGAAGTAAAACGCGGCGCCCTCTCCGGGAACGGACTCGACCCAGATGGATCCGCCATGGCGCTCCACAATCTTCTTGCAGATCGCCAGTCCGATCCCCGTTCCCTCGTAGCGATCCGCGGGCTGCAGGCGCTGGAAGATCACAAAAATCTTCTGATGATGCGCGGGATCGATCCCGATCCCGTTGTCCCGAACGCAGAAGCGCCAGTTGGCGCCATCCCGTTCCACGCCGATGTGTACCCGCGGCGGTGCCTCCCCGTGAAACTTGAGCGCATTGCAGATCAGGTTCTGAAAGAGCATCGCCAGCTGATGCGGGTCGCCACAGAGCGTGGGGAGCTCGTCGCACGTAATCACCGCCTGCTTGTCTTTGATGATGAGACTCAGATTCTCCAGCATCTCCGCCACAAGCTGATTGCACGCCGTCGTCTCGAATGGATCGTTGCGGTTGCCTACCCGCGAGTACTCCAGAAGATCCTTGATCAGGCTCAGCATGCGGGTGGCGCTGGCTGAAATGAAGCTGACGATCTGCATCCCCTTGTCGTCCAACTGATCCTTGCAGCGGCGCTCCAGTAGCTGCGAAAGATTGTGCAGCTTGCGCAGCGGCTCGCGAAGATCGTGGGAGGCAACAAAGGCAAACTGCTCCAGCTCGCGGTTGCTCGCCTCGAGCTCCGCGGCATAGTGCCGCAACTGCACAAGCACCCGCTTGCGCTCCGTCACATCGCGGCCGATTCCCGAAATCAGCGCCGGTTCGCCCGTCTTCGGATCCTCGATCAACGTGAAGTTGACATGCGCCGGAAATTGCTTTTCCTCCTTCAGGGTCACCAGTTGCAGCTCGCTTTCGTGATGCCCGTGACTCATCGTCTCCGGCAGTATCTGCGCCGCCAGCCGCGCTGCGTCCGGCGGAGAACAGAAATCGCCGAAGGACTTGCCCAGCAGCTCGCTGACGTCGCGAATGCCGAGCATCTGGCGCCCGGCCGCATTCAGAAAGAGTATCTGCCCACCTGTGCCCAGGGTGACGATCAGGTCGTTGCTGCCCTGCACGATGGCGGCCAGGCGCCGGCGGTCCTCCTCGATCTGCAGCTGGTCCGTGATGTCGCGCGCGACCACCATCGCGCCAACCGGTGCATGCATCTGGTCGCGAAGGGTCGTCGTGCTGACCAGCACCGGCAAGCGACCGCCGTAGCTGGTTATCATCATCGCCTCGACGCCGTCGATATCCATGCCGCTTTCGATCCGTTCCGAGATCGACGGCTGATCCGGGGCCGAGTCGAAGATGCGGGTAAGCGGTTGTCGGATCAGTTCACCCAGATTGTACCCGAGCGTCTCCTGCGCCGCCGGATTGCAGGCGGTGATCGTCCCATGATTGTCCACCATGAGCAGGCAATCCGTCACGCTCCGCATGATATGGTCGCTGCGATCCCGCGAATGAAGCAGCTCCTCCTGGCTCGATTGCAGCTGCGAGGCCAGACGGTTCACCGCTCCCGCCAGAAAACCCAGTTCATCCTCACGGTGCACCGGCACCCGCTGCTCCAGATAACCATTGGCAATGTGGGTCACCCCGTCAACGATCTCATCGATCGGCTTCACGATGTCGCGCGCCATGAGCCGCGCCGCCACCACCGCCACGATCAGGAAGAAGACAATGATGGCGAGCGAGTACTGCCGCATGTCGTAGAGCGAGCGGTTGAAGGATTGCTCCAGTTCGTGCGACGTCTCCTGCACGGGATCCAGTGCCACCGCGACCGACTCCACCGACTGCACCTGCCAGTCGAGACGCCGCGTATGCGCAAAGGATATGAGCAGATCGCCCCGCCGCAGTGCGCCTCGCAGGCTTGGCTCACGCATCCCCGGTAGATCGGTGCTACCCTGAGCTACCGGGATCAGCTTGCCCTCGGCATCGATGCGCAAGGTTACGCCACCACCAGTCACGATGCTCAACCGCTGCCGCTCCTGCGGATTGGCCGCCTGCAGGATCGACGGCTGCACCGCCTCCACGTCGAAACCGACCAGCAGCACCCCCCGCACGTCATGCCCATGCAGCCCGATCGGCAGAAACAAAATCAGCGTGATCGACTTGTCGTTCAGCGGCAGGGTGGCCGCCCCGGACAGCCCTCGCAACGCCGCCTCGATCTGCGTATGCATCAGTCCCGGCGCCGGCGCCTTCCTGACGCTCCCCTCCACATCGCTGCTCAGCAAGGTCTCGCCCCGGCTGTCGCTGATCATCACCCACTGAATGACCGGGTTCGTCGCCAGCAGCGCCTCCGCATGAGCCCGCATCATCTCCCCGTCCATCGTCTGGAAGCCCGGCAGACTGCCCGCCATCTGCAGCATGCTCTGCCAGCTCGCGACCCGTTCATCCAGACGTGCTGCGAGGCGCTCCACCACCGCCCCATTCTGGCGAAAAACCTGTTCGATCTGGATCTGCTCCAGATCCTCACGCACCTGGCCGGAAGTCTCCGCCGTCTGCATCTTGACCATGTAGAAGAGGACCAGCCCCAACACGATCGGTGGCCCGGCCGCGATCAACACAAAGAGCATCATGATTCGTTGTGACAGCATCGTTGACGGCCTCGTGCCATAGTCTCTCAAACCCTTTCCGAGCTGCGACGCGCCTTGTCAAATGTAGCGCATCAATCTGCCTTTGCGCAGCCCACTCCCCATAATTCAGCACTTGCCTCGTCGCCATCCACCTCCAATCCAAACGACTTTCCACTCAATCCTGAAGCATTGCTTGAATCGGTGGCGTCCGATGAATAGATTGAACTACTCACCAGCCGCTGTGTAGGGGCGGCTTTTCATGAGCGCGGGGGCACCTCATTCATCCCTAATTCGGAGAGCAGGCAGTGACCACCGATGATACGATTTCCACTGAAGCCGACCGACTGCGCATACTCCTGATTGAGGATAACGAGGATGATGTACAACTCTTTGTCGACCTGATCAGCGATCACGTCTCCAGCCCTATTGACCTCGCGCTCGCCTCCCGTCTCGACGAAGCGATTGCCGACATCAGGCAGGATCCCTATGACATGATCCTCCTCGACCTCTCCCTGCCCGACAGCGAGGGCTGCGCCACCTACCATGCGGTCCAGGAGGCCGCCGCCGGAACCCCCATCATCATCCTCACCGGCCTCGACGACGAGGCGCTCGCCCTGAAATCGCTGGGAGAGGGCGTCCAGGACTACCTCGTCAAAGGCAAGGTTGACGGCGCTTTGCTGATGCGCGCCATCCGCTACGCCATCGAGCGTCAGTCGCTGATTCACAAGCTCACCGAGGCCAATACCAAGGTAGAGCTGCTCAGCACCATGCTCCCGCTCTGCCCCAGCTGCAAGAAGGTCCGCACCGAAGACGGCAACTGGACCGACCTCGAGCGCTATCTGCGCGAGTTCACCCAGACCAAGGTCAAGCAAACCCTCTGCCCCTCCTGCGGCCGCCACCTCCACTGATCCCCAGAACATGTGGAAGCTCAACGTGCGAGGGGTTCTCCGAACCGCGACTTGCGCATTGTCATCCCCCCACCTGAACACAGTTACCCCAGCCTTCAGCCTCGACAGGGCCCTCAATGTGACGGCAATGTATGCCCATTGACTTGCAGAGTTTGGTTGACGAGGCCACCGTTTCTACGGCTTGCGGGTGTGGTGAACCGGCAAGTGGTGGAC
>JAWLHB010000037.1:0-76356 GCA_041690595.1 Lentisphaeria bacterium
GCTCATCCTCATGATCTCCTGTAGGGGGTTCAAGTCACAGGAGATACTGTGCGCACGAGCAAGCGAATATTCACCATGGGGTATTTTTGACGCTTACGCGATCTCTGCGATCTCTGTGGCAGAATCTGCCCGTTCCCGCTTGGGGCATCGGCTCCAGTCGCGGCGGCTCCAAAAGCTTCTTCCAGGCTGCCGGGCCAGCCAAGGAATTGAGCTCAATACGGGTCATGGTTCGAATGTTGTTTGAACCATGTTCATTTGCAAAGTAGGCAACTTGGCCTTAAATTTGCACCGGATAATCGTCAGATTAATTGAAATAATCCGCTAACGGCCAGGTGCTTGTGAAATTGATTGTGTCGGACGCCGTTCTCCTTTGGTGGGATGAGGCAGATCTCCTCCATGGTCTTCTTGAGGAGTTGGAACCGGGGGCACGGCGCATTGGCTCTCTGGCGGAGTTGAGCGCGACCGAAGCGCCCATTCGCTCCCTTCTCGTCGCCGTGGCACAGGTCGATGCGGCACTGGTGGCGCGGCTGGTACCCTTGCTGGAGTTGTCGCCGACCACGGCCGTCGTCGTGGTGGCGCGTACGATCGACGACGCGGCCGAGTTGGAGGCTCTCCGTTGTGGCGTGCAGCAGATCCTTCTCCTCGATGAGGTATCTCCGGCCATGCTGGCGCGGGTTGTTCGCCAGGCGAATGCTCGCCTGGAGCATCTTGGCAATCTGAATCTGCACCTGCGGCAGATGCAACGCTCCGTGGACGACGCCATGCAGCTTGCCGCGGTCAATCCATCGCCAATCATCGTTGTCGATGACCTTCATGCCATTCGCTCCTGCAATCAGGCCGCCGCCGACCTGCTTGAAATCGAACTCGCCGACGCTGTCAGTTCCCCGCTCCCCTTTCCGCTCGACGGAAGCGAGCGCCAGGACGTCCTGATCACGCACCAATCCGGCGAGGAGCTTCGCCTGCAGGTGGAGGTGCGCCCGATTCGCTGGGAGAACAAGCCCGCCCGTCTTCTGGTCATGCAGGACACTACCATGTGCCATCATATCGAAATCGCCCGCCAGCGACTCTTCACCGCCATCGAGCAGTGCATGGAGTCCGTCCTCATTACTGACTGCGATGGGGTGATCCAATATGCCAACCCAGCATTTCACAACATTTCCGGCTACTCCTCCGATGAAGCGATCGGCCAGAACCCCCGCCTGCTGAAGAGCGGCAAGCATGATGCCGCCTTCTATGAGCACATGTGGCACTGCATCCATTCCCATGACTCCTGGCAGGGACGGATGATCAATCGCCGCAAGAACGGCTCTCTCTTCGAAGAGGACGCCAGTATCTCCGCCGTCCGCAACGAGGGGGGCGAGATCGTCAGCTTTGTTGCCGTGAAGCGCGACGTGACCCACATGGTCGAACTCGAAGACCAGCTTCGGCAGTCACAGAAGATGCAGGCTGTCGGCAGGCTCGCCGGCGGCATCGCCCACGACTTCAACAATTTGCTCACGGTCATCATGGGACAGTGTCAGCTGCTCCTGATGCGCCATGCCGAAGACGAAGCGCTGCGGGCAAAGATCGAGCAGATTCGAATCGCTGCCGACCGAGCTTCCGGCCTGACCCGCCAACTGCTCAGCTTCAGCCGCAAGAACTTCCTCAAGAAGCAGCGCCTCGACCTCAATCGCCTGATACACGACTTCCAGAAAATGCTGCGCCGACTCATTGGCGAAGATGTCCTTCTTACCGTTGACCTCCAGGCCGGTCCGGCCACCGTCGATGGTGATCCCGGACAGCTCGAGCAGGTCGTCATGAACCTCGTCGTCAATGCCAGGGATGCCATGCCCGACGGCGGGAGCCTGGTCATCCACACCCAGAATTTCGTCTGCGACCACGACGGCGAAGTGCCCGGTCTCACCGCTGGTCACTACGTGACGATGAGCGTCCGCGATACGGGGTGCGGCATGGATCCGGATACCCTCTCCCTCATCTTCGAACCCTTTTTCACGACCAAGGAAAAGGACAAGGGAACCGGCCTAGGATTGGCCACCGTCTATGCCATCGTCCAGCAGCTCAACGGCCATGTCACCGTCGACAGCGAAGAGGGAAAGGGCAGCACCTTCAAAGTCTATCTCCCCCTCCAGAAAGGGCTGGCTGAAGACGATGAAACCACCGACGAGCAGCTCGAAGAGACTACCCATGGTGAGCTGATCCTGCTTGTCGAGGACGAAGAGGGCGTCCGCGAGATGGCCAGAGAGATGCTCAGCGTCCAGGGATATCGCGTCGTCATGGCACGCTCTCCCGCGGAAGCTCTCGAAATCTGCCGGAGCGACAGCAATAAGTTCGATCTGCTGTTGACGGATGTCGTTATGCCGGGTATGAATGGTATAGAGATGGCGAGACGCTTGACGGAGCAGTTCCCCTCGCTTCCCGTTCTCTTCATGTCTGGCTATACGGATCGCTACGATGACGCTGCCCAAACGCTGAATAGCCATCACGACTTCATCCAGAAACCGTTTACGCCACAGGAGTTGGGGCGAAAGGTCAAGACCGCGTTGGAACGTGCTTGATCCTCATCCCGAGCACTGATGACGATACTGGACCCCACCATTTCGCAGCATCGGGCACCGACTGTCCTGGTCGTCGATGACGAGGAAGGCGTCCGCATGACCCTGGAGGACTTCCTCTCCGCGCTCGGCTACCTCGTCCTGACCGCCAACGACGGCCGCGAAGGGCTCGACATGCTCTCTGCCGCCGAGGTCGATATCGTCATCACCGACATTCACATGCCCGTCATGACGGGACTGGAGATGCTGCGCCATGCCAGCGAGGCCTATCCCTATCTGCCGATCATCCTGATCACCGGTCAGCCGTCCGTCGACGCCGCCGTCCAGTGCCTGCGTCATGGCGCGGCCGACTTCATCACCAAGCCCTTCGACCTGAGCAGGATCGAGACCGCGTTGCAGACGGCGCTCGAGAAGCGCCGAAATGTCGAACTTGCGGCCGCCCCGGCCGTTCGCGACGAGCTGCGTTTGCCCCCCGGGTACACCTATGTACGCACGCTGGGGGAGGGCAGCATGGGCATTGTCTATCTCGTGGCGGAACTCCGGCCGCCGCAACGCTTTCTCGCCCTCAAGATCCTGCGCACCGACGACCTCTCCTATGACGAACGGCGCGAGCGCGTCTTCCGCTTCGGCCATGAGATCCGCGCCGCCGGCATGGTCGATCATCCCAACATCGTCAAGGTCTATGAGTGCGGGCCGGGCGGGGACGGGTATGGCAGCTTTGTCGCGATGGAGTATGTCCCCGGGCAGCCACTCACCTTCTTTGTGCGCCATGATGACCTGACGCTCCCGCACAAGCTCGTGATCCTTCGGCAGGTGGCCGACGCACTGCGTGCCATCCATGAGGTTGGCGTCTGTCACCGGGACATCAAGCCCGCCAATGTTCTGGTGAATGAGGAGCTGGTTCCCAAGCTGACTGATTTTGGCGTGGCACGAGTCCCGAATTCCGATCTCACGCAGACGCGGCAGTTGCTGGGATCCCCCTCCTACATGGCCCCCGAAGCCTTCCTCGAAGCCGGCTCCGATCCCCGGTCCGATATCTTCTCGCTCGGCGTCGTCGCCTGGGAATTGCTGCATGGCAAACGCCTGTTCACCGGTGACAGCCTCATGGCGATCATGCACAGGATCTGCGCCGAAGACTCCCTCCAGAAGGTGAAGTTCGACCGGCGTCTGCCCGAGGAGGTGCACCATGTCATACGCACCTGCCTCGCCCGCAATCCCGACGACCGCTGGCAGGATTGCGCCCAGCTTGTCGCCGCCCTCGACTCGCTCCTCGAAATCTGCGCTTGAGCTGTCCCGGAATGGCGGCCGGTTTGGAACTTAGCGCTGCCGCGGGGGTATAATTCACTACCCACGTCAAAAGCCGACCCAGCCCGGTTGTAATCGCGCGCTGCCGGTCGCATACTAATAGCTCCTTTCACGGGCTCAACGCCCTCATTTTTCATTCACTCCGGACACGAAAGGCCTCTCGCCAATGCACCTGGAAGATCTACAAGAGCACGCACAGAACGCACGCCAGCGTCTGGAAATGCTCAGGGGGTTTCTTTGACGTCGAGACACGACGCGAGAAACTCACTGAGCTTGAACAGCGGATGCTTGATCCCACATTCTGGGACCACAAGGAACGCGCTCAGACTACCGTGACGCAGCTCAGTGCCGCAAGGAGCATCATCGAGCCCTTTGACGAGGTCGTCGCCAAGGTCGATGATCTCGACGTCATGGTCGAATTTGCCCGCGAGGAAGGCGACGAGTCCGAAGTCCTCCAGGAGGCGGATCACCTCTGGCCCCGCATCGATGCCATGCTGGAGAAGCTGGAGATGGTCAGCTACCTCGGCGGCCGCTTCGACCGTAAGAATGCCATCATCACCCTGCACGCCGGCAGCGGCGGCACGGAATCCTGCGACTGGGCCGACATGCTCTTCCGCATGTACATGCGATGGATCGAGCGCAACGACTTCAAGGCCGAAGTCACCCATGTGCAGCCCGGTGAAGTCGCCGGTATCAAGAGCGCCACCATCATGGTCAAAGGTGAATACGCCTATGGCTATCTCCAGGCCGAAAACGGCGTCCACCGCCTGGTGCGCATCTCCCCGTTCGACTCCAACAAGCGTCGCCATACCTCCTTCGCCGCTCTCGAAGTCTCACCCGAAATCGATGACGATATCGAGATTGACATCGACGACAAGGATCTGCGCGTCGACGTCTTCCGGTCGAGCGGTGCGGGCGGCCAGCACGTCAACACCACGGACAGTGCCGTGCGCATCACCCATATTCCGACCGGCATTGTCGTCTCCTGTCAGAACCAGCGTTCCCAGCACCAGAATCGGGCCACCTGTATGACCATCCTGCGATCCAAGCTGTACGAGCGTCAGCTCGCCGCCATCGATCAGGTCAGGGAGCAGCAGGTTGGACCCAAGGAAGAGAATGCCTGGGGCAGCCAGATTCGTTCGTACGTGTTGCAGCCTTACCAGATGGTGAAGGACCTGCGCACGGGCGAGGAAACCAGCAATACCGGCGCGGTGCTCGATGGCGAGATCGACTCGTTCATCGAGGCATGGCTCAAGAACTGCAAACCAAAGCATGTCAGCTAATCCTCACCACATGTTGCGGCGCCTCCAGCACGAAGGGCGTCTCTGGCGACGGCGTCAGCGCCTTGAACTCATCCTCAAGGCGTTGCTGATCTTTGCCCTTCCGGTGCTGCTGCTGGCGCTGATGGATGTGGTATGGACATTGCGCGAGACGGCGGCCAGCGTGATCGTCGCCCTGGCTGCCGCCGCTGCCGTGCTCTACGCCCTGGCCGGCTGGTGGCGACTGCGAAGGCGAGCCCCCGATGCCTATGCCGTGGCCCTGGCCGTCGAGGCCGACAAGCCTGCCTACATGGACTCCCTCGCCTGCGCCGTCGAGCTGCTCACCAAGCCCCGCGAGCGCTGGGGCCCCCTCGATGAAGCATTGGTCACCAATGTCTCCGCGCGCCTGGCCGGCGACGATGTCCATGATGTCGTGCGGCGACGGACCATGAGCACGCCAAGGCTCGCCCTGCTCCTTGGGGCGGGGGCGGCAATGGTGGCCGCGCTCCTCTTTCTCCCACTGTCGACCAAGGCCTGGCACCAGGCGCGTGACTGGATGACCGGCGTCAACACCGGTCTCACCATCGAGCCCGGCAATGTCGAGATCGCCAGAGGGGACGATATCCAACTGCGCGCCACCATCGCTCGCGGGCCACGGCAGGCACGTCTGCTCATGTGGACGGACCAGGGTGAACTCTCCTACGACATGTATCCGGCCGCCAACGGGCACTTCAGCCTCGACATCTATGCCGTCGACGGCGATTTCACCTATCAGGTCGTCACGCCGACCCTGCGCAGCCGGCGCTACCGCGTCACCACCTTCCGGCGCCCCGAACTCGAAAGCTTCGCCATCCATGTCACCCCGCCCGCCTATACCGGGTTGAAAACCGACAGCGTCAGCCAACTGGCCGATCTCTCCGCTCCGGTCGGTTCCAGCATTCGCATGCTGGCCCGGATCAACATGAAGGCGGACCTCCAGCTGGAGCCTCTCGAAGCGTCCCCTATGCCCTTCAAGCAACTCGCCGGCGACAGCGCCGAACTCGCTTTTACCTTGGAGCATTCCCTCAACTACCGGCTCAAGCTGGACGATCGGCGTGGCCATATCGTCATGGTGCCCGGCGCCTATCGCCTCAACGCGGTGCCGGATGGACCACCCGTCGTGCAGATCCTTTCACCCGAAGAGGATGCCGTCTACGACACCACGGAGAGTGTCCCCTTTGCCATCGATGCGGCGGACGATTATGGCGTCGGCGCGGTGCGACTTCATTACTCGATCAACGGCGGCGACTTCACGACGGAGATCCTCTATGAAGCCGGTGATGGCGAGCGGCTCAATGAGTACAGCGTCAGTCATGTCCTCGCGCTCACCGACAAGGTCCGGCATGGCGATGTCATCTACTACTACGCGTCGGCGCTCGACAATCAGGAGCCCCAGGCAAACGAAGGGCGGAGCGATATCCGCTTCATCGAGATCCGTCCCAAGAAGCAGGAGTTGGAGCCCATGGAGCCCATGGAGGGTGCCGGTGGGGGCGAAAACGAGTCTCTTTCCCTCAGTGTCAGCGACCTGATCATGGCCCAGAAGGATCTGATCCGCCAGACCTGGCGTCACCAGTTGAGCGAATCCAGCAACGAACAGGAGCGGATGATCCAGGAACTGCGGATCGCCGCCGCCGATCTCCTTCTCAACTCACGCAAGCGGCTGGAGGACATCCGCGAAAAGGCTCAGGGTATGCCGCTGGGCAAGATCGGTGACCTCTTCGACGGCGCCATCGCCGCCATGCGCTCCGCCGATACCATGCTGCAGAGCGGTGATGCCGCGTCCTCGCTTCCCTTTCAGCAGTCCGCCCTGTCGAAGCTGATCCAGTTGGAGATCGAGCTGCTCCAGAACGCGCAGCAGATGCAGGGCAAGGGGCAGAAGCAGCAGCAGTCCGACCGCCCCCCGGAAGAGCCGCAGCACAGTGAAGAGGAGAAGGATGAGCAGCGTCAGGAGCAGGTCGCCGGTCTCAAGAAGACTCTCGACAAACTCCGCGACCTGGTGCAGCGCCAGCAGAATCTCAACAGCGGCCTCGAACAGAACAGCGTCGACGGCAAGTTCAGGGAGGGCACCCGTGATGGCGCGATTCGCCAGCAGCACGAGATCCTGACCGGCACCTGGGATGTTCGCAATGATATCTCCCAGGCTCGCGAGGCGCGCGGTGTCATCGAAGAATTGACCAAGGCCGCCCAGCAGATGACCCAGTCCCGGCAGAGCGTGCAGTTGAACAGCGCCGATCGCGCCCTCAAGCAGGCGCACCTGGCCGAAGGCTTTCTGGAGCGCGCCGAAGAGTTGCTCAGCGAGCTCATCGAAGACATGTCCGGCAATGAGCTGAAGCTGGCCGAACGCATGCTCGAGCAGCTTCGCCAGCGTCAGGAGCGGGTTCGCCAGGAAACCGAGCGCACCGCCCGCGGCGAGGAAGGAAGCCCCGGCACCGAGCAACTGGGCAAAGCGCAGGCGGAGCTGGGCAAGGAGTTCGACGAAATCATGAAGCGCATGGCCGAGACCGCCAGTGAGCTGGAATCCCAGAACCCAGTCGCCGCCAAGTCACTGAGCGACGCCCTCCAGCAGGCCCGCTCCGGCAATGTCGGCGGCAAGATGAAGCGCGCCGAGAATGCCTTGCGCTACAAGCAGGCGGAGCGCTCGGTCGAGTATCAGCGGCAGGTCGAGGAAGAACTCGCCAAACTTGCCGAAAACCTTAAGAACGCTTCCGAGGCCGCCGGAGGCCCAGGCAAGGAGCAGCTCACCCAGATGCTCGAGAAGACCCTCGAAGATCTGGCCGAGATGCAGCGCCTCGCCGAGGAGAATGCCGATGACGCCGCCAAGCAGGCACAGATCGAAGCCATGAAGCGGCACGCGCGCGAACTCGATCAAGCCTTGCGAGATCCCCGCATGGAGCAGCTCGCCGGTGAGATGCAGAAGCTCGGCGCCAGCGCCGAAGGGACCGCGCAGCAGGTGCAGCAGGCCATGAATCTCACCATGCAGACCGCGCGACTGCTGGAGTTGAAGCTCCTCGAAAAGGAACTTGCGCAACGCGTCGACTTTTCGCGCCTCGCCGGACGTCAGCCTCCCGAGGAATACCGGAAGCTGGTCAACGAATACTTCAAGAAGCTGAGCGAGGAGTATTGATGCAACGTTCAACCGGCTGGCAGCGCCACTTCGGCCGGCCCGCGTTCGCCTCTTACCTGTTATTTGCCCATGCATGTTGACCCACTCGTCTCTCCCATCCTCATCGCGCTCTTCGCCCTCCTCTACGTCGGGCTCACGGTCCTCTTCTACTGGCCGCTGAGGCGCATCCTCTCCCGGGGATACTGGCAGCTTCTTCTCGCCCTCAAGGCACTCGCGCTGGCCCTGGCCCTGGCCGTCCTGCTCAATCCCTATCGTCTCGAACGCCGACCCGATCCGGCCGCGTTCCAGGTCGTCTATCTGGTCGATGCCAGTGGCAGCATGCAGACGCGCGACATCCCCGGCGAGCGACAGCGCATTGATGTCGTCAAGGAGAAGGCTCTCGACGCCAGCCCCTTCTTTGCCAGCCTGCGGAGCCAGTTCAACAACCTCGCCACCTACATCTTCAGCAGCGACGAGCTGCGGCGAAGCGACGGCACCACGACCTTCGGCATCCTTCCCGGCGACACGGATATCGACGGCGTCCTCAAGAAGGTGCTCACCGCCCATGGCGACCGCCTCAAGCTTGGCGCTGTCGTCCTCGTCACCGATGGCCTCGACAATCGGGGCGTCTCCCTCCTCGAGGCTGCCGCTCCCTACAAGAATGCCGGCGTCCCCATCCATGTCATCGGTGTCGGTGACAGCGCCGAGAGTCGCGATATCTCCATCGAGTGGACAACGCTGCCGCGCAAGGCCATCAAGGCCAAGCCCATGACTCTGGCCGCCCAAGTGAACCGGAACTTCACCGGCGACCATACCGCGCGCGTCGAGATCCATGAAAGCGGACGCCTTATCGAGAGCCGCACGGTCAACTTCCGCGGCGACGCCACCGCCATGCCCATACAGATCGAGCATACCTCCTTCACCACCGGCTTCAAGACCTTCAAGTTGCGCGTCGAACCCATGCCCGGAGAAGAGAATCAGGTCAATAATATCGATTACGCGGGGCTCCAGGTCAGCGATCCCGACATCTTTCGCGTCCTCTACTTCAGCACCATGCTCGACTGGGAGTACAAGTACCTCAACCTGCTCGCCAGCCGCGAAGAACGCTTTCGCCTCGATGCCGTTGTCCAGCTTGGCAAGGAGCAGTGGTTCGTGCGCGGGCTGAGCGACGATGTCGAGATTCGGGGCCTTCCCGAGGCCGACCTCCTCCACGATTACGATGCCCTGCTCATCAGCCTGCAGAGCCTGCAGTCGCTGACCAGTGAGGAGCTGGCGCGTCTCGTCTCCTTTGTCGAAAATCGTGGCGGCGGCTTGTTGCTGACCGGCGTCACGGACGTCCTGCCGGAGTCCATGAACAAGGTGCTTCCCCTGCGCAGCCTGCCGGAAGACGTCTCGGTGGCTCAGCGCACCGAGCTTGACTTCAAGGCGGGGCGGCTGCTGGCAAAGCCGGGTGAGACCGACTTTGGCAAAGTCCTTCGCCAGCTCTATCTGCCTGCCGGTTCGCCCTATTACAGAATCCCGCCCGAGGAGCTGAAGCCGGGAGCGATCGACCTCGCCTCCACCCGCGAGGATCCATGGGTCGTTCTCGCCGCGCAGCAGTATGGCGCCGGCAAGATTGTCCTGCTCAACCTCGGCCTGACCTGGCAGTGGGCCATGACCTCCCCCAACGGCCCCATGTGGTACGGCAACTTCTGGGCCCACCTCATCTCCTGGTCCGCCTCTTCCCTGCAGGAGCGCCTGCGCCTGCGGCCGGCCGGCGCCAAGCTGGCGCTCGGCGAAGAACAGATCCTCACCCTCGACCTGCTCGATGCCTCTTATCGGCCGGACAACCAGGCGACCATTACCGCCAGCTTCTTTGCGCCGTCGGGACGCGAGGAAAGCGTCAACTTCATTCAGGATGCCAGGATCGATGGCCGCTATGTCGCCAAGTTCGTGCCTCGGGAGATGGGCGAGTACCGTTGGGTCATCGACGCCAAGTTGAGCGACGGCAGCACCCTCGCCACCCGCACCGACCATGTCGTGATGGATTCCTCGCCCGAATCCCAGCCGGCGCCCATGGCCGAGGAACGCCTCAACAGCCTCGCCCGCATCACCGGCGGCACGTACTGGAACTACCGCGATCTTGACCGTATCGGCCAGATTCCCATCGCTCCTCAGCAGCGATTTCTCGATTCCCGGCACTACTGGCTGAACTCGTGGTGGTTCCTCGTGGTAGCGGTGCTCGCCTTCCTTCCCGACTGGATCTTCCGCAGGCGTATCGGCCTGCGCTGACAAACGACTTAGCTGGAGTCACGGCATGGCAGATGGTTTGGCTCGGAAACGCGTGTGGGCATGGGCGCTCTACGACTGGGGCAACTCGGCATTCGCCACGACCATCATTGCCGGCTTCTTTCCCGTCTTCTTCGGCCGCTACTGGTATCAGCCCGAGCTTGTCGACGGCGTCGTGCGCGATCTGACGACGCTGCGCCTCGGCCAGGCCAACTCCATCGCCAGCATTGTTGTCTGCGTCCTGGCGCCCATGCTCGGCGCCGTTGCCGACCGCTCCGGCGGCAAGAAGAAGCTGCTCGCCACCTTTGCCGGGCTGGGTGTCGTGATGACGGCCTCGCTCTTCTGGGTGGCCCAGGGCTCCTGGGTCATTGCCGCCCTCTTCTACGCGGTCGCCAGCATCGGCTTCGCCGGCGGCAACATCTTCTACGATGCCCTCATTGTCGACGTGGCGCCGGTGGATCGGCGGGATCGCATCTCCGCCCTTGGCTACGCCCTCGGCTATCTGGGTGGCGGGGTGCTCTTCGCCCTCAACGTCTGGATGGTCACCTCGCCCCAGACCTTCGGCATTGCCGACGCATCGACCGCCATCCGCCTCTCTTTCCTCAGCGTCTCGATCTGGTGGCTCGTCTTTACGTTGCCCCTGCTCTTCATCGTCAAGGAACGCAGCGGTCCCGACAAGCTCAATCTCGGTGCGTTCTGGCATGGATTGCGGCAGATGCGTGGGACCTTCCGCGAGATCCGGCGCTTCCGCCATGTCTTCTACTTTCTGCTGGCCTACTGGCTTTACATCGACGGCGTCGATACCGTCATCCGCATGGCCGTCAGCTATGGTCAGTCCCTTGGCTTTCCGGACAACAGCCTGATACTCGCCCTGCTCATCACGCAGTTCGTCGGTTTTCCGGCGGCGCTTGCTTACGGCTATCTGGGGGAACGCATTGGCGCCAAACGCGGGCTGCTCATCGGCATTTGCGTCTATATTGGCGCGACCATCTATGCGGTCTTCATGAACCATGTCAGCGAGTTCTATGTGCTGGCGGTGGTGGTCGGCCTCGTGCAGGGGGGCGTCCAGGCGCTCAGCCGTTCCTACTTCAGCCGACTCATCCCCCCGGAAAAGGCCGGCGAATTCTTCGGTTTCTACAATATGTTAGGGAAGTTTGCCGCCGTCATCGGTCCGCTCCTCATGGGCTATGCGTCGGCCTTCGTCGGTACGCGTCTCTCCATTCTCTCCATCATCCTCCTCTTTGTCGGCGGCGGCGCCATCCTGCTCGTGGTCCACGAGCCAAAGACGCAAACAGCGGTTACTTCCGCATGATCTGAGAATCTCCTGGGAGCCACCATGAAAGCTGGAATCTACACCTCCTTCGACAACGCCCTGCCCATCTCGCGCTCCATTCCCATGATCCGCGAGGCCGGATTCGAGGTCGTCTCGCTCGGCGCCAGGGATTCGGGCTACACCACCCGCGAAGGCAGGCGCTCGACCGCCTCCCTCCTTCAGCAACATGGCATGACAATCGAGTCCGTGCATGCCCCCTTTCCCGAGGGCGACCGCCTCTTCTCGCCCGATGAAGCCGAGCGCCTGGAATCGCTCCGCCAGTGCAAGCTCGCCATTGACGCCGCCGCGGAGCTGGATGGCAAGGTGGTCGTCATCCACCTGATCCAGCCCTATGGCATCCCGCCCGGCGAGCTTCGCGATCGCATGATCGATCAGGGGCGCCGCAGTGTCGAATCCCTGGTTGACTACTGTGCCCATCAGCGTATCAGGCTCGCCCTGGAAAATGGGCAGCGCCTTGAATACGATGAGGTCCTGATCGACCTGCTGACCGAGTTCAACGACGTGCACGTCGGCTTCTGCTACGACTCCGGCCACGAGAACGTCCAGGGAACCTGCTTCAACCTTCTCGAACGCTTCGGCCATCGCCTCTTTACCCTGCACATCCACGACAACCATGGCGCCGACACCCACATTCTCCCCTATGAAGGGACCATCGACTGGGAACGCTTTCGCGCGGTCATCCACGGTCTCGCCTTCACCGGAAGCATGCTCCTCGAAGTGCATACCGACCATTCCGAGTTCAAGGATCACG
Organism: Lentisphaeria bacterium; assembly: GCA_041690595.1. Lineage (GTDB taxonomy): Bacteria > Verrucomicrobiota > Lentisphaeria > JABSQK01 > JAWLHB01 > JAWLHB01. Next base: position 12,611 of record JAWLHB010000037.1, read on the forward strand.
CCCACTTCCTGGCTGAGGCCAGAGCGCGCGCCGGCAGGCTCATTCAGCCCCTTTGAACCTTTCTGCCTCGTCGACTTCAGCGCACCGGGCAGAGGTTGTTCAGGAACTGTTCGGTGCACCGTTCCCATGTGAAACCGCGGGCGTGATCACGGCAGGCCCCGCGATTCAGTCTGAGCGCGGCGATCGCGGCTTCTCGCAAATCGTCCCGCATCACGCCGCTCACCCCCTCCACCAGCACGTCGGCCGGTCCGCGTACAGGAAAGGCGGCGACCGGCAGGCCACAGGCGTTCGCTTCGATGAGGACCCGGCCGAAGGTGTCGGTGAGGCTGGGAAAGACGAAAACATCGCCGGCCGCAAGGAGACCGGCCAGTTCTTCTCCCCGCTTGCAGCCGGTGAAGCGTACCCGCGGGTACTCGCGTTCGTATCTGGCCAGCTCCGGTCCATCGCCGATGATCATCTTGCTGCCCGGCAGATCGAGTTTGAGGAAGGCCTCCAGGTTCTTCTCGACGGCAACGCGGCCCATATAGGTGAAGATGGGGCGCGGGCAGTCGATGTCGATTCGCGCTTCCGGGCGAAAAAGATCGAGGTTGACGCCGCGGCTCCAGATCGCCATGTTGCGCAGTCCCTTCTCCTCCAGCTCGTGGATCAGGTTGTCGGTGGCCACCATGGTGGTGTGGGCGGCCCCGTGGAACCAGCGCAGAAAGGTATATCCCCAGCTCACCGGGGTCTTGAGACGCAGGTTGACGTACTCGGGGAAACGCGTGTGCAGCGAGGTGCTGAAGGCGAGCTTGCGCTTCACGCAGTAGCGCCGCGCGGCAAGCCCCAGTGGCCCTTCGGTGCAGATGTGGATGGCGTCCGGCTGGAAGGCGTCCAGGTCCTGGGCAACGCTCCGGCCGGCGAAGAGCGCGAGACGGATCTCCGGGTAGGTGGGGCAGGGGATCGTGCGGAAGCGGGCAGGCGTGACCGTCAGGACGTCGTGCCCCATCTGGCGCAGCAGGTCGATGGTGCCCTGGATGGTCACTACCACGCCGTTAACCTGTGGCGACCAGGCGTCCGAGACGAGCGCCAGGCGCAGCTTCTTCTTCGCCTTGGCGTCGGCCCATCTCATCGAGCCAGTTGATGATGGCGAGAGATCCATCCTCGTACTCGACGAGCGCGGTGCAGCTTTCGACCCAGTCGCCGTCGTTGCAGTAGGCGATGTCTTCGAATCGGCCGAGCGAGGCGCGGTGGATATGTCCGCAGATAAGGCCATCGAGTTTGCGTTTGCGAGCTTCCCGAGCCACGGCTTGTTCGAAGTTGTCCATGAACTTGACTGCATTCTTCACCTTGTGTTTGAGGTACGCGGAGAGTGACCAATAGGGGAAGCCGAGACGACGCCGCACGGCATTGAACCAGCGATTGACCTTCAGCGAGACTTCATAGGCCGTGCTGCCGATCAGCGCCAGCCAGCGCTGGTGCCTGACGATGCTGTCGAACTCATCGCCATGCATGACCAGCATGCGCCGCCCGTCGGCCGTGGTGTGGATGGAGTCGCGGAGTATCTGGATATCGCCGAAGCGCATCCCCGTGAACTCGCGGAAGAGTTCGTCGTGGTTGCCGGGAATGTAGGTGACGCTGGTGCCGTTCTTCGCTTTGCCCAGCACCGTGCGGATGACGTTGTTGTAGATCTGCGGCCAGTACCAGCCTTTGCGCAGGCGCCAGCAGTCGACAATGTCGCCGACCAGGTAGAGGTAGTCGGATTCGGTATGTTTGAGGAAATCGTAGAGGATATCCGCCTTGGATTCTGGAATGCCCAGATGGGTGTCCGAGATCCAGATGGAGCGGAAGTACTGCTTCTGCCGCGGCGAGGCGAAGCCGATCGCGTCCTCCGCGGTGGGCACTGTGGCGTTTCGCAGCCGGAGAAAACCCAGCGTCATCCTGTTTTGCTCCTCTGAAGTGTTGACATGGCAGCTCGAACACACCATTAATATAGGAATCATCAACAGTCGGCCGGGCGCTTACCGGCTAGCGTTGGATTAGCTTTCAGCGAAAGTCCGGTAAGGGCATCGATAACAGCATTTTCATGAACTTGGACGGGGCGTCGGTGGCGCCTCCACTTCACCTCAAGAGGGCAGAATGAGCAAGCGCTTCACCAATGTACAGGTCGTCACCCCCACGCATATTGCACCACTTGACATGCGGGTCGACGACGGCGGGCGTATCGTCGCCCTGGTCGCTCCTGGCGCCCCGGCCCTGCCCGGCGAAGAGGTGATCGACTGCGGAGGCGCCCACGCCTTTCCCGGCATGATCGACGTGCTCACCCATGGCTACGGCAACTACCTCTACACCGATGTCGAAGAGGGTGGGGTGGCCGCCAACTCCCGCGCCCTGCCCAAGCACGGCGTCACCGCCTTCGCGCCCTCCGTCGTCTCACACTCCACCGACAAGCTCTTCGATGTCCTGTCGCGGCTGAGCGCCCAGTTGGAAGCACCGGCGGCACGCGTACTCGGCATTCACAGCGAGGGACCCTGCATCTCCTCGCCCGGCGCGCACAAGAAGGATTCCCTCGTGGCCCCCAGCGCCAGGCTGGCCGAGCAGATGATCGAAGCGGCCAACCACCGCCTCGCTTTCGTCACCCTCGCGCCCGAGATGGAAGGTGCCGATGGCTACTGCAAGGTCATGCGTGAGGCCGGCGTGGGCATGCATCTCGGCCATTCCAATGCCAAGCCCCTCGATGTCGGCCGCTTTCTCGACTATGGCGTCACCGGGGTCACCCACATGTACGATGTCATGTTCCCCGCCACCGTGGTCGAGGGCGGCGCCTATCCCCTTTCCCTCGCCGATGCGTTGCTCGCGGAAGAGGGGCTCGCCCTTGGGCTGATCTGCGACGGCGTCCACGTACAGCCCGTTCAGGTGAAGCTCCTCGCCCAGCAGGCCCCGCATCGCCTCTTCCTCGAAACCGATTCCATGAAGTTCACCGGCTTCCCCAGCGGCCGCTTCGAACTGTACGAAGGCATGTTCGTCACGACCTCCGAAGACAATGCCGCCCGCGGCGAAGAGGGTGGCCTGGCCGGTTCCTGCCTCACCAGCGACCGCGCGTTGCGCAATCTGATTACCTTCGCCGGCGTCGATCTGCCCCGCGCCTCCCTCGCCGCCAGCCTCGTCCCTGCCCGCCTGGCCGGACGCGCCGCCGATCTCGGCAGCCTCGAGCCCGGCAAGCTTGCTGACATTGTCCTGCTCGACGAGTCCATCGAGGTCATCGCCACCTACGTCGCCGGCCGCGAAGTCTACCGCCGCACTACCGCCTAAAGGGGAACGCGGCGACGGAAGCGGGGCGCTGCCCCGAACCCCGCTGGGGAGGCGCACCTCCCCAGACCCCTCATTGCTTCTTGTCGGATGGGAGACGGGGGATTAACCACAAAGAACGCAGAGATCGCAAAGATCGAGCGGGGGCCGGAACCGGATAAGAGTGGGGAGGGCAGGGAACCACGGAGTCACGGAGACACGGAGAGGCGGAGACGGAAGCGGGGCGCTGCCCCGGACCCCGCTGGGGAGGCAGCACCTCCCCAGACCCCTCATTGCTTCTTGTCGGGGGGAGGACTCCCACATTGCCGGGCCTGTCGAGGCTGAGCTTGAAGCCGCGGTTCGGAGAACCGCTCCCACATTGAGTTCACACAGAGGGCGGCAAGGGCTTGTTGCTGTGATGAAAAATGTTCAGGCAACGATTGGCCGAGTTCTTCCACGTTGCAGGAGGTAGCGCGGCAGGTTATATGTACTACTAACATAGCTTATGCTGACCACGAAAGGGAGTAGATATGGCAGCGACTGAGAGATTGCCGAGGCGCGTGTTGGCCATCGCCGCGCACCCGGATGATATCGAGTTCGTGATGTCGGGGACACTGGCTCGCCTCAAGCAGGAGGCCGGCGCCGAGATCCACATGTGGAACCTCTGCACCGGCAACTGCGGTACCGAGGATTATTCGCACGATGAGATTGTGGCCATGCGCGCTCAGGAAGCGCGGGACTCCGCGGCAGTGCTGGGAGCCATTATCCATGCCCCGGTGGCGGACGATCTGGAGCTGCTCTACGAGGTCTCCCACCTTCGGCGCATTGCCGCGGTGGTGCGCGAGGTCAAGCCGACCATCGTGCTGACCCATTCGCCCGCCGACTACATGGAAGATCACATGAATGCCTGTCGGCTGGCGGTGACGGGATTGTTTTCGCGCGGCATGCGCAACTTCATCTCGGAGCCACCGGTGGAGGCGTGGAATGCACCCGTGGCCCTCTATCACGCCATGCCTCATGGGCTGCGTGATGGCCTTCGCCGGCTGGTATGGCCCGAACTCTATGTGGAGGTGGGGCAGGTTCTGGAGATCAAGCGCCAGATGCTGCGCCAGCATCGCTCGCAGAAGGATTGGCTGGACGCTTCCCAGGGCATGGGCTCCTATGTTGCCGAAATGGAGAAGCTGCTCGCCGAAATGGGCCGGATGTCGGGCCATTTCGACTACGCCGAGGCATGGCGGCGGCACAGCCACCTGGGATTTGCCGCGGAGGCGGCCTTCGACCCGCTGAGCGACTGGCTGGGTGATGGCGTCTATCGCGACCCGCGGAACGATAACAAGATTCAGGAAGAAGGAAACTAAGAGCATGGCACGAGCAATCAGCAAGATCGCCCCGGAATGGTGGGACTACACGACTCTGGACCAGGAGCTGCTTGACGATGCGGCGGCGTTGACCGCCGAGCAGATGCTCCAGCTCTCCCGCCCGGGCTTCACCATCAATGTCTACGACAATCTGGCCGAGTTCTACCTCGCGGAAGCCCTCGAATACATCGACGCCTGGAAGCAATCCACCGCTGACAATCCCGTTGGCATCTGCGGCCCGATCGGCCCGACGGAGCAGCTGCCGCTGGTGGCCCGCGTCGTCAACAGCCTGGGGCTGAACCTCAAGGACGCGCACTTCTGGGGGATGGATGAGTGGGTGTTGGACGGCAAGCCCGTCGGCATCGATCATCCTCTCTCCTTTGCCAAGGCCGATCTGGAGCTCTGCTTCAACCGCATCGACTCCAAGCTTCGTCTGCCCCAGAAGCAGATGCATTTTCCGACTGCCGATCTGAGCGGCTACAGCAAGAGCTACGACACGGTTCGCTGCGCCGTCATGCAGGGGGGGCAGGGCGAAGTGAAGCATTGGGCCTTCAACGACCCGCTCAAGCGCCAGGGTCCCTATCGCGATGAGCCGCCGCCCGTGGCCGAATATCGCCGCCTGCCGACCCGTGTCGTCGATCTGCATCCGATGACGATCATCCAGAATGCCCGTACCTCGGGTGGCGGCAATCTCTCTCTGGTGCCGCTGAAGGCCGCCACTGTCGGCCCGCTGGAAACCTGGAAGGCGGACAAGGTCTCCATCTGGCAGGCCGGCAACCACGACAATCCCTTCGGGATGCGCCTGACGACACTGATGATCTCCAAGGGCATCGCCGACTCCTCCGTTCCCATGTCGCTATTGGCTGAGCATCCCAATGTTCAGTTCAGCTTCTATCGGCCGGGGATCGGCGAAGTCCAGACTGAAATGCATTGATCTCCAGGGTGGGCCGGCGGCTGCATGGTCGCCGGTCCACCCGACACAACGTAATCAGGACCACATCGTGGATTTTCGTTTCATAGGCAGGAAGCTGCATCGGTTCCGCGAGTTCATGATGACCGACATCTGGTCGGTGGACCTCATGGATGACCTGTCGCGCCGGCGTCGTTCTCTCTATGAGACGCTGCGAGTGGGGCATATTGTCGTTCGCGACTGCCACCGCAATGAGGTGGGCCTGCAGGCCTCGGCGCTGACCTTCATCACGCTGCTGTCGATGATCCCGATGCTGGCCATGGGCTTTGCCGTGGCCAAGGGGCTGGGGGCGGAGAAGGCGCTGCAGGATGTCATCGACGTGAGCAAGGACCGGATACCCGTGCAGGTCGCCGAGATGCTCGATTCCGTGCTCGAGCTGGTCGACACCACCAACTTCCTTGCCTTGGGTATGGTCGGCCTCGTCTTTCTGGTCGGCACCCTGATCCAGGTCATGGGGCGCATCGAATTGTCACTCAACAAGATCTGGGGCGTGCAGGAAGCACGATCCCTGGTCCGGAAGCTGGCCGATTACATCTTCATCGTGGTCAGCGTGCCCTTGCTCGCGATCGTCGCCTTTGCCTTGAATGGCTGGCTCACCGGTACCTCGGTCTCGGAGGTGATGATCGGGCCCATCCAGGTCTTGTACAATCTCGGCATGCGAGCCCTCGGCCTGGTCGGCATATCGCTGGCATTCACGCTGCTCTACATTTTTCTGCCGAACACTCGGGTGAAATGGTTGCCGGGCGTGATCGGGGGCATTGCCGCCGGCTGCATGTGGGTGCTCTGGCAGTGGCTCTGTATCCGCTTTCAGATCGGCATTGCCAGCTATAACAAGATCTACGGCGCCTTTGCCGCCATTCCGATCTCCCTCTTCTGGCTCAACATCAACTGGGTCATCACCCTGCTTGGCGCCGAAATCAGTTTTGCGGTGCAGAATCGGAGCACGTATGCACGGGAGTCCGACATGCGCAACATCTCGATTGTCTCGCGGCGTCACTTCACCTATCTGGTGACGCTGGATATCTGTCGCTGCTTCATGCGGGGCGAAACTCACTGGAACATGGAGAGCTATCAGAAGCGCTACGGGATGCCGATTCGCCTGCTGCAGGAGATTCTGCATGATCTGGAGAAGGAGAACGTGGTCGTGCGTGCCGCGGATGGCTCCCATCTCCCCTCGCGGGGCATGAACCTGCTGACTCTGGATGATGTGGATCGAGCGGTCGAGGGGCGTATCGACAAGCGCACCAGTCGGCTCTGTGAGCGGTCTGGCGCCAACTTTGCAAAAAAACTGCAAGCGCTGGAAGAGAACCGGCATGGTCAACTCGAAACCCTGACTCTCGAACAGATGGTTGAGGAGATGGACGATGGAAAAGAGTGTCCGGAAGCGGCGCCTGCCCCGCGCGCATAGCCTGGTGCTCCTGATGGTGGCCCTCCTGCTCGCGGGCGCCGAGCGGGTCACCCTTGTGCTCGACAACTCCGTCGAGCTGCCGGCCGCTGGATTGAAGCTTCGTCCACTCAAGGACTTTGCCCTCCGGCCCCTTCCGGCAGACGAAACTTTCACGTACGAAAACCGCGCGACTGGCGAGCGAATCGAGGGCTATAACCCCTTGGCGCTCTGGCGCCGTGACCAACATGAAGCACTCTTCATGGGTGAAGTCGGGCTCCTGCGGATTGCCACGGTTCGCCATGCGCCCCTCGGTGACCTCCAACCCGATGTCGGCAACCATGTGACGAATGCCGCCTACCAGGCGCATCTGAAGCCGTTCGACGAGGCTAACTGGAAAGACGAGACCTTTACGGCCTGGGTGGAAGGCTATTCCGGCATGAAGGTGCGCGATGTCCAATCGGAACTGCGCGGTGTGAATCTGCGGTACCCTTACCGCTTCTACCGATTCGAGGGCAAGAATCCCAACCAGACGACGGCCTTCCTCCTGAAGCTTCCGGACGGAAACGGAACGCGCTACGTGATGATGCTTTTCCAGATTGTGGAGCACTATGAGGTACGCAATGCCGCGCGTATCATGGTCAGCTGCGTCGACAGCCTGCGGGCGATGCGGCAGAGCGAGGTCAATCAGGATCCCCATCGTCGCTTTCAGAATCGTCCTTCCGGCGATGCCGAGAGCGGCAGGAGCGCTGCATTCGAAGAGACGCGCCAGAAAGTGATCGCCAACATTCGCAACCTGGAGGAGTGGTGGTACGTCGAGACCGAGAACTTCGTCATCTGTTCCAATATGAGCCGCGGCAGCCATCGTCTGGTTGACGCCATTCAATCCGACATCGAGATTGTGCGCAAGGCTTATGAGGAGCTCCTGCCGCCCGCCAAGCCGATCGACGAGGTGAGCGTCGTGCGCGTCTTTGCCGAGCGCGAGGAGTACCTCGGTTACATTCCCGCTCACATGGCCTGGAGCGGGGGCGCCTGGATTCCGATGCGCAAGGAGCTGGTCATCTCGCCATTGGACCTGAACGATCGCTCCCTCAGCCGCGAGCTGCTGCTCGGCGTCGTCTACCATGAAGCCTTGCACCAGTACGCCCACTATGCCTTCGACCAGCGCCGGCTACCCACCTGGTTCGATGAAGGGCATGCCGCCTTCTTCGAGACGGCCGAGGTCGATCGTCGCCGGAAGAGCCTGGAGATTCTGGAAAACAAGCGCTGGGGACCGTATGTCGACGACTTGGTCAAGCGGAATCAGCACAAGTTCGAGGTCGTGGTTCGTCTCTCTCCGCAAGCCTTTTATGACGAGGGACGCGAAGCTCACTATGCCCTCTCCTGGGCGCTTGTTTACTTCCTGCGCAAGGCGGCTCCTCTTTATGCTGACCGCGGTTATGCCGAGGCACTCGATGTCGTGGCAACCAGTGTTCGCGCTGGAAAGAGCCCCGACGCTGCCAGCGAGGCTTTCCTGAAGGCCCTCGACATGCCACGCCTGCAGCAGGATTTTGCCGATTTCTGGGGAAGCAAGACCAAACGCCGTCGGGCCGAACGCCAACCACACACCGTTTCCCGCTAAGCAATCGCTTGCGAGTTATGGCTGAACCGGTTGTCATTCTGGGCTCAGTGGTACTATGTTCTGTGCCAATCGGGCACATGGCTAACTGAGGAACGATAGTGGATGACGTAACGATTTTTACCTACAGGGCGGCTTTTGCGATTCTCTCGCTGGCCCTTATCCTGACGCTTCGCCGTCTCCTGTGGGGGCCGAGCCTGGCCGACCGCGTCGTGGCCCTCGACCTTGTGGCGTATCTGGCCATGGGCTACGCCGCCATTCATGCGCTCTCCACCGGCGAGTACGGTTTTCTCTCCATTGCGTTGGTGATCGGCATCTTTGTCTTTCTGGGGACGATCGCTTTTGCGCGCTATCTGGAGCGTGCCACCAAGAAAGGGAAACTCGCCGAATGAACGAGATAATCGGGGTCGTCTGCATCTGGGCGGGATCGCTCTTCATGCTGCTGGCGGCGGTCGGCGCTGTACGGCTGCCGGACATCTATATGCGGCTGCATGCGACCACCAAGGCGGCTACGGCCGGCATCGGCCTGATCATCGTGGCCGTCATGCTCTTCAATCATCGCATGGATATACTCGCCCGTTCGGTGGGGGTGCTCTTCTTCGTCGCCTTGACCGCACCGATTTCCGCCCATCTGATCAGCCGCGCGGCCTATTACTCCGGCGTCAAGAAGTGGAAGCGTACCTTTATCGACGAGCTGGGCGAGTACTACGACAAGCGCGACCAGATGCCCAAGGACGATGACGATTCCGGAGTGGCCAGGTAATCGTCATGAGTATTGTCCTCGCCATCCTGATTGGTTATGCTGTCGGTGCAATCGCGCCGTGGGTGCACCGCCGCGGGCCGTCCTGGAGCGGTTGGCTTCTCGCGCTGGCGCCGGTTGCGGCCGGGACACTTCTGGTCACGCATGGCGGCAAGCTTATGGCGGGGGAGACGGTGCAGCTCTCCTATGCATGGCTGCCCGAGCTCGATGTGAGCCTGACCTTCAGGCTCGACGGGCTCAGTCTGCTCTTTGCATCGCTGGTCTGCCTCATCGGCGCCTGCATCATCGTCTATTCCAGCAGCTACATGCGCGACCACCAGTATGCCGGCCGATTCTATTGCTTCATGCTCATGTTCATGGCCTCCATGCTGGGACTGGTCCTTGCCGACGACATCTTCCTCGTCTATATCTTCTTCGAGCTGACCAGCCTCTTTTCCTTCTTCCTGATCGGGCTCGACGGGGAATCCGCACAGGCACGACGTGCTGCTCGACAGGCGATTCTGGTCACCAACCTTGGCGGACTTGGCCTCCTGGCCGGCCTCCTGCTGATGGGCAAGCTGACCGGCAACTACACCATCTCCGGCATGGCCGGCGCGGCGGAAACGATTCGCCAAAGCTCACTCTATTTGCCCATCCTCCTGCTGGTTCTCCTGGCCGCCTTCACCAAGTCCGCGCAATTCCCCTTTTATTTCTGGCTGCCGAACGCGATGGCGGCCCCCACGCCGGTCAGCGCCTATCTCCATTCCGCCACCATGGTCAAGGCCGGTGTTTATCTGCTGGCGCGCTTCCACCCCATTCTTGGCGAGACGATCCCGTGGCAGAACATCCTCACCGGAGTGGGCGCCTTCACCATGCTGGTGAGCGCCTGGCTGGCGCTCCGGCATTACGATCTGAAAGGCATTCTGGCCTACACCACCATCATGGCACTGGGCCTGATCACCATGCTGCTCGGTGTCGGCACCACCGCCGCCGTGACCGCCGCGCTGCTCTACGTCGCCATTCACGCCTGCTATAAGGCCGCACTCTTCATGGTTGCCGGCGCCATCGATCATGGCACGCATACTCGTGATGTTCGCCGCCTTGGAGGGTTGCGCCGGGCGATGCCGTACACCTTCATTGCGACCTTGCTGGCCACCGTCTCCATGGCCGGGCTGCCCCCTTTCATCGGCTTCATAGGCAAAGAGGGGGCTTACGGGGCCCTGCTGGTGCCGGGTGAGCTTCGCCTGGTCCTGCTGACGGCCTCCGTGCTTGCCAATGTCGCCGTGGTCGCCATCGCGGCTGTACTCCTGATAAGGCTCTTTCTCGGCAAGCCGACCGAGACGGCCAGCCATGCTCACGCGGCGCCTCCGGCTCTCTGGTTGGGACCGATTCTGCTGGGCGCGATCGGGCTGATCGCCGGGCTCTTCCCCAAGCTGATCAGTGGACCGCTGCTGGCAGGCGCCGTCGATGCCACGCTCGGCCGCCACGGCGACGTGCACCTCCTCCTCTGGCATGGCTGGAACATCGCCCTTGCCGTCAGTGTGGTGACCGTGCTGGCGGGTGTGGCCGTCTTCCTGGCATGGCCGCGCCTGCGCGACTCCCGCGCCATGGCCATCTTTGCGAACCTCTTCGACAAAGGCCCTGACGAGGGCTTCGAATGGTCTCTCAAGCAGGTCATGGCTTTCGCCTCCTGGCAGACGCGGCTGCTGCAGAACGGTCGCCTCACCTGGTATATCGGCGCCATCCTCCTTACTGGCGTGCTACTCACCACGGCGAGCATGACGCGCTGGAGCAGCCTTTCGCTGCACCTGGTGCTGCCGACTGATCTCTCGATCCGCGATGGCCTGCTGCTGCTCACGATTGTGATCGCCTCGCTGGTCGTGTTGACGTTGACCTCGCGTCTCGCCACGATTCTCGCCTTGAGCCTGATCTCCTACTGCATCGCCCTCGTCTTTCTTCTGCATGGCGCGCCGGATCTGGCCATCACCCAATTTCTGGTGGAGACCCTGATGGCCATTCTGCTCGTCCTGGCTTTCTATCATCTGCCGCGGCTGCGCCAGATCTCCTCACGCGGAGCGAGATTCCGCGGCGCCTGCGTCGCCATCCTGACGGGGATGACGGTGACGGTCATGATGCTGGCCGTCCTCCACGTGCCCTTCGATCCCTACCTGAGCGATTTCTTTGCCGCCAACAGCTACGTGAAAGCGCATGGCAGGAACATCGTGAACGTCATCCTCGTGGATTTCCGGGCTTTGGATACGCTGGGCGAGATCACCGTTATCTGCGTGGCGGGTTTGAGCATCTATGCGCTTATCCGGCGCCAGGCGGCAAGCCTCGACTCTGCCGAGGGAGGTGAGAAATGACACCTTCCCTGATTCTGAGGACGGCGACGCGGCTGCTCATCCCGGTGATGCTGCTCTTTTCCGCGCATCTGCTGGTGGAAGGCCACCACAGCCCCGGAGGCGGCTTTGCCGGCGGCTTGCTGGCCGCGGGAGCCTTCTCCCTGTATGCGATCGCCTATGGCATTCGTGAAGCAAGGCGGGGACTGCCGGTGCATCCGCTGACGTTGCTCGGCATCGGGCTGGCACTTGCCGTGGCGAGCGGGCTGCTGCCGCTGCTGGCCGGCAAGGCCTTCCTCGAAGGCATGTGGGGAGCGCCCACCCGCCTGCTGGGGCTGCAACTGGAACTCGGTACACCACTCGTCTTCGACCTTGGCGTCTACTTCATCGTCGTCGGCACCAGCCTCACCGCGATTTTCGAGCTCGAAGATACTTTTGACGAGGACGATCCGAACCCCACGCCCCCGAACTGAGGCCATGGAAACGATTCTTGCCATCATAACCGGTCTGCTCTTTGCCGTCAGCACCTATCTGCTGCAGCAGCGGCATATTCTGCGCGTCTTCTTCGGTCTGGTCCTCCTGTCGAACGCCGTGAACGTCGTGATTTTTACCATGGGACGGCTGGGATCCTCTGCCTCGCCGCTGATTCCAGAAGGTGAAACGGTTCTGCTTGCTCCATCCGCGAACCCGCTTCCCCAGGCGCTCATCCTGACGGCCATCGTCATCGGCTTCGGTTTGCTCGCCTTCATGCTGGTCCTGATCTTCCGCACCGAGAAGGCTCTGCAAACGGTCGATACGAATGAGATGGCCGAGGCGGAACTCAACGAGGAATCAGCGGAGGAGGCTGCCTCATGAGTGCCCGCGTCCTGCTGATTCTCCCGTTGTTGATCTGTTTTGCCGCCGCGATCGCCGGACTGCTCTTCCGGCGGCACCTTCGCCCACAACGCTACATCACGCTGGGAGCCATGGGATCGCTCTTCGCCACCAGCCTGTATTTGCTCTTCCAGGTGCATGAACGCGGCATTCTGGTGACGCAGGCGGGCGGATGGCAGGCGCCATTCGGCATTACGCTGGTGGCCGATCACCTGAGCGCCATCATGGTCGCGGTTTCCGCCTTTGTCGGTCTGGCGGTGGCCATCTACGCCTTGAAGGATATCGATTCAGGACGCATCCAGCTCCACTTTCATCCTCTCTTCAATATCCTGATGACGGGTATCTGCGGCGCCTTTCTGACCGGCGATCTCTTCAATCTGTATGTTTGGTTCGAGGTGCTGCTGATCGCCTCGTTCATCCTCATGGCGTTGGGCAACGAACGGCTACAACTGGAGGCGGCACTGAAGTACGCCGCGATCAACCTCGTCGGCTCGACCTTCTTCCTGGTCGGCCTCGCCCTCATCTATGGGTTGACCGGCACCCTCAACATGGCGGACTTGGCGGTCCGCCTTCCGGCTCTCGGGCGACCCGGGCTGGTGACCTCCGTATCCATGTTTTTTGTCGTTGCCTTCGGTATCAAGGCAGCCATTTTCCCGCTCTTCTTCTGGTTGCCGGCTTCATACCATACGCCGCCGGTGAGTGTCTCGGCGATCTTTTCGGGACTGCTCACCAAGGTTGGTGTCTACGCGCTGATTCGCGCTTTCACCCTGCTCTTTGTGGACGATGTCGGCTATACGCATACGCTTCTTCTGTGGCTTGCCGCGCTGACCATGATCACCGGCGTGCTGGGCGCGGCCGCGCAGCACGAATTTCGCCGCATCCTCTCCTTTCACATCATCAGCCAGATCGGCTACATGATCATGGGGCTGGCGCTTTTTACGCCGCTGAGCCTCATCGGCACCGTCTTCTACATTGTGCATCACATCATCGTCAAGACGAATCTCTTCCTGGTAAGTGGCGCGGCGGCGCACCTCTCAGGCACTTTCGAGCTGAAGGGAATCGGCGGGCTCTGGCGGCGCCAGCCGCTCCTCTCGTTCCTCTTCATCATTCCCGCTTTCTCTCTCGCCGGTTTCCCGCCGCTTTCCGGTTTCTGGGCCAAGGTCGTGCTGGTGAAAGCAGCTCTGGCGATCGATGAGTACCTGATCGTGGCGGTGGCGCTGATCGTCGGCTTGATGACGCTTTTTTCCATGAGCAAGATCTGGCTGCAGGCCTTTCTGCCGGACCCGATCGTGGGCGACAAGCCGGCCGCGGGCAACGGCGGCGGCATGTGGGTGCTCCTGGTGCCGATCGCGCTGCTGGTACTGGGTACGCTCTTCATCAGCTTCAATCCGCGCCCGCTTTACCTGCTTGCCGAAAGCTCCGCGACGGAGCTGCTGAACCCGCAACTGTACATCGAGGCGGTGCTTGGTCATGAGTAGAAGCTTGCTGATCAACGTCATGCTGGCGCTGGTATGGACCGCGGTAAGCGGCACGGTCAACAGCACCAATCTGCTGGTGGGACTGGTGCTGGGCTATGTGATCCTCCTGATCGCGCAGCCGCTGATCGAAGTGGCCAACTACGTGGAGCGGGTATGGGCGCTGACGGATCTGCTGCTGACCTTCATCCGCGAGCTGTTGCTCTCCAGCTTTCGCGTGGCCAAGGATGTCATCATGCCCTCGCATGCGCATCTCGATCCCGGCGTCATCGCCGTTCCGGTCGATCTGGAAACAGAGCTGGAACTGACCGTCTTCGCCAATCTCATCTCCTTGACGCCGGGCACCTTGACCCTCGACCACTCGGCGGACAAGCGCTTCCTCTACATCCACGTCATGGATATCCAGGACCGGGACGTGGAGGCAGTGCGCCGCAATCTCAAGGAGCTGTTCGAGGAGCGTGTGCGTCGTGCCTTTGGCAAGGGACCTTAGACTTCGGGTTCACCTCTGGTGTCCAGGATGCCGAGCCGCCAGTCGATGAGTTCGCCCTTCTGGAGGACAGGTTCGGCGGCGCCCTTGCGGGTCATGCCGTCGCTGCTGGTGATGATCTCGCTGGAGTACTGCGCCAGGTAGACGCGGCGCATCTTGTCGGTGGTGTTGGCGCCGCTGCGATGGAAGACGAGACTGCTGAAGCAGACGATGCTGCCGGCCGGAGCGGAGATGGCGATGCCCGGATCGCTGCCGAAATAGCCAACCATGTCGTTACTTCCGGGCTCCTGCGTATGGTGGACATAAGTACGTATGCCGCTGCGCGAATAGGGAAGCAGGTGAACCGTTCCGTTCTTCTCGGAGACGTCGTCGAGCGGAATCCAGCAGGTCAGGTAGGCCGGATGCTCCGGGTAGCCGACGTAGCCGGAATCCTGGTGCCAGGAAAACTTCATGCCGGTGTCAGCGGCCTTGATCACATACTGCTCCCAGAAGAGATACGCATCTTCTCCAATGGTGGCGCGGCAGATGTCGCCCATCAGCGGGCTCTTGATAAAGCGAAGAAGCTCGGGACGCTCCCGCCAGACATGCGCGCTGAAATAGCGCTTGCCGCGGTGGCAGATGCCGATACTGTCGACCCTCTCCCTATCCATTTGCTGGTGAATGCGGTCGATCGCATAATCTGCCTCATGTCGCAACAGATCCAGATGTTCCTCGGGAAGTGCGGATTTGAGAACGAAGTATCCTTCATCGCGGTACTGCTGAACATCTTTCTGGGTAACGAGGGGGGTATCGGTTGCCATGGCCAGTTCTCCTTCCGTGGTGGCTTGGGGGACGTGTGTGTTTCCCTTAAGATAAAGGCAGTCTGGTAGCGGCTGCCACTTGGTGGTACGTTTCGTGTGTTGGCAGATTCATAAATCGTCTTTGCAAGGAAGTCCCATGATCCAGACCCGACGCCTGCCCGACAATCCGATCATCACTCCTGACATGCTGCCGGGAGCAGATGGTGCCAACATCAATGGTCCCTCCATGATCCGCGTCCCGTCCTGGGTCGATCGGCCATTGGGCCGCTACTACCTCTATTTTGCACATCATGGCGGCACCTATATTCGCCTGGCGTATGCCGAGGCGGTGGAGGGGCCCTGGCGGATCCATCCGGGAGGGGTGCTTCGTCTGGATGATGCACCGACGCTGCGCGGTCATATTGCCAGCCCCGATGTTCTTGTCGACGATCGCGAGCAGACGATGCGGTTGTACTATCATGGGCCGTCGGATCACCCGGATTACCCGCAGGCCTCGGCCCTGGCCATCAGCCGGGATGGGCTCAGCTTCACGACGGACGGTCGCCTTCTTGCTCCCTATTACCTGCGGGTCTTCCAGTATGGCGACGCCTGGTACGGCTTTGTCTGGGGCGGGCATCTCTTTCGCTCGCCGGATGGCATCGAGCCCTTCGAGTCGGTCTATGGTGAGGAGCTTCGTTTCCGGCGCTACCTTCAGGAGAGTGAGCTGTCACCCGCGGCGGTCACTCAGCCATCGCCCTTCGATCATCTCTTCTTCGGGCGGGTGGCGGAAGAAGGAGGGGGGCACCTGCGGATCCGGCACCTGGCCCTCGACCTGCAAGCAGAGGAACAGCGGCTGGTCGCCTACTTCACCTGCACGGGCGGGCAACCGGAGCGGGTGCAGCGTGCAAGCATCGACCTGCGGCCCGACTGGCATGCGTGGGAGGCCACGGAGTTGGAGGAGGTTCTGGGGCCGGAGGAGCCGTGGGAAGGGGCAAATTTGCCGCTCACCAAGTCATGCAACGGCTCCGCCAAGCCGGAAGGGGAGCAGGCGCTGCGCGATCCAGCCATCTATCGTGAAGGTGAGCGCGCCTGGCTCCTCTACTGCGTTCGCGGCGAGAGGGGCATTGCCATCGCCGAATTGAACGAGTAGAGGAGACGCAAGTTCCTGATCGGGGCTAATAGTAGTAGCCCTCGCGTGTGTATGTGCCTGGCACCAGGTTTTGCTCTACCCAGTCCATTGCCGCATCGATGCTCATTGGCGTGGCATTGAGCAGCAGGGTTTCACCGCGCACGTTGGCCTGCAACTTGAGCTGGGAGACATTGCCGCAATCCTGATAATGATTAGAGATGTCGCCGGCAAGGGTCAGTGGTATGCTTACCTGCGTATTGGGCCGGATGGTAACGATTGTCCTTCGCCCATTTGCGAGCCAGAAACGTGAGCTTTGCTCGTCATTGTATTGGCTGCCCAGGAAGCGATAGCTGGTTGTGCCAAGCTGCAGAGTATAGCGAATGCGGTTGCCATGCATCAGATCATCGATGGTGTAGGTTCGCTCGGACACCTTCGCCTTCAGCAATCGCACCTCGCTGGTCCCGAAGTCGACAAGCAGATAGCCTGGATAGTTGACTTGGCGATAGATTCCGTCAACAACCTCGTAGCCGGTAATGGTCGAGTTGTAGAGGACCAGCGGACCGCCGGGGTAGGAGCTTTCCTCCGTCATTAGCTCGGGCGCTGAGGCGGTGGCGGTGATCGTGATGCCGGCTTCAGCAGCAAGCTGCTCGACCAACTGGGCATGGGAGAGGATGGCGGAATTGGCCGCGCGGGTTCTCGCCAAGTCGATTCGCGCCTGGGCGTTTGCGCTGGCAAAGCTGGTTGGCCCGATGGCGCGCCCCGCCGTCCAGAGACCGCTCAGCATCTGGGGAGCGAGGCCGGTGGCTGCACCGCCCAGATCGAGGAGCGACGGCGAGACGACGCCGACCATCGCAAGATGCGCGTACTCGGCGATCTGGCCCGGTCCAAGCATGGTTACCGCACAACGATTGGTGAGAGACCAGAAGTCGCTCGGCTGCGTGCCGGTGTTGAACCAGATGGCGTCTCCATCAGCATAGGTGACGTTGGTCTGGCTGCCATCCATCCCCTTGGCGAGGATCGTCACTGCCTGATTATCGAGGTCGAAGATCAGGTATCCCGCGATATCGACGGGGCCGGCATAGCCGCCATGGCGATTGCCTCGCACGTTGAAGGTGTAGACGATGTTGTGTGGCTGGTCGTCGCTGGTCACCGTGACGGCAAAGACCGCATTGAGATAGGACGTTGCCGACGCGACAATGGTCACCTGCTGCTCCCCGTCGATCAGCGTATCGTCCTGGGCGGAAATGGCGAAGGTGGCAGAAGTCTGGTTCGCGGCAAAGAGGAGGGTCGATGGCACTGTTGCCTCGCTGGTGTCGCTGCTGGCAAGGGTGCAGGTGAGAGGTTCAAGGCTGTTGCGGGTCACCGTGCCGATTGCCGCCTGGGGGCCGTCCGCCTCACTGAAGGTCGTGGGGGCGATGACCAGTTGCAGGCGCGGCGTGTCGTTGTCCAGAATGGTGCAGGTCGCGGCATCATCGTCGAGCGACGCATTGACCGCGTTGGTGAGGACGAGGTCGAACTGCTCGTCACCTTCGACCCATGTGTCATGCAGAATCCGAACGGTAACGGTCACCGTCATGGCGTAAGGAGCGAAGGTGAGTGTGCCGCTGGTGCTTTCGTAGTCTTCGTCAGGCGTTGCCGTGCCCTCTACCGAATGGTAGCTGACGGTAACGGGCAATGGACTCGGTTCGCTCAACATCAGCACGAATTCGCCATCGGGAAGTGTGCCGCTGCCCGGCTCCCAGACGCTGATGTCTTCGACCAGGATAGTCGGCACGTCATTGTCGACGATGGTGACAATGGCGGTTGTTGTCCCCGCGATGGCATTGACGGGCGTGCCGAGCTGTACCAGGAAGCTCTCGTCTCCTTCGACGGTGTCGTCGTCGACGATGGTCAAGGTGATCTCCTTGCTGGTCTCACCGGGGGCAAAGATCAGGGTGCCATTGGCGGCGCTATAGTCCTGTGGCGCCACCGCGGCTTGTGTGCCGTTACCGTCGAGCGTCTGCCAGGGGACGGTGACGGTGAAGCTGCTGACGAGGGAGAGCTCGACAGTGACGGTGCCGCTGCCGGTCGATTCGTAGGCGCGTGCATTGGCGGTGCTGACGATGGCTATGTCGTCATTCAAGATGGTAACCGTAGCCATTGCGGTGCCGATTGCCGCGCTCACCGGCGAGTGCAGCTCGACAAAGAAGGTTTCATCCGCCTCGTCCACCTCGTCGGTAATGATGGAAAGATCCAGCAGATGACTGGTGCTTCCGGGCGGGAAGGTAATCATGCCGGCGGCATCGATGTAATCCTCTCCGGCCGTAGCGGTGCCCGGGAGAAGGCGGTAGCTCACTGTCGTCGTCAACACGTTGGGTTCATCAAGGGTAATGGCTATGGTGGCGATGGTGACGCCGATATCACCTTCGGTAACGGAGGTGCCCGCGATGCTCAGGCTTGGCAAGGCGTCATCGATGGTGACGGTGGCGGCAGTTGACGAACCCAGGTCGTATGCGGGGTCGGGAAGCAGGGCCAGGATGACTGTCTCCAGCGGATCATAGACGCCATCCTCCAGGGGGCTGACGACAAGGTCCACCGTCCACGCGCCGGCGGGGATGATTGCCGGAGAACTCAGGGTTGCGTAATCGACGCCATTGTCCGCTGATCCGCCAAGGGAGAAGAGGACGGTGAGGGGGAGCGAATTGGTGCCGGTGCGGGTGATGCGGAAGGTGCCGCTCTCGCCATTCTCGTGGGCGCTGTCATCGATCGCGGTGACGGAGACGACTTCGCGGATGTCGGTGACCGTTATGGTGACGGTGGCCGGGGCGGAATAGGCCTGGCCATCGAAGGCGCGATAGGTAAAGGTGACGATGCCGTCAAAGCCGGCAGCGGGCACGTAGGTGAAGCTGCCGTTCGCGGAGAGAGTGAGAGTCCCGGTGGTGACACCGGTGACCAAGCTGACCGTGAGGTTCTGCCCCTGGTTGTCCCAATCGTTGGAGAGCACACCCGGTTCGGCCACGACGAGAGTGACATCCTCATCGACGGTGTAGCTGTCATCTACGGCCACTGGCGGATCGTTGGTCTCGATCTGGTTGTACTGGGCCGACTTGACGCTGCTCGGGTTCCATGGCGTACGCCAGGCTCGAGCCTTGAGCTGGCCAGGCAGATCCACGGAGATTGTTCCGCCGGAGGCGACGCTTGGCGACGCTTCGGTCGGCTCGCTGCCGTCGGTCGTATAGTGAATGACTGCACCAGGCGTCGCACAAGTAACGACGACATCCAGGGCGACCCCCGCATAACTGCCGCCATCCGGCAGGAAGGTTGGCGTGGCGACGGTACTGCGCACGGCGTACTCGGCCGTGCAAAGGGTATCTTCCGCCAGTGCCAGGTTGAGTGATCTAACCGCTTCGGGCTGCGAGGTCTCGTTGACGATCCAGCGGACAAAGTCGTAGTCTGTCTCATCTATCAGCAGGGAGGCCGGGGCCTCCAGATTCACCGTGGCGCCATCGGCGACGATGACGCTGTAGGCGGTGGCGCCGGGGTGGGTGCCGGAAATCGCCACACCGGAGACGGGCAGCGACTCCACGGTCAGCAGGCGGGTCGGTGCATAATGAGCTACCGCCGCAATGTCGTCCGCCATGACCAGGTTAACAGTCTGCTGGCCGGTGGTCCATTCGCCGGCGATCTCCCAGTGGCTGAAGGCGTAGCCGTCAATGACCGCCGGTACGCTGAGCTTCACGGGGAAGCCGATGTCATAGGTACGGGTGAAGCTGGTGGGCGCACCGAGCAGCTCGGTATTGTCGGCGGGCGAAACGGTGACCGGCACCTCGGTGATGGGGAATGAGGAAACAGCAAGCTCGCGGACTGGCGGCACAATAGTGACTCCGCTGACCAGCAGGAAATCGTCGAACCAGGCAGTGCTTGGGCCAACGGTACTGGCGGTCGACCACCCGTTCAGATAGACGACGAACGCCTGGGTGGCGGGGTCGAAGGGGCTCTGCAGAAGGTTCTGCAGCACCCAGTCACCATTGTCTGGATCGGCGGTGCGCCAGTAGCCGTTGACGCTGAGATAGAGGCTGTCCGTGCTCGCGTCGTAACCCATGTAGAGCGTACCGCCGGTGGTGGAACGCGCGATGGCGGTACCGGTCGGTTCATTGCCGGCCGTCTGGGTGATGACCTTGTAGATGGCTCCGTCACCAGAAGTCTGGCCGACGGCCAGCTCGACGCTGTCACTGGCGCCGGCGGCGATGCCGAAGCTGAGGCCGGCATCGTTGGCGTTGGGCGCATCCAGATGCCAGTCCACCTGCATCATGAAGGATTGCTCCGCATTCAGCATCCAGCCGCGGGAGACGTAGCGGGCATCGTTGTCCGCCTCGGCCGTGGCGCGCAGTTCGAGACGCTCATCGGTCTCAAGGAGATGGATGGGATCGGCCGGATCGGTGTAGCCGTACCACATGGCGCCGCGCGCATTATCGGTGAAGAGGTCATGCTTCAAGGTGTAGCGGGCCAGCAATCTGCTGTCGGCGCGCGCAGTGAAGGCGATGGATGCCGAAGGATCGATAATCGAGTGCGAAGCGTTTTCCCACCAGAGAAAGATCTCGTCGTTTGCCGTGGAAGGCGCGGTCAGCGAGACGCTGGTTCCATCGGCGATCGTTCTGGCGTAAGGGGTCGTGCCTGGATGGGTGCCGGTGATCTCGATGACGCTCCATGGTGCGGAATCGACTTGCAGCAAGTGCGTGACGATCTCATACTGGGCGGTTACGGTGACATCCTCTTCAATGTTGAAGGTCAGCGAGGTGACGCCGACGTCCTGCGCCTGGCCGTCAAACAGCCACCCGACGAAGCGATGGGCGTTGCCGCTGAAGGTGGCGGTCAACGGAGCGGAGAGGCTGACGCTGCCATGATCGTCCATGACGGCCAAATAGGGAGTTGAGCCACCGGGCGTGCCGGTGATGATAACCCCTCCTCCCGGTGAACTCTGCACCGTCAGTTGCCGCGGAACGATACCGTATACGGCGACGCAGGCGTGTGGCTGGAGCATCTGGAAGGAGATCGAGGTTTGGCCCGCGGTCATGTCGGCACCGTCGAGCTGCCAATGGAGGAAGCGGTAGTCGACAAGGCCGCTGGCGGCATATTCAGGGGCGGTCAGGGTCACTGTCTCCTGGTCATGTACGCGGACGCTGTAGCCGGTGGTGCCGCTTTGGCTGCCGCTGATGAGAAGCCCACTGACGGGTGTGGAGGAGACGGTGAGGAGATGATTCGGCAGGACGGTGACGGTGGTCGTCTCGGTGTTGGCCAGAACGCTGTCGGAGACGGCGAGTGTGAGGGTGTAGATGCCGGCTTCCGTCCAGGTGTGGGCAAAGGAAGCGGTGGCGACGTCGGTGACGGAATCGTCATCGAGATCCCAGGCAAAGGAGAGGCTGTCGCCATTGGGGTCGGAGGAGGCAGAGCCATCGACGGTCAGCGGTTCGTACGCATAGGTCAGGTAGGGGCCTCCCGGTCGCGAAACGGGGGCCAGGTTGCCGCTGACCTGGACGCGCAGGTACTCCCATTCAGAGACCAGTGGAACGTCATCATTCAGGACGCCGTTGTCGGTGACGCGCAAGGCGATGCTGGCGAAGCCGATGGTGGAGAAGGCATGGCCGATCCGCGACATGTCGGCACCGCTCCATTCCGCGACGCCGTCGTTATTCACGTCCCATTCGTAGAGGGTGATCCGGTCACCGGGATCGATATCGAAGGAGGCGGAACCATCGAAGGAGCGGGTAATACCTTGCGTCACGGCGTCCGGTCCGGAGATCCTGGCATAGGGAGCATGAGGCGGTTCCGCTACGACCAGTTGGAACTCGATCGTGTCAGTCTGTGGAGGCAGATTGTCGTCGGTGACGCGCAGGCGGACGAGGAAGGTCGTCGGGAGGTCGCCCCCGACCTCTGGATTGGGATCGGGATAGGTGTAGGTGGCGCCGGGATCGGTTGCCTGAGAAGTGGTAAAGTCCCAGGTACCGTTGCCGTCGAAGTCCCACTCGTAGCGGATGATCGCGCGGGTACTGTCGGTGTGATACGATCTGGAGCCGTTGAAGTGGAGGGGCTGACCGTAGCCCCAGATGGGCGGCGCGTCGATGACGGCGACGGGAGGCTGCACGAAGAGGGTCGGCGTCAGCATGACGATGGCCCATGCGGTACTGAGGTCATAGCCGATGTAGCTGGAACTGCCGTCCCAAGTGCGATACCACTTGCCATCGGCTTGTTGTTCGCGGACCACCTTGGCACGAACGCCGACATCGGGATCGTTGTACCAGTCGACGCCGGTGTGGCGGAAGACGGGGATGGCGTTCGGCCGGGCGGTTCGCATGGTTTTCACAAAAGCATAGAGGTAGTAGTAGTTGTTGTAGTCATTACCGCCGAGCGGCCAGGCCGCGGCGATGTAGTCTTCGCTTGCCCGCCAGCGGCTGGTGGTATGCCAGACGCCGTTGAAGGCAAGCTGAACCATGCCGGAAACAGTCGGCGCGTACCAACCGGAAGAGGAATAGCTGTTGGCGCCCGAGTAGCCGTAGAGCGTGCCGTTCGAGGAGTTTGTGAGCCAGATGTCATTCTCAGTGCGGACAAAGTCGGGGGCGCGGATGCCGAAGTTCTCCTCCGCGGCGAGCAGTCCGATGGCGCCCCACTGGGCGGCCGAATTGTCTGCGTCGCTGTTCCAACTGTAGCGCCAGCCGCCGCGTTTGGTGCCGCTGTCGGTCTGCCCCCAGGCATACATGTCGACCATGTCGGTAAGGATGTCGAAGAAGAGGCGTCCCTTGACCACGCCGGTGCGCGCCACGGCAAGGGGACTTTGCGAGGAGGCGATGGCGTCCATCAACTGCCCCAACTCGTAGATCTGGCGACTGCTGTTGACACTGACACCGATGCCGTTGCCGTTGGTGTCGGGATTGCCGGCGGTCTGCATGCCAATGGTTACATCGATCAGTTTGGTAAAGAGAAAATCAAAACCCCTGTTGACGGTTTCGACGTAGGGATCGTCGTGCCAGTCGCCCCGGATGCCATGACCATTGATCTCGAAAGCATGGAGGACGGAGGCCGTGCAGCTTGCATGGTAGGAGCTGTAGGTGCTGGTCCAGGCACCGGTGCTCTGCTGGCTCTTGTGCAGGTACCAGAGCCCCTCGTCGACGGCAATATCGCCGCGGGTCGACGAGGTATCCGGCTGCAGGCGCAGGTAATAGTTGTCCGAGACGGCAACGCCTGATGGATCCCAGACAGTGAGGACAGCAGTGAATGGCTTACCCGCCGAGCCTGTGTAAGCATGTGTCGCCTGGATGGCGCGCCGATTGGTGACGGCGGCCGGCGTCAGCGGGTACGGATCGCTGCCGTCGCCGAAATCCCACTGATAGGTGTAGTTGACCCCTTGGGAGCCGCGCACCATGCCCTTGAGGGTAGCGGTGTTGCCGCTGATGGCGGCATGGGCGGCATTGGGATCGCCGCGCCACGGTACGCACAGCACCTCGTGCGTGGCGGTTGGATCGATGACGGCAGTCGTCAAATCGGTGGCGCTTTGACCGGCGCCGTCCACGACGGTGAGTTGGACCTGGTAGGTGCCGGCGGCGGCGTAGGTAAACGCGGTGCGCATGCCGCTGGCGTCGAGATCATTGGCCGGATCGCCGTCACTGTCGCTGTCGACGGTTACATCCATGTCCCAGAGATACTTGACGATGCCCTGTTGTACAGTTGGATCGAGGTTGTCGTGCGAAGCGGAAGCGTCGAGATAGACGGGTGGCCCGCCTTGCCCGCCGGTATACGGGCCTCCCGCGCTGGCGACGGGGATGGTGCTGGTGACGACGCTGACGGTCAGGGTATCGGGTGCCGATTCCTGCCCGGCTCCATCATAGACGGTCAGCGAAACTTCGTAATCGCCGGTAGTGCGATAGATGTGGCTCGGCCGGCGACCGCTGCCGAGACTGCCATCGCCAAAGTCCCATTCAAACCGCGAGACGCCTTCATCGTCGGTGGATTGCCCGCCATCGAAGAGGGTCAGCCAGCCAATTTCGGTGGAAAAGTCGGATCCGGCGATGGCGACAGGCGTCTGCCCAGCCGTGAGGGTGACGGTGGCCGTATCGATGTCCGTCTGGTTGAGGTGGTCGGTGACGCGCAGAGCCACGACGCGGCTTCCTGCGCCGAGGAAGGTGTGCGCGGCGATACTGCCGCTGTCGCCGCTGGGCTGGAAGCCGTTCTCGGGGAGGTAGTTCCAGTCCCAGTCGTATTTCCAGATGCCGTTGTCGTCGGTACTGCCGGCGGCCGAGAAGGTGATTGTCCACGTGTTCTGGACTGCCCCGGTCTCGTCCGCGGTGCGGTCGGGGCCGACATCGGCGACGGGGGGCTGACCATAAGAGAGTTGCACGGTCGTGGCAGTGGTGTGGGTGTTGAGCCCCTGGTCGGTCACCGTGAGGGAGATCTGGCGAATGCCGGCAGGTTCGTACATGCGAACGATGGGCGTGGCGCCGACGGCAATTTCGCTGATGTCGTCAATGAGGGTAGTTCCACGGATGTTGCAGACGCCCCGGCGGAAGGTCGCATCGGTAAAGCGCGTGGAATTGACCAGCGGCACCCACGGCCCGTCGCCGGTGGCGCGGTAGGAATAGAGGGCGCCGGCGCCGCTCTTGAGTTCCACGCGGAAATCGTACCATGTATCATAGGTGAGGGTGACGCCGGTGTTCGTCTGAGTACCGCGCTCGTACACGTAGAGGATGCCATTGTTGATGCGGAAGCTGTAGGTCCATTGGGCGTAGGCATAGTCGGTGCTGTCAGTCTTGAAGCCAGTGAAGACATCGGCGGCGCCTGGAACCTTCTGGCGCCATTCCATGGCCATGGCGCGGCCGCGGCTGTAGCTGTCGTGGCTGACGAGATAATGCGTCCCATTGGTGTTAGCGGTGTTGACGATGGTCACCATGTCGCCGCCGGTGGTGCCGCTACCGACGGCCCATTTGGTCTCATTGATGGAACTGCCCGCAAAGTCGTCCACGCCCAGATACCAGAGATGATTGACGATCGAGGAATCGGGGTCGGAAGAGGCACTGCCATCGAGACTGACGGTCCAGGCGCCACGTTCAGCTGGGGCGCCCACCTCCGTAAAGAGATAAGGGCCGCCGGGGCGCGCAACGGGAGGCACGCCATTGGTGAGGGTGACGGTAAGGGGGTCGAGATGCTGAAGCCCGGCGTGATCGGTAACGCGAAGGGCTACCGTGTAGACGCCCTCCTGCGTCCACTGGTGACTGCCTGAGACGCCGGAGTGGAGGGGATGGAAGACGGCGTCATCATAGTCCCAGTCCCATTCGTACATCCAGATGCCATGATCGTCGGACGAGGCGCTGGCGGAGACGTTGACGGTCCAGACGCTGTCGGTGGCGTCCGCCTCGTCCTGCACGACGTCGCTTCCCGCATTGGCCACGGGCGGGGCGTTACTGGCGGTCGTGATGGTGACGGTATCGCTGTCTTGATTGCCCGATGGATCGGTGACAGCAAGCTCGATGAGATGCTGGCCTGCGCCGTAGAGCCGCACCACGGGTTGCGCTCCCGCGGCGATGTCACTGAAGCTGGTGAGGGTGAAGGTGCTGCGATAGACATCGATGCTGCGGCGCAAGGGGGAGGTCGTGCCGGTGCTGGTTTCCTTGAGCAGGGTCCATTCGGCGGTGCCCGCCGGTCTTATCAGGTAGCGTGCACCACCACCCGGCTTCACCTCGATGCGGATATCGTAGACGGTATCGTAGGCGTAGGTGCCGGCGGTGCCGCGATTGCTGCCCGCTTCATAGATTTCGATGCGGCCGGTGTTGAAGTAGATGCAGTGGGCCAGGTTGTTGTAGTAGTAGGTGTCCGTGTCGTTCTTGAAACCGATCATGCCCATGGAACTGGTCGTGGAGGATAGGGTGGCCTCCAGGACCAGCCCATCGGCCCGCGCGTAGGCGGCGCGCGAGCCAAACCAAGTGGCTCCCCAGGAATTGTTTCCGGTGATCGACAGGCCGTTGTTCTGGGCAACGCCGACGGGACTGATACTCCATTTGCCGTGGTCCAACTCCGTACCGGCGAAGGTGTCGGTTCCCATGTCCCATTGCCAGATCAGCTCATTCGAGGCTGTATCCAGATCCGTGCTTGCGGTGCCATCGAGGGTGACTGCATAGCCGGTGAACTGCACATTGCCGCTGATTTCGTCGACACTCTGGGGAGGGCCGGCATCGGCCACGGGCGCCGTAGTGGCCAGGCTGGAGAAGGTGACGGTGCCAACGGCGCTTTGCTCAACGGCATCCTGAACGGATACCGTTGCCGTAGTCGTTCCGGGATTGAAGCGGCGCAGAAGTGGCGGGGGGCCAATCTTGAGGTTGTCGACCTGCCAGGACGAATCATAGGTGGCAATGCCGACCTTGCCGCCTTGGAAGAAGCTCTCATGAAGGAAGCCGATCGCCTGATCGTCGATGTAGAACTCAAGGAAGCCGTTGCGGCGGACAACCTGGGCGCGATAGGTCGCGCCTTCGATGATGTTGACGGGGAGCGGGAAGGTGCCGAGGTTCGTGTTCGAATTATTGACTTTGCGGTAGATGATAACGTCATTGATGCCGCGGCCACGATAATGCACCTCCAGAAGGTTGGTGCTGTTCTGGTAGTCGAGCAGAAAGATGAACTCATCTCCGTATCCAGCGAGATTGCGAATGTCGGCGCTCACCGCGTAATCGCCCGCCTGCACGACGTTGCCGACGATGGCAGCGCGGTCGTGGGTGAGGTTACTCTGGAGGAGATTGAAGCTGCCTGTAAGAGGGTTCGACGAACTGATGGTCCATTCCCCGGTTTCCGGCGTGAAGTCGGCGAGGGTGCCGTCTTCAAAGGAGTAGGTGCGGAAGTTGTTGGGTTGAACCCGGGTGGAGAATCCGCGCGTGACGCTGAGGTTGTCGAACTTTGCTGAGCCGCTGTAGGTGGTCAAGCCAATCCGGCCTTCAGGATAGTCGTAAAGCAGCGCCTCGCCGATGAGCCGGCCATCGACGTAGACCGTACACCGTTGACCGACCAGCTCGACCCGCAGGCGGTAGGTGACTCCCTTCTGCACGTCGAAGCCGAGTGGCCAGTCCGCATACTGGCGGCTTGAATTGTACCAGGTGGTGCGGATCAGCAGATCGTCTTCCGTGCGGCCGCGAAAGATAATTTCGTGGCTGGCCCATTCATCGATTCCGCCAAGGAGCAGGATGGCCTCTTCGCCGGTGCCCGCGATCAATTGCAGATCCACTTCGATGGTGACATCCTGGCCCATGTGGCCGATAGGTTCGTTGAACATGATGTCGGTGCGTGCCAGGGTCGTGTTGGTCTGGAGGAGGGAAGCACTGCCGCTGATGGGACTGACGGTGTCGACGGTCCATTCGCCTGCAAAGGGATACCATCCGTCGAGGGCGGTGGCCGATTCGAAGTCGAAGGCCAGGTCGTCGTCAAAGCTCCAGGAATAGGTGGCAATGCCTTCATCGTCGCCGGCAAAGTCGTCAACCTGCAGGAGCCGTGGCCAGGAGCCGTTGACAATGGAGGCTTCGTCAAGGGGCACGTTGGCGGCGGGGACGGTGGGGGATTGATTGGTAACGCGGACGATCGCGGCGGCGGTGTGCCGCGTGCCGTTGCCGTCGGTGACGGTGAGAGTGGGGTGGTAGATGCCTTCGGCGATATAGGTATGGACGGCGTTGCCTGGTGCGGTTTCGGCAGTCTGGTCCGCCGTGCCGTCGCCAAAAGACCAGATGTGACTGACGATGGCAACATCATCATCAGAGTCATTGCCGGCGAAGGTGGCTGCCGTGCCGGCCAGGATGGTTTGGGTCGCCGGAGAGATGACCGCCAGCGGGGCACCTTCGGCTCGAATGGCTGGTGGTGCCGCGACTCCAAGTGCATACGCGTCCAGTGTGCCGAGCTGAAGTGGCGCCGCGAAGGTCGGGTTGCCGTCCACGTCGAGGCCGGTACCGGCAAAGAAGTGGAGGGTACCGTTGGAGGAATATCGCGTCATGACGATATCGAGGATGCCATCGCCGTTGTAATCGGTGGCATCCAGAGCGGCATGGGAGTCGAGGTCCAGAACGGGCAGGAGAACACCCGGCGCGAAGGTGCCGTCACCGTTGCCGGCGAACCATGTGCTGGTGCCGCTGCTGCCGCCGTTGGTAAGGATGTCATGGAAGCCGTCGCGATTGAAGTCGCCGGCCACCAGCCCATAGGGATCGTCACCGACATCGGCAACAAAAACAGGGCTGGTAAAGGTGCCGTCCCCATTCCCCTGAAAATACTCGAGAAAGCCGTCGGAATAGCGGGTTCGGACCAGATCGAGATGGCCATCGCCATCGAAGTCGGCAAGATCGACGGCCCTTCCCTGGCCACCGAGGCCGGTGATTGGCCAGTGGGAGAAAGAGCCGTCGCCATGGTTGAGCATGACGGTGCAGGCGCCGAAGGTCCACGAGACAACGACATCGAGAAAGCCGTCGTTGTTGAGGTCGCCGGTGGCCAGCCCCCGGCAGTGTCCACCGTAGGACTCGACGCCGCTTATCGGTGGGACCAACTGGCGGGAGAAGAGGTTGGCGCCATCATTGAGGTAAAGGATCGGGAAGGCGCGGTTGTACAGCCAGCCCATCGCCATGACGTCGAGGTGACCATCGTTGTTGAAATCGCCGGCGCAGATGGTGCGCGGGTTACTGTAGGCGTGCCGGTCGATCATCAGGATCGGCCCGAAGGCGTTGGTGTCGCTGCTCCACTCGGCGGCAAAGATTCCGCCGTTATCGGTGCCGGCGATGACCAGGTTGTCGGCGTTGATGGCAGAGGAGATCGTCATCGACAAGGTGGCTACTATCCATAGTACTCTTTTCATGCTTAGGTCCCTCTTCTATTTTCCCCTTCAACAGCGGGCATGTATCGCCTCACCGGCGCTGGCTTGCCGGCTGTGTCGTCGAAGAGACATTCGCTATTCAGGCAGAATGCAACACCTCACTATTGGTACACACCCCCTCGGTATGCCCGTGAGACGCCGCCTAACCTATATCGTGGAAATGCCCGCACTTTTGCCTCACTTGAAGAATAGCGAAGCGATGCCCCATTTGCAAGAAGTCACCGAGAGAATTCTGACGGCGCAACTAGCGGGCCGTGTAGCCGCCGTCGACCGGGAGGTTGGCGCCGGTAATGTACGAGGCGGCATCGCTCGCCAGGAAAACCACCGCGCCTTTGAGATCATCGTCGCCGGCCAGACGATGGAGCATCGTATGACGGCTGTAGTTTTCCAGAAAGCGCGGATCGTGCGCTTCAGTCTGGTACCCACCGGGGCTGACGCAGTTACAGCGCACCCCGCGACTGCCGTAATAGCTGGCTATGAAGCGGGTAAAGTTGATCAAGCCGCCCTTGTGGAAGAAGTAGTCGGGATACCAACCGCTCATCCCGGTGCCTTCGTAGATCCATGGATCCGGGGCGATCATGCCGTGTATGGAGCCGATGTTGACGATCGCTCCGCGCCCACGTTCCGCCATGGCATCGCCAAAGGCGCGGGTAATGCAGAAAAGGCCGGTGGCATTGACGTGCATGCTCAGGTCGAAGCTCTCCACCGCGTCCGCGTACGCGTTCTTCATCGGCCGAAGGACTGCATTGTTGACCAGGATGTCGCAACAGCCCGCCTTCTCCAGAACGTTGTCGCGCAGGGCCAGAATGGAGGATTCGTCGCCTTGATCGAAGGCGAGAGCTTCCACCTGGTGGCCCAGCTGCTGGTGAGCGTTGGCGATTTCCTGCAGTGGCGCGAGTTGGCGCGAGGCCATGAAAACACGGGCGCCGGCTTCCGCCAGGCCTGCCACCAGTTGCCGTCCGTAAAGCCCGGCGCCGCCCGTGATCAGTGCAACTCTGCCGCTCAATGAGAACAACTCGGTGACGTGCATGAAGGGAAGACTCCTGGGTAGCTGAAGGGATATGAATGAT
The DNA here is from genome assembly GCA_041690595.1 of Lentisphaeria bacterium. Lineage (GTDB taxonomy): Bacteria > Verrucomicrobiota > Lentisphaeria > JABSQK01 > JAWLHB01 > JAWLHB01. Next base: position 42,955 of record JAWLHB010000037.1, read on the forward strand.
TTCGGCGATTACCTTACCCCCGGTTCCCAGAATTGACCAGACGAAATCCGAGCTTGTGCGGGCGAGGCTTGGTGTGGACGCCGTTTGTTTTGTTCCCCGAAGAGCCCAAGCGCGTTGTGTCTGAGCCGCCAGACACCTATATTGGCTCTCTGCGTATTCACGGAACCTGGCGAGGCGAGCTGTCGATGACGAACAAGACAAGTGCAAGAATCCTGGTGGTCGATGACGACAACCTGGTACGGCTGACGACGGCGCGTCTGCTCCGGAATTGCGGGTATACTGTTGAGGTGGCGGAGAATGGCAGGGATGCCTTGAGTCTGATGAACGCCTTCCGACCGGATCTGGTGCTTTGCGATGTGATGATGCCTGACATGGAGGGGCCGGAAGTCTGCCGGCGCATCAAGAGCAATCCCGCGTGGGCGGGAACCTATGTCATACTTCTGTCCAATCTGCGGACCGATTCGGACACCGTCTCGAAGGCGCTCGAGGAAACGGCGGACAGCTATATCGGCAGGCCGATCGCGGCTCGGGAACTGCAGGCTCGGGTAAAGGCAGCGCTACGGGTCCGTGAGGCCGAGTCCAAGCTGGCCAAGGCCGAGAAGATGGCCGCGCTCGGCCGGGTGATCGGCGGCATCGCACACCAGTTCAACAACATCAATACCGTGTTGGCGGGACAACTCGAGCTGCTGAAGCTCGATCCAGAGCTCTCTGCCAAGTCGCTGACTCGCGTCGAGCACATGCGCAAAGCGCTCAATCGCGAGATCGATATTACGGAAAAACTGCTGCTGTACGCGCAAAAGCAGTCATTCGAGCCGGTCGAGGTGGATCTTGCTGACGCGATCGACCAGTGCATACTGGCACAGCTGCAGCGTATTGCGCAGGACGGCATCGCGGTCAGCCTTGACTTGGAGCCTGGAGTGGTGGTAGTGGTCGATCAGGTGATGCTGGATCATGTGCTGGAAGGGCTCATTGACAATGCCTGCCATGCCTGCATCGGCAGGGATGTTCGGGAACTGGTGATCTGGGCGCGCGCCGAGGATGACATGGGGGTAGTCAGCGTTCGTGACAGCGGGCATGGCATTGCCGACCGCGATCGCGACATCATCTTCCAGCCCTTCTTCAGCCGTAAGGGAGAGCATGCCGACGCGGATTCGCCATGGATGGAGCTGAAAGGGCTTGGGTTGACCCTCAGTGTTTCCCTCATGGTGATACAGGCGCAAGGCGGCAGCATGGACTTCGCCTCCCAGGTAGGCGCGGGTACTACCTTCACCTTCCGACTGCCGCTGGCTGTTCCATCGCCAGAGGCGGACTAATCGGGCAGCCCTTTTTTGCGGCAGCATTTGTACTCGGCTTGCTTTGACGGCACCTGTATGCGTGGATCCAAGATGAACCGGCCACCGACTGGAGTACGCATGAGCACCTATTTGCAGGAAATTCTTGCTGATTTCGAACTGCCGCAACCCCGCGACTACACCCCCGCCTTTCGCGTTTGCGCGGAGGACGGCGCGTGGCTGGTCCATGACGGCGAACGGCCGATTGCCCGCTTCTATCCGCTTCATGTGGATATCTGGGCATTCTCTCCTTTCGAGCCCGATATCAAGTTCAATGTTGAACCGGCCGGGAAGGTGGTGGATCTGCACACGTTGCACAACACCACGATCAATCTGGGGGCTCACGGCTGGCCGGCCAACTGGGCCAGGTCCGTGTCGAATATCGAAGCCGCGCTGGAATGGCGGTGGGAGATGGAGGAGGGTGACGCGCTGGCGGCGGACATTCGCTTCAAAGGACCCGAGGGGGAATGGGGGCACTGGCGCTGGCATCTGCGCTATGACGCGGTTTGGGGGCGGTATCGCCTCACCTGCGAGATTCATGCGCGCAAGATGGATCCCGCTGGCTTTGAGCCATTCAACATGATGACAGCCGGTGCTCTGGGCTGCCGGGCGGAGGATCGCCGATGGAGCCATTCCCTGTGGGAGAGCATGGACAACCAGCTCCGGCGAATCGTCCATTCCAATGTGCTCTTCTCATGCACCGACTATGGCGGTTTTCGCGATGGCGGCGGGCCGTGGCGGCGACGCTACAGCGCCTATCCGCGCGGATGGATCGGCTATGCCGCCCATGACGTGTTCAACCCGGTCACCCTGGTTCACCACACCAACACGCCCATTTATTTCGCCACCTGCAGCCAGCTTTTCGACGAGCACCTGGTCTGGTCGAACGGTGGTCAGGACATCCTGGAGGAGGATGGCTATTTCCACTTTCGCATGGATGTGGAGGTGGTGAACCTGCGGGCCGCGCTGGCGCGTGAGCTGCTGGCGCAGGCCACGGATCCGGTCAAGCCGGCGCGCTGGCACCAGCAGGCTACGGCACTCGCCTTTCACATGGATGTCGTCAACGATTTCGAGGAACCCGTGGATCCATGGGTGGCAGAAGATTGCCCGTTCTTCATGGTCGGCCCGACAGACGCACGGATTGCATGGGGCGACGATCAGTCGCACAGTGGCACCCATGCGATACGCATGACGGCGGAGAAGCCGCACGAACGGGTGGAGCTTTTCCCTGTTGGCGCCGTCTGCAGGGTGGATCTGCACACGCGATATCGCTTCAGCGCCTGGGTCAAGACAGAGGCCGCCTTCCGCTTTGCGCGGCTGGAACTGGATGGCATCGAATATACCTTCCACAACAAGATCATGAGCGCCACGTCGGCACCCCTGAGCGGCACGAGCGAATGGACGAAGCTGGAAGTGGAGCTGGACAGCGGCGACCAGCCATACCTCCTGCCGCGCCTGGTGCTCTATGGTGCGGGCCGTGCCTGGTTTGACGACGCCATGCTCGAGAAGGCATAATCACTTGACGGCAAATCGATACTTGACGGCGGCATCATTCCATTTGTGGTTGTGAATGACGAGGATGTAGCGCCCCGGCCCGGGAAGGGGAATCTCCTCTTCAACCAGTACCTTGACTTCCTTCTTGCTCCAGATGGGTACGATCTCCCGGGGCTCTTTCGCCTTGCCCTCGATCATCTCGTACCAGTGGTTGTACTCTTCGGGCGTGAAGATAAAGACATTGGCCGTCTGCACCTCGCCAAAGACTTCCACTTCTACCCTGGCCAACGGGGCTTCCTGCTCGATGTCGAAGCCGTCGGTAGTGTAGGGTGGTGTCCAACCGATGCTGTGCAGCCCCACGGTGGTGGAGACGAGGGTGCGATAGCTCCCTGGAACGCCCCGGAATAGAAGCCAGAGCACCACGACCAGAAGCGCCGCGCCAGCAAGTATGAGCGGCTTCTTCGAGCGCTTCGCAGGTCGTTTGCGTGGACGATAGGCTGCCATGAAAGGCAAGATAGTTGCGCTTGGCATTCATGCAAGCGCAAGATGCCGGCTACTCCTTGATCGCTTCGGCGTGCAGACGAATGTTCACCTCATGCGCGACGGCCGGACCCACGCCAGGGATATCCATGCCGTAGGTCATGCCGTAATCCATGCGATTGATGGTGACGGCGCCGTTGATGCCAATACGCACCTTACCGGTTGGATCCGTGATCGGCCCCTTTACCGTAACCGGCAGGCGAAGCTCTTTCGTCACGCCAAGAAGGGTGAAGTCGCCGATCAGGAGCTGCTTGTCACCGTCCGTTTCGATGCGTTTGGCGACGAAGGTCATGGTAGGGTATTTCTCGACATCGAAGAAGTCGGCGGTGCGCAGGTGGTCGTCGCGTTTCTGGACATCCGTGTTGATCGACCCTGTCTGGATGGTGAAGTCGGCGCTGGCGAGCTGATCGTTCTGGAGGGTGAGCGTACCGGCGAAGGAGGTGAAGCGCCCATGAACTTCCGTGAGGCCCATGTGGCCGATCGAGAAGCCGATGTGACTGTGGGCCGGATCCAGGTTGTAGGTATCCTGTGCGGCAGCGTTCAGGCCGAGAGCGAGCATGGCAAGAGAGAGGGTGAGGGCACGAATCATGGTGAGATCTCCAATAAAGGGTGATGTGATAAGGAGCAGCCACTATACAGCAACTCTGTCGCGAGTGGAAAGCATTGGGCGCTTGAAGGATCAGTGGCTGGTCATGGTGAGCCGCTCGATGTCGAGATGGAGGTCGCCGGTGAGGGTGCGACTGGTGCGGAGTCCAAAGGCGGTGCCGGAGTGGGGGGTGTCGGGGAAGGTAGCCAGGAGGGCACCGCCGATGTGGAGGAGGGTCTGGTCGCCATCGAGGGTAAGCGAGAGTTCCTGCCAGCCGGGGGTGAAGGGCCACTCGGCGCGGGCGGTGGCGGTGCGTTTTCCATCGGTGTCGACGGCAAAGCGGAGGAGGCGGTAGCTGCCGGTGGCGGGATCGAGGGAGATTTCGATCATCTGGCCGTCGACGAGGTGTCCGCCGGGTGCTGGCGTGGCGGCGCGAGTGAGGATGGTGAAGAGGCTCCATGCCTTGTCGTCGGGGAGCGTGGAGGCGCGAAAACGGAGGTATAGGCGGGCATCTTCCGGGCCGGTCCACTTCTCCAGCCTGTAGGTGTGGCCATGGCCGCGGCGGGGGCGGGAATCGCCGCCGAGGCGCAGGAGGTGACCGGCATCGTCCGGATCGGCATGGACGATGGCTCCCGGAGAGAGGAAATCCCATTGCAGGGAGGGACCGTCGGTGAAGGCTTCATGGAAGAGAACGCCCTCTTCGCGGGGCTCGTTGCCGAGGCGGAGCAGCTCGATGGCATAGGGGGTACGCAAGGCGATTTCGAAATATTCATCCGTCATGGGATCGAGGAGCTGGCCGCTCTGAAGGTCGACGATGTCTTGGCGGGGGGTGAAGCCGATCACCTCCGGGTGGAGGCGGATCCGCGTGCGACCGGGGCTTCGCGACCAGCTCTGGAGGACCAGCAGGAGGCTGCGATCGCGGGGGCGGGCCAGCAACAGCCACTTGACGGATTCGTCGTCGATGGCGAGGGCGGGTTGGTCGGCCCAGTAGTTGTGAACGGCGACCTGATCGGTGCCATAGCCGAAGCCGCGGAGCGCCTTTTCGAAGGCAGCCATGGGCAGCCGGTAGTCGGTGGGGGAGCGCGGGATCTCGTGTACCGCAAGCATGCCCCACTCCCGTTTGCGGGCATAGATGGAGGTGGCGAGGTCGCCGGCGATCTCGGTCGGCGGCAGATCGGCGGGGTCGAGGTGGAACTCTTCGGCGCGGAAGATGGGATGGACGAGGGTGGCGTAGTTGCCGCACTGGCGGCCGAGGGAGACGGCGCGCAGGTAGCCGGGTGGATACGGTTCGCGCGGATCGTGGTGCTCGGGGAAGGCCTGGCCGAAGCGGCTGGCGCTGTATTCATTGTCGAGCGACGTTGTCGCCCAGGCGAGGATGGGCAGGAGGTTGGTGTTGGTCATGTGCTGTACGAAGCGCATGGGCTCGCCGTGGATGCGGCTCCAGTGCTGCATGAGGTTCCAGGCGCGCTGGGCATAGGCGCGCTGCTCCCAGAGCGCCAGGGAGGGCTGGATGTTGCCGTCTTCCGTGCGATAGGCGCCGGAGGTCAGTGGGTTGGTCCGCGGGGTCAAGTAGGTATTGTCCCAATAGACGCCGATGCCCCGCTTGTTCCACTCGTTCATGTACCAGGCGCCATAGTCGCGATAGCTGGGGCCGAAGCTGGAGCGGTAGGCGGGATTGACCGCGAGCCCCTCGCGGAAGATCTCCACGGTTGGCCATTGGCGGCGGGGGCTGAGCAGATCGCGGCTCCATTCGTCCTTGTAGACGTGCCACTCCGGCCGGTCGGTGGGGGCGGCCATCTCCTCGAAATAGGTCTGTTGCGGACGACCGCTACGGGCGGCAAAGACGCTCTGGAGTCGAACCCAGTCGCCGGTGCCGCCCAAAGGGGGTATCCGATGCGTGTCGCGGTAGGTCTTGAACCAGTCGACATCGACCTGGCCGGCATTCTGGAACTCGATGATCTTGTCGACGATCTCCCAGCGATCCTCGAAGGGGAACTTGTAAGCGCAGCAGAGGCCGCCAAAGGGGACGACGGGCAGGCCGCCACCCGGCCGTTCGACCGTCCGCCAATCGTCCGGCATCGGTTTGACGGGGGAAGCCTGCAGGCCGAAGACCAGCTCGCGCTCGCCTTCGAGGATGGTCGGCAGGTTGACCAGATTGACCCGCAGGAGGATGGCGGCATCGGTGCGGACGATCTCCTGCAGGGGGCGGTCGCTCAGTTCCTTTTCGGTGATCCAGCCACGGTCGTTGGCGGCGAACCAGGCGATGCCGCGCTCGACTCCCCCCATCCAGACGTAGCCGGCAAAGGCGTTGCGCCATGGCTCCTTGCGCCGGGATTGCCAGACGAGACCGTCACCGGCGGGAATCGACCCGGCGTAGTTGCGGCGCAGGCTGCCGGTATCCTCATGCATCAGCGATGCCTCGTCCGGGCGCATGGGCACTTCGAGCCAGAGGCGGCGGATACCCGCTTCGGGCGAGACGCCCGGCCGCCAGCGCATGGTGACCTTCATCATGCCGTCCATCTCGATCTCGGAGAGGGTCTCCACGTCGAGCGCGGGGCTGCTTGCCCGCGCGAGATGGCGGGCACGGTGGTCGGCGCTCTCCAGCCACTCGCCTTGCGAGAAGGTCCAGGCGCCTTCGTCGCCGGCCATGGTCTCATGGCGCAGGCGAATGGGCGCGGCGAGGAGTTCGCGGCCTTGCGCCCGAACCGAGTCCCAGAGGCCGAAGCCGTTCATGCGGTAGTCGCGCTGAACGATGCTGACGGTATCGTCGGCGACGCGCACGGGTTCGAAGGGGGGAAAGACCTCGTCGGTGAGACCGAGGGTGTTTCCTTTCCACGGGAACTCCTGGAGGCGGAAGCTCCATGGCTCGCTGAGCAGCCGCGTCTCGCCCGCCTCGGCAACGGCGAGGAGCTGGTAAATCCCATCGGGCAGGGCTCCTGTTTGCAGCTCGGCGAAGCTCTCCGGGTCGTGGGTCCAGGTGGCCTGCGTACGGTTGATCAGGTCGCCCCGTTCGTTGCGCAGCTCGAGGAAGGGGGTGGCGCCGGGAGGCAGCTCGATGGCGGAGGAGAGCTGGTAGCGGATCAGGCGTGAGGAGGGAAAGCTCCAGGCTTCGAGGGTCAGCGGGGCGCTGCTGAGGCCGAAGCGCACCTTCTCCGGATCGACATAGCTCCAGTAGCGGTTGGCCGCCTCGTTGGCGCTCAGGCCGCGGGGATAGATGGCCAGTTCGTCGACGATCACGCCGCGCTGGGCCGACCCGTGTTGATTGAGTTTCAGGGAATCGAATGGGCTGTCGCTCTGGTCGGCCTTGTAGTTGGGGCCGCTTGCGGCCAGGCTGCCATCGACGTAGAGCGAGATGGAGCCAGGATTCCAGGAGAGGACGAGGTGGTACCAGCGTCCCGGATGGTAGAGGGTGCGTTGGGAATCCGCGTACGCCTGGCGCCGTCCATCGGCAGTGTGGGTGGTGATTCCGGCAAACTTGAAGACGCGCCCGGTGTGCGCGATGTGCATGGCAAAGCCGGCCGACGAAAAGAAGCCGACGCCGGAATCGGAGAGGTTGTTCCAACCTTTGGGTTTTGCCCACAGTTCGATGGCGCCAGCTCGCCAGTCGGTCAGTGGAAAGCCATCGATGAGGATGGGGCCGTCAGCCGCCATACCCTTCACGCCGGGAACGAAGTCGCCTTTGAAGTTGACGCGGTACCGTTCGACGATCGCCGGATCGCGGGCCGCCAGTTCGGCGCCGGCCACGGGCTCCGTATCATCGTCGAAGGAGAAGGTGAGGCGAGGCTGGCTTTCGGGGGGGAGGACGCGCTCCGTGGGCAGCATGCCTTCGGCCGCGATGCGGTCGACCCATGGGGTGGGCTCCAACTCCCAGAAGGCGTGGATGTTGGTGTGAAGGCGGACCTCGTCGATCACACCGGCCAGCCCGTTCGCGCCATCGGGGGCGGCCCCGATCACCAGTGGCGCGGCCGCGTCGTCGGCATCGTCCTGCAGGCTGGCGCTGCCGACGGCGTCAACGGCCGCCAGTTCCCGGCCGTTGACGAAGATGGAGAGCTTGCCGTGCGTGAGCAGGCCGGTGCGAACAACGGCGGCGATGTGCGCCCATTCGCCGGGGCGAAGCGCGGCGGGGGAGGTGCGGGCCTGAAGGGGGCGGCCGGCGGGATTGGTGAATCGAGCCTGTATGGCGCCATCCGTCAGGATCTCGATAGCGAAGCCGGTATTGCGCGCGGGATGGTGGTCGCGGGCGACCAGAGTTGCCGGCTGTTCGGCGCCGGGATAGCGGTCGAGCTTCACCCAGGCTTCGACCGAGAGGGCTCGACGGCGGGAATCGCTATCCAGGCGCAGGGGCGGCAGGTTGAGGGTGGCAAAGCCATTGCCGGCGAGCCGAAGCGCTCCGCCAAAGCGCCCGTCGTCGACCAGAGCGGCATCGCCTTGCAGGCTCCATGCCGGTGGCTCCATGGGTGGCTTCTGGAGGTCGAAATGGAGGAGCGCCGGGGTACGGTCGTCCGGCATGTAGGGCTTCCAGAAGGCGACGTCGGTGGCGGTGGCGGTGGCGCAAAGGAGTGAGAGGAGGAGGGGGAATCTCATCTGGCGGTCACCGGTGTCTGGCGGGCATAGGGGGCGCCGTTCTGCTGGCGGCCGTTGGGCCAGGCATACTGGATGAAGAGGAAGCCTTCGATCGTGTTCGGTTCGAGGCGGGCACGCCAGGTCGGCAAGGCATCCGGAAGCTTGCGCAAGGCGGTGGAGGTACCCGTACGGCGACTCCGATCCGTACCGTAGTCGAGCAGATTCTGAATCTCGTATTCACCGTCGAGGTTGAAGCCGAGGCCAAACCAGTCGGGAGAGATGGTAGTGTTGAGGGGTTTGTCGCTCCAGTTGGCCAGGTAGAAGAGCATCCGGCGTTCCGACTTCCAAGCGATAATGCGCAGGTCGGGATGCTGATTGCCGAACCATCTGGGCGCCCGCCAGGGGGGAATCAGGGTCCAGCTCTTTTCTGGGTCGAGGGTGCGCCGATGGGCGAAGTGGAAGGCACCGAGGTGCTCGTCATTGCCATAGCCGGTGGTTCCGCCGGGAATAGCGCCTGCCGCACTGGTGATACGCCACATGGCCAGCTCGGCCATGTCGGTCTTTCGCCGGTCTTCCGGGTCGGGGACACCCGGGGCCCACTCGTTGTTGAGCTGGATGGTGACGGGGACGCCCCAGGCCAGGCTGCGGTTGAGCATCATTTTCTCACCGAGGCGCGCGATGACGGGGGCGGGTCCTTCCGGGGGAATGGGCACGCGGCTGTGTTCGCCCTCGATGCGTTCCTCGACGAAGGGATAGCAGTGGATGTACTGGTGGGGGCCGGAGGTGTGGAAGGTGTTGGCGGATGGCCGCCCAAGCTCGACCGGAACCATCGCCGCGCGCTTGAAGTAGTCGCGCAGGTCGAACATGGCAAACTCGGGCTGGATGCGGCCGTCGGGCAGCTCATAGCCGAGGCCGCTGTCCACATCGTGGCAGGGAGTCGAGACGGAGACACAGTCGAAATAGTAGGCGTCGATGCCGTAGGGGATGGTGAGCCATTTTTGCATGTGCCAGGCCATGAAGCGGAGGTAGGACTCGGGGAACTCGCGCGTGTTCCAGTCGGGGAAGCCGGCGGGGACGTTACGCTTGGAGCCGGTCTCGATATGGATGGCGCCGTGATCGTAGCGGCGGCCGTTCGGGTCATATTCGGCGGTGGTGTGGTTGCGCGGCAGGGAAGCGAACTGCGACCACTTCTCGTAGTCCATGCAGTCGACGGTGCGGGCGGCGCCGCGGTTGGGGCCGCGGCCGGACTTGACCATGTCGACCATCGACCAGCCGCGCACCTTGTGCTCGGGGCTCTTGCCTTTGGTGGCGGGTGGATGGGGGCGGGCGGGGGTTGCCTCGAAGGCCATTTCGAAGGTACGCGCGGCGGTGAGCGTATAGGGTTCGCTGACGATGTTGAAGACGAGGTCGCGGCGGCTGCGATCCTCGCTGCCGATGACGGCGATGGCGGCTTTGGCCTCGGAGGGCACCCAGCCGCGATCGCCGTCGGCCCAGTAGACCAGGCCATTTTCGGGGGTGCCCAGCCAGAGCATGGGAACGAAGGAGCCGACGGTCATGGGCACCTTGGCCATGGGGTCGGTGCTCTCCCACTGTACGCCGGGTGCCTGGTCGAGGAGCTTGCTGGTGTGCGGCTTGCCATTCATGACGGGATGCGTGACGCGCTCGGCCATGGCCCATTGCAGGGGGGCGATCAGGCGCATGCCGCGAATCTCTACCGGCGCCTCGCCCGCCGGCTGGTAGGTGACCGTCATCCTGAGCATGCCGTCGGGTTCGAAGCGGCTGGAGATGTCAACGCGCAGGCCGTTCAGCTCGAAGCCCCCTTTGCCGAGGATGAAGGCTTCGTTCAGGGCGGTGACGACAAAGCCGTCGCCTTCGATCCGGTCTGAGCGCTGGGTGCCGTTGGCATCGTCGATCTCGATACGCATCGGCGAGACGAGGTGATCGACCTCCTGCCAGCCGCCGATGATGACGGGCTGGCGGTCTGGGTCGGTGTTGGCCGTGATCCGGACGGGGAGGCCGGTGTCGGCCATGCGATAGGCGCGGTTCCAGCAGACGAGGGTGGCCGGCTCGGTCAGGTAGCGACATGGTTCGAACCAGGGGAGAAGGCGGTCGGAGGTGCCGAGGGTGCACGTCTCCCATGGATGATCTTCGAGGGTGAAGGCATAGGTGTCGGTGGCCAGGACCGCGCCTGCCTCGTCGAGGACCTCGACTCGGGCGGCGTAGGCGCCGGCGGGCAGCTTGCGGTCTTCGTGGGCGGTGGTGAAATACTCCACGAAGGGGGGCATGTCGAAGGTGGCGATGCTCTTTTCGCCGCCGTCGCGGATGGTGACTCTGGCGCGATGGGCGCGATCGCGTTCCGGCATGGTAAAGCTGTCGACATTGACGCGCAGGCGTTCGCGGGACTTATAGTAGGCGACCTCATAGTTGAACTTGCGGGGGTTGCCGGTGAACTCCCGTTCGGCGGCACGCTCCAGAGGCGACACTTCGATGCGGCGGCGGTAGTAGACCTCCGTGCCGGCGGCGTCGGTGACGGCCAACTCCAGCACATAGGGATCGAAGATCTTCTCCGCTCTGGGGGCTCGCTTTTCCTGCTCGGCCAGGCTCTTCTCGTGGGAGGTGATCACCATCTGGGAGGTCGGGTCGTAAGGAATGGTATGAAAGGTTTTGGATTCGCCGGGAGCGAGTGAGATGGTCTCGGTGGTGTGGGCAAGGAGGGTGGTGACCGGCGGCGGGTCGCCCCGCTTCTGCGAGCCTTCGCGATGAACGATGTAATGGAGCCTGGCGTCGAGGGGTTCGGAGGCGATGTTGCGAACGATCAGTTCCTGGCTGTTGGTGCCGTCGTAGAGGCCGGCGACGGTGCCCATGGAGACGGCGGCCGGGGAGGCGCCCAAGCGCATCTCGAGGGGGGCGCGGAAGGGAATGCGCAGCGCCGCCTGATCCCACGGATCATGCCAATTGCGGGCCAGCATCAGCCCCCAGGCTTCGCCGTCGCGATAGCCACCGGGCAGCATGGAGTCAAGGTCGACGGCGAACTCCAGCTCCCAGAGACCATCGCGAAAGGTGCTGGCCGAGTCGACCTCGGTATTCCAGTCCCAGAAGGTCTGACCGATTTCGAGGGCTTCAAGCGCGTCGGTCACGGCTCCGCGGGCGTTGGCCACGAAGAGGTAAGGGCCGATCTCCTGGCCGGCATCCGCCTGGCGCCGGCGAGGCACGGTCAGGCGCATCTCGAGGGAACTGTCGGTGACCTGCGCCTGGTCGCGGCGGCGATCTCGATAGATGGGCAGTTCGCCGTCGCGCATTCGCAGGCGCATGGCGATGTAGAGCCTCTTGCCGTCGGCGCCAACCATGAAGGCCGCCTGGCGTGGGCTCAGGCCGGAGAGGTGGGTATGGACGCCGGCGAGCCCAATGGCCTGGTCGTATTCGCCATCGGCAATCACGCCGTTGACGGTGGGTGGGGTCTGCATGCGTGGCACGCGGATCTGCTCGGGCAAGGCGAGGATAGCGGCGGCTTCAGGCGTCACGTCGGCGCTGGAAAAGGCGGAGATCCAGAGGGCGCAGCAGAGGGCGAGGGACGGAAGGGCTTTGGTCATGGTCGAGTGTCCTTTACGTTTAGCCTGATTTGGAGGGGGGAGGTCAGTAGTTGTTGTCGGCCCAGAGCCATATTTTGCATGTCCATCCGGAGAAGCGATTTCGAGCCATGTAGGTGGCGTCGCCATAGCCTGGCCGGGGGAGCCAGCCAAGCGGCATGCGGGGGGGCTGCTTGGCGTTGCCTTCGAAATAGAGGACGTTGGGGCGGCCCTGGTGGTAGTTCTGGTCGGGGGCGATGCTGGCCTGTTCGCACATGGCGAAGCCGCGCTGCACCTCGCCTGTCGAGGTATTCTGCTTGCGCCCGAAGGAGATCTGGCGGACGGTGCCGTCGAGAAGCACCTGCGGGATGGTGCCGGAGCCCTGACCGAGATCGATGAGCTTCTGGTAGCCATGCTCGTTGGAGGCGGCGGCGAAGAAATAGGTGGGATTGGAGCCGGTGAACTTTCCCGCGTTGCGGCAGAGGTCGGTGAAGTGGTTGGTGCCGCCCATGAGGTAGATGTCCGGCAGGCGTTTGGCCAGGTAGTCGGCGGAGATACGACCGTTGGGGGTGGACGGGCAATAGAGGTTGTTTGTAGAGGCTTCCTGATCGATTTCACCGCTGGCCAGCAGGCAGCCCAGGGCGTTGGCGATCTTGCCGGTATCATCGGTATAGAAGCCGCGGGAGCCGCCCCGCATGAGCCAGCCGTCCTGATTATCCGTGTAGCTGAAGATGTGCATGCCGAGTTGACGGATGTTTCCGAGGCAATTGCTGGAGCGGGCCTTCTCGCGGGCCTGCGTCAAGGCGGGGAGAAGCATGGAGGCGAGCACGGCGATAATTGCGATAACGACTAGAAGTTCGATCAAGGTAAAGGTCTGGAGGGGCAGTCGGGTCGATGTCCAGCGGTTGATGGGTCTGGCATTCATCATGCGGGTCCTTTCCTGATGATCAGGGTTGGCGGTATGTAGACGACGCTGTCGTCCGCCGGGGCAAAGGCTCGGGCGAGAGCCCGCGGCCAGAGGGTGGCGAAGGGCAGGTGAACGGAGGAAAACTCGTGGCCGGGCAGGCGCGAATAGTGTTGATCGTAGAAGCCGACGCGATCCAGTTCCGCCGCCGCTACCGGCGCGACATGTGCGAGAGCCTGGAAGAAGCGGTGGACGAGGTAGTCGGCCTGGCCGAAGACCGCGGTGGCCTGGCTCTCGCGGAGCAGCTCAGTCAACATGGCGTGGGGATAGTCGTGCAAGGCATGCACCAGATGGAGATCCTCGGCTGGGGCGAGTCCGACGGCCTCAGCGGCCTGCTCGATGCGCGTTCGCAGATACGGCTGGGGTTGCTGGTGATTGGTCAGCATCAGGATGCGGCGATGGCCGCGCTCGCGCAGGTAGTTCAGCGCCTGGACATAGCCGCCCAGATAATCGAAGAGCACGGCGTGGCGGGGGGTCATGCCGTGCCATTCCCAACGGTTGACGACACAACACGGCACCCGGCCCACCAGGGTGAGCAGTTCATCCAGGTCGAAGCGGCGAGCTTCGACATCGAGCAGCGCCAGGTTCGGTTGCCGCTCCAGCGAGTCGCGCATGATGCGCTGCCAGTTTGTCTCCGCCGACAGTGCCCCGATCATCGGCACCACGCTGCCTTCCCCCGTCGCCTGAAGCAGCGACTCGAAGTAGCCTTCGTGGTGGCCTCGTCGAACGTCGGTGAAAAGGGCGGCCAGACGGCTCGCGCCCAATGGCAGATCCGGGTTTACAAAGGTGCCGCTGCGATCGCGCCGGACGATGAGGCGCTCTCGCTCCAGCACGGCGCAGGCGGATCTGACCACGGAAAAGCTGGCGCCAAAGTGTTCGCCCAGCTCCCGCATTCCCAGCATCCGGGCGCCGGGGAGGAGCGCGCCGCTGGTGATCTGCGCCTTGATGCCATCAATCACCTGCTGCGTCTTGGTGGGGGCGGTGGTCAGACTGTGCTGCATGAGCCATTCTCCAATAGATCAGATTGACTCACAGATAAATCAGTAAAGATCTCGGTGCAAGCGCAAATCGAAGAAAAAGAAGCAGATGGGGGCCTAAGGCCGCACTGAATTGGCGTCGGTGTTGCAATGCCAGCGCTTCGCCTCATTGTAAACCTTGCTCATATGCATCACAACCGGCATGGCGACGATGCCGGATGTCGAACAGAAGCGTACGCGTGAAGCAAAAATGCTTGGGCCAGAATTGGAGATCTGACTTTTTTCGATGACAAAGCCTTCTCTGCACACGGATGGCGTTTATCAGGGCATGCTCCTGCTGAATGTCGTGGATTCCACCAACAGCTGGCTTCTGGAACGCATGCACCTGCTGGATTCCGGCACGATTGTCATTGCGGCGGAGCAGACGGCGGGGCGCGGTCGTCATGGCCGCCAATGGCAGTCGCCGCCGGGCTGCAACCTGTATACGTCCATCCTGCTGAAGCCTCCCTTTCTGCGTGTGGATCTGGCTCTGCTGCCGCAGATCGCCTCGCTGGCCATCTACGATGCATTGCGCGACGTGGGGGTGAAAGGAGCCTGGATCAAGTGGCCGAACGACGTCTTTGTGGAACACGCGAAGATCGCCGGTGTCCTTTGTGAAAGCAAGTTGCGAGCAGGAAAAGTAGACGCGCTTGTGGTTGGCATGGGTGTGAATCTGAACATGAGCCCGGAGGCGCTGGCGGGAATCGGTCAGCCGGCAACGTCGGTCTTGAGGGAGACCGGAGGCGGAATCGATGGTCTTGAGATGGCGTCGCGTGTTTACTGCTATTTCAATGATGGCTATCGGCAAACGCAACAGTCAGGATTCGAAGCGTTGTATGAGCGTTGGCGCGACGCGAGCCGGCTGGTGGGACAACGCGTGCGTCTGGACCAGCCTTCACAGAGTATACACGGCCGGGTGACCGGGCTGCTGCCGGATGGCGGTTTGCAGGTGGAACTGGCGGATGGCGAACAGAGGACGTTTTATCATGGGGAAGTCTCCTTGCGACTGGCGCCAGAAGATTCCGGATCGGCGGATGGCCGGGGCTGATGGTATCTTTCGGGTGGTTGTAATTGTGGTGCTTGGGGATATGTTTAGCGCTTTGTCAGAGTCGCTTGCGACTCAATGGGTTGTGATGGTGAAGGTTGCTGGTTGGCAGTCACGGGTGACCGTGGCTGTATCGCCAGGCGGGGAGGAGCACCTTTTCATCCGCACGGTTCCTTCCAAACTGGTGCTGGAATGATCTTTTTTCGCGAAAAACGGTGCATGAGTTTCTCCTGGGACAGCCAGGGCGGGTACTATGGTGTGCTGGCGCAGCGGCGTGGCGAACGGGTGGCGATTCGCCGCACCTGGCATGAGCAGGCGAGCGATCAGGCGACGATCAGCGAGATGCTCGCCAAGGGCATCGCGACGCTGGGCGAGAATCGGGACATCCCCCTGATTGTCGGCGGCAACGTGAGCCGCGTCTTCTTCCATGAGCTGGTCCTCCCGGCGATGTCGCCGGAGAACCTCGCGCGGGCGCTCGAATTTGAGATTGCCAAGTTGACCCCCTCGCGGCTGGAGGATATTCACTGGAATTATCGCGATGTTGGCCCCGCGGAGGGAGAACAGCGGCTGATACGGCTCCTCTGCATGCCGGCTGATGAATGGCAGAGGTGGATAGAGGGCGCCAGCGGCCTTGGGCGTGGCGTCGATGTTTTCATGCCTGCCAGCGCGGCCCTCGACCCGATTCTCGCCGAACGCCAAGTCTGTCTCAGCCCCGAGGGTGACGATGCCCTCTATCTGCTGGAGCCACGCGACGGGGGCGGGCGAAGCGTTCGCCTGGTGAAGTCGCCGATGGAGGTTCAGGATGCGTTTGGCCTCGGTCCCCGGCCGTTGGCTTGCGAGCGACTGACGTTGGGCGAGCTTGACTCTGCAAGCCCGGAGCAAGCGCGGGGATTTGCGCCAGCGGTGGTGCTTGCCATGTACGGGCTGAGCCGTCGCTTTGCGAGCGATCGCAAGCAGACGGCTGATGTACCGCGCGAATTGCGGCCTCGGCGTCATGGCATGCTGAAGGCGGTGGCGGCCATGCTGGTTCTCTACCTGATTGCGGCCCTGGCATTCATGACCATCCGCTCCATACATCGCAGCAATCGCCAGATCGGTGAATGGAAGAATTACGACCGACAGTTGAAGGCGGAGTTGGCGCGGTACAGTGCCGGTGGTGACGTGGACGCACGTCTGGTTGAGCTGAAGACGGCTCTCCTGCAGGCGATTCTCTCCCGCAAATCAGTGCCGGATGCTTTGGTGGAGCTTACCACCTCCCTTGATCACCGTGTTTTTGCTCGACGGTTGAGCTGGAGCGACGGGAAACTTAATGTCTACCTGACGGCAAAGACCGATAGCCCTGACACGCTCCTGGCGCTCAGTCAATCCGATTTTTTTGACAAATATACCCTTGTGAAACGCGAAAGTACCGGCAATATGCTGACCTACCAGGTCGATCTCGAGCAGAAGGATTATTTCACCCGGGGTGAAGAAGTCCTGAATCAGCAGCGCAGCGGTGAGGCGGGCATTCTTGTGCCCCCACCACGAAAGATCCAGAAGTCGCCGCCACGCTCGCGTACGCCATCAACATCCTTCCCGGATGGGGGCGACCTGCCAGACTTGGACAATCCGCCCCGGCTTCCGGTCGGCGACGATCCATTCCGGTTACCGAG
This sequence comes from Lentisphaeria bacterium, assembly GCA_041690595.1. Taxonomy (GTDB): domain Bacteria; phylum Verrucomicrobiota; class Lentisphaeria; order JABSQK01; family JAWLHB01; genus JAWLHB01. Next base: position 59,712 of record JAWLHB010000037.1, read on the forward strand.
TGGGGGCTTTGGCAGCTTGCCGCTGCCGCCTGCCCAGTTGCCCGCGGAAATGGCACCATTGGGGGATCCACCGCTATCCGATCTGGAGAAGATGCCGATTCCGGAAGATACGCCGCGGGAGGAGCGCTGATCATGGCCAGTGAGACCACATCCGGTCGCCGCTATCTGCTCTATGGCCTGCTCATTGTCGGCCTGGGGATCGGCTATCTCTTCATGTTTTCGAATATGGGCTTTCCAAGCATCCCGTTTGGCGGCGACATCGCCAGTGAGTCCTCCAGAGCAGAGGCGACGCGTGCCGAACTGGTGAAGCAGCAGAAGCTCTATCGCCATCGGCTGGAAGAGCTGGCGCAGGTGCGCCAGTTGGCGTCGTTCGTCTATCCTGCCGATACCGATGCCAATGCGATCGTGCGCCAGATCGAGAAGCTGGCCTATGATTCCGGAATGAGTTATTCCAGTCTGCGCCGCATCGGTGGGCGGAGCGAGGAGAACAGCTTCCTGCGGACGGAGGAGGTCACCATCAATGGCCAGGTCGACATCAAGCAGTTGGCGATCTTTCTGAAGGAGATCGAGAACAGCCGGCCGCTGCTGGAGTGGAGCATGTTCAGCGTAACGCCGCGGCCGAATCAGCCGTCTCCGAACCTGATCTACATATCGGGCCGCATCAAGGCATACCTGCTGACCGACGAGGCCGGAGCACTGCTCTCAGGGGAGGTCATGCAATGAAGCGATTTCTGCTGATTTTCAACGTGGTGTTGCTGGCGGTTGCGATCGGTGTGACGGCTCGCCTGTTGCGGCCGGAGTCGTCGAATGCGCTGGCCGGGATGGATGTGCCGGAAGTTGACTTGGTGAATAACCCGATCGAGCGGTCGGATGTGCGGCTGCCCTGGAGCCCGATCCGTGAGGAAACGGTGCTGATGATTGCCAACGAGAATCTCTTCAGCGAAGGGCGTGCCTATATTGAACCTGTGAGCGATACCGAGCCCGCTGATGCGACGGAGGCGGCCGAAGAGCCACCGAAGCCTACTGAAGAGTACGAACTGGTCGGTGTGGTTCGTGTTGGCGGGCGGGCGGTGGCAAGCATGATTGTGCGCAGTTCCACCGTTGCCGAACAGCAGCCGGCACCCGCCATGAGGCGTCGTGGAGGACCCGGAGGGCTGCTCCGCCAGCAGGAACAGCCGCTGCCGGCGGCAGGTGCGGATGGGGCAAGCAAGAAGGATATCTATGCTGTCGGCGATGCTGTTGGGGCTCTTGGTTATACGTTGCGCGAAATCGGCTCGGACCATGTGATCCTGGTCAAGACCCGAGATGACGGCAGCGAGGAGGAAGAGGAGCTGCGCGTCGACATGGATCTCGATGATGACAGCAGCAAGGAGCGACAGCAGGCTGCCCTTGCCGATGAAGAGAAACGCTTGGAAGATTCCCGACGCGCCGTCATGATTCGTCCGCTGGATGAAAACCTGCAACGGGGCGCTGATGGTGAATTGACCGATATTGTACCGGCCCAGCCGCCTTCTGGAAGACTGGAAGATTTTGTCGATGGAGCCTTGGAGACTGAAGTAGAGAACGCGGCACGCCGCCCCTTTCGCGGCGGTCGCCGCGGATCCGCTGATGCCGGCGGCAGACCCGGTGTGGGCGAAGCGCCCGCCGCTCCCGAACCCACTCGTGAAGGGGATGCTCCCGGCATTCCGCCGCCCATACCCACACCACCTGGCCTTCCCCAGTGAACGCAATAAGGATGACACTGCTTATGACTATAATGAAGCGCCTCGCGCCGATACTATCGCGCCTTCTGCTACCGACGGTCACTCTCTGCCTGTTGCTGGTGAGCCATGGCTGCAAGAGTCTGGAGGAGAGACAGGCGGAAGAATATGCTGAAGCTGACGTGGCGGATATCCTGCGCATCGATGCTGGCGTAAGTAACCGCGAGGCAAAAAGCAGCAGAGGAGCCAGCGCTGAAACGCCGATCACGAATCTGAAGCCGAGCTATGAGGCGGAATCGGCAGCCGGTACCTTGCCGACGCGCAACCTGAGCGAGCGACCGGGCAGCGGCATCGAGCTGCCATATAATTTTGCGCTGGACATGATCAAGGGACTGGAGAATCCCGAGGAAATGATCGAGGTGACGGTGAAGTTCGACAACGACGAGATCCCCTACGTGGTGAAGCAGATGGCGCTGACGCTTGGCTTTGAGTTTTACCTGGATCCCGCCGTCTCCGGCACCGTGACCTTCTCGATCGACAGTCAGATGACGAGGGCGCAGGTTTGGGAGCTTTTTGCCAAGATTCTCTGGTTCAACGACGCTTACATCACGAGGGATCATGGTTTCGTGCGGATCATGAGCATGGAGAAGATGCCGCGCGAACAGCGACTGCTGGCCAAGGACGCGCCACGCACCAATATCGCTGTCGAGCTGGTGCGCTTCAGTGAGACGCTGGCCTCGGATATGGCGCCACTTATCGCCCCCTACCTCTCTCCGAAGGCGACCATTACGCCGGTGCCGCACCTGAATGCGCTGCTGATCGTCGATACCCCGGCGAACGTGGACAAGCTGCAGGAGCTGGTGAGTCGTCTCGACCGCATGGGCGAAACCACCTGGCCCCAGGACAGTATCGGCGTGCACTACATTTCGCCGACGGTGATCGCGGAAGAACTCAAGCAGGTGCTCCCGATTCTCGGCTTCAGGGTGAGCGTCGGTGAGAAGTCGGACAATCTGAGCATTCGGCTGATGCCGATCGATCGGCTGCAGGCACTGGTGGTGACGGCACCGCATATCGACATCATTCAGGAGATTCGGCGCTGGGTGCAGGTCCTGGATCGCCAGGATACGGGTGAGGAAGAGCAGATCTATTTCTATGAGGCCAAGCACACCAAGGCGGAGGATCTTGCCGATGCGGTGAATTTCTTTTTCAATTCGTCGGTGGGGCGCAGTCGTCGCCCGACAGCATCTGGCGGTGACGATGCCGCCACGTCAACCGCTGAGCCGGCGGCAACCAGCCGTACCGGCGGTGCGGGGAGAGGCACCGAGTCGACCTCGATTCGCGAGAGCGTATTCGAGATTCCCGCGAGTGTGTTTGTCGATGGGAAGCACAATCGCATGGTCATTCGAACGACCCCGCGCGCCCATGCCACCATGCTGGCGCTGCTGCAGAGCCTGGATACTCCCCCCTTCCAGGTCCTCATCCAGATGTCGATCGCGGAGATTCAGCTCAACGAAGACACGCGCCTCGGCTTCAAGTACAGCGCTCTGTCGAAGATACAGGGCGGGGAGTATGAGTTTCTCAGCCGCTTTGCATATGGCGACGATCTCAGCGCCACCGCCTCTCCTGGCCTCAATCTGGTGCTCAACAAGGTCTCGGATCCCACCAAGGTCTTCGGCTTCATCGAAGCCGTCGCGGGCAAGGGCAACACGCGGGTGCTCTTCTCGCCGCAGGTTCTGGCGATCAGCGATGAAGAGGCGATCATCAACGTGGGTGACAAGGTGCCGATCATCACCCAGGAAAACAATGCGACGGACTCGACCAATATCACCCGTGAGATCCAGTATCAGGACACCGGTATCATCATGACGGTGACCCCGCACGTCACGGCCAGCCGCATGGTCACACTCAAGATCAAGCAGGAAGTCTCCGATGCCGTCACCACGACTTCATCCGATATCGATTCACCCACCATCCAGACGCGTATTGTCCAGACTTCCCTGATCGTCGACGATAACTCGACAATCCTCCTCGGCGGCCTTATCCGCACGCGTGACATCAAGAACGAAACCGGCATTCCCTTTCTCAAGGACATTCCCGGCGTCGGCAACCTTTTCGCGCTCAATGTTCGGGAGAATCAGCGGCTGGAACTGCTTATCCTGATGACGGTGAATGTCATCGAGATGGATGCCGATGTGGAGCGCCTGGCGCGTCGTTACAAGAGTGCCTTGCAGGCGATCAAGGAGCAACTCGGGCCGGCGAATCTCGAGCGGCAGGTGGATGCGCCATGATCGACGGAGCAGAGGAACGCGTGGTGGAATCGACCATGACAGCGAGCGCCAAGAGCAGCTCCGGACGAGAGCCGGATGGCTACATCACCATGGCGAAGCCTGCCCAGACTTGTGACGTGACGCGGATTGCGGTCGCGGTGGCGGAGCGCTTGGGCCAGTCGCTTGGCGACAAGGATCTGCTGGCGGATTTCGAGCCGGAGGTGGAGTGGAAGCTGGCCGCGCAGGGACGCCTTTCCGAGACGGACATCCTGCAGGCGTACAGCGCTGCCTCGGGGCTGACGGTGATCGAGGACGAGGATGTGGAGGGAGCCGAGAAGAACGAGAAGCTCTCCTACGACTATCTGCTCAACTGGCAGTGCCTGCCGCTGCTCTGGGAAGCGGATGAAGTGATCCTGGTGGTGGCGAGCCCGTACCATGTGCACGAGCTGAGCTATCAGTGGCGCAGCATGTTCGGCATGGCGACGCGCTTTCTGCTCTGTCGGCGCAGCCATCTGGAGCGCACCATCACCCATCTGTATGAAGCACGACCGGAAGAGGACGAACTCAGCGGTCTCGGCTTCAACGGTGATGCGTCGGAGGAAGCGTTGAGGGATCTGGCGCATGAGGCGCCCATCGTTCGCCTGGTGAGCGATATGTTCAACCGGGCGGTCGAGATGGGGGCGAGCGACATTCACGTCGAGCCGGAAGAGGAAGCGCTGGCGGTGCGCTTTCGCGTTGACGGCCTTCTGCACACGGTCATGACGCCGCCGGTTTCGTCGTACCCTGCCATCAGTTCCCGCCTGAAGCTCATTGGCGGGCTGAACATAGCCGAGCGACGGTTGCCGCAGGATGGTCGTACCGATCTGCGGGTGGGGCGCCACCAGGTGGATATCCGCATCAGCACGGTTCCCTCCATGCATGGCGAGTCGATCGTGCTTCGCCTTCTGCCCAAAGACATCATCAACTACAATGTGGATACGCTGGGTATGTCGCCGCCCATGCGCGACAATTTCACCAAGTTGATCGGTTTTCCCCATGGCATGATCCTGGTGGTGGGGCCGACCGGCAGCGGCAAGACGACGACCCTCTATTGCGCCATGCGCGAGCTGCACTCGGAAGACAGTAAGATCATCACCATCGAGGACCCGATCGAGTACCAGATCAAGGGGGTGACCCAGATCCAGGTAAAGCCGACGATCGGCCTCACCTTCTCTGGAGGTCTGCGTCACATTGTGCGCCAGGATCCGGATATCATTCTGGTGGGCGAGATTCGCGACCGGGAAACGGCGGATATTGCCATTCATGCGGCATTGACCGGGCATCTGGTGCTGAGCACGCTGCACACCAACGATGCGACCGGTGCGATCAGTCGTCTGCTGGATATGGGGGTGGAGGATTTTCTCCTTTCCTCCGCGTTGATCGGCGTGCTGTCGCAGCGGCTGGTGCGCCGGGTCTGCGATGGCTGCCAGGGGAAAGGCACGGTCGGCCAGGAAGGGGGTGCCTCCAAAGGCTGCCGCGTCTGCTCCGGTACGGGCTATCGTGGCCGGGTAGGCATATTCGAGCTATTGATGATGGACGAATCGGTGCGGGCGGGCATCCGCGAAGGTGTCGACAATGCGACGCTGAACACCATCGCCCGGCGGGCCGGCATGCGGACCCTTCGCGAGGATGGCGAGAGGTTGATCGGCAAGGGGATTACGACCCCCGAGGAAGTGGCGCGGGTCTGTCAGCTCGACGAGCTTTGATGCCGTCGATCAGATGGTGATGACGCTTCCTGAGCCGCTGCTCATCTCCTCCGCATCCAGGCTCACTAGGGCGCGGCTGTCGCGCTCGCGCAGGACGCCGACGCGGCCGCGGAAGACGATGCCGGCAAGGGCGATCGGCACATGGGGATTGGGGCGCAGGAAGATGATGTCGCTGCCGTCCGCATGCTGAATGTGGAGCGTCTCCTCGCGGGCCATGTAGGTGACGAGCGGAGCCATTTCCGAGGCCGGCCTCGGGAAAAGGACGGTGACGAAGGTGGCGCCGGGGGTGGAGGGTACGTGGAGGAGCCAGTGCTCGCGCAGGTCATACTTCACCCAGCGCTCCGGCAAGGCTGCCAGCCCCTCAGGTGTCAGCAGATCCTTGCTGATCGGGCCCGCCTCGATCCGGGCATCGGCGGCAAAGGGTTCCGCGACGATGACGTCCAACCCCATATCGAGTTCGGGATGGCCTGGGAACCAGATCCTGCCGGGTTCCGTCTCGCACGGTTCGGCGGAGAGGACATCGATGTTCCACTGGGTTGCATCCGGGCCGGTACAGGTATCCTTGACCACCAGATACTCGACGCCGCCCGCCTGGGGAGCCTTCACCATGACGATCTCGCGCACGAAGCCGCTGCGGTGCAGCTCGTCCAGATACATGGCGTCACACGCATAGGCGCGTGGTCTGGCCGCGACGCGGACATAATCCGCGACGGGATCGGTGACGAAGTGTTCCAGCCAGGCCGTCGGTTGACCACGCCGGGCGAAGCTGACGACATTGTGCTCCTCGACCGTCGCGCCGTTGCAGAGACGCAGGCCATCGAGCACGAGCGGGACGCCGCGACCATAGTAGTGAAACGAGCCTTCATCCTCGTCGTGATGCGAGTGAACGCGTCCAGCTTTGAGGATCAGGAAACTGCTGTGGGGGGTGCCGTCGTGGCTGCGGAAGAGCGCACCGACATGAGGCAGCGCCATGCTGGTGAGCCGTGGTGCGCGGGGCTCGATCGAATCGTCATGGAAGATGTAATGGCGCGTGAGCGGATTCGAAGTCGGCCCGGAATGGTCATAGAGGTTGCCGACGGTTGAGCCGGTGATCTTCCAGCCCCACATCAGTTCGGCCGCGAGTTGCGGATCGGCATCGCGGACGAAGGCGGCCAGTTGGGACATGATCGGGAAGCTCTTGCGGGCGTTGGGATGGTGCCCGATGGGGGGCGTCATGCGCAGGCCGTTTTCCCGGGGATCCGGTGGGGTGAGGACATGGAGGAGGAAGCGGGCGCCGGCATGGATGCGGGCGTCGCCGGAGTAATCGCGGATGCCGCCCTTGCGCAAGGCCCAGAGAATCGGCATGTAGAGCATGATCCAGGTGGAAACGAGGTAGGAGCCGAGATTCTCTTCGCCGGTGCCGTCAGCTCTCAGATAACGATCCAGCTCGATCTCCAGTCGCCGCACACAGGCTTGCACCCAGACGTCGGCGCTGGGATGGTCGGCAAGAAGGAGGCCGATGAGGCCCGCGCAGGTGTAGACGTCGCAGTTGAAGTTGGGGAGGTAGGTGGTCTCTCCGTCGCGGAATGCATACTGCCACCAGTCGCCATCGGTCATGATATAGGCCGCAAGGGAGCAAACGCGCCTGGCTTCGATCTGTTCTTCCAGGGTGAAGCTTTCCCAAAGGAGGTCGCAGGCCATGGCGTAGCGTCGCAGGGGGCGCGCCAGGCCGATCGCGTAGTGGGGGCCGAGATAGCCGCGTTCGAGGGTGCTGGCTATCAGTTCTCCCGCCTTGGTGATCTGCTCAACCTCGCTCAAGCGTCCGCCTTCACCGGCCACGATGTAACGATCGGCCGGCCGCAGGTGGCGAGTCGTCTCCCACAGGTGCTTGAACTCGGGAACCCGCTCGATCCGAGCCCGTATGTCGCCAAACTCCTCGCGGCCGCAGAAGACGCGCGGATGAGCCAGATCCGATTCCGGCCATGCCGTGACCCAGTTCTTTACCTTCTCCAGGGAGAGGTCGCCCAGGCGCGTGCGCAAGGCCCAGGGCGGATACCGCGGATCGGCTTCGAGGCGCAAGGGTCTGCCGCTTTCCGCGTCCGGATGCGGGGCACGGTGGGTGATCGCGAGGAGCCAGCGGCGCGACATGTTCTCGATCGGCAGCCGCAGCCAGCTTCCTTCGGCGGCGCTGTCCAACAGGACGACCTCCGCGTTGGCGCCGGGTGTGCGATGGACGGGATGGACCGTATCGTCCGGCATCTTCCAGTGCGCGAGGTCGATGGAGGCGACACCGAGGCAATAGGGCTGGCTGCTGTCGTAGACGTTCATCCAGCCGGCATCGATCCCGGGATAGGCGGCGCGCATGGCGGTATGCGTCTTCAACACGGGAGACATGAGGGGCAGATCCATGATCTCCCAGGCCGCGGTGGAGTGCGTTTGCAGGCGATCGGGCGCCCACCCCTGTCGCAGATCGAAGACGAAGTTGCTGGACGGAAAGGGGCGTATGCACGGTACGCCGACGCTCTCGATCGGGCGATCCCAGTGGGACTTGCCCAGCGTACCGATTTCCTTGTAGGGACGCGGCGCGGGCCACAGGTGTACAGGAAGGCTGCTTTCCTCTTCGACGAGAATGTGGCTATCTTCCGGCCGAAGTTCGATGCGGGTGCGATAGACGGCGCCGCCGGGAAAGGTGTACTCAACGATGGCAGCCGTCCACAGCGGCCCCTGCTCCGCGATGCGGGTGTGCAGGGATTCCGGGGTGGTGGATGTCTCGAGTCGCCCGGCGCCGATCCATGGCTGATCCGTGCGCCGTATGGCCAGGATGGGACCCGGGACGACCCGCCCCGCCAGCGAGAGTGGCAGTTTGACGGCGATATGGCCATTGTCCATGACGAGCGTGTCGTGGCTGTCCTCGACATGAATGGACGTCGCGGCCGCCGGTACACCTGGCGCTTTCTGAAGGTGATAGCAGCGGCACTCGCCGGGAGCGAGATCGAGCACGTGCAGGTAAAGGCGACCGTCACGCAGCTGGATAGTGACCGGTTCCCCGTCGAGAGTAACCTGGAGCGGGCCCTGCTTGCATGCCTCGGGCAGCGGCCAGGAGACGATTTCGCTGGCCCAGTGTTTGCCGAGCGACTCCCGCAGCTGCAGGTGGTACGTGCCGTCAGACTGTTGGGTGAAGCTTGTGGGCGGAGTCCACCGATCGTTCGAGCCCTGGTCGTGCAGCATGGGGAGATTCCTGGTCAGTGATGGATGTCGATAACGCGACCCGTGGCGAGGGAGCGATCAATGGCGACCATCTGCCGATGAATGGCGATGGCGTCATCGATGTCACACGCGTTTGGTGCGCCATCAAGGACTGTGGCGACAAAAGCGGCCAGTTGTTCACGAAAGCCGAGATGCCCTCGGGAGGTCATGGTGCCGTCGAAGGAGATGGTACCGTGGCGGAGACCATTGTCGAGCCGGAGTTCATAAGAGCCGGCTCCTTCGGGAAGCCAGGGATTGCCGACGATCCGGCCGCGCGTGCCGATAAGGCCGAAGGAGGCGTCGTCGCGCACCCCATGGCGACCGCCAAAATTGAAGGTGCAGCGAACGCCGTTGGCATATTCGATGGCAATGGCGGCGCTTTCGGGGAGTTCATCGGCGCAGGGGCCGATCTTGCCCAGCTCATGGCCAAGGGCGACGATGCGGTGCACGGGCGCGCCGGCCCATTGCTGGCAGAGGTCGAGGTAGTGCACGGCGCAGTCGAAGAGCTTTCCGCCCATGCTGGTGCGCATGGCGCGCCAGTTGCCGGGATCGGCGTGCTGCATGCTGTGCTGGTTGTACCAGATGTTCGTCAGTTGTCCGAGATCGCCGCGGGCGATGTGTTCGAGGACGGCCTTGTGCAGCGGGCTGGAGCGGACTTCATAACCGACCTGAAAGACGCGGTTGGCGGCGCACACCGCCTCGCGGATGGCCTGGGCTTCCTCATCCTTCAGGCACAGTGGCTTTTCCTGGAGCACATGGAGGCCCGCTTCGAGGCAGGCGACGGAGGTTTCCCGGTGCAACGGCGTTGGGAGGGCCAGGATGGCGGCGTCGGCGACGTTGGCCGCCAGCATCGCCTGCACGCTGGCGAAGGCAGGAACCTTGTGCGTCCTGGCGAGAGCATCACGAGGCTCCGCGTTGATGTCGATCAACGCGGCAAGCTCAGTCCGCGGATGGTCGGCAATGACATTGAGATAGCTTGCGCCGTGACCGAGACCCGCAACCGCTAATCGAAGTGGCATGTTTACAGTCCATTGAGGCGTTTCTCCCTGGCGTTGGCCTTCGTCTAGCCCAGGCTGCGCAGCAGCTTGGCGAAGGGATCGTCGGGATTGTCCAACTCTGCTTCCAGCCTGGCGATCATCGGCATCAGGATGGAACGCATCCTGGCGGTCGTCGCCTCGTTCATCCACTCGCCGTCAATGCGGATGGATGGACACAGCTCACCGTCGTTCACCTGACAGCGGGCGAAGCAATGCTGGGTGGTGACGTGCAGGCAGCCGGGATGCTCGCGATCGAGCTTCCGCGCGAGGTGCAGCAGCTCACGCGAATTCGTGCGGCCGCAGATCTGCCCCGTACAGATCGTAATGTTGACCGCCATGGCCGAGTCCCCCGCTGCTTATGGTGCCGCCCGCCGCAAGGGTCGTATTTCGAGGCGACTGATGCAGGTGCCGGGCGATGTATCGAGTATGTCGTGGCAGGCTTCGCCGACTTCCATCGGCTGCACCTTCCAGCTCGCATCTTCCCCCTCCGCATGCCGGTGCGAACGGGAGTCCACGGAGCCTGGAAAAATCACTGTAACCTTTATACCCAGTTCCCGCAACTCCTGGAAAATAGATTCCGAGAATCCGCTGACGGCATACTTCGAGGCCGCGTAGCCGCTGCCACCCGGCAGGGGCATGCGTCCGGATATCGAGGAGATGTTGACGATGTGGCCGCGGTCGCTCCGGCGCAGGTAGGGAAGCGCGGCACGGATCATGTAAAAGACCCCGTTGATATTGGTTTCCATCATGGCCTGCCATTCGGCGATCTCGATGGTGAGAACATCCTTACGGACAATGAGGCCTGCGTTGTTGATGATGGCGTCAATGCCGTCGAGGTCGGCGGCGAGGTTCTCGACGGCGCGTTGCGTCGACTCCCACGAGCGCAGATCCGCGGTGGCGACGGCGCAACGGCAGCCGCCGCTCCGCAGCTCCCGCTGAAGCTGGAGCAGCAGCTCTTCCGAACGGGCGGTCAGCCCCAATGTGTACCCGTGAGCGGCGAGAGCTTGCGCGATGCCCCGGCCGATTCCTTTACTCGCACCTGTAACGATCACCTTCATGGGAAAATCCTCCTTTGTACAAGGTTACCATAGCGCGGTGCCGCTTCAGGTGCAGCCGATCACGGATGAGCCCCGAAAAATAAAACAAGAATTATTCTAAACATGGTTTGCAATAGATCTTAGACTGGCTATTGTGTGCCTCACCATACCGAATGATTGGCATGTCAATCATCGGAATCAAGGGCGAAACAAAAAGGATGAGGGAGAGTCGAGGATGAAGAAGTCGCGGGTGCAGGTATTCACACTGATAGAGCTTCTGGTGGTTGTGGCGATCATCAGCATTCTGGCTTCGATGTTGTTGCCGGTGCTGAGCAAGGCGCGGGCGAAGGCGCAGAGTAAGCAGTGCATGAACAACCAGAAGCAGTTGGGACTGGGGTTCGCGATGTACATAGGCGACAATGACGGCTACTATCCAAGTGCGCGTTGGAAGAGCGGGCTGCAGGTACGTTGGCAGAACATGCTGAGCGAGCACATCGGCGGCTCTGTCGAGAACGTGGCGGCGGAGAGTCATGTCGGTACAGGGAATCGCATCACGAACAAGATCCTGATGTGCCCGAGCATCTCGGCTTCGCGCAACCAGCTGTCGAGCGGCGACCGTGGCCTCTACCTGCGCAGTGGCGCCTACGGCCTGAACTGGGCGACTTTCGGTCCTTTCACTGGCGATGCGACCCTGGCGCGGCAGTATCCGGTGCGCGACAACGTCATCCAGTATTCCAGCGAGACTATTCTCGCGGCGGATGCTTTCGGCGATGCGGCTAAGACCGAGAACGTACATGCCTACACGCTCGATGGCCCGACGCAGCTCAATACCCGCTGGGGAACCAATTCCAGCCAGTGCCCAGCGGATCCGCGCCACCTGGGCCGCTTCAACGCGCTCTTTGCGGATGGCCACTCCAGTGAGCTGACCATGAGCGCTGCCGGCTACGATGCGCAGTTCGCGGAAGATGTCGGCGGTACTGGGAATCCCGCGCTTTGGAACGGCATGAACGATCCAGCGATGAGCAGCTTCTAAGGGAGGGCGACGGCATGTCACGCAAGTACATTGGCATCTTGATCGCGGTGGCGGTGGCCGCCGTGACCTTTCACCTGGTGCGTTCCCTGGGCAGCGACGGACCGCGACCACATACGGACAAGCATGAGGCGGAGGTCGGGCGGACGGCCGCGGAACTGATCCAGGCGACAGGCGAGGGCGGTGGCACCGTCACCATCCTCTACCTGTATCCGGAAAAGAGCGAGCCCTACGCCTCGCGTGCCCATGCCCTGCGTCGTCACCTGACGGAATCCGGCCTGATCGTCAACGAAGTCTGGTCGCGGGAGGAGGGTCATTACAATGACGACGACTTCACGGCCAGCATCGATCTGGCGCTTGACGGATACCCCGAGAGTGACTGCCTGGCGATTGTGGCGGTGGGCAGTGTCACGCACGCCGGCGTATCGCCGAAGCTGAAGGAGTTTCTGACGGCGGGGGGCAAGCTCTTCCTGGTCGGAAGCACCCATCATGAGTCGCCCTTCGTGGAACTGGCGAAGCGTGGCTACGCGACCATCCTGGCGCGTCGGACGACGTGGTTGAAGGAGGCGGACGAGCATCCCAGGCTGCAGGCGGCGCCGGAGTTCGTGCGCAGCCAGTTCACCCTTATCCAATCCAGCCCCAACTAATCAGTGGTGATATGGTGAAGTATCTGAAGGTGTGCCTGGCCGTGTTGGCCGGCTTTTTCATGACGGCCTCGGCTCAGGAGAAGGTGGTGAATGTTTATTCCCACCGCCACTACGAAACCGATAAGCGGTTGTTCGCACAGTTCGAGAAGGAGAGCGGCATCAAGGTCAACATCGTGAAGGCGAATGCGGACGAGTTGATCAATCGCCTGCAGATCGAGGGCAGCAACTCGCCGGCCGATATCCTGCTGACGGTCGATGCGGGGCGGCTCTGGCGGGCTCAGGAGAGGGGGCTGCTGCAACCCGTCGAGAGCGAGATCCTGCGGGAGAACGTGCCGGCCAACTTGCGCGATCCGGCTGGTCACTGGTTCGGGCTGACGACTCGGGCGCGGGTGATTGTCTATGCCGCGGATCGGGTGAAGCCGGAGGAGCTGAGCACCTATGAGGCCCTGGCGGAGCGCAGGTGGCGCAAGCGGATTGCGGTCCGCTCCTCGGAGAACATCTATAACCAGTCGCTTCTCGCGAGCCTGATCGCCAACGACGGTGTCGATGCTGCCGCCAAATGGGCGGAGGGCATGGTCGAGAATCTCGCCCGGAAGCCCAAGGGCAACGATCGGGATCAGATCAAGGCGCTCGCGTCTGGGCAGGCCGATCTTGCCATCGTCAACACCTATTATCTCGGACTGCTCCTCCACAGCGAAGATGCGGGCGAGCGGGAGGTGGCGAGCAAGGTGGCGATCTGTTTCCCGAACCAGGGAGATCGTGGCGCTCACATCAACATCAGCGGCGCGGGCGTCACCCGTCATGCGCCGAACAAGGATGCGGCCATCAAGCTGCTGGAATTCCTCAGTGGAGCAGAGGCGCAGGCGGCCTTTGCCGGGAGCAACTACGAATACCCGGTCAACCCGCGGGTTCCCTGGAGCGAGCAGCTGCAGGCCTGGGGGGAGTTCAAGGCGGATGCCTTGAATGTCGGCGAGCTGGGTCGGCACAATGACGAGGCGGTCAGAATCTTCGATCGGGCAGGTTGGCGGTAACATCATGGCGAATGGGTTGCAGACATCATGGCGGCGTGCGTGGAGCCCGTGGACGGTAAGTACCGCGGCGCTCACCGCCATGGTGATGGCGCCCTTCGTGGTGCTGGCGGGATACCTGGTCTTCGGCGTGGCGGCGGAGTGGGGGCATATCGCGCGCCACCTGCTGCCCCGCTACATCGGCAATACCGCCATGCTGACCGCCGGCGTGGCGCTCGTTACGCTCCTGATCGGGGTGCCCACTGCCTGGCTGGTCGCCGTCTACGACTTTCCCGCGCGGCGCACCCTGGCATGGGCACTCCTGCTGCCTCTGGCGATCCCGACCTACCTTGCCGCCTTCACGTGGGCGGGGATTCTCGATTGGGCGGGACCGGTGCAGAGCACGCTGCGGCGCACCTTCCCCGGCCACGACGGCACCTGGCTGCCCTTCGAGATCATGTCCATGCCTGGCGCCATCCTGGTGCTGGCGAGCGTCCTCTACCCGTATGTCTATCTGGTCACGCGCGTCTCGTTTCAGCGCCAGTCGCATCTGGTGCTGGAGGCGGCTCGGACGCTGGGCCGTCCGCCGCTGCAGTGCTTTCTTCGGGTGGCCTTGCCCCTGGCGCGTCCGGCGATGGCCGGCGGTGTCGCCCTGGCGCTCATGGAGACGCTCAATGACTATGGAGCGGTGAAGTATTATGGGATCGATACCTTTACCACGGCGATCTTCCGGGCCTGGTTTGGCCTCAACGACATGACCTCCGCGATCCGCTTGTCGGCGTGCCTGCTGGGAGCGGTGGCGCTGGTGATGGCGCTGGAATACGGCTTGCGGGGGCGAGCGCGCTTCGGGAACGGCGGGTCGGATCAAGGTGCGCAGCGGCTGCGGCTGACGGGATGGCGGGGGTGGGGCGCAAGCCTCGTCTGCGCCTTGCCGGTGCTTGTCGCTTTCGTGGTGCCGGTGCTGATGCTGTCGGCCTGGGCCGCGTCGACCTGGCGGCAGGTGCTCGAGCGGGATTTCCTGCTGCTGGTGCGCAACAGCTTTCTGCTGGCGGCGGGAGCCGCGCTGGTGGCGGTCGTGATCGCGATCGTGATCGCCTTCACGGTGCATCTGTATCGGCGGCGTTCGCTTCGCCTGATCGCCGGCGCGGCCTCGGTGGGCTACGCGGTACCGGGGGCAGTCATCGCGATCGGGGTGTTGGTACTCTGCATCGCCGGCGATCGCCTTCTCGGTCGCTGGTCCGCGGGCCATACCGGGCTCCTCTTCACGGGAAGTGTGGCGGCGTTGCTGGGCGCCTACGTGGTGCGCTTCCTGGCCGTCGGCAAGCAGACGATGAGCGCCGGCTTCGAGGGGCTCGGCAATCGGTTGCAGGCGGCGTCGCGGACCCTTGGGGCGGGGCCGTCGCGGACGTTGTTTCAGATCGAGCTGCCGCTCTTGCGTGGTTCGGTCGCGGCGGCCGCTCTGCTTCTCTTTGTGGAGGTTTTGAAGGAGTTGCCATTGACCTTGATCCTTCGACCGTTTAACTTCGATACGCTTGCGACGCGCGCCTACCAGTATGCCAGCGAGGAAATGCTGGCGCAGTCGGCCGCACCGGCGCTGCTGATTCTCCTCACCGGGCTTCTGCCCATCATCCTGATCAATCGCCTCAGCCAACGCCAGGCCTCACCTTCATGATCTTGCTTATCGACCATCTTTCCAAGCGGTTCAGGCAACAGGAACATCCCGCCCTCGATGCCGTCAGCTTCTGTGTGGAGGCGGGCGACATTGTCTGCCTGGCCGGCGAAAGCGGCAGCGGCAAAACGACGCTGCTGCGCTGCATCGCGGGACTGGAAGCACCGGACTCCGGCCGCATCAGCGTCGCCGGCGAGCTGTTGACGGAGGGGCCTGCCGTCGTTCCCCCGGAACAGCGGGGCATCGGCCTGGTCTTCCAGGATTACGCCCTTTTTCCTCACCTTACCGTCCTTCGCAACGTCATCTTCGGGCTGCATCATCTGCCGCGGCGGGAACGGCGGGGGCGGGCGCGTGAGATGCTCGACCTGGTGCGCATGAGCGACTACGAAGGGCGTTACCCCCACGAACTCAGCGGCGGGCAGTGTCAGCGAGTCGCGCTGGCCAGGGCCATGGCTCCCCAGCCGCGCCTTCTCCTCTTCGACGAGGCCTTTTCCAGCCTCGATCGCCAGCTTCGCCGCGCCATGCTCGACAGCGTCCGGCAGCTCCTGAAGCAGACTGGTACCACGGCCATCTGTGTCACCCACGACATCGCCGACGCGCTCGCATTGGCGGATCGTCTGGCCATCCTCCGCCAGGGAAAGCTCCTGCAGATCGGCACCCCCCACAGCATCTATGACCGCCCAGTCGACCAGTATGTGGCCACCTTCTTCGGCGACACGAATCTGGTGCCCGCGGAAGTCTCGCCCTCCTGCGTGACGACCGATTTCGGCACCCTCGCCCGACCCGAAGGGGTGAACGGCGCCCGCCACGCGTGGCTCTCCATTCGTCCCCACGACCTGCAGATCAAGGCCGCCGGGGAAGGCGCCTGCGGCACCGTCATCGATGTCCGCTTCCAGGGACATTGCCAGGAATTGCATGTGAAGCTCCGGTGCAGCCAGCGCCGTCCGTACCGGGTCCATGTCCCGCTCGATGAGAGCTGGAATGTGGGTGACTGCATCCACCTGCTGCCGGAGGCGGACAAGGTGCGCCTCCTGGCCAGCCAGACCGTTGATGAAGGCTGAGGAATGCGCCGGGATGATCACCCTTGGGGAGGGGGAGCGGACGGATTTAACCACGAAGTATACGAAGAGCACGAAGGTTTGATTTACGGAAAAACGTAGATCGTTGGGTAGCGGGTCACCCTTGGGGAGGGGGAGCGGACGGATTTAACCACGAAGTACACGAAGAGCACGAAGATTTGATTTACGGAAAAACGTAGATCGTGGTTGACGACCTGGGTAG
>JAWLHB010000037.1:76456-82403 GCA_041690595.1 Lentisphaeria bacterium
GGGGAGCGGACGGATTTAACCACGAAGTACACGAAGAGCACGAAGATTTGATTTACGGAAAAACGTAGATCGTGGTTGACGACCTGGGTAGCGGTCACCTTTGGGGAGGGGGAGCGGACGGATTTAACCACGAAGTACACGAAGAGCACGAAGATTTGATTTACGGAAAAACGTAGATCGTGGTTGACGACCTGGGTAGCGGTCACCCTTGGGGAGGGGAAGCGGACGGATTTACCACGAAGTACACGAAGAGCACGAAGATTTGATTTACGGAAAAACGTAGATCGTGGTTGACGACCTGGGTAGCGGTCACCCTTGTGGAAGAGGAAGTGGACGGATTTAACCACGAAGTACACGAAGAGCACGAAGATTTGATTTACGGAAAAACGTAGATCGTGGTTGACGACCTGGGTAGCGGTCACCCTTGGGGAGGGGGAGCGGACGGATTTAACCACGAAGTACACGAAGAGTACGAAGATTTGGGTTCAGATTCTGCTGAAGCCAAGGATAAGCATTATGAATATTGTAAAGGTAACGAATATCATAAAAAGTTGCTTTCAGAACCTTCGTGCTCTTCGTGTTCTTCGTGGTTATACTTGTAGCGTCAGAGTTGATTTATGCTGGCTTACATCGAAAATAATAATGGACTCCGTGTTGAAAGCAACTGCATGAATCGTTAAGTTGCAGCGTAACGCAGGAAAACCGTATCCTTGCACCACAAAGAGGATGAGGGGGCAACGAGGAATGGAGTTTGATTCGCTTTCGAACCGAGTGATCGGCTGTGCGATTGAGGTCCACCGTGAACTTGGGCCCGGCTTGCTCGAATCCACTTATGAGCAATGCCTGGCGCACGAGCTGAATCTGGGTGGGATCGCATTCCGCCTCCAGCATGCGCAGCCTGTCGACTACAAAGGCATCCGCCTCGATTGTGGCTACCGTGTTGATATCCTCGTGGAGGATGTGCTGATTCTGGAGTTGAAGAGCGTCGAGCAGCTCACGGGCATCCATGAGGCGCAACTGCTGACATACATGAAGCTGGCGCGCGTCAAAACCGGTTTGCTGATCAACTTTAATGTCACGAAACTCAAGACTGGCATCAAGCGTCTCGTTCTGTGACTCCTTGCGGCCGGATTTAACCACGAAGAGCACGAAGAGCACGAAGGTGCTGCTTATTGCAGTACTGTTTTTTTCAGAATCTTCGTGCTCTTCGTGTCCTTCGTGGTAATATTCTTACCGTGGGATGATCACCGAAGCGGGACATTGCACATGGTTGTTTGTCGGTGGATCAGAGGTAGTGGATGCGGTAGGCGTTCTCGGCCATGAGGCGGGCGTTGTGGGCGTCACCGCCGTCGAGGTTGGCACTCATGAATACGGGGGGGGTATAGCCGTCGGCGACGAGTCGGGCGACGGTTTCCGCGACGATGGCATTGGCGATCGCGGTGCCGGTGACGGTGGAGAGGGGACCGACCGCCTGGGGAAAGCCGGCAATGGGCACCGCGGCATCGCCGTAGGGGGCCTCGTTGTCGATGACCAGATCGCAGACATCCTTGAGCTTGTAGCCATCGGGATGGCGGCTGGTGACGCCGTCGGTATAGGCGATGGAGGTGATGGCGATGGTGGTCGCGCCGCGCTCCCGGGCGGCGAGGGCGAGGTCGATCGAGACGGCATTGCGCCCACTGGTCGAAGCGACGAGGACGATGTCGCCCTTCTCTACCTTCACGGTGCCAAGCAGTTCGCGGCCGAGGCCGGGCAGGCGCTCGAATTGCGAGGTGGAGGGCATCGGACGCACGAGCAGGTTCATGCCGTGCGGATAGATCGGGTTCATGAGCATCAGGCCACCGGTGCGGTAGACCATCTCTTCGGCGACCATGAAGGAGTGGGAGGCGCCGAAGGCATAGAGCGCATTCCCTCCCCGGATGGCGTTGACGAAGAGATCGGCGGCCTTGTCGATCGCGTTGGCCTGACTGCGGCGTACCCGTTCAAGGGCATCGATGGCGGCGGCGAAATAGGCATCGGCGCTCATGTTAGTAGCCTCGTTGCTGGTAGGTGGCGCGCGTGCGGTCGTTGTGCTCGGGGCCGCCGTCGCGGTTGTGACTGATGAGGATGCTGGCGGGCGAGCCGGCGGCGGCGGTCTTCTCCATCACCATGCCCCAGAGCAGCCACCCGGCCGCATCCTGGCCGAGACCGGACATGGGGATGAGGGCTGACTCGTAGCCGGGTACCTCGACGCCCGCATCGCCATAGGGCGCACCGATGTCAATGGCGACATCGACCGCTTCGCGAAGGCGTTTGCCGCTGGGATGGAGCGACTTCACCCGCTCGGTATAGGTGAAGGAGGTGAGCCCGATGGTCCCCACGCCGATCTCGCGGCAGCCGAGGGCCAGCTCGACCGGTCCGCGGTTGCGGCCGGAAACCGAGGACAGGAGCATGACGTCGCCGGCGCGCAGGTTGCTCTGCCGGATGGCGGCGCGAACCCGCTCCAGGTCACGGTTGTCCGCTTCCGGATCGACGGCGGCGCGGCACTTCGGGAGGGGATTGGTGACGTTCATGTGGAAGGAGAAGGGCTGCACCGCGCAGAGGCCGCCGGCGCGATTGATGAAATCGCCCTGGAGCCCATGGCCGATCTCGGAGCAGTTGACGGTGCCGCCGCTGAGAAGGGCCTTCACGACCATGTCGGCCGCGCGTTCAAGGACCGGCAACTGGGTGGATTCGAGGTGATGCAGGATGCCGCGTACGGCGTCGAAGTAGCGGGCTGGCGTCTGGAGGGTCATGGGGTGTCCTCAGGAGGTGCGGTTGGAGACTTCTGCAAGGAGGGTGGCAATGGCGGGATCGGCCGCGGTGCCACGGATGCGCCGCAGGGCGTCGATGCCGAGACTGACCACCGGCGGCTCGAGCAGATGGAGGGTCGTGAAGCGGGGGGCGATCTCGGCGATCTTTTCCCACAGGCGGGTGCGGTACAGCTCGCAGTGGCGGATCAGGCTGCCCGTCCCCACCACCGTGTAGGCGTCGTTTTCGATCTGGAGCACAGTGACCAGATCGCGGAAGGTCTCGGCCAGGGCGGTCGCCGCCTTGTCGATGATCCGGCAGGCAACGGCATCCCCTTTGGTCGCCTCCTCGCTGACGATGCGGGCGACGGAGGCGACCAGCGACCGGTCGCGGCTGAAGAGGGCCAGGTCGATCATTTCCATCGGACGCTTGATGCTGAAGGCGTCGAGGACGCGATCGCGCAGGGAGGTGGCATGGCGCGGGTGCCAGTCCGCGCGGAAGGCGGCCTGGATGGCGAGCCAGCCGATGTGGTAGCCGCCGCCGAAGTCGCCCAGAATGGGGCCGCCTCCATCCAGATGGCGTTCCCGTCCATCGGCCGTGGTGGCATGGGCAAAGGCGCCGGTGCCGGCAAGGAGCACGACCCCCTGCTGGAGATTGGCATGGGCCATGGCCGCTTCCCATTCGCTGCCCGGAATGTAATCGATGCGTTCGTAGTTGCGCAGGCTTTTCAGGGGAACCAGCAGCCCCAGCGTGATGAGGTAGACCGTCTCGAAGTGGCGCTCCACATCGCCGAGTGTTTCCCGCAAGGCGTTGGAGATGGAAATGATGTTGCGGCCGCCGACGCCCAGCATGGCGTTGTGGCCCCACCCGAGAATATGCCCCTCGAGATCGAGCAGCATGATCTCGCATTTGCTGCCCCCGGTATCGATGACAAGAATCGCGTCCATGGATCTCCTTGGTCTGCGTTTTCCCAATCGTCTGGTAATATGCGCGACCTGCCTCGCCAGACAACCCCCGAAGCGAAATTATAGAAATTCCTGCCGCCCGCCGGGTAAGCCTCGCGCGGTGGTAGTCAGCGGGTAGGAGCAGGAGTATAGTGGCCCGCATCATGAAGAGCCCCTTGATCCAACTGGAGCAGCTTGTTTTTGCCTATCCGGGCCAGCGCCGCCTTTTCGACAGCTTGGAGCTGACGGTGACGGCTGGCGAGCGGATCTGCATCGGCGGCCGGAATGGGGCGGGCAAGACCTCCCTGCTGCTGATGATGGTGGGACTGCTGAAGCCGGAGTCGGGGCGGATTGTCATCTTCGGGCGGGAATGTCGCCGGGAGGCTGATTTCCGGGAGGTGCGGGGCAGGGTGGGGCTGGTCTTTCAGGATGCTGACGATCAGCTGTTCTGCCCTACGGTGCTGGAGGATCTCTGCTTTGGCCCGCTGAACCTGGGCAAATCCCCACATGAGGCTCACCGGATCGCGGTGGAGGTGATGACGCGCGTGGGGCTCGCCGGCTTCGAGGATCGCTTGACGACGGAGCTGTCCGGCGGCGAAAAGCGTTTGGTCTCCCTGGCGACCGTCCTCGCCATGGAGCCGGAGGTCCTGCTGCTCGACGAACCGACCGGTGGCCTGGACGACAACCACGTCGACAAGATCCTCCAGGTCCTGCTCGACCTGCCCCAGGCGCAGATCATCGTCAGCCACGACCAGGCCTTCACCCACGCCCTCTGCACCCGCCACCTCTCCCTCCACACCGCCCGCCTCCATCCCCGGTAATGCGGGGAGGCGGGGAGGCGGCGGGGGAGGCGGCGACGGAGTTGTGGACCATGAAGGACGTGAAGGACGTGAGTATGGCGGCTAGATTAGAGCAAATATAACCACGAAGGACACGAAGAGCACGAAGATTTAGAAAAAGGAAAGTTGAGCATGATTGGTTATCTTAATGATTAAGAACGTGATCTTTAGTCATCCTTTCGTGATCTTCGTGCTCTTCGTGGTTAAGTCTGACCGGTGAAACACAAAGAACACGCAAAGATAGAGCAGGAAGAGGCGGGGAAGACGGATTTGTGGACCGTGAAGGAGATGAAGGAGATGACGATTGGGGATGGGAGCGGCGAGAAAAAATAAACCACGAAGGACACGAAGAGCACGAAGATTTAGAAAAAGGAAAGTTGAGCATGATTGGTTATCTTAATGATTAAGAACGTGATCTTTAGTCATCCCTTCGTGATACTCGTGCACTTCGTGGTTAAGTCTGGCCAATGAAACACAAAGAACACGCAAAGATAGAGCAGGAAGGGGTGGGGAGGACGGAGATGTGGACCATGAAGGACGTGAAGGAGATGAAGATTGGGGATGGGAGCGGCGAAGGAAAGATAACCACGAAGGACACGAAGAGCACGAAGATTCAGAAAAAGAAAAGTAAGAATTTATATGTATCTTAAAGGTTAAGAACGTGATCCTCAATCATCCTTCGTGATCTTCGTGCTCTTCGTGGTGAAATCTGTTCGGTTAACCACAAGGAACGCAGAGAGCGCAGAGATTGGAGTTCGAGGGGGGGTATGAGAGCGGCTCCAGTCGCGGTTCGGAGAACCGCTGGCATGTTGTCGGGCCTGTGGAGGCTGAAGCGCTGAGTAATTGTGGTCAGGTGGGGGGATGGCTATGCGCCAGTCGCGGTTCGGAGAACCCCTCCCACATTGAGGGATGCGCCGCTCGGAGAGCGGCCACGGGTTGGAGGGCAGAAAGTGGGGCGGGGCGAGTGAGAGGGGCAAGATGCTGGGGATGGGAGCGGCGATAAAAGATAACCACGAAGGACACGAAGAGCACGAAGATTAAGCATAAAGATGGGGAAACGTTAGAAATCGTTGAAAGGATTAAGATTGTGATCAAAAACATCCTTCGTGCTCTTCGTGCACTTCGTGGTGAAATCTGTTCGGTGAACCACAAGGAACGTAGAGAGTGCAGAGATTGTGAGCGGGGGGAGGATATGAGAGCGGCTCCAGTTCGCGGTTCGGAGAAGCGCTCCCACGTTGTCGGGCATGTCGAGGCTAAGGCCTTGGGTAATTGTGGTTAGGTGGGGCGATGGCCATGCGCCAGTCGCGGTTCGGAGAACCCCTCCCAACTATGTATGCCTTCAAGTGTTCATGGCTAAAAGATCTCCAGATTTTTTGTGAATGGCTGCGACGAGTGCGT
>JAWLHB010000038.1:0-76947 GCA_041690595.1 Lentisphaeria bacterium
TCGGCGGCGATGGGCGAGTCGGCGGTGATGGGGTGCCTGTCCTTGTAGAATTTGTTGTAGCGGCGGGCGGCTTCTTTCCGGCTCGGAGGTTCGCCTGGAGCAAAAAGTGTGAGGTGAAAATGATTGCACATGACGCAAAGACTTACGAGCTGCAGTGAATACAGCTTGCTCAAGGAATGCACCTGACTCTCGAACTTCCGTTTCTCAACATCGCCAAAGGGCCGGTCCTTATCGCTACCTGCCGTTCGGTTTGTCAGATGATAGTAGCAACCACCGCCCCGATGCTTCGTCCGCGCCATTCGCATGGTCGACCCCCTTTTGTTGTAGGATGGCCGTAATCTTGCCGCCGAAGTCACAGTTGTCAAGATCAAACAGGAGAAAGCTGTCAATTAGTATATCAAGCATGTTGAAATTGGTTAAGGAGGTAGCGCAAGCCGCATCTGTAGCCACCGAGAGAGCTACCCCGCAAGAGAACGCACCTGTCCCCGGGCTGAGGGAAT
Source organism: Lentisphaeria bacterium (assembly GCA_041690595.1). Taxonomy (GTDB): domain Bacteria; phylum Verrucomicrobiota; class Lentisphaeria; order JABSQK01; family JAWLHB01; genus JAWLHB01. The sequence continues at coordinate 501 of JAWLHB010000038.1, forward strand.
GTACCTGTCCCCGGGCAGAGGGAATGTACCTGTCCCCGGGCAGAGGGAATGTACCTGTCCCCGGGCTGAGGGAAGTTGGCGCGGGATCTGGCGGTGACGCCACTGGAGGAGGCGAGCTGGTTGACGAGGGTGTGATCTGGTTTTTTTGACGTAGAGGCGGGTGGGGCATTGTTTGTATGGGGGGATGCGTCATGTTAGTGGGAATAAGGAGGAGGCCTGCCATGATTATCCGACATTTCATTGGATCGCTGGTGGCGCTGTTGGCACTTCTGGCGAAAGGAGCTGAACCGGTGACGATTTCTCCTGCGCACGATGGTTTCTCGATCGAGAGCAGCAGCTATACGGCGAGCGTGGATGGCAGGGGCTCACTGTCCAGCCTTGTGGTGAGTGGCAACGAGTTCATTCAGGAGCGGGTGGTTTTCAAGGTTGGTGATGAGGAGCGTGAGGCTGGGGGGCTGTTTGTGTGTCCTTTCAACCAGTGGTACGCGCCCTTTGCGATGGCTGGCACTCCGGTGGTGGAGGGGAATACGATCACGGTGGCAAACGCGGAGTGGCGCCTGGTCTACCGCTTTCTGGATGAGGTGATCGAGTTCGAGTTCTCGGGCAGCCCTGGCGGCGATCGTTCGTTCACCGGTGGGTATCCACCTGCCGAGCCGGTCATTTCGCTTCGGGGCGATCTGGCGCGCGCGTGCAACCCTGCCGAAGAAGGAGATATCGGGTGGCCGGTGACGCGAAGCCATGAACCGGGCGATTATGCGATCCTGGCCGCGGACGGAGCGAGTGTTGTTTTCGATGAGGCCTTTCGTGTCACCTCGGTGGTGAATCATGGATACCTGAAAGAGCCACGCAGCCTGCATATCGTGTCGTTGTGCACCTATGAGGTGAAGGAGAGCGCGAATGTTCGTCGGCTGCTGATTCGTCCGACGCCGCGGTTGGAGCATTCGCTGCTCATGGAGATCGAATCTCCGGTTGCGGGTCATCTGATCTCGGGTGTCGAGGAGATGGATTTTCCGGTGACGGTGACGGCATTGTACGGTCAGGAGTTGCAGGGGGAGGTGCGCTTCGACGGCGAGGGCTATGTGTTCAAGGAGAACACGATCTCCGTCTCCGTGCCGTTGCGGCTGTCGGCCGCGGAGCCGCGGCAGCGTGTGGACGTGCGGATAGCGCCTCCGGTTCCTGGACATTATACGGGCCTCATGCAGATCGTGGTCGAGGGCACACCAATCTACTCGAAGCGAATGGGGCTGGTCTTTCAGCCGGAGCGGATCGCGACGCCGCCCGTGCCGGAGGATTTCGATGCGTTCTGGGAAGAGACGCTGGCAGAGCTGGAGAAGGTGCCGCTCGACTTGACGCTCGAGGAGCAGCCGGAGCACGAGACTGCCGCCGGCAAAGCGTATCTGGCGCGCTTTCGCGCGTGTGAAGGGCGTTGGGCCTATGCCTGGCTTTATGTGCCGAAGGCGGAAGGGAAGGTGGCCGGCCGCGTGCAGTGCCCGGCGGTCAGCAACTGGCAGCCGGGGCTTTGCCAGAAAGCTAACGGTGAACTCTGGATAGCCGCCGCGGTGCATGGGGGCGACATCCGCGAACGTCCCGCCAAGTCTGATTTCGATTACATGAACACAGGCATCGAGTCGCGGGAGAGCTACATGCTGCGGTACAGCTACTCATGCCTGGTGCGCTGTTACGACATTCTGCGGTCGCGGCCGGAGTCGAACGGAGAGATCTCGGTGAACGGTGGCAGTCAGGGAGCAGGTCTGAGCCTGGTGCTGGCGGGGTTACGGCCGGAGATCCGCCAGGTGAAAGGGGTCGCGATAGCGCTATGTCGGATCGACTGGACGATATTGGGGCTGGCGCAGTGGGGGCCGAGATGCCCGCCGGGCGCGGATCCAGAGGAGATCGCGCAGATCGTGCGGTATTACGACCCCGCCTGTTTTGCGCATCGCATTCGGGCATCGGAGGTGGTTCTGGGAGTTGGTCTTTTCGATTTCTGCGCGCCGGCGGAAGGGATCTTTTCGGCGGTCAACGCGATACCGGCGGCGACAACGGTGCGGGTCTATACCGATCCCTATGGTGGTCATTTCACGTACGACCACAAGCTTCTGCAGGATGCGGCTCAGGGTGTCATTGTTCCCAAGTGGCAGGGTACCGCGGAAGAGAACAAGTTGAACGATTAGAAGGCGGAGAGGCAGAGTATGGCGGATTCAGGCGGGTTGGCGCTCTTCCACGTTTCCACCGATGGCCGCGATGCATGGAGCGGCAGGCATGGGGAACCACTGGGCGATGGAACCGACGGACCTTTTGCCACTGTCGAGCGGGCACGGGATGCGGTGCGTGGCTTGAAGGCCGCGGGGGAGTTGCCCTCGGGGGAGATTGTCGTGGAGATCCGGGGGGGCATCCATGCGCTGGCGGATACCCTTCATTTCGGGGCGGAGGATTCAGGGGCGGCGGAGGCGCCGATCACCTATCGCGCCAGGCATGGCGAGAGGGTGCGCCTGATGGGCGGGCGACGCCTGGATCCCGCGGCGTTCGAGCCGGTTACGGATCCGGGAGTGCGACTGCGGCTGTGCGAGAGCGCGCGGGAGTGCGTCGTGCAGATCGATCTGCGCAAACAAGGGATTGTGGACTTCGGCGACTTTGCGTCGCGAGGATTCGGGCGCAAGACGACGGCTGCCCACCTGGAGTTGTTTTTCAACGACGAGCCGCAGACGGTGGCGCGGTGGCCGAATACGGGAGAGTTCCTGACGATCAGGGGCTTCACCAAGCCGATGATCGACGAATGGGGGCGGGAGCAGGGGGAACTGACGGGTGGTTTCCTGTACGATGGAGATCGTCCCCGCCAGTGGGCGCCAAGGGACGACATTCATGTGCATGGGTACTGGGCCTATGACTGGGCGGACTCGTATGAGCGGGTCAATCACCTGGATGGCGAGCGGCGCGTGGTTGAAACGGCGGCGCCACACGGCAATTACTTCTTCGGGAAGGGGCAGCGTTTTTACTTCTTCAATGTTCTTGAAGAGCTCGATGAGCCGGGCGAGTATTATGTGGATCGGTTGAGCGGCTTGCTTTATCTGTGGCCGCCGTCGGAGTTGGCGAGTGCGGAGGTGCTGGTGACGGCGGGCAGCGAGCCGCTGCTGGCGGTTGCCGATGCGCGGCACCTGCGTTTCGAGGGGCTGATCGTGGAAGGTAGCCGGGGCAACGGGGTCACAATCACTGGTGGGGACGCGGTGTGGCTGACCGGCTGCACGATCCGCAATCACGGCAACTGGGCGGTGAGGATACGGGAGGGTATCAACCACAGGGTAGCCGGCTGCACCATCTACGGCACCGGCGACGGTGGAATCAGCGTGCAGGGCGGGGATCGGGCGACGCTAAGGTCATGCGGTAACGCCATCGTGGGGAATCACATTCACCATTACTCGCGGTGGAGCCGCTGCTATTGCGCGGCGATCACTGCCCATGGGGTCGGGATGCATCTGGCGCACAACCTGATTCACGACGCGCCGCATAATGCCATCCTCTTCACGGGCAACGATTTGCTGATCGAGAAGAACGAGATCTACCGGGTGTGCATGGAAACAGGGGACGTGGGGGCGATCTACACGGGGCGGGACTATACCTTCCGCGGCAACGTGATCCGTCAGAATTTCATCCATCACCTGGGTGGAATGGGGATGGGAAGCATTGCCATTTATATGGATGATTGCGTGAGTGGGAGCCGGATCACGGAGAATGTCATGTGGAAATGCCAGTATGGCATCCTGCTGGGCGGAGGACGCGATTTCGAGGTGACGAACAACGTCTTCGTCGAGTGCAATCCGGCAATCTCGGCGGACGCCAGGGGGACGGATACGAGAGCGGTCTGGCGGAATATGGTGACAGTAACGATGAAGGAGAGGCTGGAGGCGATGGCTCCCCATGAACCACCGTACAGCGAACGCTACCCGGAGATTGCGGATGTGGTTCCTTATTTTGCCGGCGGCGAGGGCGTGCCGCCGGAGAACAATCTGGTGGCGCGGAATATCTGTTGGCGCTGCCCGACCTGGATCCATGAACCCTGGCCCGCCGGAGCGGACAATGGAATCACCGAGCAGGACAATCTGGTCAATACTGACCCTGGTTTTGTCGATGAAGAGGGGGGTGATTTCAGGCTGATCGGGGATTCTCCTGCTTGGAAAGTGGGCTTTTTGCCGATACCTTTGAACGAAATCGGTCTGCGAGGTACCACGTTATCAGCGGGAGTTGAATGATGGGAAGCGATTCTGTTCTGCATGTGGGTTGGTGCGAAAGGGAGATGACGCCGAAGGCGCCGGTGCTGATCAGCGGTCAGTTTCATCTACGGGTGTCGGAAGGTGTGAATGATCCAATCACCGCGACGGCGCTGGTGCTCGCGGACGAGGAGAGTTCGCTGGCGCTGGTCAGTTGCGACCTGGTGTGCATTTCGGACGATCTTCGGGAGAAGGTGCTGAGCCTCGTGCGCGAGGAGGTGCCGGAGCTTCAGGGGGTGGTGCTCAACGCGACGCACACCCACACCGCGCCGGAGACGCGCAATACGTTCGCTCCGGTTGTCCTGGCAGAACTCCCCTTTCCGCTGGGGACGATGGATATCGATACATGCGTCGAGAATATGGCTTGGGAGATCGCTTCGGCGATCCGTGGCGCCTGGGAGACGCGAGCGCCCGCATCCGTTGGTTACGGCTTGACGCATGCGGTGATCGGGCACAATCGACGCTGGTGCCGTGAGGATGGCAGCAGCCAGATGTACGGCAATACGAATGATCCAGCCTTCAGCCACATCGAGGGTTATGAGGATCATGCGGTGAATGTGCTGGCGAGCTGGGACGCGCAGGGGAAGGTGAGCGGCCTGATCGTCAATGTGGCCTGTCCGTCACAGGTGGACGAGAATGATTTCAAGCTGAGCGCCGATTACTGGCACAATACTCGGGAGTATATCGCGGCCAAGCTGGGGCGCCGGGTGCCGATCCTTGCGCAGTGCAGCGCAGCGGGCGACCAATCGCCGCATCCTATCGTGCGCAAGGCAGCGGAAGAGCGCATGTGGCGGCTGCGCGGCATCAGTGAGCGAGAGGAGATTGCGCGGCGCCTTGGCGGAGCCGTGGTCGAGGTCCTTCCGTACCTGGAGGGGGCGCGGCAGGAGAGCCCGGTCTTCAGGTGGCGGCAAGAGCGCATCGGGCTGCCACGGCGGCTGCTGACGGCGGCGGAGGTTGATCAGTCGCTGGCGGAAGCTGACGAGTATCGCGGCCGCTTCGAGGAGATGGTGGCGAAGTTAAAGGCCGATCCGACTGCGGCGAAGCAGCCGCGCTGGTATGTGCAAGCATCGGCGGCGCGGCGGCGGGTGGGTTGGCTGGAGGCCGTCAAGGAGCGGTACGAGCGTCAACAGGTCGAGCCGGAGGTGCCTGTCGACGTGACCCTGGTGCGGATCGGAGATATGGCGATGGCAACCAATCCTTTCGAGTATTACCTCGACTTCGGGATGCACATCAAGGCGCGCAGTCCCGCCGTGCAGACCTTCCTGGTGCAGTTGGCCGGCGAAGGAACGTACCTGGCGCCGCGGCGGTCGCTGACGGGTGGAAGCTATGGCGCGGTCCCGGCCAGCACGGTCATCGGTCCCGAAGGTGGGCAACACCTTGCCAAGCGCACTGTCGAGCTGTTGCAGGAGTTGTGGGCGATCTGACGATCGATAGCCGCAGCCTGAAACGTGAGAGGATGCTGGCCTGAGGCAGGGCACCGGCGCTGTCGGCTGGTGTAGGAAAAGTTTGTCGATCCGATTGATTATAGTTTTGGCTGTTATATACTATAATCAACATGTCGAACTTTATGTTTTAGGTCAGGTGACGAGATGAAGCAGCACTACACCAGTGATCGGAGCGTGGCGCGCCACCAGGCGATCAGCCGGGCGTTGCGTCAAGCGATTCATGCTGGCGACGTGTTGCCTGGGGATCAGTTGCCGGCGCGGCAGGAGTTGGAGAGCGAGTTCAACGTCACAAACATGACGATCCAGCGGTCGATCGATCAGTTGAAGCAGGAAGGGGCGATCTACTCGCGTGGTCGGTGGGGCGTCTTTGTGGCGGATCATCCGCCCTGTCTGCACCGTTTTGCGCTGGTCTTCAATCGTAACGATCGGGTACAGGATCTGCCGTGGCCGCTCAATTACCAGGCGCTTCTCGATGCCGCGGCGATGCCGACTGGGTGGGGCAGCGATTCCTTTGACGTCTACCGCGATGTGGCGCCGCCGGCGGCAGGTGCTCCACCTTCCGACGATTATGTGCGGTTGCTGGAGGATATCGAGGAGATGCGGGTGGCGGGGGTGATCTATGCGAGCGACGTGGCCGATTATCTTCTGGATCCGATCGTGACGCTGGATGGACTGCCGCGGGTGGCGCTGTCCAGCGGTGTTCGCGGGAAGGTGAGCGCGGTGCGGACGGACCGGCTGAGGTTGCTGGAGCGCGCGGTCGATCATCTGGTGGCAGGTGGGTGCAAGCGGGTCGCGATACTGGTTTCCGCGCAGAGCAAGCTGGAGGACGTGACGCATTGCCGGGAGCTGTTGGCGAAGCGTGACCTGCTGCTGGACGACATGCTTGTGCAGGCCTCGCATCGCAGCCATCCGCAGTGGGCGCGGAACAGCCTGCTTCTGCTCATGGCGCTGCCCAGGGAGCTGCGGCCGGACGGCATCATTCTGACGGATGACCATTTTGTATCGCAGGTGGCGAAAGGTCTGGTCGAATCGTCCATGCGGGTGCCGGAGGATGTGCAGGTGGTGGCGCATGCCAATTACCCGCTACGCGATGGCGGCGTCTTGCCGTTTCATCGCATCGGCTTCGATGCCGGCGAGATGCTGGCCACGTGCCTGGCCGCGCTACGTGCGCAGCGGGAAACCGGCCGTACGGAGATGTGGATGATACCGCCGCGGACGCCGGATGAGGTAGGCGCTCACGACGGGCAGGCGCCCTCACGAGTTGTTTCGAACCTGATGACTTCCGTTTAACCAACCCCCATATGAGAGGATGCAGAGATGAAGGAGCTGAACAGTCTACGACAATGGTTCACATTGATCGAGTTGTTGGTCGTGGTGGCGATAATCGCGGTACTGGCTTCGATGCTGTTGCCGGCCCTGTCGTCTGCACGGGAGCGGGCGCGACGGGCCAGTTGCCTGGGGAATCTGAAGCAGATCGGCATGGCGACGCTGATGTACATCGATGAGAATGACGGCGTCTTCATGCGTCAGCGGCATAACGGCGACTTCCAGCGCGGCGGCATCAGCCTGTACACAGATAGCATCCACGGGCGGGACATGCTCAACTGGTACAAGGATTTTCTCGGTGGCGATCTCGGCGTGGTCACGACGTCCAGTGCGGGCATGCGCTTCTCGCCCATGAAGACGGTGGTCTGCCCCTCCAACATCCGGCAGGGCAGTACGTGGGGCGGCTATGGTTTCTGGTCAGGCAGTACCAATGAGATACGGCTGACGACGGCCCATTTCGAGTTGCTGGCGAGCAATGCGACGGCGGCGGGTTACCTGCGCACCGACCAGATCACCATGTGGTCGGATTCGTGCTATCTGAATACCGGTACCTCGCCCGCGACCCGGGAGAGCAACCACATGGATCCGAGCGGCTTCTTTCCCGTGGGCGGCAATGTGGGGTTGAGCGATGGAGGCGCGGCGTGGTACTTGTGGTCGAACGCCCAGACGAGCCGTCCGCCGCTCGAGACCTACTCCATGTGGGGCGGCACCAACAAGGTGACCCCGAACAATGCTGTTTCCCTGTCCGTGAGCAGCGGCAACGCGACCACCAATCTCTTTATCGGCACACAGCGTTTCGATACCACGACCGCCACCTTCAAGCTGATGAAATAGGGAGTACCCCGCGATGCGAAACGCACTCATGCGTCCACGTCTCCTGCTGGTCGTTCTGGCAGCACTTCTCGGCGGCGGCGTCTGGGGAGCTGAAGCCTTTCCGCGGTTGCCCGAAGAGCCGATTGGCGACAACTGGTATCAGCCGCTGTCGGAGGGTCTGTCGCCGACCGTCGAGATGGCGGTTGGGCGCCGTCAGCAGAATCTGGTCGTGGTCTTGCGGGTGGCGGGGGGGGCGAATGAAGCGACGCTTGCCATTGGGGCGCGACGGTCACGGATTGTGTCGCCGGCGGAGCAGGAGGCGTGGCAGGATGGGGTGCTTCATCGCTTTGTCATCCCCGCGGCTGACCTGGTGGACGAGGCGGGTGATTGGGAAGCTCTGCGGCTTGGCGCGCGGGTGGTCTGGGGCGGCGGCCCGCACGGGGTGCCGCGGCAGATGGAACGCTTTCGCGTTCGCGATCAGCGTCCGCCGCATGCGCCACTGCCGGATGATCACGACCAGTGGGCCCCCTTTTCTCTGCGGCAGTACGTGGACACAGCTTCCGGCATCGGCACGATCGCGCTCGCGGTCGAGCAGCCGATGGATGGAAAGCTGACGGTTGTCATCGAGGATGGAGAGGGGCGACGCATCCGCAACCTGGTGGGCGGCATTCCGGCCGTGAAGGGTACTCAGCGGGTGACGTGGGACGGGCTTGACGACTTCGGTCGCATGGTGAGCCCGGGCGAGTACCGTTGGCGCAGCATCCATCATCCCGGCATAACCGCCGAGCATCTCTTCAACTTCGCGAACATGAACCGCGAGGAGATTCTGGCCTTCGGCACTAATCACGGGGTCTACACGGCAGCGTGCGCGAACGAGGCGTACGTCTTCCTTGCGGCTTCGATCACGGAGGGTGGTTATGCGTTGATAGCGCTGGATGCGCAAGGGCGGTGGCAGAAGGGCTTCAATGAGGCTCATGGCGCGGGCTATCACGGTATCGCCATCGCCGCGGATGGAAACTATTTCTATGCGGCGCACGATGGGGTGAAGGTCAATCGCGAGACCGACAAGAGCCGTCCAGACTGGGTGGTCGATGGGGCGGTGACGCTGACGCGGTATGAGATCGCTTCGACCCGCATCGTTCCGTACCAGCGCAACGCGTTTGCGACGATCGAGAGCTATCGGCACGGCGCGGGGGCGGAGTCGGTAGCGACGCGTGACGCGGTGAGCCTGGCGGGCATGACGATGCTGGCTGGGCGGCTTTATGTGGCAAGCCGTCATGCGCAGGCGCTGCTGGTGGTCGATCCGGAAAGCGCGGCTATCGAAGGGCGACTGGCATTGCCGGAGCCTGGCGCCGTGGCTGTGGCCGGCGATCGCCTGGTGGCGGTCAGCTCGGGGGCGATCGTGTATGTGGATCCGCAGAGCGGAGAGCTGACGCCATTCGTGGCTGCCGGGGTGGTCGACGCGGCAGGTCTGGCGGTGAGTCGTACGGGAGAGCTTTTTGTGTCGGATCGGCAGAGCCACACGGTGCGGGTGTTCGGGGCCGGCGGCAAGGAGGGACCGGGCTACGGGCTTCCGGGGGGAGCGTATTCAGGGCCGTATGTGCCGGAGCGACTGGTGCGTCCGGTGGGGCTGGTGCCTTTCGGGAGCAAGCTGTGGGTGACGGAGGATCGCCGCAATCCGAAGCGGGTGCATGCCTGGGATCTGGAGAGGCGGGAGGTGGTGCACGAGCTTTTCGGCAATCCACCGTATGGATCGCCTGCCGGTGGTTTCGATCCGGCCGACCCGACCCGCTGGCTGGCGCTTCGCTGCGGCTGGCGGCTCGATTTCGAGAATCGGACGGCGCGTATTGAGAGCGTGCTGCAGGAGAATGCCGGGCATCTGGGTGGTCGCGTTCCTTTCCCGAGCAACTACCGTCTCTTTCACCGCGATGGAAGACTGTTCGTACTGGGGCAGGGGAAGGCCAACTTTCTTTCTGAACTGATGGCTGATGGATCGTTGAGAGATCTTGCCATGATCTCCTATGCGCACGGGTTGCTCTACGACATGAAGTGGCAGCCCTCGCCCGGTTTCAAGGAGGCCTTTGAAGGCAAGTTTCCCAAGGCCAGCGTGGTGAAGAAGTATGCCGGTTCCAACGATTGGCGGAATGCGACGATCTTCTGGGTGGATGCGAATGGTGACGGTGTGGACCAGGCGGGTGAGTACCAGATCGGGGAGGCGAAGGAACGCTTCGATGGCTCTGGCTGGGGGCTGGCGTTCCACGATTCGACTTTTCGCTTCATCGTCGAGGTGCCGGAGCGTGGGCTGGTGCTGGCGAGCCTGGAGCCGGAGGGATATCTGCCGAGCGGCGCGCCGAAGTACCCTCCGCTGCGGGGGGCAATCGAGGCGGCGGTGCCGCTGCGCGATCATCCCGCGGGCACTGTCATTGCCAGCCATCATTCGAGCTTGGTCGACAGTCGAGGCAACCTTGTTCGCAACAGCGAGCCGTACATGACGGCGTACAGCCCTGCCGGGGAGCTGCTCTGGCACTATCCGAACCGCTGGGTGAACGTGCACGGGTCGCACAAGGCGCCGCTGCCCAGCGTCGGAGAAATGCAGGGCAACCTCTTCTTTCTCGGCGCCGGCCCGCTCGATGAGCAGAGCGACGTGACCATGCTGAACGGCAATCATGGCCGTTTCTTCGTGCTGACCACCGATGGATTCTACCTCGACGAGATCTTTCGCGATTGCCGGACCGGTGGCCCCAATGACGCGCAGTTCGTGGGAGGCGAGCCCTTCGGGGGCGTCTTTGGCCGCGCCGATGACGGGAGCTGGTACCTGCAGACCGGCAGTACGGGGTACCGCATCTACAAAGTGCATGGTCTCGACCGGATTGTGCGTGCTGAAGGACGACTGGAGATCACGCCGCGCCAGCTCGAGCTGGCCGCTGAACGGCGGATCCAGGCGCCCGATGCACAGACCGGCTCCAATCTGGCACGTGCGCCTTTCATGGATCCACCACTCAAAATCGACGGCAAGGAGAACGACTGGCCAGCAGAGACAGCCATCCGCTGGAACCGCGACGGTCAGTTTCCGGCGAGCGCGCGCCTTGGCTGGGACGCGGAGAATCTCTACCTCTTCTATGATATTCGTGATCAGAGTCCGTGGGTCAACAATGGGGACGACTGGCGAAGCCTCTTCAAGACGGGCGATCTTGTCGATCTGCAACTGGCGACGGATGGGGCTGCCGATCCGCGCCGTCGCGAGGCCGCGGCTGGGGATGTGCGGCTGATCATCGCGCCATGGCGCGGGGAGCCGGTCGCGGTTCTCTATCGCTATGGGGCGAAGAATCAGGAGAACGCGGTCACCTTCAGCAGTCCATGGCGGAGTATTGTCGTGCCGTCGGTAACGCAGGTGGAGAGTGCGCGGATCAGCGTGGAGCGCGGCTCCGGGTGGTATCGCGTGGAGGCGGCGATACCGCTGGCGGAGTTGGGGCTCGATCCCGCATCGGGAAGCTTGCGAGGTGACGTTGGGGTTCTCTTCGGCGACCCGGAGGGGACGCGAACATCGCTTCGCTCGTATTGGGCCAACCCGCATACGGGGCTGCTCTACGATGTGCCGGGGGAAGTGGCGATTACGCCCCAGGCGTGGGGCACCATTGACTTCAACGGGAGGAGACCCTGATGCGCGGAGTCATCATCATTCTGGCCCTGCTGATGGCGGGGCAGTTGTCGGCAGACCTTGTCTGTGAAGGGGTTCTGGGCAATTCCGGCGAGGCGGGGGAAAGCCTGGCGCTGGGGAGCCGAGAAGGCACGGGTATCGGGGTGGCGCTGGACAGCCAGGGAACCTTGTGGACGCGGATTGCGCCGCGCACGCTGGCCCGCTTCACGGTTGACGGACGTCAGCTTGCCACCTATCCGCTGCCAACGGCCAAGCGGAATCAGGGAGACGAATTGACGATCGTCAACGACCTCCTGGTGCTGCTGATAGAGGGGCGTTTGTACACGCTGCCGATCGATGCCGAGCCGGGCAGCGCACCAGAGCTCTTGAACTTGACGGCCTTTCGCATGAGCAATAATGGCGTTGACAACCAGTTGGCGCTTTGTCGAGAGGATGGCACGGTCCTGCTCTTCGATCCGGTGGCCGCGACGACGGCGCCATATATGACGGTCACGCTGGACAGGATTACCAGCATCGAGCGCACGCCGGATGGTGCGGTGTGGCTGGTGGATGGCAAGGGCATCGTTCACAAGTATGTGGCTGGCAAGGAAATCGAGGATGACACGTGGCCGCGAGAGACGACGGGACGGCGCGAGAATCCTTCCGCCGACATGTGCCACGCCAACGGTGCCTGGTATGGCTTCAGCTGGTATGGGACCATTCGCCGCTATGATGCGCAGTTCGTGCCCGCACCCGGGGTGGCGATCGGGGGAAGCTCCGGCTGGTTCATCGGGACGGTTCCGGGGGACGCGGATCTCTCGCAGCCGCGCAACGTTATTCACCTGCGTGAGAATCTGTATGTGGCGTGCGGGGACAGCGGGGTGCTGATGGTGCTGCGATGGCTGCCTGAAGAGCAACGGTTGACTCTCATGCGCAGGATCGGCGGTCATGGCGCCTCCAAAGGGATCGTTCTCGATCGTCAGGGGCGCATCTTCGACGGTCACGGCGTCTGGCATTGGGAGGATGGGCCGGCGACTCCACAACGTCATGGCTTCTTTGCGCGCCCTGCCGGTGAGCTGATGCTATTGCCTGGCGACAAGGTGACCGGTCCCGGACTCCGCTATGCGGATCGCCCGGTCTGGATCTATGGCGACCTCGGCAACAAGCCGGAAAATCGCGGCTACGAGCCGGGCGTCGGGCTGAAGGAGAAGGGGGTGGCATCGGCGTTGATGGTGAAGGACAACCGCTTTTACGCGCTGCTGCTCGAGCCCGACGGCAAGGGGGGCGAGTATCGTGTCGGCCCTGACGGTGCCGTCTATCAGCGCGAGCGTGATCTGATTCTGGAGACCGCGGAGACGGTGAAGGAGTGGCACTCTCTCGCTTGGCTGGACGGTCTTCTGTACGCAGCCGCGGATGGCATGATCGTGGAGTTCAGCCGCGACGGCGATGTCTGGCGTGAGCAGAAGCGTTGGCAGAGCTGGGGGGAAGGCGAGGGTCAGCGTTTCGGAGGGAAGCTCCACCTTGCCGCGGACCAGGGGCGCCTCTGGGTGCTGGACAGCGAGAGGCACCGTTTGCTCGTCTTTTCTGCCGTCGACCGTCAATTGGTCGCCACTTTCGGTGCGAGCGACCAGCCGGGCGCGGAGCTGACGCAGCTTCGGTCGCCAACCACGCTTTACGTTGCCGGCAACCGCGCCATCGTGGGTGATACCGGCAACTACCGCCTCCTCAAATTGAACCTCACGAAGTGACCAGAACCCGAAGGGAGTACGAGATGAAGATTGTGCCACGGTACGCTTGTTTGGCCTTGATCATGGTGCTGTTGCCCTCATTGCCGATATGGGCGGGCGAGAACATGATCGGGCGTCAGAGCCAGAATGAAGGGCTGCCGCTGCTGCCGGTGCCCGGAGCGGTCAGCATCGACGGCAACCTCGACGACTGGGACTTTTCGGGGCGCATCTGGATCTTTGCGGAGCAGAGCGTTCGGAACCGGTACTCCGCTGAAGTGGGGGGGATGTGGGACAAGGAATACCTGTACATCGCGGCCAAATGGCGGGACCCGAGCCCGATGCACAACACGATCGATCCGGACTTCAATCCGTCCAGCGGCTGGAAATCGGACTCGATCCAGATGCGCGTGCGGACGGAGGATCAGATCAGCTGGCTGACGACCTGGTACTTCACGCCTCGTCAGCAGCCGGTCTTTCACCTGGCGGTGTGGGAAGATATGCGGAACCACCGCTCTGGTATCGCGGAGCAGCTTTTTGTGGCCGAAGCGGGTGGCACAGTTCTGGGAAGCGGCATTGAGATGGCGTATCGCCAGAATGAAGAGGGGGACGGCTTTGTCCAGGAGATCCGCATCCCGTGGGCGTTGTTGTTCAGGGCGGAGCCGCGGTTGGAAGCCGGGGCCGTGGTGCGGATTGGCTTCGAATTTCTCTGGGGCGATCCCACCGGCAACACCTGGCCGACGCATCGCTATGCCGACAACATGCAGCCGGGTGCGACCAGCCGCGAGTTCTTCTGGAGCGCATGGAAATCCTGGGGCGATGCCACCCTGCTTGCCAAAGGCAATGTGGAGCCGCGCCGCTACATCTCGGACGCGGCGCGCATCGACGGCAGCATTCCCATCCGCGTCGAGCTGCCAAAGTCGGCGGCGCGCTTCACGCTGGCCATCGAGGGCGCGGATGGCAGCCGGGTGCGCAACCTGGCGGGCGACCTGATGCCGGAGGATTACCTGGTCGAAGAGCGCGACACCACTCGCGTCGTCGAAGTGAAGTGGGATGGTCTGGACGAGTCTGGCCAGTTGGTTGCGCCGGGATCCTACCAGGTGCGTGGCCTTTATCACGACGGCTTGGGCGCCGAGTACGAGATGACCTTTTACAATCCGGGGACACCGCCCTGGCCGATCAGCGACGGGAGCGGCGCCTGGGGAGCGGATCACGTGCCGCCGCTGCGGGTAGCCGCTGCAGGCGACTGGATGATCGCGTCCTGGTCCTTCGCGGAGGGGGGAAGCGGCATTATCGGCGTCGATCCGAATGGCTTCAAAAAGTGGGGCGAGAAGCGGGGCGCGACCTTGCTCGCGGCGGACGACCAGTTCGTCTATGGCACTCCCGCCAGTTGGCATATCAAGCATGACGTTCTTATTCGCCTTGCCAGCGCGGATGGCGCCTACCGACCCTTCACGCTCAACGGCAAGGAGCGGCCCTTCGAGCTGCCGCTGGCGGATATCGTCGGGAGCGCAGATTGGAAGCCGGTGGACATGGTGGCGACCAGAAGCCACCTGATCGTGTTGCTGGCGCCGGTAGACGAGGCGGGCACCCAGAGCCGCATCGTCTGGCTGGACAAGGAATCCGCGGAGATGCGTCGCAGCCTGGACTTGCCGTTGATGACAACGATCGCCGCCGGCTCGAATGGGGAACTCTTTGCGCACGACGGCAAGCGAGTGGTGAGCATTGGGCAGAATGGTGCGCTCACGACGCTGACGCCGGTCGGACTGGAGGCACCGGGTCCGATGACGCTGGACGGCGCCGGCCGGCTGCTGATCATGGATCAGGGGAGCGACCTGCAGGTGAAGGCCTTCAACAGCGACGGCACCCTTGCCTATACCTGCGGCAAGAAGGGCGGACGGCCTCTGCGTGGAACCTTCGACACGGCGGGCATGCGTGATGTCAGCTCCATTGCCGTGGACAGCAAGGGAGAGGTCTGGGTGGTGGAGAGCAGCAACTATCCCCGCCGAATATCCGTCTGGAACCCGACCGATGGGAGCCTGGTCCGCCATTACGTGGGGACGACGGCCTATGCGGGCTCCGGCAGCTACCTTCATGATAGCAATCCCGATCTGGCTTATGTCGGGCCGATCGAGATGAAGCTGAACAAGGCGGAACGCAGCTGGGACGTGACGCGGGTGCTTTGGGTTCCTGACAAGGCGGCGGGGGAGACGTTCGAGATCGATCCGGGGCACCATGCGCAATGCCAACGCTTCACCGCCACGGTCAACGGGCAGGCGCGCGAGTATCTCTACTCGCCCCCGTATCGCGACTACAGCGGCCACACGATCTACATGGAAACGGCGGCCGGCTGGCAGCCGGTCAGCGCCATCGTGTCGGTCGGCGCCATGTGCAATGCGCTCGACGGGCATGCAAATCTGAAGGGAGAGCTGTGGCCCGAATTTGCCGACTGCCATCCCTTCGATGCGGTCTTCTGGAATGACGGCAACGGCGACGGCAAGCCTCAACGCGCCGAATGCGAGGTCGTGAAGTGGGATGGGGAGCGGGGCAAGCGTGATCAGCGGAGTCTGCCGATCCCGATGGGCAGCGGCTGGGGACAACGCATTACGACGGACTTCGTCTTCTATGTCAATGGGTTGGCACGTTACACGCCGCTTCGGTTCACGGCGGAAGGTGCGCCTGTGTATGGGCCGGATAGCCTGCAGCGCCTGGATATTGACGATCGCGGCGATCTCATTCCCGTTCCCGAGGAGGAGCTGCTGCTCTGCCTGAGCTGGAAAGGCTATGCCGGGCCGACGGGGCTCTACGGCTATGAGCCGGAGACGGGCAAAACGCGCTGGAAGTATGCCAACCCGTATCCCGGGGTACATGGTTCGCACCGGGCCACAATGCCGGCGCCTGGTCTGCTTATCGGCCCGCTGAAGATCGCCGGCGTCGCCAGGATCAACGACGAGATTGGCCGGGTCTTCCTGATGCGTGGCAATCTGGGCCAGGACTTTCTGATGACGACGGACGGGCTCTTCGTCGGCTCCATGTTCGAGGATGGGCGTCTGCCAGGCGAGTCGCTACCGGATACGGAAGCCGCGCTGATCGGGAGGCCAATGGAGAGCTTCTCGAACGGCGGCGAACCCTTCAATGGCTGGTTCGGCAAACAGGCCGATGGCAAGATCCGCCTGACCAATGGCTTTCCGCGTCAGGCTGCGATGATTCTTACGGTCAATGGTCTGGAGTCGATACGCCGCTTCGCGCTGGGAGAGATCCAGCTCACGGCAGAAGAGCTGACAGCGGCCGATGCCGATAACCAGGCCCGGGCCATCGCGGATGCGCCGCCGCGCGAGTATACGGTGCAGACCTTCGACGTGCCCTTGCGTCTCACCGGCAGCAACCGGGGCTGGGAAGGGGTGCCGGAGGTGGTAATCGAACGCAGCGGCTTCCCGCTCAAGGGCAAGGCGCGCCTGGGGCTCGATGCGGAGAATCTCTACCTGCTGTACGAGATCGAAGACGACTCACCGTGGATCAATGAGGGGAAGGACTATTCGCGGCTCTTCAAGACGGGGGACGCAGTCGACCTGCAGTTGGGTGTGGATCCCGAAGCGAAGGCCGATCGTCGCAATCCCGTGCGTGGAGACCTTCGCCTGGTGATCGGCAAGCTCGACGGCAAGCCGGTGGTGGTGCTGATGAA
Organism: Lentisphaeria bacterium; assembly: GCA_041690595.1. Taxonomy (GTDB): domain Bacteria; phylum Verrucomicrobiota; class Lentisphaeria; order JABSQK01; family JAWLHB01; genus JAWLHB01. Next base: position 17,390 of record JAWLHB010000038.1, read on the forward strand.
GCCGGTCGACCCCGACGCCTCGGCAGAGTTGGCCCTCGACTATTCGTCGCCGGTGGCTCCCAAGCATTTCGATCGGGTGGAGATTTTGGGGGCGGCGCAGGTCAAGGTGACGGCGGGCGCGACCAGCTACACGGTGGAAGCGGCAGTGCCCCTTGCGGCACTTGGTCTGCAGCCCGTGAGCGGCATGCGCCTGGGTGTCGACTTCGGCTTCATCTCGTCCGACAAGAGTGGCTCGATCAATACGGCCCGCACCTACTGGTCGAACAAGGATACGAATCTGGTGAACGACTTGCCGCAGGAGGCATGGTTTTCTCCGGCGAAATGGGGTACGCTAATCGTTCCGTAAACCATCATCTCAGGAGTCATTCATGCACGAAGCATCAGCGGATATTGTCATCATCGGCGGCGGAACAGGGGGTATCGCGGCGGCACTCGGGGCGCTTTCCATGGGCCATCGGGTCATCATGACGGAGGAAACGGACTGGCTGGGGGGGCAATTGACCGCCCAGGCCGTGCCGCCGGATGAGCATCCATGGATCGAGATGTGCGGCTGCACCGATCGCTATCGCGCCTATCGCAACGGGGTGCGCCAGTACTATCGCGACCATTATCCGCTGACGGCGGAAGCACGGGCCAATCCGCGGCTGAATCCCGGTAACGGCCTGGTTTCGAGGCTGTGCCATGAGTTCACCGTGGGCGTGGCGGTGATCGACCAGATGCTTGGCTGGCATCGCAGCCGGGGCGATCTGAAGGTTCTCATGCGCCATCGGCCCATCGCGGCGGCAAGCGAGGGCGACCGGGTGACCAGCGTGACCGTGCGGAATCTGGAGAATGGTGCCGACCTGACCCTGTCGGGGGCCTATATCCTGGACGCGACGGAGCTTGGTGACCTGCTGGCGCTGGCGGGAGTCGAGTACGTAAGTGGCGCGGAGAGTCAGGACGACACGGGCGAACCACACGCGGTGGTGGGGCCGGCCCAGCCGGAGAATGTTCAGTCCTTTACCTGGTGCATGGCACTCGGTTATGACCCGGATGGCGAGCATGTCATCGAGAAGCCGGCGCAGTATGACTATTGGCGTTCGTATGAGCCGGAGCTGACTCCGCCGTGGACGAACAAGCTGCTGAGCTGGCAGCAGATCCATCCGATCACCCTGGAGTCGATCGAGAAGGTGCTGATGCCGGATGAAGCTGACAGTTCCCGCTGGCCTCTGTGGCTCTACCGGCGGATTGCGTGTCGCGACCATTATGCGCCGGGAGCCCGGCCACACGAAGCGACGCTGATGAACTGGCCGATGAACGACTACTGGTGCGGCAACATCATCGACGCCCCGGAAGCAGAGGTGCAGCGCCACTTGGAAGCTTCCAGGGAGCTGACCTTGAGCATGCTCTACTGGATGCAGACGGAGGCGCCGCGCGCCAAGGGTGGAACCGGCTATCCGGGGCTCTATCCGCTCCCGGAGATGACCGGCACCGCCGATGGTCTGGCCAAGTATCCCTACATTCGCGAGTCACGCCGTATTCGGGCGCTTTTCACGGTGACGGAGAACCATGTGGGCGAGGAAGCGCGCGACAACCGCCCCGCGGAGCGCTTCCCGGACAGTGTGGGCGTGGGCTACTACCGCATCGATCTCCACCCGAGTTCGAATGGCACCAACTATATCGACATCGCCAGCAAGCCCTTCCAGATACCGCTCGGATCCCTGATCCCGCAACGGGTCGAGAACCTGCTGCCGGCATGCAAGAATCTGGGCGTGACACATATCACCAACGGCTGCTATCGCCTGCATCCGGTGGAATGGAACATCGGCGAATCCGCCGGCATCCTCGCCGCCTTCTGTCTCAAACACAACACCAGCCCTCGCGCCGTGCTCGCGGATGCGACGCTGCTCCGCGATTATCAGGCGGTGCTGCAGGCGCAGGGCGTCGAATTGGAGTGGCCCGACCCTGTATGAAGCGTCTCCTGTGCCTGATGACGATCGTGTGCGGCATTTGTGGATGGTCCGCCGACTTCTTCACCGACGACGGGCTATTTGCCCCGGTGCAGGCGGACGCCAAGGTGGATCTGGCATCGAGCCGGGCGCTGCCGGGTGACGTGGCGGCGTTGCCGGGCGTCCTTCGCCTGCAGAAGCGTGGTCATCATCGGGCATGGGTGGCAACCAGCAAGGATCCGGCCACCTTTCATTTCGTGCTTAGCTTTCGGGAACCACAGGCTGTGGGTTCCTGCATGTTCGTCGGTGACTATGAGCTGAGCTATCTGAAGGGGGGCGCCCCGAACGATCCGAACGACGAGAGTCACTGGATCGCGGTGGCCTATCCGGGCGAGGCGAAGCGGCTGGTACGCGTCGTGCCGTTGCCGGTGGGCATCACAACCCAGGCGTTGCGCTTGAGCGCGCCGGGGCAGGCGACGCCGGCCGGTGAGTATCGGCGGGAGCTTGCTCTCTTCACCGCGTGGCGCGATCGCCTCGTCAACATCGCTCCCGAAGCTGCTATCAGGGTGAGTTCCAGCTACAAGCCCGCCGGCGGCTTCCGTCCGGACCCGCGCCGTTCATCGCCGGAGAGTCTGCTCGACGGTTCGCTGGCCGCGAGGAATTGGGAGAGCGCCACAAGAGATGTGCCCATATCGCCTGAGGCGCCGGAGTGGCTGATGCTGGACTGGGGGCAACCGCGGAGCATGCGCGGCCTGAACCTGCTCATCGGTTCATCGCAGTCGGGGGCTGGGCAGATCCTGATCCAGGCTTTTCGGGGCGATGGGGATCCGGATCCTGGCGTCGATGCGGGGTGGGAACTCCTGACGGAGATGAAGCCCCAGCGTACGTGGCGACCACCCACTTGCTGGGAGGTGACGACCGACTTCGGCCGCGATGTCTCCACGCGCGCCTTGCGGCTGCTGGTCCTCTCCGGTACGCCCGAGGCGCAGTCCGGGGGCGAACAGAGCAACCTGACCTCCATTGGCTTCGGCGAGATCATCGTGGTCGAGGCGCTGGGCGATGGTCCGGCGAGGCGGATTGTCCGCCAGGCTGGTGGCCCCGAAGGTGTGGTGCCCATTCGCTTCACGATGCCGGCAGCCGGGAAGGCCTCGATCCGCATTGTCGACCCGCAGGGTGCGATTGTATGCAATCTGGTGAACGGCGAGTCCTTCGATGCCGGCGAACAGACGGTCTGGTGGGATCTGGCGACGATCGATGACTACTGGCCGCCCTACGAGCGTCCGGAGAAACGCGGCTACGTGGTGCCGGATGGCACGGCGCTGATCGCGTTGCCGGGTGGCTACCGGTGGGAGGGGATCTGGCACCCCGGTCTGGGGCTCGAGTATCTCTACTCCTACTATCCCGAGAAGAAGCACGGCCTGGCGTGGACGACGGCGGACACGACGGGCGGATGGTTGGCGGATCATCAGCCCCCGCAGACCATCGTGCGCGTGGGTGACCGAATGTGGGCGGGGACCTTTTGTGAAGGTGGGCATGCCATCCTGGAAGCGGATCTGGACATGCGCAAGCTGTGGGGCTCGGGACGGATCTGGCTGGCTTGCCCGAGGGTCATGGCGGTCAGCGACGATCGCATCTACTATCTGGAGCAGGGCGGATGGGCGAAGAAGGTGGTGATGATCGAGGTCGACCCGGCGACCAAGCGCTCGCGCCGATTGCTCGGGCGGGAGATCGCCAAGGATGAGGTGCTGGACATCCAGGGGCTGGCGGTAGTCGGCACCCGCGCCTTCATCGCGGATCGGGCCAATGACCGTCTCATCATCGTCGATATGACCGACAATCTGGGGGCCGCCGCGGGGGAGTTTTCCTGGGATATCGCCTACAAGCTGCGGGAGCATGAGCAGATGAAGGAGATGGGCTCCATCGAGCTTCGCAAGCCGGGACGGATCCGGCCGTATGGCCAAGGGCACCTGGCTGTGGTCAGCGACACCACCGTGCAGCTGCTCGATCTGGAGAGCCTGACGCTGAAGCCGCTCGTGACCGGGCTGACCAACCCGCTGGGGCTGGCGGTCGACGAGCTGCGCAACGTCTATGTCGGCGAGATGGAACCGGTACACCAGGTGAAGGTCTTCAATGTCGACGGCAATCTGGTGCGGAGCGTCGGGAAGGTGGGGCCGCATCGGTTGGGGACGTTCGATCGCGACAATCTGGAGAGCCCAGCGGGCGTCGAGGTCGATGCAGCCGGCAACATCTGGGTCTGCGAGCTGAATCACAGCCTCAAGCGGACGAGTCTCTGGGACAAGCAGGGGCGCTGTATCAATCAGGTGCTGGGACCGACGATTTACGGCGGCGGCGGGGACATCGATCCACGCAACGAGAACCGCTTCTGGTATCAGGGGAAGGAGTTCGAGCGCGACCCGGTCACCGGCGCCATCGCCATGACGCGCCTGGTGTGGCGGGCGGATGATGACTCCTTCGATCATTTCTTCGGGGGGGCATCGCACAACTTCGGGGGGCGCGCGCCGGCGTATCCCTTCTACCACAACGGGCGGCTCTTCTTCACCAGCTGGCAGGGATGGGCGGCGGGTCGCACCACGACGTTGTGGCGCCATGATCCCGATGGCATGCGCCCGGTCGCCGCGGTCGGAACGCCGCCGGCGTGGTTCGGTGAACGTTTCCCGGAGCTGGCCGCCGGCGCGGTCTTTGCGTGGACGGATCGCAACGGTGATGGCATTGCCCAGCGCGAGGAGGTGGAGGCTGGGCCGATCACACTGAACGACAAGCCGTGGAAGCAGGTGGGCGCACAGTGGCAGTTCCTGATGAACGAGCACTTCGTGGTTGCGGTCACCGACGCGAGCTACAATGAGGCGGCAGTGGCGTGGTTCCATCCGGCATCGTTCACCGCGGAAGGGTACCCAGTCTATGAGCTGCCGACGAAGTTGCTGCCGGTGCCGATCGAGGGGCTGCGCCATTCGGCTGATGCGATCTTTACCGATCGCGACGGCAATGCGATCACCCTCGACGAGTATATCGTCAGCATGCGCCCGGATGGCACGGTGAAGTGGCGGTACAAGAACCGCTGGCCGGGATTGCATGCGGGGCACGGCACCTCTGCCACCGGTGAGGAACCCGGGGTCATCATCGCGCCCACCCGCTTCTTCGGCAGCGCGTACGTCAACGAAACGATCGGCGAAGTCATCTCGCTCAGTAGCAACCTCGGGGCCACCTATCTGCTGACGGCCGACGGCTTCTACATCGACCGGGTATTCCAGGATATCCGCACCGGGCTGTCGTGGCGCATGAACAGTCCGCCCACACCGGAGATCATGGATCAGCTCTCGCTCAACGACGAACACTTCGGCGGGACCTTCCAAGGGGTGCTGGGCGACGACGGCAGGACGCACTACCGCTACGTCGTCGGCAAGACCCATTCCTCTGTGGTCGAACTGCACGGGCTGGAGAAGATCGGCCGCCTGAGCGGTGGTGACCTGACAGTGACTGGCGAGCATCTGCTGGCGGCCGAGGAGCTGCGCCGCGGTCGCGCCTTGGACGCGAAGGTCAGCAAGGTCTACACCATCAAATGGATGGAGACCATCGAGATTGACGGGCGGGACAACGAATGGCCGGGGGAACGGATCGACGGCTTCGCCCTTGCATACGATCGGGAGAACCTCTATCTCTGGTTCAGCGGCGAGGACAGCCGCGCTCCCTTCGCCAACGCCACGACCGATGACATGCTCGAAGCTTTCAAGAATGGCGATGTGGTGGATGTGATGCTGGAGACGAAAGGGGGACTCGATCCGCAACGGTCGAGCGCCGGCGAGGGGGATATCCGCCTGAGCTTTGCCATGGTCGACGGCAAGCCCGCGGCGATCCTCTACGATTACGTGGTGCCGGGAACCCCGGCCGAAGCGCGGCTTCCCTTCTCGTCGCCGTGGCGAACGATATACATCGACCGGGTGACGCTGCTGGAGCAGGCGCGCATTGCGGTCGTGCGCCAGGCGAAGAGCTTCAGTCTCGAGGCGGCAGTCCCCCTCTCGGCGCTGCACCTTGATCCAACCAGGGCAGGGGAGCTTCGCGGCGATGTGGGGCGGGTTCATTCGGACCAGACCGGCACGCGCGCGGTGGCGCGGGAATACTGGAGCAACAAGGCGACGGCGATCATGTCCGATGTGCCGTCGGAAGCCATGCTGCAGCCGTCCCTGTGGGGAAGCTTTCGATTTGAGGTGGCGCCATGAAGCTCCTGCTGCTGTTGCTGCTTGCTTTCGTGGTTGCCGCCGAGCCGGGTGTCGAGGAACCGTATCTCTTCACGGACGAACTGGCGCGCCTCTCGCTGCCGGAGCTGTCGGGCGAGATCGCCTGCTCGGTGAGGCTGATCACCGCCGGCGGGATCGGCGAGACGCAGGCACGCTTGCTGACTGTGACCGATGGCATCGGCGTGCTTGCGCCCCTCGGCGAGGGCATCCACATCGTGACCCTGCCGGACGGGAAGGAGCTGCGCTCCCTGGCGATGACGCCGCCCCCGCCGCTCGATGCCCGGGTGCTTTGTCACGCTCTGCCGCGACATGGGCAACGCCTCCTCGACGGCGAGGCCGTTCGCTTCCTGGCGATGGGGGATTCCGTGACCGCCACAGGCGACTACGAGAAGATCCTGCGTCGCATGCTGGCCCGCGCGTCCGGCAACGAACGGATCGAGATGTCGGAACGCGCCTATTCCGGCCGCTCCGTCGATGCCTCCGTCCGCAATTTTACGAGCGATCTCGCGGCCGCCCAGCCTCACGTGGCCATGATCATGTACGGGCTCAACGATCAGGGCGCCGGAGCCTCGCTGGCCGGATACCTGGAGCAGATGCAATGGCTGGCCGAGCGTCTCCGCGAAGCAGGCGTCGACCCGCTCTTCCTCCTGCCGACACCCGACATCAGCCGGGCCAAAGACGAGACGGATTACACCCCCTATATCTTCCGCACTGTCGGCTATGGCGCGCATCTGCGCGAACTGGGCGCAAAGCTGGGACTGCCTGTGGTTGACAGCTTCAACGCCATCTGGGGGCAGGGTGGCGCGGACCTTCAGGAGACCGGCAGGTCGATGCAGCCATTCTTCCCGCCACACTACCGGCGCCCTTTCAGCAGCATGCTGGAGACCGAAGGGAGGGGCGATGGCATCCATCCCAACGTGCTGGGCCACCTGATGATTGCCCGTGCACTCTACGCTGCAATCGCCACCCCGGCGCCCACCCCGGCAGAGCCGCCACCACGGCTGCGGGCCGTCAGCCGATGGACACCCGGCGGCATGCGGACGCAGATCACCGCTACCATGCTCGTGGACGGCCGGGTAGAGCTGTATCCCCTGCCGGGCTTCGAACTGAGCGGCAACGAGGCGCTCACCCCGGCGGAACCGAGCCGCAGCCTTGCCTGGCCCCAGTTGCTGAAAGCCGACGACCTGCTGAAGTGGCCGGCCGACCTCTATCTTGCCCCCTTTGCGCCCATGCTGATCGCCATCCACTATCGTGAGAACGGCAGTCGCCTGCAGACGGTCGTGGCCCCCTTTCCCGAAGGTGGCGGCTTCCTGCGTGGTCGGCAGGTGGTGGCGCCGGGAGACAAGGTCCTTGTGGAGCGCGAAGATGGTACGACGCTGGGGGTGGCGCTTCCGCTCGATGCCGAGGTCGGGCGGATTCCGCTCCTCGAGCAGCTTGGCCCGGAGAGCTGGGCCGCCGCGGAGGTGGCCTTCGTGCGCTTCGGGGCCGTTGACCGGGGGGAGGCAACTGTCGATGGCGCGCTGGATGAATGGTCGATGGAGCACGCCTTTCCAGTTGGCGAGCCGGTGCAGGCGCGCTGGACACGCGGCCGGGATGACCATCGCGTTTCGCCTTCCGAATGCTACCTGAAGGTGGCCATGCGGGCGGGGGAGAAGGGACTCTATGTGGCAATCCGCGGGACCGGCCAGCTCAGGCGCGACCTCTTCACCTTCTATTTCGATCCGCGCGCGCCGGAACTGCTGGGCACGCCCGGGGGGTACTACTGGTTGGGGGGCAGCTTCCTGGATGACGGGCGCCTGAAGCTTGGCCCGGGTGAGACGGCACGGAAAGTGGAAGGACTCGCCGGCGCATGGCGCGAGACGGCTGGCGGCCTCGAGCTGGAGATCTTTGTCCCCTACATGCTCTTCGCCCAGGAGCGCTGGCCGATCGGCGGCGACCTTGGCTTTTCCCTGGACTGGCGCCACCGCGGCGCTGACGGTACACCGGATACGCACCTGCAGTGGGCGGAGGACGGTCATCCCTGGAGTTCTCTCTGGTATGGCGTTCTGCGCCTGATGGAGGACCTCGCCACACGCCCTTTTCGAGTGAGGATCAAGTGAGCACGCTTCCCGATATCACCCTGCGCAAGATCAGTGACAACCTGACGGCCAAGCGCTATGAAACGGTGCGCCGGCAATGCCTGGCCGCGCTGGCAGACCAGACCGCGCACCCCAACGATAGTCGCTGGTGCCTTTTCGAGGCGCTCTGCAGGCTGGGCGATCTGGCCGAAGCTCAGGTGGTTTTGAAGGCGCTGGAGCCGCGTCACCGGGATGAGGCGCTCCGGGTGGGGTTGGCCCTTGCCGTAAGCTACCACCGCTACACGATGGAAGGACACTATCGGGAGTCGGCCGAAAAGCAGGCTGGGCTCTGCATCGACGAGTTCGTGGAGAAGTACAACAGCATGGCCGATCTTCACTTCGACGAGGCGCTGCGGCTGGCCGACACGCCCGAGCGACGGGAACTGGCGGCCACCGCACTGCGGCTCTGCAATCGTGACGCCAAAGCCGATGAGCTGGCGCCGCCACCCGCGAAGAGCGCCCCTGTGCCCACGCCGGTAAGTGTCGGCACCGGCACCTTGGCAGGCAGGCTCCGTCTTGCCGACGGCAAGCCCGCCGCACATGTGCAGGTCACCTTGGGTACCCCTATGGTGGTCAGTGCTCCCGAGGTCGACGAGTTCCTGCCGACCGGGATAAGCAACTGCCGTGAGATGACCGTTCATGAGGACCTCCATACCGTGACGGCGACCACGGACGATGAGGGGCGATATGCCTTCGCTGACCTGCCCGCAAGACGCTACGCCTTCCTGGCCGCGACCCTGGATCCGCTCGAACATGACATCGCGACCCATTACCTCGCGCGTGATATCGACGTGCAGCCAGGCGACGTCACCACGCTCGATGCGGTGGTGACGGAGTGGCAGAGTGCGCCACCGGCACCACTGGACATCTCGCTGCCGGCCAGCCTCGTCTGGTGCGGCCGCAGCCTGCGACAGCTCTTTACGCAACCCTTGCGGAACCCTTTCCACTACGCCTTTCCCCGCCAACTGGTCAAACTGCCCCTGCCGGCCGGCGTCGATTCGGAACGTCTGTGCCTGGTCGATTCCGGACGCCCCGGTGAGGTGCAGCCGGTGCAGGTGACCATGGAGGGGGAAGTCGCCTGCATGCTGGAGCTTCCGGCCGTGAGCAGTCGGCTTGTAAGCCTTTACGAAGCCGATGGAGCCTTGCCCGACGACCTGCTGACCAGCTCGCTGGCGCTGACGCCGACAACGGATGGGTGGGGCGAGATCGATACAGGCGTGGCAACTTTTCGAGTACCGCTCGGTGAGGGGGAGGCGACGCGGCCGCCGATTGGTGCGGTGCGCGGCGAAGACGGCGTCTGGCGTGGGCATGGTCGCTGGCTGTTGCCGGCGGGCGTGGCCATCGCCAGACGCAACTCGCTCCTGCTGGACGCCGGGCCGCTGCTCATGCGGCTGCGAATCGACTACACGTTGAGCACTGGCGCCATGATATCCTTCGAGCTGACTGCGATCCGCGATGAACCCTGCCTGCTGGTGCATGAGATCAGTGCGCCGGTCCCGGGCGCCGCATTCGAGTTTTCGCTTCGGGAGTTCAGCGGCGGGCGCGGCTTCCTCCACTGGACCCCCGAGCACGGCAACGTGCACTGGCGCACCCTGAAGGCGGAAGCGCGGGAGCTGGCGCGGCTGCAGGAGTCGGTCGCCTGGTGGATCCCGCCACAGGGCTTTGCCTATGCCATGACCGCCGACGGTCTGGAGCAGGAGGACTACATTGGCCTCTTCACCATCCGCAGGGGCGATTGGATCGATCGCGATTTCGAGCGCATCGCTCAAGGACCTGGCGACGAGAACCGCGAGCTCGACTGGCCCTACCCGGAGATGGTCGGCTCCACCATCTCGATGATCACCGCGCATACCACCGCCGATGGTGACGCCTTCTATCGCTTCGGCTGCTTCGATGGCGAGCGCCGTTGGGGCGTGCTGGTCTCGACCTTCGCCCGCAACGACGGCCCGCACAAAGAGCTGTCCGCGGTTCAGCACAAGAACTCCTCGCCCCGGCTCCAGGAGTTCAAGGATTGGCGCCTCGACGAGCAGGACAGGATCCAGCGCCCCTTCGTGCTGACCAGACGCGAGAAGCTGCGTGAGCTGCGTCGCAAGCGGCTCGATCCCCGGTTCGCGCCCATCTGGGCCGCCTTGATCGCGGATCATGGCCGGGGACCGCGGCGGGGCTTCCAGGCGATGATCGAGAGCGACCCAGCCAAGCTCTGGCGCTTGCGAACCGACATGGTGATCGAAGCGCCTCGCCGAGCCCGCATGACCCTCTTCGGTCGCGACTACTCCGATGTCTACAGCCCCGTCGGCGGGCGTCCGATCACCCCCTATGCCGAGCAGTATGACATGATCGCCGCGACGGGTGTCTTCACGGCGGAGGAAGAGCGGCAGGTACGTTCCAGCCTGATGCTGATGGGCCACATGTACATGGAGACCGACTTCATGAACTGGCGCTTCAACTCGCGCAATGCCAACTTCGAAGCGGATCGCGTGGATATCGTCGGGACGATCGGCGTGGCCTTCCGGGGCAATCCAGATGCCGAAGACTTCGTCCAGCATGCCGCCGAACTGATGGAGCGCTCGCTGAACGTATACTGCACTCCCGGCAGCGGAAAGTGGTACGAAAACCCCGCCTGCTACTACCTGCACGCGGCAAGCTGCCGATTGAACCTGGCCTATCACCTCTATCAGCACAACCTGCTGGACGTGACGGCCATCCCCCGGCTGCGCGACTTCCTCTCGTGGGGCCCCCTCTTGCTGACGGCGCCATATCCTCACGATTACGCCCTGCTGCGAGATGGCTGCAGCTACGAGGAGTATGCCGCGGCCGAAAAGGTGCGACGCGTGCCGCCCATTGGCGATCATGCCCACGTGGGCCAGTGGGTGAGCGAGTTCTTCGCTCTGATGGGCAAGGCTTACCGCCAACGCGATCCGGAACTGGCGGACCTGCTGGCGTGGGCTTACCAGGCCGGTGGACGCAACGGCGGCCATTTCTCCAAGCTGCCCATGTGGTTTTGTGCCGTCGAGGAAGCGGACTTGGAGCCGGTGGCCGAACAGCTGCTTGCAAGTCGTCGCCTCGAAGGATTCGGCGCGATCTTCAGGGGCCATGTCGGCCAGCCAAACGAGTTCTACCTCCTCTTCAAGCAGGGCCCCGGCGGCTATCGCTACCACCGTACGGAAGGCAGCTTCCTGCTTATGGCCGATGGGCGGCCTCTGGTTTTCGACGGCGGCGAGGCCGGCGAGACCTGGCGCCACAGCACCCTCTCCTTCCACGAGTCGCACATGCCCCTGGCTCCAGGCCACGTTCAGCGCTTCGCCACCCTGCCAAGCGCCGACTTTGTACAGGGCGTTCACCCGAAAGCCCTCTCGCCCAGCGATCCCGTCTTCCTCAGCGACAGCTGCGAACACCAGTTGGTTGACGTGGCTTGGGAGCGCTTCCGCGAGCCGAACCCCGCCGTCGTCCGCTCCATCCTCTGGATCAAGGACGACTACGTGATCGTCTCCGATGACCTGCGCCTGCCGGAGGAGATGCCTACCCATTGGCACCTCCAGGTGGTTAGCGATGCGCATAACGGAAGTGCCGCGGAAGGATGGCGCTTCACCGGCCGCCACGGCGTCGATCTGCAGCTGCTGCTGCCCGACCTCCCCGCCGATGCACGAATCACGGTCCGCCAGCAGCCGACGCTGGAGTACCGGCTCAAGCCGGAGGAGAGCTTCGCCATGCGCCACTTCCAGGCGAGCATGACCGCCCCTCACCGCCTGCACGCGCTTTTGCGGCCACTGCCGCCCGGGCGGACGCAGCTCAAGGCAAAGGCGATGCCCCATGGCCTGCATGTCACCGGCGAAGGTATCGACGACCACCTCTTCTTCAGTCGCGACCCCATCTCGGTTGTCGTCGGCAGGATGGCCTTTACCGGGCGTTACGGAGCCATACTGCGCCGCCCCGGTCGCATCACCCTCCTGCTTCTCGACGGCACGCTGCTCGCGATCGACTCGCATACCCTGACCAGCAATAGCTTCCAGCCACGCGAGGCGCACTTCCTTCAGCCGTAGACGCTGGCAAGGGCCGCCAGCCGCGTGAAGCGCTCCACCCTCAGCCATAGACGTTGGCAATCGCCTGTCGGGCTACGTCGACAAAGGTGCGGAGGCGCCAGGGCTGCTGCTGCACCGTCGTCAGCCCACTCAGGACCAGCGCCACATGGCAGCCATGCTCCCGCGCGATCCGCAGCTTTGCGATAAGGACGCCGCGAAGCCCCTCCACGTCGAAATCCTTGTCGGCAAACCACTCGGGCTTGACCCGGATCGACAGCGCCACTTCCTTGCCCAGCGCCTCGGCCACCGGGGTCAGGTTGCTCCAGGGCGAGACGCTCAGCCGCCGGAGCTTGGGAAGGCGGCGCACCGACTCGATCCGGTCATGAAGCTGTTCCAGCGTGCCGTAACTGCCGAGCCCAAAGCGGCCCATGACCGGCGTGACGTAGCGGAAGAAGAACTCATCGAGCATCTCCGGCGAAAAGCCCGCAAGTGGCGCCGAGTCGGTCGATCCCCAGACATCGCGCAGGCGGACCCGCTCCTCGTCGTAGCCCCGCGCCGGCAGCGCCTCGGTCCAGCCGGGTCCATCGCCGCCCACCAGCTCCGCGCCATGATTGCAGGAGAGCAGACCTTCCCGCTCCCATGCCTGCAGGCGCTTGTCCAGCGCGGTCGCCACATACTGGCTCAGCCGATGAACCCACTCGGGCCGCTCGTAGACATCGAGAAGGAGCTGGTGCATCCCCCGCAGATGGACCAGATGCTCCGCCAGCGGCACATCGACATTGGCAATCCCCTGTTGGCGGACGGGCAGGATCTCCCCGAACATCTCCTGCGCCAGGGCAAGCCGCCGTTTCGAGCCGGCCCGATCGACCGTGTAGCTGATCGGACGGAGCTTCTCGATATCACCGGCCTCCTGGATTGGCGCCTCCCGCGGCGGAATCTGCGTCGGGAGGAGATACCGCGGAACGCCCAGATTGGGATGCAGGTGATACATGGCTTCCTTACGGCGCGCCAGCATATCCTGCCGCTGCCAGGCCGCATCGAGGCCCCACGCGGTGCTCTGCATCTCCCACGCAATGTTGAACTCACCCTCGACGACATGGTCATCGCCGATCTCCCGGTAATGGTAGAGCTGCATGCGCAGACGCTGCTCCCAGGCGTACAGAAAGGGATCCTGACAAACCATCCTTTCGGGCGGAATGCACTCCAGCCACGCCCGTCCCGGATGGACGGCCACCACGGGCACCGTGCTCGTCAGATCGTTGTGCGCCTGCCACAGCCGCTTCTTCTCCTCCTGGCTGCGCAGCGTGGCAATCTCCGCCACCTGCCCGGCCAGCTCCCGCAACACCTCCCGCTCATGGCCGTTGGTCGTCATGACACACCATCCAGTCTCAAGGGAGTCAAGCCGTCGATAAAGGAGCAGGCGTCAACGAGCGCGTCGCCGACATGACCATAGGCCATCGCCGCATGATGAATAAAGGGACCCTCCATCAGCTCTCGTTCCCACCGCGGCCAGTTGTCCACCTCCATCCACACGTAGTTATTCAAGGTGAAGGGCCCTTCGATGGCCTTCCCCTGTCCGACGGCCAGGCGATACTCGCCCCGATCCCCGTCGAAGCGAACGATCGTGATGGGGCCATCCTTCAGGCGGAAGTGCGGCATCCCCGCCAGCGGACTCGGCAGGATCCAGTGATGCCCCAGATGAAGCTGCGCGTCGGGATGCATCATCGAAAGCGGCGCCCCGGCATGCCACAGCAGCACCCCATTGTCGTTATCCGGATGGCGCATGGTAATGTCCGCCAGGAACGCGGCTCCATCCTCAAAGATCGCGCGGCGCAGCATGACACTGCTGATCGCGCCATGAATGTCCGACTCCATGGAGCCCCCGCTGCATTCCGCCCCGAAGCAGTTCGCGAAGAAGCAGTAGCTCCCCATCGCGTCCACCAGCGACATGAAGTCCTGCATCGCATAGCCGTCAAGGCCATCGTCGGCAATATGCGCCAGAAGCTGGTCGCGCACCCCAAGCACCCGCATGAGCGGCTCGTCGTCATCGTAACCTTCGATCCTGGCCGCACGGCGCCATTCAGCCGCCTCGGCAAGGTAGGCGGCCCGATTCTCACTCAGACGCTGCCGGGCTCGCTCGATAAAGGTCACCATGTCGATCGGCAGGATCTCGATGTTGAACCGCTCCAGCAGCTCGCTTTCATTGATGATCGTCGTCCAGAAGAAATCGATGCGCTGCCCGATGAGACCGATGCGCATGCGCCCGCGAAAGCCGCGCGCCACGTTGACGGCGCGCAGAAAGCGGTCCACCCCCTCGCACAGCGGCGCATCGTCGATGCGGCAGTTCTCGATGTACGAAAAGGGCACGCCAAGTTTGTGAAGAACCTTGCTCGAAGCGAACATGCCGCAGAGGCTGTCGCGAAGCCGCGTGCCATCCGGCAGCGGCGCTTCATCGCGCGCTCCCCAGAGCAGGGTAGGCAGCTTCAGCTCGCGCCCAATCATCCCCACCGCCGACTCCGTACCGAAATTGCAGTGGGGCACAAAGAGGCAGTCGATCTCTTGCTGCCGAAAGTGCCGCACCACCGCGTCGACATGCCCATGTTCACGGACCATGCCATCCTCCAGCACGCCATCCAGATCGACAAAGGGTATCTCCCAGCCGCGCAGCTTCTCCTGCAGCGCTTCCTTCTGACGCATCGCGTCCTCATGGCTGAAGACAAACTTGCCGATCGGGCACAGCCCCACAAGCGGCTTCTTCACATCGCCCATACGTGTCATACTCCCATTCATGACCATTATTCTTCCTCTCCACAAGTATACAGGCATCCGCCGCTCATGCAATCATCCCTCCCCCCGAAAACCTCGGTCCAATCCTCGGTTGAAGCCCATCCCCGGAACGCCACTCGCCGGAGTGCCCCTCCGCCACGCCCCATCCCAAAACCGCGATGCCGAAAGCCCAAAACCTCGGTCGAAAGCTCGGTCCCCGAACCGCCCGCCCCCCTGACCGATCGGCAAAAACCTCGGTCGAAAGCTCGGTCCCCGAACCGCCCGTCCCCCCGACCGAAAGCCAAAAACCTCGGTCGAAAGATCGGTCCCCGAAACGCCCGTCCCCCGACCGAAAGCCAAAAACCTCGGTCGAAAGATCGGTCCCAACGTACACCTCTTCCCATTCACCCATCCCCATGTCTCCCCTTTCTCCTGCACGACTCCAACCGCTCAATATAATCACAGATAACTCAAAAGTCAAGAGCAGTTGCCGAGAAAACTCCTGCCGCCCCCCGCCAGTCGTTCCGTCCCTTCATGCCCTTCATAGTCGTAGCCAATTCTTGCGCACCCATACCCATGCCGCTATGTTGCACAACATCAGGAAGCATTAGCTTTCCCCCTCCTGCCCAAGCGTTGACCAAGCTGTGCTCTGCCTCATCCTCCAACTCATCCTTCTCATCCTGCCGATCGTCATGGTCCGCCGGGGAGGAAGCATCTTCGTCTGGTGGTGCATCTTCTGGCTCGGGATTTCGTCCGTTTTCCTGATCGGCAAAGCGCGAAAAATGTCAATCTGCGCCTCTGCGCCAATTCTTCGCGCCTGCGCTTGTACCCCTTCGCCAAGCTCCTATCTTGCGAAGGATGTGTAGCCAGGCCAGAATGCGTGTAGCACCTTACTTCAACAACTGCATACAGCACGCTCCGCACCGCCACAAGCATTTAGCGGGACGTGAACAGGGGGAGCAACGATGGCACAATCGGAACGCGCCGAGGTTGGTAGCCGCCATGTCTTCATCGTCACCGGGCGCATCAGTCAGACCGTCAATGTCTGCACCCCGGCCAATGAGCGTGGCGTGTACGACTGGATTGTTCGAATGACGCCACAGCGCTACGTCACCAAGACCGAGATTGAAGCGCACGCGGATATCGAATCCTTGATTTCATGGTTGACCAGTGGCCGGCTCGGGCAGATCGAGCAGCGTCCCACTGAAGAAGTGGCGGCGCAGCCCCAAACCTGCGAAACGATGCCAGAGGCTCCGCCAGTCGATGCGGATGACGCCGTTTGGGTCAAGCGTGCCATGCGAATGACCGAGATGTGCATCGATGAACTCGTCAGAGAGTTCCTGGAAGTTCCTTACCTTCACCGCGTCGAGCACTCCATTCACACTCGCTTGTATTCGATCCTGAGCACGCAACCCCACTTCGCGAGGCATCTTCCCCTCGCCGAGGGCGGGATGGTCACGCAGCCCATACATAAGGAATGGCCTGAGTGCATTCCTCGCCCCGAGAAGAACAACCGTAGAGGCAATTTCGACCTCGCGATCCTTTCCCCGAAACGCCTGAGAAATTGTACCCTCAGAGATTTCAGCGAGGGTAGGGTTGTGCCACCGATCGGCATCGAAATGGGCTTGAATTACGGCGAAGGTCATCTGGCCCTTGATGCCGAGAAGTTGCTCAACAGTCGAATCCAACACGCCTACTTGGTGCACCTCGTACGCGGAATGCCCGATGACCCGACCATTGCCACAACGATCGCTCGCCTCCGAAGCGAGACCAACGTAAAGGTAGCATTCGCTCGTTACGAGAACGGCAGAAAGTACGCCAAGTTGCTCAACGACCCTCAGATTCACGAGGTATCATCCGATGCGGATTGGTGATTTTGACCGAAGCGACTCCCAAGCTCAAGCATCAACCCAAGCCTGTCAGCACCAGCTGAATGAATCGTCATCGTCCCATTGCCTAAGGGCCACACAAATGAAAATCACACCAGAGATCGCGGATACGCTGAAGTGCTATGTCTACGTCTACACCGATCCACGCACTGGCAAACCATTTTACATTGGCCGAGGCCGGGGGAGCCGCGTCTTCGCCCACTTGGACGACCTTGAAGATTGTGAGAAGACCGCGACCATCAAGGCAATTAGAGATTCAGGGACTGAGCCACAGATCGATATTCTGCGGTACGGGCTATCCGAGTCGGAAGCAGCCCTTGCTGAGGCGTCTGCGATTGATTTGGTGGGGCTTCGTAATCTGACGAATCGAGTAGCGGGATTTCATGTCCAATCATTTGGCCGGATCGGGTCAATGGAACTGATCCAGATGCTTCAGGCCAAACCGGTGACGGTGCGCCATCGGGCAATACTGATTACCATCAACCAGCTCTATCGCAGCGACATGTCAGCTGAAGAATTGTACGAGGCTACTCGCGGAATTTGGGTTATCGGTTCACGCCGCGAGACGGCGGATTACGCTATGGCCGTATACCAGGGCATCGTGCGGGAAGTTTATCGGATCAAGACATGGCACCCTGCCGGAACATTACCATATCGCACCCGCGACCCAGAGGGGTTCATCGGGAGCGGTCGCTGGGAGTTCGAGGGTTCTGTAGCTTCCGATATCAGCGGTGAATACGTCGGGTTCTCGGTGGGGCTCGGTGGACAGAATCCCATTCGCTACGTGAACATATGAAATAGGCCGCCTTCCCCACCACTATCCCCACGGAGCACCCGAATGCCGACCAGCTTTCTGAAGAAGAAGACCGACATGCCATCCAAGCACCTCGATCGCTGCCATGATGGCATCGGCGCCATTCACTGGATTGGCGTCGCGGATGGCCAAGCACCCGGCGGCGAGCGATTGCGATTCATGCACGACGACATATTGCCGCCCGGCACCTCCATCGGCATTCACCACCACACCATCGACCAGGAATACTACTACATCCTCTCCGGTCGAGGCGTGATGACCCTGGACGGACAAGAATACGAGGTGACCGCCGGGGATCTCGCCGCGGTTCTTCCCGGCGGATCCCACGGATTGGCAAACGACTCAGACGAAGACCTGCGCGTCCTCGTCTTCAGCATCGCGGCTGCAGCCCAATGAGCCCCGATCCGTCTGATCCGCCTGATCAGCCCGACCGCATTCCCCCTTGTCCGCGTTGTTGCAGCAAAGGACCCCAGGCACCACTTGCAGCGTACAAACTCTGGTCCATAGTAAACAGATCATCTTAAGGCATGTTTTATGCGCGGAAACGAAAAACCACATAGCAGGTCAAAACGACATCATGCACGACATCCGCCCGAAGCGTCCCGCTGGCCGCGGGAAACTGCGACCAAGCGGCGGTTACCGCAGAACCGCAAGCTTCCAGACGACTACGATCATCTATGATGCCACTTGGTGGTTCTGCGAGAAGTTCCTCGATCCGCGCTCTCGTATGGCTGACCAGATGGTGCAGGCGGCGCGGTCTGGGCGGCAGAACATTGCCGAAGGCAGTCGAGCCTCGGCAACCTCGTCGCAGACTGAACTGCGCCTGCTCAACGTGGCCCGGTCGAGCCAGGAAGAGCTGCTGCTGGATTTCGAGGATTTCCTGCGTCACCGCCATCTTTCCCTGTGGGCGGCCGATGGCCCGGAGGCACGTGCGGTTCGCGACGTGCCGAGACGTATCAAACAGGATCTGTCCGATCCGGCTGATCTGACCGAGCTGACCGATCCACAGCGTTGGACCCTATACGCCCATTGGCTGGAGCACAACGACCCGGCCGTGCGCGCAAACGCGATTATCTGCCTGATCCACCAGGCGAACTACCTGCTCGACCAGCAGATTGCCGCGGTGGAGGCGCAGTTTGTCAAAGGTGGCGGCTACAGCGAACAACTCGCCGCCGCCCGCCTGGTGGAACGCCAGCGAAAGCAAGATCCGTCCGATCCGC
This sequence comes from Lentisphaeria bacterium, assembly GCA_041690595.1. Classification (GTDB taxonomy): domain Bacteria; phylum Verrucomicrobiota; class Lentisphaeria; order JABSQK01; family JAWLHB01; genus JAWLHB01. The sequence continues at coordinate 36,396 of JAWLHB010000038.1, forward strand.
CTGATCCGCCCGATCCGACAGATCACATTCCCCCTTGTCCGCGGTGCGGCAGCACCATGGTCCTGCGGACGGCCAAGGCCGGCCGGAATGCCGGGCAGCCTTTCTGGGGCTGCTCAGGCTACCCCCAGTGCAAAGGAACCGCGCAACCATGATCGAAGACCCCAATACGCCAGTGGAGGCGCAGTTTGTCAAAGGTGGCGGCTACAGCGAACAACTCGCCGCCGCCCACCCGGTGGAACGCCAGCAAATTCAAGATCCGTCCGATCCGCCTGATCCGCCCGATCACATTCCCCCTTGCCCGCGTTGCAGCTATATCAGCGTTGGGCAAGGGGCCTTGGTCGTCGCAGCGATGTTGCTTGGGCCACTCTTCTTCGTTTGCCTATTCAGGGGAAACTTCGAAAGGACGCAACTATACTGGCGTCTGTCGGACAGCATTGGCCACGTTGGCATTACGGCACTCATTTTCAGCATGATGGCCTTTCTGCTTGTTGTCGTTTGCTGCCTGCGGCTTGTCTGTCTCCGCCTGGCTCGTAGACTGGACCGAAGAAGAACGACCAAAGGGCAGCCGGGGACAGAAGAGTAGTCGCGAGAGGCCGGCCTCCGACCTTCCTCCACCACCTCAGCTGCTTCATCCTGTCCCTCTGTGCACGGCCCCCTCCCCGTCGCCCCCGACCATGCTCGTCGCTATCCGCCCGCCACCGTCCGACTCGTCTGAGGGGCAACCCAGCAGATTGCCGCGGTGGAAGAGCAGGTTGTCCAAAGCGGCGGCTACAGCGAACCACTCGCCGCCGCCCGCCTGGTGGAACATTAGCGAAAGCAAGATCCGCCCGATCCGCCCGATCCGACAGACCGCATTCCCCCTTGTCCGCGCCCAAAACACGGCAGGGATAGATTGCTTGATGGCGAACCGGCAGAATAGATATTCCCGGCACCGAGAAGTTCCGTAAGTGCTTGAATAGTAATGGTTTGTGGATCGAAAGATTGCTTGATGGTTGCTTGATATTCTGGCGTCGGAAGCCGTCCGCGGGGGCACTCTCTCCGACACCAGCGCGAATACACCTGGCATGCGCCACGTGCCCTGCACGGACTCTCTTACCTTCACCCTCCGACCCGTCCGAAGCCATCAAGCCCCCTTGATCGCTGCCATGCCCGCAGCGGTTGCTGGTCCAACCCCTTCTGGAATCATCGGGTATCCCCTTGCAGCGTACTGTCGAAAGGCCATAGTAGTCCCGACAGGTTCACGCGGGCTTCGCCCTTCGAACTCGCGATTGATCCGGCATGAACAGGATGCAGAACCAGCCAGTGCGGCAGATAGCTACTCGCGCCAGCTGACCCGGCACCATTGGGCGATCAAAGTAGGAAGCGCATCATGGACAATTACAGCAGTCTGCTGGATCACATTCAATCGCTGAAGATTATCGATACCCATGAGCATCTGCCGCTCGAGTCAGAGCGCCAAAAAGAGACGGATGTTCTGGCGGAATGGCTCACGCACTACTTCTCGTGCGACCTTGTGTCCGCCGGTCTTAGCGACAAAGACCTCGCCACTGCTCGCGACAGCCGACAGGACATCCGCAGCCGATGGAAGCTTGTCGAGCCCCATTGGCATGCCGCCGAGAGCACAGGGTATGGACGATCTCTGGCCTTGGCTGCCAGAGACATCTACGGCATCGATGAGATCAATGCCCAAACGATTGAACCGTTGAACGCCCTCTTCAAGGATGCCCGAAAGCGCGGCGGACACTACCAGTTCGTACTCCGCGAAAAGTCCGGAATCGCTCTGTCGATCCGCGATTCCATGCCGATTCCTTACAAGGAAACAGAGGACCCCTTTGTCTTCGCCATGCGAACAGACAATTTCATCTGTCCGGCTCACTACAGCCAGATGCGCGCCACCGCGGCCGAAGTGGGGCTTGAGGTCCATACACTTGCCGACTGGATGGACGTCACGCGCCGCCACATCGAGAAGCATCTGAGCGGACATTCCCGGGTCGTTTGCCTCAAATGTGGCCTGGCGTATCAGCGCAGCCTGCGCTTTGACAAGGTCACACAGGCAGAAGCCGAACGCAGCTTCAATGAACTCTTCAGCGACCTCAACCTGCCAGACTGGCGGCAGCCCATCAAGACCGCAAAGGCACTCGCAGACTGGATGATGCACTTCGTATGCCGTGTGGCTGACGACAACAACCTCGTATACCAGATACACACCGGCCTCCAGGAAGGCAATGGCAACATCATCTATAACTCCAACCCGACGCTCTTGACGAACCTCTTTCTCGAGTATCGCAACGCTCGCTTTGACGTTTTCCACATGGGTTATCCCTATGTGATGGAACTCGGCAACCTCGCCAAGAACTTCCGCAATGTCTTCATCGACATGTGCTGGGGGCACATCATCAGTCCGGAAGCTGCTCGGCGTGCTATTGTCGAATGGCTGGATGCCGTCCCCGCCAACAAGATCAGCGCCTTCGGCGGCGACTACTGTTTTATCGATGGCGTCTATGGACACCAGTACCTGGCCCGCCGGAACGTGGCAGCGGCACTTGCGCAGAAGGTAGCAGATGAGTCCATCTGCCTTGCTCGTGCCAAGGAAGTTGCCTCATGGCTCTTCGTCGAGAACCCCAAACGCTTATTCGGGCTCGATCGTTTCCTGAATGATTAGGCAACCGCAACGTCGACGTCTATTGGAGGAGGAATAGCGGCTGTCTTCAGCAGCCAGATCCGCCAGATTGCGCGCGAACGCGATTATCTGCCTGATCCACCAGGCGAACTACCTGCTCGACCAGCAGATTGCCGCGGTGGAGGAGCAGTTTGTCAAAGGTGGCGGCTACAGCGAACAACTCGCCGCCGCCCGCCTGGTGGAACGCCAGCGAAGGCAAGATCCGCCTGATCCGCCTGATCCGCCCGATCCGCCCGATCCGACAGACCACATTCCCCCTTGTCCACGGTGCGGCAGCACCATGGTCCTGCGGACGGCCAGGGCCGGCCGGAATGCCGGGCAGCCTTTCTGGGGCTGCTCGGGCTACTACCAGTGCAAAGGAACTGTGCAAAGGGCAGCAGGGGACAGGAAAGTAGTCGCGAGAAGCCGGCCTGCGTCCGCCGACCTACCTCCACGACCTCAGCTGCTTCATCCAGTCCCTCTGGCACGGATCCCCTCCCCGTCGCCCCCGAGCATGCTCGCCGCCATCCGCTCCCGTCCGACCCCGTCTGAGGGGCAACCCAGCAGATTGCCGCAGTGGAGGCGCAGGTTGTCCAAAGCGGCGACTACAGCGAACAACTCGCCGCCGCCCACCCGGTGGAACGCCAGCAAATTCAAGATCCGCCCGATCCGCCCGATCCGCCCGATTACATCCCCTTGTCCGCGGTGCGGCAGAACCATGGTCCTGCGGACGGCCAAGGCCGGCCGGAATGCCGACCAGCCTTCAGCGAAAGCAAGATCCGTCCGATCCGCCTGATCCGCCTGATCCGCCCGATCACATTCCCCTGGTCGCGGTGCGGCAGAACCATGGTCCTGCGGACGGCCAAGGCCGGCCGGAATGCCGACCAGCCTTCAGCGAAAGCAAGATCCGTCCGATCCGCCTGATCCGCCTGATCCGCCCGATCCGACAGATCACATTCCCCTGGTCGCGGTGCGGCAGAACCATGGTCCTGCGGACGGCCAAGGCCGGCCGGAATGCCGGGCAGCCTTTCTGGGGCTGCTCGGGCAATCCCCAGTGCAAAGGAACCGACCCCTCGCCCCACTCCAAACCATAGAAATCCTAACGGATTTCCCCCTGTCCGGCTAAAGAGCGTTGTTATTTCTATGCGAGTGCCTTGATATTGGCTCTTGAATAGAGCATTGTACAGTAGCTGCTACACGCTATATCGTAGAGCCAACCCATACTGCCATTGGAGAAGCAAGCATGTTGTACGCAGAGTATCGCGCGAGCCGGAAGGGCGGGAGTCCATGGAGGGTGAGGGGGCAGCGTCACGGAGGTGGCTGCTTCACCTTGATCGAACTGCTGGTGGTTGTCGCCATAATCGCCATACTGGCCAGCCTGCTGCTGCCGGCGTTGAGCAAGGCGCGGGCGCAGGCGCGTGTAACCGTCTGCATCGGCAACATGAAACAGATCGGGCTCGCGCAAGGCATGTACTCCGGCGACTGGGATGACTTCTTCCCGAGCACCTGCACCGAGCAGGCGTTGAACACCAATCTGTCGGATGCGCAGGGCATTGCCGGTACCACCACCGGCTACAAGGTGGCACGCGTGGGGCGGTTGCGGAATCCGCAGGAGCGAGGCAACGGCGGTTCGCTGCTGGGAGATTACATCGAATTCGATGCGATGTGGTGCCCGACCTTGCGCATTCGCGGGGGAACCGAGCTGAACACGATGGATTACCAGACTGCCAAGCGGAACTATGCCGTGACGCCGAACGCCAGGGACGTATCCATTGGCTATACCTTCCGCACCCAGGCCTATCATACCGGCAATACCGTCGGGCTGAAGGCGCGCCAGATTTCCCCCGTGCGCAATCCCAAGCTCAGCGATATTCCCGTCACCTTCGACATCGCCGGACGCGAGAACCCGCAGTTCTCCGGCAAGTTCAACGCCGAGGTCCACGACATGCTCGGCTACAGCCTCCTCTACGGCGACGGCGGCAGCGGCTTCTTCCGCGACAGCGGCTATGCCCGCATGATCGGGGACAGCACCTGGAGCTGGTACTGGGGCACCGGAAGTGCCTCATACATCACCAAGACCCTCGACCGCAGCCGGTAACGAGGGGGCGACAACCAACAGGGTAGGGCAGGGCATGATGCACTCGGCTCTTGTGCCGGCAGCAAAGCTGGAAGACGACTTCTACGACTGGTATGAGCGCCACGCGTCGAAATGCGCCCTCGCGGCCGGTCGCCGGTATCCGCTGATCTTCATCGGCGATTCCATTACCCATCTCTTCGAAGGGGATGCCGGCCTGGGGTCGCGGGGATTGCGCTGGTGGCGGGAGGCCTTCGGCGCCCACGATCCCCTCAACCTCGGCTTCGGGTGGGACCGCACGCAGAATGTTCTCTGGCGCCTGGCCAACGGCGAGTTTGCCGGGCAGCAGCCCCCCCTTGTCGTGCTCAACATCGGCACCAACAACCTCACGGGCTCCATCCATGCCCCGACCAATACCCCGGCGCAGATCGACGAAGGCCAGCGCGCCATCTGTGCCCTCATCCACAAAGCTTCTCCCGCCACCCACATTCTCCTGATGGGGATCTTCCCCAGAAGCACCCCGGACGATCCATTGCGCCGGCAAATCCGCGAGATCAATGCACTGGCCGCCCTGCATGTGGCGGAAACCGAGAACATCTCCTTCCTGGATATCGGCCACCTCTTTCTCGAAGCTGACGGGCGCATCGCCCCGCACCTGATGGAAGACCGTGTGCATCCCACAGAAGAAGGCTACCGCATCTGGGCCGAGGCGATCCTTCCGGTCGTCCAGGCCCGCCTGGGCTGACGCGCATTCCTCCCGTGATCTGTGCAATTGATCACGGAATGGCTTGCGGGTTGAGGCCGGCAGATGTATTGCTAAGTACCGTCAGAATCGCGCGGCACGCGACCAGAACAGCAATCCAACGTACTATCGGGGAGATAGGATCATGGCCACACACGACAACCTGCAGGATGCCTTCGCCGGTGAAAGCCAGGCGAACCGCAAGTACCTCGCCTTTGCGGCACAGGCAGAGAAGGATGGCTTCCCACAAGTGGCGAAGCTCTTTCGCGCCGCCGCGGAAGCCGAGACCATTCATGCCCACGCCCACCTGAAAGCGATGAACGGCATCAAATCCACGCTGGAAAACCTTGCCACGGCCGTCGAAGGCGAGCGCTTCGAGTATCAGGAGATGTATCCGCCCTACCTTGCCGAGGCTGAGCGTGACGGAAACAAGGCGGCGGTCCGCAGCTTCAATCATGCCCTGGGGGCCGAAGAGATCCACTGCAACCTCTACAGGGAGGCCCTCGCCGCCGTGCAGGCCGGCAAGGACCTCGACAGCGACCTCATCTTCATCTGCCCCTTCTGCGGCAACCTCGAGTACGGCGAACCACCCGAGAAGTGCATCATCTGCGGCGCCCCCGGCACCAAGTTCGAAACCGTCGCCTGATAAACCCTGAGCCCCGGTCGCTGACCATCGGGATCCTCTCGACGGTCAGGACCGGGCAGTTGCATTCCCCCTCCACGACCTCGCACGGGTAAGCTGCCGGGCTCGGACGGATGGCGTGGCATCACCAACCTGAGACGAGGAACTCCCACATGACTGGATCCATCCGTACCTGCTGCGCCGCGTTCGGCCTGGTGTTGACCTTCTGCTGTGCCGCCGCAACGACCATCCCGCCCGGCGAACATCCGCGCCTTCTTTTCACCGCGGCCGAGCTGCCCGCGATCCGCGAACGCATGGCTACGCCGGAAGGACAGCGACTGCTGGAGTCACTCGTCCGCGGCGTGCAGCGTTGGGTGCGCGACTTCGACAAGGCCTTTCCGCCAGAAGGGATCGACGAGGCCGCGCGCGACGAACTGGTGACGCGTTTGCGCGAAGGCAAGCTTCCCTACTTTGACGACTTTCCTTATCGCGCCGCCTTGCTGGCCCAGTTGACGGACGACCCGGAGCACCGGCGATGGGCCGCCAACTATCTGCGCGGCTGGCTGCTGGCGATCACCCCCGAGGACGGGATCCGCGAAAGCCAGGGCTGGGGACATCCGCGGCTCGCCCTTGCCTACGACCTCGCACACCGCGATCTGACCGACCAGGAGCGGCAGGTGGCTCGCGACCTGATCTCATCTCATGGTCTCTCTGCCGACATGCAGCGGCAGCTGCGTCCGAGCTGGTATGTGTGGGGCCCGAACCGCGGCAATGGCAGTCACAGCAACTGGGACTGCATCTACGCCAGCAACACCCTGCTGAGCCTGATGAGCATCGAAGGAGAGCAGTGCCGCTACGTGGTCGCCGCCGACGCCTTCGCCGAGTCCCTCAAGGTCCTCAACTCCTTCCTGCTGGACGGCATCACCGCTGACGGCGCCTTCCATGACGGCCTCACCTATCCGCACGGCTACGGCACCCACTTCTTGCCGCACGCCCTGATCGGCCTTGGCCTCCGGGGCATCGATGCAACCGCCGGCACCAACGCCATGCGCCCCGGCTTCTGGCTCACCTACGAGATGCTGCCGTGGGGCGGCGAGGGGCAGGCCATGAACAAGGCAGACGGCAATTTCAGCACCAATACCATGTTCCCCACCTGGCTGGCGATGCATGGTGACGAGATGGCCCGCTGGCATTTCTTCAACACTTCCGGCGCCGCCCACGGGGCACCGCCCGCCATGGCCGAAGAGATTGCCCTGATCGCCGGCATCCCCCAGGCAACCACCGACTGGACACCCGACCAACTGCCCCTCTCCCACTGGTTCTCCGTCATCGGTAAGGTCATCTCCCGCGGCGGATGGCAACCCGAAGACAGCCACTTCATCCTCGCCACCAATCCCGTCTCCACCGGCCACTCCCACGCCGACCACGGCCAGTTCTGCTTTGCCGACCTCGGTGTCAACTTCTTTGCCGACTCGGGCACCAGTCACTATGCTTCGGACGAGCACAACCTGGTGCTGATCGACGGCCTCGGCCAGGCGCGCGTGGAAGGGAGCGTTGAAGGATTCATCCGCTATGCGGAGTTCTCCAACTACGCGGACGCAGCCGATGCCGACCTCGAAGAGAGCTACACCCGCTTCATCTCCGGAGCGCTTGACGGCCCATGGCATTTCGAAAACTACAATCCGGTGGAGTGGGCCGACCGGCGAAGCCTCTTCATTCGCGGCGCCACCGGGACCATTGTCGCCATTGCCGACGATATTCGCAAGGACGAAGAGCTGCGTGACTACCAGTGGCGCGTGCACAGCATCGCCGGCAATCAGCTCCAGGCCGATGGCCGGCGCTTCACCATGTCGGAGCGATATGGCGGTCCGGTGCTGCAGTCGGTCGGCCCGGGGCAGCAATGCTCCTTGATCGCTCAGGATGTGCCGGCGGGCAAGTACCGATGCTGGGCCTTGGTGCGCGGCGTGCCCCGCTTCTCCAGATCCTGGTCCAACACCGCCGTCGCCATCAATGGCAGGAAAGTCCTCTACAACTCCACCTATTTTGCCCTCGGCGGCTTTGGCGACGGCTGGCGATGGAACGAGATTCGAATCGGCGGGCACGGTGCCGATCCGTGGATGGAACTGCCCGCCGGAAGACTCGAGGTGACTCTGACCGGCCAGACCGGCTCCCAGGTCGCCATGTTCGTCTTCTCCGATCGCGACGACTGGAGCCCCGATTTTGACATTCCGCTACGGAGCGAAGAGGGGATCCTTGTCCTTGGCGCTGCCGATGCCATTCAGGGTGAAAACCCATGGGAGCTCCTCGATGATCCGCGCGCCGAACTCGAGGGTATCTTCCTGGGACGCGAAAGACCTTCACTCCGCGTTGAGCGCAGCACCCCCACCGGCCGCCCCAGAGTGGTGGCCGAGTCGCGCACCGCCCGCTGGCAATCCGTCTGCGTCGCCGCGGCCCATCAGAGCACGGACCCCCGTCAATCCGAAACGCTCGGAAACAACAGTATTCGCTATCGTCGCGGCAATGATGTCGACTATGTGACCGCCGGCGACAATGGCCGCCTGGCCGGCGAGTTGCTCGCAACCGACGGCGCCGTCGCCTCGGCCGCCCTCCCCGGCAACGCTCTCGCCAGCTACGCTCTCCTCCACGGCAAACTCCTGCGCTTTGACGGCGCCGATCTGGTGCGCGCCGATCAGCCGGTGACCGTCCTCTGCGATGGAGAGAGGATCGCCATTCGCGCTCCCGGCGGCACGCGTATCGCCTCTCGGCGCCTGACCGCCACCACCTTGCGCGTCAACGGCGAGGAGCTTCAACTCCCCGACGGTGAGATGCCGGAGATCGTCGTGCCCTTGTTGCCGGCCGAATGGACGGTCTCCCACTCTCCTGACGGACGGATTGTCACCGTTACCGGCAATGGCCCGTGGCCGCTGAAGATCCACGCCCCCGTGGCACGGCAACTGATCGTGAACGGGGTGCCACGCCATTTCATCCGCAGCGAGCGCGCCAAGGGAGAAGGGTGGATCTGGCCGTACATGGAGTCGATGGCATGCTGGGGCTATGCCGGAGAAGTCGGCGCGGAGACGCTTGCCTCCTGGGTCACCGCAGGCACGGCAACGCCGGCCGCCATACCCGGCAGCACCGAAGAGGCGTTGCGGATCGAGGGCGGCGCCACCCTGCGCGTCCCCTTGGCCGGACCCGCGGAATACGAAATGATGCTGCGGGTGCACACGCAGGAAGACACCGAGATCCTGCTGCGCGCGAGCGACGTCCTGAAGTCCTGGAAGGTCCGCGGCGGGGGTGCATCGGGCAAAGCCTTCGGCGGCCTGCACTTCACGGGAGAAGAGGGGGAGCTGCTGCTCCTGTCCACCGCCCCCTTCTACCTCAAGGGAGTGCTGATGAAACCACAGCTCAGTCTCCTCACCCCCGAGCAATGGACCATCATCGGTCCATTCCCGGCAGGCGCTCAGACCGGTGACGAGATCAAGAAGGCCATGGCCACGCAGTTCGTGCCCGAAGATGGCTCCATCGACCCTTCCGCAAGCGTTCAGGCGGAGGGCGACGTGACCCTGACTTGGGTGCGTGGAGAAAGGCTACCGGATGCCAATGACTACAAGCGAAGCATGTGGAGCCGGCAATTGGGCTTCACCAACAACGGCATCACCTACTCCGTAACCTGGATCGACAGCCCCACCGAGCGCGACGCGGAGCTGGGGATCATGGTCGACTATTGGGCCAACGCCTGGCTCAACGGCGAGAAGCTCGTCAGCGAGCGGGCACCGCATCAGGTCGAGCGCGATGGATGCGCCTTCAACGATAACCTGACCCGCGCGCGCATGCGGCTGAAGAAGGGGCGGAACGTGTTGATGGTGAAGGTGCGCGGCGGCAACGGCAGCAACGCCTTCAGCGGCTACATCTCCAACCCTGGCGATCTCACCATCACTTCACCCAAGCAGTAGGATCGTCATGCCCCCCAACATCATCTTCATCTTTCCCGACCAGCTGCGCAGCGACATGCTCGGATGCTACGGCCATCCATCGGCGATCACGCCGCACATCGATGCCCTGGCTGCCTCGGGAACCCGCTTCGCCAACTGCTGCAGCACCAACCCCGTCTGCCTGCCGGCACGCTCCAGCATCATCACCGGCAAGTACTGCTGTCAGCACCATTGCCACGCGAATAGCGGCGTCCTGGCACCATCCGAACGCTGCTGGCCGGCAATGCTGCGCGACAGCGGCTACTACACCGCACTCGTGGGCAAGCTGCACCTCTGGGAACAGTATCGCGAACCACCCTTCACCCCCGTCGATCATGGCTTCCAGTACAAGCAGATGGTCGAGGGCAAGGCCAGTCTCGGCAATGGCGTTGAAGAATCGGGCTGGTACTTCGATATCCTGAAGGATCGCGGTTTGCCCGCACCCCACCCATGGCCGGGTGACCGCGAATGCGCCCGCATGGGCAATGCCCGCATCAGCGAGTATGACGAACTCGATCACATCGACGGGGTTATCGGCTCGCGCGCCGTTCGCCAGATCCTCGAAGGGCGCAAGATGGCGCTCACCCGCAACAAGCCCTTCTGCATGCAGGTCGGCATCTGCAGTCCACACGAAGCCTATGATCCACCGCGTACCTTCTTCGACATGTACGAGGGCATCGATATCCCCGATCCAATCTTCCAGGGGGCGCACAACCTCACCAAATCGTCCGACTTTCGCGCCTTCGTCGAGCGCTCCGCCAAGCGTGTCGGTTTCTCTCTGGACGGTTACGATGAAGCGTCGCTGGAACGGGTTCGCTTCATGCGCCGATGCTACCTCGCCACCGTCAGCTTTGTCGATCACCAGGTGGGGCGTATCGTGCAGGCCGTCAAGGATGCCGGCATCTACGACAACACCGCGATCGTCTTCATCAGTGACCATGGTGATTATGTCGGCGAGCGGGGCGGCATCCAGAAGGACTACTTCCTCTACGAAGACAACCTGCACGTGCCGTTGATCGTCAGTGCTCCCTTCCTGAAGACCCGACCCGGCGTCGTGGAAGGGCTGGTGCAGAACATTGATATCTTCGCCACCGTGCTCGATCTGGCCGGTATTCCCATTCCTCAGCCGACCTTGAGCCGAAGCCTCCTGCCGCTGATGCAAGACCCTTCGGCCACCGTGCGCGATGCCGTCTTTGCGGAGTTCTACGATCGCAAGATGGTTCGCCAGGAGCGCTACAAGCTCATCGTGGAAAGGGACCCCAGCGCCGTCGAGTTGTACGACCTTTACGAGGATCCCGGCGAAACAACTAATCTCGCCCGCGATCTGTCGGATCCGACTCTGCTCACCGCCGACCCGGAGTACCTGACCATCATCAACGCCTTGCTGCAGCGCATGGTCCTGTGGCAATGCGAATGCGAGGGCGTCCCGGAAATGCGGAAGAAGTAGCACCCGAAACGACAGCCGGAATTCAACGTCGCGCATCAGCAGGAAGGAAACCATCATGTCCAACGTGCAGCCCGAGTCTTACGGTCACATCCGTGGGTTCAACTATCAGCCCAGCTATGCCAGTCACGGCATCGAAATATGGGCCGAACACTTCGACTTCGACGCGATCCGCGTGGAACTGGGACGGGGGAAGGAGCACTTTCCCGCCACCAATACCATCCGTCTATGGCTGTCCCATGATGCCTGGCTGCGCCAACCCGGGGCCGTGGCTGAACGCGTTCACCGCGTGATCGAGTTGGGCGATACTTATGACCTCCGCTTCATCCCCACACTCTTCAACGCGTGGCACAGCTGGCCCTCCTTTGGCGGTGTCACCGAGGAGATGCTCGGGCACTGGGGCGGTCATGAGCGATTTGACCTCGCCTTCCGCCCGTTCATCGAGGCGATAGTCGCGCCCCACGTTAATGACCCCCGCGTACTCCTCTGGGATCTGTGCAATGAACCGAAGGTCGGACCTGGGCGCGAAAGCACCAACCAGCTCTGGATCGGCTGGCTCGAACGTGCCCGACACTGCATCGAGGCCTTGGGAGACAGCGGTCGTATCACCGTCGGTGCATGCGGGCCAACCGCCTCCGTCGCCATGCTTGCACCCCTCTCCGATGTCATCACCGTGCACCCGTATTTCGCCTGGAACATGTTCTGTCCCACGGAAACCGAGTTTCGTGAGCGGGTAGATAGTCTCGTGACCATGGCCGCTGAGGTCGGCAAACCCATCTTTGCCTCCGAGACCGGCTGGGGGGCCCTCGACGATCGCAAACGGGCCGAAACCTTGGAAGTGGAGCTGGAAACGCTGACCGGCCATGGCATCGGCTTCACCATTCACCTCCTGCATCACACGCTGGTAGGTGACGGCCATCTTCCGGAATACGGTCCCATCTCCGCTGCCGGCTACATGGCCTGCATCGATCCGGATGGGTCACGGCGTAAGTACCACGAAGTGATCAATAACTATTAGACCCCCATTCCGAGGGGCCACCTCGCAACCGATTATCCTGAGGAAATGTGTACATGAGCCTTTTCGATGACATCAACGATGGCAGCCGCGATGCGGCGCCCGGTCTGCAGGAGGCGCTGGACCGGAAGGGTGAGATTCGCATTCCGGCCGGTAACTACCTGCTGGGTGAGACTCTTCGCGTACATTCGGATACCTCCATCATCGCCGACACCGGCGCGATCTTTCGACTGGCCGATGGCGTGGGCAGGCACTGCCGCAGCTTCATGATCACCAACGCGAACCCCGGAAACGGCAACGTCAACATCACCCTCCAGGGCGGATTCTGGGACGCCAACAACGCCGGTAATCCGCGCGGCGTCGATTACGATCCATTCGCCTATACCGGAGTGGCGATCAACTTCTCCAACGTGAAGAACCTCACGATCCGCGATCTGGCGGTCCACAATCCCGAATCCTTTTTCGTGCGCGTCGGCGAAGTGACCGACTTTCTCATCGAGAACATCACGCTCAGCGCTACCGTCACCCACCTGAATCAGGACGGCGTCCATGTCGGCGGCTTCTCCGAGCACGGGGTGATTCGAGGCATCCGCGCCAGCGGCGCCGGCGTACCCGACGACGACATGGTGGCGCTCAATGCGGACGACGATGTAGAGCGCCAGCTCAACCTGAGCATGCGGCGCGGCCCCATCCGCGACATTCTCGTGGAGGATATCGAGGCCGAGGACGCCTATACCTTCATCCGCCTGCTGAGCGCCGGCCAGCCCATCGAAGATGTCACCGTTCGCCGGATGCGCGGGGGATGCAGGGTACACGGGATCAACCTCAACAACTGGCGATTCCCCAAAGGGGTTGGTGCCATACGACGGATCCGCTTCGAAGACATCGAGCTGACCAAGACCGAGGTGCGCCCCTACGCGCCGGCACTCGTGCAGATCTCATTGGGCGTCGACGATTTCCACCTGATTGGCCTGAAACGGGGAGCCGCCACCCATCCGGATGTCAAAACGCTCCTACTCGACAATCAGCAACCCCTTGACATGGTTCTCAACGGTCGCAGACACCAACTCACCCCTGCCGGATTCGAACTCCCCAGCGGCGACATCGACGAGCTGAGCCTGAGCCAACCCTGAACGAAAACGGCCTGGCACTCCTCATGCGCAGTGCCCCCTCCCGATGCCCCGTCCGTGTTTGTCCGTGTTCGTCCGTGGTTACCTCACCGCGCCGCGTCCCCCCCTCACGCGGCACGGCACCGGATTACTTCCGAACGACGCGCCAGCTCTGGCGGGCGCTCTTGCCGGAAGCCAGCTCCGTCAACTCCAGACGCTGAATCCCTGCTTCTTCATTGGCGGCAATGGGGATGTCGAGCGACCACTTACCGTCGACAAAAGCGCCGTAGCCGGATCCTTCCAGACGCTCGTCGCCAGCGTCGTTGGTGATCGCGATACGAACCGGGACGACGCCCGGAACGGGGGCGCCATTCACATCGGTCAGGCTCGCGGAGAGACTCTGCCAGCTGCCCGTGGAGGCATCTGGAGCAGTGGTTTCCAGCGTGATACTCCCAATCGCTTCGGGAAGAAAGAGCAGTACGGCCCCGTCGGCAGCTCCCAGAGGCAGGCGCAACCGCCGCCGACTCCCGTCGTCATTCAGCTCGATACGCTCTCCCTGAGGCAGCCGATAGGCCACCTTGCCGAGGCTCGCATCCACCACGAGGTCAGCTGTCTGCTCCAGCCCCTGGCCCAGCGTTCGCCCGAAATGCCCATACCAGCGACAGGGAACGGAGAGGCTGTTGACCGCGACCACATAGCGTGCCTCTCCGGCGGCCAGCGTATTGACGAAGACGTTGTCCGTTTCCGTCCGCACCTCCTGCCCAGCCGCTTCACGAAGCAGCGCCGCCACGCGCGCCGTCGGCCCGCCACTCTCCATATAGCGCTTGCGCGCATCTTCCATCCCTTCGATGTAGAGCACATGATCCGTCGAACCATAGGCTGCCAGCAACTCCTGTTCGGCGCGCTGCAAGGCCTTGCGCTCCTCCGCGCCACCCGTGAAGTCGAGGACCTCCGCTCCCGGCACGTCGGCGCGGAAGCTGGTGTCGGCCAGCAGGATCCCGCCGCGCGAGCGGAAGGCGCGTAAGGCACGGGCCATGGGCTCCGTGATCACCGGAGATTGCCCGATTGCGACCAGCGAATAGCCGTCCAGTATGGACGGGGATTCGTCGAAATCCTGGTCGTAAAGCAGATCGAAGGGGAGCCCCGAATCAGCCACCGCCGCGGCCAGCGCACCCGCGCCCGGCCAGCGGATGTTGTTGTACAACTGGCCGGCAAAGGAGTGGATGATCGCAATACGCCGGGGCCGGTTCTCCCATCGGGGCCACAGCGCCCCCAGCGGATGCACGACATCCTTGTGCATCCGATGAATCTCGTCACGCAACTCGGGAATCCAGAGGAATGTACTGCTCCATTCACCGCGACGCTCGATTTTGCCAGAGGCATCCTCCCAGGTGGGCCGCTCTCCCAGAAGGGCGTCGATCTCTTCCTGAGTCCTCACATGTTCGGCGCTGCCACGCTCGAGCGCGGCTGCAATGTTCCAGTAGGTCAGCCCGAGGGATGGACGCGCGAGGCAGTGCCACACCGTTTCGCGGAAGAGCGAAGGCGTGGGCATCCCCCCATACGGCGCGGCCATGCCGGGCTTCAGCAGGAACTGCGGCATCCCGGTCGTTCGCGCTCTCGTACCCCGGGTCGCGGCCGCCAGATTCTCCTGAATCCAGATCGCATGGTTGGGCGTGGCATAGTAGTACCACTCGTTCAAAATGTCCTGCTCGCTGAAAACACGTACTGCCGGCCGACGCAGCGCCGGCTCCCAGATGTTCTGCACCTGCGGAGCGCGCTCCCTCACCGTTCGCGCGAGCATGTCGCTAAGGAAGATCTCATTGCCCGGTTCGCCGCTGTGCCACCAGCGCGAGAAGGCGTAGAGCGGATCGTCCAGAGGAATGATACCGCTCTCGGGCGGCGTGATCCCGCCAGCCTCCGGGCGCAGCCGCCCATAGGGATGCTGAACCTGGTCGGCGCTCGTCACGGAAGGCTTCTGCCACCGGGTCAGATCAAGCCCGAAGCGCTCGCGGGCCAGCTCGACCGTCGCCGGGCGGAAATCGATGTTCCAGATCCACTGGCTCTCGCAGTTCCAGATGGCATACCGCACGTCCGGCATCTTGGCCAGCGTATCTGCCAGCGCTTCCCCCTTGCGCAAACTGTCGGCGGCGGGGCCGGGCATCGCTTGGTCGACCCGCCCCTGCTTGCCGGATGCATCGACGAAACGATCGGCCTCGGAGCTGGGCGCGCCGGTCAGGCTCACTCTCGCCAGCGAATACAAGCCATTGCCGGTAGCGGTTGCGAGCTGGTGCGGGCGAGGCCCCTGCCAGTCGCAGGCGATCCCGCCCACGGTCAGCCCTGCCTCTGCCATAGCCTGGCTGTAACCGCTCCAACTGATTACTTGCGCGTTCTCCATGGGGATACGCCCCGGCAGGATCTGAATCGGGGCATTCAGTCTGACCAGCGTTTCCTCGCCGGCGGAGATCCGGATTTCGAAGGCATAGCTGCCGCTGCGCAGTAGCGCGGGCGACCATGGCAGATCGATGTCCAGCGCATGTCCCGGCGAAAGGCGGGGCAGTTTCATCTCCCGTGAGAAGATCCCCTCGATTCCATAGTGGGCCTGGAGCCCCTCGTGGACCTGGTCGCCGTGGTTCAGCAAGGCGATGCTCCAGGTATGCGAACGGTGGTCGCGCGGGAAGAGGTGGATGGCTTCACCATCCTGAATGAAGAGGCCGTGCCGAGGAAAGCCGGCGGTGATCGGTGCCTCCCGTCCAGCCAGCGCGGCCACCTCTTCCGCATCGAGAGCCCGATCCCAATGTGCGAACTCATCGAAATGCGCGTCGGCGCGCACGGCAGGCGACGAGTCGTTCTCCACCCCGCCCAACGTGATGCCGCCCAGGCTGTTCCGCATGGGCGCATCGTCCATGGCGAGGAGCTGCTCCCCATCGAGATAGAGCCGCAGGCGCGCCCCTTCCCACGTCATCGCCACATGGTGCCAGTCTCCGGGCGTGAGCGGCGCGGGAAGCGTCGCCGACGCTGTCTTCGATGCATCGTCGCCGCCCCGTGCCAGCAACTCCAGACGGCGTTGGTCTCGAAGATCGACCCGGAAGTCGGTTCGCCACCCGCTGTCGTAGCCGACGGCGAGCAGGACGCGCCATCCCATCTGGCCCACAAGAGAGGTCCAGAAAGCGAACGATCCCGATTCCGCCGAGACCGGTTCGCCCGCGCGCAGGATCTCGCCGGCACGCCCGCTTTTTCCGGGCAACCATGTGGAGGCGGTGCTTCTGGCGCCGTAGCGTGCCTGCGGTTCCAGCATCCACCCATCGGCGTGGAAGGCGCCGGCTGCATCGGCGCTGATCCGGAAGCGCATCGGCCCGGTATCGCCCACAGAGGCATGTGACGGGATGGATTCGTCGGAACAGGTGAAGCGAAGCTCCACCCGCTGCCAGTCTGAATCGACGGTCACGGATCTCTCGGCACGCGGAGCCTCCGCGGCTTCCAGCCACGCCGAAAGGGTCAGCTCCATTGGCGATCCTTCCGCACGCAGGTAGACCGACACGACGTGCAATGCCGTCTTCGGGGTGGAGACTCCCACCGTGGTCACCCCATCGCCCCGTCCATGAGTCTGGACCTTCAACGCCTGATTCCCGGTCAGCGCGGCCCCGGTCGCGCTCACGGTCGCTCCGCCCAGAGGAGTGAAGGCATCCGCTCCGACCGACTCGACGGCGGCTATCGCGGGCGGAAAGTGATTGAACCCGCTCACCCCTTTGGTCGCATGAAACTGGCTGTACTCGACAAAGAGGCCCTTGCCGAAACGGCCGTCGAGAAAGCGCGGCTCCCCCGTCTTCACCAGGCTGAAGTCGGGCATCGAGGCATGCGTATCGCGGGTAAAGGTCGCATGGCCTTCGCGCCCATCGGGGGAGAAGGAACGCAGCGAGCCATCGAAGGGAAAGACCCATTGCAGGCCATTCTGCAGGCTGTCCAGGGCGACCGGTTCGCTCAGGGGCAGGGAGGGCTGCCCAAGGGAGCGTGACGCCGGCTGGCTCTCCACGTCGGGGGCCGGGAGCTCCGCCACGGGAGCGACTGCCACGCCGGCTTCGCGGCATCCCAGCGGAAGGATCACGCAGATCAAGGCGAGTATGGCGAGAGAACGATGGAACATGATGGTCTCGTGTTATTGGTGGAAATCTCGAATCGCAGCCCCTTGTCGTGCGGCTGGATCGCCCGCGACTTTAGTCGTCTCCTTGACAGCTTCGGTTCCATTGGGTATCGTTCATAGCCGGATAACTGATCGCGTGACGCTGTCATATCGCGGTTGACGGCTACGGACAATCCCCCAAAAGGAGTCACCCAATGGGCGACAAGAAAGGCAAGAAGGATAAGGCCAAAGGGCAGCGACAGCAGGACGCCAAGCAAGGGAAAGCCGCGAAACAGAAGCAGGACAAGCAGAAGCCGAAGGCCTGATACGGCCGCGTGAGCGTTCGTCCCGGCGACGACTGGTCGCCGGGGCGCTTCAGCCTCACTCAAAAACCGCCTGATGGCGGTTCTTGAAAATGGCGGAGGGGGAGGGATTGCCTTCACTTTGTTCCGGCGCTGCCTCGCGCTGCTCGGCGGTCGAACCCTCTGCTCGGCTTCTCATCCCTCCCGGGCCATCATGCAAAAACCGCCTGATGGCGGTTCTTGAAAATGGCGGAGGGGGAGGGATTGCCTTCACTTTGTTCCGGCGCTGCCTCGCGCTGCTCGGCGGTCGAACCCTCTGCTCGGCTTCTCATCCCTCCCGGGCCATCATGCAAAAACCGCCTGATGGCGGTTCTTGAAAATGGCGGAGGGGGAGGGATTCGAACCCTCGGATACGGAAACCGCATCAACGGATTTCGAGTCCGCCGCCTTCGACCACTCAGCCACCCCTCCGCAAAGAAGATGTGCAGGTCGAAAAATCGGCTAAAATCAGGCGATTAGTATACGGCACGTCGCACGGAATGCAACGGCCGAAATGGGGATTTTTACACCGAAGCCCGCGAAGGTGAATTGTTGACATGGCGATGCGACTTCCTGTACTGTATCGACCATCCAACCACGAGAACTCACTTTCATCGGAGATTCGAAGATGGCGCTGACCAGTCGACAGGTGGACCAGTATCACGAGCAGGGAGTGTTGATTGCGCCCGAAGTGCTGACCGAGAATGATCTTCAGCCGGTAACCTCCTGCATCCAGGCGATTGTCGATGAACGCGCTCGCCAGTTGTACGCCCAAGGGAAGATCTCCGATCTGTGCGCCGACGAACCCTTCGAGACCCGTTTTGGCTCTCTCTACAGGCAGTGCGAAGAGATGGGCGCGAATTTCGACATCATGCAGCTGCGGCCCAAAGCGCTCTTCGACTTCCTCTTCAACCAGAACCTTCTGGATGCCGTGGAGTCGCTGATCGGCCCCGAGATCACCTGCAACCCCATTCAGCATCTGCGGCCAAAGCTGCCCGTCAGCGTCACCGGCGAAGAGAAAAGCTCATTTCAGAACGTGCCCTGGCACCAGGATGCGGCGGTGACGTGGGAAGAGGCGGACCCGACCGATATCGTCACCTGCTGGCTGCCGCTGATCGATGCCAATCGCGCCAACGGCTGCATGCAGATTCTACCCGGCGTGCACACGCGTGGTTACATCGAGCATCAGGCAGAAGGTGGTACCACCGTTCGCCCCGATCTGTTGCCCACGCAGATCGAACCGATCACGGCGGAGTGTCCCCGTGGCGGCGTCATCTTCATGAACAAGTACACGCCGCACCTCGGGCTGCACAATCGCTCGGCCATGGTCCGCTGGTCCATGGATCTGCGCTATCAGCAGACGGGCATGCCCACCGGTCGGCCCTTCTGGCCCGCGGTAGTTGTGCGGAGCAAGGCAAACCCGTCGAGCGTCCAGACGAGCTACGCCGAATGGTGCGAGCGCTGGTATCACGATCTCGAACTCAGCAAAGGCGTCGGCTGGCATCGCACCGTACCGCGCGAGAAGCGGGTGCCGGCCGATCATCCCCTTGCCGGTGCTGTCTAAGCTCCCTATTCGCCTTCGATGCCGATGATGCGGTACTCGTGCCATGGAATCCGGAAGGGCTCCGTGATCTCGAAGCGCCCGTCGCGGTAGGCTGTCTGGATCGTTTCGCCGCTCTCGAAGTCGTAGATGCGCCGGATGTTCTTCAGATCGCGGGCACCGATAATCCGGTCGGCGTCGAAGGTCATGCCCCCCATCGCCCTATCCTTACGGTCACGGTCGATGCCGACATTGAAGAGCAGAACGATGGCGTGTTTGGCGCGCTCGTTGCGATAGATGCTGGCCGTGACATGGCTGTCGGGCGTCTGCACCAGCTCGCCCGTGCGCCAGTAACCGATGAACTCACAGGCGGTATCATCCCCATACGCGAGCTTGTACTGGAGCTTGGGTAGAAGCTCCTTATGATAGGCGGAGATGTCATGGCTGAGGCAGATCGCGGTGACGCTGCGCTGGATCTTGGCGTTCAACTCGGGCGTGGTGCCGCTGAAGCCACTCAGCCACGGCTTGGCGATGAGCATCGTGGACTTGGTGCGGGACATGGCTCGGAACTCGTCGAGCGTATAGCTCTGAAGGCTGGTGAGATCCGGAGCATCGCAGTACCAGTCGTTCTCCACCATCCAGAAGATCTGATTCCAGGAGAAGTCGGTGTGCATGTTCATGGCCCAGTAGGGCTTCCGTACATGCTTCCATCCGACCGCGTTGAGGCGCCGGCAGAGATCGCGCCGGTAAAGGGTGTTCCACTTGGCATCCATCCGGTCGAGTTCGGGATCGTATTCGTCGATCGTACCGATCGAGGAGTTGTCCCACCAGGTGCCATTGAAACCCGCCTTGTCGATCAGCTTGTCGTGATAGTAGACGAAGAAGTCGGTGAAGGATCTGGTCCAGTTGACCCCGCTGGCGGTCAGGCGCGTGTCCGTATCCCAATCCACCGAACCGGAGTAGTTGAACTTGCCGCGGAAGGTGTTGTCGGGGCTGGCCGTCCAATTGCTCTTGCGGAGCCATTCCCCGCCGTACGTTTCGAACTCGGGTGCACCCAGCCCGGTCATCCACGTGGAGCCGTACATGACGATGGGCATCCCCTTGACAATCTGGCCCGGGAACTTGTTGAACCAGTTGTAAAGCTTGCTCACCTTCTCGTCCTGATAGCGGGTGCCGTAGACCATCGTCTTGCGAAGCTCCTCGTAGTGATCGACGTCGCCATCCAATGGAAGAGAGAAGCTGTCGACCGAATCGCCCCAGTACCGATAGCCGCGGGTATCGTGCGAGATTCCTTCTTCATGCAAAACCACGCGGTAGCGACGCTCGTTCGGCTTGACTGGCGCGGGCTGAATGGCAAAATGCAGCGTCCGTGCATCCTCCACCGTGATCGGGCCAGCCAGCAGCCGGATCCGCAGCTCCACATTGCCATTCTGCAGGCGCGAGATACGAATGCACGCCTGATCGTCCGCAAGCTGCCAGCCCTTGTCCGTCCAGGCATGGAACCAGAGACCTCGAT
Source organism: Lentisphaeria bacterium (assembly GCA_041690595.1). Classification (GTDB taxonomy): domain Bacteria; phylum Verrucomicrobiota; class Lentisphaeria; order JABSQK01; family JAWLHB01; genus JAWLHB01. Next base: position 57,546 of record JAWLHB010000038.1, read on the forward strand.
CGCCATTGCCGACATACGTCCGCGGCACGAACGACTTCCAGTCCTTGCCCTGCGTGTGACGGATCAGCTCCGTACTCTGGAAATGCAGGCCCGGTTTGGCGGGAATCCCACCGAAATGATTGCCGTAGCGCCCGTCCCCCTTGCGCTGTATATAGAGTGTGTCGACCGGGTTTGCGGTGGAGTGCTTCAGTTCAACCACCAGATCGAGTGCATCGATCGCGGCGGCGGCAGTCGGCGCCAGCGTCAGCGCGACCTGATACCAGCTGTCGTACTCCTCGCGGGCCTGGATGGTCGCGGTGAGCGGTCCGATGCTCTGACTGCCGGCGACATCGACCTGGTGCATCGCCTGGTTGACGATCTCGAAACTGCCTTCGGTAGCCGCCACGCTCGCCCCCTGTTCAAGGAGTTCCAGACGCATGGGAGCGGCCAGGAGTGCCTCGGGCTTTCCGGCGTTACCGCTCGGCAAGCGCTGAAGGATCTGCGCAGGCAGCCCGCCGTCGCCCACGGTCGTGGCGGCCCCCCAGCTCTGCACGGTAGCGTTCTCCCGCACCACCAGCGGCGTGAACGGGGGCAGTACCTCGTCGGTGATGCCCAACTGATTATGCTCGAACGGGTAGTTACGGCATACAAAGGGAGCGACTTTCTCGGAGAGCAGCCCCCCCTTGCCGTCCAGCAGCCGGAAGAGTGCCTCATACTCGCCCTCCGCCAACGCCGGGCAGCTCATCATGCCATGACCCCGATAGGACTTCAGTTCGCCCGCGAAGTCGGCCAGGGAGACGGTTGACCCTTTGGCCCGCAGGCTGACGGTATAGGCGGCGGCCCCACGTATCGCGTCCGGCATGCCGAAAAAGTCGACATCGACGCCGACGGCAGCCTTGCCATGGTACGGTTGCCACGCGAATGTGTACTCCCACTCGCCGCTCTGCGGCCGGCCCTTCGACCAGGGATCCAGATACGTCTCCCGGTAATGGTCATCGAGCCGGATAAACGGGAGCCGGTTCTGATAAAGAATCCGGGTGCGACTGCCATCCTTGTAGGTGGCTTTGATGAGAAAATGGTTCCGCTTGCTGCCATGCCCAGGCGTTACCGGAATACCCGACTGAGCCAGGGAGAGCAGTTGCGATTCGCCGGGATTTACGGTGGCGGTTCCGGTGTCGCTATGGAGGGGCTTGCCATCTTCGTCTTCGATGATGACCTCCACCGTCACTTCGGTGGGCTTTGTGCCGTTGCCGGTCAGCTCGATGCTCGCATCCAGATTTCCTTCCATGACTTCCCCGAGCCGCCGGAACTGAAAGGTGGGCGCCTGTGGGTCGAAATGCACTTCAGGGAAGGTGTTCCAGGCCATCCACGGCGTGGGAACCCAGCCCGCATAGTAGATGCCCGCGCACGAATCGGTTCGTACCAACTGCATGATGAGGCTTCGTCCGTCGAGTTTCTTCACCTGCATCCGCGCCAGTTCGATCGAAAGCTCGAGGCTCCAGGATTCGTCGGTCACATGGCAGGCGCGTTCGCCCCCGATGCTCCAGAGATGTTCGGTTCCGATGGTACCATTATAATAATGCCAGTCGGTCATGGCTCCCTTGGGATTGATCATCACCTTGTAGAAGCCGAAGCCCTGGCGCCCGGCCTGTTCGCGCTGATGCGGCGTGATCTGGATCTCGACATGATCTTCGAAGAGGATCCCCATGTTCTCATCTTCCTTGATGCGCGCGGCCGGCCAGGTGCCCTTGGCATGGGGGGAGTGCATGGCCAGATAGAGGTGGGTGTCGTCATATCCGATGTACCAGACCACCTGCTGCATTTCCGGCACGAGCGTGTTGGAGCCAACCCCGGCCACGGCGGCGAAACCAGTCACCGCGGCGGCGTCCGCCCATTCGCCAGGCTCGATACTGCCATCGATGGTGGGCGCGGCAGCCACCTTGGAGACTCGCAGTTGCGGGACATCCGCGTCGGCAGGCTGATGCTTCGGCGCGGCGTGCAGGACGGCGGTCAGAAGACAGAATAACGGCAGCAGAACACGGCGCATGAGAGTCCCCCTCAAGGTTTGGTGTCGGCAGCGACAGAATGAAATGTATAGAGCAATCACTGCGTCAAGCATATGAATAGCGTGCCGAATACCGCTGTCAAGTCGCGCGATGCCATCATCCATCAGGGGCTGTCAGGACGCACTCGATGCGCGTGCCTCCATCTGGGATGGTATGAACCTGGAGAGAGCCGCCGGCTACTATCGCGCGCTGAAACATCGTGCGCATGCCAAGTCCACTGGGCGAATCGAATTCTCGAAAACCGTCGCCATCATCTTCAACCTCCAGAACGACTTCTGCATTCCTCCGCGTCAGGCGAATGTCAATCCGCTTGGCATTGGCGTGCTTGAGGGCGTTGTTCACCGCCTCACGCGTGATGTAGTAAAGCTGAGCCGCCACGGTCTCATCAGTAATATGCAGATTCTGCGTGTAGTCGAGTGAGCACTCCACATGAAAGAGGCCGGTGGTCGTCTCGGCAAGTTGCTGCAGGGCTTGCCGGAGCCCCTTTTCGCTCAAGTCGGACGGGCAGAGATTGCGGGCGATGGCCCGCGTTTGCTCGATGGTCTCCGTCAGGACATTGGAAAGCTTCTCGAAAGCAGGATCAAGTGAGTCGGTGTGCTTGCGGGCCGATGAGCGGAGAGCAAGCAGCATCATCTTTGCCCCGGCAAGACTGCCCTGAACACTGTCGTGCAGGTCGCTGCCAATGCGCTGCTGCTCGTGTTCGGCAGCATGCAGCACATCATGCTCAGCTTGCCGCCGCCGTGCTTCCTCTGCCAGTCGACGATCGCTCTCCACCCGCAGATCGAGCAGCGCCTGTCTCAGCTCCAACGTTCGCCTCTCGACCGTAAGCTCCAGCTGTTGCTTGATATCGCGCAATGCATTGAGCAACAGGCCGAACATGAGAAAGAAGCACAGCCGCACCGCTGCATTCCAATAGACGATGACCGGTACGGAATACGTCACCATCATCCACTCGATCCACCACCACAGAAGTGCGCTGCACACCGCGAACGCCGCCGTTTCGACGCGACCGCATGTCCAGGCGACCAGGCAGACGGGGATGAGATAAAAAACGGAAAACGAAAGCTCGCCGCCCGTGAAGTAGTCGAGAAAGCCGACGACGCCGAGCAGGACAAAGGTCAGGCGCACGGTGGTGGCTGGCTGTGCCATCAAGGCACGCTCCCAAAGGTGAAGACGACCAGCTCTCATGCCCTATCCTCTGCATCCGTGTTGATCGTGTTCATGTATACCATGGCGCCGTTAACCTGTTTTCTACTCTATATCTATTCCACAAACGGCGGAAATGCTTCTGCCCGGCATGGCGTCCGGAGGCTGCTTTGGCACAATTCTGAACCAAGGTCTTGACCTGTAGATTAAAAGTAGTTTAAGTATAGAGTCTTTCGGTACTTGGAATTCATGTAATCCGCGGAGTCGCAAATAATGAGCGTTCAAAGCCTCACCTATGAGTGGATCGACAACTGGGCGAAGATCCCCGAGAGCCCATCCGGCCGCGAAAATGGCCGCACGCATGGTGTCTGTGTCACGGCGGAAGGCCACGTCAAAGTCTTTCATCAGGCCAAGAACGGATTGTTGACCTACGATCCGGACGGGGCGCTGATATCCGCCGTTGGCGGTGATCGCTGGCTGGGTGCCCACGGCCTGACGCTGGTGGAGGAGCAGGGAACGCAATTCCTCTGGCTGGTGGACCAGTCGAGCAAGGAAGTCGTGAAGACGACCCTGGACGGAGAGACCGTTCAGTCGATCGCCCAGGCGCCACACCCAGTTTACAAGGAAGGTGGCAACTACGTACCGACTTGGGCAGCCCAGAATCCGGACAATGGTGAAATCTGGGTGGCCGACGGTTATGGTTCAAGCTTGGTTCATCGCTACACGTCGGCCGGCGACTACCTCGAAACGATCGACGGCACGGACGGCGCCGGCCGTTTTGCCTGTCCGCACGGCATCAATTTCACCCGCGGCGAGGACGGTGTGGAACTCTTCATCACCGATCGCAGCAACAAGCGGGTGGTGGTGTATGATGGGGAAGGCTACTTCCTGCGTCAAAGCAGCATCACGCACAGCCCCTGCTGCTTCGACTTCCTGGATGACCTGGTTGTTGTCCCGGAGTTGTTCACCGGTGTGAAGGTGCTGGACAGAAAGAGCCTGGGCCTGCTGGCGGAAATCGGTGCGAGTGATATAGTCGGACCAGACGTTCGCCCGGAAGGGTGGCCCAACCTGCAGAAGACGGAGAAGGTGCGCGCCGGATCGTTCAACAGCCCCCACGGTGCCTGCTTCGCTCCCAATGGCGACATTTACTGTGTGGAATGGATTGTGGGTGGTCGTATCACCAGGCTGCAACGCCAGCACTAAAGCTCCTACCCCCTCACTCTGATTGAAATTCAAAAGCGCCGTCGGCTCCATCGCGGGTCGACGGCGCTTTTTTCGTCCATGCGGCTAAGGCCGGACTACTGCTCTTTTCGCCGCTGCTCGTGACGCTGGCGGAGAAGCTCGAGGGTCACATCGGGGGTCTGCATGCCACGCTCGCGGGCGTAGTGCGCCTTCAGCTTGACGGTCGTATCTTCGAAATCGACGGCGGCCTTGGAACCCTGACGATGGGCGGCAAGTGCCTTCGCCGCGGACTCGATCGCCAGCATGGACTGGGTCGTGATGATGCGTCTTTCGTTATCCATACCTGTTTCCACTCTCTCTGTTCGGCACTATATCAAGCTTTCCGTAAAGTACCCCATGAAGCCATTCTCATCAATTCCAACCGATGGCTATTTTCAGCGCTGACAGGATGGTGGCGGCGTGGCGGAGTTCGCGGCGGGGGCTATAGTAGACGAGCAGACAACACCCCGCCGGAGGCCCCATTTCCAGATGACGGAAGAACGATGCCGCATTGGGCTGAGAGTGCAGGGACGCGTACAGGGGGTGGGCTTCCGCCCCTACGTCTACCGGCTGGCGCACGACCTGGGGCTGGCGGGTGGCGTCGGCAATGACCTGCACGGCGCCTTCATCGAGGTCGAAGGAGAACCGGCCACGGTGTCGACCTTTGTGCGGCGTCTGCGGGCGGACGCGCCGCCGCTGGTGCATATCAGCTCGGTTCGCCGGGAAAATCTGGCGCTGAAGGGAGAGACGAGCTTTCGCATCGAGCGCAGTGATGCCGGGGGGGAGCAGGAGGCAGAGATTTCCCCGGATGTCGCCATCTGCGCTGACTGCCGACGGGAATTGCTGAATCCAGCCGACAGGCGGTACCGGTATCCCTTCATCAATTGCACGAACTGCGGTCCCCGCTACAGCATCGTGCAGGGGCTTCCCTATGACCGCGCGCAGACGACCATGCGCCACTTCCCCATGTGTGTCGATTGTCGGAGCGAATACGACGATCCGCTGAATCGCCGCTTTCATGCCCAACCGAACGCCTGCCCCAACTGCGGTCCCCGCGCCTGGTTCGAGCGGGATGGAATAGTGGAGCCGGGTGACGCCATGCGCCTCGCGGCGGCAAGTCTGGCGGCGGGAGAGATCGTTGCCATCAAGGGGCTTGGGGGATTTCATCTGGCCTGTCGTGGGAATCTGGAGGCGAGTGTGCGGCGGCTGCGCCAGCGCAAAGGAAGGGATGCCAAACCATTCGCGCTCATGGTGCCGGATCTTGAGGCGGCACACCGCCTGACCCGTCTGACCGCCGCTGATGAAGCGTTGTTGACCGGCTGGCACGCCCCCATCCTTCTCGCTTCGCGTCGTGCCGGGGCACCCGTCGCTGACGGAGTGGCACCGGAGAACGCGCGCCTGGGTATCATGCTGCCCTATACGCCGCTACACCTTCTGCTCTTGGGCGAGGGAACTGGGCCACTGGTGATGACCAGCGCCAATCCCAGCGACGAACCGCTCTGCGCCGATCTGGATGAGGCGCGCCGCCGCCTTGCCGACATCGCCGACGGATTCCTGATGCACGATCGCGACATCGCCCGGCGCGTGGACGATACGGTCCTGCTGAGCGATGGCAATGGTGCTCCCATCGTCGTTCGGCGCTCGCGTGGCCATGTGCCGACACCCATCCGGCTGGCCGCGCCATCGCCGGCACCGGTGCTGGCTGTCGGAGGAGATCTGAAAGGCGCGATCTGCATGTATCGGGGGCATGATGCCGTTCTCAGCGAGCATCTTGGCGATTTTGAGAATCCAGCCGCCTTTCGCAATTTTATCGGGGCCATCGAGCGCCTGCGGAGCCTCCTGCGCGTCTCGCCGACGATCGTCGCGCACGACCTGCATCCCTCCTATCATTCATCCAGGCATGCGCAATCCCTGGGCTTGCCGACGATTCCGGTGCAGCACCACCATGCACACTTGGCGGGCGTCATGGCGGAGCATGGTTTGAGCGGCCCGGTGATCGGGCTCGCCGCGGACGGCACCGGCTACGGCAGTGATGGCGCCATCTGGGGCTGCGAGCTGATGCTGGCCGATTACCGGGACTTCGAGCGGCTTGCCAGCCTCAGGTACGTGCCGCTGGCGGGCGGAGATGCGGCGGCGCGATCGACGTGGCTGGCTGCCGCTGGCCATCTCTTCAACGCCTGCGGGCAGGAGTGGCCAACGCAACTCCCGGAGCTTTCCGACGGAATCGATCCAAAGCATCTGTCCCTGATCGCGCAGCGCTTGGCTTCGGGGCAGGGGGTGCCCACATCGAGCCTGGGACGGCTCTTCGATGCAGCCGCTTTTCTCCTGGGAATCGCCGGCGAGAACCGCTATGAGGGCGAGGCTGCCATGCGGCTGGAGTGGCAGGCACGGAAGGCATCGACGACTATAAGTCCGCTCGCCTTCGAGGCAGCCAGAGATCCGTCGGGGCTTGTATTGTGGGATAGCGCGCCGCTGATCCGCGACCTGCTGCGCCGGCGGAAGGGTGGGGCGGTGACCGAAGATCTGGCGATGGCATTTCACGCTGCGCTGGCCGACTGTTTCGCCGCCACCATGGCTGAAGAGGCAGAGGCCCGGGGCATCAGCCGCGTCGTCCTCAGCGGCGGTTGCATGCTCAACCGCATACTTGTGCATCGCCTGCGGGAACGACTGGAGAGGAGCGGTCTGCGCATCTACGTCAACTCGGCCGTGCCGCCGGGTGATGGGGGCCTGGCGCTGGGGCAGGCCGCGGTGGCAGCGAGCCACCTTGCGCGCCAGTAAGAATATCAGCTCTTTTCCTGAATACGCTTGCAGGGGGCATTTTGGTTGCCTATTGTGCGAATAGTATCTTCTTTATAACGTTGGTATGTACAATCTGAACAGGCTGTGATCGCAATCTTCAGGGAGAGCGCCATGACGTTGTCGATGACTCCAGAGGCCGTGAACGAGTGCTACGAGCGCATACGGGACCAGCTGAAAAACACGATTGTGGGGCAGGACGAGATTGTGCGCCTGCTTCTGGTGAGTCTCTTTTCACGCGGTCACTGCCTGCTGATCGGCGTTCCCGGCCTGGCAAAGACGCTCCTGGTGCGGTCGTTGTCCGAAGTCATCGGGCTTCAGTTCAACCGCATTCAGTTCACGCCGGACCTGATGCCGGCGGACATCCTGGGATCGGAATTGCTCAAGGATCGGATGGGAGAGCTGACCTTCGAGTATCAGCGGGGCCCGGTCTTCACCAATTTGCTGCTCGCCGACGAGATCAACCGCACACCGCCAAAAACACAATCGGCCCTGCTCGAATCGATGCAGGAACAACGGGTGACGATCGGCGGGAAAAGCTACACTCTGCCCGATCCTTTCCTGGTGGTGGCAACCCAGAATCCGATCGAACAGGAGGGGACTTACCCACTGCCTGAGGCGCAGTTGGATCGCTTCATGTTCTCCCTCTACCTCGACTATCCCAACCGGGAAGAAGAACGCGAAATCGTTCGCAGGACCACCATCGGGCAACTGCCAAAGCTGCAAACGGTAGTCTCGCGCGAGGAAATACTGGGGGTGCAGGAACTGGTGCGGGAGGTACCGGTCTCCGATCACGTGATCGATTATGCGGTGAGTCTCTCGGCGGCCACCCGTCCGAAGCAGGCGGACGGTAGTGCATTGAGTAAAGACTTCATCGAATGGGGAGCCGGTCCCCGCGCCTCCCAGTACCTGATCCTGGGGGCAAAGACGCTGGCGCTGCTCGACGCTCGCACCACGCCGGAGACAAAGGATGTGCGGGAGGTGGCCTGCGCGGTGCTGCAGCATCGGGTGGTCCCCAACTACCGGGCAACCGGTGAAGGATTGAATGCTCACGAAATCGTCAGCCGGCTGGTCGGGAGCGTTCGGGAAGCAAGCTACGAGGCCGCGGCCAGGCCATGACACCACCAAGGTCATATCGCGCCGGCGGAAACGGGCGGGAGATGGCTGCTCCTCCTCCTCCCGGAATTCCTCCGCCACCCAAGCCGCCAAGCCATCGGCATACCCTCGCGGATCTGCGTAAGAAGCGCCCGGAACTGCTCAACCTGGAAGAGATCAGCCGCTTCGACAACTACCTGATCTTTGCTCAGTCGATTGTCGAGGGATATTTCACCGGCAAACACAAGTCGCGCTACTTCGGCTCCTCGGCGGAATTCGCGGATTACCGTGAGTTCATGCCCGGTGACGATCCCGGCAAGCTGGACTGGCGGGTCTACGGCCGAACCCGTCGCCTGTATATCCGCCAGTATGAGGAAGAGACGGATATGGTGGTCTACCTGATGGTGGATACCAGTGGCTCCATGAACTACGCCCGGACAGGGGCGGAGTCGAAGGCTGTGCATGCCAGCCGCATCGCGGCGGCCCTTGCCTACCTGATGATCAACCAGGGGGACAAGGTGGCGCTGACCCTCTTTGACAACCGTGTGCGGCAGCACCTTCCGCCGGGCGGCACCCGGGCGCACCTCTTCAAGACCATCAGCACCTTGGAGGCGATCTCCCCCATTCGCAGCACCGGGATCGAGAATGCGCTCCACGAGTGCACGGCTCTCTTTCGAAAACGCGGGCGAATCGTCATCCTCTCCGACTTCTTTTCGGACCTGGATTCCCTGATGGATGCGATCAGCCAGTTTGTCCATCGACGCTTCGAAGTTCTCTTGCTGCAAGTCGTGGACGATGATGAGCTGAATCTGCCCCAATTGGACAACGCCCAGTTTGTCGACATGGAGAATGGCGAGCGGATACAGGTGGAGCCGGGAGAGATCCGGCGGATCTATCGGCAGAGGGTGCGGGACTTCATCGATGACTTGAGCCGTCACGCGCACCTGCGGAAGGTTCGGCACAGCCTGGTGGAGAGTCGGCACTCCTATCTGCAGGCCATTGAGGCGTACCTCGGCTTTCGCCAGGCGCATTCCCCGCGGAGGCGACGATGAGCTCGCTGGTATTCGGCAATCTCGGTTGGCTGGGAGTGCTGCTGCCCCTGCTCGCGGTGCCGATCATGATCCACCTGCTCAACCGCAGGTTTCCACAGATCTTCCGCTTCTCCTCCCTGCGCTTCATCCGCGAATCCATGGCCCAGCGTTCGCGCCTCTTTCGCTTTCGCCACCTGATCCTCGTGATGCTGAGGACCTTGGCGATCATGTTGCTGCTGATGGTCTTCCTGAAACCGCTTTTGGACAGCTTTGGGGGGCAGCAGCAGAAGGAGGGGCAGCGCTGCGTCATCATCATCCTCGACCATTCCCTGAGCATGGGCTACCTGGGAGGAGCGATGAGTAGCCGGCAGCGAGGACTGGTCGAGCTGGAGAAGCTCATCGACAGCCTGGAGGGCCACGATCTGGCCAACCTGATCCTGGCGGAGCGGCAGCCCCGAAGCTGCTTTGAGGCCCCCTCGACCGAGCACCGCGAGATCATCGCCTTTGCCAGAAGTCAGGGGGAGGGGTTGACGCGGGCGGACATGAACGGCGCTATTGCCATGGCCAACGCCTTTCTGCGCCGGCATGACGGCCCGGCAGAGATCCATATCATCTCCGACTTTCAGCGCCAGAACTGGGCGGACGCACGCTTCGACGCGCTCCCCGCGACGGCGCGACTCTTCTTCATCGATGTAGGGGCCAGGGTGAAAGCCAACCGGGCGATCCTGGCTGCCCGGATGACTCAGGGGACGATCCTGGCCGGCGAACAGGTGCCGGTTGAGGTCAGCGTCGGCAACTATGCCGACTCCGCTTTCGAGGCGGAGCTGGAGGTGGTCATCGATCAAAGAAGTTCCTATCGGCAGTTCATACAGTTGACGCCCTGGTCGGTTGGCCGCTTCACGGTCATGGTGGCTGCCGGGAGCGCGGGGCTGCATACGGGGCATGTCTCCCTGCCGGGGGACGACCTGCGGCAGGATGACAGCCATTGGTTCACCTACAAGGTTCTGGACAAGGAGGAGGTGGTGCTCCTGACGGATGTCGCCGGCAATCGACTGGCTGGTGCATGGTATTTGAAGGCGGCTCTCAACCCCTTTGGCGCGGATGGCGGCTCGCTGGTGGCGCGTGGCGTGACAACCGCGGAGCTTTCGGCCATTCATCTGGCGGCGACCAGCAAAGTCTTCATCAGCGGCATTCAGCCGCTCACGGAGGAGGCGAGCGGGGTAGTGGCGGAGTACATCCGTCAGGGTGGCAATGTGGTCTACTTCCTGGACGGACTGCACGATGCGGACAATCTGGCGAAACTGGACCGCGCCTTTGGCGGCGGGGCGATGCCGTTGGCGCTGACTTCCCGGCAGAGCGCAAAGAACCTTGCGGGCGGAGTTCAGCGGATCATGTCGGGCGACTTTCGTTCCCGCTATCTGAGCCTCTTCCGGGGCGGACTGCAGCAGCAACTGGCGGCCATGGAGTTCTACGAGTTCTACTACGCAATCCCGACAGGTGTGGGGCAGGTCATCCTGCATTATGCCGACGAGACACCGGCCATGGCCGCGAATGGTATCCAGCTGGGCTCGATCCTCCTCTGCAATTTCTCCGCCAGCGAGGTATCGAGCACGTTGGCTCGTCAGCGAATCTTTCCAGCCTGGATCCAGGAGCTGGTGAAGTCGCTGGGCAGCGGCGAGCAGATGTACGCCACTTGCAGCGTGGGCGAGATGATCGCCACCGAGCTCTGGAAGTCGGAAATACGGGGCCGCGGCTTCCGCTCTCCGGATGGATTGCAACTGGTCACGCATGATGAAGCGCGGGGCGACGACCGCCTGGCGATCTCATTCGTGGCGGCACAGCCCGGCATCTACGGATTGAGCGACGACATCCGCCTTCTCTACGCCTTCGCGGTCAATGTCCCGCCTGAAGAGGCCGACCTGCGATCGCTGAACCTGAAGGAGCTGATCGATCGCAAAGGCGGCGTCGAGGCCTACTCGCTCACCGGCAGCGACGACTATCGGCATGTGCAGGCTGGCCGGCCCATCTTTCATCTCTTCCTGCTGGCCTTGCTCGTCGTGTTGCTGGCTGAGACGATTTTCTATAAGATGATACGGGAGCTGAGCCACTGAGATGAGATGGATCATTAATCCAGTATTCGAACCAGGCATAATCGCCTTGATCGCCATCGTGATGCTGGGGACAACCCTCTTTATCTACTGGCAGGTCGGCGACCGGCTGTCGCCAATCCGTCGGCTAACGCTGCTCGGCTTGCGAATCGCCGCGCTGCTGTTGCTGCTGGGCATTCTGTTACAGCCCTCACGTCAGGAGGAACTTCGGCGACCCATGCGGGAGAAGCTGCTGGTTGTAGCGCTGGATAGTTCACGAAGCATGCAACAGGCCGATGTGGAGCAGGCGTCACGGCTTTCGGCGGCGAAAGGGTGTCTGCTGGACTCGGGTCTGCTCGATCGGGAGACGGTGCGTCTCTATCAGTTCAACAGCGATGCCGAAGCCCTTACCCTGGATGGGCTGGACAGCCTGAGAGCGGATGGTGAGACCACGCAGATCCACGAATCAGTCCAGACGATTCTCAGGAGCCACGGGATCGGAGCCTTGCGGGCGATTGTGCTGATGACGGATGGGCGTGATTTTGGTTCGGTGCCACCTGGTCACACAGGTATGGTCGCGCGCCAGTATCACACGCCGCTCTATGCGGTCGCTCATGGTGGGGCAGGGCGGGTACGCGATGTCGGGGTGCGTCTTGGCAACTACCAGTCGTTCACCTATCGCCGCCAGGCGTTTCGCCTGGACTGTTACGTTCGCACGACGGGATGCCAGTATGAGGATCTGACCGTGGAGCTGTGGCGGAACGGCGAACGCCAGGAGCAGCGTGAGTTCAACGCGGGCGTACAGCGGGAAACGCTGGTGAGCTTCGACTGCATGGAAGACGAACTGGGGCGCTACGAGTACGAAGTGCGCGTTCCATTACTGCAGCAGGAAGTGGACACCACGAATAATCGCGCGCTGGCCTTTGTCTCCGTTATTGCCCAGGAAATGAGGATCCTCCTTCTGGAGGGGCAGCCAAACTGGGATACGACCTTCCTCCGCCGCGCGCTTTTTGCCAATGAACGGGTCCTCCTGGACGCCGTGGTGCATTACGACCAGGACCGTACACGGCTGCTCAGCAACTACCGCGAAGGCGACTTTGTACTGCCAACCTCCCTGGTCGACTATGCCACCTATGATGTGATCATCCTGGGCCGGCACGTCGACAGCTTGCTGACCGCCGAGCAGGTGGAACTGCTCTACAGGTATGTCAACGAGCATGGTGGCAACCTGATCTTTGCCCGCGGAGAGGCCTGGCGCGCAACGGAGTCGCCTGCCGATGCGTTGCAGCCGGTGGTGTGGGATTCCGACGGCTATGGCGAGGTCGAGCTGAATATCGGCAAAGAAGGCCGGTACCTGACCCCTTTTCGACTCCCGGACAACCCGGGGATGAGCTTGCCGTCGATGCCGGCCAGTCATCGGGCCATGGAGCAGAAGGCCTTGTCGGTGGCGCTGGCGGTTGTCGTGGATCCGGAGAGCGGCAAGGAGAATCCGGCCATCGTCTACCGCATGCATGGCCGCGGCAGTGTTCTGAGCATCGGAGTGATCGGCTTGTGGCGCTGGAGCTTCAATGCGGATGTATCGCCGGAGAACAACCGATTTCAACGCTTCTGGGAGCACCTGCTCCTGTGGCTGACCGTGAATAGCGACTTCATGCCCGGTCAGGATGTCACCTTCAAGGCCAACCACTACAGCCTGCAACTTGGCGAGAAGATCTTCTTCCAATTCAACGACCGCCTGGCGCAGGGAATTGCCGAGACGCATGAAATGGTTGTGAGAGATGAGGCCGGTGCCGAGACACGACTGGAGCTGCGGGCGCGCGATACCGCCGGCGCGGGGCGACTGCGCGCGGAATTCGTGCCGGCTGCGATCGGCAGGTATGAAGCCGCGGTAACATTGCCGGACGGCGAGATCTCCACGCTGCATTTTGCCGTGGCCTACGACAATCCGGAAGAAAAGGAGGTCGCCGCCGATCCGGACTACCTGCATGCCCTGTGCACCGCCAGCGGCGGACGCATGCTGGCGGCGGATGAACTGAGCGGCCTCTGGGCGGAGTTGGAGCAACAGGAGGTACTGGATCGTCCGCGCATCCGCCTCACCGCCTTGTGGGATTCGATCTGGTTGGCGTACGGTATTGTGATGCTGCTTGCACTTGATTGGATGCTGCGAAGGAGATGGGGCTTATGCTGAAAGAAGTTCGACCGTTTTATCGACGCCTGGAAGCGGCGGATCGAGAGTGGCACCGGCAACTGGCGAGGCGTTTCCTATGGCGCGTGCTGGCGGCCCTGCCGCTGCTGCTCCTGCTGGCCTTTATCCTGGATATCGCGCTGCATCTCGCCGCGGGTTGGCGCCTGGGCCTTGATCTGGCCGGCCTGCTATTGGTTGGGGGGCTGCTTGTGCGTGCGGGGTATCTCGCCTTCGTGGCCCGACGGGAAGCGGCTGTCATTGCCCGACACGTGGAGACCACGCATGGCCACTATGGATCCGCGCTGATCAACTCGTTGCAGCTTGCCGACCAGATCGAGCGCGGCTCGATCAGTGGTCCGCGAAAGGAGCTTGCGGCACGGGCACTCGCCGACTACGACCGGCGCCTGGGCGACGAACACTTCGAGCAAACCCTGCAGCTGACCGGCATGCGAAGCTCGGTGAGGCTGGCAGCCGCCTCCGTGGCCGTCCTGCTGGCAACGATGATCGGATTCCATACCATCGCACGGACGGAACTGCTGCGCTATGCCGACCCGTATGGGGATCATCCGCCATTCTCCTTGACGGCCATCGAGATCGTGGAGCCGACCGAAGGCATGCGGGTAATCTACGGCGAAGGGCTCGTGGTCAAGGCCTCCACCAGCGGCCACACGCCAGACGAACTCTTTCTGAGCTTCTGCGATCCGTCGGCACCGGAGGCCGTCACGACCCTGCCGATGTTCAACAAGGGAAAGCTCGGCTTCTATCAGAGGATCGAGACGATCAAGAGCCCAATCCGTCTCCAGGTTCATACCCGCAATCACCGCGCCGTCAGCCGGCAACGTGAGGTGGGGATCATCCTGACGCCCAACGTAACCGAGGGCTTCGCGACAGTGGCGCCACCGCCTTATACCTGTATGGAGTCCAGGGAGAGTCCCTATGACTTTCGCGGCCTGAAAGCGCTGGTCGGTTCCGAAGTGAGCATTCGCCTGCGCTCGAATCGCCCGCTGGCGGCAGGTACGTTGAGGCTTTCGGGGACCGACGGCGAGCAAACCATCTCCATGACCCCGGTGGCTGCGCATGATGTCCGCGCCACGTTTGTCGCCGAAAGCTCCTGCCGACTGCAAGTCTCGGTGACCGATATCGACGGGTATGAATCGGAGCAGGTGCGCAGCGGAGCCTTGACGGTGATCCACGACATGCCGCCAAACGTCGCCATTCTCAAGCCGGACAGGGATTCCTTCGTGACCGAGGACTTCAAGCTGGAGTTGCGTGTCGACGCATCGGATGATCTTGGCGTGGCGCTCCTGCGCGTCCACCGGGCGCTGAACAACCGCTACTCCGCGCCCCGTGTCTACACCTACGATGAGTGCCGGCGGAGCGTATCCGAGGTCATCGAGATGGACTTGGAGAGCCTCGGCGTGGAGCCTGGCGACACCATCTCTGTCTTCGCCGAAACGCTCGACACCAGACCGGAGGAGCCGCAACTCGCCGCGACACGGATCCTGACGCTGGTGGTGGTGAGCGTGGAGGAGTATAACGCTTTCCTGCGCCAGAGGGTCGAGATCGGGATGCTGGCCGAGAAGTACGGTGCGCTGGTGCGGCAACTGGAAGAATTGGCGCAGGAGCAGGAACGTCTGAACCAGGAGGTGGCGGAGCTGCAACGGCAACTGGCGGAGGGCAAGCCCGAGAACCGGGAGGCGCTGACCGATGAGTTGGCGGCGCGACTTGCCGACCAGCAGGAACTCAACCGCAAGATTGACAAGCTGTCTGAAGAGATGGCGGAGTTCGGACGGGATCAGCCACTCTACGACATCGAAAACTCTTTCCAGGAGTTGGTGGAAGCTCAGGCAAGCGCGCTGCGTGAATCCATTGCCGTGAACACTCAGGAGCTGGAATCCTTCAGTCAGGCAATGGATGAGGCGGGGCAAGGTCGAGAGGGACTTGAGGAAGCTTTGAGCACGCTGTGGAAGGACGGCGAGCGCCAGAAGGAGGTCCTTGCCGGCAGCCGGAAGCGACTCGACGAGGATCTGGTGCAGACCGCCAGGGAGTTGGGCAAACTCAACAAGCTGGTTCGAGACTTCAACCAGTTCCGCATGTGCTACCTCGAGCAGTCGGCGATCGCCACAATCACTCGCGTCTACGATGTCAGGCGCGAGCTGAGCCAGACCGATACGCTGGCCTTGCGCCGGCAGGCGAGTCGGGAAAAGGCCGTGGCCGACAGCCTCAGGCTGGTGGAGAGTAACTTGCGCAAACACGCGGACGATGCAGCCGCGACCTTCCCCAGAGCCGCGGAGGGTGCGCGGGAACTTGCCGATGCCATCATGGAGGGGCGCTTCCCGCAGCTCGCCACCGCGGCGTCGACCACCATGCTGATTCCGGATGGACCCGCCAGCTATCGGCAGGCGGAGCACCTGCGGCAGCAGATGGAAAATCTCTTCGGGGAGTCAGGAAATTGCCTGCGGCAGTGCGAGTCAGGGCTGGATTCCTACCTGCGCCTGCTCATGGGCATGCGCCCCGGATCGACATTCCAGCAGATGGCCAGTGGCATTAGCGCAGGAGACGGATACGGATTCGGTTTCGCCACAGGAACTGCCAGTGGGTCGGGTGACAGCCCTGCAACATTCGGCATTCATGAGCCCACGGTCGGTGTGCTCGGCAACGAAAGCCTTCCCATGGATGGTTCGGCCACGGAAAATGGCGACAAGCGGGGAGACGGTCTCGGTCGGGGGCTGCCCACTGGCGCCGATGGACCTTCGCCACCGATCGAAAAGCCGGCCCCAGTCGATGATCCCAGCCGACACGCGGAGCGCGCGGTGCCGGTTGATGTCGATGCGACCGTCCTCGACTACGAGGCCCTCATCGAACGTTACTTTCAGACCATCATAGACGCGGAGAATTCCCCATGAAAAGCCTGATCGTATGCCTTTTTCTGTTGCTTGGATTGAGCGTGCTGCGCGGTGCCGAGTTGACGTCGGCGGAGATGAGTGAGCGCGCGGTGATTCAGTGCGGCAATCTCATTTATGCGGGTACCCGGAGTTCCGTCTGTTTCGCCGATCGTTTTCTCACCCGGGTATCGACCGAATCCAACCTGGATGCAGCCAAGAAGTTCACCCCCGTCAAGCTCGGTTCGGATGATCTCTTCCGCTTTCCATTCGTTGTCTTTTCCGGTGAAGGCGACTTCACCTTGACCCCCGAAGAGCGCAAGAACCTGAAGCGCTATCTGACCCAGGGCGGCTTCATCCTGTCGAGTCCGGGATGCTCCGATCGGGCCTTCGACAAGGCCTTCCGCCGGGAACTGGCAACCTGCCTGCCCGATCACGCGTTGACTCCGCTCGACATGTCGCACGAGATCTTCTCCATTGTCTACGAGATCACAACGCTGGAGTTGATGCATGGGGGCACCACCAAACTGGAGGCGGTCACGGTGAATGGGCGGGTAGCACTCGTCTATTCGAAAGACGGACTGAACGATATCCAGCATGCAAAAGGCTGCTGCTGCTGCGGGGGGGACGAGATCGTGGGATGCGAGAAGATCAATGTCAACATCTTTGTCTATGCACTGCTTTATTGAGGGCAATTCATGCGCAGGTGGCGAATAACGGTCGGGCTGGTCGCGGTGATCCTGATAGCTGGTGGCTTCCTCGGTTGGCATACCATGCGTAAACCTCGAGCAGCGCTGCCGCTGACCGTCCTTTTCAGTTGTGACACTCAGGGGCGGCTGGAACCTTGCGGCTGCTTCACCGGGCAGTACGGGGGGATGACGCGCATTCATACGCACATGCAGGAAATGTCGAGCGATCATATGCTCCGGGTTGATGTGGGCGATGCCATGCCGGGTACCGAAGACTATCGCCAGATTCAGTATCAGTTTGTCCTGAAAGCCTTCGCCGCCATGCAGTATGATGCGCTGAATCTGGGGCACCGCGAGATCCGTCTCTCTGCCGGCGAACTGGCGGAACTGCGAAAGGGCGGAACTCCACTCGTCAGTGCCAACGTGATGGAGGCAGAGCGCGGGGAGCTGATCTTTCCGGGCTATCGGCTGGTCGAGCGCGGCGGTTACACGATCGCCATAGTGGGCGTCGTCGATCCTCGGGGGACGCGGGATATCATGGGCTCCGGCCTGCGGATTGCCCCGATGCAACTGGCGATCGCCAACCTCCTGCCGGCCATTGCCGATGCGGACATGCGGGTACTGCTGGCCTTCACCGATGTAGAAAGCCTGCGATCGCTGGCGCGGGAATTCTTTGAGTTCGATCTGGTTCTCGGCGGGAAGGTGGCTCAGCCATCGCAGGAGGTAACGCGTGAAAATCGCGGCGTGATCCTCTACACCACCAATGAAGCGCGCACGCTGGGCGTCGTTCGCGGCGAGGTGCGCCCGGACGCTGGCTTCGCCATGGCCGACTGGGATATTCACCTGCTGCACGATAACATCGCCGAAGCGCCAGAGATCCTTGCCATCATCGATAGCTATCGCCAGGACATCGCGAACCGTCCGCTGGCAATAGATCGCCTGCAGGCGACGGAAGGGCAGGTGCCGGGAGTCGCAAACCAAGCTACCTACGTGGGCACTGAAGCCTGCATCGCCTGCCACGAGGACGCGGCGGAGATCTGGTCCAAGACGCGGCATGCGCAGGCCTTCGAGGCGTTGCGAAAACGCGAATCGGCGTCCGATCCGCAGTGCATCGGCTGCCACACCATCGGCTTCGGCAAGCCCTCCGGCTACCGCCGGTCGATGGCTGGCGCGGAGCTGGTGAATGTTGGTTGCGAGTCGTGCCATGGCCCCGGCAGCGAGCATGTTCAGCAGCGTACCGCGGGAGACGGAGCCCTCTTCCGCTTTCGACCGCTGGGAGCCGGCGACTGCAAGCGCTGCCATTACGGCGAATTCAGTCGCCCTTTCGCTTGGGACGACTTCTGGCCATCTGTTGCCCACTAAGGGGAGGTACAATCATGAACTGTCGCTTTTTCTGCTTGATCCTTCTGCTCGTGCCGATGCTCTGTCGGACGGATGAACTGCGGTGGGAATCCGATCCAGACCAGGCATTGGCACGGGCGACAGAGACGAAAAGACAGGTGCTGATCGATTTCAAGGCGCAGTGGTGCCGATACTGTCGCCTGATGGAAGAGACGACCCTTGCCGATCCGGTCTTGCGGCGGCACCTGGCTGAGCGGGTGCGCCTGCGCATCGACTTCGAGCGCCAACCGGCTGTGGTCGCCAAGTACAGCGTCCACACGCTTCCGACCTTTGTGCTGCTCGATGCCGATGGCCGGGAGCTTGGTCGGCTGACGGGCTATCGCACCACCGACGAGTTTCGCAACTGGCTCGAGCAGCCGCAAGCCCCCCATGCGGACCCCAACGATGTCGGGGAAAGCGATTGGCAGAGCTGGAGTGAAGAAGAGAAGAGGTCCAAGACCTCGCTCATCATGGCGCGGGTCATTGCGGACAAGCGGGGGACTGGAACGGATGCGGAGTATGCCTACCTGACCGGAGCGGTGGCGGCAGAACCGGGACTCTTCGTCGAGTATCTTCAGGACCCCCGGCTGGCCATGCGCATCCTGACGGGAAATCTTCTGACTCAGGCCCTGAAGAACGATTTCGGCTATGATCCATGGGCCGGTCAGGAAGAGCGGGAGGCGGCGATCTCGCGTCTCAAGGATCATCTCGCGGGGGCCGGCCAATGAGACGAGTGGGCGCAAGCGGATACCTCTTTCTCTGGATCGGCTTCTGCTTGTGTGCAGTCGGCACCAGGGGCGACGAACTGGCAACGCGACTGATTGCTATCGAGCGGCTCGCGCAGC
>JAWLHB010000039.1:0-76165 GCA_041690595.1 Lentisphaeria bacterium
GGCTCATGCGCGAGATCACGAAACGTCAGCGCGAATGGCTCGACGTGATCGGCCTGCCCCCGCCCCAATTATAGGTATCACTTCGCTGCAGATTTCAGGACGCGAGGGACCGGATATCCTGCAGGAGCTGTTCGGTAACTACGTGGCGGCGGATCTGCGCACCGCGGGAGCCACGGCGGCGGAAGTGGAACGCCTGCTGGACCGGAAGGCGGGGGATATCACGGGACGCTTCGAACCTGTCCGCAACGCGTGGGAGGCTTGCCGGTACACCGGCTATGGCGAGGCGACCCGGCTGATCGCCAGAATCGTCTATGGTATCGCGGAGATCGATGCCGGCGCGCTGCTCAAGGCCCAGGAGCAGTCAGAGTTGCTGCGCGATCCAGGGGCCCGATACAGGCTGCTTCATGACATGGCGGGGATCGATCATGTGCAGATTGACGATTTTCAGTGGGCATGTCATCCCGATCCCCAGCACCCGGAGTTCTACCTCCATGATCTGAACTGGGCCTCTTTTACCAATGGTACTCCCGATCTGCAGGCTCTGGAGAAGGAGACGGGGATACGCGTGCGGAGCGTGGAGTCGCTGGACGATGCCATTGCGGCTCTCTTCGGCAAGTATGGACGATTGGCGATTGCGGTCAAGACGCAGCATGCCTATTCACGCACGCTGGGCTGGCAGCCGCGCGAGCGCAGTGAGGTCGAGGCCGCGCTGCGGCGTGGTTTTACCCATGGCCTGGCACGACTCGAGGAAGCGGACCGGCTCTGCCTCGGTGACTGGTGTCTGGCACGGGCGATCGATCAGGCCGCAATCTGGAATCTCCCCGTCAAGATCCACACGGGCTATCATGCCGGCACGGGTACATCGCAACTGGAGAACAGCCGTCCCACCCTGCTGAGCGAGCTGCTGCGAAGCTATCCGTCATGCCGCTTCGTTCTCATGCACGCCGGGTGGCCATACGGAGCCGAGTTGATTGCGCTGGCGAAGCATTACCCGAATGTCTGGGTGGACCTCTGCTGGGCGTGGGCGATGAACCCATTGGCCACCCGCGCCTTCGTGCGGCAGTTCCTGCATGCGGTCCCCGTCAACAAGCTCTTCGCCTTTGGCGGCGACACCTTCTGGCCAAGCTCGACACTGGCGTATGCCACCCAGGCACGTCGCGAACTGCAGCAGACCTTCGAAGAGGAGATCCGCGACGGCTACCTGAACGAGCAGGAAGCCATACGTATCCTGGACCGTATCTGCCGCGCGAACCAATATGACTGCTTCGATGTCACCGGTCGCCAGCAGGCTGCCCAGGACGCGGTCCGGTAACAAGCTCAGAGGGCGTCGATAGCCATGCGGGCGCCGCCGAGGAGCGGGTCGGCGATCGTGGGCTGCAATTCGGCTCCCAGGCTATCCCCGAGCATGGAACGCCAGAGCGCCGATTTGCTGCCGCCGCCGGCGACCAGGTAGACGGGATGCTCTGCCAGCGGCAATCGGCCGATCAGCTCAATCATGCGCTGAGTAAGGTCGGCGACGACTGCCCGGGCCATCTCGGCGGGGGTATGCACGAAGCCGAGTCCCTGCCATGAGCCCCTGCCGCTGTTCAGGTCGGCGGTAAAGGTGACGCCGCCGCAGTCCTCGGGGGCTTTCTGGGCGAGCTCGAAGAAGGCTTCGGGTGTGGCGCCCTGCTGAAGAATGGTACAGGCCCAGTTGATGACGTTGCCGCCCACGTTGTCGCAGACCAGCGCGTAGTGCAGACCGCCGGGGTAGGGGCCGCGTACCCGCTTCGGGCCTGGCGGCGCGGGGTGCGGGCCCGCGGCATAACCGACCTGGGCCGTGCCCAGGGTGATGAGCACCGCACCCAACTCGGCGACTCGCGCGCCATAGCCGCCCGCGGTCTGATCGTTGCCGGCCAGGACAATGGGAATACCGGGGGGAAGGCCAAACGCGGCGGCGGACGCCGAGGTTTGCGTGGCAATGGTGCCGACAGGAATTACCTTCGGCAACTGGGCGGTCGTAAGTCCCACCGTGGCCAAAGCCGATGGCCACCACTCGTTGTCCCGCAGTGAATAGAGGCCACTCATCGCCGCGAGATTGTCGTCGATGACAGCTTGTCCGCTCAACTCGCGAACCAGATACGTCGGCAGATGCAGGACCATGTCCCGCGGCGCGATCAGGCCGGGCTGGTGGTCGTGCAGATGGCGCAGCTGGCAGATGTGCAGGGGCGCCACAAAGTTGCTGAAGCTGCAATGCTGCTCGAAGTCGATCAGCGATGCGTCTTCAGTCAGAGCCTTACATGCATCGCCCGCGCGATTGTCCTGCCAGCTGATGAAGGGGATCCTGGCGCTTCCCGCGACATCGGTGACGGTGAAGGTCTGTGCCTGGCTGTCGATGGCCACGGCTTCCAGTTGTCCAGCGTCCACCTGCGCGCTCTCAAGTGCTTCCCGTATGGCTTGCATGAAAGCACCGCGGACGGGCTCGACCGGCATCTCCACCTTATTACCACTGCCGTACAGGTACTCGACCTGACCGGCGCCCTGGCCAAGCAGCTCCAGATTGCGGTCGAAGACGGCAGCTTTGAACGAAGTCGAGCCCAGATCGATCGCCAGAATCATGCGGCACCTCATGGATTGGTGAAGGTTTCTATCCAGCCATTAAGGTGCCGACTCGCGGCCGCATGTCAACCCGCCTTTACTTCAGCTTGCGCTTACGCAGCCGAATCGACTTCGGGGTGATCTCGACCAGCTCATCCTCATTGATGTAGGCGATGCACTCTTCAAGGCTCATCTTCTCATGCGGGGTGAGGATGATGTTGTCATCGGTCCCGGAGGCGCGCACATTGGTGAGCTTCTTGCCCTTGGTCGGATTCACCTGCAGGTCCGCATTACGCGAATTCTCGCCGACAATCTGGCCCATGTAGACATTTTCGCCCGGCGGCAGGAAGAGCTTGCCGCGCTCCTGCAGATTGAAGAGGGAGTAACCGGCGGTGGCGCCGTCGGCCATGGAGACCATGACACCGTTCTTGCGATAGCGAATGTCGCCGGCATGGGGGCCATACTCGCTGAAGACGTAATTCATGGTGCCCATTCCCTTGGTATCCGTGAGGAACTCGCTACGGAAGCCAAGCAGCCCGCGGGTGGGAATACGGTAGACCATGCGCGTCATGCCGTTCTGTTGTTCCATGGTCAGGATCTGCCCCTTGCGAATGCCGAGCTTCTCGATGACCGCGCCGACATACGCATCCGCGACATCCACGGTCAGCTCTTCGTACGGTTCGAGCTTCTTGCCGTCCACCTCCCGGAAAATGACTTGGGGGCGGGTTACCTGAAGCTCGAATCCCTCGCGCCGCATGCGCTCGATGAGAATGGAGAGATGCAACTCACCACGACCGGAAACCTTGAACCCTTTGCCTTCGCCAACGGGTTCGATGAGCAGCGCCACATCGGAAAGGGTCTCTCGCGAGAGCCGGTCGAGCAGGTGGCGGCTGGTGACGTAGGTGCCATCGCGACCGGCAAAGGGCGAGTCATTCGGAATGAAGTTCATGCTGATGGTGGGCGGATCGATCTGGCTGGGCGGAAGCGGACGGGGCTTGTCGCGACTGACGAAGGTCACGCCGACCGTCACTTCTTCCATGCCTGCAACGGCTACGATCTCGCCGACCGCGGCGGATTCGATCGCCACCTTTTCGTTGGCATGAAAGCGATAAAGCTTGGTGACACGCGTCGGAATCATGCTGCCGTCCCGCAAGGCCACGGCGATGTCTTCATTCACCCTGAAGGTGCCGCTCGTGATCTTGCCGATGCCCAGGCGCCCGAGGTAGGGTGAATAGTCCAGCGAGCTGACAAGCATCTGCAGCGGATCGTTGGGATCGCCGGTGGGCGGGGGGATCTGATGGATGATCTTTTCGAAGAGCGGGCCGAGATCCTTGCCGTTGTCGTCAAGTTGATCCATGGCGATGCCATCGCGGGCCGAGGCATAGACGATCGGGAAGTCGAGGATATGATCGGGGGCTTCCAGGCGGACGAAAAGGTCGAAGACTTGATCGACTACCCAGGCGCAGCGTGCCGCCGGCTTGTCGATCTTGTTGATCACGACGATGACCGGCAGGTGGCGGGCGAGGGCCTTCTTGAGCACGAAGTGGGTCTGCGGCATGGGCCCTTCCTGAGCGTCGACAAGGAGGAGGGCGCCATCGGCCATGCGGAGAATGCGTTCGACCTGGCCGCCGAAGTCGGCGTGGCCGGGCGTATCGATAATGTTGATCCAATGATCCTTGTACTCGAACGAGCCATTCTTGGAGGCGATGGTGATACCGCGTTCGCGTTCGAGATCCATGGAGTCCATCAATCGCTCAGCAACATCCTGATTCTGGCGGAAGGTGCCGCTCTGGCGGAAAAGCTGATCGACGAGGGTGGTCTTACCATGGTCGACGTGGGCGATAATGGCAATATTGCGGATAATTTCCTGATTCATTCAAAGTCGCGGGGCAAAAGGGTAGGGGGAAAAGGTGAAAGCGTTTAAGGTACTGCCACTGCGCCCGCAATCAAGCTTGCGCGTGGAAGATGGCACCATGGCTCAAGAATCGCCGGTGCGGCCACACTCAGAACCGCGCTTTTTCGCCCATTCGTGAATGGCACCGCAAAAGCTGTTATAGTAGCCACAACACCTTCCACACGAACCGAGAGCGTATTATGGATATTCTTGACTACGTGATCGATCCCACCACCTTCAACCTCCGCAAGGCTCTCGCCGACTGGCGCGACCTCCTGCCGGAATCTTTCAAGGTTGTCATGGTGAATCTCTTCGGCGACATGTTTCTGGAAAGCGCCGATGGAGCCATCGACATGATCGATACGGCTGGTTGCAAGCTGAAGCATGTGGCCGAAAGCCGGGAGGAGTTCTTCGTGAAGTTGAAGGAAGAAAAGACCGCTCGCTGGCTGCACGTGGCCCTGGTGGATGAGCTGCAGCGCCGTGAGATGCTGCTTGAAGTGGAGAAATGCTACAGCTGGAAGCTGCCCCCGCGCTTGGGCGGAGAGTACGACGCGGATAATGTGGAGATTGCCGACATCTATGAAAGCCTCTCCATGGCTGGACAAATCGCCGTGCAGACGAAAGATCTGCCGCCGGGCACCAAGGTCAACGTGAAGATGGAACCCGAAGCGTAGACCGGGTACATCACGGGAAACGCCACTCTTCGCCCTGCCTCCCCATCGCGGGTAAGCCACTCTCCCAAGTGGCCGCTTCCGTTGCCGATTGTGACCATCACCCTTCCTCATTAGCGCAACCGCCGGGAATGCCCTGACGGGGCATCGTCCCATAGCCCAGGGTTGCCGCCTGGCGGCTACCCTGGGTATCCTGCCCTGCACCCATCAACCCTGACAGGGTTGCGTCCACCGTCTGTGGGACGGAATCCGATTCCCGGACAACACCATGACCATCCGGCCATCCTGACTTCCACCGCGCGATATTAAGCGCCGACTTCCGGCGGTGGCCGCAGGTGGTGCGCACTTGCCCAAGCCTTCCAGGGGAGCAGGCTGGCCACGATCACGATCAGCGTCTCGATGATGATGAAAAGCATGAAGCTGAAGAGACCCCGCTCCGTGAAGCCATAGCTGTGCAGACCCGTCCCCAGAAGGTTGACACCGAACCAGGAAACGGCGGTGATCACCGACGCGAATGCCGCGGCGATCATGGTGCCACGCTGGTGCAGATAGCCGCCAAGTCGCGCGTGCAGAATGACGATCAGCCACAGGCAGATGAGGAGCGCGCCGTTCTCCTTGGGATCCCAACCCCAGAACCGCCCCCATGACTGGTCCGCCCAGATGCCGCCAAGGATCGTGCCGATAACCGAGAAGAGCAGCCCGAAGCAGATGATCCCGTAGGTCATCAGCTCCATGGATCGCGCGGCGGGCCGGTCGAGTGTCCTGGTGAAGATGCCGCGGAAGATGTAGATGTGGCCGATGAAGGCCGCGAAGAAACAGGCGCTGTAGCCGATGGAGATGCAGATGACATGGGTGGCAAGCCAGAAGTTGGAGTCGAGGACTGCCACCAGCACGCCCATTGTATCCCCCCCTTCCAGCGCGATCTGGAAGCCCTTCATCAACGTCAGCGCGCCGGCCACGGTGGCCGCCGTCATCGCAAAGCCATGGCGGAACATCCGTTCGACGATCAGCCCGAGCAGTACGCAGACCCAACCTACGAAGAGGGTCGACCCGTAGAGGTTGGTCACCGGCGGTCGCTCGGTGATGACAACCCGCAGGATCAGTCCCACTGTGTGCAGCGTGAAGCCAAAGGCAAGCAGGACGTAAGCGTAGCGGCGCAGCGTCTTGCCCCACTTCAGCCAGCTGAGGCAGAGCAGCAGGAAGGTCATGACATAGATGACGATGCTGCGGTAGAAGAGATCGAAGCGGTTGAAGATGTACTCGAGGTAGAGGCTCATGGATTTTTCCTGCACGGCTGGATTGTCAGCGATGGTGGCCTCATAATCGCGAAGTCCTTCCTGGTACGTCCTCGCCCCAGCGATGCGGTCGCCATCGAGCCAGCCTCCCTGCATCTTGGCGAGGGCGGTGCAGAGCGCCGGCGCCTGAGGCGAATTGGCTTGCATCGCCTCGGCCAGCAGATCATACGGATTCTGCCAGACCGCCCCATTCGCCGTGGGCAGCCGCTCCGGCGGCACGATCTGCAGATCGACTTCGGACGCCATCGCCAGGAAGACGTGGCGAAGCGATGGCACCAGTTGCGCGGCCTCCCGCTGTTCTTGCGTCCAGTTCTCCGCGTCGTCGGGCAGGCTCAGGGCTAGAGGAACAAGATTCTCGTAGGATTGAACAAGTGACGAGAAGGGCACATCGGGCTGGAAGTGCAGTGCGGAAGCAATGTTGTTGTAGGTGCGCAGGCGGCTGAACAGCTCGATCATGTTGCGCTCGAACCGGGAACGCACTCCCTGCTCCTTCTGGAATGCCTGGCGCGCCCGATCCTGGATGCGGGAGAGATGGGGGATAAGGTCATTGAAGGAAAAGAGCTTCTCCTCGGCGTCCAGCGTGAGATCGTCCAGGATCTCGGGATTGTCGATCCGAAAGACCTTGTCGTCATCCGTGGCGCCCGAATTGAGCAGGGTCTCGATGTACCAGACCAGCGCCGGGACTTTGACACGCTTGCCGGCTACCTCACGGCGCAGCTGGCTCTTGCCACTCAACAGGCGCAACGAGACAATGGCTTCGCTGTTGAGCGGCTTGATGCGTCCCCCGCTTTGAACAGGAAGGCGGCCGAAGCGGCTCAGGTCATACCCTTCAGTCCGCAGCGGGCGACTCCCACTGAAGAGAACCCAGGCAATCAGTATGCCCAGAAAGAGTCCACAGGCGGCATGAACCGCAAGAGGCGATTTGGCGGACGTGGAGATTTCGGTCATGATGGAGAGTGAAATCCTGTTGCGAGGGTGAATCTACAGATTGAAGAAGTACTTGAACAGACTGACCATATTGCGGGGCGGACGTTCCGGCTCTTCGATACTTCGCCGCAGTGAGATCAGTGGATCGTGCAGCACTTTGTTGAGGATCAGGTCGACGCTGCGGTCGATGGCAGCGCGTTGCTCGACGGTGAGCGACTCGTCATGCTGGTAGAGCTTGTCTAACTGCTCCGCCTTGATGCTCCTGACGCGATCATGCAGCGACTGAATCAGTGGCCCCAGATTGTTGGATTCCTGTCTCAGGTAGGCATCCGCCTGCTCGCGAACGATCTGCTCGGCGCGTTCCGCTTCCCGTCGGCGGGCGGCCAGGTTCGACGCCACCAGATGCTCGAGCGCGTCGATGTTGTAAAGATAAACATCCGGCAGCTCTTCGACCTGTGCCTCGACATCCCTGGGCACGGAAATGTCGATAATGAAAAGCGGCTGGCCGTGGCGGAGGCGAATCGCGTCGCTGACCATGGCTTCCGTCAGCACACAGCTCTCGCTGGCAGTCGACGTGAAAATGATGTCGTGCTCGACCAGCAGGCTGGGCAGTTCGCTCAGCGAATATCCTGAGCCATTCATGCGCGCCGCCAGCGTCCGCGCCCTCTCCAGGCTGCGGTTGGCGACATCGATGGCGGCAACCCCAACTTTCTGGAAATGCTCGCCCGCCAGCGCACACATCTCGCCTGCGCCGACCAGCAGCACGCGCTTGGTATGGATATCTTCGAAAACATGCTGGGCCAGTTGAACGGCGACGGAACTGACCGACACGGCGCCTTCGCCAAGACGTGTCTCGTTGCGCACCCGCTTCACCGTCTTCAGCATATGTTGGTGAATGCGATTGAAGCGGCTCTTCACGCAGCCCAGGCGGAAGGACTGATCGAAGGCATCCTTCACCTGACCGATGATCTGCGTCTCACCCGGAACCATGGAGTCCAGGGCACAGGCCACGCGATAGAGATGCACCAGTGCCTCGCCATCGTGATAGGTATAAAGAACGTCGGCGCTCTCCGCCTCCGACAACTCGCCGATGCCGCGGAAGAGATCCCGCACGGCAGCCTGGGCACGACTACCGGCAGCGCTGTAGATCAGCTCCGTACGATTGCAGGTCGTGAGCAGCACGCATTCTTCCGTCATCGACGTCAGGGTGTCGAGCAGCTTCACCTTATCGTCAGGAGGCAATGCAAAACGTTCCCGCAGCTCAACACTGGCACTTCTGTAGTTGAGCCCGATGATGGAAAAGGTAGCCATCAGCGCCGCGAATCCTTCAGCCCAATGTTGGCGCCTGGCTCGTCGAACATGGACCGGTGTGTACTGAAGGCCGTCAGTATCACGATCAAGACGAAGAGCACAACCACGCCGCGAGCAAAGACATGGGAAATGAGCAGGCCCCGATGATAGAGATAGAACAAGACGGCGTACAGGCACCAGATGCCCCCAGCCATGATCATGAAGGGGTGCTTGTACCAGCCGGGTGACAATTCCGCGCCGGCGTAGATAGACCCCAGAATCAATCCCAGCGTCAGCAGCGGGAAGCCGATCAGGAACGAGGTGTGCATCAGCTTCTTGAGGGTGACCACGGCCGGCAGATCGTTGTCCAACGCGACTTCCGGCGACTTCTTGAGGGTACGTGTCTTGATGAGGAAGAGCGATGCCGCGGCAAAGGAGAGGAAGACCAGAGCAAAGCTGCCCAGCACCAGGACCACATGCAGTATGGTGGGGATGCCCCGCATATCGAAGGTCTGCACAGGCGTCTGCTCTTCAAACGTGGCCATGAGGAGGAGGAGCAGCGCCACCGGCATGAGGATCGAGCCCAGCAGGCGAATCCGATAGCGAAACTCCGCCACGAAATAGATGACCATGATGAACCAGGCGTACAGGATCTCCCGCGCCCAGATGAGCATGAAGGCCTCGGAGCCGTGCTGCAGGAAGAGCAACGGCAGGAGCAGGGTGAGGCAGATGAACGAGATCAGCGAA
This sequence comes from Lentisphaeria bacterium, assembly GCA_041690595.1. Lineage (GTDB taxonomy): Bacteria > Verrucomicrobiota > Lentisphaeria > JABSQK01 > JAWLHB01 > JAWLHB01. Next base: position 9,402 of record JAWLHB010000039.1, read on the forward strand.
CTGATCGTCGCCACCGCAAAGATCTTACTGCGATGCTGCTCCGTTCCCTTGCTTCGATAGCTGAAGAGGAGAAAAGCAAGGAGCCCCACGGTCGCGAAGGGCAACGAAAAATTGAAAAGGAAGTCGGTCATGGGCGGAAAAGATGGAGCGCCGGCAGGTGCCAGGCGCTCCATCAGAGACTTGCGGTAGGAATGGTTTACCGGGAGCGGTCAGCTCATCAGGCGTATCGTAATCGGGTAGGTGTAGTCGAGTCCTTTGGACGCCGCCATGGCCGCCTTGATGGCGCACACAATGTGGATGATCACCAGAATGAACATCAGCAGGAAGCCGATCAGGACAAAGGCCAGGATGAAGCTGACGAAAAAATAGATCGTCAGGCTGATCTGAAAGTTGACGGCCTCGACGGCGTGCTTGCGTACAAAGGTGCTTGTATCCTTACGTATGAAATAGATGACAAGAGGGCCGATGATGTTGCCGAAGGGGAAGACGTAGCCGCAGAAGCTCAGGAGGTGTGCTGCCACCGCCATGTTCTGCTCGTCTTTGGTGCTGGTTGTGTCGAGGACGGGATCTGGTTCCATGGCTCATACCTCTTGAGATTTACTGAGATGATGACACATTTGGAGTCACGCTGCGGGTAAGGTAGCACGACTCTGCCCCTTTTTCTGCCTGAGTGCGAAGACATTGGCCGGATTTTCGTCAACTTGCAGTGGGCGGGTCGGTGAAGTAGCTTGATTCATGCACCGTATGCTGGTCAAACTGGGCAAGTTTCCGCGCACCCTCTGGTGCAGCCGTCATCCGGCTTGGCGGGGCGCGCGAATGCTCCTGCTCTTCATCATCTGCATGCTGGGCTACATCATGCTCTTCGAATCCTCCTTCATCTACTTCCCGAGCAAGTATCCCGCGGGCAATTGGGAGGTGAACCGGTTTCGCGCCGCCGAGGGGGAGAGTATCACTCGCGTCGAGGATGTGTGGATGGAGGCCGAAGACGGCGTCCGGCTCCATGGGTGGTTCTGCACTCCGCACCGCTGGCAGGATGGCGAAGCGCGCCCCGTCGAAAGCTCCCGCGTCATCCTCTGGTGTCATGGCAATGCCGGCAACATCACCCATCGCTACGACAAGATTTCGCATCTCACCCAGGCACCCTCGGCGCTCTTCATCTTCGACTACCGGGGCTACGGCAGGAGCGAGGGATCGCCATCGGAGGCGGGCGTCTATCTCGATGCCATGGCCGCCTGGCGACACCTGACCGAGGAACGAGGCTATGCGCCGCGCCAGATCGTCATCTATGGCGTCTCCATGGGGGGCGCGGTGGCCATCGAGCTGGCCACGAAGGTCGAGCCCGCCGGGCTGATCATCGAGTCCAGCTTCACCTCCATCGCCGATATGGCGGCGGCGACCATGCCCTTCATTCCACGCTGCATCATCCGGACCAGGATGAATTCCCTCGACAAGATCGGCGCCATCACGGTCCCCAAGCTCGTGGTCCATGGGGATGCCGACGAAATCATTCCCTATCGCATGGGTGAAGCGCTCTACGAGGCGGCAGCCCCGCCCAAACGCTTCCATGCTGTCGCCGATGCGACTCACAATGAAACGGATCTGATCGGCGGTGAAGCCTACTACACGGTCATCCGCGATTTCGTGCTGGAGGTCACCAGCTCTGAGCCAGAAGACGACTGAGATCGGGTCACACGTAGATCATCTTGCGGGTCATGCCGCCGTCGACGGTGAAGCATTGGCCGGTGATGAAGCCGGCCTTGTCATCGAGCAGCCAGGCCGCCAGCTCCGCCACGTCCTCGGGGATGCCGACACGGCCAACCGGGTGCTGATCGCGGTCCGCCGCGGAGTGCTCACCGATGCGACGATTCGATGTCTTCTGCCAGGGGCCGACCTCGATCCAGCCGGGAGCTATGGCGTTGACGCGCACCTGGGGACCGAGGCTGATCGCCAGCGAGTGGGTGAGGGCGACGATGCCGCCCTTGGAGGCGCTGTATGCTTCCGAGTTCGGCTCCGACATGAAGGCGCGTGTCGAAGCTATGTTGACGATCGCACCGCGGCTTTCGCGCAGCGCCGTGGCGGCATGCTTGGCGCACAGGAAGGGGCTCGTCAGGTTCACCGCGAGCACCCGATTCCAATCGTCCAGCGTCAGCTCCGTCACTGGACCATTGCGGGAAATCGCGGCATTGCAGATCAAGGCATTCAGCCCGCCGGACTCTTCGATCGCTCCACCGATGGCGGCGGCTACCGACGGCTCGTCCGCCACATCACAGCAGATGGCGCGAATGTCGCCATCCGAAGCCAGGGCCGCCGCGGCATCATCCATGGCTTCGCGATCGATCTCCGCAAGGTAAACGCGCATGCCCCGGCGCAGCAGGGTCTGGGCGATGCAGCGGCCGATGCCTTGGCCGCCACCGGTGATGAAGGCTGTCTTCATGATTCCTCGGATGAGTTGGTGGCGTTCAGGATGAAGCGCCGGGGTGGGGGATCGTGTGGCAGATGCAGGCCGCAGAGCGCCTGCCACAGCGGGAAGGTCGGCCGCCGCGGCAACCAGGCCAGGTGGGTGCGTCCGCGCCGGTCGCTGGCGCCGAAACCTGCTATCGGCAAGGTCGCGCCGGGCAGACTGCCGAGCAGCAGGGCCCACTCGTCTTCACGGCTGGCATCATGTGGCAGCAGCCAGACTTCCCGCGGCGTCGCTACCTGACGCAGGTAGTCCAGATGCCAGTGCGGCCGTTCGCTCTTTCGCAGGTGGTGGCCGAGGCGTCCCCTCAGACCGCCGGCGCCCATGGCGCTGCCGACATAGAGATACCAGCCGCGGCCCAGCACCTGCTCGCCCAAGCGGCCGACAACCAGACGATGTTCGCGCTGCAACCACAGAAGCAAGAGATAGGTTCCTGGGCTGGCCGGCAGAGATTTTTCTTGCATGCTCAATTGTCTACGGCTCATGGCATGATACTGTAATGCCCTTTGCCCGAAAATCGCCATTATATAGGGGAGGTCTACCATGAGCAAAACGTACAATGTTGCCATTGCCGGCGCCACCGGCGCTGTTGGGGTCGAGATGATCAAGACCCTGGAAAAACGCAACTTTCCGGTCAAAAACCTTACTCTTCTGGCCTCCAAGCGTTCTGTTGGCAAACAGCTGACGTACAAGGGCGAATCCCTGCCGATCCAGGAGCTTACCAAAGACTCCTTCAAGGGCATCGATATTGCGCTCTTCAGTGCGGGCGCCAGTCGCTCACGAGAATTCGCGCAATTCGCCGTCGACGCCGGGGCTGTCGTGATCGACAACTCGAGCGCTTTCCGCATGATCACGGATGTACCGCTGGTCGTGCCGGAAGTGAATCCGGAAGACGTCAAGCTGCACAAAGGCATCATCGCCAATCCGAACTGCACGACCATCATCATGGTGGTACCCCTGAAGCCGCTGTACGACCTGTCGCCGATCCGGCGCATTGTCGTCAGCACGTACCAGAGCGCGAGCGGCGCCGGTGCGAAGGCAATGGAAGAACTCGAAGTGCAGAGCGGCCAGTACCTGCGTAAAGAGAGCCTCACACGGGAAGTGTTGCCCTACCAGATCGCCTTCAACCTCTTCTGTCATAACTCCTCGATCACCGAGAATGGCTACAACGAAGAAGAACTGAAGATGGTCTACGAGACGCGCAAGATCATGCACGACGACAAGATCCGCGTCTGCCCGACGACGGTGCGGGTGCCCATCATGCGCGCCCATGCGGAGTCGGTGGTGATCGAGCAGGAGCGCAAGGTCTCCGTTGAGGAAGCTCTCGCCGTGCTCAACAAGGCGCCGGGCGTGAAAGTGGTTGACGATCGCAAGCGCAACTACTTCCCGATGCCGATCGAAGTGACGGAGCAGGACGAGGTCTTTGTCGGCCACATCCGTGACGATCTCAGCTGTGATACGGGGCTGGCCCTGTTCATGTGCGGTGATCAGTTGTTGAAGGGGGCGGCTCTCAACGCCGTCCAGATCGCCGAGCTTCTTTAAGCTCGGTACATAATCAGAGTCAATGGCGATTTGAGCCCCTGGCCACCCACGATCCGGCCAGGGGCTTTTTTGTCGACACTCTTGAAGTACGGGCAGCTTGCGAATAGCGTAACTGCTGATCTTCCGGCGCCTTCGCCTTCGCGTTGGCAGGGTTGATTCATTTCCTGAGGGGGCAGATCTATGGTCAAGGCTGAAGCCAGTGGAAAACCACGCAAGGGATGTATCTTCTGGGGCATCATCTCGCTGTTGGGCGTGGTCGTCTTCACCGTGGTGATAGTCGTGGTGATCGGCTACCGGCAGATCAATCAGTTTGTCGAGGCGCTGTCCGATGAGCCGGCCGACCTCCCGGTGGAGATGTATGAACGGAGGCCGCCCGAGCAGATCAGGCGCCTTGTGGCCAGATATGACAAGCTGCGTGATGCCATCGGCGCGGGCACACAGACCAGTGTATCTTTCACGGCGGATGAGCTGAACACCCTCATCGTCAACCACGCGGATCTCAAGGCGCTGCACGGGCGTCTCCACTTTACGATCGAGTCGGATGCCATCCGTGCCGAGGTCAGTTATCCAGCCGATCTCCTCGATGACCAACTGCCCGACGTCTTCAAGGTCAAGGGCAAGTACTTCAATGGCAGTTTTCTGCTGCAGCCCCTCCTGGAGCGAAATCGCCTGCAGTTTCGTGTGCTCGATGCCAGCATGAAAGGCAAACCGATCGAGCCGGGAAATCTCCGTGTCCTGCAGCAGAACGATCTGCGCAAGTCCCTTGAATGGGGGCTCGATGAGCAGCAGAAGGAGGATCTGCGGCGATTTGAAGGCGCCCTCGATGAGGTCGCCATTCGTGACGGCAGACTCCTGATTCGAACTCGCGATACCGCGACGCCGGATCCGGAAAGTGCGGGACCGTAACCAATGTGACAGGAGATGTGTGGCTGGAGCGGGCCAAGCCGTTGATAATTCTTGCTATTTCAGTATAGTAATTGATTGTGGCCTGCCCCTCAGTACAGCCAGATATTCCTACGAGAAGAAGGGAAAAAGATGACCGATAGACGCAAGGACGAGACCCAGGTAGGTAACGATATTGAACTGCGTGAATGGATCGAATCCATGGAATGGGTCCTGCAGAACTCCGGCAGCGAGCGAGCTCTGGAGTTGCTTCACCAGTTGCAGGTGCATGCGCAGCGCAAAGGGGTGCAGTTGCCCTTTACCGCCAATACCCCCTATATCAATTCCATCCCGCACGACCAGCAGCCAACCTATCCCGGTAGTCGTGCCATCGAGCGGCGCATCAAGAGCATCATCCGCTGGAATGCCATGGCGATGGTGGTGCGTGCCAGCCGCAATACCAACGTCGGCGGTCATATCAGTACCTACGCTTCCGCTGCCACTTTGTGGGAAGTCGGTTTCAATCACTTCTTTCGCTGCCCTTCGGAAGAGTATGGCGGAGATATGGTCTACTTCCAGGGGCATGCCTCGCCGGGCGTTTATGCCAGGGCCTTTCTCGAAGGGCGGATTACCGAGGAGCAGCTGCACAATTTCCGGCGTGAGCTTCAGCCTGGCGGCGGTCTCTCCTCCTATCCCCATCCCTGGTTGATGCCGGATCTGTGGAACTTCCCGACCGTCTCCATGGGGCTCGGTCCCATCACTGCCATCTATCATGCTCGCTTCATCCGTTACCTCGAAGATCGCGGTCTGAAGCCAAAGAACGGCGGTAAGGTCTGGGCCTATCTGGGTGATGGCGAAGTGGACGAACCCGAGTCTCTGGGCGCCATCACGTTGGCATCCCGCGAACGGCTGGATAACCTCATCTTCGTGATCAACTGCAACCTCCAGCGACTCGACGGTCCCGTCCGCGGCAACGGCAAGATCATCCAGGAACTCGAGGCGGCCTTCCGCGGCGCCGGCTGGAATGTCATCAAAGTCATCTGGGGCGACGATTGGGATCACCTGGTCGAAGACGACGCCAGCAACCTCCTGGTAAAGCGCATGGAAGAAGCCGTTGACGGCGACTACCAGAAGTATTCGGTTGAGAGCGGTGAGTACATTCGCAAGCACTTTTTCGGCAAGTACCCCGAGCTGCTGAAGCTGGTCGAGAATCTGTCGGACGAGCAATTGATGCGCATGCGCCGGGGGGGCCACGATCCAGAGAAGGTCTATGCCGCTTATCATGCGGCCGTGCATCATGAAGGCGCCCCCACCGTTGTCCTGGCCAAGACGACCAAGGGCTACGGCCTTGGGGAAGCGGGTGAAGGCAAGAACATCACCCACCAGCAGAAGAAGCTGAACCTCGAGGAGCTGCGCGAGTTCCGAAGTCGCTTCGGTATCCCCATCTCCGATGACGATGTCGCCAAGGCTCCCTTCTATCGGCCGCCCGAGGACAGCCCCGAAATGCGTTACCTGCATCAGCGCCGCCAGGCTCTTGGCGGTTACATGCCCAAACGCCAGGTGCGTGTCGAGCCGCTCAAGCCTCTGCCGGATTCATTCTTCGACGAGTTCTATGAAGGGACCTCCGGCCGCGAAGTGTCGACCACCATGGCTTTTGTCCGCATCCTTGCCAAGTTGCTCAAGGACAAGGAGATCGGCAAGCTGATCGTGCCGATCGTGCCCGATGAAGCACGAACCTTCGGCATGGAGGCTCTCTTCCGTCAGTGCGGCATCTATTCGCACGTCGGGCAGCTGTATGAGCCGGTGGACAGCGATCAGCTGCTCTACTACAAGGAGGCGAAGGATGGTCAGATCCTGGAGGAAGGCATTACGGAGGCAGGAGGCATGTCCTCATTTATTGCTGCCGGCACCGCCTATTCCAATCATGGCATCAACATGATTCCCTTCTTCATCTATTATTCGATGTTCGGCTTCCAGCGCATCGGGGACCTCATCTGGCTGGCCGGCGATGCCCGCTGCCGCGGCTTCCTGCTTGGCGGCACCGCGGGGCGTACCACACTCAACGGCGAAGGGCTGCAGCATCAGGACGGCCATAGTCACCTCATGGCGGCCAACGTCCCCAATGTCATCAGTTACGATCCCGCCTTTGCCTATGAGATTGCCGTGATCGTGCAGGAAGGCATTCGCCGCATGTATATCGACGGCGACAGCGTCTTCTACTACCTGACGCTGCAGAATGAGGATTATCCCATGCCGCGCATGCCGGATGATTGCCGCGAGGGGATCATCAAGGGCATGTACAAGTTCAGGCCGTCAGAGAAGCGCAGCAGCCTTCGGGCACACCTCTTCGGCAGCGCCGCGATCATCAATCATACGCTGAAGGCTCGGGACATACTCGAAGCCGATTATGGCGTCTCGGCCGATGTGTGGAGCGTGACCAGCTACAACGAGTTGCGTCGTGACGGACTCGATGTGGACCGCTGGAATCGCCTGCATCCCGCGGAGAAACCGCGCAAGCCCTATGTCACCGGGATACTGGAAAAGGAGAAGGGCGTCTTCGTTGCTGTTTCCGATTACATGAAGGCGTTGCCGGATGGCATCCGCCAGTGGGTGCCAGGAAGCTTCGTCTCACTGGGTACAGATGGGTTCGGACGCAGTGACACGCGTGAAGCTCTGCGCAACTTCTTCGAGATCGATGAACGGCATATTGTCGTGGCCACGCTTCATGCCCTGATGAAGGACGGCAAGGTCGGCGCTGAGAAGGTCAAGAAAGCGATTGACGATTTCGGCATCGACAGCGATAAATCCAATCCCCGCCTGGTCTAAGTAAAAAGGACGCATCCCAGCTATGGCATACGAGTTCAAGCTCCCCAACCTCGGGGAAAATATCGAGGCTGCCGACATTACCTCCATCCTGGTGGCCGAAGGGGATTCCGTTTCGGCCGACCAACCGATTATTGAAGTCGAAACCGATAAGGCATCCCTGGAAGTGCCCATAGACCGCGCTGGCAAGATCACCAGCATCAAGGTCAGCGAAGGCGACAAGATAGCCGTGGGCGACATTATTCTCGAACTGGCCGAAGAGGAAGAAGCCGGCGACACCACGGAAAAGAAAGCAAAAGCTGCCGAGGATGAAGCCGAGGAAGCTGCCAAACCGGAGGATGCCGACGAAGTGGCCGCGGATGCCAAGGCCGCCGACGAACCAGCCGACACAAAGGACGACGAGAAGTCGCCTGAAGAGCCGCAGACAGAGGAGAAGCAGCCCGCGATTGCCGAGGCTTCCGCCCAGGATACAACGACGTTGTCCGAGCCTCCCCCAGCCTCCTCAGGTTCCTCCGCGCCGGCCGCGCCATCCGTTCGCCGTTTTGCCCGCGAGATCGGCATCGATATCGCCAAGGTCCGCGGTACTGGTCCGTCTGGACGAATTTCCACCGAAGACGTGAAGGCTTACGCCAAGGAACTGAACAGCGCCCGAGGTGCCCGGAGTACCGTCCAAGGTGCCATTGCCGTTCCCGATCTGCCCAATTTTGCGCAGTTCGGTGCGATCGATGTGGAGCCGATGAGCAACGTCCGCCGCAAGACCGCTCAGCACATGACCTTGTGCTGGCAGACTATTCCGCATGTCACGCAGTTCGATACCTGTGACATTACGGAGCTGGAACGCATGCGCAAGCAGTACGGCGCGAGGGCGGAGGCTGCCGGCGGCAAGCTCACCGTCACGGCCATCATCCTGAAAGTGATGGCTTCCGCCATCCGCAAGTTCCCGCGTTTTGCCTCCAGCCTGGACGTGCCGGGAGAGAAGATCATCTACAAGAAGTACTGCAACATCGGTGTCGCCGTGGACACGGATCGCGGCTTGATCGTGCCAGTGATTCGGGATGTGGACAAGAAGAACATCGTCGAACTGAGCGCGGAACTGGCCGCCATTGCGGCTCGGGCGCGCGATCGCAAGATCACCATGGAAGAGATGCAGGGGGGCTGCATCACCCTGACCAACCTTGGCGGGATCGGCGGTACCAGCTTCACACCGATTGTCAACTGGCCTGAAGTCGCCATCGTCGGCATTGCCCGGGGCAGGATGGAACCGGTCTGGCAGGACGGTGAGTTCGTGCCGAGACTCATGCTGCCGCTTGCCCTCAGTTATGATCACCGCGTCATCGACGGCGCGGATGGCGCGCGCTTCCTTCGGTGGGTGGCGGAAGCGCTGGAAAATCCCTTCCTCATGCCTCTGGAAGGCTGATCGGTCGGAACAGTTCACGGACTGCCCACGCTTCAACCGCGTGGGCAGTTCCTCACTATTTGCCGCGCATTTCATCCCACATGGACGGCAACCGGTACAGATCTCCCTCGATCTGGAACTTCTTCTCCTCTCCCTGCTTGATTGTTGCGCCAAGCTCTGACTGGCGCTTTTTCAGGCTTGTTAACTCGTCTTCCTGCTCAGCCAGCTCTGCTTTGTACTTCTCGATTGCAGCGGCCAGCTTGTCCGTCGTGCTGTCGGCCTTCTTGCGACGCTGCTCCAGTTGATAATCGATGTCTTTGATTTGACTTGTGTAGGTGCGCTCCAGTTCAGCGCGTTCGAAGCTGTTGTACTGCCACACGGCAACCGTGCCGACAGCAGCCAAGAGGAAGATGATCCATCCGGCGATATTCATGAAGTCACTCCTGTCTGATTTGTGTTACCAGATGTTGCGTTTCGCAACCGGTTCGGCATCGGCATCAAAAAGATCGTCTGTCTGAAAGGCAAGCAGCTTTTCCGCTTTGCTCTCGTTGGTGCTGCGTGCCGACTTGGATATTACCGGCTTGCCATCCTGATCGCACAGCACAACCAGATAGCTGTCATATTTAAAGCCGTACTTGAAGCTACTGTGGTCGTAGAAGTAGGATTCCACATCCCCCTCGAAAGCGGTTATCGCTTCACGCGATGGCAGGTCGACCAGCATCCGGCGCTTTTCGAGCACCTTGTAGACGCGCCGCTGATTCATGTGCTCCCCGATGATCATCACGTAGAGGACGCAGCCATCGTACGAGTCATTGAAGTTGCCATTCGTGACGTCCACTTTCAGTGAGATCGATTGCTTCTCATAATCCCAGTTCCGGTTTTGCGTGCGGGTTTTCCGACGCGACGTGACGTCCATCTTCAGGAACTTTGGGTCCGGCGCGATGACCTCTTCCTCAGGCTCTTCCTCCTCTTCCTCCACTTCCTCCGCGGCTTCCGGGCGCTGCAGGTTGTTTGGGAGGATGACTTTGGGGGTGGGGACAGCTACTACCGCGGCTGTTGCGGTTTCCGCAGCCGTTGCGGTTTGCGCAGCTGCCGTCGTCATCTTCTTCATGGCTTTGGTGTGCGCAGCTTTGAAGTCGTCCAGCGTGTCATAAGGGATGCTGTGCTTGTCCCTGAGATCCGCATATTGTCGGTCGTAATGGGTGAGGACATCCGAAAGGCTCTTCCATTGGCTTTCAAGGCGCTTCACCCCGAGTTCGAGTGACTTGGCCTCCGTCTTGGTCTGGCTCAGACTGCCACGTATCTGCTCATACTCTGCCTGAAGTGTGTCGACATCACCTGTTGGAAGCTCTGTTGTCTGCAATGCTTCCGCTCGTTTCTGCTCGAGCTGCTGGACAAGCGTCACCTCTACAATGCCATTCTGCTTCTGCCCGATCATCATGACTGCGATCATGGTGATGATTCCAGCTACGGCCGCCATCCATCCTAGGATTCCAATGGCACCAATACCCTTCTTGGGCGGCGGCAACGACGTTTGCAGTCGTGCTCGGCTAAGCTGCTGCGATTGCGTTACTTTCAATTTTAAAGACATGAACACTTTCCCCTTTTCTATGTTTATCGCTGGAGTATTCTACAAGCTGGTAGCGGTTTGACAAGTGCCAACAGATGTTTTGTACTAACATAATCCGAAAATTAACACGCTTCCGCCAGCCATGCCCACACCTGCTCCGGTGATCCATAAATAATTGATGCATTCGTGCTTGAAATCCCAGGCAGATCTCGTAAGGTAAGGGCAGAAAATTTTAGACGTCCCCATCGTCTAGAGGCCTAGGACACCGGGTTCTCATCCCGGCAACAGGGGTTCGAATCCCCTTGGGGATGCCATTTTTCTTTTTTTGCGCCAGCAGACGAGGATCACGGCGCGGTGCGACACGCTCTCCTGCGCCTCATCAGGGAGAGTGGAAGGTGAGTGTCGTTCTCATTGGCTTCAAGTCTTGCGGCAAGAGCAGCACCGGGCGCTTGCTCGCCCAAAGCTTCGACTTCCAGTTCATCGACCTCGACGATGTCCTCGAGGCTCGCTACAGCAGCCGCGAGGGCACGGTTCTATCCTGTCGTGAGATCTTCCGTGAACATGGCGAGAGCTACTTCCGCTCGCTCGAAGCCGAGGCGCTCGAGAGCCTGACACGGCGCGGGAATGTCGTCCTTGCGACAGGAGGGGGCGCTCCGATGCACGAACCAAACCGGCCTCTGCTCCGCCAGGTTGGCACTGTCGTCTATCTGAAGACTGCTCCGGAACTGCTCTTCGCACGCTTTCAGGCGCAGGGTATTCCTGCCTTCATGGCGCAGGACCCCACGCTGCCCCACCTCCGGGAATTGTGGGCGGTTCGCGACGCCGTTTACCGCCAGATTGCCGACATCACCATCGAGACAGGCACGCGTCCCGTGCCCGAGGTGGCCGCCGAGATCGGCCGCCGCCTGTAGCACAAAAAAGCCCCGGGTGTCGCTTGAACAACACCCGGGGCTGAAGATACGATGAAGCTCAGTCGCTTATTCGACGGAGTCCATGTAGCTGATCAGGTCGATGATCTTGGTGGAGTAACCCATCTCGTTATCGTACCAGCTGACAACCTTGTGGAAGTTGTCGTTCAGGCCGATGCCGGCGCCGGCATCGAAGACGCTGGTGCAGGTCTCGCCGATGAAGTCACTGCTGACGACCTGATCTTCCGTGTAACCGAGGACACCCTTCATGGGGCCTTGGCTGTATTCCTTCATCTTGGCGCAGATGTCCTTGTAGCTGACGGCCTTTTCGAGACGGACGGTCAGGTCAACGACGGATACGTCAGCGGTCGGGATGCGGAAGGCCATACCGGTCAGCTTGCCATTGAGTTCGGGAATCACGACGCCGACAGCCTTGGCTGCGCCAGTGCTGGACGGAATGATGTTGAACCCGGCAGCACGACCACCGCGCCAGTCCTTCTTGGATGGACCGTCGACAGTCTTCTGCGTGGCGGTCACGGCATGGACGGTGGTCATCAGACCTTCGACGATGCCGTAGTTGTCGTTCAATACCTTGGCGATGGGGGCCAGGCAGTTGGTGGTGCACGAGGCGTTCGAGACGACCTTCATGCTCGACCGGTATGTTTCATGGTTGACGCCCATGACGAACATCGGCGACTTGTCCTTGGCGGGAGCGCTGATGATGACGTGCTTGGCGCCCTGGTCCAGATGGGCCTGGCACTTGTCGGCGCTGGTGAAAACGCCAGTCGATTCGACGACGTAGTCTGCTCCGACCTTGCCCCACGGAATGTTCTTGGGGTCCATCTCGGCGCAGACGGCGATGGCCTTGCCATTGACGATCAGCTTGTCGCCATCGAAGCCGACTTCACCGGCAAAACGGCCATGGACGGTGTCGTACTTGAGCATGTACGCCATGTACTCGGCGTCGACAAACGGATCGTTGATGCCGACCACTTCGATGTTGCTGTTCTTTGCGGCGGCGCGGAAGACGAGGCGTCCTATGCGACCAAAACCATTAATACCTACACGGATTGCCATCTTCTTTCTCCTTGCGATTCGCTGTTCTACGGGTACCGTAATCACCAATACTGTTCCCCATGCTGGCAGCGCTCCTCCCCTGGAATAAGCTGGCACGCACAGGCGAATGTGTGGGCGTGAATAGGTACTATAGAGAGTTGCCGCGTGCAGTCAACCCCTTTCGAGTGAAATCTGGTGCCCGCCCGACTGCCGAATCGTCGTTCGCGAGGCTCACGGTCCGCGCGGATACCATTGCGATCTGCCGATGATCGATGGCACCAGCCCCAGTGTCACGACGATGATCGCGATCATGCCTCCGAAGACCAGCAGGACGGTATCGTAGGCGGTCATCTGCCTGCCTGCCAGGTACCATGTGTCGTTGAGCAGGCCAAACTGCAGTGCCCAACTGCTCAGGACGCCCGACAATGCCGCTCCCCCACGCATCAGCGCCATTAGCAGTGACGTCGACAACGCCTTGTTCTCCGGCGGTATGAGCGCCAGCATTTCGCTGGAAATGGCGATACTCGAGGCCGCGGAAACGAAGCCGAAGAGCAGGTGGAGGAGCACCAGCAGATAGATGAGCAGCGAGGGCGCCAGCCCCCGTGTCAGGAAGCCGAGCAACGCCAGGCTGAAGCCAAGATGGCAGACGAGAAAGACGGGTTTGGTTCCGTAACGGTCCACCGCCTTGCCGCCAAGCAGATAGCCGGCCACGGAGCCGATCATGAGCATGTTACCCAGCGTCACCACCACCTTGTCGCTCAGGTCGAGTGCCTGCTTTTCGAGAAGACCGAAAATGGTTGGCGCGGCTCCGGTGAAGAGCATGAGCAGAAAGACGTAGCAGCAGAAGCTGGCATAGTTGTTGACCGGCAGGATCCGCTTTACGGTTGCCAGAAGCGGTGGCGTATCCGGCCGCGATGGCTCCAGTTCCGGCAAGCCCATATAGCAGAGCCCGCGCATGCCGAGAAAGAGGATGACGGCCAGCAGGACGCCGGCAAAAACGGGCAGCGGCGTTTCGCGTCTGAGCATGAGGGTAGCCAGTGCGGTGAAGCCGATGCCCACCATCTGCCACGACACGCGCAGCTTGCCGAAGAAGCGGCCTCGTTGCCATTCCGGCACCACCGGGCTTAAGAGCGCGAACCAGCCCGCGGCATAGCAGCCGTTGCCGAGCCCGTAGCAGAGCACTCCCGCGATTACCAGCGGGTATCTCCATGGAAGCATGCTGGCGCTGACCAGAAGCCCGTAGGCGAAGATCATCAATCCCACCCCAAAATAGCCAAAGCGCTTCTTGCCGAAACGATCCGCCATGTGCGCGCACGGCACCATGCAGAGCGCTTCGGCCAGAATCGGCAGGGCTAACGCCATCACGATGGTGGCACTGGCCAGCCCCAGCGCACGGAAATAGAGCAGCATGATGCCGTTGGTCAGGGCTATCGTACCAATGCAGCCGAAACACTGCGCCAGGATCGCGCTGCGCATGCCACGCGTCTGCGTTGGTGTCGCGATCTTTTCGGGCGATGGTTCTGCCATGATGCCTCCATTGAAAGCCCTCACCATACTGCCATGGCTGGCGCTCCGCCAGACGAGTGACGCATTGTGCGTGCAGCCGCGGGCATTTTCACATGGAACTGCTATAGTCTTGAGCAGGAGGTCATCGGCCATGCGAGAGAAGATAGTACTCAGGTTGGTTGTCTGGAGCGGACTTGCCGCACTGCTGCTGATTGGCTTTCAGCAGGCGCTGTCGACCCGCTATGGTTCCGCAGCCGCCGAGGGTCGTGAGGATGCCGTCTGGCGAATGGCGCAGGAGTATCGCGTCCAGTATGAGGCTCCGGACATTTCGGTCGAAGAACTGTTGACGAAGCGTCGGGAGGGAGTGCCACTGGTGCTGGTCGATGCGCGCAGCGCTGAAGAGCGTGAGGTCTCCGTCATTCCAGGTGCCATTTCGCGAGAAGAGTATGAAGCTGAGGCACTGGGGTATTCGGGGCAGCTTGTGGTTGTCTACTGCACCATTGGGCTGCGTAGCGGCAAGTACGCCGATCTGCTGCGCAAGCAGGGAGTGGATGCCGTCAACCTGTACGGCAGCGCCCTCGCCTGGGCCTGGGCAAAGCAGGATTTCGCCTCGCCTTCAGGCGACCGCGTCAAGCGGCTGCATGTCTTCGGGAAGCAATGGGATCTGGCGCCGCGGGATTACGAAACCGTCTACTGAGGCGACTTTCCCAGAAGACGGTCAGTAAGGAGTGCGCCCGTACCAGAAGGTTTCATACGCTGCCTTGGTTGGATAGAAGTTGCCTCCTTCTCCGCCACGGCCATAGGTGTAGCACGGCATGCTCATCTTAAGCTTGTCGACATGTCCATCGCCGAAGGCGGCGTTCTTTGTGGTATTGGCGTGGCGGTAGAAGTCAGCTCTGACAAAAACATCATCAACACCAGTGGCATAGTTGTAGATCATGTACTGAGTACTTCGATTATTGTGGTCGGTAAGCAGCATCAGTTGTTCGGGCTTGTAGGCAGCAGTTTGACGGCCAAGGTGTTTCGCCGGCGGGATCGAAGCAACCAGGTGTGCCGGGATGGGGGGATACGAGTTGTCCACGAAGGCGCCATTCACGGCATAGCTCATGCCGATTGTGGATACTTCCGGACAGTGGAAGGGTGTCCCCGTCCGCACATTCCAATAGTTTGTCCCGACGTAGTCGTAATTCAGATGCCCTGTGCGCACGAGCTTCCAGAACCACGGCTCCCCGGCGATCGCATCCCAGCCCTTGGGATACCAACCGTCAAACTCATCGGCATACATCGACATGCCCATGTTGAGCTGCCGCAAGTTGTTCATGCAGCTGGTCTGCCGTGCCATAGATCGCGCTTTACTAAGCGCAGGCAACAACATGCTTGCCAGAATGGCTATTATGGCTACGACAACCAGCAGCTCGATTAGCGTGAATGCCGCACGGGATTTCTTCATGGATAGTTCATGGATACTCATCAGAGACCTCGTTCAGGTTTGTGTTAAGTCATTCAATGAGAGTTCGTCATTCGTCGGCCGGCACACGCACGGTCACCATGGCTTTCCAGCCGTTCATGTCAAGCGCGAAGGTTGGATTGGCGGCAAGATTGGCGTCGTCAGCGTCGAGCAGGTGAATGGTGACGTTGCTCAACTCGAAGGTGCCGTCGGCGGCGTAGCTGCCGCGGGCTGGCGTGAAGAAGAAACCATCGACAGTGAACTTGCTGTCGCAGACCACCTCGACCGTATGCCGCTGCCATTCGCTGGTGAGGCGGGTGGTACCAGTCGAGCTGCCACCCCACGGGCGGGAGACCGCGAGCTGAAAAGCACCCTCGATGTGACGCGCGTCGAAGCCGATGCGGAAGCGGAATTCGCCGTTCTGGCGCGCTTCAACGGGCTTTGCCATGGTGCCGTAGGCGCCATTCTGGAAGGTGACCGCCCCGTCAATACCGGTGAAGGAGACGCGAAGGGCTTGCTCGTCTCCACGTTGAACCAGGGTGAGAGCTTCAGGTCGCGGGACTATCTTGCTGACGGTCTTCGGCCCAGGCGGCGGCTGCTGATCGAGCAGGACCAGGTATCCTCCCGGCGCAACGTCGACAGGCGCTTCCGGTAGTTCCAGACCCGGCAGATCCATCGCTTTGCGCAGGGTGGTGCGGATAGGCGCATCGGTCGGGTTGTTGACGGCGACGTGCCAGAGAAAGGGATTGTGCTTCAGGGCCGTAACCTGGATGTTGAGCTGTGGTGCGTCGCACTGCACGGGATGGCCGACGATCGAGTGGTGCATGGGCACGCCCCAGGTGTAGACGCCGAGATGCACCATGGCGCGATCGTCGATGCCCAGATTGCGATAGACGTTCTGGCCGTTGGTGTAGTAGCCGGAACTGTACCCCTTGAGCTGCCACTGACCGACGGACCAGTTCGGATTGAAGCCGATGAAACGCAGCGGCAGCGGCATGTCCAGCTCGAAGTCAGGTTGTGGCGCCTGGAACTCCACGATACCGTTCTCCGGCGCCAGATCGACCAAGCCGAAATGGCGGATCAAGTTGCCCTGCTTGAGCTCGATACCGCTGTTGCCATGGCCGTCAAGGCCATAGTAAGAGCGAATCTTTTCCAGGCGGGCGAGGTTGCGGGCGCCGTGGTCGAAGCCGTCCCAGAGATAGAGCAACTGCCAGGTGAAGGTTTCACCGGCGGCAGCGGTCTTCGGCAGCTCATTGAGATAGAGACGATGAAAGGAGGGCTCCCAGGAGATCGGCCGGTCGTCGACGTTGAAGAGGGCGGAGGGTGTGCCGGTGACCAGGCCAAAGGTGCCGACATAGCCGCCTTTTTCGACGGTCAGGCGATTCGTTGCCTTGCCCTGGCCGAGTTGGGGCAGGAGCAACCGGTTCGGCCGCACGATCGTCTCCAGTGGGCCGCAGACCGGCGCCGCCTCGTTATTGCGCCGAATTGCCCAGATGCCGACGCGATCGTCGTCAAAGTTGATGGTGCGGAGCATGCCTGCCATGATGTTGCCCAGTTCGGTTTCCCGCAGGACGGTCATCTCTCCTTCGAAGAGGGCGAGCCCGCCTCCCTGGCGTTCGCTCCACATGGCGTGCCAGTCGAGGAGGGGGCCATTCTGGCGCGGCAGGTACATGGTGCGGCGGAGTTTGTAGCGCATCTGCTCCGCGGGGCGGATGGGGCCGAGGGTGTGGTAACCATTGGCGATTTTTCCGGGCGCATAGATGTTCCAGGCTTCGCCGGCGATATTGCGGACGGTATCGTCGACACAGGTGGCATAGGTATAGCCTTCCATGGCTCTGGGGAGATGTCCGTTGGCATTTTCACTCTTGCCCTGGCTGTCCCACAAGGCAGGGGAGGTGGTCAGATTGATGCCCGCGAAAGGCGTGAGTGCGCTGCCGCCGTCCCACGTCTGGCCGATCGAATGCCAGGTGAGGACGCCGCTGCCCCAGACTGCATTGATGGCGAAGGGGCCATGCCACAGTTCGCCGTTCTGTCGATCGCCGCACCAGCTCATGGCATTGCTGTCCGTCCAGGTCTCGAAGGTGCCGCTGAAGGCGCGTCCGCCATGGATATCGATCGCTTCCAGCACAAAGCCGCGCTGCCGGTCGAAACTCCACTGAAAGGTTCGCTCGAACTCCTTTTCGCCATCGAGGAGGATGCGCCGGTAGAGCACGCCGTCACTGAAGATGCGCAGCTCCTTCAGCCCCACGTCGCTGCTCACTTTGACCAGCTGCGGTATCCGGTAGCGGGCGGTGACAAAGGGCTCGCCGCCGAAGGTCATGACGCGCTGTGTACCTGCCCAGGCATGAATGCGTGGGCCGCTGGATGGATTGACGTTGTCGCGGCTGTAGGCGTGGCCATAAACCATGCGCCCCATGATGGTTTCAACGCTGGTGGAGGCCACGTGCGTCAGATACTGCTTGTCGGCAACTGCTTGTTCCAGTGCTGCCGGCGAGGCGACAATGTTGACCGTGCAGAGACGCGGGGGATTGCCCTGCGGCGTCAGCTTGAGGAATTCGTCGGTGACATCCTCCACCTGCTTGCCGTCGATGTAGGTAATCGCGCCCAGCATGCCGTACAGGCGCAGGTTGCGCACGGGAACGCTGCCGGGGGCGCTGTTGGCGAAGTTGTAGTAGCCGATGTTGCGCTTGCCGCCCACGTATTGCCAAAGGAGATTCTTGGCCGCTTCGTCACTGAGCTCAAGGTTGCCTTTGTCATCGAAGTTCTGCAGGCGCAGTTGTTGGCCGTTCTCGCCGCCCAGCTGGTTGCCCTTTGGGTAGACCAACTCGTTGCCCATGAAGAAGATATGGTTCCCGATATTGGTCTGCATGGTGAAGCCGGGGATCAGCAGCAGATCCGCGGCCGAATTCGCCTTGCACTCCGCTTCGAGCTGCCGCAGCTTTTCCTCCGTCGTCTCGGCAAACTCCTCAAGGAAGACGATGAAGTCCAGGCCGGCGCGGCGGGCAGCTGCCGCGTACTCCGCCACCGTGCCCGTGCCGCTGGAGAAGCCGGATTGCGCGCCGATCAAGCCACGGTACACCTCCGCGGGTGGAACCGGATTCTGATAGGAGTCGAACTCGGAGAAGTAGGCGTTGGGGGGCTTGCGGAAGTGGGGATGCTTGAGCATCTGCGGGTCCTGCACGTAGCCGCCCAGGGTTCCACTCTCGATGCTGGGCGCGGCAAGCCAGCGCAACGTGTTCTCGAGCAGTTTGTCAAAGTTGCTGGGGCGCTTGTCCAATCCCTTGCCGAGCATGATGCGATCGTGCGCCCAGGATGTGCCGCTGAGCAGATGGAAGACGGGATTGGTGACGATCAGGGCCATGCGACTGGGCGCCTGGTCGCGAATGGCAAAGAGGGGCGGCGAGTCGACGCGTGCTTCGCGTGCGATGGGAGTGTACATCTCGTCCTTCCGCAGGGCAAATCCGGGCTTCAGCCGCTCCGCGTAACTGCTGGCCGAGCCGCGCACGACAACCTGCCAGGAATCGTCGACAATCAACGGTGAGGTCATCGTCTTGAAGTTGACGTTGCCGCTGCCGCTGGAGCGCGGGACCCATATGCCTTCCACGCCATCGCTGACTGGACTGGGCGCGATGCGATTGGTGTAGATGAAGGGCTGCCGGCTGTGGGGGTGCAGCATCTCGGTGGCGGGATCGTAGATGCCCTCGAGCGGCAGTTGGGCGCCCCAGTTTGCCAGGTACGAATTCCAGCTCTCATAGTAGGGAGAGATCAGTTGTTCATGGGTATTCAGCATCACGAAAACACCGCCGCCCGCCTCGCGGTAGCGCGCCAGCAGAGGCTCGAACTCCGCTCGAAACGGCGGGCTGCGCCAGTCATGTCCCCGCTCATCCACCGGCAGCGAGAGGAGGACGATGCAGTTGAACTTCCGCATGCGCTCCCAGTCCAGCGGGTCGTCCTCGCGGAGGCCGTAGTCCACATCGAACCCCTTCTTGTACAACTCCTGCAGATAGGGGTAGTCCGCCTTACGCTCAGCGGGCAGGATGAGGATGGAGGGACGTTGGGGTTCCTGGGCGACGGCTGAAGCCAGGAGAGCAAGAGAAACGAGGAGCAGGCGAAGAGAATGAGCCAACATGACGAGTCTCCACGTAGTTAGTGGGTGTTGCCGCAGCTCCGGCGCACCTTCAGCTTAGGGGGAATGGTGACGACCCGCGGGTAGGTGTCGTCGTCGTCGAGCAGCATATCGACAGCGGTCTGGCCGATCAACTCAGGTTGGAAGTCGACACTGGTGATCGGTACCGGGGCTTCCAGGCACCAGGGGGTATTGTACATGCCGACGATGGCGATGTCCTCGGGTACGCGCAGTCCCAGTTCGGCCACGATGCCCATGGCGCGAATGGCGTAGACATCGGCGGTGCAGACGAGGGCGGTGGGACGGTCGGCGCTCTGCAGAAGCCGACGGAAGTCGCCGACGAAGGATTCGCCCGGCAGCTGGCCTGGCGCATCGTAGTAAAGCACTTGTGGCGCCGCCGCTTCCTGGCAGGATCTCAGGCACTTGCGGTAGCCTTCGGCGAGCTGGTAGTCGGCATGATTGGTGAGGCGGTCGCCTGGGGATGGATTGGCCGTTTCTCTCGACAGGTAGGTGAGCAGGGCGATTCGCCGATGGCCGAGGCGCAGCAGGTGCTCCGTCGCCAGAGTCACTGCCGCCTGATAGTCGCAGAAGACGCCTTTGCCGGGCATTTTGTCGTCGGAATCGAAGGAGAGCATGAAGACGGCGCGCACACCGTCGTAATCGCGCATGAATGGATAGTGGCGATAGCCCTGACCGTTGGCGATGATGCCGCGAATCGGTGACGCAAGCAGCCCGTGCAGCCGCTCGAGACGATCCTCGGGCTGTTCCGCATCCCTCAGCTGTGGCTGGTAGCCCATCGTCACACAGTAGTAACCGGCATCGATGGTGCGCCCGATGACCGCATCGTAGAGCGGCGTGTGGAAATGGCCGCGGACACCCATGAGTACGCCCACCTGGCGCGCCATCGTCATCTCGTGATTGCGATCTCGGATGAAGCTGCCTTTGCCGTGAATCCGGTTGATGGTTCCCTCGCGCGCCAGGACCTGCATCGCCCGATGCAGCGTCACTTTGCTCACCTTGTAGCGTTCGAGCAAGACGCTCTCATTCGGCATCTGGCGACCACCGAAAGAATTCTGGGCTATATCCCGCCGAACCTGGTCGGCGATCTGTTGGTAAAGCGCTTCTTTCATGAAAAGGTTGCCTTTGATTCCTGCTATGGTGCGTACATGTACGCAATGACTTTCTTCCAGAATGCTGGCCAGGCGCCCCATTCCCAGGCTGCCGTCTCGCCGGGTGCCGGGTTGCCTTCCACGGTTCCGGCGAAGAGGATGACCCTGCCTCGGCCATGGTCTCCGGCAATCAGTATAGGTTCGTTGCTGGCCCATGCAAGTACCCGCGCATCCTGTCGCGGGGTCAGCAGGTGGCGCCAGTAGAGCCGCGGTTGCGCCTGCCATGGCAGCTCACCCGCCTGGAGCGCATCGGCGGGACGCAGCATGGAGCCGCCTGCCGGCAAGGGGCGCACCTCGAAGGGGCCATGCAATGTGGCAGGCAGAAGATCTTCCAGATCCGAACCGCGAGTCGCGCCGTTGCCCAAGCCGCTGGAGCCGCCGAGAACCAGGAGCTGTCCGCCCGAACGCACGTACTGGCTGAGCGTGGCGCGCTGCGCCGCGGTCAGATGTCGGGCGCCAAGATTTGAGAGGATGACCAGGCGGCAGGAAAGCAGCTCCTCCAGCTCTTCCGGAAAGCCATCGCCGTTGCTGAGAATCTGTACGGAATAGCCGGACTCCGTCAGCACCTCCTTCAGCGGGTAATAGTGGGAGAAGAGGCCGAAGCACCAGAGCACGTCACGGCCAGCGGCAATGGTGGCGCGGTGGTCGCCGGCGTCGGGCAGTTGAATGATGCGCGCGGGGACAACTGGCGTGTATTGAATCTGTCCTGCGCCATGAATCCCGGCACCTTGCAGGCGCTCCGGGCTGTCATTGAAAAGCTCCACCTCATAGCTCTCGGCGCCCTCGGTAATGGTGAGCTGGGTGATGAAGGCGCCCGCGGGCGGCCGGAAATCTATGGTTTCTGCATCGGGACCGGCCGAGGCGACCGCCGTGCCGTCATAGCCGACGATGCGGGCCGTACACCGCACCTCCGGCCGCAGGGGAGCGGCGGCAAACTCCAACTCCATTTCACCGTTGTCCGCGGCGTGCAGGCGCACCTTGACGGCGATGTTGCGGTCCGCATAAGCGACGGCATCGAGTGGCGCCGCGGCCAGATAGAGGGCGGATTCCCAGGAGCCGCCTGGAGGAAGAGGCAGCCGCGGATACCGCAGGGTCAACTGCCGCTGGGCTGGTTGGAGGTGTTCGGACTGTACCGTGCGCGGATCGAATCCGATAAGCAGGGATGAAGCGTCGTGGGTAGCCGCGCACCAGCCTTCAACAGGCTGATGGATCATCACCGATTCCTTGCTGGTGGTGAATAGCCCGGCATCGCCGAGTCCCGCCTGCAGGACGTAACCATGCGCCAGCTTGCTTCCATAGGCAGAGAGGCTGAAGGGCTGCATCTCACGTGGCCAGCGATTCTCCACGGTTGTCATCGGCAGCCGCGGGGCAGACGAGGTATTGGTGAGCCGCAGTCGCGCTTCGAGCGTTGCGCCCCCCGATGGCAATGAAAAGCTCTGCTCGATATGGAGGCCGTCCAGGAAGGGTGCCGCCTCTCCCCCGGTGACGGTGTGGCTGAAGGTTACCTGGTTGCCGTCCACGGAAAGCTCAGCGCGGAAAGGGAGCTTCCAGTCTATGGGCACCGGCTGGAGCGGAAAACCGAAGGCGAGCAGGGAAAGATTCCGCCACAGCCGTCCATCAGCCAACGACTCGATTTCCACAACGTGTCCGCCGCCGAGCGGCGAGAGCACGACACGCAAGTGTTCGTTCTTCAGCGTCACCAGTTCCGAGGAGCGCGTCTCTCCCTCGGGTACCGACTGCACCACCTTCCCCGGCAGGGCGGATACCGTCCATTGCGCGCAGGAGGCCCGCAGGTCGGCGATCTGGTCACGAGGGATCTCCTTGAGCGAGAAATCGTCGAAGCTGATCTTGCCGTTGACGAGGATGCCGAAGGTGATGCCGTCGAAAGGCGGGTTGTCGTAGCAGGACGGGAAGTGGAATTGCCGCCATTCGTCCGGTGATGCCATGAAGGCTGGAGAGCTGTCGATGTTGATCCTGTTGAGGGTGAAGCTGCCGCGGCCTTTGGCCCAGACGGAGAAGGAATAGCAGTGACCGAGCTTCAGACGTGGGCGGATCTGCTGGCGTATGCCACCGCCCGCGCCGGAGATCAGCACCGCTTTCTCGCCGGTGCGGACATTGGCCGGCACGGGGGTGATGGCATGGAGATCGACACTGGTGCGCAGCCAGCCCATCCAGCCATTCAGATGCTTGTTGTAGCCATTCTCCGACGGCATGGCTCCCCGGGCAGGTACCTCTTCCCAGCCGGGATCCGCCAGCAGCTCTGTCTGCACGGCCTCCGCGGCTGGCGGTGCGCCGATATCCACGATCTGCAGCTGGTGGATAGTCATCCTCTCCGAGCTCTTCAGGCTGATCTCGACGCCGTCCGCATGTTCCGGAACGACGAACCCGAGTTCGATCTGGCGGGGATCCGGTTGCGGAAACTTGAAGGTCCAGGCGGTGGTCAGTGGGATGCGTTCCAGCTTCTGGTCCTGGCGCAACGGGTACGCCCAGGCGTCGGCACGTCCGGTCCAGGCCGCGACGGCGCGAAGGCGGAGCCACTTGCCGCTGCCGCCCGACAGCCGCAGGCGGGCTTCTCCCTTGCTGAAGGCAAGCACGGACGCTCCATCCGTGGCGGCTTCGATGGCATGCGTTTCAGCGGAGAAGCTCCATGCCGCCAGCGCCTCCTGACTGGCGGCCGGCGCAAGCTCATAGAGGATGCTCTCGTCAGCCGACGCCGCGGTCAACGCAAGCGCGGTCAGCGTGAGGAGCAGGAGTGTGGGGATGATGCGCATGATCGGCGCCTCAGTTTTCGAGCCGGAAGACCAGCATCGTGTGGTAGACGAAGGCGGGGACCTCGACGGTGACCTTGCCATCCTGGGCGACCGCGGGGAGGTTGACCTGGAGGGGGCCGCCGCGGCAGAGCGAACCTCTCTTGTGGGCCCAAATGGTGGCAGCGGGATTCTGGGGATCGGGGACCCGCTCCATCTGTGCCGGGGTGCCGCCGATATCGAGCCCCACGCCTTTCGGATTATCCGTTCCCGGGGTGTAGGGACGCGGTTGCGCGGCGAAGACTTCGCGGAGCTTTCTGCCATTGAGCGAGAGGGACACGGTCGCTGTGGCGGGAGGCGGATTCTCGTCATTCCCTTCCACCACGTTCTCCGTCACCGGCTTGTTGAGCAGGTGAACGATGATATCCTCGCCATTGGGGGTGGGGCGGCGGTAGACGAACTCCTCCCACCAGACCGGCCGCGATGTCTTTGCCGACAGGAACGCCGCGGGGTCAGCGATGATCTTTACATCCTTCGGCCAGAGGAAAGCGGAATACCGGGTCATGAACTGGGTCATGGGCCAGGATCCTTCCTGGTGGCAGTTTGCCGGATGGATCTGCGAGGCGAGGAGCAGAGCGGCGAGGTGGCTCTGCGACGCCCAGCCGTTGAAGGTCGTGTAGCCGGCAACAATGGGGGCGCCGTACTTCTGCGTGCCGTTGTCGCGTTCGAGGGTGTACTGATCGACGCAGTACTGCCAGTTGTGGTAGCGGCCTCCTGGGTTGGCATGGTGGCGAAACTCGATGAGCAGGGCGGTCTGCGGCGTGCTCATCTGCTCGCTCAGGGTTTCCATGCCTCCACCATTGCCGAATCGGCTCCAGAACGGCTGTTCGGCAAATTGGGCGGAGCCATTGATCCAGACGCCGAAGCTCGGGTGCTTCTCGCGCACCATGTCGTGCAGCATGCGGAAGTTGCGCGCGGAGATGGCGTTCGGCTCCTGGCCGTGTGGGGTGGGTTCGCCGTCGTAGGTGTAGCCGGGGAAGAGCGCCACACCGCCACAGTCCCAGAACATGCCGTCCCAGCCGAAGATCTCGATGGATTCAAGGACATTCCGCGCGCCGTACTCGATGCAGGCAGGGTCATAAAAGGCCATGTTTGCCTGCCCCATGGCGCCGGTGGCCTTGTCGTTGTACGGCTTGGTCAAGGCCAGGGGGGAGCCACTCATCATCGGCGAGCCGTCGCGCTGACGACAGATCCATTCCGGATAGCGGCGCGCCCATTCCAATCCTGCCTTGCCATTGGTGAAGGCATTGTTGTAGAAGGTGCAGTGGATCCCCTTGGCCTGGAACTCCTTGATGGTCTTCTGCAACTCCTCCTTCTTCATGTGGTAGCCGGTCTGGCCAGAGTACCACTCGTCGTACTCGGGGGCGTTTTCGGCAAAGTCGCCAGGCGCCCAGGCGAACCAGTGCTGCAGCGTCGTATAGGAGGTGAAGGGTTCCTCGTTCATGAAGAGCCCACTGTCCTTGTACTTCTGCCGTGGAAACGAAAGAAGAATCATCTCCATCCAGTCTGTGTTGACACCGAAGAACTGGCGTCCCACATCCTCGACCTTGCCGTCGACCAGTGCCTCGACCCGCAGCTCATGCCCCCACTTCCGCTGGGACGACGGCAAGGCAAACTCTGCCGAAGCGTTGTCCCCGGCGGGAACCGAAAGGTCGATGGTCGGCAGCTCCTGGCGCTGATCCAGCTCCCAGATCAAGGTTGGTTTCAGGGTAACCTGCATGACGGCGTCGGTCGCATTGTAGAGGCGGATTACGGCCGAGCCGCTCTCGCCATCCTCATAGACGATCTTGTTCGGTTTGAGTGAGATGATTTCGACGCGCCGGGTGGTATCGGTTTGGCCTGTCAGGGCGCCGGTCAGCGCCATCATCATGATGAGAATCCAGCGGTGCATGTGCTTACTCCTTTGCCATGAGCCATTTCATTGTCTGCGTGAGAAGCGAAATCCATTCGGGGGTGGTCCATGCCTCGCGTTCCCCCGTCAATGGCGCGCCATTGCAGGTTGCCGCGATGGCCGCCACGCGTCCCTTGCCGCTGGGCGCGACGATCACCAGGGGCTGGTCGCCACAGGCCAGTACCACGCTGCTCTCGTCGCGTGGCACCATGACGTTGACCCAGTAGAAGCGAGTGTCCCCCGGGAACGCGATGCCGTCCACGGCTGGGTGGGGAGCCGCCACCCGCGGAGGCGTCGAGGAGAGAACGCGCTGCAGGTCGAAGGCGGTGGGGATCTCCGCTGGGAGAATCCCCATCAACTCCGTCTCGCGCCATTGACCCGCGCCAAAGGTATTCATGCCCCCGAAGGAGAGGGCGCTCACGCCGCCGTACCGGACGACGTCGCTCAGCATGATGCTGGCGTAATCCGGCCCGGCTGGGAGGTTGGAGACAATGATCAGATCGTAGCTCAGCAGCTCGTCGTAGGTGGCGGGGAAGGTGTCCCATTGCTCGGAGATCGTGATCTCCGCCTCAGGATCCAGCTTTCGGACCGCATCCTCGATGCGATAGTGATGGGTGAATAGGCCGTAGAGCAGGAGGATGCGCGGATGAGCGTTGAGTGGGCGCTCCCAGCTGTCCGGCTTGAGCATCTGCTTCACCTTCCGGGCGCGGGGGATTTCGTACTCGGCCATCTCGCCGGCGCCATGGATACCTTCGCCGCCGAAGGCTCCTTCGTGGACGACTTCGTACCGCTCTTCCCAGCCGTCGCCGGAGAGGGTGATGCGGGCCACGAGTGGTTCGGTCTGTGGTCGTGGCCATGCCTGCCGCACCGTGAGCGGCTGCAGGCCCACGTTGTCGACTACGAGAGCCGGCAGCGCCATGTCCTGCTTCGAGCGAACGCCGTGGATCGTGGTGGCGATGGTGATCCGCTCGTGTGGCGCGGTCGCCGCTGCAAGCTGGTGGGTGATGTCGACGCGATCCGGCGCCGAAGTCAGTTGGGTGTCGGCGATCACTCTGGTGCTGGCGTGGGCAAATCCCTTGAAGCCATTCACGGGTATGATGACGTAGTCCACGCTCCAGCGCTTGCCTGGCGGCAGTGGCACCTTGTCCATGAACCATTCCGTGGTCACGGAGCCGGCCGAATTGTAGAGCACATCCAGATAGTTGTAGTCGATCAGGAAGATGGCCCCCTCGTCGTTTCGGCGATCGCGGCCCGCGGTCCATCCGGCAACCGGCTCACGGCCGCCGGCAGGGGTGTATTTACCGGCGCCCACAAAGTCGGCCGAGTAGGGGTCGGTAACGGGGATAAAGGGTTTCTTCCCGGTATCGTCCATGCCGGTGCGGTGGATGCCGTGGCTGCTGGGGCGATAATAGAGATCATAGAGTCGATCGCCGCCATAGCCGAAACACTGCTGCACCCAGAGCCCGACATTCTTTCCTTCCGTCGTAGGATTGGTGAAGGCATTGGTAACCTGCACGTCGCGTCGTCCGCCATGCAGCGTGATGGTCTTCTCGACCTGCAGCCCCCTCGTCAGGGCATCGCGGCCGTCGGCGCCGCCCTTTGCCGTTGTCCACAGGCGGATGGCGATAGAGTCGCCGTCGCCGTCGATGACTTCATAGTCGTAGGCTGTTTCGAGAAGCTCACCCGGGTAGGGCTGGTGGGCGAAGTGATCGAGAAAAAGGCCCGCTGTCTTGCCTTCGTAGATCCATTCGCGGCCAGTTTCGCGGTGGATGAAACTGCTGCACCGCCCCCCCCGAGCCGGGTCGAAGGTCAGGCGATAGAGGTCATTCCAGATGACGACCAGCTTCGTCTTGTCGCCGTCGATCACTTCGTGACCTGTTACCGGCTCGGCGCGCGCCGACTTTCCGCTCAGGAGAATCAACGTGCCCATCAGGAAGATGTACCTCCACATTCGGCTCATGCAGCGCCTCCTACCTTCATGGTGAAAATTTGTCGGGACCGGTTGAAACTGATTCACAGCTTATATACTTTCAAGTATAAAAGGATAGGATGACGCTTTCAAGTGTGATTTTAGAAAAGCAGAAGGAGGGGCGGAACATGGGCACGGGAGCAAGCAATCGCTGGATCGAGCTGGAGCATGAGGTGAGAATTGAATTGTGCGAGGAGCATGGCCGGCTGTTGGGGCTGGGTGAAGTCACCGTTGGGGGTATACCCATACGTTCAGGAACGATTCCCCTTCGTCCAGACTTCTCGACGATCGATGCGCTTCATTTTCAGGATTTTGTGCTCGATGAGATCGTCGCCCAGGAGCATGGTGTGACCCTGCGGACCACGACGGTGGGGCGGCAGGAGGTACTGAGCAATGACATGATGGACGAGTACGACTTCATGTTGGCGTTTCCGAAGGTGCGCGAGCCGCGAGAGGATTCTCTGGAGTGGGTACTGACCTCGCGGGAGTTGGAACTGGAGGGGGAGCGCTACGTGGGCTTCTCGCTGGGCTTTGTCTTTCACAGCGAGGTTAACAAGGTTCACCGGCTGCTGACCTACGGCACCTGGGAGATCGGCGGCAAGGCGACGGGCAACACCATCTACCATCAGTCGCAGGTTGGCGAACCCGTCTACACCGCGGCGCCGGAGACCCATTATACGACGGCCTGCCTCAAGCGTCTCGACCTGTGGCACAGTCCCTTTGGCAACTCTTATCAGTTCTGCCCCCGCTGGGCGAGCATGCAGCCGTTCGATTTCCAGGCCGCGCCCGAAGGCGTCCTGCTTGGCTACTGGCGTGATCTGCACAGCGTGAAGAGCCTCATCCAGAAGAATCCCGGAGAGGAGGTTGTCTTTGTCCTCGACGAGTACGATTTCGAGCTGACCAACCACGTTGAAACGCCGGCGAAGCACATCCTCTTCAGCGCCAGTCGGCAGCCTCGTCAGCGGCATCAGGTCATCGACATGTGGACCCGTGCGATGGAATACACGGGCGATATCATTCGCGGCTTCTTCGGCATCGAGCTCTGCGCGCCACGCGTGACCGGGGGCGTCAAGTTCGAAGGCAAGGTCTGCATCTCCCGCGAGGAACTCGCGAAGGGGCCGCAGGACGATTGGTTGTGGCGGGAGGAGAACGGCAAGTTCTACTTCCTGCTCGAAGGGGACACTATCGAGAGCCACGACCTGCTTTACTGGATGGGAGACAAGATCCTGCCTCGCCTGCATGCGCAGGGTATTCGACGGTGCAGCATCATCCAGCCTGTGCACCAGAGCGACTTTACGGAGCTGGCTTTCGCCTACCATGCGCAGACTGGCTGGCACGGAGACATTTATGTATCCAGTGTCTGCGGCTCACATCGCTATGTTCCCGCCGACTTCTATGGCGGTTGGAAGGCGTGGCGCTACATGGCGGAGAAAGCGAAGAAGCTGGATGTCAGCATTGGTCACTGGATCGGCTTCCATCTTACGCCTCGTGCGGCGATCGTGGCGGAGCATCCAGAGTATCTGGTCATGCATGCCAACACCAAGCGCTTTGGCGGCGGCTATGGGCACCAGTGCATCAACGCCATCAACTGGCGATCAGGGGCCCGCGACTGGTTCCTCGATGACATGCGCCGATGGTTCGACGAAGGGCTCGACTGGCTCTGGTTCGACTCCTGGCCGAACCTGGCCTGCCTGTCGCTCGACTATCGCGACAATATGGCTCCCATGCAGGCGGAAACACCCAAAATCCTCGCGGAACTGCAGAAGATCGGCTACAACTGGTTTGGCTTCGAAGGGACCAGCCCCTTTGGTTGCCCCTCCTACGGTCTGGTCGATCCCATGCAGGACTACGAGGGGCATGTCTCGCAGGGCGTCTGCGGGCAGAATGACTTCGGCAAGCGCATCGGCCACGAATACCTGGCGTGGAACGAAAGCATGCTCGAGGTGCGTGTCCATCCCGATCGGCCGCGCGATCAAATCCCCGCGTGGAGCTTCCGCTACATTGCCAACCGCTCGCTGAATATCGCCACCGATGAGCACAAGGCCATCTACGAGAAGCTGCGGCCGCTGCTGCAGAAGCGCTACCTTCTGCCCGATGATCAAGGCGTCCGCTGGGAGAGTGCCGATGGGCAGGCGCTCTTCGCCTACCGCGCCTTCGATCATGAGTTGCCGGCCGGTGCCAAGGTGACGCGGGTCGAAGCCGGACGCGACGAGCCGGTGGCCTGTCCGAATGGTCGTCTTCGCACCGAGCCCTTCACCGCCTATCGCCTCTCTTGAAGGAGTAAGCCTCATGCCGACTAAACTGCCCCAGCCACATGGTCCCATCGACGGGAAAGGGAAGCCGCTGATCGTCAAGCACGGCACCATCACCTGCGATCTGGTCGAAACCAATCCGGTGATCTGGAAGGATCGCCTTCTGCGCTTCGAATCCGTGCGCGACAATCAGCGCGGTAATGAATCCGGGAGGCACTGCTTCCGTTTCGTTGACTGGCACAGCGGCGAAGCGACGCCCACCTTCGGCGAAGACTACAAGTTCGGCTGCGCCTTTGTGGCGGGCGATCGCATGATCGTCACCGGTTCCTCGCCAGGTTGTCTGAGTATCGACATCTTCGAGTCAGCCGACCTGGTGACTTGGAGCCGGCGCCCGTGTCTGACGGAGCCGCGGTACCAGTACTACAACACGTCGATCTGTCATGACGGCTCCCGTTATGTGCTGCTATTCGAGATCAATCGCCCCTGGGAGGAATGCGGACCGCCCTTCACCGCGCGATTCGCCTTCTCCGACGACCTGCGAAGCTGGACGATCAGTGATCCGGCCTGCGTCTACAGCCGCGACCGGTACACCGCTCCCCATTGTCTCCGGTATCACGATGGCTACTACTATCTCTTCTATCTGGAGCAGTACGACGGGTTCGGTACGCGCGTCGCCCGGTCCACGGATCTGCGGGAATGGCGGAGCAGTTGGTTCGATCCGGTGCTCAAGGCAGACGACGCGGATCGTCGGATTGCCAGCGAGGAGCTGTTGCCGGAGGAGCGGCGGCGGATCGCGGAGGCGGA
Organism: Lentisphaeria bacterium; assembly: GCA_041690595.1. Classification (GTDB taxonomy): domain Bacteria; phylum Verrucomicrobiota; class Lentisphaeria; order JABSQK01; family JAWLHB01; genus JAWLHB01. Next base: position 40,008 of record JAWLHB010000039.1, read on the forward strand.
CAACTGGAACAACTCCGACATCGACATGATCGAGTGGCAGGGGAAGCTGATGATAACCTATTCCTGGGGGAGTCAGTTGGGCATCGAGCATCTCGCCACCGCCCATTACGATGGTCCGCTTTCGGCATTTCTCCTCGACTGGTTCCGCGACTGAGGCGTGGTCAGTCTAGAGGGTCCGCATCAGCTCGATGGCGGCACGGACAATGATTTCGCCGGCTTCGGCTTCGAAGACGCGATTGTTGGACTCGTAGTACCCTTTCTCAATGGCCTCTTTCGTGACCACATAGCCTTGAAGATCGCCATTGACCAGAGTGATGGGAGTGCAGAGCCTGCCAGCCTCCTTCTTGAGCGCCAGCCCATATTCGACAAAGAGTTCTCCGGGAAGACCTGCCAGGCAGCGGTCACCAATGCGAATCACCTGTACCTCAACGGGATGATACTTTTCGAGAACTTCCGCGAGGTGCCCGTTTTGTTGGCACTCGGCAAGATAGACTGTCTCCTCCGCGCCAAAGACGTCACACTCCGCCGTGCGAACCGGACCATGTTCGGCACCGCTGCGCTTCATTTCCTGGTATCTGCTCCGAAACCGCGCCAAGCTTTGGCGAGCCGCCTCGACCGAAGGGAGGATGCGACGCGGAAGCTCAATCTCCGTCAAGCGCGCATCGATGACCGGATCCGACGTAAAATCCCTGTCTTGCAGGTCGCACACGGAGTTGAAGACCGCCTCGCCCAGGAGTTCGCCGATGCGTCGCGCTTCGGCGAAGGTGTTGGAATGAACGTCATGGCGGGGGCTCTGGTTTCCTGCCGGGCCCATGTGGTAGAGCACGGTCAGGTCGGCGGCAATATGCGTCTTCAGAAATTCCCTGGTGAAGTAGGGGAAATCCGAGGAGACAAGCCTGGAGTCTTCATGCAGGACGGTCGGATGCATGCTGTAGGTCAGTGAGATGGCAACGATCCGTTTTGTCGTGCTCTCCCTGGCAACCAGTATTCCGGCTTCAGGATCGCGAAGGCCATTCTCCGGGTCATGCCGATTTCCGCCGACACCACTTACCGACGCCGTAGACCAGGCGACCTCGACTTGTCGTGGAGTTTGAGCAGCTTCCACTGCGGCCTCCACGATGCTGTCCGTCATGAAAGCCATGTAATCTGGATCCATGTCCGGTACGACGGGCGATGGCCCCCACTCGAGCACATAAGCGGTATGCGGGCCGGAGTGCGTGTGGGAACAACTGATGAAGATGGACTCTTGAGGTATGCCGGTTTCTCCGGCGACGCGCCGCCGCAACCCCTTGGCGGTCAACGGATCGATGAAGAGAATGTCGAGGGCTATCAGCATGACTTCCGCGGTAGCACTTCGAAGGCATAGTGCACTGGCGAGAAGGGGATCATGTACCCCCTTTGAAATACGCTTGATATGCGGGAAGCCAACGAGAAAAGAGGGCTTTACCGGTGTGATGTCCCGTATCGATGTGCCTGCCTGCATGGTCATGTTCGCCTGTGGTCGAATCTGAAAAACACTCAGCTGCCTGGTTTCGGCGAAGTTGGCGGTGGCTTCTTGCTGTCAGATTCAGTAGCCTTGCGTGGCTTCGGTTCGGACTTGAAGGTGAACCTGGCCAGTTCCTTGTGGAGGTCATAGAGCTGGCCAAGTTCCCGCAGGGTATCGTCAATCCTGTTCATGCTCCAGCCTCTCCAGATCGGCCTGGTCCTGCTTGGAGTTCCGTTTTCGCTTGAGCCAGATCAGATCGGATTTGGACGCCACCCGCATGACGCCGGTTCCGGCCGATTCGACTTCGCGTGCATCCGCAACTGTTTGGGTGAATGTACACCCGGTGGCGATTCGTCGCGGCCGAGTGGCGCATTCACCAGCTGCCGCTTCAGGGGGTGGTCTGGGAGCGGCCGGTGTGGATGGGGTTGGCGTTGTAGATGGCGCCGAACCGGTTCCACAGGCTGGCGACAGGGCCTTCGCTGTACCCGTAGGCCTGGTAGTAACGGGAGCGGGCGGCGCCATGTCCGTCAACATAGATGACGTTGCCGCGAACACCGCCGGAAGGCGAATGGGCTCTGCTCCTCCACTCCTGACTTCCTGACCACCGATAGCTGCTGCCGTCGCCGAGATCTGGCTGGCTATCCAGAATCATGGAGCTTTCGGTGGGATAGGTGATCCAGCCTATCTTGGCGCCTGCCACCCCGTAGGCTCGCGAGTAATGAGTGAGGGCTGCCAAGGGCGGAATCATGGAGAAGAAGCCATTGATGGAATAGCCGCCCTGATAATAGTACTTGGCCGAGGGACAATGGTACATCTTCTGGATGTCGATGGGGGCGAGATCCTGCCGTCTATTCCCAGGCGTGAAGCCACCGACATGAAAGGCATTGGCCCACCAGCGAGTATCGAGGCCATCGGTCCCGTTGTGCTGGGCACCCATGACGGTGCCATCGTACTCATCCGCGTAAGCCTGGACAAGCATCCCCATCTGCTTGATCAGGTTGAGACAGGAGATTTCACGTGCCTTGGCACGGGCATTGGAGAGCGCTGGAAGCAACATGGAGGCCAGAATGGCAATAATCGCCACTACGACCAGGAGCTCGATGAGGGTAAAGCGTTTCTTGGGCAGCCCTTTCATGATTCTTCTCCAGTTAGCAGGTTGATCTGGTAGAGGGAAATGGCATACGGCGGCACGGTGGCCGTGAAAGATGAGCCTGAGTCAGTCTCAACGACGCAGCTGCTCCACAGGTCGTGGACCTGGCGAATGTCGGCTGAGGCGCAACAGAGGCTCCCCTGCCACGGATCCTTGCTCCAGTTGAAGAGTGCCACCAGCAGGCCGGCTGGAGTGCGGTTGACCTGATATTGAACAGGCGGGCCGTCGATATCGATCGGCAGGTGGGGCCTGATCAACGCCTGCAGCCCGGCCTGGATTCCCCGCACCATGGCGCGACCGGTCAACCCCAGGTGATGATAAGGGGCTGACATGATCACGCGCCCCTTCCCGACGGCGTGCGATGTCAGAAGGGGCCTGCTGTCCTCGCCGGTTACCAGCGGCTCGGCTCCGGCCAACTCCAAGTCCACGTACTCGTAGCGACCTTCACGCAGCACTTCACCTGTCGCGGCGACGGTGGAGGGATAAAAGCCGGGCAGGTAGCCACGCTTAGAGCGAACGCCGGTAATGGCCGCCGTCTCTTCATCATCCCACTCGACTCCCTGGCTGTGCAGCACCAGGGTACCACCGTTCTGTACGTAGCGCCGCCAGCGAGGCAGATCGGCCGACGGCATGCCGGCGCGACCAGCGAGGATGATGATGGGGTAGGCGGCGAGTGTGGTGTCGGCGGCCTCCAGCGTCAGGACATCGACGCAGTCGCCGAGCGGAGTTGGCACAAAGAGACCGCGCTCATAGTCGCGCATGTCGATGCGCCCATCATGAAGCGCCTGCATCATGTCGCGGTCGCTGCTGAAGGGTGCATCCGGGTTGAAGGTGGGGTCGATGAGGCGGCAGGCAGAGCCGTTTTCCGGTAGAAACATCTGGAAAAGGGCTGCCAGCATCTGATCGCCGCGAGCCAGGGGGACCGTGCCACCCCATACGCAGTTTTCCCGGGTGAACATGGAGCCATCCCAGCCGTGGCAGAGGGGCACCACCAGCGCCACCGGTACAACAGGGGTGCCGCGGTCGAAGGCGGGATTGCGCAGGAGGTCGGCCAGTTGCACGGCATGCCTGCCCAGTGGGCTGAGCGGCGCTCCCCAGGTGGCAGGATCAGCGGCCCGCTGATTGTCGCTGAGGGGAAATCCCTTTGCCGTGTCGCAGTTGCTGGTGCCAAGGCGGGTGGGGGTGGGGAACTGAAAGAAGGTGCACTCCTGAGCCTGTTGCTTGAGCAGGGACGCGCCGCCAAGCATGGCCGATATCCAGGTGAACCAGTGGAGCGTCGCCGATATGCCGGTGACGTGGCGGTCGTCCGCATCATAGGTGGTCGGTCCGCGACCGACGGAGTTGCTGCCGCCCCACGGCGAGGTCTCCAGCGCCCACGGCTTGCAGTATTGATGGGCGGCGCCACGCAGGAACGAGATGGCAATCTGGACGTTGTCATTCCAGCCACTGCGTTCGAACCAGACACCGTCGGCTCCCCATGCCATCTGGGGATGGATGCCATAGACCTTGTCCGGACCGGTGAAGATACGCAGCTCGGGATCGAAGTCAAAGCCGTAGATCGCCTCCGTCAAGTCGCGTATGCCGGGATCGACACCGTGTACAAAGAGGGCTTCCACACGAGCGCGGCGGCTGCCGCCCGCGAAGAGGCTGGCGGCTTGCCGGTAGTTGGCAAGGGCTTCTTCAGGTGTCGCCAATGGGGGAAGGCGGTGGTAGAGATGCGTTTCGGCTTCGCCCATAATGCCGATCCAGATCTTGCCCGGGTGGCGACGCGCCAGTTCGTTGATCCCTTCGCCATGCTCGATGACGATGCGTTCCTTGCCGCCATCGAAACCGGCTGAGAGCGCCACCATGACGTGGGCGCTGCAGGCGGCCAGCCGATCGAGTTCCGCCAGAGTCGGTACCCTCTCGCGGGTGGTAAGGTGCCAGCCGGAGGAGGCAAAGCGCTCCTGATACCAGCGAAAATCGCGGGTTCGGGCATTGCTTGGCTCAGTCGGCAGCTCCGTCAGCCATGGTTCGCTCACATCGACAGCCAGGATGACTCGCGGCTTCACGGTGCATCCTCCGTGAGGGTGATGGTGGCGACCTGCTCGATTCCAGTCATGACGTCTCGGATGGCAACGCGCCATTCGCCGGGCGGGTCGTTGAAGGCAAAGGGGAGGGTGAAGGTGGTGCGACCTTCGGGCGCTATCCGGGTTTGGCAGTAGAGGGGGCGTCGGGCGCCGCTGGGAGCATGAACCTGCATGTAGAGGACGTGCTCACCGGGCAGCCCTGCATCAACCATGAGTTGCACGGGGATCTCTAGTCGCTGCCCAGCCGTTGCCGCGGACGGGAGGGTTGCCTGCACGGCAGTCGGTCGATACGGGAGCAAGGCGAGGAGTCGACCGTGGAACGATGGTAGATCGAGTTCCGCGGAGGTCGTCTTGCCGTAATAGTCGCGGGTGCGCACGTTGTAGGCGTGGCGCGGTTCCGGCCAGGTGAAGCGGACGGTCGTGACGGCGTCGAAGGTGCTGGATTCATCAATGAGAATGGGCTTGCCGCCGCTCCACACGGAATGCCCGCGCATGGCGCCGATCAAGGTTGCCGCGCCGCGTTCGAACGCGTGGATGGGCCGGTAAGGCAGGGGTGCGCCAGTATAGGGATCGAGTATGCGAGCCGGCGGCTGGAGGGTGGCGAGCCGGACCAGCGCATTGCCGAAGATCTGATGCCAGCCGCTGGAATCCAGATTCAGATCGCGGTAGAGGAAGTTGAGCAGCAGGGTCCTGCCCTTGCCGGTCTCATGGATGAAGAAGGTGTCGGCCTCGCGCCCTTCGCGGGAGTAGGCTTTCCCGACGCTGGTTGCGCCCGCGGCCGCAATGCCTGTCTGCCAGACATCGCCCTGCAGCCAGGTGGTTTCCTCGCTGAAGCGCGGGTCGCTGGTCAGAAGTCCGATGGAAGTCCAGGCTTCTGACTCATGGTGGAGTTGTGCCTGTGTGGCGTCGACGCCGAAGAGATCGGCGAGAAGGCTCTCGGGGCGTGGTTTGCCGAAGCGGGTACGGGTGGCTGGCAGCAGATCGGCGACCACGGTTCCGCCATTGGCGACGAAAAGGCGGATGGCGTCGGCGGTCGCTTCGTCCATGGCCAGTGCCTGCGGCAGGATGAGCAGCTTGCAGTCGTGAAGATCGCCCTGGCGAATCTCCTCGGCGACGACATTGCCGGGCTGGATAAAGAGGAGCTTGGAGAAGAGGTCGCGCATGGTTTGTTCGGAGATTGGGCGTCCCTCCTTGAGGCGGAGTCCGCGCCAGGCATCGGTTCGCTTGAGGAAGAGCCAGGCGAGAGCCATATTCTCGGGAGAATAGAGGATGCGCACCTGGCGGTCGAGGCGATTTGCGCCGCTGACGAGGGTGCCGACGCCGTCCCGAATGTCCTCGATGCCGGTCTCGATCCATTCCGCGTGGCGCCGCCAGGCAAGCTCGGGGCCAATGATCTGCGACCCATAGTAGAACCAGAGGGCGTCCGCGCCCGCGAAGAGCTGTGCCCATGGTCCCCACTGCTGCCAATGCAGGGGGGGATCGTACTTCTGAGCGCCGGGTTGACCGACATAGGCGCCGGGGAAAACCATCGACTCCTGTCCGCCATACGCCATGATGAAGCGCATGTGCGGCCTGAGGGTGCCGAAATCGCCGCCACGATAGGTCGGGCCACCTTCGCGGGAAGTCCAGTTCGGCGCGCCGGCGCCCACCCCGTATGAGGGACCGAGCGCGGCATGTTCTTCCTGCATCCAGCCATAGAAGTCGCGTGCGTAGACTTGGTTGGCAAACTGGCGAAACTCCAGCCAGCCACTTGGATTGTCGTTGGTGGCAAGATCCTCCTCTTCCACGACGCGAAGCTCGTCGAAGCTGGCGAAGGTGGTGCTCCAGGCGTCGTTGACGTCGGAGATGGTCGGGTAACTCTCCCGCAGATAGCTCTTGAAGCTGGCCAGACAGTGCTCGCACTGGCATGCCTGCGCACCTTTCATGGCACCATCCTCATACTTGGTGAAGGCGAAGAAGGCTTCGTCATTCACAACGCGGCCGATGCCGCCGTAGCGTTCGATGTCAAGCTTTGCCTGGGCGATGTTCTTCCGCCATTCGGCACGAATCTCTGGTTTGTTGGGGCAGCTGACGAGTTCCTTCTCCAGAGTGGTCTGTTTGAGGTAGGGGCTCATGGCGCCGGTAATGCTGTACAGGCCCTGATGCGTGTGCTGGCGCACATAGTCGCGATTGTGCCAGTTGGCATAGATGGCGTTGAGACCGAGGAGGCGGAAGAGATCGCCAACCATCGGTTCAAGGTGCGCTTCCGCCCGCACCCAACCATAGGCGGGCATGCAGAAGGTTTCGCCCATGCTGGCCACGCCGATGCGCGGAACGTAGAGAGTGGATGCCACTCGGACCATGGGCGTCTCTCCATCGTGCAGGGCGAAGACGATCCGGTTGCGCGGCAGGCATGAAGAGGAGAGATCGATGGTAATCTCGGCACTCTGGTCGATCGGCAGGCGCTGCTGGAAGAAGAGCCGATCGAGATCGTCGAAGGCCGTGACGATGAGCTGCCCGGGATGCGTGGAGGTCAGACGATAGGTGGCGGAACCACCCATCGGCGCGGTGGTTGGCGCAACGTCGAGGGTCAGGCTTGCACCGCCGGTGACGATGACAGGCACGGCGCCCCAGTCCACCACGTTGCCGTCATCGAGGAGCCACACTTCCAGCCGATAATCGCCATTGCCTGAAGGAGCTTGAAGCTGCAGAGACTGAGCAAGGGTCTCTTCTCCTGAGGAGACTGGTGTGCCCAGGCTGTCGATCAGCCGCCATCGCAGGTTGCCCTGGGCATCCAGGAGAGCCACGTCCACATTGCTGCCCGCGACGGCTTGGATGGTATCGGGCACCCGCAGTTGCTGGTCGGGTTCGTGGCCGGCGGCCCATGCCAGCGCCTTCAGCCACAGCGCGTAGACCGGTTCATGCGGATTGTCGTGGCGCGGCAGAGCTTCGCGGTCCCACCGCGGTATGATCCCGCCGTTGACCGCGTTGTGATAATAGAGGCCGACCACGCGGCCAAGTCCGTGGAAGGTGGTGGCGAGCAGCGGTCGTCCATCCGTGGCGGCCAGCACCTCGGCCCCCTCGTCAGCCTTGGCAGCGTGACTGTTGGTGGGTGGCCAGGCATGCAGGGAGATACCGCGGGTAATCCAGTGGTCCGCGGTCGAGCGGTTGGGCTGGCCGGCAACAGAGCCATAGGTGAAGTCGATGGGGACCAGAGCTTGCCATTTCTCCAGCAAGGGTTTGGGCGATCGCCACCACTGCTGCACGTCATTGTAGCAGACGACGCCGGTACCGGCTTCGATCTTTGCCAGGAGTCGATCGGCAATGTCTTCATCGAACTTCATGAAGGCTTCGCTGGAGAGCAGAATGACATCATGATCGCCGTCGAGGGCCAGGCGAAGGCGTTCCTGGAACATGGGTCGCAGGGTCGAACCAGCGGCGGCTGAATCCCTGAGACTGGCGGGGATGAGAACGATATCAACCTGAAAATCGCTTCGCTGGCGCAGTTCGATGGCGGTACGAGCAGCCGCATGATTGAGCCAGCACAAGGCCAGGACACGGACCGGCTTGCCCGCCGAGGGGGAGGCCCAGTCGGTGTGGGGCGATTCCATCGCGGCAATGGATTCCACCAGCGCGAGCGAATCGCCATGTTCGACAAATTTGCATGCCTCGCGCGTGGTGAAGTTGTTCCGCACCATGACGGCTACCGGATCGTGCATCTGATCCGTGCCGTTCACTGGCGGCTTGACGATCTCGCGGGGCCGATCATCGGCGCAGACCGCAAGTGTCAGCAAGAACACGATACACGGGACAAGAGCTTTCATGGCGACTCCTGGTTGGCAAGGCGTGCGCACGAGGCGCGCTGAATGAAGGTGGTGGGGAGCTGCAGTTTGATGGGGGAGCCCTGGGCGTCGTTTCGTTTCTCCGGATGCAGGAGGATGTCGATGGCATGGGAGACCATCTCGTCGACCGGTTCCTTCATGGTGGTGAGAGGTGGTGAATGATAGGCGCCGACTTCATCGCCGGAAAAGCCGATGATCGAGACGTCCTCTGGAACGCGCAACCCTTGCTCCTGAAGAGCCCGGGATGCACCCATGGCGACATAATCGTTGGCAGCGAAGAGGGCGGTGAAGGCGATACGACGCTCCAGCAGCTCGTGCACGCCGCGATAGCCGCCATCATAGTGAAAATTGGCCTGAACCAGCAAACCCGGCTCCTCGGCCAGCCCCAGTTCGTGGACGGCCTGCAGATAACCGAGGCAACGTTCGTCCGCCGCATATTCACCGGCTGGCCCGCGCAGGTGCGCGATGCGTCGATGGCCGAGAGCAGCCAGGTGGCGCATCGCGTCCATCGCGCCGTCACGATTGGCGCAGCCGACAAAGGGAAACGGAACCAAGGGTGTATCCAGGTTGAGCAGAACCGTGGGCACCTGTTGCTGCTGAAAGTGCCGGTACACATCTTCCTTGCAGGGTGATGACAACAGCAGCCCGTCAATATTGCGTGACATCAGGAATTCCACCTTCTCCCAAGCGAAATAGCGTCCGCTCTGGACGATGACGAGGTGATAGCCCGCATTCTGAAGAGTGTGCTCGACCGCGTCGACCACGCGGCCCCAGAACTCATGTTTCACCGTGGAGACGACCAGCCCGATCAGCCAGCTTCGATTCAGTCGCAGCCCCTGTGCCTGACGGTTCTGCCGATATCCCATTTCCGCGCAAAGCTTCAGGATACGCTGCCGGGTCTCTGCATGCACCGTGCCGCCATTCAGGGCGCGGGTCACGGTCATGGCTGACACCCCAGCTCGGCGCGCAATCTCTTCGCGTCGTATGGATCTTCCCGATGGAGGTGATGTGTTCACGTGAACATTATAGAGTGTCCGGAATCGTTTTTCCATAGGAATTGAAGAAAAAGGTTGGGGATGGTTCAGGGACGAAGCCGCTGGCGTTCTGACGTGAAGGGGGCAGCGGCGGAGTGGCTTTGTTGCCGAGCTTACTTGCAGGCTGGTGACGGCGGGCAATAGTATGGCTGCTTTTTCGGGGCAGTTGTGCTGAATCGCGACCCACAGGCAGCCATCGCATGCAGGATTCTCTCTGGTATTTCACCAGCGTGACCATCAAGTTCTTCTTTCTCCTCACGCCCTTCTTCGTGCTCTCCATGTTCCTGAGCATGACGCACGGACTGGAGGCGGCGGGACGGCGGCGGCTGGCACTGCGCGTAACCATGGCGGTGGTGGCGACCGGCCTGATTCTCTACTTCTTCGGCAACGCGATCTTCACGCTCTTCGGCATCACCCTCGACGCCTTCCGCATCGGTGCGGGCGCGCTCCTCTTCCTCTCCTCGGTCGACCTGGCGCGGGGCACCCGCTCCCAGCCTTCCCTGGAGCCGGATGGTGATATTGCGGTGGTCCCACTGGCGATCCCGATCACGGTCGGCCCGGCAACCACGGGCGCGCTGCTGGTGATGGGTGCCGAGTCCACGTCGGGGCTAACGCGTGGACTGGGTGCGGCCGGCCTGATCGCCGCTGCCCTGGCCGTCGGTTCCCTGCTCTTTGCGGCGGCGAGCCTGGAGCGCTGGGTCGGCAAGCGGGGTCTTTCCATCATGAGCAAGCTCACGGGACTGGTCCTTGCCGCACTTGCCGCGCAGATGATCTTCACGGGTATCCAGCATTTTCTGCTCGTGCCCTGACCCGCACGAGCCGGCTTCGATCAGCGCATCTCGATGGGCAGTTTCTGGGGAAGCTGGTCGCGGAGTTGTTCGTACGCCTTGTTGACTTCCTTGTCATTGAGGGTACGCTCGGGATGCCGGAAGGTGAAGGAGTAGGCCATGCTCTTCTTCCCTTTGCCGAGAACCGCCTCGTCCCGGAAGATGTCGAAGAGGGCCACTCGCTCCAGATTGTCCAGCTTCAGGCCAGCAATCGCGTCGAGAACCGCCTGATGGGTCAACGACTCGTCCGCCAGAAAGGCGATGTCGCGTGTGGTTGACGGATACTGCGGCATCGCCTGAAAGACGACTGGGCGTCCCTGGCATGCCCACAGCCGATCGACCTGGATCAGCGCCACGTAGAGCGGGTGCTTTATGCGCATGTCGGCGACCAGTTCCGGATGAACTTCGCCGGCGACGCCGATCTCGTTTTCGCCAACGAGCAGCCGGGCGCCGAAGCCCTTGCGGAAGGCGGGATGCTCTGCCTTCTCCAGGCGCCAGCCGGTGAGGCGCTGGCTGTCCAGCAGCTCATCGATGCAGCCGCGCAGGTCACTGAAATCGACTTCGGCTTCAGCTTCCGCGGAGTAGCGTTCGGGATGGCGGCGCCCGGTCAGGCCGATGGCGAGTTCGAGGCGCTGTTCGGGGGTGTCCGGTCGCCGGCAGAAGGTGCGGTCGATCTCGAAGAGGGCCAGGTCGTGGTTGTCGTGAGCGATGTTGTGGGCGACCGTCTGCAACATGTTGGGCAGGAGGGTGGGGCGCAGGACGGCGAACTCGTTGCTGATGGGATTGGCAAGTTGGATCAGCTCATCGCCGGTAAAGCCGGTACGCCGGGTAGCCCGCTGCTCGTTGAGAAAGTTGTTGTGCTGGCATTCGTCCAGCCCCAGACCGAGGAGCTTGTCCCGCAGTTGCTGCAGTCGGTAATAGCTGTCATGGCGGCGCTCGCCACCGCTCTTGGCGGTTGGATTGCCGGTGGGGATCCTGTTGAGGCCATGAATGCGGGCGATCTCCTCGATCAGATCTGCTTCCCGCTCGATGTCCAGGCGATGGGAGGGCACCGCGACGGTGCATTGCACCTCGTCCCGGCTCACGATCTCCATGCCCAGCCGCTCGAGGATGCCGGTGATCTCACCGGCCGTGAGCTGCAGCCCGATCAGGCTGCAGGCGCGCTGGTAGCGGCAGCTTACCCTGGGCGCCACGTATGGACCTTTCCGCACGTCGATCATGCCTTTTACGAGTTCGCCACCGGCGTACTCGCAGATCAACTGGGCGGCCCTTGCGCTGGCTCGTTCCGTCATCTCGACATCCACGCCCCGTTCGAAGCGATACGAGGAGTCGGTGATGAGGCCCAGGCCGCGTGAAGTGGCGCGAATATTGGGCGCGTGGAAGGCGGCGCTTTCGAGGAGGACCGTGGTCGTTGTCTCGGCAATCTCGCTGTTGGCGCCGCCCATGACGCCGGCCAGGGCAACGCCCCGCTCCGCGTCGCAGATGAGCAGGTGCTCGGTGGTCAGCTTGTGCTCCTGATCGTCGAGGGTCGTGATCGTCTCGTCGGGTCGTGCTCTGCGCACAATGATAGTGTGTTGCGCCAGATCTTCATAGTCGAAGGCATGCAGTGGCTGGCCCAGTTCCATCATGACAAAATTGGTGATGTCAACGACATTGTTGATGGGGCGCAGGCCGACGGCGCGCAGGTAGTCGCGCATCCACTTGGGGCTGGGGCCGATCTTGACGTTGCGGATGATGCGGGCGGTATAGCGGGGGCAGAGGTCGGGATCCTCCACGATCACCTTGGCCAGCTCATTGACGTCCGTGCCGGGCAGCTCCGACAGGGTGATTTCGGGCATGCGGGAGGGTTTGCCGGTGAGGGCGGCAATGTCGCGGGCGATACCGTAATGAGAGAGCCAGTCGGGACGATTCGGCGTCACTTCCCAGTCGATGACCGTATCGACACCCAGATACTCCTTGTACGATACGCCAACCGGAGCATCGTCGGGCAGAATGATGATACCGGCATGTTCCTGGCCCAGGCCCAGTTCGTCGAGGGCGCACAGCATACCGAAGGACTCGACTCCGCGCAGCTTGGCCTTCTTGAGGGTGAAATTGCCCGGCAGCGTTGCGCCGATGCGTCCAAAGACAGCCTTCTTGCCGGCATCGCAGTTGGGCGCGCCGCAGACGACCTGTTGCGTCTGGCCGCTGCCGTCGTCAACCATGCAGACGCTGAGGCGGTCGGCATTGGGGTGGGGGGCGCGCTCCAGGATCTTTGCCACGACGACATCATCGGGCAGGTCGTTGATGCGTTCGATGCCTTCCACCTCGAGCCCGGCCATGGTAAGCTCTTCGGCCAGGGTATCCGCATCCCAGGGAATCTCAACGTACTCTTGTAACCATCTATAGGAGGTCTTCATCTGCTGCTGGTGCCTGAAGTTCTGATTGGCGTCGGCGGGGGAAGCAAGAAGTATAGCCATAATCGCCGCCATTGCCAGCCTCTCGTCGGACAAAAATCGCAGCCGATGGGGCGGGGGGGGGCAGGCGGGGACTTGGCGAGGCCTCTGGCCGAACCAAAGCTTTTCGGTACAGGGGGCGAGAAATCACATAGTTAAACATCTGACGCTATCAGGATCACCACGAAGAACCTGGCGAGGCCTCTGGCCGCAACCAAAGCTTATCGGCCTCGGGGTAGAACCTTCCCGTTCAGCATCCGACGCTATAAAGGTCACCACGAAGGACACGAAGGACACGAAGATTGCGAGAAGAGGAACACGGGGACGGGGTATGAACCACGGAGACACGGAGACACGGAGATGGGGCGGTGGGAGGCCGGCAGATTATGAAGAGCAGCTCAGAGATTTATTCTTGCATATGAGGTTCACCACGAAGAACTCGAAGGGACAACGAAGGAAGCTCAGGGGATTAACCACAAAGAACGCAGAGATCGCAAGGATTCACCGCACGGGGAGGCAGGGAGGACGGAAATATGGACCATGAAGGACATGAAGAACATGAAGATTGGGGCTGCGCCGCTCGGAGAGCGGCTCCAGTTGGCGGGCAAGTCTTGGCTGCACGGCCATGGAATTGAGTTCACGCAATCGGGGGCATCCGCAAGTGAAGCCTGGCGGGGGATGAGTTCGGGAGCGTGCTTCGGCAGTGCGTTGGTATTCATGGAGTTTGGGCTATATTGGGTACGTGATCAAGCTGAGATAAACGGAATATGAACGGAGTATGAGGCAAATCATGGATCGAAGCTGCTGTCGATTGCTGGCTGTCGTGTTGGTAATGAGTACGGTGACCCTGGTGGCGGGGGCGGCCGAGATCATCCGCTTTGGCATGAAGGAGCGGCTGGGTATTACGCAACTCCCACAGGTGCTCACCTTCACGCGAGAGCTGCCACGTGGCAGACTCGCCAGTGCCAGCTCCGCGGCCCTGCGCACATCGGCGGGAGAACCGGTCGTTGCTCAGTTCAAGGCGCTTGCCACATGGGACGATGGTTCCATTCGCCGGCTGGAGATTGCGCTGGTTGCGGGTCTCGAAGCCGGCCAGGCGCATGAGTGGATCGTGGAGGATGGGGCTGGCGCCGCCGCCGATGAGACGCTCACCCTGACGCGTCAGGGCGGGGAGATCGTCCTGGCATCGCCGCTTGCCGGGGTGCGCATTCCGGAGCTCAGCCAGGAATTCGAGACGCCTCAACCTCCCGAACAGGTTCCTCCGCCTTTCATGCAGGTGCGGGGCGTTGGCGACTGGTATGGGCAGGCAGGGCTCCAAGGGGAAGTTTTCGTCAAGTCCCGGCAGGTGCAGGTCATTGACGACGGCCCGATCTACAAGCGGGTGGCGGTTCAGTACACCTTCGCGGACAGCAGTCTCTACATCGTGGAGATCCGTCTGGGGCGGGACGAGCCGCTGATCCGCATCGATGAACGCTTCAGCATGAACTTCACCGAGCCGACGGGTGCCACCTTTGTCTTCGATCTGGCGGCGGGATTGGCGCCAGACATGGCGGTGCAGCCTCAGGCTTTTCGTGGGGCACAACTGGCGGGGGTCGGCAGCCTGTGGGACCTGCGCCCCTGGCACGGCGATCTCTTTCCCGTCGATTATCGACGCACCGCGGTCTGGACGGAGCTTTCGCCCTGGACGGCCCACCAGTCGCAGACGCTTCATACCGCCTACTACAACAGCAAGCCGGATGGCGACATGATCGGATTTGTACTGACGGCGCCCGAGCGGTGGCGGCATATCGCCTATGACGTCCTCCCCGGCCATTCCTGGCTGATGGTGCAGAACCCGCACCAGTTCTTCACCTTCCGCCGCCTCAAGAATGTCCCCATCGTGATGACGGATGGCGGGAGGCTCGAGGCACGCTTTCCTCTCTTCACCGGTTCCCGCCAATGGGCCATACTGATCAGCCGGGACTTTCCGCGCACGGAGAGCGTCACCGTTGGCACGGGTGCCAATGCGACGGAAAAGACGGTCAACTCCGCCCCGCGGAGCTGGTTCAGCAGGGAAGCGGTCCGCTACTCGCGCAACGACATCAACCGGCTCAAGGATTGGGTGCTCGAATGGGAGGCGGCCCCGGCCGATCGCTACCCGGTGCTTTACGCGCCACGCGACAGCTATGAGTCGCGGCGCATTGCGTACAATGGCTGGTATGGGGCCGACAAGCTGCCGCCCCTCGACGACCCCAAGGTCGCCACGAAGCTCACGCAGCTCGCCCTCGACATCTCCCGCACCACCGTGGAGCGCATGCTGGTCAATCCCGGTCCTCCCCACCACATTGCGACGCCCGTCTTTCAGAGCTGCAACATGGCCGACATGGCTTTCGCCTTTGGAGAACTGACAGAGGATGAAGCGGCGCTGCTGCGGGCTCGCCTCGCCTTCATGGCCTACATGCTGAGCTGGCGCGGGTACTGGTCGCCGGAAGATGGCAATGCCGCCAACCCCAATATGAGTTCTTTCTGTTACGATGCGGTGGGGCTGGTGGGGCTGCTGCTGCCGAATCATCCGGAGTCGGCAGCCTGGATCGCGCGCTGCACCACGCAGATCGACCGTGAGTTCGACCACTGGCTCAGCCCGGACGGCGCCTGGATCGAGAATCCCCATTACGTGATGGCGGCCATGACCGAGCACACCATGCTGGTGGCCGCTCTGCGCCACAACGGCATCCGCGACTACTACAGCGACCCGCGAATGAGCCGCTTCCTTCGCCACTACCTCGACTTGCAGACTCCGCCGGAGCCCATGATGAACAATCAGCGCTTTGTCGTGCAGATCGGCAACGCCTATCCGGGCGAGACCATATACGAGTTCGGGATGTGGGCCAAGGGGATCAAGGATGTCGATCCCGAGCTTGCCGCCAACCTCATGTGGATGTTTCACGAGCATGGCTACGGCACCGCCGAGCATCAGAAGGGCAAGAAGTTCTGGCGTGGCGGCGCGGGGATTCACCACTGGTTCTGCGTTCCCCAGGGGCTCCCCGCATACTCGGAAATGCTCTTCTACGATCCCGAGATCGAGCCGCGGGCGCCGACTCGCGGCGGCGGAGCCTACGAAGGCTTCGGCGTGATCATGGAAGCGCACGCCGGCACCGGTCGGGAGACCAAGCTCTACTTCCGGGAAGGTCAGACGTATTCGCATTATGACGCTGACCAGGGCAGCATCGTCTTGTATGGAAAAGGCGCGCCGCTGGTCCTCGACCACGGCTATGGCGAGTTTCATCCGTGGCTGCACAACCGCATCAGCGTCAACCACTTATACGACGAATCCCTCGGCCATGTGACCTCGCATCTGGTGGGGCAGGGGGGCAGCATGGCGCTTGGCGATATTGTGCTCGATACCCTCAGCGAGCGCGAGTACGCAGGCGTCAAGCAATGGCCGATGGCGCCCGAACCGATTGCCGGGCGCAATACTGCCACCGCCTGGCAGCGGCGCATCGCCATGATGACCGATCCTGATCCCGCGGGAGCCAACTACATCGCCATGCGCGATCGCATCCGCGGCGAACTCCCCACCGAATGGACCCTGTGGGTGCATGGCGATGTACAGGAATACACCGCCAATCCCCTTCGTGTTACGGGCCATGCCGGTGTCGACATGCTCCTCTATGTTCTGGATCCCGATGCCGGCCAGGCGTCCAGCGCCGAGGTCGAATTCCGCGGCAAGTACAACCGCCCCAGCTCACTCATCCACTACGCGCGACCGGCTGGACGCGGGCTCCTCAGCATCCTCTATCCCATTCTGCCTGACCAGGAGGCGCCGACAGTGGCGCCGCTGCCCGACCTTGCCGGCTTCACCCTCCGCCTTGGCGACCGGCTCGACTGGCTCTTCATGCCCGAAGATCCCCGCCACCTTGCGGTCGAAGGCTTCGAGGTTGACGGCGCCTTCGCCAGCGTCTCCAGACGCGCCGACGGTACGCACATCATGCTCGAACGCAATACCCGGTTGACCCTGCCGGAGTTGACCGTTCATGCCAACCTCCCGGTGGAACTGCATCTCCGCGCCACCGTCATCGACGGTTTCGTTCCCAGCACAATGGCGGCTGCCGCCATTTACCTGCAGGGCCCGATCGCAGCCCGCGCCCAGGCCCTCACCATCGACGGCGAGCCCGCTTCTCTGGTCACGGACGAAGCTGGTTTTCGACTTCAGCTCCCTCCCGGTCCCCACTCCTGGCAGCTCACCCTGCGCCCATAGCCGCCACGGCAATCAGGCAGCCCCTTCCTGCACGATGGGAAGAAGGGGAATAATGGGAAGAATGGAGGTGACGGACGAAGGGGGACAGGCGTCGGGGAGTGGGGATGCGATCCGCCGGGGACTTGTGGAAGCCGCACGGGGAACCAGGAATGGACAGCAATACACACGGATCGCGATCGGAGCAGGACAATGGCAACCTGGCAACGGCCTAATCGCCGCTCGGAGAGCGCCTCAACTAATAAGTCCCGTGGAATTGAGTTCACGCGGGGAGGGGGCGACGGCAATGGCAGGGCCGTTGGAAACGGCCCAATCGCCGTTCGGAGAACGCCTCCCACTTTGAGGTCAGCGCAGGGGCGGAACGAGCGTGGACTTATGAAGAAGAATGTCCGGGCGACGGCCGGGTGGGGACTTCCACACTGAACTCACGCAGGGGGCGGAATGGGTTTGGACTTATGAAGAAAATGTCCGGGCAACGGCGGGGTGGAGACTCCCACTTTGAGCTCAGCACAGGGTATGGGACGGGCGTGAACGTATGAAGAGAATGACCAGGCAACGGCCGGACGGGGGCATCAGGCGGGCTGGATGGCGTCGCAGAGATAGACGTCCTGGATGGCGTTGAGGAGGGCGATGCCTTCGTTCATGGGGCGCTGGAAGGCTTTGCGGCCGCTGATCAGCCCCATGCCGCCGGCGCGCTTGTTGATGACGGCGGTGGTGATGGCTTCGGCATAGTCGTTCTTGCCGCTGGGGCCACCGGAGTTGATCAAACCGAAGCGGCCAAGGTAGTTGTTGAGGACTTGGTAGCGGCAGAGATCGATGGGATGATCGCTGCAAAGGTCGGTGTACATGGCGGGGCTGGATTTGCCGTAGGATTTGCCGCTCTTGCTGAGGGCCTTGTAGCCGCCATTGAGTTCGGGGAGCTTCTGCTTGATGATGTCGGCCTGGATGGTGACGCCAAGATGGTTGGCCTGGCCGGTGAGATCGGCGGCGGTATGGTAGTCGTTGCCGTCGACCTTGAAGCCGTCACTTCGCAGATAACACCAGAGGATGGTGACGAGGCCCAACTCGTGGGCGTGCTGAAAGGCCTCGCTCACTTCGACGATCTGGCGAGTGCTTTCTTCTGAGCCGAAGTAGATGGTGGCGCCGACGGCGACAGCGCCCATCTCGAAGGCTTGGTCAACGCTGGCGAACATGACCTGATCGTAGCGGTTGGGGACGCTCAGCAGCTCGTTGTGGTTGAGCTTGACGATAAAGGGGATCTTGTGGGCATGGCGGCGGGCGGTTGCGCCAAGGACGCCCAGGGTGGAGGCGACGGCATTGCAGCCGCCCTCGATGGCGAGCTTGACGATGTTGGCGGGATCGAAGTAAATGGGGTTGGGCGCAAAGGAAGCGCCGGCGGAGTGCTCGATACCCTGGTCCACCGGAAGAATGGAAATGTACCCGGTGCCGCCGAGGCGGCCGTGGTTGAGGATCGCCTGCAGATTGCGCAGGACGACGGGGCTGCGATCGGTCTGCGCAAAGACGCGGTCGACATAGTCGGGGCCGGGCAGGTGAAGCTGGTCGCGGGAGATCTTTGGGGCGTTGAAGTCGAGGAGGTGAGCGGCGTCGGCGCCAAGGGCCTGGCGGATGGAATCGGCAGTGGACATGGGATCTCTCCGGGAGCAGGAAGGGGTTGGTGAATGCGCATTACTATAGACCGCCTGGCGTAGAAAAACGCTCTGTCTGGCGGAGGTTCTGGCCGGGGAGAGCGAGGCGGCCGGTGCTGAAGTTGCGGCGCATCTTTTCCTGAACGTCTTTCTGCTGTACATTTCATTAGAGTCACAACGTAATCAGCCAGCAGGTTTGGACAAGGAGACTTATGGGGAGACACATAGCGTTTTCGGTCGTTGATCTTGGACATGGCAATTATGCCGTTGACGAGCACGGCAGGACGGTCGCGATTGTGACGCGCCAGGGGTTTGTCGACTGGCTCCTGCGTACGCCGCTGTGCGACGGCGAGCTCGTTCGAGAGTTGTACAAGGAGACGCACATGTGTTATACGCTCGGGCTGAAGCTCGAGCTGATGACGCAGGCACCGCGAACCCTTCTCACGCAGGTGCGCTTCAACCTTCAGGACGATGCGCGCAAGCTGACCATCGTTGCGCAGGGAGATTCCGCCGATCAGCGCTTTCACAGTCGCACGAATGCCTGCCTGCTCTTTGACGAGGAGCAGGGAGAGTATCGGTGGGATCTGGTGACGACACTGTCGTGCACGGCGGATGAGCCGGTCGACCTGCCGCGGATCGAGTACAACAATGTCTACCCCGGGAAGGCGGGCCGCTGCTTCATGTATGCGTCGCAGAAGGAGTATCACAGCACCTTGATCGAGGCGGCTGACGGCGCCATCTGGGAGTTCCCGCATCAGCACCTCTTTCACTACAGCCGCAAGCTGGACAAGCTGGACTTCTCGAGCCGGGGAATGGCCGGCTTCTTTGGGGAACAGAGCGGGAGCCCGGTGGTGATCGTCCGGCGCTCTTCGCTGCCGATTTCCTGGGCGATCTGCGACATGTACTACGACTTGCACTGCCTGGCGCGGGTGTCGGGGCCGTTCACGGCCGGGATGAGCTATCAGTGCGAGTATACGATTCGGTATCTGTCGCCGGTGGAGTCTCGGCAGTATCAGAAGCGGGCTCGGCGGGTGAGTCTGACGGCGGGGGAGTTGCGGGAGCACGATTACCCGCGGCTGGAGCTTGGGATGAATGCGTTTGACGCGCCGGTCGCGGTCGATCGCTTTGACGATGCTTCGGGATTCCGGCCGAAGCCGCCCGCGCGCGTGTGGGAGAAGCCGGCTGATGGGAAGAGGGGGGCGTTGCGGCTCAGCAATCCAGAGGTGGGCGAGAACGTGTGGAGCGCGGAGCCGCCGACGCAGCTACCGCCATCCAGCCGGTTGACGCTGTCGGCGCTGGCCCGGACGCAGGATGTGTCGGGGAAAGGCTTTTTCGTGCGGGTGCGCTATCATACCTTCGAGTGGTACCCGGAGCCCCATGTTGAGTGGGCGGATGTGCTGGAGTCGATGCCGCTGACGGGAACGCATGGAGAATGGACACGAATCGAGCTGCCGCTGCTCGAGGTGCCGCCGGAGGATCGGGATTACCTGATCTGGATCGACGTGGTGCTTGACGGCGCCGGCACCGGCTGGCTGACGGACGTGGATATCGACCTTGTGCGCGTCCGACAGGCCCAGCAGGCGATCGTCTGATCACCCCAACAGATCACTGTAAGCGTCAACCCGGCTTTTGGAGCTGGTAAGTGGGGCTGACCGGCGCTACAGTAATGCGGGGAAAATCAGTTTGCGGATGTGTAGGCCAGGGGTAGGTCAATGGCTGTGGGAACGGGTATGTACAACCTGAAAGACGGCTCGCGGATCGGCATCGTTGGTGCTGGGCCAGCGGGATCGTTTACGGCTTTTTTTCTGCTTGAAATGGCTGAGCGGATAGGGATGAAGCTGCAGGTGGATCTCTACGATCCCAAGGATTTTCGGCGCCACGGTCCGATCGGCTGCAACCACTGCGGGGGAATCATCTCGGAATCGCTGGTGCAGGCGCTGGCGACGGAAGGTATCGTCCTGCCCAACGATGTGGTGCAGCGCGGGATCGACTCCTACATGCTGCATATCGGTTCGGAAGAGGTGAGTATCCAGACGCCTCTGCACGAGATGCGGTTGGCGGCGCTGCATCGCGGGCGGGGGCCAAGTGACTGCAGCAGCCTGCCGACGCAATGGGCCAGCTTCGATGGCTTCCTGCTGGACCTGGCGGTGGAGAAAGGGGCGACTCATCATCGTCTGGCGGTGGAGAAGATCGGTTGGGAGAATGGGCGCCCGGTCCTGGAGGCCGCTTCCGGAAGGAGCATTTGTGATCTGGTGATTGGCGCCATTGGGGTGAACGCGGGTAGCATGGAGTTGTTTCGCGGCTCGGGATTCGAGATGCGTGAGGCCGAGCGTGCGCCCGCGGCCATCGCGGAGGTGTTCATCGGCCACGAGCGCGTGCAGGAACTCTTTGGCAGCACGATGCACGTCTTCATGCTGAAAGAGGAAGGGGTGGAGTTCGCGGCGCTGATTCCGAAGGGGGAATACATCACGGCGTGCTTACTTGGTCCTTCCGTGGATCGGGAGTCGATGAAGCACTTTCTGACGCTGCCGGAGGTGCAGCGTTGTCTGCCGATCGACTGGACGGATCCGCCGCTGTCGTGCCGCTGCCAGCCGTGGATCAATGTTGGCGCTTCGCATCCGCTCTATGCGAACCGGGTTGCGCTGGTGGGCGACTGTGGGGTGAGCCGGCTGTACAAGGACGGCATCGGCGCGGCCTATCGTACGGCCAAGGCCTGCGCGGTGACGGCGGTTTTCCATGGCGTTTCGCGGGATGATTTTGCCACCTACTACGGTCCCACCTGTGAGCGACTTTCGAAGGACAATCTTCTCGGGCATCGGCTCTTTCGCGGCGCCGGCCTGTTGCGGGACAATGCCTTTCTGCGTCGCGCGACGCTACGGCTGGTGCGTGACGAGCAGGCGGATCCCAAGAGTGCCGGAGCGATGAGTGGTATCTTCTGGGATCTTTTTACTGGAAGTGCCTCGTATCGTGACATATTCTTACGGGCAGTGAACCCCGGCTTCTTGATGCGTTTTGCGGCGGCGAGCCTTCTTCCCAAGGGGCACGGCGGATGATGAGGATTTGTGAACGAGACCATGACCTATGAATATCGGCCAGCTCGGCAAGATCTATAAGGATGGCGACGTGGTCTTCCGCCAGGGAGATCCGGGAGACACTCTCTTTGTGGTGCAGCACGGGCAGGTCGAGTTGTTCTATCGGCACGAGGATGGCGTGGAAGTCGCGTTGACGGTGCTGCAGCCGGGAGATATCTTCGGCCAGATTGCATTATTTCGGAGCTGCCCGCGTACGGTAACGGCGGTAACACGGGGGCAGTGCCGCATTCTGACTCTTTCCCGGGAGGCATTTCTGAGCCGCATTCATGAAGATCCGTCTCTGGCGTACCAGGCGCTGAAGCGGCTTTCGGAGCGGATCGATCGCCTGCAGCGGGAGATGGCACAGCTGAAGCGGCCCACCGCACGCCCGGAATCGGGTCAGGTTACAACATAGACGAGAACCTTGCACACCTGAAGGAGAGAGCTGTCATGAAACGACTGATGAGCGGTTTTATCGCGGCATTGCTGGCGACCCTGCACTGCGGAGCGCAGGAAGCGCGATCGTATGTCCTGGTGCAGGATGGCGTGGCAAAGGCAAGTCTGGTCCTGGCGGCAACCCCGTCGAAAGCGGCACAGTTTGCCGCTGGTGAGATTCAGCATCATGTGCGGCTGATCACGGGCGTGACGCTGCCGATCGTTCAGGATGGGGAGGCGATCGATGGTATTCAGATAGCCATTGGGGATACCAGTGCCGCCCGGAAAGCGGGAATCGTCGCATCGGAGCTGGGGCCGCAGGAGTACGTGGTGGCTGGCGTGGAGGGCGGCATTATCCTGGTTGGGCTGGACAGTGCGGAGCTGGTGGAGGTGGTTTATGATCCTGCGAACTGGGCGTTGGGCGCAAACTGGCCAGGATTGTGGGAAGCGCAGGCAACCCTCTATGCCGCCTATGATTTTCTCGAGAACCAGTGTGGCGTGCGGTGGCTGAATCAGACGGAGCTGGGGACCGTTTACGATGAACGCACGACGCTGTCGGTGGAGGTGGAGACGGGGCTGTTGCCGCGCCGTCCCTTCTTCGCGTACCGAGATACGCTGGGGGCCGTGGGAGACAATGTCTCGCAGTATGATCGCTACACACACCTGTGGAGCCCCCAGGATGAGGAGTTTCAGGCTTGGGATGCGCTGGCGTACGCGGGGACGCGGCAGCAGTATGCGGGCGGCGGCTTCGAGGCGGCGCGGGCGAAGCTCAGTCAGCTCTTTCTGCTGCGTCACCGGAGTGGGGGAAGTCCCGCCCGCTGCAATCATTCGCTCTATGGTTATTATGCGCGCTTCTGGGAAAAGCGGCCGGGACAGGAGGCGCTTTTCGAGGAACAGCGGCCGGAGTATTTCGCCAAGGGATATGAGGGGGAGCCGCCGCAGCTCTGCTACATGGATCCGGGACTGGTGAAACAGGTCGCGCAGGATGCGCGCGACTATTACGATGGCAAGAGCACCGCTAAGGAGCAGGGGATCTTCTGGAATCCGACGCTGCCGAACCCCTTTCCGGTGGAGCCCATGGACAACTCCTTCTACTGCAAGTGCGAGCGTTGCCAGGAGTACCTGAAGGTGCATGAGCAGGGGAGCAACGGCCTCTACACCAATGGTGTCTACAGCGACTACTTCTTTCAGTTCGTCAATGCCGTGGCGGAAGAGCTGGCGACGACGCATCCGGACAAGGTGATCCTGACGCTGGCTTACAGCAGTCACGGCTTGCCGCCGAGTTTTGAAATGGCGCGAAATGTCCAGATCGAGTACTGCGTTGCGGCAAACCGGTCGCCCTTCAGTACCGATTATGCGCACGAGCTGGAAGTGCTTCGGCAATGGGCCACGCTGACGCCTACTCAACCCCTTTATCTCTGGCTCTACTACACCTTTCCGCTGGAGCAGGCACGCAACGGCAAGTATCACTGTTTCCCCGGCTTCTTCGCGCATGCGATCGGTGAGCAGTTTCGTTTTTTTGCCGACCAGGGGGTAAATGGCATGTTCCACTGTGGGTGGGGGCAGGAGGTGGAAGCGTATGTCACGCTGAAGTTGATGGTGGACCCGCGGCTCGATGTCGAGATGTTACTCGACGAGTACTTCAAGGGGCTCTATGGGGCGGCGGCGGCTCCGATGAAGCAGATGTATCTGGCCATGGAGAAGACGTATGTCGACCCTGCCCTGCGCCTGGAGAAGGGGGCCAGCGGTCCTGGGCTGGCGTGGGGGCGTCTTGGAACGGCGGAGCGCATGGCGGAGTTTCAGGCGTTTCTGGATCAGGCAAAGGGCGCCGCCACGACGGAACGCGAGCAGCGTGCCATCGCCATGTTCGAGCACAGCACCTGGAGCTACATGTTGCAGGGGCGGGCCAGCTACGTGGAGCGCCAGAAGGCGCCCATTCCGACGGTTAACGTTCCCAGGCTTGCCGCTGTCGACGGTGATCTGTCACGGATTGACTGGAGCAAGGCGGCACCACTCTCGGAGAGCTGGTATGTGCGTGGGGGCAGCCAGCTGTCGGAGCGCCGGTACAGCGGCCGCGTGGCGCATGATGGGGAGTGGCTTTACCTGGAGCTGATCGATCATTGCCCCACGGAGAAGGTGGTTGTCTCTCCCGGCGTCTTCCCGTTCGACGACTGGGAGCTCTTCATCGCCCGTCAGCGGGACCTTCCTTACCGGCAGGTGGCGGTTGGGCCGACGGGTTCCATCAAAGTGCTGAGCCATGGTGAAGTGAACTGGCGCCGCAATGTGGTTATCGAGGAGCACGGCGTGCAGGCTGTGAGCGATACGAGCGCGCCGGACCAATGGGTGACCCGGCTGGCGATCTCCTTTGACGATTCGCTGGCGGGTGGGCGTCCGGAGGGCAGGATTTTCCTGAACATCGTGCGGGTGATCAACCCCGCGCTGGCAGGTGAGGGACGCCTTGGTATCGACACGTGGGTTTCGCACTGTACCGTGCATGAAGTGGATCGGCTCGGCGAGCTTGTCCTGCAACCTTGAGGAGAGATGATAGCCATGACTCCCAGAGAACGCTTTCTTGCCGCGCTGCGGCGGCAGCCGGTCGATCGGGTGCCACTCTTCGACTTCCTCTTTCAGAAGCCCCTGTACACGGAGCTTCTCGGTCGTACGCCGGATGCCTACAATGCTCAGGACGCCTTGGCGCTGACCCGGGCGCTCGGTCTCGACGGGGTCTGGATTCCCTACGGCTGCTTCTCCGGCTGGAGTCCCGAACGGCTGAGCCAGCATGTCTACAAAGATGAATGGGGCACCACCTTCGAACAGAACTTTGCCTCATGGCCCATTGACGCGCCGATCGCCTATCCATTGGCGGGGAACGCGGATCTGGATCGTTATGTGCCACCGGATCCGCTCTCCGCCGGGCGCTTGACGGATATCGACGCCGCCGTCGAGATCAATGCATCCCTGGGTGACGATGGCGTGGCGATTCTGGGTGGGGTGGCCGGACCATTGACCCTTGCCTGGATGCTGACCGGCTACGAGAACATCTGCCTCAAGTTATATGACGATCCGGATTTCGTGCAGCGCCTGGCGGAGATGGCGGCAGAATTCGGGGTGCCGGCGATCGACCGCATGGCGGCAGCCGGGGTGGATGCGATGATTGTCAGCGAAGATCTCGGCTCGAGTTCGGGACCGTTGCTCGGGCCGGCGCAGTACCGCAAGGTCTTCAAGCCAGCTCTGGGGGCGCTGGTGAAGCGCGCCAAAGCGCATGGATTACCCGTCGTGATGCACAGTTGCGGGCAGATCTGGGAGTTCCTGGACGATGCGGTCGAGCTTGGCATCGATGCGGTGCACGCGCTGCAGCGAACCGCGGGCATGGATCTGGCTCGTTTCAAGGAAGGGTGGGGCGATCACCTGGCCATGCTCGGCAACATCGACTCCTCACGGACGCTTCCCTACGGGAGCTGCCTGGATGTCGAGCGTGAGGTGAAGCAGGCCATAGACGTGGCGGCGCCCGGCTATGGCTATATCCTTGGCTCGGATCACTCCCTGCACGACGGGATCTCTCTGGCCAACATCCAGTGCATGTTCGACACTGCCCGCCGCCATGGCGTCTACGCCTGATCCTCGATCTGCGTCACAACCCACCGCATGTGGGGAGAATTGTTGCTTGCAAATAGGTTATAACCATTGTAAGGTGTGGGAAAGCAGGAAACGAGCATCGGCATGAAGATGACATCAGGCAGAGTGCAGTACGAGGAGGTGGCGGCGCGGCTGCGCGACGAGATCCTTGGCGGCAGACATCAGCCAGGGAGCCGTCTGCCGACGGAGCGTCACTTGTGCGAGCTGCTTGGCGTATCGCGGATCACCATACGGCAGGCCTTGGCGATACTCGCCGAGGAGCGGCTGATAGAGCGCCGCCAGGGCAGCGGCACGTACGTCAGCCCACGTCCGTCGCGTCGCATTCCTCTGCGGATCGACTACACCGGCAGCATGCGGCAACATGCGCCGCGGCTGAGCAGGACTGTGGCGGTGATGGAACGGCGGGTGCCGTCAAGGGACGTAGCGCGCGAGCTGGGGCTGGAAGAGGGAGACGAGGTGCTTTACGCGGAGCGGCGGGACATGCTTGCCGATCGGGCGGTGGCGTGGGACGAAGCCTTTATTGCTCCCGGCTTTGCGCGGCGGCTGGGAGAGGAGATGTTGGGGAGGGTCGATTTCATGGAGGCCTGGATGCAGACGGAGTCGTTCAGCATGCAGAGCTGTCGGCAGGTCATCGAGGCGCGCCCGGCATCCTTGCGCGACATCTCCATGCTCGCTTTGCCCGAGGGCAGTCCGGTGCTGATCTCGACGGAGCTGTACATCATCGGCGATGGCCGGTCGGCCGGCTTGTTCATCAGTCATTACCATCCTGAGCATATCTGCATCCAGTCGCGGTACGACTGGCGTGTCGATGTGCTTGGGCAGACGGAGGCGTAGGCGCATGGCCGACTGCTATCTCTTTCGTGAAGAACACATTCCGCGGCGCTCGAAGTACCCGTGCATTGACGCGCACAACCACCTGTGGGCAGCGTGGGAGACGATTGGGCAGGTTGTCAACGTGATGGATGAAGCTGGGGTGATGGCCTACTGCGATCTGACCGCCAACATCCAGATCTGGTGGGGCGATGGCGGCTACAAGATTGGTCCCGGGGACTTCAGCGCCTTCCTCGAAGCCTGCGAGAAGCCATGGCCGGGACGTTTTTTCGGCTTTACCGCCGCGACCTTTGCCGTGCCGGCGGATCAGCCTCTCTTTACGGACGCGGAAGCCTTTGTACACCAGACGATCGAGCTGCTGCACCGTCACGTGGCGCTCGGGGCGAGGGGATTGAAGATTCTCAAGGAGCTTGGAATGCGCTATCGCGATGGCGCCGGTAATCTGATCGCTGTCGACGACGAGCGCCTGACGCCGATCTGGGAAGAGTGCGGCAGACTGGGCATCCCCGTCCTCATTCACCAGTCGGATCCTTACGGCTTCTTCATGCCGCCGACCGCGGAGAACGAGCATGCAGATAGCCTGAAGAAGTACCCCGACTGGAGCTTCTGCGATACCAGTCGCTTCCCCCGCAAGGAAGAGCTTCTCGCCCGCCGTGACCGTCTCGTGCGCAACCACCCGGGCACCACCTTTCTGCTGCCGCATGTCGCCAACTTTGCCGAAAACCTCGCCTATGTCGCCCGGCTCCTGGACGAGAATCCGAACGTCTGCATCGACTTCTCCGCCCGGATCGACGAACTGGGGCGCCAGCCTTACAGCGCCCGGGCCTTCCTCATCGCCTACCAGGATCGCGTCTGCTTCGGCACGGACATGCCGGCCTCTCCAGAGATGTACAGCTGCTATTTTCGCTTTCTGGAGACCTTCGACGAGTACTTCATTCCGCCCGACTACGATGGGACCTTCGGACGCCACCGCTGGCGGATTCATGGCCTCGGCTTGCCGGATGAGGTCCTTAGAAAGATTTATTATGAGAACGCGCTGCGCCTGATTCCGGGGCTGCGCGAGCAGGTTGCCCACAGATTGAACCCGACAGAAGGAGCCCTTTGAAATGATCAAGCCGAAGATTGCATTTATCGTTTACGGTGTACACAAGGATGGCCTGCAAGACCCCATGGGCAAGCCCTTCATCGATGACGAGCTGATCGGCAAGTCCAAGGCGGCCTTGCGCACGGCGGGGCTGGAGCTGGTGGAGCATGATGTGGTGATCGCCTCGAAGGCGGAAGCCCTCGAAGCTCTGGCACGTTTCCGCAGGATGGACGATATCGATGGCCTGATCCTCTTCAGTGGGACCTGGGTCTGGGCCGCGCACATGATCGGGGCGATCCGCGACTTTGCGGGGACGGGCAAGGGCATCTGCATCTGGACGCATCCGGGCTCCCAGGGATGGCGACCAGTGGGCGGTCTGGTGATGCATGCGGCACTGAAGGAAGTCGGCATCGCCCATCGCTTCGTCTATGGCGCCCACGACGACCCGATGGATCTGGAACGGATCGTCTCATGGTGCCGTGCCAGTGCCGAGAAGAACCGACTCAACCTGAGCACCTGCGGGGCTTTCGGCGGCCGCGGCATGGGGCAGACCTGCGGCGTGGTCGATCCATCGCAGTGGATGCAGCACTTCGGCATCGACATCGATTCGCGCGACACCACCGAGCTGCTCAAGACCGCCAGAGCTGTCTCCGATCGCGAGGTCAAGGCAGCCCGGCAGTTCATTCAGCCGTTTTTTGCCACGCCCATTCCCGAAGGCGAGACCGCCGACAAGTCCATTCGCCTCTACTGCGCGCTCAAGAAGATCGTGGCGCAGGAGCAGTGGGCCTTCTACACGATTCAGTCGTTCCCCGGCCTGGGCGACGAGTACAGCGCCACCTGCTTTGCGCAGTCGATGATGCTCAACGATCGCGTCGGCACCTCGACGCTCAGCGACTTCAACACCGCCCTGACCGTCAAGCTGCTGAATGATCTCAGCTCCGATCCGATCTACTATGGTGATCTTCAGCATTTCGACAAGACCACCAACGAGATCAAGATCATCGGCGATGGTGCCTGCCCCCCCTCACTGGCCGGTGCGGCCGGACCGGCAACCTTCGCGGAACATGGCATCCCCACAGAAGGCGAGGCAGGCGGCCTCTCCGTCGATCTCGTCTGCAAACCCGGCGATGGTGTCCTCGCAAGGATCGGGCGCGAATGTGGCGACCTCGAGCTGGTGGTCGCTCGCTGCACCGTCTGGGAACCTGCGCCGGACGAGCTGGCGAGGCGCCGCCTGGAATGCGGCATCCCCTTCTGGCCCCACGCCTTCATCACCGCCGACTGCGATATCGAGGAACTGATCGAGTCCTGGAACAACGAGTATGCCTGCCTCGGCTATGGCGACCATCTCTATGAGGAACTTGTCGCCTTTGGAGAGCAGACCGGTATGGACGTGATCGCATTGTAAGCGGGTGGTAGTCGGCGTATCGAAGCCTATAAATCCGAAGGCATCGGGCCAAGTGGCATGATGAAATGATAATTGCCCTCGCCGCAGGTAGAACGCAGAATCCCCAGTACCCTTGCGCTGTTATCGTTGGGACCTGCGATGAAGAAGGGCATGCCATCGTTCGGGTCACCAGTCGGGATTTCCTCTGGACATTCGGCGGCGATCTCCAGACTTCCGAAGACCGCGAGCGCTTCCCTTGCCGCGGGGGCGGGACTGAAACCGATTCCCTGGGCATAGGCAATGCTGTCGCGAACGATCTTGACCCCAAGCAAGTACTCTGCCGGAGCCAGCCTGTCGCGGATGGAACCAACGAATTCGTCATATTCTTCGTCGGTCTTGAAACGCGCGATCTTTCCATTCTTGACGCCGAGACACGCTTGATCGACCAGAAGCAGGCAGCAGTAATACCCGCCCTTTGGCGGCTTTCTCGTCACCAGAACGTGGGTCAGGTCCATCGTTGTCCGCCAGGTTTCCGAGATCAGGCACTCATGCAGCGGCCAGGTACTGAAGGCCTTGTACAGTCCTCCATGACCGCTCGAGTTCCCCAGCGGATTGCCTTGTGAATCCCTCTTGATGGGCTTCCCGTAACGTTTCATCGTCTCCGTTCTCCTGCTCTCTAATCATGTGTAAAGCTGATCGTCCGCACATGGCGCGGGACGACCAGCACCAGCTGTTTGTCCTGCCGTTCGACGGTCATCGCCGCGTCGACAGGTTGCATCGTCCAGGCAGCCGCATCGGGATGGTGGATCTCGATGCGCATGCTGCTCTGCGGCTCGACCGTACGGCGGGTGATGTTCTCCCAGTCCCGCACATTCCATACTTCGGCCTCCTCGCCGGGATCGACGTGGAGTGTCCAGCTCGCGCCGACACGCCTCAACTGCGCGGGGCCATCCGCGACAAGCGAAACCTCGCCCAGGCGCACACGTCCCGGCTCCGACAGGATCAGCGCCAGGCTGTCCTGACGGTCGAGGACAGCCCCTGCCGCCGTTTCGAAGGCAACGCCGCTGGCAACATCCTCGGCGGTGGTCGGCGTCTCCGCCAGAAGCAGAAAATCCACCCCTGCATCATCGGCAACCCGGATGATCTTCCCGCCGTCGAGGCGGTCGAATGCCGCTGGCGTCTCCCCGTTCGGTTGCGGCACAATCGCCGTATAGTAGCTGCCCTTGCCCGGCATCTGCAGGTGAAGCAGGTCCTGGTACTCGTCCACTCTGACCGCATAGGCCGCGTACTTGCCGCCGTAACGCAGGGTATGCCGGGGCGTCTCCACCGGCGAGGCCACATAGAAGGCGAGATCGACTCCGTAGAGACCGCGTGCGGTGAACCGATCTCCGGCCAGTTCCCTCGCCGGTGACGTCTGGGTGCCGGGCAACTCGTCCAGAAAGCCTTCCCGCGAAGCAGCGTCGGTGGTATCGAGTTTGTGGGACAAGGTCCAGAAGTGCCAGCGGGTCGGTTGCTCGTTGAGGATCGAATCTCTGAGCACGAGGTAGTGTCGTCCGTCAGGGGTGTCATCCCGCAGGAAGAGCACCTGGCGTTGCCACTCCACTGGACCTTCCCCTTGACCGGCTTCCGGCCAGTCCGGCAGCTCCGGAAGCTTCCACTTGCCTCCCCACGGTTGGCCGAGCCTGTAGCGAGTGCTCGAGTACTCCGCCAGCGGCAGCCTGGCGAAACCCAGTTGTTCGGCTACCTCGCGAGTAGGACCGCGATTGTCCCCTTCCGTCTGCGTCTGTGCTTCCGGCCAGGATGCCGGTGTAACCTGATTCATCAGCCGGTGCATGCGGAAGTCTTCGGGCTGGCAGAAGGCCATCGAAACTGGCTTACCGTACGCAAACCAGGCCACAATGCTGCCCACTTCCTGCGGGCGCACCGTGCCATAGGTATCGCTGACCGCCAGGAAGTTCAGGTAATGCTCCTGAGGATGGCCAACACCGTGACGGAAGACGATCGAGACGTTGGGGAAGCGTTCCGTGCCCCAGGCCGGTGCCTGCGCGGGCAGCTCAGGGTCGCAGTAGAAGCTCTGGTAACCGCCCAGCTTCACTCCACCTATTGCATGATTGGTCTCCTGCCACATCCACTGCATCTGGGCGGCGTACGCCGGGGTGGAGTGGCGCATCGCCTGGGCAAAGACGCCAAAGTGTTGCCACGCCATGCCGGCGGTCCCGCGGCCCACCGGTGGAGTCACCCGCCGATCCATGTGGCGCGGATCGGGAGGCGTATACTGCTGGGCGAGGTATAGGCCGAGGCGTTGCAGCGCTGGCTCCTGAAAGAAGTCATGGAAGCCCGCCTGTTGTGCTGCCACGCCAAAGGTGAGGAAGTCACCTGCGCTGACTTGGGCATAATGCATGCTCTCCAACCATTCGCCATGTGGCGTGATGTAGAGATCGAACCAGTGACGAGTCATGCGCATCGCCGGCTCGATCCACGCATCGGCCATCGGGTGGTCGCGCAACAGGCACGCCACCGTTCCCAACGCCAGCGTATAGGAGACGCTCATGTTGGGATTGTACGAGCGATATCCCCGCTCGATGGACCAGGTGGCAGGATCCGCCAGCTGATACGCCACCAGCGCCATGCGCGCCCGCAACCGGTTGCGCTCTTCCGCGGAGATCAGGTGGCTGTCGATCAGCCCGTCGTACAGCGAGGCCAGCACTTCCGTGCTCCGCATCCGGTCGAAATTCCCCAGCAGCCCCAGGTGGTGACGCAACCGCTCCACAAGCCGCACCTTGGCGGCCCACTCGTCATCATTCGTCGCCAGCCACACCGCCAGCGCCTGAGTATCCTTGTAACTCGGAACCGGGCGAATCTCCTCACGCGCAACGCCCGCCGCGGCCTGCAGGATCTCCGGATCCGGGTCGCCCTGCCGCCGGCGGGCTTCCACCTGCTCGCCCGTCATGAAAAGCCGCGGATGCGGCTCATCGCCGGCCGGCCAGGCCAGGATCATCTCCTTGACATCGTCAAGGCGCAGCTCTTCGGGAATGACCTGCGCGCCCGCATGATAGGCGTAGCCGACCTTCTCGTCGGGAAAATGCTCACCGATGTGCACGTGGCGCTCCCCCTGCGCATGGTTGAAGCGCAGAAAGACGCTGCCATCCTCTCCTTTCTCCAGGGGCAACATCTTGTGCTGAAGTCCCGACCAGGTGCGCATGGTGCCCGGCTTCTCCGGTTTCACCCAGCGTCCCGCATGGCGCCGCCCGATCTGCAACTCCCGTTCACCGTCGATTCCCAGCCGGATCGTCGTATGGGTGGTACTCCACCACCAGTCCGCCCACGGCGTCAGCTGCGCGATCACCCCCGCCGGCTGCTCCTGCAGCGGCATCTCCGCCCATCCCCCGATCGGCGTCCCCTGCTCCACATGGATGGGGCGCGGCGGACCATGCTCGCGATTGGCATGGTAGACCAGCGGCGGCAACCCCTCGCTGAGTTCCAGGCGAAAGCCATTCTCCGGGCGATCCTCGACAGACAGCGTCTCGATGACCATCACCCGTCCTCCCGCATGCAGCGTAAAGGTCGCCTCGGCCACCGCGCCATCCTCGTACTCGTAGCGGCAGGCAACCTGCCCGAATACCGGCCCCGCGCCCAACAGGCGCGCGCTATACCCCCGCACTCGGCTCTCGCCAAAGAGATCGCTGCCGCCGAACCAAGTCCCATTGCCGCGCTGCAACGCCCGCACCGGCCCCGGCACGTCAGTAGACGCAACCGGCGCCTCGTACTGCTGCGTACCCAGCAGCAGGCGCACGCCAAAACCACTTGTGCGGAACTCGACCGCGTCCGCCAACTGTGTCACGTGCAGATCGGATGGCGGCAGTGCGCTGGGTGCGCCCTCGGTACGTCCCTGAAAGACGATCGTCCCCTCCGGCTGCAGATCCGTGACGACATGAACCCGCGCCGTCGCCAGGCTGCCATCCCCGTGATGCGTAAGCTCATGCACGGGCGCCTGAAACGCGGTGGGGTTGCCATTTGCGGTCACGGCCACCAGCTCCTTGCCCCCTCCAGCGGGAAAAGTGAGCGTGAAGGCGACGGGCTCTCGCTCCCATGTCAGCCCCAGATGCTCCCGCAGCGTGTACTCGCTCGCCCCGACCACCATCGTCAGAATGCCCGTCAGCAGAGCCGCCAGCCATTGCGCGCCCCTGCGCACTCCGCTCGTTGTAAATAAACCCATGATGCCCCGCCTCCTTACTTATATAACTGGTTCGTCGTGCTGCCGCCTATAAGCGCAGGCAATAGATGCCCCGCATCCCGTCGTGAATCGAGTCCACGGTAACCACGGAACCCTCGGAATTCCAGCGCGGATGAAGATCGCAGCGGACATCTCCGGGATACTCCTTCGGCTGCACATGGCGGAAACGTCCGATCACCTTCAGCTCCGCCGTTGCCATGTCGAGCCTCCCCAGTCGTTGTTCACCGTCCACCGAATAGGTGTCCGCGAGCATCCATTTGCCATCAGGGCTGAAGATGAGGTGCCCCATCGGCCCGAGGCCCGTGCTGATCCGCTCTGCCCGCAGCGGGCGAATCGTCTCGTCAAAGACCACGTACTCACTCCCTTTCCCCTGCCAGTTGGCATCAATCAGAATCTCATGTGGGCTTCTCCCCCACATCTGGTGCGAAATGCCCTGCCGCCAGTAAAAATCCGGCAGCGTGCAGGCGAGATCCTCACCCGTCAGCTCAACCGTATACATGTGCGTCTGCCAGGGCCACGGCTCCACCCGCGCATTCACGCAGTGACGCAACAGGAAGAGCAGCTTGGTCGAGTCGCAATTGAAGATGATATGGTTCAGCCAGGAGTGGCGACCCTCCGTGCAGTGACGCGCCGGATGCCGCTCGAACATCTGCCCATAGCTGACCAGCAGATGGGAAGCCCCCGTCTGCATATCCACCACAAAGATCCCATCGTTCTCCAGATCGGCGGGCGAGGTATCCAGCACCGCATCCGCATACGAGTAGCCGCGACGCGGGATGCGCGCAAAGTCCAGGCTGGCCCCCCAGCGCCCATCCGGCGACATCGCATAGATGGGCCGCGAATAGCTGTCCACGATTCCCCCCCCGACCGAGCAGACGCGGGCCACCATCCGCTTCTCCTCGACATCCCAGTCATTGAAGATGAAGCAATCCGGCCGGTGCGTCAGCCACAGCGTCATGCTGCCCTGCTGATGGCACCAGGCGCGCGTCGTCGCCAGGCGATGAAAGCTGCCGGTGGCCGCCTCGATCACCCCCACCTCGGCGCTCTCGCCAGGCAGCGGAAGTCGCTCCGCCTGAGGCGCCTTCAGGGCCAGGTGCAGGCTCTCATCCGCGTTCCACGGGTTCCGGTCGTAGTAGCCAAAGAAATAGTGGCCATCCGAAGGGCTGATCTTCTCCCAGCCGGGGCTCAGTTCCATGCTTCTGGTGCTCCTTGACGTGTCGCTGTAAATCGGTGACTGGCAAGAGGGTGGGGTGGTATCGAAACGTAACGATTCCCGCACAGGGTATCAACCAGACACCCACTATTTTTCTGTCCCGCCTCGCTCCATCCCAAAACCTCGGCCAAAACCTCGGTCGCTCCCGCGCCTCGCTCCATCCCAAAACCTCGGCCAAAACCTCGGTCGCTCCCGCGCCTCGCTCCACCCAAAACCTCGGTCAATTCCTCGGTCCCCTTCCCGGGCACGCCACTCGCCTGAGTAGCCTCCCGCGCCTCGCTCCATCCCAAAACCTCGGTCAAATCCTCGGTCCCCATCCCGGGCACGCCACTCGCCTGAGTGGCACCGGCGTTGGACGTTGCCTTTTCCCAGCCTCCATCACTCCTCCCGCGCTCCCTGGGCACGCCACTCGCCTGAGTGGCACCGGCGTTGGACGTTGCCTTTTCCCAGCCTCCATCACTCCTCCCGCGCTCCCCGGGCACGCCACTCGCCTGAGTGGCCTCCCGCGCCTCGCTCCATCCCAAAACCTCGACCAAATCCTCGGTCGCATTCCCGGGCACGCCACTCGCCTGAGTGGCCTCCCGCGCCTCGCTCCATCCCAAAACCTCGACCAAATCCTCGGTCGCATTCCCGGGCACGCCACTCGCCTGAGTAGCCTCCCGCGCCTCGCTCCATCCCAAAACCTCGGTCCGGCGGTCGGTCCGGCGATACCACCCACTTGCGTCCGACTCGTCTGACTCGTCCGACTCGCTCACCCCCGCCCAGCCCGCACATACCAGAAGCCCGGACCGTCCGTCCACCGATTGCTCGGTCAAAACCTCGGCCAAAACCTCGGTCCGGCGGTCGGTCCGGCGATACCACCCACTTGCGTCCGACTCGTCCGACTCGTCCGACTCGTCCGACCCGCTCACCCCCGCCCAGCCCGCACACCCCAGAAGCCCGGACCGTCCGTCCACCGACTCCTCGGCCAAAACCTCGGTCAAAACCTCGGTGCCGACCTCCGACTGCTCGGCCAAAACCTCGGTCGATTCCTCAGTCCCGGCACATCGATACCCCGAACCCCGGCCATCCTTCAGCAGCTCCGTCGCTCCTCCCTTCGCGAACGACTCCGAATAACCCGCCCGAAGCGCCGCCTTCTCCCCACAGAAGTTCTTCACATACTCCCCCGAAAACCGCCACAGCTTCCCCCTAAGCCCACTCATCGCCACTCCCTCCCAAGAGCCTATCAATACCATTCGAAAGATAACTCTAACTATATAACTAATAACCCAAAAGTCAAGCTGGCAAGGGAAATAGTCTGCCCAAGTGGTGCAGACATTCCCGCCTGCCTGTCAGGAAAGTGGTGCAGACATTCCTGTCTGCCTGCATACCTCCCCACATTAAACATCCAAGCTTGCCGAGGTGGCCGCAATCATCCTGATTGCGCAAAAAAGTCTTTGCAAGCATCCATAGTTCCCCCCGCCCCTTCCGCGTCCACTGCGTCCACTGCGTCCACTGCGTCCACTGCGTCCACTGCGTCCACTGCGTCCACTGCGTCCACTGCGTCCACTGCGTCCACTGCGTCCACT
>JAWLHB010000040.1:0-75542 GCA_041690595.1 Lentisphaeria bacterium
GATTTGCAACCAAAACTGGCCATTGCGAAGAAATAATTCTTTGCAATGGACAACTTCGCCTCAATCAGGGCGCGAAGAATCCTGATTCGTCAGCGCTGGGGCTTTTTTCGCCGACACTGCCTCATCTCCTTCTCGGGCTGCCCGGAGACTGGGCTCCTGTTGTTTGCATTCGCGGCGTCGGCGCACATTATTACCGTATATCTTCTCAATGCAAACCCGCCGCGGATGTGGACACCATGCCCAAGAATGTTCTTCTCATCACCAGCGACCAGCAGCACTGGTTTACCCTCGGTTGCCTGAATCCAGAAATCAAGACGCCGAATCTCGACCGCCTGGCCGCCCAGGGCACCCTTTATTCCCGCGCCTATTGCCCGAACCCCACCTGCACCCCCACCCGCGGTTCGATCATCACCGGAAAGTACCCGAGCCAGCATGGCGGCTGGACACTCGGTACCAAGGTGCCAGAGTTCGAGCCGACCATTGGCGAGCTGCTCAGCCGAAACGGCTATCGCACCGCTCTCGTCGGAAAAGCTCATTTCCAGCCCCTGCGTGAAACGGAGCAATTCTCCTCGCTCGAATCCTACCCGATCATGCAGGATCTCGACTTCTGGCGCGATTTCAAGGATCCCTTCTATGGCTTCGATCATGTGGAACTGGCGCGCAATCATGTGGACGAAGCGCATGTGGGGCAGCACTATGCCATCTGGATGGAGGAGAAAGGGCTGAGTAACTGGCGCGACTATTTCCAGGCGCCCACCGGCAAGACCAACGGTCTGCGGCATACCTGGCCCATCCCCGAGAAATACCATTACGACACCTGGATCGCCGAGCGCACCAATGCCCTCATGGAGCAGTATCAGGCAGAAGGCAAGCCCTTCTTCCTCTGGGCAAGTTTCTTCGACCCACACCCGCCGTATCTCGTCTCCGAGCCGTGGGACACCATGTATGACCCGGCCACCCTGTCGGTGCCGGAGATGATGGAGGGCGAACATGAGCGCAATCCCCCTCACTTCCAGGCCACCCAGGAAGCCGCGCCCGACTTCAGTTCCTACCAGGAAGAGGGGGGCCATGGCTGCCACGGCTGCCACTCCCACGTGCATGACCGCCAGGCGCTGGCCGGCGATATCGCCGTCTACTACGGCATGGTCACGCTGATGGACAAGTACATCGGCGTCATTCTCGACAAGCTCGACGCACTGGGGCTGGCCGAAGAGACGCTGGTCGTCTTCACCACCGATCACGGCCACTTCCATGGCCACCACGGTCTCATCGCCAAAGGGCCTTTCCACTACGAAGACATGCTGCGCGTCCCCTTCATCGTGCGACAGCCAGGCACCGTCCCCGCCGGCAAACGCTCGGCCGCCCTGCAGAATCTCACCGATCTCGCCCCTACCTTCCTGTCGGCCCTGGAACAACCTATACCCGGCGACATGACCGGGGTGGACGAATGGGATGTCTGGCGAGGCGTGAAAGAGAAGGCCCGCGAGAGCACCATTGTCGAGTTCCACCATCAGCCGACAACGATTCATCTGCGCACCTACATCGATGAACGCTACAAGCTGACAGTCTACTACAACCGCCCCTACGGCGAGTTGTTCGACCTGCGGGACGATCCTGGGGAGCATTTCAACCACTGGGAGGATGCCGATTACGCCACCCGGAAGCGCGAGCTGCTGCTCAAACTGCTGCTGGCGGAGATCGCCAAGGAAGAGCCGTTCAACGCCGCCGCGGAGCAGCTGCCGAACAAAGACCGGCGCATGTACATCAAGTCGATGAGCGACAGCCACTATCAGGTGACGGTGGATCCGGCCGCCGATCGCTACGAGCTGTACAACCTCGTCCAGGACCCGAGCTGCAGCCGCAACGTGTGGGACGATCCACAATACGAGGAGGCACGCTCCAACATGGTGCTGCAGTTGATCTTCCACCGCCTGGGCAACGAGCCGCTCTGGATGCCGCGTATCTGGGGCGCCTGATACGATCGGCGGCGCCTACTCGGCAGCCGGCAGAAAGCTCGGTATCCCCACTCGATACCGGGCGCCCGGACGGTTGCCGCGCAGGCCAGCCATCAGATAGTCGCCATGGTCGGTGTTCCCGATTGTCAAACGCTGCAGCTTGGGCGAATTCAGCCGCGGATAGCGTTCACGGACAAGTGCCAGCAGGTCGAGAGCCAGCGGGGAGGCAAAGCTCTCCGCCGGTTTACCATCGATGACCGGCAGGCCCAGCGGATCCATCGCGTACGGCTGCCACTCATGCTCGTACCAGGCGCGATGGCCCAGAACGCGATAGGTGGCGGCAATCGGGGCGGTGAGCGGGACAATAAGCGGCTTGCCACTTACCACCAGATGCAGGTTCACCATGGTCCCCTCCGGAATCTCCAGATCAAGTGCAAGGCGAGGCGTCGCCAGCAGATCGACGGGCGAATCCAAGGGGAACTCCATAGCAAAGGTTCCGCCTCCCCAGTTATTGGTCGCCCATCCTTGCGGGTCGACGGTCACCCGCCCCGGCTGCAAGGCTTTCCACGCCGCTCCCTCATGGCTGAAGATCGGGGTCGGAAGCGACGACCCGCCGATGCGCAGGTGGCTTGCGCTGCTGTTGAAGCGGCCATAGACGATGCCATTGCGATAGGTCCACAGCGCGATCTGTCCCCCCTTGGGAGCAGTCAGGGGATCCTCTTCCAGGTAGTCGATCACCACCTCGTCGTCAAGTAAAACTCGGATGTGCTCGCCGACTGCCTCGACCCGCAGACGCCGCCAGAAGAGATGTAGATCGTAGATGTCGACAAACGGAAGGAACTTGTGCGTCTCGTTGATGGCGACGATCTCCCGCCCGCGATAGAGATAGCTGGCCTTGTTCTCATGGCCACCATACATGAAGGTGTAGCCGCTGAAGAGGTCCCGCCCGTCGGTCATGAACGAGACATTGACGTCATGTCGCGCGTAGCGTCGATTCTCGAACTGCCGGGCGAAGATATCCTTCATCCCATGGTAGAACTCATGCACCTGGTCGCCCTCAAAAAAGGGCTTGCTGTAAAGAACGACCGCCTCCGTGCCGATCCCCCCGTAGAAGCTCCACTTGGGTTCGCATTGCCAGCGATTGGTCATCTGCCAGGTGCCGTCGATAGCCAGCCAGTTGGCAGGGGCCTGCTCGAAAAGCTCCTGCCAGACGGAATCGTCCCACAGATGCGGCGGCCCCGCCTTCCCGGGCTGACACTCGATCCAGTATGGCCCCGGTGCGTCAGGCGCCTGTGTCGCCTCGACGACGCGCCCCTGAACATCACGGATGCGCACCTTGGCGCCTTCAACCGTCTCGATGCGAAATGGACTGAAGAGCGGCAAGTGAAAGCGCAGCCACTCCCGATCATCCGGTGCCGGCAACCAGGCATCGGCATCCTTGGCCCAACGCTCGAGATGATCGTCGCGGTCGTCCTTTTCATATCGCGGTTTGACGCTGTACGGCTCGCTGCTCACCTGCAGCGGCCGAGCTTCACGCGCGGACAAGCGCGAAATTGGCTGAGTCGACTCAAGTTCCAGGTCATCGAAGAGCGCGGCGCCCCCCTCCGCGACCAGCCCAATGCGACCATGATTGACGTGATTGAGCTTTTCCGCAAACGCAGCCACTCCGTCGACATCGACGAAGAGCTGCCCGTCGGCGCGGCACTTGACACGCAGCCGGCACCAATTGTCCGGGAAGATCACCAGCGGCTGCTCGCACAGGAGCATGGATCCCCTCTGGGAATGGCGCCGCAACCGCGGTCCATTTCGGGCAAGCGTCACCGTCAGGTAGTCATCCTGGCCTTGCCAGCCGATGATGACGCCGGCCTGCTCCGCCTCATGGAGCTGCAAGGTCACCTCGAAGGTGTAGTCATCCCAGAAGTCATGGCCGGTGAGCATGTAGCCGGCCATGGCGGAGATGCTTTCGCCTTGGGCGACAAAGCGGTTGGGATCCGCGGCACGATCCTCGTTCCACAGCGTCCCCCAGCGCCCCTCCAGCACCTCCCAGCCGTCCCCTTTGCCGATCTTCTCGCGGCCAAAATCATCAGCAAACCGAAACGGCCCCAGCTTCTGACGACGCGAGGCAACTGTCGCGAGACCGTACAGGCGTAACGCGAGCGTCTGCCCCGATGCGACGGCGACTTCGGCCACGACTCTGCCGTTCGACGAGAGGATGAGCGAATCGAAACGCCGGCGCGCCACCAGCCGATGCAGCGTTGCTTCCGCGGCCTCTGTCGTGCGCACCTTCGCCTCGACCGCCCCATCGACGACGATGGCAACCTTGCCCCAGTTCCGCGCAAGCGGCTCCAGCTCAGCGCTGTACCACAAGTCGCCACTTCCCAGATCCACCTCTTCGCTTGGTACCCACATGGCCTCCTCCCTGACCGCGTAGAGACCCGCGAGTCCCAGCAAGATGCAGACAAGCGCGATAACCGTCGGCAACCGGTACCTCATGAACACCCTCCCTGATCGGACGCATCGACGAATCGGCGGATCTCCCGCAGTTTCTCGCTCCAGTCGGAACCGCGAATGGCGGCACTGATGGCAGGACGATCCTGCTCCGCCAGCTGTTCCTCCAGCGCGGCAATCCACTCGTCCGGCGTCCTGGCAAGCCGAACGCCGGTCAGCGGCTCCCGCATCTCCGGAAAATCACTCGACACAACCGGCACACCGGCGGCCAGAATTTCGCGAGCCTTGATCGGATTGACCGCCTCGATCAACGGATGGTTGACGTCGTAAGGGATGATGGCCACATCGAAACCTTTGCAGTAGGCGGGCAACCCATGGTGCTCACGGCGCCCCGGCAGGAGGATGTTCGGCAGTCCAGAAAGCGCGCTGACATCACAGCGTTGGGGGCCGATCATGCAGAAGGTCCATGCGGGTCGTCGGCGGGCAAGTTCGGCAAGCAGCGGGAAATCGATGTGCGGCCCGATGGTGCCATAGAAGCCGATGAGTGGCCGCGGCAGTTCCGCCAGATCGTGTGGAATCGGCAGTTGCGGATCGAGCGCGGCGGCAAAGGTC
The DNA here is from genome assembly GCA_041690595.1 of Lentisphaeria bacterium. GTDB lineage: Bacteria > Verrucomicrobiota > Lentisphaeria > JABSQK01 > JAWLHB01 > JAWLHB01. The sequence continues at coordinate 5,016 of JAWLHB010000040.1, forward strand.
GCATGATCGACCCCGTGCGGCATGTAGTGAACCGGCGCACGCGTGCGCGCCAGGCATTTTTCGACCAGCTTCTTTGAGGTGGCAAAGACAATCGAAGCGCCGGCCAGCAACTGCGCTTCCCGGTCCTCCGCCCAGGCGGAATCCAGCCCCGGCATACTGCTCCAGTCATCCACGCAGTAATAGACAACCTTCTGCTCCCCGAAGCAGCCCAGATAATCGGCCACCGTCGGCAGAAACGCCCACAACTCGACCGTCTCGCTCTTCAGGCTGCGAAGCTGCCGCCGCACGGCACTGCCCAGGGAGAAGCGGTTGAACTGACGCAGCCAGGGCGCCGTGGCCCGGGGAATGACGCACGGAGAGAGCACCCGCAACTGGTTCTCCTTCAGGATAAATCGCTGATTCAGCGCCGCTTTTCCCTTGCGCCAGTAGCGCCCAAGATCATAGCCGCTGGTCAGGCTCGGCTTGCGACACCCCACGGAATTGATCCATAGGACCGGATTCTCCCTGCCCATGCGCCGCAAGACGTGGGTGGTTGCAGTCGGAACATCGTCCCAGTCCTTGCTGAAGGCGACGATGGCCGGCGCTTGATGGACGATGCTGCTCATGGGCGTGCCGCGTCCCGGGTCGCCTGGCGCAGCAACTCGGGCGTATCGATCGCAGTCAGTGAACCGGGTGGCGCCATGGCATACAGGGCGCATCCACGCTCGAGTAAAGACGGAAAGACATCGCGGCCGAAATCCACCAATGTCTCACGAGGAATCGCGTCGACCACCGCGGGCTCCAGCACGTAGATGCCGGTATTGACCAGATGGCTGACTACCTGCTCCGGACGCGGCTTCTCGATGAAGGTCAGGATGCGGGCGGTCGCGTCCGTCACCACGATACCGCTCTGCAGGACATCCTCCTTCTCGTAGACGACAATCGTGCCCGCCCCACCCTTCTCCCGGTGAAAGCCCTGAACCGCCGTGAGGTTGTAAGAAAGAAGATTGTCACCGTAGATCACCAGAAAGGGCTCGGCGGCATCTTTCCAGTAGCGATCGGCAATTCGACGAACCGCCCCGGCTGTTCCCAGAAGGTTCTCCTCCAGGGAGTAATGGATCGAGACGCCGAACGCCGCGCCATCGTCGAAATGATCGGTGATGATCTCGGGAAGATGGTGCAGGTTGAGGTAGAGATCCGTGATTCCATGGCTGCGAAGCCACCGGATGTTGTGCTCGAGTACTGGCCGGCCGCGCACCGGGACCATCGGTTTCGGCAGCATTCCCGCCGCTTCGCCAAGTCGCGTCCCTTTGCCTGCCGCCAGCACAATCGCCTTCATAGTCGCAGATTCCCTCGCGCCAACTCGTCACGAATGTAGTCGATCATCTGCCGTAGACCGGTGCGGATATCCACCCGCGGCTCCCAGCCGACCGCTCGGGCCCGCGTGATATCCGCCAGCGTCTCCTGTGCCTCCCCCGGCAGATCCGGCCTGCGCTCGGGCAGGATGTCGCTGCCGAGCAACTCCGCCAGCAGCTGGTAAATGTCCAAGATCGAGTAGCTGGTGCCACTGCCCAGGTTGAATACCTGCCCATCGGTGCGCGGATCCTGCCAGCACTGCAGATGAAAGCGGTTGATGTCGTCGACGTGGACGAAGTCGCGCCGCTTCTCTCCGGAACCATAGATGGTCGGCGCCTTCCCACTGAGCAGGCGCATGATGAAGGCACTCATCACTGGCGGAATGGTCCGCCGGTAATCCTGCCGCGGACCATAGACACAGAAATATCGCAACGCGGTAAAGCGCAGCTCGCTGAAGCGGGCGTAAGCCTCCGCGAAGTGCATGCCTGCCAGCTTGCTGACGGCATAGAAGCTGTGCGCGCAGACCGCATCTTCCGGCGTCGGCAGCAGGGTCGCCCCTTCATAGAGCGCCGACGACTCGGCGTAGATCACCTTGCGGACGCCCGCCTGACGCGCGGCCTCGAAGACGTTGACCGTGCCCGCCACGTTGATGGATGCCGTATCTACAGGATCCTGCTGGCAGTCACTGATGCAGTTCTTGGCCGCCAGGTGGAAGACCGCGTCGGCGTCCTGCATGAGTGCCCGGATCTCGGGAGAGCGGATGTCGATCTGGTGAAAGTCCACAGCCTCGGGGACCTGTTCGCGCACCCCGTATGCCAGATTGTCGATACCCACAATGCGCGGCGGCTCGGGCAGTCTGGCCAGACAATCCGCCAGATTGCTGCCGATAAAGCCGGCCACCCCGGTTATCACCACCCTTTTCCGTTCAGCCGCCATATCGCCCTTATCCAATCATGTTGACAAGCCGTATGAAGATGTACAGCAGCACAACAGTCGTGCAACTGAGCGCCGGATACCACCAGGCCTTCTTGCGTTCGAACTTGCAGTGCACATTGAGGGCCGCCACCCCCACCCGAAGCCCAGCGAGCTGATACATCGAGGCGGAGAGTGCCAGCAGTACATACAATGGCGTAAAGTACGATCGGCTGAGGAAGTATGCCGCACCAGCAAAGCCGACGAGGCTGGCAAACATCCCCTTGGCCTGCTGCACCAGCAGCACATCCTCCTCGTCATCCGGCTTCAGCCGCGAGACCTTCCACGAACCATAGATCGAAAACGCCAGCAGGCCCAACCAGAAGGTGTACCCAATGATGCCGATTTCCGCGTAGACGTTAATATAGCTGTTGTGAACCGCCTTGTCCGCCTCCATGTATTCCTTGATCCGCTGCGCGCCCACTCCTGTCAGCGGATGCTCCTTGAAGACCTGATTGGCTTCACCCCACAACATGGTACGCTCCTGATCCGCGATTCCCAAAGCCGAAAGGCGCGTCGGCAACACCACCAGGAGCCCCATCGCCGCCACCACCAGCGCAACGAAGAACTTGCGATTGTCCACATAACGCACCAGCGCAAAGAATACCATCACCGCCATCGCCAGATATCCCCCTCGGGACTGGGTGAGCACCACCCCGTAAGCGAGCACCAGCGGAATGCTCCCCTGCAGCAGGTAGTTGACCAGGCTCCGGCGCTTGAAGAGCGCAAAGGTCAGCGGCAGCGCAAAGGTGAGGTAGAGCGCCGTATCGTTGGGATCTCCCATGATGCCGAAATACTGTGCCCGCACGTAGGTCACCCCTTTGGCCGTCAAAATAAGGGGAGGCGCATCGGCAAAGCCTGTTCCAGTCTTCACCTGCAGATAGCAGTGCAGCGAGACCAGAAGCGCCACCCCCACGATAAGTGCGTTCACAATGCGGATCCGCCGCGTCGTATTGCAGGATAGCAGAACCAGAATAAACCCAACGTAGATCTTTCCGAAATGGGGAAGATTGATCAGCAATGAGCTGAAGTTGGTCATCGCAATATCCGCCAGAAGGACAGCCGCGAAGAAGCCGCTCATTAACCAGAAGTGAGGCAACAGCTTCGACATCTGGATCTTGCCGCGAACCACCTCGACCGTAACCACGGACATCGCCATGATGACGATGATGTCGAGGGAATTGTCGGGCATGTAATCGGTCAGCAACCACTCCTGCGGGCGCAGCAGCAGGAAGACGACATACAGACAGGTGAGGAAGAAGCCCATGACAACGTGAACGCCGGTATAAAGTAAGATACGCCTCCGCGGCTGGAACAATGAGCGGATACTTTACTGGTTCCACCCGAAAAAACAAGCGTTGAAAGCTCGACGGCTCGCCTCTCCCTCGGCAACCGCATTACCCCGCGCCACCCACCTGCGCCTCCTCGCCGCCTTCCTGACAGGGCCACCCTCTCCCTCTCCTCATATGCCCTCCGGACGCGCACCTCAGCATGGGAACTTATTTCTCAACGTCCAGTCCTGTCGCTTCACAGACCGTCTCTCATTCTCGTCACCATTTCCTGGCGGATGTCCATGCTCAGGTTGTTGAAGTATTCACTGTAGCCGCCAATGCGCACGATCAGCTCGCGATGCTCTTCCGGGCGCTGCAGTGCCTGAGCCAGGGTGTCGGCGGTAATGCCGTTGATCTGGATCTGCAGGCCGCCGAGTGCAAAATAGGTCTGGATGAGCGCCTGCGTCTGACGCTTGGCGGCGATGTCCCGCAACAGGTTGGCGGGCATGGAGATGTCCAGCGCCTGGCCGCCGAAGTAGTCTTTCTGGTCGATAGCGGCAGCGGATCGCACAAGCGCCGTCACCCCCTCAATGGCGTTGCCGGGACTGGTGCCGATATTCTTGGCCAAAGGGGCTCCCGCGAATCGACCATCGAGCGAGGCGGCGAATTTCCTGCCAGCGCCGACGTGGGCGTTGAGGGTATGGAAGGAAGGCGCGAAAAGGATGCCATCCGTGGAGCGATGGCGAACCATTCGCTGGAATTTGTCCGCCAGCATAGCCACCATGGCGTCGGCTTGCTCGTCGCCATTGCCGAACTTCCGCAGGGCACGGATGGCTGCCAGGATTTCTCCATGGTGGCGAAAGTTGTCCTTGGCGGCGGTCACCATCTCGGCGAGGGTGAAGCGGCGTTGTTCAAAGACCAGTCGGTCGATGGCCAGCAGGGCGTCAGCGGCGTTGACCAGTCCGAAGGCCTCGACGATGGCGATGTGATAGGCGGCGCCGCCGTCGAGACGATCGCGCCCGCGTTCGGCGCAGTTTCTCAGTAGCGCCGACACGTAAGGATTAGGGCGTTCCAAGCGGTTCTTGGCGGTCTGCCGCAAGCACGCCTGTAGACAGTATTCGGCGATTTCAGCGAGATAAGCCAGGAACTGCTTCTTCAACTCCGCGAAGGATGCAAACGCGGTCACGGGCGGCGTGGATAAGCGTATGGGCAGCTCGCCGCAAAACGGTTGCCCACGATTGATGGCCAGCTCGAGCGGGAGAAGAAAAGTGACCACGGCACCCCACATGTTGCTCACTTCACAGCCTTCGACGACCAGGCCCATACAACTGTTGGCGGCCCAGTCGGCAAGTGCCGATTCCGGCACCCCGCGTTCGCGCAAGGCGGAGCGGCAGGAATGCTCCCCGTAGAACGTGGGTTGACCCATGGCGAATAAATCGTGATCGGTCAGCTCGTCGAAGAGGTCTTGCGGAAACTGCGGGTGAATCCTGGCCGCCAGAATCGGAGCCGGCCGCTTCTCCCGTTTTACCACGCGGACGATCATCCGGGTCAGGTCGTTGCAGAGGTCGCGGCCGTCGGCGGAGAGGCCACCGAGGTTGATAGCGCAGGCGGCATCGCCGTAGCGATTCAGCTTGTCAACCAAAGCGGCGAAGAGGACTTCGAGTTCTTCTTCACGGCAGCCCGCTTCCAGACTTTGCCGGTAATATGGATAGGCGTACTGGTCAAAGCGCCCGAGGGACAGGGAAGAATCACTATATTCGGAAACACCGACAAGGAGGTGGGCCAGCCACAGGCACTGAAGCGCCTCGCGGAAATCGCGTGCTGGATGCCACGGAACCCGGCGGCAGGTTGCCGCCAGCTCCGACGCCCCCGAAGCATCCAGTATGATAGCATGGCGTTCGGCGAAACCCGCCAGTGCCTTCAACACGATCGTCATGGCTTGGTGGTGATCGTTTCCGTATTCCGCGGCTTGGTCTATGAGACCGGCGACGCCGCGGCGCAGCAAACTGGCATAATCCAGGCAGGTATGAGCCGGCGAGTAGCCCCCAAAGCAGTGAAAAAGCTGCTGCAGGCGGGATTCCGCCGTCATGGCGGCAGACGAAGCGGACGGGTTGGCTGCTTCGGCGGGAAATCGCTGATCCAGGGCTCCGGCATCGGCATCGCGCCAGCCGAAATCCCCTGCCAGCAGATCACCGGCGAGATGGAAGATCGGCAGATTGTCGAGGATGTACGCAAAAACCCGCGCCTCCCGGAGGGCAGACGACACGGTGGCGATACTCGCGTCGGTCAACGCCTCTTCCCGCAGCCGACAAACGATCTGTCGATTCTTGTCGCGAGTATTCATACAGGCAATCGCCTCCATTTTTGCGTTGGCCCCCCTGATGCAAACGAAGGGTACTATGGAGTGCAGAAGCGGATTGTCGACTTGGTTCCGCCGAATCATAGCCCATGGGAAAAGAGTCGTCGAGGATCGTGTGACCTGAAGCACGGATGACAGAGGTGCCTCACTCTGCCTCATCCCTGTCAATCGGTCCATACCGTCCATTCACCTCCGCCTGACGCCCGGTGTGGTAGCGAAAACGGCTTTTGCATCGTACAGTCTCTCCATGAGACTCCTCTTACGCCTGATCTTCAATATCGCGGTGACCGCCCTGCTGACGGCGACAATGAGCTGGGTGACGCTGAAAGTGCTCAGCGCCATCGCCGGCGGCGATCCACCGGCGTGGTCCGCATACCTGCTGGCCTTGCTGGCGGGAGCCATCCCCGGCTTCGCCATCGCCAAAGCCTACAAAGCGCCCTCCTTCTACCTCGGCGGTTGCCTTGGCGCCGGTGCGGTGGCCGGCTACGGAGGGGATCCGCTGCTTGCATTGCTCGCCGCCATCGGCATCATCGCCGGGCACCTCTTCGGACTCAAGGTTCAGCGCAAGCTCAACCCAGCGCCACTTCCCGAACCGACCGCGGCGCCCGAAAGCGGCCTCACCTTTGCGGAAGCCGAAGCCTGCGCCCACAGCGAAGCCATCGGCGAGCTGACGGTGGAGCCGGACGAAATCAGCTATCTCGCCTGGGATGAGCAGCGGCAGTGCCAGTGCCGGGTCTTCTTCCACTTCGCCGATGCCGAGCGGGCCGAACGCCTCAGCAGCCCGCTGACACCGTCAGACCAAAGCTGATTATCCTCAAACGACGGCGCCCACGAGAATAAAAGGCGACATCCGCGACCCTCCCCTATGGAAAGATTCGCGCGCGCGGCGATAGTAGCTCCTTCATCTTTTACACCACTCGCAATCCGGAGAGAGCGCATGCGTAAATCCAAGCAGGAAATCGGCGTCATCATCGAGTCAGGCGCTTCCGACTGGCAGATCTTCCAGCAGAATGCCGCCGGCGTCGCCACCATTCGTCTTACCGGCCGCTGGCTGACCCAGACTGCCAGCAGCCAGAGCCGCGTCTACGTCCGCCTGCTCAACGAAAGCGACTATACCGAGCCTTCCCTCTCTCTGAACTGGCGACTGGCGGAAACTGGCGTCGACGGCACCTGGTCGGCCGACCTCCCCGACGTCCCGCGCGGAGGTCTCTATCGCATCGAGACCGGCCTTCGCCATGACGATGCGCCCATCGAATGGATCCAGCGCGGCGACATGGTCCATCATCTCGGCGTCGGGGACATCTGGATGATCACCGGTCAGAGCAATTCTTCCGGCTATGGCAAGACTCCCGCCCACGATCCGCCCGAGCTCGGCATTCACATGTTCCATGCCTGCGGCGAATGGCGCCTGGCCACGCACCCCCTCTCCGATTCGACCAGCTCCCAATATGTCGCCAATCGCGAGAATGCCAACGGCTCTCACGCCCCCTGGCTCGCCTTCGCCCGCAAGCTGAAGGAGGTTCTCGGCTACCCGATCGGGCTCATTCCCGCGGCTCTCGGCGGTTCACCGTTGCAGGCGTGGGCGCGCTCCGGCGGCGGTCACCTGTTCGACAACATGCTCGGTTATTTCCAGGACTCCGGTGCCTCCTCCTGCCGGGGCGCCGTCTGGTATCAGGGAGAATCCGATACCTCTCCGGAACTGCGCGCCATCTATGCCGAGCGCTTTCGCGAGTTCCACACCGACCTGCGTCGCGAGCTGCGCAATCCCGATCTCCACATCATCACCGTTCAGCTCAACCGTTACATCGGCGAAGACGTCGACAAACCGGTGCATGCCAACTGGGACGCCATGCGCGAACTGCAGCGCCACATCGCCCGCACCACGCCCGGCGTCTCCATCATCAGCACCCTCGACCTCGGCCTCTCTGATGGCATCCACAACGATTCATCGGGAAATCTCACGATCGGGCAGCGTTGCGCTGCCGCCGCACTCGGCGCCGTCTACGGCTACGACATCAAGTACCGCCACCCCGATCTCGAAGAGATCCACCGCATCGACGACCAGACGCTTGACCTGCATTTTGCCAACGTCGACACACGCCTCCACTACGAGTCACGCCTCCGTTCCCAGTTGCCCTTTGCCGTCAGCGACAGCCTGGGCCCGGTCGAGATTGCCGATTACGAGCTTACCGGTTCCGCCATCTTCCGACTACGCCTTGCCCGCCCGCTGCAGGGTGCGGCAACCGTGACTGGCGCTCCCGGCGCCTGCCCGCCCAGCGTGGTGCCCTTCGATATCTGCGGCTATCGCCCGATGCTCGCCTTCACCAGCAGCACGGCGCAATAGCTCACTCTTCGGCCGCTGCCGTGGTCGCGACCTTCTCCGGCCACGGTGAGCGGCGCGAAAGTTCGCACAGGGCCGCGCTCAAGGCGCAGCTCACATTCAGGGAGTCGACGCGACCGCGCATCGGGATGTGAACCAGTTGATCCGCCTGACGCTGAATCAGGTGGCGCACGCCCTTGTCCTCTGCCCCGATGACCAGGCAGAGCTTCTCCGGGACCTCGCAGGTGTAGATATCACTCTCCGTACGCGCATGCATCGCGTAGATCGCATACCCTTCATCCTTGAGCCGGCGCACGGCCTGATTCAGGTTGGCATGGTAGATGTGCACGTGAAAGATGGCGCCCGCCGATACCTTGATGACCGCGGGAGTGATGCCGCTGGAGTTGCCCTTGTGGTAGATGATGCGATTGAAGCCGAAGACTTCGCACACCCGCAGAGCCGCCCCAAAGTTGTGCGGATCCATTATGCCGTCGAAAATGATAACGCGCGGCCCCAACTCCGGAGGATCCGGCAACGGCTCTTCCATCGCCCCGACCCGCGCACAGACGCCCTGATGATTGCCGCCATCCGCCAGATCGTCGAGGCGGTCGCGCCATTCGAAGGGGATACCGTGTTGTTCCGCCAGACGCACCAGCGAAGTGAGGCGCCGATTGTCTTCCTTGCCAGTCGCGAAATAGAGCCGCTCCGGGGGCGTCTTTGAGCGTATGGCTTCGAACATGGGATTGATGCCGTAGAATATCATGGGGCTCCAGATTGATGAGATGAGCTGGCGCGGCTCTTACTTGAGCAGGGCGGCTTCTTCAGTAGGTGAAAGAAGGTCGGCGATCGGCGCGGGGAATCGCAAGGGAACGGAAAGATTGCCGGCCTTGTCGCGGGCCTGGATCAGCAGCCAACCGCCCTCTTTCCAGGGTATCTGCAAATCGGCAAAGGCTGCCTTCGGCTGCTCGAGCTTGCCCGTGGCCACCTCTTTCTCCGCCGAATCCAAGTACGTCCACAGGTAATCGGCAACGCCACTCGCATCGTACGCGTCCAGAATGACCGTGTTGCCGGTACGCCAGGGAGTGTAAACGAACATGCTCTGCAAGTCAAGCGCTTCGCTGTTCTGCGCGGCGCTGCGAGAGATCACCAGCGTCTTGACCACCAGCAGGTCGGCTATCTTGCTGCCCCATTTCTTCCGCGCCACCGCGTGCAGGTTGAAGTTGACCGAGATCCACTTGTTCGACGCGAAGACCGGTGGTTTTTCCAGCTCGATGTTGTTGCCGCCCCGGGCCGGTCGGGTCAACGGCAGAACCAGCCGCCGATCATCGGTAAATGTAATCACGATATTGACCTGCGTCGGCTTATCATTGCGCACCTCGGGCTGGCGGAGGCGCATGGCGACATGGGTGAAGAGCGCCAGATCCCAATGCTTTGGCTCGTACGAGAGCGAACCATTGGCGCCATACGTATGGGTGCGCAGGTACGGCTCCTCGCCGCGAACGTGCTGCACCGCCAGGGCGTTCCCACGTGCGGCCTCCAGATAGTTGCCCTTGCGCGAACGCCCCTCCCATGCTGTCGACATGAGAATGTTCTTCGGCAGCTTGGCGGGCAGCCAGGCCGGCCCGACCTTATCGCTCGCATGATCCACCTTGATCGGCACCGTCATCGCGGGAGAAGCGTTCCCTGCTCCATCGCGGATACCATCTATCACCAGATCGAAGCTTTCCCCGTCCTTCATGCCATTGAAGCGATCGCGAAAAAGAAACGGATGGTCGAGCGTCAACAGCTGCAGGTCCGGTCGATGGGTGAAGGTGGCCAAGGGCGAGCGGGCATCAACCGCCTTGCCATCTACCTTGAAGGTGAGCGACCGTGGATCGAGCGGCGCCAGATCGTTCGTCTTGAAGGTCACCATCAGGGCCGTGCCATTGCCTACCGGATCATTCCAAGCGCCGATCACCTGGCTCGCCGTCAGTGGGCTGTTGTCATAACAGAAAGGCAAATCCGTAACCTGCGCGCGGACACCACGTCCATCCATGGCGGTCAGCAACAGATGCGCAATCCCAGCTTCGAGCCCGCTCAATTCCGGCGTGAAGGATTCTCCGTTCGGTATCGTCTGCCACTGCACCATCTCCCGTTCCTCCAAGCTCCGCGCATGATACGGCTTCGGCCCGGGAAGAATCGCGACCGAGACCTGCTTGACGAAATCATAGCCGCCATAGGTGGGCGTTATGGTCAACTGCTCGTTCTTCGACACGGCCGGCCCAAGTACAATGTCATCATAGTCCAGCGACGAAAATTTGCCGGTCTGGTCTTCCGTGGAGAAGGAAGCAAAGCTCAGCGACGGGGAAGAAAGCAGGTCGACACTGTAGGGTTCGCGGGCGGGGACATCACTGAGCATGCCCAGCCAGGAGTGCCACTGATCATCCGTCTGCAAGGCTTCACCATAGCGGACTGCGTGCGCGGTATACTGCGTACCGCCATGATTGGCCTGAAAGCGTCGCTCACCGAGATCGACATAGAAGAAGGTACCATAGTTGATGCTGACCACTGCCTGCTCGCTGGCGCGGTAGCGATACTGCAGCAGGGGATGGCTGTAGATATTGAAAGGCTTGTTAATTGCCAACTGAAGCCGCTGGCCGATAGCCGTATTGCGGGTGTGCAGAAAGCTCCCCTGCTCCTTGTCCAGATGGCCGAGATTGATAGTCGTCGCCCCCGTGAAGATGCCCCGGTCGAGCTGCTTGTCCTCGAAGTTGGCAAATAAGCCGAAGGGTCCCTTGAGGGAGAGCAGCATGGGCGGCGCATGGCCTGGAGTGCCGTCCTCCGGCTGGCTCCCCGCCGGCATCGCGGCGGCATTCATGGTCTTGCTGAAGGTGTAATCGCCGGCGCGCACCGTGACCTCGAGCGTTCTGCCTTCTTCGCGGGCTCCGGTTGGCGGCGGCAGAAGCGCAAGCCTGGCGAAGGGCGAACGCGCCTGCAACGGCATGACCGCCCCATTGACCTCGAGTGACGCCGCGGGAAAGCGTGGATCCGCGTATGGAGCCAGCGCCTGAAGCTTCAGCGTGTTCGGCTGCTGATCGTCCCAGACGCAGGCGATCTCCGGCTGCTCTGGAAGCTGGATCCACGACAGCAGCGTCTCGACGTCCTTCCCCCCGCGACCGATCGCTCGCAAGGTCACCTGCTGCAAGCCGTCATACCGCTGGAGCTCCAGCCACCGCTCCATCGGGGCCAGGCTGCTGCTTTCCGTCAACACGTTGCGATTGCCGTCCAGCAGAAGATAACGGCTGAAGAGATCCGTTTCAGGGCGCAGAGCAAGGCGCGGCGGAGAGTAGCGGACGGGGGCGAAATCGCGCACCGCATAGGCAGCCCCCGGCTGATTCCCGCGCAGCCCCGTCTGCACCAGGCTCGGCTGCAAAGCCCCGAATCCATCGATGCGAATATACAACTCGCGCGGATGCTCGTGCTCCGTAAGGAGGCGGTTGATAGCGTCGATCAACTCCTTCTCGTCATCCTTTGCCAGGGCAAGCGGCGTGGGTTCAGGCACCTGCAAGGTGGCGATCTCGCCGTGCGGCAACCAGGCGGTAACCCTCACCCAGTCCCCATGGCGATACCAATCCCTCTCCTGCCGGGTAATGGGCGCTACCAATGTCTCGCCATGCTTCTGAAAGACCGCATCCTCGAACGCTTCGCCCGCCAGGTGGTGATAGAAATGCCGCAACGGCGTGAAGTCATACGCCAGCTCCTTGCCGTCTTCGCTCCTCGGCTTCATGTAACCGACCGAATAATGCAGATTCACCAACGCCCCAGGCGTGCGCTTGAAGTCAAAACTCCAGCCCGCCAGATCCCCCACCGGCCGAGCAACCTGCTGCCCCGTCTGCATGGTGCCGCCGCCAAGAGTATTGGTGGTGACGAAATAGGGCGTACGGCGATTCTCCAAATGCCAGCTCACCGTACTGTGACCGACGGCATCCTCGGCCGACCACTCGCTCGGGAGCATCATGCTGGCCGCGCGATCATGATTGAGGATCGCGGCAAACGATGCTTCGTCGACCTCGTTTACCGGCGCCGCATGGTACGGGCCATCCTTCAACGGCGCCGGCCGGAAGACGATCGGACGCGGCTCGATCTTCTCGGCGGTCACCCGAACGCGGGCGATCATCATCGACGCGCGATACGTCCACAGCCCCAACGAACCTGCTGGAATGGGATCCGGATCTTCATAGCGGAATACCTGATCGTTGTCAAACGAATACTCCACGATATTGCCGATCCGCCGCACCTTGAGATAGTACCACGCGCCATGGATCGGGCGTCCCGTTGCCTCCAGCGCATGCATCTTCGCGCGATCGTTCCCCTGCCGGCGTCGCGGCGCCAGGTATTTGTCCGACCGATCGATTAGCTCCCCATTCCGATAGAGATAGCTCCACAACTGCGACTCGTTGGGATCCCAGCCGGTCGTCACGATGCTGTAGCCACTCCCCGCGCTGCTCTCCTGGTTCATGATGGTGATGTTCAGATCGCCGGCACGCTGATACCACCCGTGCCGAACGCCCGCGTACATCTCTACCGAAAAATCGCCGCTGAAGACGTACTTGCCCCAAAGTGCCGCCAAATCGTCTCCGTTCTCCCCATTGAAGTGAGACCAGCGCGGATCGCACTGAAAGCGATTGATGATCTGCCAGCGCCCGCCGTTCACCGTCCAGTCGTGCGGCGCCTGACTGAAGAGATAGTCCTTCTGGTTGAAGATTACCACATGACTGTACATCAGGTGATCGTAGTTCAGACCGCCAAGCCGCATCCGCCGCCCCTGTAGCGCCTCACCGAAATGCGCCTTCTCCAGCAGCTTCCCGTCGGCATCCGTCAGCCACAGCCAACCATCCTCGACATGGATGCCGTACGCAGCCTTCAGCCGCGCGGCCGCGACCGCGTTCGCCGGATCCTGGCGGGAGACCGCGATCAACTCATCGATCTCCTTCACGCTCTTCGGCAGCTGCGCCACCACGATCGGCGCCGCGCCCGCTTCCGCGTTCCCGTACCGCACCGTCAGGCTGTGCCCCTTCGCCGTGAGGACCAGCGCCCCCGTGCTGCTCCCCTCGGCCACGCCAAGATGAACTTCCGAGCCGGAGACATACGGCATGTAAAGCTCGAAACGGTCGAAGAAGTCTCCCTTGTGCCACATGATGCCCTTGTCATCCGTGACCCACTGCCCCTCCGGCGACGACCAGTGTCGCATGTACGGGTCCGTCACATAGATCTGGTTCTTCTCCTGCTTGCTGTGATGCAACTCCTGGCGCTCACCCCGTACCTCCAGATTCGAGACATGCACCCGCGTCTCGGCGCCGACATACACCCCGCTGGCACCGCCCAACTCCTGCTCGGGATAGTGGATGAGCACCAACTCGTCGTCGCGATAGAGGCGCAACTGCCGCGGTATCGTGGGATCCACCATCAGCGTGACTGCCGTGGCCGGCAACGCCTCCCCGGCAACGGGCAGATGCAGCCGCTCCAGCGTCCGCGACTCAGTGCCCTTCACCTCCTCCAGCAGAAAGCTCTCCCCAACTTCACTCAGTCGTCGCACAAAGCGCAGATAGGGCTGCTCAGCGCCACGGTACGCGGTAAGCAAACCGTACTCGCCATGCCCCTCCTTCTGGCTGAACCGCGTCTGAACGACACGCGGCTCCTGGGAAAGACTGCCCACCAGCAACCCTTTCTCCTCGCCGGAGACGCGGGGCACGATGCCGCAACTCCGCTCACCCGCCGGTCCCCACTCACCCTGCAACGGATAGAAATCACCCATAATCGCGCTCGTGTGGAAGCGTACATCCTCTCCCGTTTCGAGAGGCAGGTGGGTCACCGAATCAACCGCTACGTCATCGAATCGAATACTCTCGTCGGCGCTCACCGTGAGGCCAAATTTGCCGCCGACCGGGAGCGCTTCCTTCACCTCGAAGAGGAGCGTATTGTCAAGATAGCCGGCTATCCGTCCATGGTGTATCTCGACGCGTGGCATCACCCACTGTCCGGAAGTCATCTCCACTTCGACAGCCGCCAGAACGGTTCGTCTCGGTACTCTGGTGGAGCTGTGACGGCGCAGTCGCACCAGAACCGTGTTGTTCCGGACCTCCGGCACCGTGAGGGCCATTTCATAGTAATCGCGCGGCCCCTGGTAATAGAAGACAAGCCCCATTTCGCCCGCGTCCAGGCGCATTGAGGCCTCGAGCCGATAATCGTCCAGGAAAGCATAGCCGCTGGTGATGATGCCGCCCTCGCCCTGGCCGTTCAAGCAGTAGAAATTGGCGCTTCGCTCGGCCTCCAGCGGGCGGGACGTCAGCACCGTCGAACTCTTCTGCTCGAGCGCATCGTCCAGCGCACTGTGGATATACCATGTCCCGCTCTCCGGCTTCCAGGGACCTAGCTGATTCTTCTCTTCCTCAGGGATCAGAAAATCGGCCGCGAAATGGTAGCTGTCTACCTTCTGAAAGCGCGCGGGATGTCCGGCAAGGAGGCAACTCGCCGGCAGCGCCACCGTGAATGGAGCCGACATGGGCGCCGGCAGCGACATGACCGGATAATCATTCACGTACACCGTCCAGACGCCGGGGCGCACCTTCAGCACCAGGCGGGCATCCCCAAGTGCTGCTTTCGGCAGCCCTCCTGCCGCATACCGCGCATACTCCACGGGCCGCTCACCCACACGGGCGCGGGAGCCCCGCAACCCCAGCAATCTGCCCCAAAAAGTGCCATTCTCCACCAGCGCCGCGGGAGAAGCCGCCATCGCCGCAAGCATCTCGTCGGCACCGATGAAGAGCCGCAGGTGCTCCGCGCTCCCCTCTGCCTGCACATCCAGCTTCAGGCCAGTATCCGGATTCCACGTGGCAGGCAGATAGAGGTTGCCGCTGTCGTTCTTGACCGTGAACATCGCCTGCCAGCTATCCTCCGCATGCAGAGGAATCAGGCAGAACAGAAAACTGAAAGAAAGTGAATAGACATACTTCAACATAACACTTACCAGGGGAAGCTATGGACGATGGATGGCGCGTAGATACAGCGTTGCCGTGGCAGTAGACCGCGGCGCTGCTTGCGTTCTTTGACGCACCCTCTCCCCAAAGGTTCGCTGCTTCACCGGATTTTGAGCGTCGCCAGACCGATCCCCGCCAGAATCACCGAGAGGATCCATAACCGCATCACAATCTGCGTCTCCGTCCACCCTTTCATCTTCAGGTGAAGATGGTACGGCGCGCACAGAAAGAGCCGACGCGGTTCCCCGGTACAGCGCCGCGTCAACTTGAACCAACCCACCTGCAGCAGTACGGAACCCGCTTCCATGACGAAGATGCCGCCGACGATCACCAGCACCAGCTCCTGTTTCACCAGAACCGCGATCAACCCGATCGCTCCACCCAGGCTCAGGCTCCCGGTGTCGCCCATGAACATGCTCGCTGGATAACAGTTAAACCACAGAAAGCCAAGCCCAGCCCCCGCCATTGCGCTCGCGATCACCGCCACTTCACTGCTGCCCAGGATGAAGGGAATGTTCAAGTACCCGGCAATCTTCGCGTGACCGGTGGCATAGGCGAAGATCGCATAGGTCAACGCCGTGGTGATCGTACAACCGATCGCCAGTCCATCCATGCCGTCCGTCAGGTTGACGGCATTGGACGCACCGATCACCACCAGCGTCCCAAAGCCGATCGCCAGCATGATCGACATGTTCTCCAGCAACGGATTCTTCAGGAAGGGGACCATCAGCTTGCGCACATTGTCACCCGTCTCCGGTACGATCGAGAGCAGATAGACCGCCACCATCGCGATCACGATCTGCCAGAAGAGCTTGGCCTTGCCGGAGATGCCGTCGCGGCTGCGCCCGCGGATCTTCCGGAAATCATCGACGAAACCAACCGCGCCCAGGGCCACCATCAGCCCCATGAAGACCAGGACCAGCCCATTCGTCGGTATCGCCCAGAGCAGCATGCTGAGCAGCACCGAGAAGAGGATCAGCAGCCCCCCCATGCTTGGTACCTTCTTCTTTCTCTCGTCGATATGCTTGGCGGCAATCAGCCCCGCATGTCGATCCGGAGCAACCGCCTCCATCCGATGCAGCAACCGCACCGTCAGGGGACCGAGGGCCAGCGTGAGCCCGAAGGCGGTGAAAGCGGCGCAACCCGCGCGGAAGGTGACGAAGCTGAAAAGGCGAAGAAAAGAGAGCAGCTCGTTCTGCATGCCGAGCTCGTGAAGGTAATAAAACATGGCGCGGAATCATCCCCCGGAAGCAACTGTGAAGGCCCATCGATCGATTCTCGCCGTGGCGGGCAAGACCTCGCCTAGTATGCGCCTGCCGTCCCCCTTCGTCAATGGCGACAGACCAGCATTTTCTACACTTCAGGCAAAAGCATCAGGGCGCCTCGTCGACCGGGTCTTCCATCAGCTTCAGCAGTGGCTCCGCCAGCGGCTTCTCGGCATTCTGCCGCAGATACTCCCGCGCTTCCCGGCGCTTCCCCCAGCGCCAGGTCATCAACGCCATCAGGTGCGGCGCAAAGGCATGTTGGCTCTGCTCCAGGCGGGCCAGCCGCTCGTCGATATGAAGCTGCGCCGGCAGGTAATTCGCCCGCGTTCCACGCTTGTCGGTACTCTGCGCCAGCCTCTCTCCGATGAGAAAGCGCACATTCACCCCACTTGGGCGATAATAGACGGTCTCGCGCAGCAGGTTCAGGCGAATCACCTTGCCGAAGTCCGGCCGAAACTGCTCCAGAATGATCGTGTCCACCGTGCTGGCGGCCTGGGTCAGCGTGCGCAAGTCGCGCATCTCGACCGTGAAGTCGTCCAGAATCGGATTCCGTTCCGCCGTCGCGATCACCTCCTTCGCTTCATAGCCGGCCCCAAGCAAGAGCAGCCCGAGCACCTCGTCGCGCACCTTGCCCATCGTGGCAAGCGCATGCTCCTCGCTCGATGTCTGCTCCGAGCCACCCATGCTCAGCGTCAGCACCATCCACGAACCCAGAACAACCGCCAGATATCTCCACCCACGCACAACCATAGCTCTCCTCATGTGGCTCTTTAGTAACAAGCTACCATGCCACCATCACCAGATTTTTCCACCCCATTGTCATACCAGCGGTTTTGCCACAGAGATCGCAGAGATCCCAGAGAATACGTTCTGCACTTGCCGCGAAGACGCTCCCGTCTCCGTGCCTCCGTGTCTCCGTGGTTACCTTCGTCCCCGCGTCGCGGGATCCTCTTGTAATTTTTCCCTTGACAACGTATAGCTATGTAAAGTTTATTTTTCCTCAAGCGGAGTCACCCGAATGCATGCCTCGAAGAACTCATGGACGTTGCCGGACCGCAACACAGCCTGCTTTACCCTGATCGAGCTTCTCGTCGTCATCGCCATAATCGCCGTACTCGCCTCCCTCCTCTTGCCGGCACTGCAGACTGCGCGCGCCGCCGCCAAACAGAGCCAGTGCCTGAATCAGCAGCGCCAGATCGGCTTGGCTATTGCTTTATACAGAGACGATTACGATTCCTTCTATCCCGTCAACTACATCTGGGCCACCGCTGCCAACACCCCCTGGCCGCCGGGCCTCTACCGCTTCGATCTTCAGGTCGAACCCTACTTCGCTCCAATCTCCAACAATCCCCCCAGCCAGAACATCTGGATCTGCCCCGCCAGCGGCTTTTCCAAAGGCATGAGCACTATCGATATGCGGGCTCACGTCTGGACCCTCGATAATTTCACTCGCATCGGCAACTACTGGACCAGTACCTTTTACGGCTTCGGCCTCGCTCCCACGGCCACCTATGAAGCACTCTACCGCCCACGCAAGCACATGGGCGGCGATCCATCCAGCGTCATTCTTGCCGGCGAAACGAAAGGCGTCACCCACAACCGCTTCGGCTACGTCAGCAACGGAATAGCCGACTGCGTCTGGAACCACAAATCCCGCACCAACCTGCTCCTCGTCGACGGCCATGTCGACGACTATCGGCTGGGCTCCATCTCCGTTACCGCGCTCAACGCCGCCGGCTTCACCTTCTATTCTCCCTGATCCGGCAACCGCCCGTAGACCGCCAGAATGCTCGTGACGGCCTGATCCAGCGCCTCGTCGCCGTGCGCCGCCGAGAGGCTGAAGCGCACCCGCGCCGTTCCCTCCGGCACCGTCGGCGGCCGAATCGCCACCCCGCATACGCCCGCCTCCAGCAGCTGCTGACTGAAGGCCATCGCCCGTGCATTGCTGCCGACGAGGACCGGTACGATCTGCGTATCGCCGGCGCCCGTGTTCAGCCCCGCCTGGCGCAGACCGTCGCGAAAGCGGCGGGAACTCTCGAGAACGCGCTGGCGGCGCCATGGCTCCGCGGCCGCCCGGCGCAGGCTCTCCAGCATTGACCGCACCACGACCGGCGGCAGGCCAGTGGTGAAGATCAGACTTCTGCACGTGTTCACCAAGTACTCGATGAGCAGGCGCGTGCCCGCCACGTAGGCGCCATAGGTGCCATACGCCTTGCTGAAGGTCCCCATCTGCACCTCCACCTGATCGCCAAGGCCAAGCTCGTGCACCAGCCCCGCTCCGCCTTCGCCGAAAACGCCGCCACTGTGCGCCTCGTCGACCATCAGCATCCCCCCATGGCGATTCTTCAACGCCACGATTCCCGCCAGGTCGGCACGATCCCCATCCATACTGAAGATCGCATCCGTCACGATCAGCTTGCGCGCCTTGGCAGGAGCGCGCTTCAGCAACTCCTCCAGATGCCCCAAGTCATTGTGCCGATACCGAGTGAGCTTTGCCCTGCTCAGCAGAATGCCATCGACGATGCTCGCGTGGTTGAGCCGGTCGCTGAAAACCAGATCGTCCCGCCCGACCAGCGCCGGAATGATACCCACGTTCGCCAGGTAGCCGCTCCCGAAGACCAGCGCCGCTTCGCTCCCTTTCAGGGCGGCAACCGCACCTTCCAGCTCGGCGCAGGCGGCATGATTACCCACCACCAACCGCGAGGCCGTCGCCCCCGAGCCCACCCCCGCGGGCGCCTCCAGCACCTCCGCCAGACCCAGGTAGTCGTTCCCCGAAAGATTGACCGCGGGACGCCCCTCCATCTCGATCCGCCCTCCCGGCAGCAGCTTGACAGCCCGAAGCCGGCGCCGGCAGGCATCTCTCTCCAACTCCGCCAGCCGATCCGCCATCCAGTCGAGCGACGTCATCCTCTACCTCTCATGCTGTAGTCCGGGGTTGCGGGAACGCACCAGCCAATATAATACGCCCGGCCCAGCCGGCAATCCCGAGTCGGCTGACAGCCTCGGGACATGCCGCATCATGCGGAACCGGGAGACGCTTCAACATCTCTTCACACGCACTTTGGTGGAAATTCCAGCGCAATGCACTTGCATCGTGCGTTTGCCGTGCAATTTTGATCACTTCCAGAGGGCTTCAGCGAAGCAGAGGCTGTGGCCGAACGGGGAGTCGGTAGAGGAACGGATCAAGAAGGGACTTGTGCACGTGCCAGAGAAACTCTCGGGCTATATTCCCGGCATCACGGTTCGATCGCTTGGCGCCATCCTGTTGAGCATGCTGCTCATGGGGATGTACGTGCAGTACGCCGAGATCATTCAGGTCTCCCGCGGCGCTATTGGCGAACAGGCCATACCTGTCCCGGCGATCACCGTCTTCCTCCTCGTCCTGCTGGTCGCCGCCCTCCTTCAGGTCGCGGTCAAGTACCAGATCCTCAACCGCCAGGAACGATTCTGCGTCCTCATCTCCCTCCTTATCGCCGCTCCCATGATGACACAGGGCATGTGGCATCGCTTTGTCGGCATCATCGCCGCCAGCCCGCGCGAAGGCAACTTCCATTACATGGATGCCTTCAACGACAAGCTCTGGCCCCACGGACCGAACCTGCTCCACGACCGGCTCGACCCGGATGCCCCGGCCAGCATCGAGGCTGTCGGCAACGTCGAGTGGCGCGAGATCGAGTATGCCGCTGGCGAAAGCGCCATGCGTCCCGTGCTCGTGAATGAAAATTCCGAGGAGCTTTCCTACATCGGCTTCACCCTCGATCTGCACGACGAAGAAGGCAATTTCCTGCTCCAGCCCGGGCAGCCCTACCTGGTCAGCTTCCTCGGCAAACCCACCGACCTGCAGAGCGAAAGCTATTACTTCATACGGTTATACGAAGATGACAAAGAGGACTACAGCGAGGTCGTCAACAGCCGCGAGCAGACCAAGAAGACCTTCCTTCACCAGACCGGTTTCCTGCGCGTCGGCCGCTACAATGTCGTGGTGCCTCCAACCATACGGAAAAGCCTGGAGATCCGCATCGGTCTGCAGGGCGCCGGCACCCTGGCCGTCACCGACCCCAAGTTTTTCAGCGTGGCCGCTCTGGAAGGCGTCTACAAGGGACGCCGCATCATCGGCCAGGCAGCTTTCGACCAACTGAGCCCGAACCAGCAGGTCGGCCTGATCGTCAAACCGAACAACATGTTCAGCCTGGCTGGACTGAAATTCCTGATCACCGGCTATATCCCCGTGCGGGACTGGTGGAACACCGCCGTCGCCTGGTCGGTGCCGATCTGCTTGCTGCTGGCCGCCATGCTCGCAATCGGCGTGATCATGCGTCGTCAATGGGCGGAAAACGAGCGCTATCCCTTCCCCCTCTTCCAGATCCCCTACAGCCTCAACGGTGAAGCGGATGAAGCGGAAGACAAACCCTTGCCGTCGATCTGGAAGATGCGTATCATGTGGATCGGATTCGGGGTGGGACTCTGCTATGCCCTGCTGAAGGGGTGGCATTACTACAATCCCGAGGTGCCTTTCAAGGAACCCACCGTCGCCCTCAGCCAGTACATCGATTCGCCATGGTGGGGGGGCATGTGGAACGTCACCTTCGGTCTGTCGCTCCTCCTTATCAGTATCGCCATCTTCTTCGAGCTGAACGTCCTCCTCAGCCTGGTTGTCGGCTTCTTCCTCTACCGCTCCCTCTTCATTCTCGGCAACTTCTTCAACTGGAAAGTCATTTCCGGCTACCCCTTCCGCTATGAGCAGTCGATTGGCGCCTATCTCGCCTACGCCGCGGTGGTACTCTTCTTCACCCGCAAGTACATCTTCCGCATCTTCCGCTATGCCTTCTCGAAGCGCAACAAGGAGGCATCCGCCGGCGAAGCCTTCTCCTACCGGACTGCCTTCATCGTCCTGGCTGTCGCGTTTCTGGGCGCCATCCTCTGGGCCCTCTGGCTGAACGTCTCCGTCATCGCGATCGTCGTCTACTTCGCCTTTCTCGTCACCATCGGCTTTGTCGCCGCCAAGCTGAAGAGCGAGTGCGGCCTGCCCGTCGGCTATTTCACCCCCTACAATGCCATGCTCTTCATCGGGCTGCTGGGCGGCATGACCGCCTTCGGCCCCGGCGCCGTCCTCGTCTGCCTCATCGCTTCCGGCTTCCTGACGGTCAGCGTCTTCTTCTTCATCCCCGGTACCCAGGTGGAGCTGCTCGAATTCGGCCGGCGCTACAAGTTGGTCCCGCGCCACCTGATCTATACCTGCATTCTCGGCATCGCGGGCGGCCTCTTCATCGGCGGCTGGGTCTTCCTCTCCAATTCCTATGCCATCGGCGGCGACAACATCAAGTATCAGTGGTCGTACAGTCAGGGCTGGTTCTTCCGTTCCTACATGACCCAACTGGCGGATGCCACCAGCCAGGTCATGCAGGACAAGGGCGCGGCCAGTCAAGGCATCCTGCCCGTCCACTGGGCCTACATCGGCGCGGGCGTCCTCACCGTCATTGTCGCAACCTTGCGGCAGCTCTTTGCCGGCTTCTGGTTTCACCCCATCGGCATCATCCTCGGTTCCGCCCACATGCTCGAATGGGCCTGGGGTAGTGTCCTCTTCGCCTGCGGTATCCGCTGGACCGTCCTCAAGCTTGGCGGCGCCGCAACCGTCAAGAACAAGCTCTTCCCCTTCTTTATCGGCGTCTTCCTCGGCTGCATCGTCAGCATTCTCATTTTTGTTATCTACGGCGCTTACCTGCAAGACCTTGGAATCGTGCGAATCTACAGCGAACTACCCTGAGCCATGACCACCGCCGATCAAACTCCGCCTTCACCGACCAAACGCACCGGATGGAATATCGCCATCGGCCTGCTCTTTGTCCTCCTGAGCATGGCCCTCATCCATCTCTTCCTCGCCGTCTTTTCTCCAAAGCCCTACGAGCCCCCCACCCAACCCTTTCTCGGCTATGAACCGGACGCCATGCAGCAGTCGGTCCAGCCGGACAAAATCGCCGCCGAACTGGATACCATCCTCCAGATGGGCAATCGTTTCGTCGGCTATCCCGGATTCAACCAGGCCGCCGACTACATCCGCCAGCGCTACGAAGCGGCCGGCCTCCGGATTATCGAGCAGAACATCAAGGTCCCCGCGCCCTATACCGAAATCGCCGAAGTCTCCACGGCCACCGCCGATCCACTCGACTTCTCCATCTATCCCCTGCTTCCCAATCACCTGCAGCCCATGACCACGGGCGACGGTTTCGTGCAGGGCAAGCTCCTGCGCGTCACCGAGGAGATGCTCTACGAGCGGCAATCCTTCGACAACTGCATCGCCCTCCTCGACGACGCCACGGCTCCCCCCGTCGGCTACGGGTACAATTGGGCCCGCTACGCCCGCCTGGGCTTCGTGGCCGTCATTGTGTCACATTCCGAAGGTCTTGACCAGATCAACTGGCCAGCCCTCAACGCGATGGTCTCCCTGGCACCAGTCAACTACGTGCGCCTGGTTGCCGATCCGGCCGTATTCGATCATGTGGGCGAAGAGCTGCGCCTGAAGGTACGCGTCCGCTTTCGCAACACCCCCGTTCGGACCATCGTCGGCATACTCGAGGGCGGCCAGGCCGAGACCAACGAAGCCCTCGTCATTCCCGTCTCCTACGATGCGCTCTCCCATCTCCCGGATCTCTCCCCCGGCCCCTTCCAAGCCGTCAATCTCGCCCTTCAGCTCAAGCTGCTCGACGGCTTTGTGAAGTACCGCGACTCCCTCCGCAGGGATGTGATCTTCTGCGCTTTCGGCGCCCGCTCCATGGCCGGGGCAGCACAAAACGAGTTCCTGCGCGCCATCGGCGCCAACTCCGACGGTGCAAGGCGCATGTATGCGGAGAAGCAACTCGCCGAAAACCAGCACGCCCTGAAGCTAATGACCGAAATCCTCGCCCTCTTTGACGATCCATCCTTCCTGCAGGACGCCGCCGCCAGCGTGACCAGTGTTTCCCAGCTCCCGAAGGAAGAACGGGCGATCTTCGACAAGCAGTATCAATACTCCCTCAACACCGTCGTCTTCGAGCTTTCCGAGCAGATGATGTATGACAAGATCATCTTCGAAAAAGGCGACACCACCGACCTGGAGACGCCCGAATACCAGCGCTACTTCAACTCCAAGGAGATCTACGAGCGCGCCTTTTCCTCCGCCGGCTATCCACTGGTCAAACTCCTCGAACGACGACCCGACTTCATTCTGGATTACCGCATCCGCCAGCGCCTGCTGGAGCGTTTCCAGGAACTGAGCGACTATCACACCGAGCAGGTGCACTTCCAAACGACCAACATCGAGCTCCACGGCCTGATGCGCGGCTACCGCCATTTTGCCGCCTTCGCTCCAGAACTGGCCCCATCAGAGAAAGAGGCAGAGCGCGAGGTCATCTCCTTCAGTATGGGGTGGCTCAGCAACCAGCAGGATCATGAGCAGGTGACCAAAGATGTGATCATGAGTTCCATTGCGCGGCTCCGACTGAAGGAGAACGCGTCACTCTGGCTCGCGGACAGTCCGAAAACGCATGCGAACCAGATCCATGGCATGGTCAGCGGCATGCAACTGCTCTCGCGCTACTGGTACACGGCCCAGTATCCCGCCTTCAGCATCGTCAATACCGACCGCTCCTACCGTGAACACGCCTCGCCCGTCGTCCTGCCGTGGATGACCGATATCTCCCGGTTGCGGCATTCTGCCGGCGTCCTGGCCGAATCGCTCCTCTCCGTCGCCCACGGCACCGGCGAGTTGAACCCGGTGAAGCAGTCTGGCGCCGGTATCGCCGACCACTTCGGAACCGTCTACGTCTCCAACGTCGGCCAGTCGATCATCCCCAATTATCCGCTCAAGGGGGCCTTGGTCTGCGACAAGGGACAGACGGCGGCGCTATGGGCTCCCAAGAACGGCACTTTCCCAGGGCTGATGCAATTCACCAATCCCTACGGCCGCTATGACCTGACGCACTGTATCGGCGATTTTGTCGAAAGCCGATGGGGTTTCCATCCGGTGGCAGCGGGCTATGCCAGTAACGGCATCATCAACATCATCAAGGATGAAGGCGGCCCCGCTCAGAAAATCTTCAAGTCGACCAACCTGCGCGCCTCGGATATCTCCGACGCCGTCAATATCGTCACCTTCCGCTGCAGTCCCGTCACGCTGCTCGACCTCATCAACCCGCAGACCCTCCAGGCCTACGCTGGGGCCGAGTTCATTCGTCGCCGTGGCCTGAC
Source organism: Lentisphaeria bacterium (assembly GCA_041690595.1). GTDB lineage: Bacteria > Verrucomicrobiota > Lentisphaeria > JABSQK01 > JAWLHB01 > JAWLHB01. The sequence goes on from JAWLHB010000040.1 coordinate 29,777, forward strand.
CACCTTCCCCAGCATCTACGAGCTTCGCCTCGGCCAGGACCTCATCAGCGCCTTCATCAAGCCCGACGAGTACTTCTACGTCAAGCTCAAATCCGGCTCCATCGACAACGAGATGGTGCAGGAGACACGCGCCTTCATGCTCGGCGTCAACCTGGAAGAGTTGGAGGAGGTCAGCGACGATGAGCATGCGCCGCTCCGCATGGGCAATGAGATCCGGGGTGACGGCTATCTCGCCATGGAGACCCCCTTCGTCCGCGATGTGCCCAACGAAGTGGCCAAGTCGATGAGCTTTGTCAACGCCCAGAGACTCAAGCTGCAGCAACACTACAACATGGTCGATGACCGCACCGTCCAGTTCCACCAGCGCGCTCAGGAGCTGATCGAAGAAGCCACCGCCACCCAATTGCCGAAGCACGAGTCGATTCAACTGGCGCGCGGCGCCGTCACGTATGCAACGCTCAACCACCCCGTGCTGCGCGAGAACATCAGCGAGGCCGTGATCGGCATCGTCTTTTATCTATGCCTCCTGGTCCCCTTTGTCTTCTTCTTCGAAAAACTCATCTTCGGCTTCACCGACATCCGCAAGCAGCTCGCGGCGCACGTAGTGACCTTCCTCATCGTCTTTCTCCTCCTGCGCATTCTCCATCCCGCTTTCTCCATGATCCGCTCCTCGCTGATGATCCTCCTCGGCTTCATCATTCTCCTCATTGCGACGGGCATCATCGCGATGTTCTCAAGCAAGTTCAAGGAGAATCTGGAGGCCATTCGCAAGCAGCGGGGGCAGGTGAGCGAAGCGGACGTCAACAAGTTTGGGGCCATCGCCATCGCCTTCATGCTCGGCCTCAACAACATGCATCGGCGCCGGGTGCGCACCCTGCTCACCTGCGGTACCCTCATCCTCATCACCTTCGTCATCATTTGTTTCACCTCGATACGCAGCAACCTGGTGGAGAAATCGCAGGCGGTCGGTCGCGCCCCGTATCAGGGTTTCCTGGCCCGCAATGAAGATTATATCCCCATGCAGACGCCGGAGCTCTCCGCCCTGCAGGACGAGTACAACCAGCAGTACACGGTGGTGCCCCGCTACATGTATGTCGGCATCGAGGAATTCGAGAACCGCGAGCGCTACTATCCCCAGCTGGAAGTTGTCCGGAAGTTGGATGATCGTACCCGCAATGCCTTTGCCAACACTCTCCTGCGCCTTGGCTCCCAGGAACCGCTTGCCCGGCACCTGCCGCTGCAGGGACGCTGGTTCACCCGCGAACAGGAGACCGACACCTCCCTCACCATTCCGCTCCTCGTCTCGCGCAAGATCGCCAGCGCCCTCTCCATCGACGCCTCAACCCTGGAGAATCTCGGCCAGGAAATCGACGGCGAACCCTTCCACGGCTTCGAGGTGACCATCAACGGGCAGAATTTCCTGGTACAGGGGGTCTTTCTCGGCGCCGATCTGGATGGCTTGCTCGATCTGGATGGCCGCAATCTGCTCCCCTTCGACGTCAAGTCCGTCAACCAGCTGAACTTCCACAACAGCGATCAGAACTATCCCATCGCGCCAGACGATTCACCCCAGATCGCCGGTGAAGATGCCATCATCATGCCGCTGCGCGATCCGGGACTGACCATTCAACGCGGCTATGAGCGCATCAGCTCCGTCGCCGTCGTCCTGCCGGACGATCTGCCGTACAGCACCACCAAGAAGGTCATCGACAGCTACATGGAGCAGCGCGGCAAAGAGACCTTCTACGGCCTGGACAAGTATTCCTTCTCCGGCATGATCGCCCGTAAACGTTCCTTCGTCGGCCTGCTCGACATGCTGGTCCCCTTGATCATTGCCGCCTTCACCGTCCTCAACACCATCCGCGGCTCCGTCTTCGAACGGCGCGAAGAGATCTTCGTCTACAATGCCGTCGGCATTGCGCCGCGTCATATCTTCTTCATCTTCTTCGCCGAATCGATCGTCTATGCCGTCGTCGGCTCCGTCCTCGGCTACCTCCTCAGCCAGGGCACCGGGCGGATCCTGACCGCGCTCGATCTTACCGGCGGCCTCAACATGAGCTTCACCTCCATCGGCACCATCTACGCCTCGGTCGTCATCATGGTCGCCGTCTTCCTCTCCACCATCTTCCCTGCTTTTGCGGCCAAGCGCATCGCGGCGCCAAGCACGGATGTCGGCTGGCATCTTCCACCGCCAGAGGTCGATGTCCTGCGCTTCAACCTTCCCTTCACGTTCAACTACAGCGACCGCGTCGGCGTTCTCGAATTCTTCCGACGCTTCTTTGTCGACCACGGCGAAGGCAGTTCGGGCCCCTTCTTTGCCGGTAAACCGGAGTTCGGCGTCTTCTCTGACGAGGATGGAGACGGCTATGTGCCGCAGTTATCCGTGATGGTCTGGCTCAAGCCCTTCGACCTGGGCGTATCCCAGCGCCTCATCATCTCGCTGCCCACCGATTCGGAAACGGGCGAGTACATCGCCAACATCACGCTCTTGCGTCAGTCCGGCACGCTGGACAACTGGCGGCGGCTCAACGTCCAATTCGTCCGGCTGCTGCGTCGTCAGTTCCTGCATTGGCGAGCCGTGCGTACGGAAGAGCGCCTGGTCATGTTCGAGGAAGCCCGCCGGCGGTTGAGCGATACGGTCCTGGCCACCGGTGCTCTTCAGCCACCCACTGCCAGTATCACGTCCCAGCCGGGAGGCCTCGATGGCTAGCGCCAGCCCCATTCACGACAAAGAACTCGAGCAATACCGAAATCTGCTCGCCACGCCGACCGAGTTCAAGGATGGCTTCGGTTGGTCGACCGTTGCCGGCATCTTCTTCTGCGGCCTGGTCATGCTGCCCGGCTCCATCTATCTCGGCTTGATGACCGGCGGCAACATGGGTGCGGCCGGTACCTGGGTGACGGTCATTCTCTTTGCGCAGATCGCCCGCCGTGCGTTGCGTACCATGTCGAAGCAGGAGCTGGTGGTTCTCCTCCATGCGGCAACCTTCATGGTGGCCGCCAACGCCATGTTCCCCGGCGGCCCCTTTGCCAACCTCGTCTATCGCGCCTTCCTGGTCACCAGTGAAGCCGCTCGCGATGCCAACATGCAGGGCAGTTTCCCTTCTTGGTATTCACCACCGCCCGACAGCGCGGCCATCGCCGAGCGCACCCTCTTCCATCGCGACTGGATCGTGCCCATCCTTCTGCTCTTCTTCATGAGCATTATCGGCTTTGTCCGCCGCTACACACTCGGCTATTTCTTCTTCCGTCTCACGTCGGACGTGGAGAACCTGCCCTTCCCACTGGCACCGATCGCCGCGCAGGGCGCCATGGCCATGGCTGAAATGGATGAGAGCGACGGCCAGAGCCCGGCCGCCAAGGAGGCCGAGGAGAAGGCGAAGGGGAGCGAATCGGCGAGCGATACCGATCGGCTTGCCACCGGCAAATCCTTCAAGCGCAAAGGATCCCAACGCTGGCGCCTCTTCTCTCTCGGCGCCACCATCGGCCTGGCCTTCGGCTTCCTCCAGGTGGGCATACCAGCCATTTCCGGCCTTTTCCTCGAGTCCCCCATCTTCATCATCCCCCAGCCCTTCATCGACACCACCGTCTTCACCGAAGGGCTGCTGCCCGCCACTCCCACCGGTATTGCCCTCGATCTGGGCGTGATTCTGCTCGGCATGGTCCTCCCCTTCTGGGCTGTCATGGGCTCCTTCATCGCCATCGCCCTGACCATGATCATGAACCCCATTCTGCATGGCGCCGAGGTGCTCACCAAGTGGCAGAACGGCATGGATACCGTCAACACCATCTTTGCCAACCGCATGGACTTCTGGCTCAGCTTCAGCATCGGGGCAGGTCTGGGCATTGCCGCCGTCAGCGTCTACTCCAGTATTCGTGACGTCCGCAAGAAGATGAAGGAGTACAAGGGCAAGCGAGCGGAGACGCGCCGCCAGGGACTGGCAGCGGTCGAAGGCGAAGAGAGCATCTGGGCAACCCCTCAGGTCAACCGTGGCGACTATCCCCTCTGGATCGCCGTCATCGTTTATGCGCTTACCTCCGTCGCGGTAATCGTGCTCTGCCGCATGCTCGTCGACGTGCCGGTTCTCTTCCTCGTCTTCTTCGCCTTCGTCTACAACCCCTTCATCTCCTACGTCAATGCCCGCCTCCTCGGTATCGCGGGTCAGAACATCGACATCCCCTTCATCAAGGAGACCTCCTTCATCCTCTCCGGCGCGAAGGGCGTCGAGATCTGGTTGGCCCCGATCCCGATCGAGAACTATGGCGGCATGGCACAGGCCTTCCGCGTCAATGAACTGACCGGGGTCAATTTCTTCTCCCTCATCAAGGCGGACATTGTTGCCCTGCCTATTCTCTTTCTCCTCTCCTTCACCTTCTGGGCTTTCATCTGGAAATCGGGCCCGATTCCATCTGACGCCTATCCCTATGCGCAGATCCATTGGGAACTGGCATCCAAGGAAAACGTGCTCCTCTTCTCATCGACCTTTATTCCCCCCGGCAGCAGCGCGGAAGAGGTGAGCATTCTCGACAGCCAGTTCATGCGCGAGGCCGTACATCCCAAAGTCATCGGCAGCGGCTTCTTCTTCACGGTGATTGCCTTTACCCTCCTCAGCACCTTCGGTTTGCCGGTGATGCTGGTGTATGGATTTATTCGAGGGCTTGGACAAATACCCCATATCATGGTATTGGAGATTATCGGCGCGTTGATTGGCAGATACTATTTTCAGAAGAAATTTGGAACTCAGAACTTCCTGCGCATGATCCCAGTGGTCATGGCAGGCTATTTCACCGGAGTGGGCCTCATCAGTATGGCCACCATTGCCATGAACCTCATCCAGCAAGCGGTCAGCAGTGCACCGTTCTGACGCATGATTAAATCCCAGATCAAACTTCCCATTTCCGTCGCCTTCAGCGTCTCCTTCCAAGGCATCAAGGTGCGCTTCGCGCGCTCCGTGGTCACCGTCACGGGCGTCATGCTGGGCATCGCCTTCCTCATGTCCATCCTCACCGGGCAAGTCATCAAGCGGGGCGTGGCCCAGGAAGAAGAGCTGCGCAGCGAAGTGAGGCGCATGCTCAATTTCCTGGCCGCCGAGATGGGCCCCGTCCGCGGCCGCACCATTGGTGTCGTGCGGAACGGCCCCCTCAGCCTGCAGGAGAGTCGCCTGCTGCGCCGCCTTTCCGAAGGTCAGCCGGAAGCGCTGCGCGTTGCGGTAATCGACGAAAGTGAGAACCTTCGCCTCCCCGACAAAGCCGAGCGCGTCCCCCTGTCGGAGGTCGGCAGCAATGCCAATGCCGTGATCGTCATGGGCGACGCGGATACTCAGGCGCTCGATCTGCGCGAGCTGACCGCCGGCGCCCGCTATCCCATGGTCTGTTTCACCCGCCAACAGCACACCATCCAGCCGGCGGAGAATGTGCGCACGGTCAAACTGGAGCGAGAGATCCCGGAAGATGAAGTTTATCGCCGGATCGAGCAGGCGGGGATGGAACGCACCCGCGGCATCTGGATCGTCGTCATCTCCCTGCTGGTGACGGTGATCGGCATCACCAACTCGATGCTCATGTCGGTAACGGAGCGCTTCCGGGAGATCGGCACCATGAAGTGCCTGGGCGCCCTCTCCAGCTTCATCCGCCAGCTCTTCCTGATCGAATCGAGCCTGATCGGCCTCGTCGGGGCTTTCCTCGGCGCCGTGGTGGGAATGGTCTTCTCGTTTTTCGCCTACTGGCTGACCTATCAGTGGCTCGTCTTCCAGGCGGTGAATGTGGGCTTGCTGGCCATCTTCTTCGTTGCCTCACTGGTCGTAGGTGTGATCCTGGCCGTGCTTGCGGCAATCTACCCCGCCAAGTTCGCGTCGAACATGCTTCCCGCGCATGCCCTGAGGAGCACCATCTGATGTCACTCGATGCCGCCAAACTGGAAGCGCTCTTCACCCCTCCCGCGGTTGCCGAACGCCCCTGCGTGATCCGCGCGGTCGACGTCAAGAAGATCTACAAGATGGGCGACCTCGAAACCCACGCCTTGCGCGGCGCCACCGTCGACATCTACAAGGGCGAATACCTCTCCATCATGGGCCCCTCCGGCTCCGGCAAAACCACCCTCTTCAACATGATCGGCGGCCTCAGCAAACCGACTTCGGGCAAAGTCTACATCGACCAGGTCGACGTGGCGCAGCTCGACCACATGGAGCTTGCCTGGCTGCGTTGCCGCAAGATCGGCTACATCTTTCAGAGTTACCACCTGATCCAGGTGATGACCTGCCTGGAGAATGTCATCCTGCCCATGAGCTTCGCCGGCATGGAGAGCGAAGAAGCGCGGGACAAGGGTGTCTTCCTGCTGAAGCTGGTGGGCCTCGGCGATCGCGCGCTTCACAAACCGACCGAACTCTCCGGCGGTCAGCAGCAGCGCGTGGCCATTGCCCGGGCGCTGGCCAACAGCCCCGAGATCGTGCTGGCCGACGAACCGACCGCCAACCTCGATTCCATCACCGGCGAAGAGATCATCGAGCTGCTCTACCGGCTGAAAGACGAGCTGGGGGTAACCATCATCTCCGCCACCCATGACCTCAAGATGCTGCAACGCTCCGATCGCATCTGCTGGATCAGCGACGGGCGCATCGAGAAGATGGCTCAGCCCAGCGAAATAGACTTCACCAGCAACGAGTTCCACTGATGTTCGGCTTCCGCACCAAGAAAAAACGCCCGCCCGGCTCCCGGCGATTGCAGGATGTACAGAATCCTCTGGAGATCGTTCCCGCCAAGGGCACCGGCGCCGAGTGGAAAGAGATCGAAGGCGGCATCCGCGTGCGCTTCCGCCTGCCCGATCGCAACAAAATCGAACGGTGGACAGCCCGCGTTTTCGGCATGAAGCGACAGGCCGAGATCAACTTCGATCAAATGGGCTCCGCCTACTGGCGCCTCCTTGACGGCAAGCGCAACCTGCGTCAGATCGCCCACCGCCTCGGCAAGGAGTTCGACCTGCAGGATGAAAAGAGCCGGGAAGCCACCGTTACCTTCACCAAGCAGTTGCTGATGCGCGGCATCATCACCATTCGACTCACCGATCAGGAGCAGCAGGCATGGCGGGCGACGTAATCATCCGCGCCGACGGCGTGAAGAAACTCTATATCGTTGGCGATGAAGAGGTCTGGGCCCTGAAAGGGATCACCCTCGACATCATGCGCGGCGAATTCATCTCCATCATGGGCCCCTCCGGCTCCGGCAAGTCGACCTTCTTCAATCAAGTCGGAGCGCTCGACGTACCGACCGCCGGAAAGGTCTACTTCGAGGGAGAATCGATCTTCGATCTCACCGAAAGCCAGCAGGCCTGGGTGCGTTGCAACCGCATCGGCTACATCTTCCAGACCTATAACCTGGTGAGCGTGCTCTCGGCGCTGCAGAATGTCACGCTGCCCATGATCTTCCAGGGTGCTACCCCGGAGGAAGCGATCGAGCGCGGCTCCGCCATCCTCGACAAGGTCGGCCTGGGACATCGCATGCATCACAAACCCTTCGAGCTGTCGGGCGGCCAGCAGCAGCGCGTGGCCATCGCTCGTGCCCTCGCCAACACCCCCACCGTCATCCTTGCCGATGAGCCCACGGGCAACCTCGACACCAAGACAGGCACCGAAATCGTCGAGATCCTGCGCCGCCTGAACAAGGACGAAGGGGTGACCGTCATCTGCGCCACCCATGATCACAAGATGCTCAAATCATCCGACCGCGTCTGTTTCATCCGCGACGGCAGCCTCCACAAGATCTGCGGCATCGACGAGTTCGACCTCGCCGAAATGACCAGATAACAGCCGGCTCAGAACTGCGTTTCCGCGCGGGGCATCAGCGGATGAACGAGATCATCCGCGGCAAACTGCCAGTACAACTGCGCTGCCAGCGCCGGATCGGCCGTGCCGACAGTCGGCGCGATGAGATAGCGACAGGAGAAGCCGCCCGGCGAACAGGCATTGAAGTTGCAGCCCCAGTAGTTGTTGTACACCCAGGAAGCCAGGAATGGCTTCTGCCGGGGTACATCCGCTGCCGGGTCGCCGAAGGTGAAGCCGCCAAATTGCCAGAGCGGCACATCTCGTGAAGCGATGGTGACGGTGCGATCGCCCTGAGTGACGGCGACACCCATGCCCACTTCATAGAGGGAGCGGGCTGCGCCGGGCAGCTGATCCCGATCCGCCTGGAGCCACATGCCGGAGCTGTCATAGAAGAAGTGCACCGGCTCTCCCGGATCGAGCCACCAGCCAAAGCTGAGATAGAAGGCCTGCCGCGTGGTATCGGCCTCGAACCAGAAGTCGGCAGTGAGGTCGAGGACACCGGGAAGCAGGGGGTCGAAGCGGATGATCTGGCGCCGCATCGGTGAATGGAGACGATGGACAATCAAAGCTTCGCCGCGGGCATCGCGCACCCATTCCAGGCGCTCGATCTCGCCGGATATCTCACGCGTGCAGGAGATGTCCTGGCGCCAGGATTCATCGCTGGGATCACGCTCATTGTCCGTGTTTCGTACCGTGAAACCGCCTTCGCGGGGTACTTCTCGTACCGGGGCAAAGAGGGCAAAGGGATCGTTGAGACACCATTCGCGCCCATCTTCGGTGGTTGTCACCGACACAATACCGTGCTCGGACGGATCGTAGGCAACGCGCAGGAGATCGTCGCCGATCTCGATCACCTGATCCATGGAGACGGGCAGGCTGTTGTTGCGGGGTGCGTGGTGCTCGAGCGTCACGAGGAGCGCTGTCTCCGGCTCAAGTGGCGCATGACAGATCAGGTTGCCCTTCTCCATGGCTGCCCGCGTTGGCTCCCGATCCAGCTGATATAAATGCTCGGGATGACGTACCCTGGCAAAGGTCTCCATCGCCTTGTCTTCGTAGATGGCACGGAAATTGAGAGGCACCGGAAAGGGATTGATGAGCAGGGCGGATGGATCCTTTACGCCGCGGCTCCCGGCGGTGGTGGCCAGATGGTCCCGCAGCAGCCCCGTAGCGACGGATTCAGCCGTCCAGAAGTCAATCTGAATCTGCGCCCACTGACGCTGAGTGTCGGTGGATTCCGGCGCGCTGACGGAGCTGTGGCTGCCATAGGTGTGCTCGCAAGCGAGGGAGATATGACGCCGGGCGCGGTTGTAGCTCAGGGTGCCGCCGTCATCGTCCGCCCAGCCCAGCGAGCGAATGCGATCGATCGCCATCATCTTGCGCTGCGCGCGGCGCAGGGCGCCGACCTCCTGGGGCATGGAGCCGTGCCCGAAAACCCAGCAGTCCGTCCAATCGCCATGCTTGACCGGCAGTTTGTCGCGATGCCGCGCGAGTACGTTCATGAAGCCGCTGGCCGTGGTAAGCACCAGGCGCAGACCGTGGTCGCCATCGTTGAATCGCCGCACCTGTTCAGGAAGAGAGGTGAACGGGCCGACGTTGTCATTGACGGTACCGGATACCGCGGCAAAATCGAGCGGATAGTCCTCGGGCAGATGCGCAAAGAAGCTGTCGACCTTGCCAGGCAGTTCATCCGCGAGTTGATCGAGGTTGATGAAGCTCTTGAGGCGGTTGTAGATCCAGCCATGCCAGACAAGCAGCTCGTGATCGTTGGGCAGCGCCCAGCGCCAGGCAGCGGGACGAGGACAGGGCGAATGGCCCATGGTGGTGTTGAGCCCCATCATCAGGCTGGTCAACCCGCGCCGCGCCATCGCATGTGCGTAGGCCATACTGAAGCCATTGACGTCATTCTGCATCGCCGTACTCAGGCCGATGTTGTGGTCATTGGCCCATTCGACGGCCCGGTCGAGTTCCCACTCGATATCTTCGTGAGTAAGGAGCATGGTGCCGTTGGTGTAGCGCACCCCCACGTCCAACTGCCGTCGCTCAACGGCATCGAGAAGGCGGCGGTGCCAGTCGGCATCCCGATAGGTCCACCAGTGCTCGAGGGTGGCAAAGACTTCGATGGTCCAGTGAAAGGCCGAGGCGGGCTCCATCTCCGTGGTGGATTCGCACAGTTCGATAGCACGGTCCAGGAAGCGGTCGTGCAGCTCCCAGGTGATGACCGGGTCGTGCGTATAGCCAAAATCGGTATGAGCGTGGGGGATGACATACAGAGTCTTTATTGGCGCAGACATGCGGGGACTTCTCCTAACTTCGCAACCGTCAGAACAAAGGACAGTGGTAGATGCGGGGCGAGAGGTAGTTCGCCATTAGCCGATTCCCGGTGAGCGGCCTCCAGTAGAGAGTTTACAGCTAGTTTGCCATCAGTGCCAGTGTGGCCGTGGAGAGATTCCACAAAGCTGCTCATCGCCAATCGCGGCTTCTGAGATTCTGCAGGCGCCCAAAGAGAGAAGCAAAGGCGCTTTGCGGCAAGGTCAACCAACTCGTGAAATCCGCGACCACCTCGTCGGCGGTCTGGTAGCGAGCATCAGGATCTTTGCGCAGGAGACGAGCCAGGATGCGCTGAATGGGGAGCGGAAGGCCGGGATCGATCTTTCGCGGTTCAAGCGGACACTGGGTTTCGATCTGGGTAATGAGGTTGGCAAAAACCAGGGAGTCGAAAGGGCGATGGCCGAGGAGAAACTCATAGGCGACAACGCCCAGGGAAAAGAGATCGCCCCGCGCATCGATCCTGCCGTGCCGGTAAGCTTCGGGGGCCAGGTAGGCCGGCGTCCCCACCACGCTGTGGTCACCGGTGAGATCCGAGTCGGGCAGCCGCACCAGGCCGAAATCGGTCACCTTCGCCCGGCCAGCCGAGGTGACGAGAATATTGCCTGGCTTGATGTCCCGGTGGCAGATGTCGTGCTGGTGAATTGCCGCCAGCGCCTCCGCCACCTGCAGCAGAATGCTGACCTTTTCATGGTAACCCAACGGTACCTGCCGCTCGATCATGTATTCGAGCGACTGCCCCTCGATGAACTCCATCACCATGAAGGGGATGCCGCGCTCCGAGGCTATCCCGAAATCCACGAGCTTGACGACGTTCTCGTGGTCGATCCTCCTGGCGATCTCGGCCTCGCGCAGAAAGCGCTCACGAGCCGTGCGATTCTCGTCAGCTCCGCTCTCCGGTCCGGGATCGAGAACCTTGAGAGCAAAGCTCTGCTGGCTGCCATCGCCCACCCGATGGACCTTGTAGACGATGCCCATGCTGCCTTTGCCCAATGTCTCAAGAATGCGATAGCCACCGATAGTGCCGCCAAACGGTGAGCCATCCGCCAGATCCAGCTCCGCGACGGCATGGTCATGGTTCATCGCCGCTCGCACCACCATCTCCAGTTGGCTGAGCTTGAGTGGCTTGCGCAGATAATCGGCGACCCCGCTGCGCATCAGCTTCACCGCCTTCTCGATCTCAGGAAAGCCAGTCATCGCCACAATCGGCAGGTGCGGATGGCTCCCGTTGATCGTGGTGACCAGCTCTTCACCCCCCAGCACCGGCATGTAGACGTCGGTCAGCACAAGATCGAACTCCTGCTCCTGGAGACGCTCGAGCGCCTGCTGACCGTTCTCCGCCCCCACGACGTCAAAACCCCGCTTGATCAGGAACTTGCAGATGATATTGCGCAGGTTGGGTTCGTCATCGACGACAAGAATGCGCTTGAGCTGAGGGTCCAGGGTGCTCATGAAGCGGATCCCCACCGGTAAGCGGAGATTGCAAAAGCCATGGATGCCCGTACCTTATGGTTTCCCTTCACTTCAGCTTATCCCTTTATTTCTGCTGCCATGGCTACAGGTATCGTATATTCGCCGCGCTTTCTCAAGCACATGACCGGCTTCGACCATCCCGAGCGTCCCAGGCGTCTCTCCTATACAATGGAGAAACTGGCAGAATGGAATGTACTGGATAAACTGCGCTTAGTCGAGCCGGTCCCCACGGAGTTGATGTGGGTGCAGGAAGTGCACACGGGCCACCATATCGAGCATCTGCGGGCCATGGCGGCGAAAGCCCCCATCGCGCTGGACATGGATACGGTGATCTGCGAGGACTCCTTCGAGATCGCCCTCCTGGCTGTCGGCGGCATCCTCCAGGCATGCGACTTGGTGGTCGAGAGGCGACTGGCGAATGCCTTCTGCATGGTCCGCCCCCCCGGACATCACGCGGAACGGGACCGCGCGATGGGCTTCTGCCTGCTTTCGAATGTCGCGATAGCGGCCCGCTACCTCTGCCTGCGTCATCAGTTTGAACGGGTGATGATTGTGGACTGGGATGTTCACCACGGCAACGGCACGCAAAGCATCTTCTATGAGGATCCGAAGGTCTTCTACTTCAGCATGCATCAGCATCCCTTCTATCCCGGGACCGGTCTGCCCAATCAGCAGGGCAAGGGAGAGGGAGTCGGGACGACGCTCAATGTTCCCATGGCGCCCGGGAACGGCGACACGGAGTGGCTGGCCGGCTTCAAGAGCCACTGGCTCCCGGCGGCAATGGAATTCCAGCCGGAAATGATCCTGATCTCCGCCGGCTTCGACGCCCATTGGGAAGACCCGTTGGCTCAGCAGCGCGTCACGGATGACGGCTTCGTGGAAATGACCCGGCTCCTGGTCGAGTTTGCCGCCCGGCATTGCGAAGGACGCATCGTCTCCGTGCTGGAAGGGGGCTACGACATCGGCTCGCTCTCCCGCTGCGTCGCACTGCACCTTCGCCAGTTGATGGCAGGCGCCAGTTAGTCGGCAAGCTCGGGTTGCACCGGATTGCCGCGATAGCGACCGAAGTTGTCGATGACCCGGTGCCGCTGATCGAGCTGATCGCGCGGCCCCTCGACGCGAATGTGGGCATAGTTGGGGCTACCCGGGCCGTTCTGCACGAAGCAGCCATGCACGTAGCAACCGGCAGCCGTGGCGGTAAGGCGGATGGCGCGGTTCTCGCCATTGCCGCTGCCCGTTACCCCCAGCCCCGTGACGACCGCGTTCTTGCCGGCGAGGCGCACCCCATCACCGCCATTCCCTTCGAGCCAGCCATCGCGCAGCACCACTGGCGACGCCACCCCCTCGACGACGCGCACACCGTCGCCGCCATTGCTCTCCGACCAGAGGTCGTGCAGTGTGCAACCGGCGGAGAAATCCTTCGCCCGAATGACGAAGCCGTGGCTGCCGTTGTTCTGGGCTCCACACGCATCCAGCACGGCGGCATTGCAGTCGATCAACTCCCACCCCACGCCGCGGTTGCCGGCGGCCGCACAGGAACGGAAGGTCGCTCCCTGACACTTCTCGAGGCGAAAACCCGCATCGCGCGTCCCCCGAACCGTCACCTGGCTGATGACCGCCTGGCGGCCGCTGATCTTGAAGCCGGCAAAGCCGACATCGGCCATGCCGTTGCCGTCGAGATGAAGCCGCTCGATGGTCAGGTGGCTGGCGGCATCGATGTCGAGACATGCCGGCATCGGATGATCGGCGAGGATGGTGGCCCAGTCGCTGGTGATGTGGACGGCCCGGCGAATGCTGTAGCTGCCCATCGGCACCTTCAGCGGAGCGGTAATGCGATAGATGCCTCGCGGAATGAAGAGCGTGGCGCCTCGTCTCACGGCGTCGGCAATGGCATACTGCAGCACGATGGTATCGTCCGCGATTCCATCACCGACGACGCCCAGCGCGTGCAGGTCGAGCGTCGTGGCGGCAGGCTCATTCTGCAGTCGCTGAAGGAGCACGATGGCTCGGGCAATCTGCTCGCGATACCGATCGAGAGTCTCGCCGGAATGGGTCCAGTGGCGGGTCGACTGAGCCACTTCCGCCGGGAGCTGGAGCAGGTCGCGCACCATCGCGTTGACCGGTTCCGGCAGCTTGCCGCGGTTCTGGAGGTGCTGCCGATGGAGTGCGTCGAGGCGTTCGAGGTAGTCATAGTCATCGATGCCGTCCCGGTAAGCTTGGGCGCGCAGAGTGGGAACGACCCCATCCGGAGCGGGATAGAAGAAGGTAGCATCGCCCGGAAAGGGCTGATTGGCGAATGGCTGCGGCCAGTTGGGATTGACCCAGCGCTGCTCGTCACTGCGTCCCCCCGCTTTAGCGTAGGCGATGTATTGATCGGAGGTTCCCCAGTAGATGGAGGACCAGTAGAGGAAGCCCGTCACGCCATCTTTCCAGGCAAGCCAGGCCTGGATGCGCGGATCGACGCCGGCCGCGACGATGTGCATGTTCGGCAGGGGCGCCTTGTCGAGACAGGTATACCAGTGGACTTCACTGCCGGGCGGATAGTGGGCGGGATCGTGCTGGCGGATCTGCGGCACCCAAGTGTCGATGACATCGTCCAAACCCATGCCGGGATGGGTGCCGGCCGCCAGCCGTTTCGCGGGAGTCGCCTGGGCCACAAGCTCGCCGAAGCGTCTCAGATCGGCTTTCTGGCTCTCATCCCAGGGTTCATCGCCCAGACTGCAGTAAAGGCGTTCGGGCGGAATGCCGAAGACGGTGGTGAGCTGCTCGGTCATGGCTGTGAGATAGGCGCGGAGCATGGCTTCGGCGGCGGCATCTCCAGCAGGAGCGCTCTCACCGGTTGCCTCGTCCCGGACAGGCAGCCTGGCAAATTGCTGCAGCACGTTGGGGAAGCGGCTTCCCTCGAAACCGAGGTTCCAGTGGGTGCGCCCTGCTTCCACCTCGATCCGCACGAAAGGAGCGAGCCGCGTGCAGTCGACGGCAAAGGTGCCGTCGGTACGGCGGGTGAAATCCAGATGGCGCAGCAGCACCCCGCGATCGAGTTGCGGAGCCATCCGATAGCGGCCAAGCGTCTCAGCAAGCTTCGCGTAGAACGCTTCGTCGATTCCTTGCCCGTAGATCCCGCGCACATGATGCTCGCTCACCCACCAGTCGCTGCGGAACGTGCCAGGCTCAGGCAGGCTGAATGGCAGAACCTCGACCTGCAGCTCCAGGCGCGCCAGCAGAGTCCCCTGCCGCTTCAGGCGCCACTCGCCGCGATAGGTCCCGGGCGCTTGCCCCGCCGGCGCCCGCACGGTGAGCATCACCGCGGATGGCCTCTCCAGCGCGAAAGGTGTCCCCGCGGCCTGCGGCAGGAGCACATCCGGCCAGAAGCGCCCTTCCGGACGACCGCTGTACGGACCCGATACCCAGACGTCGCCGACCAGATGGCACTCGATGAGATCGGCCCCGAGCGGATTCCCGGTCGCGTCGTTCAGCGCGCTCCACTCGACGATGACGTTGTCGACCGGTTCGTTCGGAAAGAGGACGATCTGGGCAGATTCCGCCTCGTTGCCGGCGACCAGCATGGCGATGCGGGTGGTGAAGATGCCGCGGAAAGGCTCATCATGGAAGAACTTGTCGGAGGCGCTCATGATGCCGGTGGCGAGCGTACCATGGCCGGTCGCGGTGCGACGCCAGAGAAGCGGGGCGACCTGATTGGCCACCAGCAGGTCGAGTTCGCGCAACTCCGGCATCAGCCGTTCGGCAAGTGCCACGGCCTCGATGTACGCCTTTGCCGCATGCAGCCGGGCCAGCTCGGCGGCGCCTTCGTGCAGGCTGGCGATCCGGGCGCCCACCGTGGACAACTCCGGATCTTCGCGCAACTGGGCAGGATGCGCTTCGCTGCGGCGGGTAAACTCCCGCAAGGCGGCCAGGCTGGCAGGCAGCGGCCAGGTCGCGATCGTGCGCTCGGCCAGGATCCACTCTTCATCGTCAACCGTGAGGGTGAGGGTGGCCACGCAGTCGCCAACGGGCTCGAGCGCATAGTCGCCCAGTGTGAGCGTGGTCTGCTCGCCGGCAGCCGGTTCGGCGGCAGCTTCGAGAAGCTGAGGCTCCGCGGCTCCCGGTGAAGCAAGGGCGAAGCGCGCGCGCAGGCGGCGTGGCTGGTCACCGTTGTTCTGCACGCGCAGTTGCAGCCGGTTGTGGAGGCCAAGCTCCGCGCCGGTATCGAGAGCCTGAATCGTGAGATCGTGACCGATACGTTCGCCGAAGGTCAGCGCACCGAAGTGGGCGCGATTACCAAAGCCCTTCTGGGTTGGGCTCCAGGTGGAGAACTCCGCCAGCCGCTTGTGAACGCGACAGACATTGCCGCGCCACGTGCTTCCAGACGCGGGTGTACCGCGAAAGCCGCCGCCGATCGGCTGCAGATCGGTAAAGGGAATGCGCACGATGCTTTCCCAGCGATCCTCCAGAATCTCCGTCTTCACCTGCCACCGGCCGTTCCAGGCCACGCCGCCGGGCCCGCTGTCCCACCGCGCGCCATTGGGATTGAAGGCGAAGTGATGAATCGGTTCGTCATCTGCAGTCTGAACGAAGACTTCGATAACGTCTCCCGTCCATTCGAGCGGGTTGTCGACAGCATCGGGTTCGTCGGGAACGCCCTTGTTGAGCCGGTCGATCTGACTGTCCCAAGCGACAATGCGCAGCCACAGGGCCGCGGTGCCGTAGCGCAGGAAGGCCTCCGTCTTTTCGGTGGCGGGACGCGGTTCCGGCAGAGTGTTGACTAGGCGGAAATCGGTGAGGGGGAGCTGGCTCCATTCGCCCTCAGCGCCAGTGGCGATGAAGGGGACCATCGAAGCGCGCATCAGCTCCTCTGCCTGTGTACTCATGATCAGCAAGCTCCCCGTAAGCGCCATTGCGGCGAGTCGTAAGTAGTTACATTGCATTGGGATGATAATTCCAGTAGAGGAGCCCCAGACGAATGCGACCCGCAATGACCCAGAGCTCGATTGTGGTTTCAGAGAGAGCTGAAAGCCGTTCTTGAATTATAGCTGGCCATATTTATGGTATCAACAACTGATACAGGATTAAATCATCAAGGGCACCAGGAATGGGATCGTCACCATTACGTCCGGGACGGGTAAGCGACAAACTGAAGGGGGATATCCTGCTGGCTGTCGCGAAGGGTGAGCTGCGAGCGGGAGATCGCATCAAGAGCCTGCAAGTGCTGAGCCGGGAGTATTCGCTGAGCGTCAATTCCATTCGCCAGGCGATACGTGAGCTGGTGGATGAAAAGGTGCTCGATGTTCGCGGCGTGAGCGGCACCTATGTGGCGGCATCTCCAGCAGTGAAAAGTAAGCCCGTCAGCGGCACGGTGCTGGTGATCTATGGCTATCCGCCGGCAAACAAGTTCGATTCAGGCCAGTTTCAGCTTGGGGTTCTGGAGACCTTGAGCGAGCGAGGGGTGAAGCAGGTCGTTCTGGACTGTCCCGGCACTCAGACCGAACGCCAGCATCACGAGCGTCTGCGGGATATGCTGCGGGACGGTGAGATCGCCGGATTGATCATGCGCCGGCATACGCCTTTTTTCCAGCGGGGGATGAGCGAGTTGCCCATGGTCTTTGCCAACAATATCCGCCCTCCCAGCTTCTGCGTCCGGTGCGCGCGGGCCGAATACTCGATGACCGAGATGACCTACCTTGGCACGGAAAGGTTGATCTCGGGCGGCCACACCCGCATCGGCATCATCTCCCAACCCCATGCGGCGCTCGCGGAGCCATGGCCGGTTCCCGGTTATGAAGTGGCACTGGCTGAGCATGGGATTGTCGCCGACCCGAAATGGATCGGAGAATGCCTCCGCTGGAATGACCGCGATGCGCTCCTCGAAAATCTGGCGCGCTATTTCCGCCGCAACGAAGAGATAACGGCACTTTGTGTGACCGATGACATTGGCTGCGCCCTGGCATTGGATGTCCTGCACCAGATCTCTCCCCGCCGCGCGGCGGAGATGGAGGTTGTCTCCTGGGCTAACCGCGGCAGCAGTCCGCGATGGCGACGGCCGGTAATCCGGATCGAGATCGACCATGTCAAATGGGGCCGCGCGTCGGCCGCCCTGCTTCTGGGGCTCATCGATGGCACGGTCGCGACGGGCACCTGCCATGCGGTGACGCCCGACCTCGTCGAAGCGTAACCGCGCCAAGGGGCCGAAATGCGAAAAGGCGACCCCGGTGAGGGTCGCCTCTTCAACGCTATTCTGTCCGCGGCAGCTCTATTTCGGCAGGATGATGATGATGAAGACCATCACGAAGAGGGCGACGGTCTCGATAACACCGAGGACGAGGAGGTTGTTGGTGAAGCCCTTGCCGGTTTCGGCGAAGGCGTCACAGGCACCGGCGGCGGCGCGTCCCTGCATCCAGGCGGAGACGCCCATGGCGATACCGCCAAAGAGGCCGGCGAAGGCGAGGAAGGCCCAGTTGGCAGCGAGTGCGGTGGGCTCCATGGCCTTGGCGCTGTTGTTGAGGAGAAGCATGAGGATCATGCCGTAAATGGTCTGCGAGAGCGGTGCGCCGACAAAGACGGCGAGCTGAAAAGGAGCAGGCTTGTTCTGAATGAAGCAGCGCTTCCATGCGCCTACTGCCGCGGCGCCGGCGGCGCCTGTTCCAAGTGCCGAGCCGATAGCCGCCATCGACACGGCTGCCACTCCACCAACCAATCCCAATGCTGTAAGTGCTGAATCCATCTCCGTACCATCCCTTTAGTGAGGGCCGCGCCAATGCGGGCGTCCCAGGTTGAATTGATTATGACTGAACAATCTTGTCTTTGAGACGACGAGCGAAGGGTCGGAAGGGAATCCCCTTCCACTCCAGGCCCATGTGCCCGGAGAACTCCAGCGTGTTGAGGCGAATGCCATGCACGAGGACGCCCAGGAGGCACAACGCAATGTTGAGCGTATGCCCGAAAAGAATGATGAGGATGGCGCCGACCGCGGCAACCCCGTTGAAGCCGACCTGCTCCACCGCTATCAGATTGAAGCTGTTGGCCACGTAGAAGGAGGAAAGCCCTACCGCGAAAAGGCGGATGTAGGAAACCACGTCGACAAAGCTGTTGACGCTGTTGCCGAGCACTTCCCCGACCCCCTTGCCGATGCCGGACAAGGCATTCCGGCTCGGATTGGAAAAGGCCACGACCAGAAGAACGGCGACCACGTACATGGTGATCAGCGCTGACCCCGGCATGACAAAGGGGGCACCATCCACGTTCGGTCCGCCGTTTGGCGCGACCATCAGGGCGGCAAGGAGGAAGTTGGCCCAGACGAAGAGCAGCCAGCCGACCTGGCTGATGGCTCGCACGCTGTTGATGACCAGCAGTGCCTTCCACGCATGCGCGATGCTCAAGTGAACCGCGCCAAGCAGAAAACAGATGAACATGATCCGCTCATTTTTGAGGTCCTCCGGCGCGTTGAACCAGTCGAACAGCGCGGGTGTCGTGACGCCGAGATTCGGCGCCAGGCCAAAATAACTGCCGGTCACCACGCCCCAGACGATGGTGGCGATACTGAAGACGATGACGAGATTGAGCTGGGTACGGAACTTCGCGCCGAATTTGATGCGGGCGACGACCGCGCCAGCCAGGAAGAGGGTACCGTAGCCGGCATCACCAAAGATCATGGCAAAGAAGATGGTGAGGAATACGAGAAACCAGGCACTGATATCGAATTCATCGTAACCCGGACGAATTCCGACGAAGTCGAAGATCGGCTTGGCGATGTCCAGCCACCTGGGGACGGTGACGAGGGTGGGAACCCTGGGATCTTCCGGGTCGGCGTCGTGCAGTTGCAGCGCCCAGCCATTGATGTGGGCCGCGTTGCGGAGACCGGCTTCGTGCTTGGCGGGAACAAAGGCGTGAACCATGGCCAGCGCCCCCTCGGTCCCCATGCTGTCGTGGGCTTCGAGGAATTCGACTTCTTCGCGGACCAGTTCGGCTTCGCGTTCGACGCTTGGCAGGAAGATGCTCAGGCGGCGCAGTTCGCGCTCCGCGGCAGCAACGGCGTCACGCGCTTTCGCCATCTTCTCCTGAATGTCCTGCATGCTGACGTCGAGCGGTACCTGTACGGTGGGCCATGCATTGGGATCGAGCTGGCGGTCGGAGATGACGATGTAGTTGACGAGGCCGCGCTCGCTGCTGATGATGCGCAGGATGGCGCCTTCTGGCGGCATCGGCACTTGCGCTTCCTGGGCCTCGCAGAAGAGGACGGACATGCCGCTCTCGCGAAGCTGTTCGATCAGCTCTGGATCGAAGTCGCCCCAAGGCTTGAGGTTTTCCTCGGCCCGGCGCCAGTGCTCATATTCCTCACGCTTGCGCTCCAGCTGAATGGTCAACTGAAAGACGCGCTGACTCATGGCATCAGGCTTGAGGGAGAGGGTCTGTTCGCTGTAGTCGAATTCGTCCTTGTTCGCCTGCCGGGCGACCAGGGCGCGAATGGCTTCATCGAGTTCCTCGAGGTGCTTGCGCTGATGGGCAAGCCGTTCGGACTCCATGGCGCGTGATTCCGCGGTCAGGTGCATGATCTCCAGTTCGCGCAGCTCCTTGAGCGCGCGCTCCTGATCACTGACGAGGCAGACCAGATCAACTTCGAGCATCCGTTCAATCATTGCTCAACTGCCTCCATCTTCTGTGCGCTGGGGGTTTCATCAGCTGTTCCCGTGAGCTTTGACTTGGCAATCTTGGCCCTGCCGACGGCGGCAGTCTCCTGGTCGCCCAGATAGATACGGATGGTGCGGATGTTTTCCTTGGCGGCGGGAATCTTCACCTTCTCGAAGAGGTTGACGCGCTGCGTGGTGGTGCGCAGTTCCTCGCGCAGCAGGCTCATCTGGAGTTGCAGAACCCGGCCGCGCACCTGCAGCATGATCCGCTTCTGCACGGCGAGGAGCCCTTCATCGAACCAGGCGGGCGTGGAGAAAAGATCGTACTGGACCTCTTTGAAGCGCACATGGTCGAAGACGGGAATGTCCACGCCGGCAATGTTACGGGTCTCCGTCGCGATACTCTCCACTTCCACCAGCGGCGGGATCATCTGGAATTCCTCGGAACTCATCAGGTGAATCCACGGCTCCAGCTTCTGGTTGTACTCTTCTTCCTCGCGCAGGTGCTGGTTGAATTCTTCGGATACGCGAAGAATCTCCATCTGCAGTTGCTGCTTCTTGAGCTGCAACGTCGGGAGGAAGCGGGTAAAGCGCTTGAGGTCATCGCGCTGCCGCTTGAGTTCGGTCTTGGTCAGTTTGATCTTGGCCATGTGAGTGGGCTCGGCGTTGTGGAACGTGCGACGATCAGCCGCTGACGACTTGGGTGGTTTGTGGCCAGAATGCCTTGATGAGGCCAGTCTTGATGCCGGTCTCGCTGGGGTCGAAGCATTCGGCGAGGGTCTGCCAGCCGAGATCGAGAGCTTCTTCGAGCGGGATATTGACGGAGAGGTCCATCATCCGTGCCTCGAAGAGATCGCCATAGCGGAGCAGCTTCTGATCCCATTCGCTCATGCGGAAGCCCATGGACTGCTTTTCGCGAGTCTCGCGGCAGTCAGCATAGAGCCGGATAAGGGTATCCATGATCGAGCGATGGTCGTCGCGGGTAGTATCGTTGACCAGCTGCTTGAGTCGGCTGAGTGAGCCGAAGGGCTCGATACGGCCACCGCGCAGGTAGAACTGCCCTTCGGTGATGTAGCCGGTATTGTCGGGGACGGGGTGCGTCACATCGTCACCCGGCATGGTCGTGACGGCGAGGATGGTGATCGAACCGGCGCCTTCGAAGTCGACCGCCTTTTCATAGCGGCTGGCAAGCTGAGAATAGAGATCGCCCGGATAGCCGCGATTGGAGGGGATCTGCTCCATGGTGATGGCGATTTCCTTCATGGAATCGGCAAAATTCGTCATGTCCGTAAGGAGCGCGAGCACCTTCTTGCCGGCGACCGCGTAGGATTCGGCCACGGCGAGGGCAATATCGGGCACGAGGAGGCATTCGACCACGGGATCGGAGGCGGTGTGGATGAAGAGAATGGAGCGCGACAGGGCGCCCTGCTCTTCCAGCGTCTCGCGGAAGAAGAGGTAGTCGTCGTGCTTCAAGCCCATGCCGCCGATGACAATGACATCGACTTCCGCCTGCATGGCGATGCGGGCGAGCAGCTCGTTATAGGGCTCGCCCGGGATCGAGAAGATGGGTAGCTTCTGGCTTTCGACGAGGGTGTTGAAGACGTCGATCATCGGGATGCCCGTGCGGATCATGTTGCGGGGGATGATACGCCGGGAGGGATTGACCGAGGGACCGCCGATCTCGATCAGGTTCTCGTCGATGGCGGGGCCATTGTCGCGGGGGCGGCCGCTGCCGTCGAAGACGCGCCCGAGAAGCTTTTCGGAGGCGGAGATCTGCATCTGGCGGCCAAGGAAGCGGACTTCGTCTGTCGTGGAGACACCGCGGCTGCCGGTGAAGACCTGCAGGTAGACCTGGTCACGGTTGAGGCGGATCACCTGAGCGAGGGAGGTGCCGCGCGAACTGCGCACTTCGGCAAGCTCGTTGTAGGCGATGCCGCTGGCCTCGACCATGATGACGTTGCCGGAGATTTGCAGGATTCGATGGTAAACCTTACGCATTGATCATCTCCGCGAGTTGCTTGTCGATTTCATTTTCCTGGGCGGCGTACTCGTCGGTATCTTCGGCCAGGTAATTCCAGTCGATGAAGAGCTGCCTGAGGTTGTTGAAACCACGACGCGCTTCACCTTTGTCGGTAAAGGAATGGGTACTGCTGAGAACGGCATGAACTTTGCTGAAGACGTGCTGCTGCCGCTCCCTGGAGCAGGCGGCGTCGACCTTGTCGAAGGAGTTCTGCTGCAGGTAGACCGCATCGAGGAATTCGCCCTTGAGGTAGGTGATGAAATCGGCGATGGAGGTACCTTCCTCACCGACGACCTTCATCATCTGGTCGACTTCATCGGCATTGCGCAGAATGTTTCTGGCGTACTCGAGCTTGGTCTTGTCGACGACGCTGCCGTACTTGCTCCAGCTGTCGAGCGGGTCGATGGCGGGATAGCGTCTGGCGTTGGCGCGATCGCGGGAGAGTCCGAGGAAGCATCCGACGACCTTGAGGGTGGCCTGGGTGACGGGCTCCTCGAAGTTGCCGCCGGCGGGACTGACGGAGCCGCCGATGGTGATCGAGCCGTACTTGCCATTGTTGAGTTCGACCAGTCCGGCGCGCTCATAGAAGGAGGCAATGACGGATTCGAGATAGGCGGGGAAGGCTTCTTCACCGGGGATCTCTTCGAGGCGCCCGGACATCTCGCGCAATGCCTGTGCCCAGCGGGAGGTAGAGTCGGCCAGGAGGAGGGTGTTGAGCCCCATCTGCCGGTAGTATTCGGCGAGGGTCACGGCGGTGTAGACGGACGCTTCGCGGGCCGCCACCGGCATGGAGGAGGTATTGCAGATGATGATGGTACGGTCCATCAGCGACTTGCCGGTACGGGGGTCATTGAGGTGGGGGAATTCGCGGAGGATTTCCACCACTTCACCGGCGCGTTCACCGCAGGCGGCAACAATGACAATGTCGACCTCGGAATACTGGCTGAGGGCATGCTGCAGAACCGTCTTGCCCGAGCCGAAGGGGCCAGGTGTACAGAAGGTGCCGCCCTTGGCAACCGGGAAGAAGGAGTCGAGGATGCGCATCTGGGTAACGAGCGGCTCGCGGGGGATGCGCTTCTGGCGATAGGCGAGAATGGGGATCTTGACGGGCCAGCTCTGCACCATGGTGCAC
Organism: Lentisphaeria bacterium; assembly: GCA_041690595.1. GTDB lineage: Bacteria > Verrucomicrobiota > Lentisphaeria > JABSQK01 > JAWLHB01 > JAWLHB01. The sequence goes on from JAWLHB010000040.1 coordinate 53,165, forward strand.
TGGCGCTCGTCTCCGCGCTCGTTCACCATCTTGGCGACAACGGTGTCGATGTTGTGATCGCCAGCTTCGAGGAGCCAGGTGATCTTCCAGCTGCCCTGCCATCCGAAGGGGACGGCGACGAAGTGGTCGAAGATGCCTTCGGGAACCTTGCCGAGGAAATCGCCGGCATTGACCGAGTCACCGACGGCGGCAACGGGGCTCCATGCCCACAGCTTGCGGCGGTCGAGAGGATCCATGTAGAGACCGCGCTTGAGGAAGAAGCCGGCCGTTTCGGCGATATCGTTGAGGGGGTTCTGGAGGCCGTCGTAAACGTGGGTGAGCAACCCCGGGCCGAGTTCCACGGAGAGCAGCTCGCCGGTGAATTCCACCTGATCGCCAACCAGCAGCCCCTTGGCGTCTTCAAAAATCTGCAGGTCGGCGGTGTTGCCGCGCACCCGAATCACTTCGCACTTGAGGCGCTCGTCTCCGTTGAGCACATAGGCCACCTCGTTCTGCATGACCCGCTGCTCAAACTCGACACTGACCATATTGCCGTTGATGCCGGCAATTTTTCCCGTACTACGAGTTGGCATATTTATGCTCCCGAGAGATCAAGTTCAGGTAGTTTGCTTTGCACCACATTCTCCAGCTCCTGGCGTCCGCGCTCAGTGTCGAGATCGGCCCATTTTTCCAGAAGGATGAGCTTGATGTGGTAAAGGATGAGGAATTCGAAATCGAACTGGTGACCGACCTCGAGGTCATTTAGTTTCTGCCAGCGGAGTCGATCGAGCGCCAGCCGCTCTTCAGCGGGATTATTGCCGTCGAACGCTTCCATGACCTGCTTCTCGAGGTTGGCGAAGCTGTCGGTATTTGGCCTCAGGTCGTCATCGGGGTGCTGATCCCGGCGAATGGCTCTGAGCCTCACGAAGACATTGCGGAGGAAGGTTTCCCAGGCATTCCAGCGGGCCTCGACTTCACAGCAGGCATTTTCGCGCGGCACGCGATCGATACCGGCAAGCTGCTGGTAGAGATCCTCCGGCAGATGCGCTTCGCATTGCCGCAGGAACTCGATTCTGCTGATCGGCGGCGGCGCGTTGAATTTCAGGAAGGGTAATGAGCTGACGAAGTAATAAAAGGCAGCCACCGGTCAGGATCCTTTTTCGCCTCTGAGCATCGCCACGAGATGCGGGTTGGCGTAGGCGCAGAGCATCTCGGTGATGGCATCATCGGTGAAGTCATGGAAGACGCTTTCGCCATTGAAGGAGACTTGAATGCCGGCATCGATGCCGGGGACGGGTTGGATCGTGACGCCCTTGCTGAAATGGCTGGCGAGTTCGGCTTTCAGGTAGTCCTGCAGCTCGTCCTGCCTGGCCCGCGGGATGAGGACATCGGCACTGGCGACCGCGCCTTTCTGGCCGGCATAAGCCTGTGCCATGGCGATGATGAGTTCCGCCAGAAAGTCAGGCTTCATCGTGGTGGTGACGGAACGGCGGACCAGGTGCTGAAGCATCTGCTTGATTTCAGCTTCGAGGGAGATCTTGATATCGCGGGCGGACTGGCGCAGCTTGTCCTCACCAGCATGGACCAGAGTGGCCTGCTCGCGCTTGGCGTCAGCAACGATGCGGGCAGCTTCGTCATTGGCGTCAGCGACAATCTTTGCAGCCTGCGACCTGGCGTCGGCGAGGATCTTGTCTTTGTGCGCTTCCGTTTTTTTGATGCCTTCCTCGTTGATTCGCTCGAGCAGGCCCTGAAGATCCTCGGCCATGATGTGCGCCATCCTTGTGGGAAAATCGGTTGAGAGAGGCCGCTGAATGGAGCGGCAGGAGTTCGGGAAAATGAAAGCCCCTACCCTATGCCATGAGCAGGTGCTTGTCAATTGCGGATATCGCAATTCGCTAAGAACTTCACGATTTAATGCTGGCGGCGCGGAATGAAGGCCGGGAGAGTGGTGCCACGGCAGGGACGGCAGGGCGTATGGCTTGTCATTATAGAGGCGCGGCCTTATCTTACCCTATTGATCATGTGGGGAGCGCGTACCAAGGGAGAGCACCATGAAGAGGCAACAAACGCTGACACTGCATGAGCAGGTGGCACGCTTCTCCCGACGCCAGCGCCTGGCAGCCTCCCTGAAGCAGCTGCAACTGCTCCTTTTCAGTGCTTGCGTGGTGGCAGTGGCGGTGGTGCTGGTTGACCGGCTGGTCTATCTCAAGGTGGATGAGGTGGTCATGGGGCTGAGCCTGGCCGGTATCGTGGCGGCAGTGTGGCTCATTCAGTTGCTTTTGCGGCGCCGGAGCGCCCGGGAGATCGTCTACCGGATCGATGCCGCGGCGGGGTTGAAGAATCTGGTGGGGACCGGGCTGGAGTTGCAGGATCATACGGGTGAGGTCGCCGAGAAGCTGCGGCAGCGTGCGCTGGCGGCCATCGCGGCGCAGAAGCCGTCGCGAGTATTTCCGGTGCAGTTGCACTGGACGGGCAAATACCTGGCGCCGGCGGTAGTGGTGCTGGTCGGCTTGCTGCTGTGGATGCCGAGCCTTGACCTTCGGGGGCGCGAAGCCGCGGAGTTGTACAAGGAGGCGGAAGAGAGTCTGGTGCAGCGTAGCGCCATGAAGCTCAAGGAGAAGGTGGAGTTGATCCATCAGCAGGAGTATGTGGCTGACAGCATTGCCGCCCGGCAGATCACCGACGACCTGAAGCAACTGTCGGAGAAGCTGGACCAGTTAAGCAAGCGTGAAGCCATGATGGAGATCGGCGAGTTCGAGCAGAAGTACCGCGATGATTTCTCCATGGCGAATGATTTCGAGCGTTTCGCCAAGAGTCTGGAGAAGGAATTTGACGAGACCCGGATGACGGAGCAGAGCAAGGAGGAGCTGCGCAGCCTCCTGGACAGCTTGCGGAAGGGGGATTACCGGCGTGCGGCGGAGGCGATGCGCGAATTGTCCGAACAGCTGCGTAACGAGGACTTATCCCCCGAAGAGAAGCAGGCGCTGAGCCGCGAGATGCAGAAGCTGGCGGAGAAGATGCCGGCAAGCAAGGCGAGCGAAGAGCTGGCCCAGAAGCTTCGCGAGATGCAGCAGGACGGGGGCGCCAAAGGAGAGACGGGCGAGGGCAAGAGCAGCTCGGACCTGATGGATGAGCTGGCACAGCAACTGGACGAAATGGACGCCGTGAAGCAGATGGAAGAGGGGCTCGCCAGCGCCAAGCAGGAGATGGTGGGCGACTCCTGGAAGAATTTTGAGGAGAAGAGCGGCGAGGATTACATGCGGAATCAGGCCAGCCTCGGCGAAAGCGGAGAGCGGGCGCCTTTCGATCCAGGCAATCAGGGTCAGGGCCAGGGTCAAGGCCAGGGTCAGGGTCAGGGTCAAGGTCAAGGTCAGGGTCAAGGTCAAGGTCAGGGTCAGGGTCAAGGTCAAGGTCAAGGTCAGGGCCAGGGCCAGGGTCAGGGTCAGGGCCAGGGCCAGGGCCAAGGAACTGGCGGTGCGGGACAGGGAGCTGGCGGGACGCCTGAAGAGAAGAAGACGGCGACGAGCTTCAAGGCGACGCAGGCGGAAAGCAAGATTGACAAGGGCAAGATTCTGCATCAGTATGAGGTGTATGGGGTGCCGGAAGCTGGTGAAGCACTGGACGAGTACTCCAGCGCCATCCAGTCCGCCCGCCAGGAAGCCACGGGTTCTCTGGCGCGCAACAAGGTGCCGCGCGAATACGAGGAAATGGTCAAACAGTACTTCGACACATTGGAACCAGAAGGGAAATGAGGATGAAGCATGGGTTGGGGGTGATGGTGGCACTGCTGGTGCTGACGCTGTCGTGCGCGCGGAATGACGTCCAGCAGGAGGCGAAGGAGGCGCGGGAGGTCGTGGTCTACACCGCGCTGGATCGCGGTTTCTCGGAGCCGATCCTGCAGCAGTTCGAGGCGGAAACAGGGATCAAGGTGCTTCCGCGCTATGATACGGAAGCGACAAAGACGATCGGGCTGGTGAATGCGATCCGGGCGGAGAAGGGGCGGCCGCGATGCGATGTTTTCTGGAACAACGAGATCGTCAATACGATTCGTTTGAAGCGGGAAGGGCTGTTGGCAGCCTATGCACCGGAAGCGGCGGGCTCCTTTCCAGCGACCTTCCGGGACCCAGACGCTTACTGGACCGGTTTCGCCGCTCGCGCGCGCGTTTTTCTGGTGAATACCGACCTGGTTCCGGAAGGTGAAGAGCCACGACACTTGACGGATATGGCGGATCCGAAGTGGAAAGGCAAGGTGGGCATCGCCAAACCGCTCTTCGGGACGACCGCCAGCCATATGGCCTGCCTCTATGCCAGTTGGGGCGCGGCACGGACGCAGGAATTTCTGAACCAGTTGAAAGCGAACGAGGTGAGCATCGAAGCCAGCAATAAGCAGGTAGCTCTGAGCGTCGCCGCCGGTCGGCTGGCCTTCTGCATAACCGATACGGACGATGCCATCATCGAAGTGGAAGCAGGTCGGCCGGTGAAGATTGTCTACATGGATGCCGAACCGGATGAGTTGGGGACGCTCTTCATCCCGAATACGCTGGCACTGGTTGCCGACAGCCCCAATCCGGAAGCAGGCAAGCTGCTGATCGAGTACCTGCTTTCGCCGCCGGTGGAAGAAGCGCTGGCGAAGGCCGCATCGGCCCAGATCCCGCTGAATCCCATGGTGGAGACGAAAACACGGGTGAAAACACCGAAAGAGGTGAAGGCGATGGAGGTCGACTTCAACCAGGCGGCGGCGGCCTTCGACGATGCGGCCAAGTACGTGGAAGCCTTCTTCCTGGAGTGAAAGGCCGCGGCTCAGCGAAGGATGCGGTTGTCGAGGAGGCGGGCCTTGCCGAAGCGGGCGGCGACGGCAAGGAGGCTCTCGCGATCGATGAAGTCAATGGTTTCGAGGCTCTCGTGGTCGCGGCACTCCACATAGTCAACGATGCCGCCGGCCTCGACGATCTGCTCACGGACGATGCGGCAGAGGGCTTCGGCGTGGCGTTCGCCGGCGCGGAAGGCGGCTTCGGCCTGATCCAGACCGCGGTTGATGGCGAGGGCGCGAATGCGTTCGTCAGAGGAGAGATAGATATTGCGGGAGCTCATGGCAAGCCCGTCCGTTTCGCGGATGATGGGGGCGACCAGGATCTCGATGGGGAAGTTGAGATCGCGGCTCATGCGCTGAATGACGCGGGCTTGCTGGGCATCCTTCTGCCCGAAGACGGCGAGATCGGGAAGGCAGGCATTGAAGAGCTTGGCCACAACCGTAGTGACGCCGCGAAAGTGGCCTTCGCGCCTGGCGCCGCAGAGATGCCGGCCGAGCTTCTCCTCGACAACCCAGGTGGAGTAACCGGGCGGGTACATGTCGTCGGCGGTCGGACAGAAGAGGATATGGGCGCCTTCGGCTTCGCAGAGGCGTGCATCGCGTTCGAGATCGCGCGGATAGCTGGCAAGATCCTCCCCGGGCGCAAATTGCGTGGGGTTGACGAAGAGGCTGACAATGACGCGGTCGCTCCGCTCGAGCGCGGCACGGATGAGTGACACGTGCCCATCGTGCAGGTAGCCCATGGTGGGAACCAGACCAATGCGCAAGCCTTCGCGGTGCCACTGGCGGGCGGTGGCCTGCATCTGCGGGATAGCGTCAAGTCGCTTCATTTCCAGCTGTTTTCTTCGCCGGGAAAGTTGCCGTCGCGGACATCGTCGCGATAGGCGGCGACGATGCGCCGCACTTCCTGCGCGAGGTTGCCGTAGCGGCGGGTATGCTTGGGGACGAAGGCTTCGAAGAGGCCGAGTATGTCGTGAATGACCTGCACCTGACCGCTGCAGTGGCGACCGGCGCCAATGCCGATGGTGGGGATTTTGATGCCACCGGTGATGCGCTCGGCCACTGCCGCGGAGACCGACTCGACGACGATGCCGAAGGCGCCGGCTGCTTCGAGGGCGAGGGCATCCTCCATCAGCGAATCGGCTTCCTGGGGGGTACGCCCATAGACGCGATACCCGCCTTCGCCGACCACCTTCTGCGGCAGCAGGCCGATATGGCCGAGAACGGGGATGCCGACATCGACCAGACGCCGCACCGTCGGCGCAATCTCGCGCCCCCCCTCCACTTTGACGCCATCGGCGCCGGCCTGCTGAAGATAGCGGCCGGCGTTGCGCATGGCTTCTTCCGGAGATACCTGGAAGGTGAGAAAGGGCATGTCGCCGATGACGAGGGCGTGCTGGACCCCGCGCACGACGGCGGCGGTATGGTGCAGGCTCTCGTCGAGGGTGACGCGGACGGTGGTGGGATAGCCCAGCATCGTCATGCCCAGGGAGTCGCCGACAAGGATCAGGTGAACGCCGGCATCGTCGACGAAACGGGCGGTGAGCGTATCGTATGCCGTCAAGGAGACGATGCGCTCACCGTCGTCGTAGAGTTTGCGGAGGTCCCGCAGGGTCATTTTTCGTGGTGCGTCCGACATGGTGCTCCCACCTGGTCAAGTCACCAGGTCATTCACGCTCCGCGATGGGTACATAGCTGCGCTTCTTGGCGCCGATGTAGATCTGGCGGGGACGACCGATGCGACCGGATGTATCGGAGACCATTTCCTTCCACTGCGAGGTCCATCCGGGGAGTCTTCCGATGGCGAAGAGGACGGTGAACATGTTGGTGGGGAAACCCATGGCGCGATAGAGCAGGCCGCTGTAGAAGTCGACGTTGGGATAGAGCTTGCGGGAGACGAAGTAGTCGTCGTTGAGGACCTTCTCCTCGAGCTTGAGGGCGACATCGAGCAAGGGTTCTTCACCGGCGCGCTTCTCGACAATCTTCGAGCAGAGCTTCTTGATGATGCGGGCGCGGGGATCGTAGTTCTTGTAGACGCGATGGCCGAAGCCCATGAGGCGGAAGCCGCTGTTCTTGTCCTTAGCCTTCTCGATGTACTTGTCGACATCACCGCCGTTATCGCAGATCTCGCCGAGCATCTCCATGACGCTCTGATTGGCGCCGCCGTGGAGAGGGCCCCAGAGTGCGGCGATACCGCAGGAGATGGAGGCATAGAGGTTGGCGTGGGAGCTGCCGACGAGGCGAACCGCGGAGGTGGAGCAGTTCTGCTCGTGGTCCGCATGCATGATGAGCAACATGTTGAGCGCCTTAACGGCATCGTCGTCGAGCTGGTAGGGCTTGACGGGCGAGGAGAACATCATGTTGAGGAAGTTCGCGCAATAGGGAAGATCGAGGCGCGGATAGACGACGGGCTGGCCGATCGACTTCTTATAGGCAAAGGCCGCGATGGTCCGAATCTTGGAGATCAGCCGGGCAGCGGTAATGTCGATGTCATCGGTCATGGACTTGGCGTCGACATTGGGGTAGAAGCTGCTGAGGGCATTGACCATGGTGCCGAGGATGTTCATGGGATGCGCGTCGCGCGGGAAGGTCTCGAGGAAGCGGCGCATGTCTTCGTGAACGAGGGAATGCTCGGTGAGCAGGTCGGAGAAGCGGCTGAGCTGCTTGCGGTTCGGGAGAGCGTCGTGGAGAAGGAGGTAGGAGGTCTCGACGAAGGTGGAATTTTCGGCCAGCTCCTCGATGGGGTAGCCGCGATAGCGGAGGATGCCTTCCTCCCCGTCAATAAAGGTAATGTCGCTGAGGCAGGAGCCGGTGTTGACATAGCCGGGATCGAGGGTGATCAGGCCGGTGCGCTTGCGCAGGTCGTTGATGTCAATGCCCTTTTCACCTTCGGTGCCCTCGACAATGGGGAATTCGTACTCCTGGCCGTTGACGACCAGCTTCGCAATTTCGTTCATCGTGACTCCTTGAGGTAAAGGATGAAGGGGGAATCCGGGTACGCATCAGGCAAGCAGGGCGTGCCCCCTTGAAGATTGGGGTGGAAGATCTATACTAACCGGTCAACGATGGGATTGCAACGAGTTTACGTAACAAAATGGTGGTCGCGACAAGGTTATGATCAATCATCTCACCGGCACCCTTGTCGAGAAGCAGCTGACACGGGCGGTCATCGAGGTTGGCGGTATCGGTTTCAACGTGCTGATCCCCATGAGCACCTACGATCGGCTGCCGCGCGTGGGGGAAAGCACCACCCTCCTGACCCAGTTGAATGTGCGTGAAGACGCGCTCACCCTGTATGGCTTTGCCAGTGCCCAGGAGCGGCAACTCTTCGGCCTGGTGACGGAGGTGACGGGCATCGGCCCGAAGCTGGGGCTGAGCATTCTCAGTTGCATGACGGTCAACCGCTTCTGCCAGGCGGTCATCAATAAGGATCTGAAGTCGCTGGCGCGAATCCAGGGCATCGGCAAGCGAACAGCGGAACGGCTGACGGTGGAACTGGCGGGAAAGGTGGAGGAACTAGCGCCGGCGGTGGCGCTTGGAGCCCAGCCGGAGGAAGCTCCCCTCAGCGCCGCGGCGGAAGACGCGGTTGCCGGGCTCATCACCCTGGGCTACAAGTCGGACCAGGCACGCAAACGCATACGCGACCTGATCGAGGCTTCCGAAGATCGCCAGATGGACGCACAGCAGCTCATCCGCCAGGCCCTGGCGACGCTGAGCAAGTAAGCAGGACGCATCATGTCAGACGAGCCAATCATCACCTCGACCTTCAACGCGCGCGAAGAATCCTTCGACGCCAGCCTCCGCCCCAGGACCTTTGACGATTTTCCGGGACAGGAGAGCAAGAAGGAGCAGCTGCAGATCTATGTGCAGGCGGCGAAGGAACGCGGCGAGCCGCTGGGCCACATCCTGCTGAGTGGTCCGCCCGGGCTGGGCAAGACGACGCTGGCGCACATCATCGCCAACACGCGCGAGAAGAACATCAAGACGTCGAGCGGCCCGGTGATCGAAAAGCCGGCCGATCTGGCAGGGCTGCTGACGAGCCTGGAAGAGGGGGACATCCTCTTCATCGACGAGATTCACCGCCTGACGACGAATGTGGAGGAATACCTCTACAGCGCCATGGAAGATTTCTACATCGACATCATTCTGGACCAGGGAGCGGGTTCCCGCTCGATCCGGCTGGACATCCCACCCTTCACGCTGATCGGGGCGACGACCCGGCAGGGCTCCATCTCCTCCCCCCTGCGCTCGCGCTTCATCCTGCACATCCGCCTCGACTACTATCCCACACCAGTCCTGCAGCAGATCATTCTGCGCTCGGCCGGACTGCTGGGGGTGCCGATCGACGAGCCGGCTTCCATGGAGATTGCCCGCCGAAGCCGCGGGACGCCGCGTATCGCCAACAACCTCCTGCGCTGGGTGCGCGACTTCGCTCAGGTCCGCGCGGGAAACAAGATCACCGTCGAGAGCGCCAATGATGCGCTGAAGATGCTGGACATCGACGAGCATGGCCTGGACGAGATGGACAAGCGGATTCTGGAAGCGATGGTCCACAAGTTCGAAGGTAGGCCGGTTGGCGTAAAGAGCATGGCGGTGGCGCTTGGCGAAGACACGGTGACGATCGAGGAAGTGTACGAGCCCTTCCTGATCCAGGAAGGCTACCTGATGCGTACCCCGCAGGGACGGATCGCCACCAGCAAGACGTATGCGCTGCTGGGGATGAAGCCACCCACGAGCGGGCCGCGCAATCAACCCGGACTCTTCTGATGGCGCCTTCAGTGACCGGCGGGCCGGACTATGCGATCATCGTGCCAGCCTACAATGAGGAAGGGTACATCCGCCCTACCCTCGCCCGCCTCCAGGCCTGCATGGGCGAGATCGACGGGTATGCCGGCGAGCTGATTGTCGTGGACAACGACTCGACGGACGGCACGGCGACGCTGGTGCGGGAGATGGGGGTGCGCGTGGTGCATGAAGCGCATCGGCAGATCGCCCGCGCCAGGAATGCCGGAGCGGCGGCGAGCAGCGCGCGCTTCCTGATCTTCGTCGATGCCGATACCCTGATCACGACGGAATTGCTGCGGCACACGCTCGCGACGCTGACGGAGCAGCCAATCTGCTATGGTGGCACGGCGGTGATCTTCGATCAGCCGGTAACGGGCTTCATCGGGGCGTCGATCCGCTCGTGGAATCGACTGTCGCGGACGATGACGTGGGCATGCGGGGCGTATGTCTTCTGCCGGCGCGAGGCTTTCGAGGAGGTTGGAGGATTCGACGAGAAGCTGTACGCGGCGGAGGAGATCCGCCTCTGCCGCAAGCTGCGCCAGTGGGGCCGGCGTCACGGGATGCGGGGGGTGATCCTGAAGGAGCCGATCGTGACATCGATGCGCAAGGCGGAATGGTTCAGCACATGGCGCATGGTGAAGATGGTGCTGATGCTGGCGGTGATGCCGTACGGTCTGCGCCGTCGCGATGCCTGCTGGCTCTGGTATGAACGACCGGAGAAGAAGGTGGATCCGCCTCAGTAGGCACGGTCGAGCATGAAGTTCGCCCATAGCATGAGCAGGGCGCGCCACGGGGTGTCGGGCAGGGCTTCGAGCTTGGTACGGGCTTCGTTCACAAGGGCGAGCGCCATATCCTCGATCCAGTCGACGGCGCCGCAGTCGCGCAGATCGTCGCCGACCCTGGCGACATCGAGAGGTTGCAGCTCCGGGTTGCCGTGAGCCCGCAGAAAGCGTTCGCGGGGAGCGCCTTCGAGCCGTTCGAGGGCGACCGCGAAGAGGAGGGTGCGCTTGGCCTGGCGCAGGTCGGAACCGACGGGCTTGCCAAGAGCGTCAGGATCGGCATACATGCCAAGGACGTCATCGCGAAGCTGGAAGGCGAGGCCGCACTTTTCGGCAAAGTCGCCAAGCTGGGCAACATGCGGGTGGGCGGGGTCGCCGGTGGCGATGAGGGCTCCCGCTTCGGCACAGAAACGCAGCAGCAGGGCAGTCTTGCGGCGCAGCATTTCGAGCATTTCGCCGCTGGAGATGCCGGCAAAGGGTCGGAGCTCGAATTCGACATCCTGTGCCTCGCCGCCGATGAGGCCGGGATTGAGTTCGCCATTGAGCTTTTCGAGGAGGGTGAGGAGGGTGCCGGCGGGTACGCCGTCCTGGCGGCAGCGCAGGAGGAGTCGGTTGGCCCAGGCCTGCTGGATATCGCCGGCGAGAATGGCCATGTCGGTGCCGAATTTGCGGCAGGCATCGGGTGTGGCGGAGGCAAAACGCCGTGCCGCGAGATCGCGGACGAGGACGTGGACGGCGGGTTTGCCGCGACGGCTCTCGTCGCAGTCGATGATGTCATCGTGGACGAGGGTCCAGGTGTGAAAGATCTCGACGGCGGCAGCGGCATGCCGGGCAAGCTCGGGTTTGCCGCGACAGGCGCCGCAGCTCCAGAGGACGAGGGCGGGTCGGAGCATTTTACCGCCGCGGCCGGGATAGGCGAGGACGGCCTCGCGCAGATAATCGGGGACGACTTCCAAGGTGAAGGGATCGGTCAGGAGAAGGTCGCGAATCTGCGTGGCGACATCGGCAAGGGCCTGGTGCATGGGCGTGTCACGTGGAGGGTAAAGGAGTGAAAGGAGAAGACGAGGCAATGTACTCCTTTTTTGCCATCCGCCCCAATGGTTTTTGAGGAAATCTGGAGCGGGGGTGCGGGGGCGGATTTGCTTGCGCATGCCGACAGGGTGAAGAGTAGGAAGGCGGGATGAGGGCTCGAATGCACTTACCACGAGACGACGACATGAGTACCGACAGTTCCTTCTCCGAGTTTGCGAAGCGCCTGCTGCTGATCGTAGTAGTGGCGCTGCTGATCCTCATCACCGCCTTTGCCTTCCAGATCTTTCTGCTCATCTTCGCGGGGATTCTGCTGGCCACCTTTCTCTATCGGACCGGGCAGTGGCTGGCTTCGCACACGAAACTGTCGCGGAATTGGAGCATCGCCCTCTTCGTTGTCGCCATCCTGGCGCTGCTGGTGGGGCTGATCGTGCTGGCCAGTCCGCGGATCGCTGAGCAAGCCTCCCTGCTGGGTGAGATGCTGCCAAAATCTTGGGAGGAATTGCGGCAGCGGGTGAACGACAACGCGGCGGGCGGCTGGCTGCTGGAACGACTGCCGGATCCGGAGGAAGTGGCGAAGAGCCTCGGGGGGGTGATGAAGAAAGCGACCGGGTGGGCCTTCACCTTTTTTGGCGGTCTCTTCGGGTTGCTGGTCGTTCTGGTGCTCGGCTTGTACCTGGCGTTCGGCGCCGACACCTATGTCGCGGGCACGCTGGCGCTCGTACCGCGCGCCCATCGCGGCCGGGCGGAAGAGGTGCTGCACGCCCTCAGCGTGACGCTGCACCGATGGCTGGTGGGGCGCATCCTGGAGATGGCTTTCATCGGGGTGAGCACCTCGATCGGCCTGCTGCTGCTCGGAGTGCCCCTGCCCTTCGCGCTGGGCATGCTTGCCGCCGTCCTGACCTTCATTCCGAACATCGGCCCCATCCTGGCGCTCGTTCCGGCGCTGCTGCTGGCGGCGCAGAATGGCTGGATGCCGGTCCTTTACGTCGCCATCCTCTATACGTCGCTGCAGGCGCTGGAGAGCTATATCCTGACGCCGCTGGTGCAGCGTCAGATGATCTCGATGCCTCCGGCGCTGGTGATCGCGGGGCAGATCCTGCTGGCGGTCTTCGCGGGAATACTGGGGGTGCTGCTGGCCACGCCGCTGATCGCCGCCCTGATCGTCATCGTCAAGCTGCTCTATGTGCAGGATACCCTGCATGACGAGGTCGAGGTCAAGGAGTGATCAGCGGCATGGCGCGCGCTCAGGTGGTGAAGGTGAAGCCGTCATCCTCGTTGTGGTCGACGTGGAGCGTATCCCCTTCGTTCAAGTCACCCGCGATGAGCAGGCGACTGATGGGGGACTCCAGTTCGCGCCGCAGCGCCCGCTTGAGGGGACGAGCCCCATAGACGGGATCGTAACCTTCTTCGGCCAGCGCCCGGCGGGCGGCATCGGTAAGCTCCATCTCGATCCGCTGCACGGCGAGACGGCGGCGGAAGTCGGCCAACTGAATGTCGACGATCTGCAGGAGATCCTCGCGGGTGAGGGACTGGAAGACGACGATATCGTCGACCCGATTGAGGAACTCCGGCCGGAAGAAGCGCCGCAGCTCTGCCAGCACCTTCGCTTCGGCCTGCTCCACGTTGCGATCCGCCTCCTGGAGATGCTGACTGCCGATGTTGCTGGTCATGATGACGATGGTATTCTTGAAATCGACAACATGGCCCTGCGAGTCGGTCAGCCGGCCGTCGTCGAGCAGTTGCAGCAGGACGTTGAAAACATCCGGATGCGCCTTTTCGACCTCGTCGAGGAGAATGACGCTGTAGGGGCGGCGGCGAATCGCTTCCGTCAGCTGCCCCCCTTCCTCGTAGCCGACATAGCCGGGAGGCGCGCCGATGAGGCGGGAGACGCTGTGCTTCTCCATGTACTCCGACATATCGATGCGCACGAGGGCGCGTTCATCATCAAAGAGAAACTCCGCCAGCGTACGCGCCAGCTCCGTCTTGCCGACGCCGGTGGGGCCGAGGAAGATGAAGCTGCCGATGGGCTGCTGGGCATTCTGCAGACCGGCCCGTGAACGCAGGATGGCATCGGCCACCGCGTCGACGGCCTGGTTCTGCGAGATCACCCGCTTGTGCAACTGGTCCGCGAGACGCAGCAGCCGTTCGCGCTCGCCCTGCAGGAGCTTACTGACGGGGACGCCGGTCCAGCGGCTGATGATGCCGGCGATGTCCTGTTCGTCGACCTCTTCCTTGAGCATGCGTTTGCCGCCGCCTTCGCGCAGATGCCCCTCCTGCTCGGCGATCTTCTTTTCGAGGTTGGGGATGGTGCCATACTGCAGCTCGGCGACCCGATTGAGATCGTACTCGCGCTCGGCGGCACTGAGCTGGCGGCGGGCCAGCTCGATGGACTCACGGAGCCCCTGGAGGTCACCGATGGCGCTCTTCTCCTGCTCCCACTCCGTCTGCAGGGCCGTCAGCTTCTCGTTGACGTCGGCAAGCTCCTTTTCGAGGGAGTGGAGGCGTTCGCGCGAGGCGTCGTCCTTCTCCTTCTGAAGGCCGGCAACCTCAATGTCCATCTGCAGCTTGCGGCGAGCCAGCTCGTCGATCTCGACGGGACGGCTGTCCATCTCGGTGCGCAGCTTGGCGGCGGCTTCGTCGACGAGGTCGATGGCCTTGTCGGGGAGCATGCGTTCACCGATATAGCGGTCGGAGAGCATGGCGGCGGCGACGAGGGCGCTGTCGCGAATCTTGACGCCATGGTGGATCTCGTAGCGCTCGCGGAGTCCGCGCAGGATGCTGATGGTGTCCTCGACGGAGGGCTCCTGAACGAGCACCGTCTGGAAGCGCCGCGCCAGGGCCTTGTCCTTCTCGACGTGCTTGCGGAACTCGTCGAGGGTGGTGGCGCCGATGCAGTGCAGCTCGCCGCGGGCCAGCATGGGCTTGAGAAGGTTGCCGGCATCCATCGCCCCTTCCGCCGCGCCGGCGCCGACGACCGTGTGCATCTCGTCGATAAAGAGGATGATCTCCCCTTCCGCCTCGGTCACCTCCTTGAGCACCGCCTTGAGCCGCTCTTCGAACTCGCCGCGGAACTTGGCGCCGGCGATGAGGGCGCCCATGTCGAGGGCGACGACCCGGCGGTTCTTGAGCCCCTCCGGGACATCCTGATCGATAATGCGGCGGGCAAGACCTTCAACGATGGCCGTCTTGCCGACGCCGGGATCGCCGATGAGCACGGGGTTGTTCTTGGTCCGGCGCGAGAGGATCTGGATGACGCGTCGAATCTCGTCATCGCGCCCGATCACGGGATCGAGCTTGTCGCGGCGGGCCATCTCGGTGAGGTCGCGCGCATACTTGTCGAGCGCCTCGAAGGTGGCCTCGGGATTCTGCGAGGTGACGCGCTGGTTGCCGCGGACGGCGCGCAGCGCTTCCATGACCCGATCGTCGGTGATCGAAAACTCCCGGGCCAGCTCCCTGGTCGCCGAATCGTGCCGAATCAGCGCGAGAAAGAGATGCTCCGCGCTGACATACTCGTCGCGCATCTGCTTGGCGATGCTCTCCGCATGGGAAAAGATCTGGGCGAGGTCGCGGGACATGCCGAGCTGACCGCCGGCGCCAGGGCCGGTAACGGCCGGAATCTTGCGCAGCAGCTCCTCGATACGCTCCCGCAGACGCTGCTCCGGCACCTCGAGGCGACGCAACAGGGCCCCGACGAGGCCGCTCTCCTGCGCGAGCAGCGCCGCCAGCAGGTGAACCGGCCGCATCTCCTGATGATTGCGCTCCGCCGCCAGCTGATGAGCCGCCTGTATCGCTTCGCGCGATTTTTCCGTATACATATTAAGATCCATGGTCCATCTCCTGAGGAGTTACAGTGACACGTTATTGCTTCGGTAATCCATTAGCAGCAATGCTGCCAGATGCCACCACGCCTCTATAAGTCACTGTCAACCAAGAACTTACGTGCCTTTTCCGACAACCTCACCATATCCGCCACGTGCGCCATCCTGTCCCACCTTCGTGCCATGCGTCATGGCGCGCAAGCCTGGATTTCGGCTATTGCAAATGGGTCGAGCGCGGCTATAGTAGCGCTGCATTATCCGGTATGCCTGAAGAGCCAGCATAGCTCAGTTGGTAGAGCAGCTGATTTGTAATCAGCAGGTCGTCGGTTCAAGTCCGTCTGCTGGCTCCACTCCCTCAACCTCGAAAGTGAGGCTGTTCTCCAGACAGCTTGCTGAAGGTATGGCTTTGATGGAATCGCTTGGTGAGCAGGGAGACCTTACAGACGACATACGGGATTTTGTGGAAGAGTGCTACACGTCCACCCGTTGGTACCACAAGCGGAGCGCTGAACGGCGGCGGTTTGATCGAATCGTGTCGGACGAGATGGCCAAAGGGATGACGATCGAGACAGCGATCCAGAAGGCAAGACGCCAGGTTCCCGAGATTGCTGCGGTTGTCTCGCAGCAGACGATACCCGAACTGACAGAGTACTTCTCGCAGCTCCGGCGCCTGGAAATGGAGATCACCATTGCCAACAACTTCTTGAAGCTCGCGGAGGCCAGGAAGCGAAAGGAACAAAGGGAACGAAGGGCAACGTAGCTGATGCCTGTCTGGATCCCGCTTTTCCCAGTCACAAAATCCCCCGGGTTGCCGCTCGGCAGCCCATCGCCACAGTAGATGCACCCGCTTCGGTGCGATGGACAAAGGGTAGACATGATCTCTGTAGGCGCCGGAACTCCCTACATCTTCGGGTGCCGAGAGCCAAGCGCAGCCCAAGATGGAATATCCATGTTGTCAGTTCCTCGCGCTCCGTTGCTCAACATTTCACCTGAAATTGTTTGACAATAAATGCGCGCGCAGAGATATTAGGCATGCCCAAGGCCATGAGTCCCGGCAGAAAACATTAATGGGATAATTGGAGATGACTGTCAGGCTTACTATTCCTGCTGCCCTAAAACGCCGCATTCTTGTGGAAGCTGGCCACAGGTGCGCCATTGCGACTTGTCGGCATCCTACTACCGAACTCGCCCATATCATTCCCTATAGCGAAGTCAAGGTTCACGAGTATCGGAACCTGATTGCCCTCTGTCCAAACTGCCATGCGCGTTATGACCGAGGAGAAATTGACCGGAAATCGATGCTCGTATACAAGCGAAAGGTAGCTTTTTTATCTGATCGCTACTCTTCTTTTGAAATAAATGTCATGCAATATCTTCAAACTAACAAGTCTGTTTCTATCTATGGATACCTATTGGTAAAGAACATTATAGATGATGGATTGGTTTACAACGCGCAAACCATGTCAAGCTTCGATTACGGCGATGGGCGGAAGGAAGTTCTGGAGTTCATAGTAGCACCGACAGACAAAGGCAAGGCGTTTATTAATGCATGGGCAGACCCTTCGAACGAAACGCTCACTTATGAGGGGGCGCCGTTTTGATTCAAAGACATTAATTTTACCGACGCCGCTTTGCGGCCCATAGGCATTGAGATGATGGAATTCAACCGCAATGCTTTCTTCCTCCGATTTGCTCCCTATCGGTGGTCTTTGGACAAGTTCGCGAACTTCGCGAGATTCGCTGCGTCCCGCCGGGGCGCTGCGTGGAGTGGAACATTGAGTGGTCATTCGGACTCGATTCTTTCGCTGCTCTGGCCGACAAGTATGCAGAGAGATTGTGGATTACACGCGGGACCTTCGGAAACATGAGCACAGCAGACTATTGACCAGCAGACTGTGCCGTGCTGCACCACTCCGACAGTGGATCGGCCCCGGAAGACTTGGCGATCGTGTTTTTCACGCGCGATGATTGCATGCCGAACGTCGCACCGCTACATTCTAATTGATCCGGAACACGTGCAATCCCCTCTCGCCATCGTACCATGTCAGTACAACAAGTGCCTTGGCGGAAGGGATTCCGCGAGAACGCGATTTCGTTAGCTACATGGATGAACCATCATAATGGAGAGATGAGAATGGGATCACAGCTTTCAGGACCGTATGAAGAGGACGCCAATATTCAAGTCACGACACTCTCGTGTCCCTGCGATGATCACCACAACAGGGACCAATATAAAGTAACTGGACGAGCCTTCCTGAACAGCAATGGGATCCAAAGTATTCTCCTTTGTCCTTCTTCCAAGGAGGTCTACATGGTATATTCTATCATTGATCTCGGTGCCCCTGCAGACAAGCTTTATGCTGAGATCACCGTGGAGCCGGTGCCCGCAGGTGTGAGTACTTTTCCACTTGGTGCTCCACCTCGTCTATAAGATAGCCCGAGGCCAATCAAGCGTAGAACTGTTGATGGCAGGGGAATGCCGATCGCGTGAAGCAATTCACGCTGGCGTTTCTTTGCGCATTAGTGGATCGCCGCCGGTAGTCGTATTGCCGGAGCTTTTACGTCTCGGCGAGAAACTTTGTACACCTTGATTTGAATATCTTGAGCATTCCACCTTTGCACAGGCGGCTCTCGGTTGCCGTCCGCGAAGCCAGAGCGACGAAGGCGTGCTCGAAGTGACGGTGCGCTGGTCACCGAGGTATCTGACAATCTTCTAAGCGAATTGACAGAAGGGCGCCGGGCGTCTATCATTGAGGGCCGCTGTTGGCCATCCGAGGGAAAGATATGTATCAGCTCAGGGAGAAGGTATGCCGTCACTGGAGTTCAAGGGTAAGCAGTTCGTTTACTCACACCACTTGAGCGTGCCGTTTCGCGAGCTGCGGGTGGTGCCGGAGAAGTCGCTGCCGATCCCGGATGGTCAGCCCAGCCTCGCCGACAACCTGATTATCCATGGCGACAATCTGGAAGCCCTCAAGGCACTACTACCCACTCACGCCGGCAAGGTCGACTGCATTTTCATCGACCCGCCCTACAACACGGGCGAGGAAGGCTGGTGCTACAATGACAATGTCCGCTCGCCGCTGATGCTGGAATGGTTGAAGCGGTCGGCCAATCCAGTGGACAAGGAAGACCTGGAAAGGCACGACAAGTGGCTCTGCATGATGTGGCCTAGACTCCATCTTCTCAGGGACTTGCTTTCCGATGATGGCCTCATTTGGATGACGTTGGATGATAATGAATCGCATAGAGCCAGAGTGATTCTTGACGAGGTTTTCGGAGAACAAAACTTTATTGCATCTGTATCATGGAGAAAGCGATATACTAGAAGCAACAACGCCAAGATGTTTTACTCACAACGCGATAACGTACTGCTATACAGACGTAGCGAGAAGCTTTCAGTTATAAAAGAACCAAGAACTCAGAAATCTGACTCTAACTATTCCAATCCCGACAACGATCCTCGTGGACCGTGGATGACCTCCTCCTACGTCAACCCTGCTACGAAAGAGAAAAGAGCGAATCTTAGCTACAATATTGAGGCGCCACCAGGACGGCCTCCTGTTGAGCACCCGACTCACGCGTGGAAGTACAGTCCCGAGGAACACGAGCGCCACAAAGCCGAGAACCTGCTCTGGTGGGGGATTGATGGAAAAGCAGAATATCCCCGACTCAAGCTCTTTTTGGATCAAGCTGACCAAATGGTTCCGGTTGATTTCTGGGATTACACGGAAGCCGGCTCGTCTGACGACGGTGGAGAGGTCCTAAAGCGGCTTTTCGGGTCGGCCGTGTTTGACAACCCAAAGCCCGTTGAGCTTGTGCAGAAGGTTCTCTCTATCATGAATAGGAAAAACACGCTGGTTCTCGACTCCTTTGCTGGCTCTGGTACCACGGCTCATGCCGTACTTGAGGCGAACAGGAAGGACGGCGGCAATCGGCGATTTATTCTGATCGAGTGCGAAGACTATGCCGATACACTGACCGCGGAGCGGGTCCGACGGGTTATCAACGGCTACAGCTTCTCTGGGACGATACGGGAACAGCTTTACGAGCAGAAGATCACCTGGACAACCTTCGCGAAACAGCAGCAGAAAATCATGCAAGAGGTGGCCTACCTGGAGCAGCGGCACGCGAGCGACTTCGACAGCATCAAGAAGCAGATCAGCGACGGCGTGTTGACCGTAACCGGCGAGCGCGCGGTGAAGGAGAATGCCCCCGGCATCGGCGGAAGTTTTACCTTTTGTGAGTTGGGCCAGCCCATCGACATCGGAAGTCTGCTCGCTGCCGACGATGGGATGCCGAGCTTCGAAGCACTGGCGCGTTACGTCTTCTACACGGCGACAGGCATGTCGGTGGAGGATGTACCAGAGGCCAGGGACGACGGTTTCGTTGGCGAGACTGATCTGTTCCGCGTACATCTCTTCTATCAACCCGTCAAGGATTGGCTGCGCTCAAATGATGCGGCCCTGACAGCGGAGCGGGTCGCGGCGGTGGAGAAGTCGAACACTTCGGGGAAACGGGCCATTGTTTTCGCGGTCGCCAAGTTCATGAGCCAGAAGGTTCTGACACCCAAGCGCATCGAGTTCTGCCAGTTGCCCTATGCCGTCCACCGCATCCTGGGAGACTGAGCCGTGCAACTGAAGGAATACCAGCAAGGCGTGCTCAACAAGCTGGATCGCTACCTGGCGATCTTGGCAGAGAAGCGGGAGAAGATGGAACTCGCTGCCAAGGCCTTGCGTGATGCCGGCGTTGAAGTGACGCTACCGGATTACTGCGTCGAGACGTGGAACACGCTCAACGAAGATGGCGCACTGCCGAGCCTCGTTCAGAACGGCCTGCCAATGGCGGCCCCCTATCTGACGAGATTCGACGCGTTGAAGCGTCCAATCCCGAGTATCTGCCTAAAAGTACCGACTGTTGGCGGCAAGACGCTGTTGGCCACGGCGGCGGTAGAGCGCATTCAGGCCGACTATTTCAAGCGGCAGACGGGTATGGTGCTTTGGGTTGTGCCCTCGGATGCGATCTACCGGCAGACGTGGAAGCATCTGGCGAACCGAGAGCATCCTTACCGACAGATGCTGGAACGCGCTTCCGGCGGGCGCGTGAAGATGCTGGAAAAGCTCGACAGCTTCGGCAAGCGGGACGTGGAGGCATCACTCTGTGTGATGCTGCTGATGCTGCCTTCGGCATCTCGGCAATCGAAAGAGACATTGCGGATGTTCAGGGACAGCGGCAGGTATCCTGACTTCTTCCCAGTGGAGGACGACCATGAAGCAAATGTGGCCTTGCTGAAAGCTGTTCCGAATCTGGATGTGAACGACTTGGCGGACATGGGCTATGCCGAAGGTGTGGTGCCTGGTTCGGTGTCAGTAAAGATGAGCTTGGGCAATGTGCTGCGGCTGGTTCGACCCGTAGTGGTGATCGATGAAGGCCATCGGGCGTACTCCGAGACTGCGCGAGGTACACTCTGCGGTTTCAATCCGCGATTCATGCTTGAGCTTTCGGCCACGCCGAATACAGACGCGCGGCATCTGTCGAACGTGCTGGTGAACGTACCGGGTGCCGATCTGAAAGACGAAGAGATGATCAAGCTGCCAATCGAGGTGACCAACGAAGCGCGTGGCGGCTGGAAACAGACACTGACCGCGGCACATGCCAAACGCGAGGAGCTGGCGAAAGAGGCGGTGGCGTTTCAGCATGAGACGAATCGTTACATCAGGCCAATCGTGCTTGTACGAGTCGAGAGGACGGGAAAGGAGCAGCGCGATTCGGCTTTTGTACACGCGGAGGATGCACGAGAGTACCTGCGCGACTCTCTGGGTGTACATGAGGACGAGATCCGGCTCAAAACGTCAGAGAGCGACGAATTGGGGGACGAGGACCTGCTTGCCGACACGTGTCCGGTGACGTATATCATTACCAAAGACGCCTTGCGTGAGGGTTGGGACTGTCCCTTCGCCTATGTGCTGGCGATCTTGAGCAAGACGACCGCAAATACTGCATTGACGCAAATGGTCGGGAGGATTCTGCGTCAGCCGCATGCCGCGCTGACCGGACACGAAGCACTGGATTCCTGCTATGTGCTTACCTTCGACGTGGAGGTGATGGATGCGGTAAACAGTGTCCGCAAGGGCCTTCAGGAAGAAGGGATGGCGGATATCGCCTCTTATGTGAAGCCGGTTAACCCGGGAAGCGGGACCCCAAAAAATACACGGCGGGAGACGTTGAGTCGCCGCGACAGGTTCAAGGGTTTGCCACCGATTTTTCTCCCGCGGGTGCTGGCGAAGGACGAGAAGGAACCCGATGGCTATCGCCCCCTGGATCATGAACGCGATTTGCTGGGTGAGTTGGACTGGGACCAGTTCAACTTTCGCGAGGCGGGCAACCTTTCACTCGATGAGGAAGGTACGCATAAGCGTACAACGATCAGGGCGACCATCGGCAAGGGAGAGGATGCCGTTCCTTGGGAGATGCAGGAACGAACGGTCGATGAAGTACCGACAGAAGGGCTGGACAAGCCCTTCCTCGTGCGGCAGTTGCTCGACACGATTCCGAACCCGTGGCAGGGCATTCGGTTGCTGGATGAGGCACTTGACGAGTTGAGGAAGGTTGGCGTAGACGAGAAGGTAATCTACGTGAACCGGCTGAACCTTGTCAACGCCATGAAGTCTTCGCTCCAGCGGCAAGTCAATGCGGCTTCCGAACGGCTCTTCCACGAGAAGCTGAACAGCGGGCGGATTGCTCTAAAGTTGGTGGCTTCGACCAATGCCGACCTGAATTGGCATCTTGCGGAGACGTTGGAATTGGAGGTATCCGAGGAAGACCGAGAGTTGTGGCGGCCGGGCGGTAGGATCGAGAAGAACCTGTTCGAGAAGGTGTATCAGCGCGAGTTCAACGATCTGGAACGGCACACGGCGGTGTATCTCGATTCCAGCGAATCGGTCTACTGGTGGCATCGCATCGCTGTTGGACGAGGCTCGTATGCTTTGCAGGGCTGGCAACGGAACAGGGTCTATCCCGATATGCTGGCATGTGTGCACGCGGACGCGGAAGGCAGGTACCGCTTCACTGTCCTCGAAAGTAAGCGTCAAAAATACCCCATGGTGAATATTCGCTTGCTCGTGCGCACAGTATCTCCTGTGACTTGAACCCCCTACAGGAGATCATGAGGATGAGCA
>JAWLHB010000041.1:0-35600 GCA_041690595.1 Lentisphaeria bacterium
CATAGCTAAGATTACGCCTATATTTTCATATTCAAGCCGAAACTGAAAAGAAATCGTGTGATCTATTATGGCGCCTCTGATGCCATTTTTAACACGCCAAGTCTGACAAGTCTGACAAGTCTGACGAGTCGGACGGCAATGGCAGGGCCGTTGGAAACGGCCCAAGTTCAGGCCTGTGGAGGCTATGGGCAGTGACATTGCGTTCACGTGGGAGAGGCAACGGCCTAGTCGCGGTTCGGAGAACCCCTCCCACATTGTCGGGCCTGTGGAGGCTAAGGGCAGTGACATTGCGTTCACGTGGGAGAGGCAACGGCCTAGTCGCGGTTCGGAGAACCGCTCCTACATTTCGGGCCTGTGGAGGCTATGGGCAGTGGAATTGAGCTTACGCGGGGGGGATGACAGTGATCTCGTCGCGGCTCGGAGAGCCCTCGTGTAACGGGGTAGGTGCCTGGGGGGATCAGAACGATCGGGAGGGGTGGCATTATAAAATTGTTGCATTTCTCGTTGACGGCATTTCCGGGTGCTCCTATATTGGGGAAAAGGTGGCTGCGGTCGCGCCACCACGTGCCTGGGGTTGTAACCGCATTCGGATGAGGGGAAACTATGTGTAAGTATTTCTGGCTGTGTATCGTGCTGTCGGCATTGGCGAGTGGAGGCATGGCGGCGGAACCTGTCATCAGCGTCCTGCAGAAGGATGGGGTGCCACTGATCCAGCCGGCGCCGCCGCCTCCGTATATCGAGGTGCTGGACGGGATTGGTCTGCGGGTGGATTTCAGCGCGGGAGTGGAACGGCAGCCGTTGACGTGGGACAAGCTGAAGCAGTACAACCTGCTGGTGATGACGAATTTCATCAGCGGTCATGGCTCGCTTGCGTACGATGCGGAGCAACTGGCGGATCTGCTGGATCGCTATCTGCAGGCGGGGGGCGCGATCCTGTATATCGGACAGGAGCAGATGGAGCAGTATACCCACGCGGATCAGGTGAATGCGTGGCTGCAGCGTTATGGCGCCCGGATTCCATGGGCGACGATCGACGACCCGGAGCACACCTATGACAACCCGCCACGGCTTCCCTTTCAGCGCAACGAGATCATCTGGACCACCAATCTGGCCGATCATCCCGCCACGCGGGGGGCGGAGTCGCTTTTCCTCCGCAACAGCATCTTCTACAGTCCGTACCTGCGGCCACTGGAGCTTTCGGACGCGTGGACGGCGCTGGTGAGCAGCATGCCGTCGAGTACGGTAGTGCCGTTGACGCTGCCGAAGTCGGCGGGGATCGGGGAGCGCTTGACCGCGGAGGCGAAGCCGGGGCCAGCGCCGGTGCTGGCGGTGCGTGAGGTCGGCAAGGGGCGGCTGGCGATCTTCAGCTCCAATCCGGGGCCCTTCTGGTACGATCTGGGCAAGGCGGTTGGCGGCCAGGTCTGCGCTTCGCGCGGGGATGGCCAGCGGACGAGCGACTGGCTGCCCCTGCTGCGCAGTCTCAGCCTCTGGCTGACGGAGCCGGCGCGCGAGGCCGGGACTCCCGGTGGCGCCACGTCGAAGGTGGCGTTCAAGATTCTGCCAGACTGGGGCAGCAGGGAGGGGATCGACTGGGAGCGGCCGGAGATGTCGTGGCCCGATTCCGAGATCGACCGCCTCTGGCGGGTGCATTCGAGCTTCTGGACGACGCCGGACTGGCGGGAGATGCTGGCCGGGCACTTTTCTTCGTATAAGATCCTGGTGGGGGCCCGGACAGCGCTTTCGGGGGGCAAGGGGACGGTTGCCGAATGGGCGGCCGCCGCCAAGGCCGCCGGCTTCGATGGTATTGCCTTTCGCGAGGAGATTCTGAAGCTGACGCAGGCGCAGTGGGAGGCTTTCGAGGAGGCATGCGTCGCGGCGAGTGACGACTCCTTCATCTGCCTGCCGGGCCAGCAGTTCGAGAGCTGGGAAGGGAATCGGTTCTACCGCTTCAACCGGCACATTCCGTGGCATGGTCCGGGGCGGCTGACCGAGGATGGCAGCGCCGTACGCGAGCAGCTGCACTTCTTCTTCGACGCCGGCTGGAACGCCAATTTCCCGCTGTCGATCCAGGAGAATCATGCGCCGTGGTGGAGTTATCGTGTGTACAACGGCGTGCCGGTGGCGATCTATCGGGATGGCAAGCAGGTCGAGGAAAACCTGGAGCCGTGGAAGGAGCTTGTCTATCGCGGGGAGTATCCGGCCCCGATGGCTTTCCACCTGCTGGATGACCCGGCGCAGGTGGCCGCCTCGGCGGATGGTTATCATCTGAGGATTTTGGCGCCCAGCATGGAGGACATCCGCACCAATCCGCGCTGGCAGCGGGGATCCATGGGGGTAGGGCATACCTACTGCACCGTGGCCTACCTTTCCAGCGGCCCGGAGATCCAGGCCTTCCAGCCCATCAACGGTTTCCGCACCAGCCTGGGTGATCCGGGATTGCCGGGCACTTACCGGTATCGGATCTTCATCCGGGTGAAGAGCGACGCGCCCCTCGACCGCGTCGAGTTGTGGGCGGATGGACAGCTCCTGCGCAGCTACCGGCCGGAGGGGCATGAGTTCCTCAAGGAGGTCGACGACATTCACGACCGTCAGCGCGGCCTCTATCTGCGCGTCGTCGACACGGCCGGGGGGGAAGCGCTGGCGACCAGCTTCAACGTCCACGACAAGATGATGTATCTGCAATGGTGCGGGGATCACTGCAACATCCTTGGCGGCGGCACTGGGGTGGATACCGATGGCAATCCTCAGTCCTTCGGCGTGGGTACCCATGTGAAGCTGCGCTTTGGCCCGGGCGGCGGTCCGGGAGCCGCCAACGGCGAAGCGTGGAACTACATTCCCAACGGCACCGACACCTCCTCTCCGACGATCGGCCTGATGGCCCAGGTGGCCTTCACGGCCACCGATGGTCAGCGGGTGCCGGAGAGCCGGTGGGATCTGATTCCCGATGTGCAGCAGTGGCACGGGAGCCGCAACCTGCGTATCCATCGCCACGATGTGCGCTGGCTGGGGGATCGCGAGAAGTACTTGAAGCCCGGGGTCTACGATTCCGGCTACTTCAGCGCCTGGGGAGCTTACTTTACCCTGGAGCCGTCGACACATTTCGACCTGGTGCATGATGACATCGACTTTCACCGCAACGGGGGACAGCCTTCCTTCCAGTTCTGCCGGGAGAGCTACACCTTCAAGGCGCCGCTCGAGCTGGGCAGCAGCCCGGCCATGAACCTGACAGTCGGGCGCTCGGTGTGGGATCCGTCGACCGGCGGCTTCTGGCTCTCGGACGGCACCCATCACCAGGCGAACCTGGTGCGCACGCTCGGTCGGGGCGGCTACGTGACCTGGGAGCAGCCTCTGGGCAATGCCACGCTTTTCGCGCTGGATGATGCCTTCAGTATCAACATCCAGTGGAATGCCGCTAATGGGCGCCACTTTTTCTACTATGGCGCGGCGCTGGGGCAGCGCAGCTTCGCCGCCGGCGACAAGCTCGGCCTCAACTGGCTGATCATGCGCTGGCCGGTCGGCATGCCGCGGGAAGCCGGGCTGGACGAGATCGTAAGTAAGCTGCTGCTGCGGGGCGAGGCGAGCAGCCTGCGGTTGCAGGCGCGGCAGGGCGCCTGCCGCCGTGCGCCCTTTGGGTTCGAGATCGAAACACGCGATCACGCCTTCCGGGGCTCCCTGGGCAAAGCGGAGCTGTCCATGAAGGTGCCGCTGATGGTACGCGGCCTGAATGCCAATTGGACCGCCGCGATCTGGCGGCCGGGCCAGCAGCTGCTGCCGCCACTGGCTCCCGACGCCGAGGGGGTCACCTGGGCGCTGATGGATCCGGCGACCGAGCATGGGGAGTTTTTCCTGGGGAATGTCCTGACCAGCAACCGCGACGACTTGCTGCTGCGTGTCATGGCGCGACATGATGGGAGCTGGCAGATTGTTGCGCACAATCCGACCGATCGCCGGCTGCGAGCCACGGTGGAGGGATCCGCGGGTGGGCCACTGGCCGGATTGAAACGCCGGGTCAATCTGGCTTCGGGCGAGGAGTTCATCTGGACAATCGCCCCCTGACCTCTATTTTTATCGTTCACAATCAGATAAGGTATCCGACTCATGAATGCCATCTCGACCATTGTCTGCTATCCCGGTCTGCTCCGGTTCGAGCACACGGAAGCGAATATTGACGACTTCATGGCTTCGCTGGCGAATGCCGGCGTCACGCACGTTCAGATCAACCATCTGCCGGACCTGATGCATCCGGAGCAGTTGAACCAGCCGGACAATGTTTACCTGTGGTTTGCCAATTTCGGGCCACCGCTCGATCTTTTTGCGAGCAGCACGCTGAACCGGGGGCTTTATCCGGAAATGTATCTGGAGCGGAACCGGCGGTCGCTGGTGCGCTTTTCGCAGAGCGCGGTTCGTCACGGGCTCAAGCCGATGCTCTACCTGTGTGAGCCCCGCTTTGTTCCCGAACGCTTCTTCCTGCGGCATCCGACGCTGCGTGGACCGCGTGTCGACAACCCGAATGTGAGCAAGACGCCGCTCTATGCGCTCTGCACGGATCTGCCCGAGGTGCAGGCCCACTATCGGGAGATGATGGCGGCCGTCATGGAGGTAGCTCCCGAGGTGAGCATGGCCAGCATCTTCACCAGCGACAGTGGTGCCGGTTTCGACTACAATCCGGAGACCTACGCCGGCTCGAATGGGGCGGGTTTCAACAAGGGGATCCCCCTCGCCAAGCGCGCCGTCAACTTTCTCTCGATCCTTCTGGAGGAAGGGCAGCGCCATCAGCCGGACTTCACCGTCAACCTGACGAGCGGTTTCTCTCCCTCGGAACGGGCGCGGATTCTGGAGCAGTCGCCTCCCGGCATTGTCGGCTCGGTTTATGGTCTGTATGACTGGGAGGGGGGCCTTGAAGAGATGTGGGGCTACCACCAGGCGGTCTGGGGGGCGCCGAAGGCCAAGTGGAATGTGCGCACGCTCGATCGGGCAGCGGCTCGCCAGGATCGCTTCGACGATATGAAGAACCGTTTCGACGTGGCCGCCAAAGGGAACCGCTCTCCCTTCCTGCACGCCGAGCTGCCGACGACCGACTATCCGCGGCCGCTGCGCTACACGCCTCACCCCTTCGAGACCATACGGATGGTGAAGGCGATCGCCGCCATTGGCGCCACGAGGATCGCTGCCTGGGGAGTGGTCAGCCCCAAGGAGCTGGTGCCCTTCGACGTGAACGCCGCCGCCATGCGCATCGTCAATGCCGACATCGATGCCGATCCGGAGGTCGTGGTCAGCAGGCTGGCGACGGAGTGTGTGGGGGCGGAGCTGGCGCCTGTTCTTGTCGAGGCCTGGCGCCGCTGCAACGACGCGTGGTGCGAGCGGCCGATGTGGAACCATGCCGGTCTCCCCAAGCAGGCCCTGCCCGGTCCGCTGGTACCGAACCTGCGCGCCCTGGAAGCCCAGGAGACGGCTTACTATCGCACGATCGGCCTGGAGGATATGGAACGCATTCAGGGTCTCGGCGCCTTTGTGCCTCATGAGGCAGACGAGCGGAACCGCGATTACGTCATCGACGAGTTGTACAACCGGAGGACGTTGCCGGGGCTGGAGAACGCGTGGCGGAGCCTCGATGGCGCCGCCGACGGGTGCAGCGATGCCGCGGCCGCGGCGCTTCTGCGCGATCAGGCCGAACACATTCGCTTCGGGTGGCTGAACCAGCGCTCCCACGCCAACTGGTACGAGGCCGGCCGTTACCTGGCCCCCGGCAATGAGCCGCGCTTTCAGCGTACCATGCAGCAGATTGTCGACGATGAACTGGAGGTGACCGCGGAGCTGATCGCCATGCTCGATGGGCGGCTGGACAAGTTCATGCGGGTTTACCTGAGCGATTTCATGACGTACGAATTGGGCCCCGGTTTTGTGGATCACCTGCGCTGCCGCATGGAGGTAATGCGCCGGCACCGGGACGACTCGCCGGTCAGTCTCAAGGGGTCCTTGAACAAGATGCATGTCTACCAGAAGTCTCTGGCGGAATACGACGCATAAAGGGAGGCGGCCGCTTCCATCCAATGATAAAGGCATTCAGCACGCGATGACGATACATTCTTCTGAGATCTTTGGCGCGGAGGTGCAGTACTTCCGTCTCGACCCGAAATACTGGGCTCCGGTTCTGGACCGCCTGGTGGAGGCTGGCCTGCGCAGCGTGACCACCTACGTCTCCTGGGACGTTCATCTGGTTGGCCCTCCTGACAGTGCCAATCCAGCCGGTGTTCTCGACTTCGAGGGGCGCACCAATCCGAGCCTCAACCTGCTGCGCTTCCTGGACATGGTGCACGAGCGGGAGCTGCTGCTGAACTTCCGCTGCGGCCCTTTCTGCTGCAATGAACTGAACTTCGGCGGCGAACCGAAGTTCCTCATCTGCGGCGACCCCGGCATGATGGTCTGGAACCACAAGGACGAGCCGTCGGGCGGCTATTGGATCACGCGACGCGAGGGGATGCAGCCGAGCTATCTCCATCCCGAGTATCTGACGTGGTGCCGCCGCTGGCTCGATGCAGCGGATGCGATCATTCGGCCGCGCCTGCGCTCCGCCGGCGGCTGCATCGACATGATCAATCTCGACAACGAGATCAGCTACATCTGCAAGGATGGCTTCCTGGACAGCGATTACAACCCCGTCAACGTACAGCCCGGGGGGTTCTGGCACCAGTTCCTGAGCGAGAAGTACGGTTCCGCCGCCAGCCTCCCCTATGCCGGGAGCTACACCGCCATCGATCAGGTGCCGCCGCCCCGCGAGGTGCCCGAATCGCTCTCGGACGACATTGCGCGTCATCTCGACTGGGTGGAGTTCAAGGAGTGGGTCATGTGCCGCTACATCGGCGAGCTGCGGGCGATGCACGAGTCCAACGGGGTCAGTGACGTCCTCTTCATGACCAACTTCAATCCTCATCTTCCCGAGGGTGTGCCGACCCGCATGCCCAGCTTCGAGAAGGCGGTTCAGGGGAAGGGCGGGCGCGGCATCGTCGGCTACGACTTCTATCGCGGGACCTTCCTGAGCTGGTCGGGATACAGCTCCATGGCGCGAGTGCTGAAGCTCATGAATGCAAGCGTGGACTACACGTGGTCGGCGGAGTTCATGTCGGGCACGTGGAACAAGATTCTGGGTAGCCGGGTAAGTGACGACCATATGCGGTTCATGGCGCGCTGCGCGCTGGCGCATGGCTGCAAGAGCATCTCATGGTTCATGTTCCACGACCGCATGGTGTGGGGGGACGCTCCGGTTTCGTCCCATGGTCACGCTCGCCCGAGCCTCGATGTGCTGCGGGAGAGCCGCGCCTTGTGCGTGGAGGCGATTCCGCATTGGGACGACCTCGTCCCGCGGGGCGATTGCGCCATCATCTACGACATCGCCGCTCACCGCCACTGCTCCATCGGCGATCCGATGCCCTGCGCGGACAATTCGCTGCATGTGGGCGCTCCCCGCATCGGCGAGGTGCAGGCCGGCGAGGCGAGCCGCGAGTACACCGGCCTCTTCCGCGTCGTTGAGGCAGGCGGGTGCCAGGCCAATGCGGTCGATCCCGTGGCGCGTCCGGATGCCATCGGCGACTATCGGCTCCTCTTTCTGCCAGGCGGCGCACTTGTCTCCGCCGACGTTGCCGCCTGCCTCGATGGCTGGGTGCGCCAGGGTGGGGCGCTCGTCGTCAGTGGTGCCTGGCCAGCGCTGGACGATGCCGGCCGTCGGGTGGCGCTGTGCGGCCTCGTCGATCCCGCGGCGGGTACGCATCGGGTCGGCCAGGGGAGTGTTATCCGCAGTGGCTGGCTGGCCACGGAAGAGGCGGAGTTGGAATCGCTGGAGACGATCGCGCAGGTTCAGGAGTGGATCGGCGCTTTCGTGGGCGCGGCCCACGTCCGGCTGACGCCCACACAGCTGGTCACCTGGAAGGATTGGAAGCGTGGGGCGGGGGTCGACAATGCCGGCACCAAGGGAGGCGACGAGCTTGACCGTGTTGCCTGCACGGAACAGCCCCGCATCCATGCCAGTGCCGTGCTGCACGAGGGGGGCGGTTTCCCGGTCCTCTTTGTCCTCAATCATCATCCCGAGGCGGCGGAGTTCGAGGTCGCCTTTGGTGCGCTGCGGCCGGCGCAACTGCGATGCCTCGATTCCGGCAGGCTGATCCCGGTCAGCGCTGGGCGGGCCATCGTCGACATCGACCGCAAGTGCGGCGCCGTCTACGCGGTGGAATGAAGGAGTTTCGTTCCCTGGCTGAAGTTCGACGCTTCAGCCAGGGAGCGGTCAGTTCCTCAGGCGCCAGCGCCAGCCACTTCAGGAGTGGCTGCCTTTCGGCCGGACTTTATCTTGCCGATCAGGACTCCGACGAGCACCGCCGAAACGATGAAGAGCGGAATGCCGAGAAGCGGCCGATAGTAGATCCAGGCCACCGCGACCGTGGACAGGGAGAGTGGGAGAGCCACCAGCAGCGAGATGATGAAGACGCCTGCGCCCACGATGTTGCCAAGGAGCGGGATGACGTCCGCCAGGACTTCGAGCGGCTTCAGAAGCATGCTGATGCCGATCACCATCATGGCGAAGCCGAGGATGCGCAGCAACCAGGTTTTGGCCTTGTTCTCGCCCTCCATCTTCGCGAAGAACTCGTCCGGTCCAAGCATGCCGGCGCGCAACTGGAAGAGTGGATTGTTCTTCGTCTGGTAGGCCTGAAAGGTGTCGTCCTTCTGTTGGGCGAGGACAGTGACTGCGGATGGTTCGACCAAGGAAAAAGAGATGCGCATATCGCCGATCTGTTCACCGGCAGTGGTGCCTTCATTCACGATGGGGGTGGCTGAGGGGAGGCCTTTGATATAGATGGCATTGCCTTGCAGGCTGGCGCGGCTTCGCAGATCCTCGGGAAGCGCCGCGAGGTTGGTGCTGTCCAGCGAGATATCGGTCGCGCCGGGGATCTTTTCGATCAGCGTCGCAGGAAGGCGGAAGGCACCCAGGCTGACGTCTTTGGCAAACCACTTGTCGCTGCCGATGGTCATCGGCGGGTTCACTTTACCTTCCTGTCGTCCTCTTTCGTTAAACTTGCTGGAATCGACTGGGCTGGACCTCCACTCTCTGGTATAGGTGTAATCCGTCTCTTTGGTTTCGCTTCCGCCCAGGTTTTTCTTCGTCCGCGTCTCAGTTTTCTCTACCCACTGATACATCTCCACCTTGCGCTCCAGGCGAATTCCCGTGGCGCTGACCTTCAGCAGCGGATCGGCCACCGTATCGGTTGTCTCGGCGGTGGCGCTCATCAGCACCAATTTGCCGTCGTTGTCCTTGTCTACCGAAGTCGCTTCCGCCGGCACGACGGCGCCCCGCCCCTCGCTGATGGTCCGGTACTGGCGAACGGAGCATCCTTCGTTCTTCCACAGCACCACAAAGGAGGCAAGGAAAATCGCGATCCCGATAACAATGCCCTTGATTGAATCCCCGATTCGTTGGAACCAGCCGGTACGTGATACTTCAGTGAAATCCGCCATCGCTCGTCATTCCTTGGTTGGGTGTCCTGGTTGCGCCTCAAAACGGTAGTGTATCCACGCATAGGTTGCTTGTCACGCGGAAAATGAAAGAAAAGTGACAAAACGCGTGTGGGATCGCAGCGAGCCCGATCAGGATTCATCACCTTGCCTGTTTCCAGTCAAAGACGATGCCCAAGGGTGGGTGTCGGTCCTCGGCAAGGCGGGCATAGATGGACGGCGCGTGTTCAGGCGGGACGACTTCCGAAATGATCGGTCGGACCTTGAGCTTGCCGGCCGCGATGAAGGCGAGCAGGGTGCGGTGATCGTCCTGGGCGGTCCAATAGCCGGGACAGGAATCGGTGCGCGGTCGCACGAAGGTATGGGCGCCGATCAACGTTACGCCGGTGAGGTGAAGCTGCTTGTAGAAATCAATGGGGTGATCGGGGATTCGCGTGCAGCCGAGGAGCGTGATGCGGCCCCGCCGCGCCACGCACTGCAACGCCTGATCCAACGCGGCGGCGATGCCGGTGACTTCGACGATGGCCGCGGGGCCCGCCCCGGCAGTCAGCTCCTTGATCCTGGCGGGCAGATTCTCCTCGTCGGGCGAGAAGGCGTAGTCCGCTCCCAGCGTGAGCGCGAGGTCACGGCGTCTCTTGTCGAAGTCGGTCACGATGACAGGGATGGCGCCGTCAAGGGCGGCCACCTGGGTGGCAAAGATCCCGAGGATCCCGAGACCGCAGATCATCGCGGACTCGCCGAACTGAATCTGGAGCTTGCGAACCCCCTGCAGCCCCATGGCGCCGATGACGACGAAGGCGGCATCGAGGGAGTCGACGCGTTCGTCCCGGAGCACGGTGAGATCGGCTGCCTGCTGCACGGCATGGGAACGGTGGCCGGAAAAGTAGGTCAGCGCCCGGTCCCCGATGGCCACGTGCTCGACTCCTTCGCCGACGGCGATCACCCGCCCAACCCCGCTGTAGCCCGGATAGTAGGGGAAGCTGCCCGAGGTGTTGGGCAGATTCAGCAAGTTCGCGCGCTCCGTTCCGGCGCTGACGACGGTGTAGTCGTTCTCAAGCAGGACCTGCCCGGGACCCGGCCTCGGGACATCGAACGGCTTCAGCACCGCCCGGCCAATCGATTCGAACAGGATGCACGTTCCGGTCATGTCGATTACTCCTTTCTTCAGTGCAAGGTTTCCGCGCTTCATGTGCTCCTCGGCGGCAACGTCATCAGGCCATCGCGAGCACATGCAGGGTGAATGGTTGTCGCGTCACTTCGCCCGCGGCTGTCGAGGCGACGATGCAAACGGCTTTGTCGCCAGTGGCGTCGGGGATGCCCGTGAGGCGTCCGGTCGCGGGGTCGATGGTCAGCCATTCGGGGGCGGCTTCGAGGCTGTAATTCACGGGCTGGCGACTGGCGTGGAAATCGGCGTGCGCGGCATAGATGTAGCGGGCGCCGACATAGATCTCCCGCGGCGGCTGGCTGACGAAGCAGAAATCGTCCAGCCGCAGGCGCCAGACGTCATTGAGGAGTGGCCAGATCATACCGCCGGCAAGCCAGAGGGTATCCGCGAAGGTGTAGACCGATTGCTCGTGACGAGGCGCCCAGACGTTCTCGCGCAGGTTGAAGTCGGCGTTGGACAGGTTGCTGTGATGGATGGTGGCAGGGATATCGAGCTGCCGCCACTCCAGCCCGTCGGCCGAATACCAGATGTCGCCCAGATTCTGCCAGACCGGCTCCGCCCGGAAGCCGCCGAGCAGCCAGAGGCGATCGCGGTAGAGCGCGGTCGAGCCCCAGATGCGGGGCTGCCACGGCGCTTCTTCCAGAACCTGCTCCCAGTGGATCCCGTCCGCTGACCGCCAGACATCGTTCCAGGCGATGAAGGGATGGTAGTCAGGCCCAAGGGCGCCACCACCCAGCAGCCAGATGTATCCGTCGAGCACCAGCGGCGTGTGGTGGATCTGCCGGCCCGACCAGGCCGCATGTTCCGTGGCCAGCGACCAGGTGATGCCATCCGCCGAAGACCAGACGTCGTTGAGCAGGTGGCCATCCTTTGCGCCACCCATGATCCAGATCCGGCCGTTGAAGACCACCGCGCCGGCGGAGCCGCGGCCGCGCCATGGGGCATGTTCCGTGGCGATCGACCATGTCTTGCCATCCGCGGAGCAGTAGAGTATGCCGGAAAAGTCGCTCACCCACATCTTTTCGTCAAAGACGAAGGCGATTGGAATGTCGATGCCGCTGGTGGTGGGCACGTCTCCTTCGCGCTGCCATTCGATGCCGTCCGCCGAGCTCCAGACATCGTTGGTCATGGCGGGAATGTAGCCGCCGAGGATCCACATGCGGTCGCGAAAGACCAACTCGCCGGCGGAATCGCGCGGCACCCACGCGGCCTTCGCCGTGACCCGCTTCCACGATGGGTGAGGGAAGGCGCGAAAGACCCGGAAGTGAAAGGTGTTGGTGGTGATGCCATCCTCGGCGGTGACGATTCCCGTGAAGCTGTTGCGCCCCACCGACAGCGGAAAGCTCGGCGACATTTCACCGGGCGACAGCGCTTGGCCATCGATCGAAACCGACGCGCGCGGGGAGCGCGTATCCGCTTTGAAGCAGACGCTATCCATCTCGTGCGAGACGTCGATCGGCGCATAGTACTGGCGGGGACGCGGCGCGAAGCGTACGGGCTCGCGGTTCGGCGGACAAAGGAAAAGGCTGGCCAAGCCTGCATCGGCGACATCAGGGGCGTTCTGCATGGGGATCTCCTGGTTGGCGCGTACTATCCACGGGAAGAGCAGCGAATGCAAGACGCGGGGACGCGGGGACGCTGCGCTTGGATGGCAGAGCTTACCGTGCGGGCGCTGATTCCAGGCGGGTGGCTACCTCATCGTCGAGCATGCGGAGGATCAGCATGGCGTTGATCCCGCTGATGGGCGCCATGTGGCCGGGGGGCACCGCCATGCGAACCTCGGCGTCGCCGATGGCCCACGACTGGTCGATGTGAGCCAGGGGCTTGCGGATGCTTCCCAGATCGGGTGACTCCAGTCGCGGATCCGGTGTGTAGCAGGTGATGACGTCCAAACTCGCTTCTTCGATGCGCGCGCCGAAATCATGGTAGCTGCTGTTCACCCCACCCGAATAACCGATCCAGATGAGGAGGTCGCCCGCGCTGAAATCGCGCTTGAGTTCGCCGCGGTTCACCTGAGCGTAGTGACGACCGTGAAAGGGCGACTTATAATCCTTGTTCTGCTCGCCGGTGATCAGGTGGCCGACTCCCGCCACAACGATCTTGCGGCCTCGCCGCAGATAATCGGCGGTGATCTCGGCGGCGGCCCTCAGTTGCGCCTGCCGGGTGGGTGCGGCCAGGTCGTCGACGAGTGTGTACAGGCGGCCCAGATATATGCTCCCCAACTCGCCGGCCGGGATGGCCACCTCGGTATCGGTGAGTTGCAGTCGCCCTTCGCGTGTCTGGATGCGTTTATCGTGTTCCGGGCCGCCAGGGATGCCGATGCTGATGAGTATTCCCGGCACCTTGCCTTCCCGGGTCATAGCCGAAAGGTACTCGCAGGACCACATCCACGCCAAGGCGGTGTTGAGCAGCACGTTGACGCGACCATGTGCCGCAGTCCCATCGGGCGCTCCATTGTCGATGAAGAAGGTGGCTCCGGCCGCATCGATATCGTCTGGCGCGCCGGCGCGTGAGGCAATCAGCGTCGTCATCCAGCCTTTATCGCGATAGGTGGCCAGCTTCTCGAGCATGACCTCTCCATCGGTCTCCCAAGCGCGCACGCTGAGGAGAACGATGTCGTGATCGGTCGTATGGCGGCGTCGCGAGGCCAGCGGCAAGGCATTGGCGAGTCCGCCGGCGCGATTAGTGAGCTCGTCGCCGAGTCCGGTGAGCTCGGTGTAGGGCACGTGTACGAGTGCCCCCGGATGGCCGAGCACTCGCTTGGCCGATGCCTCCGCCGCGGCGGTTACCGCGGGAATCTGCTCGCGCAGGTGCGGAAGACGCTCGGCAAAATCCCGTAGCGCCGGTTGCGGCAGCTCCGCGGCGTGTGCGCGGCAGATCGGCAGGATGGCCATGGCGAGCCATATCACTGCCAGCAGCGCCCTGGCCTGTGCCTCAGTTTTCAGCTGGTTCATTCTTCAGCTCCTTTTCGATGACCTCGCGGGGGAGAAGCAGCTCGCCGCTCGAACGGGCCAGGTAGGGTGGAACGGTCACCAGTTGCCGGATGCCGTGAGTCTTTTCGAATTTCCACAGGCGCCCGTCCTGGCCTTCGGGCACGGGCACGCTGAACCAGCCGTCTTCGGCCTGGGCAAAGTCGAGCAGCACGTTGCCGTCTCCGTCCTTGAGCAGACCGCTGATGCGCGGCGCCCAGTCGGCAACCCGCTGCGCCCATCCGGCGAAGACGCGCGTTCCCTTCGGGACATAGCAGTACATGGTCCATTCCCCGCGGAAATGATTGCCGATCCCCGTCGTATCCAGATCGCAGGGGACGCTGACAGCCATGCCTTCGGGAAAGGTGACGAAGGTGACGTCCCCACCGTCTATCACCTGCAGGCGGTGCAGGCCATCGTATGGGGTCGCCAGCGGCACCTCGTAGAGCTTGCCGTCGGGGCGCACGATACCGCTTTCGGCCACGGCTTCAATATCCACTGCCTGCGGAGAGAAGAGCGACATACGGTGGGGCCGCAGATCCCAGCGCCTGTCGACCTTCACCTGGAAATTCAGCACCGTGGGCGCCTGCTCCACCCACAGGTAGTAATTCTGCCGGTCTTGGGCGAGGGGCGGATGGTTTCCGCCACCAACCCCCGGCAGCTTCAACGGCGTGGCGGGAACCAGTTCCGTACTGAAGCTGACGGTTTCGAAGTCCAGCTCGACCGGCTGGTTGGCCGCGATACCATTGGCGAGGATGACGAGGAAATCCTCCTCCGTAAAGGGGCGGTTGTCCATCAGCGGGTGATCCTTCTCATGAGCAGCGCGCTGGCCGATCATCCGCGCCCAGACGCCGTAGACGTGCACCATGCTTGTCTCGCGCATGCGGTAGGCATGTTTGAGCATCGCGTCGCGGAGCCGGGGCTTGGCGTCGCCGATGGCGGCCGCCTGGGTTTCGAACATCTCGGCGTAGCGGGTGTAGAGAATGAGGTCGTCGATGCGGCGGCGCACCGCGTCATCGTCTTTGGCCGCTTTGCGGGCTTGCTCGAGGTGGCGGTACATGCGTCCGATCAGGTCGGCGCTGCCACGTCGCGTCTGATCTTCGGTGATCAGGTGGTAGAAGTGCGCCATCGGCTCCCGCGCGGGGCCGAAAGCGCGTTCCAGGAAGTCCGTGCGA
Source organism: Lentisphaeria bacterium (assembly GCA_041690595.1). GTDB lineage: Bacteria > Verrucomicrobiota > Lentisphaeria > JABSQK01 > JAWLHB01 > JAWLHB01. The sequence goes on from JAWLHB010000041.1 coordinate 14,808, forward strand.
ATCTCATCCACGCGATCCGCTTCGCCGATGTCCCACATGGTGCGGGCGGCAATGAGAAAGCCCAGCCCGTAGGGACCCCAGGCATCGCCCGACTCCGCATCGTAGAAGCGTGCGCCATACTCGTGATAGGTGCGGATGTTTTGAGCCATCTGGTTCAAACGCGAGGTGCGGGCGCGACGCGGAAGGTTCCAGTCCCAGGCGACGACGGTGAAGTAATCGTAGACGCCGAGGATGGCCCCGCGCTGCGCCCAGCCCGTCATGACCTGCTCCAGTGAATAGCCACCCGTGAGAAAGGCGGTCGTCGCGCTCACGATCACATTCGGATTGACCTCGATGGAGGGGGGCGGCGAGTGCCGGTTGTACGCATAGATGCCCACGTACTTTCTGCCCTCCAGCTCGTTGGCGGGATCGTTGATGGCGGCGGCCACCTCGTTAGCCAGCAGGAGGACCCGGTCGCTCACGCTTCCATTGCCTATCTGCGCGCACAAGGGGCACTCCGCGTCGCACCAGTTCGCACCGTCGCTGGGATCCATGGAGATGCTGTCGAGTCCGGGCGTGGCGCGAAACTGACGCACTGCGTGGTCGACGACAAGTTGACGAAGCCCCGGGTTGCCGACGCAGAACTTGGTATCGCCCCCGATATCCTTGCGCTCGCCCTTCACCAGCGCATAGTAGTCCGGGTTGGCCTCGAAGGCGGCACGGTTGGCGCTGAGAATCGCCCCGTAGGCATGGCCGCTGTTCAGCTTGAACCCCTGCGCTACCCGGTTGCGCGCCGACCAATCACGCAACGTCTCGATATTGTAGCCAAAACCCCGGCCCCAGTTGTACCAGATGCGGCGCGCATGGAAATCGGGCGATTCATGGATGTCTACCGCCAGGGAGAGATCCCGGGGGGGCGGAATCACCTCCCACGCAGCGCCCGGAAAGAACTGGCGATAGCCGAGCCGGTAGAGCAGATCCCAGACTGCATGCTGCACACCCAGCTGATCGGCTCCGATCAGCCAGAGTGCCTCCGGCGTGGATCGCAGAACGTAGTCCTCGCGGTGCAAGGAACCGGTTTCGAAGCGGATATCCGCTGGAGTACTGGCAAAGTCATGGAGCTGACCGAGCATGATCCCAGTGTCGCCGCCACTGACGATCTCGAAGGTGGCACCGCTCAGCCGGCCCAGGTAGTCGGCGAGGGTCGTTGCCAGGCTTCGTGTGGCCCCAGTGGCGTTTTCGCTCACCACCACGGGCATTCGGGCATGCCCATCGACGCTGAGCACGATGGGGTCGGCTGCCTCCGTGCGGGGCGAAAGCAGCATCAGCAATCCCATTATCATCGTTGGATACCAGACCATGTAGTACTTCATGCGGAGTACCTTGTTTCGAGGATCAGAGTGCGCGTTGCATCGGCGTGGTTCCAACGGCGGGTTCAGCGTCGGCAAAGGGCACGCTCTTCCAGGGATCTTTCCAGATCGGCGTCTCGTCCTTCCATTGCCGCCATTTCATGACCTTGTCGCGCAGGTAGAAGCAACGTTGGAACAAGGTGGCGGCCCGGATGGGATCGTCCGGGTGATGCTGCACCCCGATCCGGCACAGTGGCCCATCGGCGTCGCGCGAGCACATGTGGTCATAGAGCGACGCCTCCGTCGGCTCCTGCTCGAACGCCTTCATGCGCCGCGTCATGTTGCGCAACGTACCCAGAGCGCCACGGAAGTAGACCGCCTCCGGCGTGGTGCCGTCCTGGCCGGACTCCTCCAGGTACTGCATTCGGCGCGCTTCAATGAAGGCCTGATAGTCGGGATCGAAGGAAGACATGCCGTTGATGTAGATGACTCCATTCGGCCCTGGACGACGCACGACATAGCGGCAACGGGAGGCCTTGTCGATCGCCACCGCTTCTCCTGCCTCGTCGTGTATCAACAGGTTGGCGCTGCCCCAGAAGTAGTTGTAGCGGATAAGGAATTCCTCTGCCTCCGCCACACTTCGGCAATGCCGCTTGGCCAGGCCCACTGCGTCCGCCGGGAAGATCTCCGGCGGCACATCGTCAATGTGCAGGCCGTTGCCGACACCATCGAAGAAGAGGGGGGTGAAGGGGTTGGGGATCGGATCGAGTCGCTCCGGCTGTGGCTTCCACGAATGGACCGGGTCGTCCACATTCTTGAAATGCAGCGGCCCCGCATCGGTTATCGGGGCAAAGACCACGCGACATCGTTCGCGCTTGTCGGGTGGCAGGGAACCGCCATGCGGCGTCTTGCCGGTCTCCGCGCGACAGCGGTAATTGCACCAGAAGCCCATCGATTCGTTCAGGGCGATCAACTCGCGGCTCATGCCGGCGTCGGCCATGCCGCGGTACCGCGCCAGCAGGAGCTCCTGCTCGCCATCCAGTTCAGGATAGACAGAAAGGTCGGGGACCGCGTTGATCCGTTCGTCGTGCAGTGCCACAACCCGGGCAATCAGCTCATTGGTGGCCATCCCCACCTGAGCGGCTTTCTGGGCCGCGCCTTTCAGGAGGGTTGCGCCGCCCGCTTCCACGCAGCGGGTCGTGTTGATGCCGCCCTGCATGTGAACCTGGCCCAGAGCATAGCCAGTGCGATAGGCCGCCACCAGCGTCGCATTGTGATCTGCTTTCATCGCTTGCTCCATATTAAGATGAGGTCGTCCGTTTCGAGGCCGCCAACCGGTCGCGATGCTCCCGCAGGGCGGGGTACTCGTAGATGTCGAGCCGCTCTTCACGGTCGAGCGCACCAAGCAGCCGATGGAGACCGCGATACGCCATGGCGCAGGGCTTTGCCTGGCCTGCCTCCGTGCCGGCCGACATCGAAATGTCGGTCGGATTGGCATGGGTTGGATCGAGCCACCGTTCCAGAATCAGCTGCCCCGCAAGCAGGTAGTCCTTGTCGCCGGTCCGTTCGAAGCCGATCGCCATCACCACCCCGAGCATCGAACGGATGGAGACCGCTTCCCCCTCTTCGATCTTCTGCCAGAAGGCATCCTTGAGATCCGACAGGAGCTGCTCGAACCACCGGCGCGACTGATCGTCACCGGCCAGACTCTGGTAGCGGTCCAGCGCTTCCACCATCGACGAGTAGCCAAAGGCGTTGTCGATCATCTGCCGTTCCAAGCTGCGACCCGCCTTGCCCAGCGACAGGTTGACCGCCCCCGCGAAACCCTGCCGGTCGTACCCCTGCAGATAGGTGGCGATGCTGCTTGCTTCCTCCAGATAACGATTCTCTCCAGCCTCGACCAGGCAGCAGAGCGCCAGCAGCGCCCAGCCGATCTCGCGGTCGAACTTCCACTGGCGGACCGTGGCGTTGTGGTTGACCTCGATGATCTTGTCCCCAAGCGCCAGAGCGGTTTCCAGCGCATCGCGATCGCCGGTCAGGCAGTAGTACTGCAGCAGTCCCTGCGTCCAGAAATGGCTGGTGATCGCGCCCTTGCGGTTGTGGAAATGGCTGTGAAACGGGCTGGCGCGATGGTGCCAGGGATCATCGGAATACGACAGGAAGTCGATCTCCACGTTGTGCCTGGCCGCCCAGCGCAGCATGCGGAAGTGATCGTCGGTGCCGGTCCGCATCACCTGAGTCGCCAGCGTGTGGACCACATCGTACTCGTTATTTGTCCACACAGGCTCGACGAAGTACTTGAGCTGATCCGGAAAGACGTAGCCGGTGTGGGATACAGAGCGGGGGAAGTTCTCGAAACAGCCGATCGGCATGTACTGGTTGGGACCGGTTGCATAGCCCCTGGTGTAGTGCCAGTCGGGGGTATCTCCCAGATCCATCTTGGCTCCGCGGGACTGGAGTTCGCACAGTTGATTCAGCAGGCCGCTCATGCGCAGGTGGCGCCCGGGAATATGATGCATGATGCGGTCCAACTCGAAGCAGCCAAGGTCACGCAGAGTCGCCGGAGCCGGTTGGGCCCGGCCTGGCGCGAAGAGGGCGCTCGCTTGCCCGGCGAGCTCCGCGGGGGAAAGCGCGCTGCCGCGAGGCGCGACGGCGATGAGCAGCGTCTGCTCCTTGCGCCATCCCTGGCTCCAGGTCAGCGTACTCCCCGGTGGTACGAGGTGATACGAAAGCTCCTGCTCCGTGCTGGCGAGGGCATTTGGCTGCGTCTGCGCAAAATCCACCACTCGGGCGCTGATGCGACCGGTGCTGCCGCGAAGCTCCAGCCAGTCACCCGTCGGGATCAGCGGGGGGGCACAGTAAAAGGGATAGTTGGTATCGTCGAGCAGCATGGCGGGATCCGCCACATGCACACCGTTCATGGTGTGGTCCGCAATCAACGTCACGGGCGCGGGGTTGATGACATCCCGCGGCTGCCACTCGATGCCGTGGCTGCGCTGGCGGAAAACCCGCTCGGTCGCCGCTCCCACCTGCCAGTTGCCGACAAGGGTCGCTTCGGTAACGGTCAGATTGGCCTGGCCCGGGCAGGCGTGGGTGATCATCCAGTCGATCCGCGCCGCCGGCCAGCCCTGCCACAGTTCGATGGTGAGCCGGTAATCCAGCCCTCCGGACTCGCCCTTCAGCTTGCCCCGCAGTTCGACCTGAGCACGCACCGGGCCATTACGCAGGATCCTCACCTCGCGAACAGCGCCATCCTCTTCAACACAGCTGCCAAGCTCCACCGTCTTCACCAAAGGTCGCAGGGCGCCTGAGCCCCCTTCCCATTCGAGCGAAACCGGATCGCCGCTGCCGGTGCCGTAGAGGGCGACCGTGAGGAGTCCGTTGTCCAGTTCCACGCCGTTGCCGCTTTCGCTGGCGAGCGAATCGGTCGATGCCGCTGACTCGGCCGGAGCAGCGGTCACCTCCCCTTCCCATTCGGAGAGGAAGGAAAGCTCCCACCAGCGTACGCCGTTGGTGGTGGGGCCGGTCAGGAGAGAGGCCTGGGCCCATCCCGTGCGGCCGGATTCGCCGGTCAGGCGCGCACCGCATGACAGATCCACCTCGCTCGGAAACGGGCAACCGGTGATGGCGGGGCTCTTCTTGTCATGGCCATGATGCAGGATCAGCGTGGAAGCCATCTACTCTCCTTTTTCCGTTTCAGTCTTGGTTGATGCCCACACGAAGCCGCGGCGGTAGATCCCCCCGATTTCGGCATCGTTGAGCACGCGAATGGCAACGCTGTTCGTCTGACCGACGCGCGCCATCCGGGTAATGTCCATGTCGAAAGAATGCGTGGCTCCCCACCAGAGCTTGTGGTCCTTGTGGCCGACATACTGGCCATTGACCCAGACCCAGCCCTCGTTGATCACGCCGCCGCAATAGAAGCTGAGCGCTCTTCCCTCGTAGCCGGCGGGAATGTCGAAGGTGAACCGGTACCAGCCATAGCCGTCGTAGTCGTGGCCGGCCTCGGTAAGCGGCTCTTCCTGCTGATCCCAGGTCAGGTAGGTGTCGCGGCTTTCCCAGTCGTCCATCGGAAACTCATGATCGTACCAGCCACCCACGAAGCCCTCGTTGAAGGGATCTCGCTTGAAGGGGACCTCCATCGGTATGGCCGCGACCAACTCCCCTTCGCTTCCGTCGATCTTCGACGCCACCGCTTCGAAATGGAGTTTGCGTCCTCCGGGAAAGGCTCGGCGCACCTCCTGCTTGGGCTTATACTCATGAAAGAAGGAGTAGATCTCGTGCAACTCCTTGTGCCGCTCTACCATGCGTCCCGCCGCCGCCGCGGCGCGATGAAAGTCGAGCTGCTTTTCGGCTTCATTCATCTCGCCGAAGGCCAGCAGATGGTCGGCAATAAGCGCGAAGGCCGCGATGCGTTCCTTCTGCTGAGCAGTGGCCGGGGCTGCCTGAGCTGCCGCGACGTGTTTCATCAGCGACCTGGCAAAGGCCTCCGTGTAGATATGGTTGACCAGCCAATCTTCATGGGCCTGCATCGGACTCCGCAGCAGGGCCTCCTCGCAACCATCCCACCAGGCGCGCACGTGCGGCCCGGCGTCGGCCCCGAAGAAGGTGGTGTAGAAATCATCCTTGATCTCATCCAGATCGCTCTCGGCGTCCCACAGCATGCGGGCCATCACATAGTTGCTGATCCAGGTCTGCATGAAGGCTTTGCGCCCCTCGCGGGTCATCCCCTTGATGCCGAGCTCCTTGTACAGGCGCACGTTGATGGCCATGTTGGCCGAATCCCGCTCCGGCACAAAGCAACCGAGGAGAAAGCCCGGATTGTAGTCGTAAATGGTGATGTGGGGTGTCAGGCTCCGCCAGCGCTTCAGATTGCGCACGAAGTCGCGCCGCCGCCAGAGCGTCGAGTCGTTGGGGTGGAGCACGTCGCAGGAGATGGGCGCGATGCAGACCGCCAGGTTCTGTGGAATCTCCACCCCCTGTGGTACCATCTCCCGCAGCGAATACGCGGTTGTGCCGATGTAAAGATCCGGAAACTCGCGCGCCAACTGCGCCGCAAAGCCAAAGAACTCTTCGCTCTGGCTCGTGCGGTGCACGTAGCGCGGGAAGGTGAAGTTCTGGCTGTTCTGGCGGCACGCTTCGCAGTAGCAGTACGGAACCCCATCCGGCGGTGAGATGCCGACCCCATTCTTGAAGTGGTTGAAGGTACGGGTGCCATCACGCATCTCCCGGATGCTCTTCACCGCCACCTCGAAGACATGTTCATTGGAGAGGCAAAGCATCGTGTGGCGCACCGTTCTGCCCCGCTCCCGAACGCCTTGCTCATTCATCGCGTAGTACTCGGGATTGCTCTCGAAGTAGTCGTTGGGATCGACGAGAAAGGCCAGAAAGCCGTCTCCCGCAACGGGATATGGCCGCTCCACCGTCATGCCGATCCGCAGCTGCCACTCCCGATAAAGCTCCTTCTCCTTCTTGCTCGATGGAAGCCAGCCCCCGAGGTTGACTTCGCGTGCCGCAAAATCCGGACGGGAAAGCACCTCGAGCGGACCAACCGTGATGCTCCTCCGCTCGGGCACGATCTCGCCGTACTCTCCTGGGAAGTACCAGCGACACCCCAGCATGTGCAGGAGCGCATAGGCGCCGTAGAGGGTGCCGTGGTAGGGGCCATCGGTATTGCCGGCGATGATCAGGCGATTCCCCAGAGTCTTGATCAGGTAGCCCTCTTCCTCGTGATAGTCCGGGCGCGGCGTCGTGTCGAAGCCGCGGGGGATGGGAAGCCCCAGCGCGGCCACCTCCCGGGTTACGCCCACATGGATCACGATGCCGTCGCCGGTCGGCGTCGCCTCGCCATCCTGCAGCAGCGGGATCATGGCGCCGCTCATCCTGGCGATATATCTCTGGAGTTCCCGTCCTGCCAGTGCTGCCTTGGCGTCTTCAGCCTGTACCAGGATCGTGGTCTTCGACACCCCCTCCTCCACGAGGACCAGGCGCTCGCCATCGCCACGACTCATGCCCGAGGCGAAGACAAGACAGAGCAGCAGGAGAAGAAATCCACGGTGATTCATCTGGCTCCTCCTCATTCGCCCGTCGGTTCATACAGGAACGGGCGGCGGAAGAGGCCACCATTGTGGTGCGTGTTGTGGACCCGCACGGTGATGTCGTTCTCCCCAGCCTGCAGGTGGCCGCTGAGATCCACGTCCCAGTTGAACGCATAGCTGTTGTACCACCAGATATGCTTCTGCGGCCGATGCGCCACCAGATAGCCGTTGACATACAGCCATGCTTCGCTGAAGAGGCCCGGGAAGTGCACCTTGACCTTGCCCGTCGCCCGGGCGGCATCGAGATTCACGTCGGTCTTGTACCACATGTAACCGGTGAAGCTCTGCCAGTCGGGGTGCAGTACCCCCTGCGCCTGCGCATAGAGATCCGACCGCAGCATTTCCCACTCGGTCGTTGGATAATCCTTGCGAGCTTCCGGCGTGGCAAAGGAGCCCTTCCTGGCATGCCAATAGGTCAGATCGGCTTTCTGTCCGGCGAAACCCCTCGCCAGGCCGGTGTCATGCGGATCGCGCCGGAAGGCCCATTCCAGGGGGAGGTGGGCGATCAGGGTTCCGTTGGTGTTGTCCGTCAGCGTTGCCAGATCCATGTACTGCTTCACTTCGCCCGGAAACCACGCGGGCGAACCGCCTGGCGTGACCGGCTCCGCCGCCGGCCCAACCACTCGCGTGGTAAAGGTCGGATTCATCTCCGCCAGCTCCAGCCGGGTCTGCATCGCGGCCTGGCCCAGTTGGGCAGCTTTGGCGTAGTCGCCATCGGTCGCGGCGGCGCGTACCATCGCGGTATACTGGTCGATCAGCGTGAAGCTCAGCGTCGTGAAGCGGATGCGCTCCAGATACTGCCGCTCCTGGCGCGACAGCGAATCCTCGGCGCGGCCGGCCAGCGGGGCGACGGCCTTCTGAGCGGCGGCCAGATGACCGCGAAGTTCTTCGACCAGCTCCGCGGTGTAGATGGCGGGGATCACGTAGTATTCATGCTCGGTGACGATGGTCTCCTCCCATGCGGTGAAGAGGGCTCCCCAATAGGCCGACATGGCGTCGCCGGCTGGTCCGTAGAAGGTCGGGTAGAATTCCGCCAGCAGGGCGTCGACATCCAGCTCCGGGTTCCACATGAGCTGGCTGCGGATGTGCAGATTCAGAAAGGTGGTGGCCATCGCGCCGCGCGATTCCGTGTTGATCCCCAGGATGCCGGCATCGCGGTAATGCTTGACATCCTGACGGAAGGCCATGTGCGAAGGATTCGGCAGGTCGCGCCACACCAGCATCCCCTGATCGTAATCGTAGAGCTGCAATCGCCCGTCCATGACCTCGGCCCAGCGGTACATCATCGCCCGGTATTCCTGGCGCGGTGGCGAGCGGGGATCGTCCATGCCGTGGTTCGGATCGATGTCGATCGGCGCCAGATCGGCCACCAGCGGGGAGGCCGCCTCGATCCGGCGTTGCGGCGGGATCGTGATGTTCCCGTACGCCAGGAAGGTAATCGTCGACGGGCTATCCGGATGCTGCGCGAGAAGCCGCTTCGCCACACCGTTGTAGAAGGCCATGAAATTGTCCGTCAACATCTGCGACTGAAAGTACTTGTCGTGCAGATTCGCCATCAGCTCCGCGTCCAGCTTCGATGCCGACTTGTAGACCCCGTCGTCCATCCCCAGGCGAATGTTGCCGCCGGCGGCGAACTGCTCCTCCAGTTGATCCGCCACGTGGGCGATGGTGGCCGGTTCCGCGATGGGAACGTTGAAGGCAGTACCCCCCTCGGGGATCAGCCCCCCCACATAATGACCCAGCGCGTGAGCCGAGACAAAGCTCTCCCGATTGACGAAGTTGCGGTCCTGGAAGTCATCCCGTCCTTCCCCGCTGCCGTTCCACGACAGCCAGTAGCCGCGCACCTCGAAGGGCGAACCATGGGCTTCATCCAGCAGGTCCAGCGTCAGCGTTGCATGCTCTGGAATGCATTCGCCAATGTCGGTCGGCAGGTACCAGCGGCATCCCCACAGGTTCAGTAACCGTACCGCTGCATAGTAATGACTGCGCGTATTCGAACCGGCAACGTAGACCCGATTGCCCTCGCGCAACAATACAATGCCATCCGCGCGTTCGACACCGGCCCGGCTTCGCTTTCCCACCACGAAGGGGTCGGCTTTGATGACCGCCCGCAGCCGGTCATCCAACTCCGGGCGCGACGTCAGCGCCAGTTCCCCGATCACGAAAAGGGGAGCATTACCGTCGAGTGCGGCCGCAATCGCCTCAGGATCGCTGGCGATCGACGGTCTTGCGCCGCTCATCATCTCGATGTAACGGACCAGATCGTCCGCGGCCTTGCGCTCCAGTGCGCGAGTCGCATCCGTCGCCGCTTCGGGCTCGATGCAGATGATTGCCTGCGTCTGGCGATTCTCGACAATCGTCAGCGGTGCCGACTGCAGGCCGGCCATCATGCCGACACCAATGACCGCGGCAGCTACCTTCTTCATTCGGGAGACTCCATGGGGCGTTTTGCTGGGCATTTTCATCCTTTACGTGTCTTGGATTGGCTGTTGATCAGATTCAGAGCTGGTGACCGTCCATGCAGTCGCAGGCGGGGCGGCTCTTGAGCGTGTTCAGGTTGGTATCTCCCCGATCCGTGTAGGTATGGGGCAGATAGGCGGCGACCTCCGTCGCTTCATTCGGCGTGTAGAGGAAGACGGTCTTGAAGATCCCTCCCCACTTCCACATGTCCTTGCTGCGGAAGGCAAAGGTGTTGACCGCGCCAGGTACGAGCAGGTCGGTGACATCGACATCGAACTCGCGATTGTAGTTCCAGCTCCATGCCGATCCCAGGTCGAGGTGTCGGATCTCCGTGTCGACCCACTCCTGCGCCTCCGCGTCGAAGCGGGCTCCCTTCCAGGTCAGGCGCTTCCCATTGATGAAGAAATCCATGTGCCCGAAGATCCCCGTCACCACCATGCGCACACGCTGATCCCCTGCGCTTTCGGGCACGAAAAGCTCGTTCCGGAACCAGTTGAAGCCCTCGTAGTCGCTCTCCAGCCGCTGCCACGAATCGCTGGGAGCCGCAAGCCTCCACTCGGGGATGGCCGCCGCAGTGCCGTCGATGGCGCCATCGGCGTTGTTCACATACGCGGGCGTCGCCTCGAACTGGAACCACGCCTCATCCATGCCGACCCCTTTCGGATCATAGCGGAGGTGCCAGCTGAGGGGAAGCTGCGTCAGCATCCGTCCCTTCACCCCGTTCTGCCGATCCGCCAGACGCTGGTAGGAGTCAAGCATGCTGAACATGCTGAAGGTGCGCTGGTCGTACCAGCGGTGGTCGATGTAGTGCGGATTTACCCCTTCGACTGCATCGTTCAGCCTCAGGAACTCCTGTGTGAGCGCACTGGCATCGACAAAGTTGCCGCGCAGCTCCGCGTTTCTGGCCATCAGGTAACGCAGCATGTACTGCTGGCTCAAACTCCACATGCGCACCCTCGCCTGATGCTTCGGGCTTTCGGCCAGCTCCTCCGCGCGTCGAAGGTACGGCTCCAGCTCCTTGACGAACTCGATGCTGTAGAGCCGGGGCAGGACCTCATCGCCATGACGGAACGCATCCGTCTCGATGGTGCGGCGGGAGAGTGCATCGAAGTAGCCGTACATCGGCTGCCAGGCCGGACCGAACATGCCTTTGCACATCTCCGTCAGCTCCTCCTTGATGTCCAGACCCGCGTTCCAGTAGAGGCGGCTGCGCACCCAGTGATTCAGCCCCGCCGCGAACCACGACAGCCCGCAGATCTCCGGTGTGAAGCCGCGAACGCCCACCTCCTTGTACCAGGGGATCTCCACGGCAAGCTGGTAGGGGCGGAAGACCGGCAGGTTCTGCTGGAAGGTGATGTACGGGTCATAGTCGCGCAGGTACATGTTCGACGTTCCCTGGCCCCAGCCTTGGATCGCCGCGCGAACCTTCTCCAGCAGGTAGTTCGGCTCGCGGGTGAGGATCTTCTCCCGGGTCGCCGGCGGAAAGTCGTTCCAGACGCTCAGGAGCTGATACGACTCTGGCTCCAGAAAGGTCTGGAACGGATCGTAACCCAGCGGCGCGAAGTAGGGCGCAAGCTGCTTGGGTACCTCGCCGGCCGGCGGCGCCATCAGGTTTGAATAGACATAGAAACCGTACTGAAACTCGCGCCCGGGAAAGAGCTGGTCGATGCGGTCGAACAGCTCGCGGTTGAAGTCCAGGTAGAGCTTCATGATATCCTTCGGATCGCCCCCACACGCTTCCGTGCAGGCCGGACACTCGCAGTATTGCGCGCCATCCGCCAACGCCACCGGGAAGCCCCGCAGCTCGGGGTTCTTGGTGAATTGCTCCGTCAGATTGGCGACGGCGGCCTCCATCACCTCGGGATTCGTCAGGCACAGGTGCGAGGCAACCCGTTTGCCGTTGCGCAGCGAGTAAAGCTCCGGCTTTTCGGCGAAGCGATTGCCCACCAGCTTCGGAAACGCATGACCCCGCGGCGGCGCCCATCCGCCGAACTTGTTGCGCCGCATCCAATCCACCCATTCCGCCCGTGTCTGCGTGTCTTTTCGGCCAAACTGGCTCGTATTGGTAAGCTGCATCGACCGGAACTCAAACTCGGGCTCGATACTCGTTTCATCGCTCCCCAGCGCAATCGACGGCAGCGTTGGCAGCTCCTCCCCCTCCGCGCCCGGGTAGTACCAGCGGCAACCCAGGCTCTCCAGGAAGGCGTACATGGCGTGGCCGCTCCCCTCCAGCGTCGAACCAACCAGATAAAGCACCTGCTTCGACGCATCGCTCTGCATCAGCAGCGCATGTGGCTTCAGCGCCCCGACCTTCTCGACGAGTCCGGCTTCACGCGCCGCCGGTGTCGCCCCGATCTGGATCGTGTTGGCCACCCCCCGTTCACCAGCCTCCGCCACGCTGTAGACCTTCAACTCCGCACCGCTGATCTCCCGAACGATACGGACAAAATCAGCCAGCGTCTCGGCAAAGCGTTCTCGCTGTTGCGCGGCAGGGATGGGATAATCCGATGGCTCATCCTGATACACGATGTCTACGACTGCCTTCCCGTTCTGCGTCAGGTGGAAAGGCTCTGCTGCCCGCGCGTTCAGCATCCAGATGCCGACGAGCGCCAGGTGTACGAAAAGCGAGAAACGGAGGTCAGTGCGAATCTTCATCGGTGATTGTTCTTCCATCTGCGGGTATCATCATCGTCTCGGGTGAAAGGGCGAAATAGCGTGGTGCGTTGAGCAGAATGACCGGACTGGATGAGCCGGGACGACGGATCGACCAGACGCGTCCATCCTGCCCCTCGGGTATCTCCATCACCACCAGGGCATCGTTCTGCTCCAGGACGATCTCCTCCCCATCCGGATCGAAGAGGCTGGCGGAAACATTGCGGCGCGGATTGTACAGGGCCAGCTTGCGCAACCCTTTCGGCACATAAAAGTAGACGCGCGCCCAGCCATTGGGGATCAGCGGCGACAGCACCATTGGCACTCCCGCCGGCCCCCGCAACGTGAAGCCGTTCTTCTGATCGAAGATCTCGATGCGAACCTGCCCCGGACCGGACACTGGAATCTCGATCGTGTGAAGTTCCGGCTCCGCCTGACGCCCGGGCGCCGCATAGGCACGCTCGATCAGCTGCTTGCCGGCCGCATCATAGGCGACCAGCTTGACCTCCTGCCCCTCGTGCCAGTGCCGAAGGCTGAGTTGCACCGGCAGCGTCGCCATGCCGCCGGGAACCTGCAGGTGGAAGGTCGTCGAGTGGATCGAGCTGTAGGCCGGGCCGAAGCCCTCGCCAAGTTGAATCGCCGGCTCAAGCGGCTCCAACTCCCCCGTGAACCGGCGGATCTCGAAGCCAAGCAGCGGATAATCGGCGACACCGGCGGCTATCCATTGGCGCAGCTCCGCCTCGTCAGGCGGGATAGCTTCTGCCCATTCCGGAGCGTCGGGTTTGGTCGGGTCGAAATACTCCTTGATCGCCGCCACCTGTCGATAGCCAAGCAGTTGCCAGAGGCGATAGGTGTGAACCATGGCCGAGGGATACAGACGCCAGAGCAACTTGGCAAGATCGCGCGCCTCCGCCTCGCTCCCTTTCGGCTCCCCCTCATGGGCGTTGCTGAAGGTATGCCACAGGCGGAGATACTGAACGTACTGAACATAATCACCGATGCGCGCCCGGACTGCATCGGAATCGGCCAGGCGCCAGCCCTCCTCCAGGTCACGGAAGGAGAAGGCCAGCTCCTGACGGGTCAGCATGAAGTCCGCCGCCCAGCGCTCGAGCATGCGTCGCATGGGGGGAACCGCCGGCCCGAAGGAACGATCGTAGAACTCCTCGATCAGCGGCGCGGTATCCGTGGAAGGATCCCACATCAGACGCACCGCCAGATTGAGACCGAGCCCAATCGCGCCGGCGCTGTGGGTGCTCTCGAAGCGGATGGCGCGCACCCCCTGGTCATGCCAGAAACGGATATGCTCCGGCGGCGTCCGGCGAAAATCGAAGTCCGGCAGATTGCGGCCCCAATCCGTTATCGACCAGTAGGTGTACAGCGACAGCGGCGCGATCCGGTTCAGACCATCCCGCGCTATTCGCTCTCCCCAGGCAAGCAGCAGCTCGTCCCCAGTCATGCCCGTCTTCTGAAAAGCATACGGGATCACCGTCACATGAAGATTGGGCTCCAGATCGATGCTCGGCAGATCGGCATAGTAGCCATACGCATACATGCTGACCCCTCGGCCCGGAAACTCCTCGGCTATGGCCCGTGCGACCACGTTCGCCACATGAAACACCTGATCCGAGATCGACCCGTTGCCGATTGCCCGGCACGCCTCGCACTCGCAGAAGCCTCCGCTATCCGAAGGATCTGCCCCAACGAAAGACGAACTCAGGCTCTCCGGCTCCCGCGCCACCCGCTCCCGCATTTCGCGCAACCGATCCTCCACGAAGAGCGCCAGGACCTCCGCATTCGAGGCACAGAACTTGATGGCGGGGCGGTACTCCACGCGCTCCCCCTTGATCATGGCCCGGTAGTCGGGGTGCTCGCGCAAGGCATCGGCATACTTGATGCTGAATCCGTGTCCTACATGGCCGTAGCCGATGAGCTGATCCCCGAAACGATTGCGCCGCTTCCAGTTCTCCCACCGGCTGCGCATCTCCAGCGTCGGGTCGACGGGATTGCGCGGCCCAAAGCCACCGGTACCGAAGAAATTCCGCGAAATGAAGGTGGGCGCTACCACCTCGTCCAGCCGCAGGGTGATATCCCCCCGCTCAGGTATCAGCTCCCAGTTGGCATTCGGATAATACCAGCGGCACCCGAGCCGTTCGAGAAAGTCGTAGATCCCGTGCGACAGGCCGTCATCATGATTGGCGACAATCCACAGCCGTTCCGCATCGCTCGATTGAAGCAGGTAGCTCTCCGGACCCGCACCTTCCAGCCGTTGCCGAAGCTCCTCGGGCAGCATGGCATCATCCGTCCGCATCACGACAATGGCCGCCGCTCCCAGATCGCTCGGCGAAGCTTCCACTGTGAAGGCCGCGCCCGTCATCCGTTCCAGGCTGCCAGCAAGATCGTCAACGGCCGCCGTCAGCCGCGGAGATCCCTTCGACGGCACCAGAATGCGGCGTCCATAGTTCTCCTCGCCTGCAAGCGACAGCGAAATGAGCAGCAGCAAGATCCGAGAGACGCGTGAAAAGGCCTTGGAGGGCGGCATGGGAATCACCAGTACATGCTGCGGTGACGCACCTTCATCTCCGCATCGCGGCGGAAGCTCGCGTGGCCGTCGATAAAGCTGATGTTCTGCCCACCCGGGTGGTGATTGACCAATGTCGCACTGATACCCATGCTCCAGAACGAACTGGTCGGATTGTGTCCTTCGATGATCGCCGGCTGAGTGTCCGGGGTGGCCACCCACATGCTCTTTCCCTTATTGGGGTCGATCAGGAAGCTGCCTGTTGCGTTGATATTCGGGCACGTTGCAACCGGGTTCTCCGGGGTCGAGACCCAGCCCGCACCCTGCCAGCCAAACCAGTAATTGCTGATCGTGGGAATGGGATAATTGCCGCGCCCGGCTGGATACTGATACGTCGTGATCGCGACGTTCGCATCGATATGAACCGGGCGCCCCTTGTATGCCGCGCTGGCAAACGCGATCGCCTGCGTCTTGGGGCAGCTCAACAACCCCTTGGGATCCTGAAGATAATCGTATATCCACGTCAGTGGCTGAGCAAGAAGCATGGGACGACTGTAGTTAACCAGCGGAAACCACGTATCCGACTCGTCGGCATAGATCAGAAAACCCAGCGTGGCCTGCTTCTCCTGATTCATGCAGGTGGCGCGTTTGGCCATGTCCCGCGCTCTGGCCAGAGCCGGAAGCAACAAACTCGCCAACACTGCGATTATGGCCACGACGACCAGAAGCTCGATCAGCGTGAATCGTCTCGTGTTCCGTTGCGATCTCATCTTACCTTCTCCTCAATGAGGTATTGATTTTTCACATGGCAATTCGGTTGACATCTGGGGCTGCCGAAATGGGGCGGTCGAGGCGCGACAGATGAGCCGCATCGGCAGGTTGAGATGGAGCGACTCCAGCTTCTCATCGCCCATCAGTCGCTCCAGCATCGCGAAGGCAGCGCTGCCCCGCCTGGCGGCATCGTAGCTCATGGTCGTCAACGGCGTTTCCAGGCATTCCCCCATGGGATCGTCGTCAAAACCAAGAATCGAAATATCGTCCGCAATCTGTCTGCCCAACGCGCGGGCGGCTCGCATCGCACCCACGGCCATCACGTCGTTCAGCGCGCAGAACGCCGAGATCTCGTCGTCGGCCTCCAACAGGCGTCGCATGGCGATTGCGCCGGCGTCGATCTGCTCATGCATGGTGAAGGGATCCGCCACGGCAACCGTCTGTGGGCGCAGCCCGTGGCGCTTGCAGCCGTCCTCAAAGCCGGCCATCTTCGCACTGGCCGACCGCGTTGCCCTCTTCACCGTCAGATAACCAATGCGTCGATGCCCAAGCTCAACCAGATGTTCGATCGCCATCCGCCCACCTTGTCGGTAATCCACCGTCACGGAAGGAAAATCATAGTCGGGTACATGACCAATGGCGACAATCGGCGGACCACTCGCGGCTACATAATCCAACTCCGGCAGCCGTCCGCAGTCGTAGCCCGCGACAAAAAGCAGGCCATCTACGCGTCGGCTGATGAAGTCGCGCAGCAGCGAATCGACCTTGGCCGGATCGTTGTGGCTGTAGCCGATGAAGAGATGATAGCCGGCCTTCCAGGCGGCTGCTTCTACCTCTTCCACGCAGATCGCCGTCTGGTGGACAAAGAGGCTCGGAACAATCAGCCCCACGGTCCGGGTGCTCAGGTTACGCACACCACGGTAGAGAAGGTTCGGATGATAGCCAAGCTCCTGCGCGACCTCATGCACCCGCTGTCGCACGGGTTCCCCCGCATAGCAGGAAGGATGATCATTGAGAATGCCCGAGACCGTCGAAATGGCCACATCAGCTTCACGCGCTATATCCCGCAACGTCACCCGCCCTGACTTGCGCCGGCCTGAATCATTCTCTATGTAATGTTTCATACTTTATGATTTTAGCAACTTTTCAGTGAATAGTCAAGTGACAAGTTCTGAAAAAAAGAAAGCCCACTTTTCCCTGGGAGCTTCGCCCCACCACCCACCCTTCGCCCGCAAACCCTGGGCACGCCACTCGCCTTACGGGCGGTACGTCCGTCCATCGACGGACACCACTTGCGCCTCGCCCAAAAACCTCGGTCGGAAAACCTCGGTCCAAAGGTCGGTCCAAAGTGCATCCTCCCCGCGCACGGCATACCCCCACCACCCTTCGCCCGCAAACCCTGGGCACGCCACTCGCCTGAGTGGCACCTCTTGCGCGTCGCCCAAGAACCTCGGTCCGAAAACCTCGGTCGAAAGGTCGGTCCAAAGCGCATCCTCCCTGGGCACGCCACTCGCCTGAAGAGCGGTACGTCCGTCCACCGACGGGCACCTCTTGCGCGCAACTTGAAAACCTCGGTTGGAAAAACCTCGGTCGAAAGGTCGGTCCAAAGTGCCACTTCCGCACGCACCAATACCTCTTGCGCCTCCCTGGGCACGCCACTCGCCGAGTGGCACCTCGTGCGCCTCGCCCACCACCAACCTCCCGACCTACCACCAAACCCCGCTCCATCATCACACACCTCCCCATCCTCCGTCAAGAAAAACACCCCCACGCTTTCTCCCCGCGAAACTCCACCATACCATATTACTCATAACTCAAAAGTCAAGCCGAGTCAACTTGATTTCCCGGCGCGAAGCCCCGACGAAGCGTGTTCTCGCTGATCGCCCGCGAAACGCAGAAGTTGCGCACATAGCCGGGGCCACCCGCCTTCGTGCCGAGTCCGCTCATGCCGAAGCCCCCAAAGGGCTGACGGTGCACCAGCGCTCCCGTGCAGCCGCGATTCAGATAGAGATTGCCGACTCGGAACTCCCGACGCGCCTGCTCCAGATGAGACGGCAGCCGGCTGTAAACCCCTCCCGTCAGCGCGTACTCCGTCCCATTCGCCACGACAAGCGCCTCCTCGAAGGTAGCCACCCGCATGACCGTCAGAATCGGGCCGAATAGCTCCGTCTGCATCAGGGGATGGTTGGCATCCGTCACCTCGAATAGTACCGGAGCGACGAAACGTCCGCCTCGCGGTGTTGTCTTGCCGGCGTAGAGAGGCATGGCCCCCGGCCCGGGGGCTCGGCACCACCGGTCGAGTCGCTCCACGGCGGCGTCATCGATCACCGGCGGCAGCTGACACCCCGGATCGAGCGCGGAAACGATAGTCAGATCGCCCATGGCGTCGATGAGCCGATCGAGGCAGGGCACGGCGGCCGAACCGACCAGAATGAGCCGGGAGCAGGCGGAGCACTTCTGGCCCGCATACCCAAAGGCACTGCCAAGAACCCCGGCAATCGCTTCGTCCAGATCGGCATCGGCATCGATGATGATGGCATTCTTGCCCCCCATCTCGCAGATGACCTCCTTCATCTGCGGTTGTCCCGGCCGGCGAATGGCCGCGGCACTCATGATCTCCAGTCCCACATCCCGACTGCCGGTAAAGGCGATGCAGGCCACCAGTGGATGCCCCACAAGCGCCCGACCCGCCACCTCGCCACTGCCCGGCAGCAGGTGGACGACCTCGGATGGGACTCCCGCGGCCATCAGGTGTCGGTAGAGGTCGAGAGCAACGGCGCTGGACTGCTCCGCTGGCTTCATCAGCACCGGATTGCCGGCGACGAGCGCGGCGGCAGTCATCCCCGTAAGAATGGCCAGCGGAAAATTCCATGGCGCGATGACGGCCGTCGGCCCGCGACCTTCCCACCAGACGCTGTTTGCCTCCCCCGCGAGCTGACCCGGATGCCGGGGCGCCAGCTCTTCCCGCCCCCGCCAGCCATAGTAGCGGCAGAAATCGATCGCCTCGGCGACATCGGCATCGGCCTCTTGCCACGGCTTGCCCACCTACCACACCTGCAGCGCCGCCAGCCTCTCCCGATCCCATTCCAGCCGATCCGCGACGCGCTCCAGAAGGATCGCCCGCTCGTCCGGCGTGCGCGCGCGCCAGCTCGGCCAGCCTTCCCAGGCAACCTGAACTGCCCTGTCGACGTCCTCTCGCGTGGCGTCGCAAAAGCTGGTGACCTGCACCCCCGTATCGTTCGGCGACATCCACGCGAGCCTCTCCCGCTCGGTATGTTCCACGCCACCGATGATCACCGGGACCACCACCGGAAAGCAGCGCGTTGCCGACGTTGTTGCCACCGCTTCGGCGAATGCCGTGCGCTGAGCTTCCACCGTGAAGTCCCGCCATGGGCAGTTGACGAAGGCCGGCACAGCCCCCGCCTCAGCCTCGTCCGGCGCCACCTCGCGTGGTGGCGCAAGAAGCTCACCGATCTCCCTTTCGTCATGCAGCGCGAGGCGCAGAAACCCCTGATTGGAGGTGTTCTCCAGAAGGCGGCGCACCAGGTAGGCCATCCCGGGCAGAAGCTCCCCGATCGGGCAATAAACCCGCACCCGATGGCCCCGCTCCCGCAGTACCCGGCGTTCGGCCTCCGCCATGCCGAAAAGCATCTGCAACTCCAGCGCGCCCGGAGGGACATCCAGCTCGTCGGCGACCACGAGCGCATGGGCGAGGGAACGCAGATTGTGACTGCCGAATGCCGGCCGCAGCCACTTGTGGTTCTCCAGCAGCCGCCGGCTGAGATGCTCGTAGTTGCTGTCTGTCTGGGCCTTCCGAGCGAAGACTGGCGCCGGCCAGCCGCGCAGCCTGGCGGAAAGCGTCTCGTAGTCCCAGTACGCCCCCTTGACCAGCCGAACCGTCAGCGGAGTCCCACGTTTACGAGCCAGGTCGAGAAGGTCATTCAGCCGACTGTCGGCATCGCGCAGGTACGCTTGGACGACGATCCCAAGGTGTGGCCACCCCGCCAACTCCGGGTGGCGCGCCAGACGCTCGAACGCCGCATACGTCATGCCGCCAAGTGACGTCTGTTCGAGGTCGACATTGATGAAGACGCCAGCGTCGCGCGCATGCGCCATCAGCGGCAGCATGCGCTCCACCAGACGGTTCACGCTCCCCGAAAAGTCCACCGCATCCAGATGGGGATCCATCGCGGAAAACTTCACGGAGACATTGACCCTCGGCAGCCGCCCCCGGTCATCGCGATCCAGCACGACATCCTCCGGCCAGGCCGGCACCGCCGCGGCCAGCGTATCGATCAGCTCCACATACCGTTCCCGGAAAATCTCGCTTTCACGTCGGCTGACGACCGCTTCCCCCAGCAGATCCACCGTGAAGCCGATGCCATGCGTGTGCAGCGTGCGCAGCGCCGGAAGTGCTTCCGCGGCATCATGACCGACGATGAAGCGTTCCGCCATTCGCGTCGCATTGCGGCGAATGAGCCTCGCGAGAAGGGGCGCGGCCAACCCCCGCGACGCTGCTTTCAACGCAATCGTGAGCGCTTTGGGCAGCTCGCGATCGTGCGTGCCCAGATACTCCCGGATGTGATCCGAAACCGCGGCCGTATCCCGCAGTGTCGGCAGCACATCGACAAAGCGGAACATGTCCACCTTCAACCCTTCATCCTCCATCACCCGGCCAAGCAGCTGATTCTCCCACCACTCCCGGTTGAAGAGAGAGGGACGCTCACTCTGCATCTCCTCCCACAGCTCGTTGCCGAGCCGGCCGATACGCACATCAGTTTCCCTCGGGTCATAGGAACGCATCGCTTAACCTCACCCTTTACCATAGACGCATCGCCTCGATGCGCGCAAGGCCGGTTCCGCCGCGCCTACTACTGCGCGGCGGAACTCTTTCGGCAATAGCGCCTCAACCCAGGGACAGGTACTTCTCGGCTCTACTGCGCGGCGGAACTCTTTCGGCAATAGG
>JAWLHB010000041.1:35700-75408 GCA_041690595.1 Lentisphaeria bacterium
GCCTCAACCCGGGGACAGGGGCCTCAACCCGGGGACAGGGGCCTCAACCCGGGGACAGGGGCCTCAACCCGGGGACAGGGGCCTCAACCCGGGGACAGGGGCCTCAACCCGGGGACAGGTACTTCTCGCCTCGGTCTCCCCTCCATTGGCGTAGCTGGCAGAACCCGTCCAGGCACCATCCATGGGCAGGCAACCCGGGGACAGGCAGGCAACCCGGGGACAGTCAACCCAGGGCAACCCAGGGACAGGTACTTCTCGCCTCTACTGCGTGGCGCAACCCGGGGACAGGCGCAGGCAACCCAGGGACAGGTACTTCTCGCCTCTACTGCGCGGCGGAACTCTTTCGGCAATAGCGCCTCAACCCGGGGGACAGGCAACCCGGGGACAGGGGCAACTCGGCTCGATCCCCCCTCAATTGGCAGGCAACCCGGGGACAGGCAACCCGGGGACAGGTACTTTTCACCTCGGTCTCCCCCCCATTGGCGTAGCTGGCAGAACCCGTCCAGGCACCATCCATGGGCAGTGCCTGCTCATCCTGGGAACGCCACTCGCCTGAGTGGCACCCGCGGTGACCTGGCAACGCAGTGGTAACTTCCGTCCCCAGACCAATCAAGCGACCTGCATCCCCGGAAGTCGCGCAATAATGCTCGCGCCCTCAATCGGTGCAGATGGTAGAAGGCGGCCAAGCGCCGTCCCCCTCCCCTCCACGGAACATCCGCCACCCCGAGGGGCCACTGCGATGCACGCAACAACTCAGACCCGTCCGACCACGTCCGACCTGTCAGACTTTGTCTGACTCGTCCAACCTGCCTGAGCTGTTCTGAGCTGAAGACCAGTGCCGGCTGAAACCCGTCAATCCTGGCGTAGCCTGCGAAAGCTGTAGAGCAGCTCGCCGGAATCGGGCAGGCGCCCGCTTCCGAGGCGTTTCTTCTTGACGGCATCGCTGCCGTAGGCGGCACCAGCCACTTCGTGGACGAATTGGCGATCGCCGATGATCGCACCATCGCTCCAGCAACGATTGCGGCGATCGGCGCGCAGGATCGGGGGCGGGCGCTTATTCCCGCGCTCGCAGGCGGTTTGCATCGCTTCGACATCGGCGTCGGCAGCCATGGTGCGGGCGAGGTCGGCGCGCAGCTCAGACTGAAGCCGCTTGGCATCCCAGCCATCGGCGCGATGGCCGAGGCTGCGGCAAACGTGGGTCATGAAGTTGGATTCGAAGGGATGTCGACCACTTTCATGCCAATGCCCCCAGTCGCTGAAGCGATAGTCGGCAGGATCGTTGACCATCTTCGCGCGCACGGGGTTGAGGATGATGTACTTGATGGCGTTCCACAGGGCCATGCCGCGTTGGAGGATGACGCTCTTGAACCTGCCGGCCCACAGCGCGCCGCGGCGCCGGATGGGGCGGCTCTTGTTGAACCAGACCGTGAAACGCTGCTGCAGATCGTGCATGAAGTGACTGATGTCATTGAGGCGCGGCGCCAGTTCGGCGGCGATGGGCGAGTCGGCGGTGATGGGGTGCCTGTCCTTGTAGAATTTGTTGTAGCGGCGGGCGGTCTCTTTCCGGCTCGGAGGTTCGCCTGGAACAAACAGTGTGAGGTGAAAATGATTGCACATGACGCATAGGCTTACGAGCTGAAGCGAATACAGCGTGCTCAAGGAATGCACCTGATTCTCGAACTTCTGTTTCTCAATCTTACCAAAGGGCCGGTCCTTATCGCTACCCGCCGTTCGATTTGTCAGATGATAGTAGCAGCCGCCGCCTTTGTGCTTCATCCGCGCTGTTCGCATCATTAACCCCCTTTGTTGCAAGTCTGAACATAAGAGTGCCGAGGAAACCATCGTTGTCAAGCGATTACCGCAAAAATCGGTAATTAATGTCGTAACCATGTCGATACTGGCGCATGAGCCACCTCAAAGGCCGTCTGTGTCCCACCGACAGGCTGAGGGAATGTACCTGTCCCCGGGCTGAGGGAATGTACCTGTCCCCGGGCTGAGGGAATGTACCTGTCCCCGGGCTGAGGGAATGTACCTGTCCCCGGGCTGAGGGAACGTACCTGTCCCCGGGCTGAGCGAACGTACCTGTCCCCAGGCTGAGGGACTTCCGCCGCGCCGCGCCTACTCTCTGCCGCCGCCGGGCAGGATACGCTGGTGGGGTTCGATCGCGGGAGCCTGCTGCTCAAGGCGCGGGCCCGCAAAGACGAAACTCGGATAGAGCATCCCGCCAAGTCCAAGCTCGTTCAGCATGCTGTTGCGGATGACCTGCAGGGCGATGGTGTTCTCCCCATCCCGCCGGATCGACCCCGTGAGGTCGAACTGGAAAGGCCGCACGTACCCGCGCCCCTTGCCGATGTACGTCCCATTGCACCAGACGTGGATCTCGTCCTCAACCGCGCCGATGAAGAGGCCCACCCCTTCCTCCGCCGAGAGCTCCTCCAGGGTGAAGGTGTCGAAATACCAGACGGACCCCTGGCGGTATCCGCCGAGCCCCTGCGTCATCCAGGTGCTGCCGTAGGTGTGCGTCTTCAGCAGGTTGTCGTGCGGCACGGCGGGGAGCTGAAAGCCCATCAGGTGGCCGCTTAGGGTGGGGTCGAAGCGCGTCGGCAGGGCCTCGGGCAGGCGATGCGCGATGCGATACTCTCCAGTGGAGTAGCGCTTGCCCTGTTCGGCAACCGGCTTGTAGAGCCACTCCATATAGCGGCGTCCATAGCGGGAAACAAGGTTGCTGTCCTGGGCCAGGCACGCATCCCAGTGGGCGACCATGGCCTCCAAATCCCCGGTGGCCCGCACATAGTCGAAGTTGTGCAGCGCGTCGATGAAGTTGAGGTACAGATGCAGCATCTCGACCGGCTGGCTGAAAGCCGCGACACGCTCCCGGAGCGTGTCCGTTTCCGCGGCCGCGGCCGCTTTCGCAAAAAGCGCCCTCGATTCCTGGACAAACTCCTGATCGAAGACCAGCGGCATCGCAAAGTGGCTGCCGGCCTCGTGCCCATGGCGTTCCTGCCGCTCGATCAGATTCAGATAGTACTGCGCCATATGCGTCCCACCCGCGCCGAAGGCCTTGGCGCAGTACTCGTCAAGCACATCCTCCCACTCCAGCTCCATGTCCCACCCAAGGCGCGCCATCAGGTAGTTGTGCGGCCCGAGGATGCTCCACGCTTTGTCCTGCTCGTTGTTATGCCCCTTGACCCCCATCTCGTGATAGTACGGAAGGTCCAGGCCCCAGATCTTCATCTTCGTGTACGGCAGCAGGTTCTCCGCAAGGTTCCAGTTGTACCCATAGAACCAGAGTGGATTGCCCTGCTCCTCATGCAGCTCCGCCCATTGCTCCAGAATATTGCGATAGTAATTGCGCGTCGGGCTGCTCGTATCCTCCAGCGCATGGAAACGCGAATAGGTGATGTCCGCAAAATGGCCGATAAACTTGGGATGCGGCTTGTGGCGCATCGGGTAATCCGCGTGCACACTGTAGATCAGCAGACCCAACCTCAGATTCGGAAACTCCGGCTCCAGCATCTCGATCAGACGATTCGTATAGAGCACCAGCACGTCCGTCTGATCCCGATCCCCGGCGATCGGATCGAAGCGCCCGCCACCCTCCGTGATGACCTCCGCCGATTCGGAATACCCCCCACCATCGTTGGGACCCACGTTCAGCGCCACACGCTTATCATTCGGCCACTTGTTGCGCTCGAACATCCCGCGGATGTAATCGGCGCACATGTCGAGCACACCCGGGTGCAGCGGATCGAGCTGACTCTTCCCACGCACATAACTGCCGTCAGGCTGGCGCACGAGCGCGTACATCGTCGGATCTTCCTTGAGGCGCGTATCCTTGTAGTGGCGAAGCACGCTGTTCCAGAAATGACCGCCGTGCATGAAGTCCGGATGACGATGCGCAAACTCCCGCGGCGTCTGCCCATGACGCAGCTTCCACTGCCGCAACTGCGCCAACTCCTCATCCGTGACGATAAGCCGGCCGCCACTGTACCAGTTGGCGCGCACCTCGAAGGCGGGACTCTTCCCGATGTCCATCGTCGGGACGACGACCGTGGCGAGCGACGGAATGATCTCCCCCATCGGACCCGGCATCAGCCAGTCGCAGCCAAGCGTCGCCAGCAGCCCATGGATGCCATGCGAGGTGCCAAGAGGACCCTCCGAGCCGATGAGCAGCCGGTTCGGCCGCGAGACCAACCGGTACGATTCCCCCATGGTCGTTTCCTGTAGCGGCGCCGCGCCAGCTTCCACCGCAAGTTGTCCTACTAGAATGGCCGCTTCTCCCGCGGGCAGATTGCGCGCTTCCTCCAACGAGATGCTCCGAACCAAGAGCGTCGCCCCAGACATCCGCTCCACATGATAAACCAAGTCCTTGACCGCATCCGCGACAAGCAGCGCATCCAGCCGCTCGCTCTGCTCCTCGTTGCTGATCGTGCGCCGCTCCTTGGGTGTCAGCGGCTGCACATCCAACGCCCCCTGCATGTAGATTGTCGCCACCGCTTTCCCATCGCGGACGAGGGTCACCTCCGCATAGCCGACCATGGTGACAACAAGGAAGCTCAGGAGCCAGTGAATCGAATGCATGCGGTTCCCTCCGGGGAAGTTGAGTTGCAGGTGCTGCCTCAACAATTATAGCGGCGCGTTACCCTGTTGGCAACTGTAATAGTACTCAATTGACACTGAAATAGTTCGGCGGCGGCAACATCGCCCCGCTCCAGCCCCTCTCAGGAGCCCCGGTGCCTGGTCTTCCATGCCGCGATGGCCATCCCGATCCAGCCTATCAGCAATCCGATTCCACCCAGCGGAGTGACCGCTCCCCACTGGCGTACCTGTGTCAGCACCAGCAGATAAAGGCTCCCGCTGAACAGCACGATACCCGCGACGAAGGCAATTGCCGGCCACGCGGGTGTCCGCCGTCGGTGCATGATCACCCCGTAAAGCACCAGCGCCAGCGCGTGGCTCATCTGGTAGCTGACCGCCGTCCGGTAGATCTCCATGTCCCCCGCGGAAAGCGTGCCGCGCAACGCGTGGGCGCCGAATGCGCCAGCCGCCACGGCCAGAAATCCAAAGATCGCTCCCGATAAAATGCTTTGTCCACTCATCCATCACCTCCTTCTGTACATACGACTACTCTACAGCGATTCGCACAGGGAGAACCACGCCGCCGCTAATCGGACAGTGGTCCAGCGAAAGGTGCAAGATCGAATGAACAGTCACCCTCGCTCAGACGAGGGTCCCGGTTCTGCCTCAGAATTCCCTCCAGTTTCTCCGAAAGCTCGCGGCGCATCTCCTGTAACTCGGGCCGCTCGACCAGATTGACCAGGTGATGCGGATCGTCCCTGACGCTGTACAGCTCCTCGGCGGGAAATTTGCCGAAACCCAGCTGGAAGCTCGCCGCGACTTCCGCTTCTCCCCGGTGATGAATCATCCACGCCTTGGTCGGACTGGCATCCATGTCGGCATAGCACGCAAACGTGTCGCGGCAGAGCTGCTCGTAGGGGGGCGGCGACAACTCGGGATCGTCCAGCCCACGCGGATCTCCCATCGGCCAGCGATCCGGTGCATAATTCCGGATGTAGAGATAATCCCGCGTACGGATCGCCCGCTGTGGATAAGGAAGATATCCATCGCGCGCGCCGGCAACATGACGTTCCCGCCCGATGACCACATGATCCCGATCCGCCTCCACCTGCCCGTGTCCACCCGACCTCAACAGCGGCATGAGGCTGCGGGCCGCCGCCTCCGCCGGTGGCTTAACCCCCCCGGCCTCCAGAAAGGTCGGGGCCAGATCCATGATGTTGACCAGATCGTCGACGATGCGCTGCGGCGGAATCTCCTTCGGCAGCCGCATGGCAAGGCCAACTTCTGAGCCCTGATCGTACATGTTGCACTTGCCCCGTGGCATGCCCGGGATTCCATGATCGCCGCTGACCACGATGAAGGTGTTGTCCATCTCCCCAAGCTCCTCCAGCCGCTCGATGAGGATCCCCAGTCCCATGTCCACCGCCAAGCACTCGCCAAGGTAATCACAGAAATCCTCGCGGATCTCGGGGACGTCGGGAAGATAGGCGGGCAGCCGCCCCTGGAGCTGGTCGGGCTCGAGACCGTACAGCGCGTGGCCGGAACCGCGTTCCCACGTGCGATGGGTGTTGGTCGGCCCCCACCAGTAGGCAAAGGGCGCGTCCTCCGGCCGTGCCGCCAGAAAGGCATCGAAGTTGCCCCGCACCTCATCCAGCATCTCCTGGCGAGCCTCCTTGAGCCCAACCTCCTCCCGTCGGCGGGTGACATGATGCGAATAGTCGCCGAAGTGTACCCCCGCCGTGTTGTAGGCGGTTCGCTCGCCCCCATACGGCGCATTGGGGGGCGTGCCGGGGCCCCACACCTTATACGTATGTCCGATATGGTAGCCGGATTCCTCCAGCATGAGCGGCCAGGACGGGATACTCTCATCCCATACCGCCCCCTGCAGGATCGCCCCCCGACCCGTCTGCCAGAAGTAGCGTCCAGTGAGGACCGAGCTGCGGCAGGGCGTGCAGGAGGGCGCCGGCACGAACGCGTTCGTGAAGAGGACTCCCTCTCGCGCTATGCGATCGAAATTGGGCGTTTCGATCAGAAAATTGGGCGTGTCGTCGCCTTCCACCTGACGATAGGCACTCGCATAGCGCCCCCAATCGTCGGCAAAGGCAAAGAGGATATTCGGTCGTGATGCTCCGGACATGGCTGCTCCCTGTTGGCGATAGGATTGGTCGTATCACTATACGCCCGCTCCTCGCCTCCGGTCAACCGTGGATCAGCGCCCGAAAAGGAGCGTGGCCTGCTCGACCGCCTGCCAGAAGGCATCCGCATCTTTCAGATCGTTGCAGAGGAAGACAAGAAGGATCTCTCGGCCGTCGGAGATTGTCAGCCGCCCGCTCAGCGCGCGCACCCCGTTGAGCGTGCCCGTCTTGCCCACCAGATTCCCGCGCAGTCGCGGATCGCCAAGATGCGTCGCCAGCGTCCCCGTCTCACCCGCTCGCGCCAGGCTCCCATAGAAAAGCTCCCGATGCGGTGACCCATGCATATGACGCATCAGCCTGGCCAGATCCGAGGCGCTGATGCGATTGGCACGACTCAGGCCCGAGCCATCCGCCGCTACCAGCGACGGCAACTCCAGCCCACCACGCCCAAGCGCCTGCGCCACCGCCTCCTGGCCGTTCGTGTAGTTGGCTTTCCCCGTCAGCTCGCTGGTCAGATTCAGATAGAGCATCTCGGCACGAAAATTGTCGCTGTCACTGCCGATGGGCGGCAGCATCTCCGCCACCGAAAGCCCCTGCAACTCGAGCAGCAGGTGACGCTCATCACCACCCGTCGCCCGCTCCTCCATCCGCAGCCCGCGCTGCGTCAACTCATGGCGCAGATGCGCCACGTAGTACGCCTCGGCCGTCATGCCGTCCATACGCCAGTAGTCCACCGAAGTGCGCCTGGGATTGTACAGAATCGTATCGGATAGCTGCCCCTCGTGCCGAAGCTTGCGCTGCGTGTAATTGCCGCTCTCCGCGTGTAGTCGAAAACCGACCAGATGTCGCGGAAGCGTGTACGCACGCCCCTCGCGCACCTCGACGTCCAGCGTGTTCTCATTGTACGTCAGTGGCCCCGCGCAAGGATAATGCGGATTGCCCACCATGTCGGTATAGGCCGTGCAATCGGCGCGAAGTGCCCCCGCGATCCGGGATACTCCCTGCCGGCGCAGTTGATAGACCAACCAGCTCAGCTGTTCATCGAGCAGGCGCTGCCGTTCTTCCAGTCCCAGGTCGTCCCGGTGACGCGCGGTAAAATGTATCGCCCCATGCCCCGCCACGATCAGATCCCCCTCCAGCGTGCCATCGACAATCGGCCCCCCCGCATGAAAACGCGTACTGGGACGATAATCCGTCCCGAGCGCCAGCAGCGCGGCAGCCATCGTCACCAGCTTCTGATTGGAAGCCGGCACCAGGGGCCGCTCGGGATTCACCGCGGCGAGTACCTTGCCGGTCTCCGCTTCGATGGCGATGCAACTCCAACTCGCTCCCGCCAGAGCCTTGGCCTCCATCAGGGCGCTGAACCGACGCTGCACCTGCAAATCTTCGGCGCCAGTCAGGAGGGGAATCATGGCCAGGAACACCGCCAGGATGCGAATCTCATGCTTCATCATCGCGTTCGACCAGTAGCTTGGTGGCGGCACTGGTACCCAGTGTCACGGACCCACCATTGTCGCTGACCAGGGTGATGGCATCTGCGATCTCGTTCGACTCCGATACGGTCACCCACTCGCCCGGCTGCAGCCCATGCTGGCCGAGCAACTGCAGGAACGCCGCCGTCTCGTCCATCACCCGGGCCAGCCGTACCCGCGCACCTTGCCGGCAGTCGGTCAGATTGGTCAGCACCCGATGCTCGATTCTCCCGCTGGGGGAGGGGATCGGATCGCCATGAGGATCGACCGTCGGGAAGCCGAGAAGCTCATCGATCCGCGCCAGCACCTTGTCGCTTATGGCATGCTCCAGGCTGTCCGCCTCCGTATGCACCTCGCTCCAGTCCAGCCCCAGAATCCGCACAAGAAAAAGCTCCACCAGGCGATGACGCCGCAGGATCTGCAGCGCTTCTTCCTGACCTTCCTTCGTAAGATGGCTCCCACCACGAGGTTCATAATCCACAAAACCGGAGTTGCCCAGCATCTTCATCATCGCCGTCGCCGTTCCCGGTGAAACTTGCATCGCGGTCGCGATCCGACCCATCCCAACCAACTCGCCGGGACACTTCTGCTGCTCCTCGTACAGGCACTTCAGGTAGTTCTCAACCGTGCTGCTCAATCGACCCGGTGCATCTCCCTCGCCCTTCGTCCGCTTCGCCATAATGCTCTTTTGCCTTTGAAAATCGTTCGCCTAACCTATACTCACTCTTCCATTTTTTCACCGTCCCTCTTGACACTTTGGCTAGTCAAAATATATAGTGCTACCACTGAAAGTACAAAATACCATGTTGAAAAAGGAGCAGGATGAAAGCTGCAGTTTCTCTCGTTCAGATGATGGCCCTGGTGGCTCTGACTATACTTGGCGGCTGCTCACCTGCCCGGCAGCCGGCAGATGACGAGGCCGCCGGCAATCGCTATTCGGTTTCCTGCACCATCAGCATGGTCGCCGATATCGTGCGCCACGTTGCCGGCAACCATGCAAAGGTGACGCACCTCATCGGCTCCGGTGTCGATCCCCACCTCTACAAGCCCACCCGCTCCGACGTCATCGCCCTCATGGAAGCAGACATCATCTTCTACAGCGGTCTGCGTCTGGAAGGAAAGATGAGCAGTGAACTGGACGGCATCGCCAGGCAGAACAAGCCGGTCATCGCCGTCACCGAGCGGCTCGAACCAAAATACCTGCTCTCGGAACCGGACGACCCCGATACCGCCGATCCCCACGTCTGGATGGATGTCCAGGGATGGATGCAGGCCACCGAGGCTGTCCGCGATGCCTTGATCGCCTTCGACCCGCCCCATGCCGATGAGTATGCCGCGAATGCGACGGCGTACCTGGCGCGACTGGAGAAACTGGATGCCTACGCGAAGGAAGTCCTGGCGTCGATTCCGGAACAGAAACGGCTCCTCATCACCGCTCATGACGCCTTTCGCTATCTCGGCAGGGCATACGGCATCGAAGTCCTTGGCATCCAGGGACTCTCCACGGAATCCGAGGCCGGCCTTCAGGATGTCAATCGCCTGGTCGACCTGATTGTCGAGCGCGATATCGGGGCGATCTTCGTCGAGAGCAGCGTCGCCAGAAAGAACGTCGAGGCCCTCATCCAGGGCGCTCGATCCCGTGACAAGAAGGTCCTGATCGGCGGCGAACTCTTCTCTGATGCCATGGGCGCGCAGGGCACCTACGAAGGAAGCTACATCGGCATGATCGATCACAATGTCACCACCATCGCCCGAGCCCTTGGCGGACAGGCGCCCGAGGGTGGCATGCAGGGCAAGCTCGCCGCACGGGGAACCCCGCAATGAGTACGGACCAGATCACCATCCCCAACCAGGAGGGGCGCGCCTGGCACGAAGATACGCCCGAAAATCGGCGCATGGCACCCCTGTTCATCCATGACATGACCGTCGCCTACCATAGCAAGCCCGTCCTCTGGGATGTCGATTTCGTCGCTCCCGCCGGCCGCCTGATCGGAATCATGGGACCCAATGGCGCCGGCAAGAGCACCCTCATCAAGGCCGTGCTCGACCTCGTCCCCAAGGCCTCGGGTGAGATCCTCGTTCACGGCAAGCCGTATCGGCGCCAGCGCCGAAAGGTCGCCTACGTCCCACAACGAGAAAGTGTCGATTGGGACTTCCCCGTCAACGCCATCGACGTCGTCGCCATGGGCCTCTACGGCCAGATCGGCTGGTTTCGACCAGTTCGCGCCAGCCATCGCCGGCGCGCCATCGAGGCACTCGACCGCGTCGCCATGGCTGACTACGCCGAGCGTCAGATCAGCCAGCTTTCTGGTGGACAGCAGCAGCGGGTCTTTCTGGCTCGCGCCCTCGTCCAGGAGGCCGAACTCTACCTGATGGACGAGCCCTTTGCCGGAGTCGATGCGGCCACCGAGCGCGCTATCGTCACCCTGCTCCAGGATCTGCGCACCGCCGGCAAGACCGTCCTCGTTGTCCATCACGATCTGCAGACCGCCGCTGACTATTTCGACTATCTCCTCTTGCTCAACATGCGCGTCGTCGCCGCCGGGCCCACCGAAGACGTTTTCACCAGAGACAACCTCGTCAAGACCTATGGTGGTCGCCTCACCCTCCTCGACCAGGCCTTCGAAGCCATCCGCAGAAGGGGATGATCGATGCCTACCCTCGATGACCTGCTGCGCCTCCTCACGCTGCGCGACTACAATACCCGCGTGGTCCTCCTGGGCACCATGCTGCTCGGCTGGGCATGCGGCATGATCGGCTCCTTCCTGCTCCTGCGCAAGCGCTCGCTCATGGGCGACGCCATCAGTCACGCGACCCTCCCGGGCATCGCCGGCGCCTTCATGCTCATGGTCGCTTTCGGCGGCAGCGGCAAGTCGCTCCCCGGCCTCCTGCTCGGCGCACTCCTCGCCGGCTTGCTCGGTATGGTCAGCGTTGTCGCCATCCGCGGCCTCAGCCGCATCAAGGAGGATGCCGCCCTCGGCATCGTCCTCAGTGTCTACTTCGGCATCGGCATGGCCCTCCTCGGCATCGTCCAGAAATACGATACCGGCAGCGCCGCCGGCTTGCAGGCCTTCATCTATGGCAAGACCGCCTCCATGCTCGACAGCGATGCGTGGCTCATCGGCATCACTGCCGCCGCTGTTGCGCTTCTCTGCGCCATGCTCCTCAAGGAGTTCACCCTCCTTTGCTTCGACCAGGCCTTTGCCGGTGCACAGGGATGGCCCGTGCGCCGACTGGATCTGCTGCTCATGGGCATGGTCGTCGTCGTCACCGTCATCGGCCTCCAGGCCGTCGGCCTCATCCTTATCATCGCCCTCCTCATCATCCCGCCCGCCGCCGCCCGCTTCTGGACCCATCGCCTCTGGCGGATGGTGATCATCTCGGCAGCAATCGGCGCCGGCAGCTCCCTGATTGGCGCCGCCGCCAGTGCCCTCCTGCCGCGCCTGCCCGCCGGTGCCCTCATCGTCTGTGTCGCCGCCGCATTCTTCCTGGCCAGCATGATCTTCGGCCCCTGCGGCGGCATCCTCGTGCGACTCCTCCAGCAGACTCGACTCCATCGCAAGGTCGCCCGCCAGCACTTGCTGCGCGGCCTCTATGAAGTCTGGGAAAGCCGCGGCCGACAGGGTCCCCCCGAAGCCGATTGGCACACTATGCTGGCCATGCGCTCATGGAAAGCAGGAAGACTTCATCGATTGCTGCGCCAGGCGCGCCGGAGGGGCCACCTCACCATGCCCGCCCCCTTGACCTACCGCTTGACGGAGCGCGGTCTGGCGGAAGCCAGACGATTGGTCCACAATCACCGCCTCTGGGAGATATACCTCATCACCCACGCCGATATGGCCGCCAGTCGTGTCGATCGCGATGCGGACAAGCTGGAGCACGTGCTGGAGCCGGAAGTCGTCGCGCAACTGGAGCGCGAACTCGCTCGCCAGCACCCCCATCTGGCAACCCCTCACAGCCCTCACCCTCTCGAATCATGAGGCACCATTGATGTTCGACTGGCGGATGTTCGATACCTGGATTGTCGTGGTCGGTGCGTTCAGCGCCATGGCCTGCGCCCTCGTCGGATGCTTTCTGGTCATGCGCCGCATGAGCATGATGGGCGACGCTATCAGCCATGCCGTCCTCCCCGGACTGGCCGCCGCCTACATGTTCACTGGCAGCCGCGAGAGCGGCGTCATGTTCCTCGGCGCGGCCGCTGTCGGCGTCTTGACCGCTCTCTTTACCCAATCCATTCATCGCTGGGGAAAAGTCGAGGAAAGCGCCGCCATGGGCGTCGTCTTCACCACCCTCTTTGCCATCGGACTCATCCTCATTCGACAGGCCGCCGATCATGTCGACCTGGATGCCGAATGCGTCCTGCAGGGGGCCATCGAAATGACGCCGACCGACATGCGAACCTTTCTCGGCCTCGCCCTGCCGCGTGCCGCATGGGTCAGCGGTTCCGTGCTCGTACTCAACCTCGGCCTCATCACCCTCTTCTGGAAGGAATTCAAGATCAGCTCTTTCGACCCCGCGCTGGCCACGACCCAAGGCATCAACGCCACCTTCATGCATTACCTGCTGATGGTCCTCGTGGCCGTCACCACCGTCGCTTGTTTTGAGGCCGTCGGCAGCATCCTGGTCATCGCCATGCTCATCGTTCCGGCGGCCACCGCCTGCCTGTTGAGCGAACGACTCAGCACCGTCATCGTCGTCAGTGTCCTGCTGGCGGCCGCCTCCGCCTTCCTCGGCCACCTCTCTGCCATCACCCTCCCGAGACTTGTCGGCTTCTCCGATACGACCACCGCCGGCATGATGGCCTCCGTGGCAGGCGCCTTCTTTCTGGTGGCGCTCCTCGCAGCCCCCCGCCACGGCGTAATCAGCAAGCTGCTCACCCGCCTCAACCTGAGCCTGCGAATCGTGAGCGAGGATCTGCTCGGTATCCTCTATCGCCTGGAGGAGGAGGGCAAGATGCCCCATGCGGACTTCCCACTCTTCGCCCACGCCACCGGCGTCTCCACTTGGCGGATTCGACGCGCACTCGCCCGCCTCCGTCGCAGTCGTCTCATCGTCCGCCACCAGAGCGGCTTCGCGCTCACCGACAGTGGCCGCGAGCAGGCACGCCAGATCCTTCGTAGTCATCGTCTGTGGGAATCCTATATCGACCGTCTCCTGAATGCCTCCAGCCATTCCCAGCATTTCACCGCCGAACGCCTCGAACACGTCACCGATGCCTCCACCCGCGAGGCCCTTGCCAAAGCCATCGGCTTGGCCGCGCAGGATCCCCAGGGAAAAGACATTCCCGAAAATTGACCCCCCGGACAGATTTCCGCGGATTCCGCTGAATGCAGCTTGCCACTCGAAGCACCAACTGCATCTTATCTCCTGGCGAATCTCAACTTCATGGGGAGGAAGGATGATGGGCCGGAGTGGCAAGACAATTCGGGAACCGGCGCGCACGTTGCCGGTGCATGGCACGTATGATCTCGTGGTGGCCGGTGGCGGAATCGCCGGCGTGGCGGCGGCCGTCGCTGCTGCCAGGCTCGGAGTCTCCGTCTGTCTGCTCGAGCGAACCTTCGCTCTCGGCGGACTGGCAACCCTCGGAAACGTCATTGTCTGGCTGCCCCTCTGCGATGGACGCGGACGCAAGGTCATCGGCGGTTTGGCCGAGGAACTTCTCAAGCTTTCCGTCGCCGAAGTGACCCGCAATGACGAGAAGGCGCGCATCATCGGGATTCCGGAAGCCTGGCGCGAGAACGGCGACCCCGCCGCACGTCGCGAAACTCGCTACCGCGTCGAGTTCAACCCTGCCTATTATCTGCTCGCCCTCGAAAAGCTCATCGTCGAATCCGGCGTGACTCTCCTTTACGACACCCGCGTCTGCGCCGTTCATCGGACGGACGAGCGCATCAGTCACCTTATCGTCGAGAATAAGAGCGGGCGGCAAGCTATCGCCTGCGGCCATGTCATCGATGCTACCGGCGATGCCGACCTCTGCTTCCTGGCCGGCGAAGCCACCGAATCCCTTTCCACCAATGTCCTCGCCGGCTGGTTCTATTATCTCGCTTCCGATCGCCTCCAGCTCTGCCATCTCTCCAACCGGTACAGCCCCGCTGCCATCGAAGAAGGCGCATGTGGACCTTTCTTCCGAGGTGACGATGCTGAACAGGTGACGGCTCAGCTCCTTGGTTCCCGCCAGTTGATCCGCCAGCGCCTCTCCGAGATGCGCGCGGAGCATCCTGACGCGCAAGCCATCCTGCCGCCCTCCATTCCCTGTCTGCGAATGACCCGCCGCCTGGTCGGAAGCATCTCCCTCGGCGAGCGCCACATGCATGAATGGTGCGACGATGCCGTTGGATTCACCGGCGACTGGCGCCGCCGTGGACCGGTATATGCTTATCCATGGCGCACGCTCTGTGGTGTCCAGAACCCCAATCTGCTCGCCGTTGGCCGTTGCATGTCCGCCGACACTACCGTCTGGGACGTCACCCGCGCCATTCCGGGATGTGCCGTCACCGGCGAAGCGGCAGGCGTTGGCGCCGCCCTCGCGATTCAGCAGCGAATCAGCGACCTGCGCCGGGTTCCCCTCGACGCTCTCCAGGATCAACTGCGCAGCCAGGGCGTTCTACTCGATCCAGCCCTCCTCGCCCCAGCCCTGGAATAATTGCCCCCCGCGCCGCCCCGTCCGCCCCCGTCCGACCCGTCAGACCATGTCCTCTTTGTCTCCTTCTGCCCCCTTGCCCACTCTTCCCCACGTGAGCTCAATTCCACAAAACCTTAGCCTCCACAGGCCCGGCAACGTGGGAGGGGTTCTCCGAACCGCGACTTGCGCATTGCCACCCCCCCGCCAGAGCTCAATTCCACAAAACCTTAGCCTCCACAGGCCCGGCCGTGTCTCCGTGTCCACTGCTGCCTCCTCGCGTCCTAATTGCCGAAAAAGGTAGAACTCCAGCTTACTTTCATGATTGGTCTCCATTGAGTGGGCAGACAACAGCCCTGCCACTGCCGTCCCCTTCGTCCATACCGCCAATCAGGCGACGGTGCTGTCCGGGCCATAGGCGGCAAAACGCTGGGCGGGGTAATGCGTGTTGAGGAGGGCTCTGTCGCCAGTACGCGCAACGATCTTCCACAACTCCCCATACATTGCCTGCAGCTGTGGCTGCCACGCCGGTTCCTCCGCAAGATTGCTCATCTCGTGCGGATCGTCCTCGAGATTATACAGCTCGTCGAAGTCGAAGCCATTGTGCACGAACTTCCACGGATGCTGCCAGAGTATACGCTGAGACGTCATGTAGCGCCCGCCCGAATACTCTGCATAGCCACCCTGAAACTCCCCAGCCGAGCCGAGCGGATCCCGCAACAACGGCGCGAATGAACGGGACTCGCCGCCTGTATCGATCGCCGCGCAGCCGGTCAGCTCCAGAAGGGTGGGGCACAGGTCATGAAGCCCAACACGAGCCTTCGCAACTCGACCCGCGGCAATCCCCGGTCCCGCCAGCACCATCGGAATGTGGTAGACCTCCTCAAACGCACCCACGTTCTTGCAGTACAGACCATGAGCGCCGAGCAACTCGCCATGGTCGCTCGTCAACACGACGATCGTGTTCTCCAGTTCACCGGCTGCTTCCACCTGCTCCAGCAAACGTCCAAAGCACCCATCGATCTCCGTGATCGAAGCGTAATAGCAGGCAGCTGCTTCCCTCACGTCGCGATCCGTGAGATGCTCCCACTGACGTGCCAGCTTGCGATACAACCCCGGTTTGTCGCTCATGGGATCACGGCAACTCGCGGGCAGCGGCAGCGCGTCGATGTCGTAGCGCGCCAGCGAATCCTCGTGGCAGATGAACGGATCGTGCGGCTCCGGGACGCTGACGAAGCAGCACCATGGTTTGCCATCCTTTCCCATTACACTGTCGAGAAATCGGCTGGCGAGATTCGTCGTCAGCCCCATGCTACGCTCTGCCGTCGGCACGTTGTTGGCGCCATGGAAGACGTGTTCCCGATAGCCGGGAGGCGCATCGCAGCGGCGCTCGAGCGAGTAGTGGACATCCGCGGTCCGTGGCGTCGCCAGTACTTCCTGACGATAGAGACCGCCGGCCATCGAACCATCCACCTGCCAGCCGAACCTGGCCGGCGACTCATCGTGCTCGACATGCCACTTGCCGAAGTAGCCTGTCGTGTACCCTGCCCGTTGCAGTTCCTGTGCCCAGTGTCGCTTCTCCGGACGCAACCGCGCCAGATCGCGATCCTGGCAATGATGCACAAAAAGCATCCCATGTGAATGCGGCAGCAGGCCCGTCATGAGACTCGCACGGGCAGGTGAACATACCGCGTTCGGCGAATAGCCCCGGCTGATGCGCACACCGCGCTCAATCAGCCGATCGAGATTTGGCGTGTGGCAGGGATGGCCAGCTTCAAGGACGGCTCCCTGAAGCTGATCGCACATGAGGAAGAGAATATTGGGCCGTTCCACGCTCATGACAACGCTCTCCAACAAATGAGAAGAAAAAGAAAAACGGCCGACTGCGGAAGGGTCGCAACCGGCCGATGATCACTTGTATTGAAGATGCGCCGCGGTGAAATCCGCTTCCCTCTCTCAAATGGGAGTACCGCGGCGGCCGATCACTCGGCTTCCGGCGTCGCTTCGCCTTCGCCAGCACCTGGAACTTCCGTTGGCGCTGCCATGGGATCCATATACTCGTCGGGCATCTGTGGGCGGACGATCGTGTAGACGACCTTCTGCTCATCGCCCACTGCGTCGTAGGCCACTTCGCCTTCGACTATCTGCATACCGCTCAACTGCGCGCCGCTGAGGCTCTGTATGATACTGCTCGTCGTCGCATTCAAGGACGCAAGCTGCTTGTTGACGCTGTACATGATCCAGATCAGAAAGATGGCCAGAATCCAGAATATCAAATTTGTGCCAATGAAAACGTTCTTCAGAGAACGTACGTCTTCAGCGGTGAGTGCGGAGCTTCTTGTTTCATCTGCCATGTGCTTGTCCCTCTTGTTTTTGTTTTCCCTGCGACCAAAGGCATACAACTCAACCATGCCGGAATGTTTTTCCTGTCACATGACCGCTCGAACCCCCTTGGTTCCCACATACTAATATCGAACCTTAACGATTCCGTAGTATAGCCGGAATACCATGCTTTGCAACACAATTTAAAACTGAGCCGGCACGTCGTCCAGTCAAGGCTGGAAAGCTGAAACGGCCCGGCATGCCGAAGCTGCCGAGCCGTAAGCTCTCTATCCTCAAAACGACTTTATTGAGCGTCTGTCAGCGCAGTCACCTGAACGATCTTCCGCACCTTCTCCTTGTCGGAGCCCTTCGCCTTGGCCATGACCACCTTGGCCTGCAGGGTCACTTGCTTGCCAACATGCCCGGAAACGTCCAGCTTCGACTTGGTCTCGCCGGTCCCGCTCACATAGTGGCTCCGCAGCGGTATCTTGCCGTCCGCCGTCTCAAGGTAATAAAGCGGTACCGTCTTCTCGCCACGCTTTGTGTCGACGGAGACAATCGTCCCCGTGAGGGTCGCATCCGTCGTGACCTCCGGCGCCTTGACGGGCTTCTCCTTCACTGCCATATCCTTGTGGCTGCCTTCCGGTTTGGCCTTCTTCTCCCCCTCCACTTTCTCCTCTGCCATCGACGCCAGCGGCATCAGACCACAAACCAGAACCACGAGCATTGCACGCACGAGACTTTTCATGACATCTACCTTTTGCTGTTGTTTAGGATTCCTGACCTCACGCAAACTCTCATATGAGTACGCCCAATGTACGCTGCTGCTCGCGTGCCGTCAAGTGCATCACTTATCCCGCATCAGAATGATTTCTGCGCCGCCAAAGCTCCAGAATCTTCGCCGCCCGCCGCCGGTTCACCCCGAGGTCGCTCCGCCCGACTCGCGATCCCGATCGCACATGAATCACCGCGCCATCCGCATCCAGCCGAAACTCCACATCATCGACAAAGCCGAACAGTCCACTCCGCACGGTCGCATGCAGATAACCCTCCCCCTCCGTTACGATTTCCAACCGCGGCACATCGCCAAGCACCTCCCGGAGACGCGCCCAGTCGCCTTCATCCTCGCACGGCAGCGCCTCGACCCGCCGAAGCGGATCGGGATCCTCGCTGTTGACGCAGTTCGGTCTGTCGGGGCAAGGACGCAGACGCCCATCGTCCGTCAACCCAGCTTCCGGCTCATCGCGCGCCGAAAATATCGCCAGTGTCTTCAGCACGCCCCCGCTAAGCAGCAGGCCCGCCACCACCATGCACACGCTCCGTTTGCTCTTGCTCGATAATGCCATCAATACCCCTTTGTCCCGTCCCAGCAGCGGCGAAACTCTTCCGCATAGATGACCGCCAACTCTGGAGAATCGAAGATGAGGAGGTTCTCGTCGTTCGTCGTATCGGCATTGGCCGAAAAGTTGAAGCTTCCGGTGATAACATAGCGTTCATCGACAATGATCACCTTGTGGTGCATCACCCCACGTCGATTCTCGCTCAGCTTCACCTCCACCCGGTTCTCTGCCAGGTAGTCGTGCCGGCTGTATTCGCTGCCGGCCTGCCCCGCGTCCAAAAGGCAGCGCACCCGCACATTCTTCCCCGCCCGCCGCTGCATGCTCCGCGCCAGCGCCTGGTGTGTGAAGGAGAACGCCATCACCTCCACCGAAACTTCCGCTTCCGATACCAGGCCGATGATCGCATCCATCACCTCGTCTTCCGGTGCAAAGAGATTGCGGATCTCCAGATCCTCGTGGCGGACCCGTGAATACGGCGTCGCCGCCGGCGAACGGGAGCCGAATCGCCCCGCCCACATCTCTTCGAACTCCTCGCTGTAATTGGCGGCAATCTCCCGCGAAACCAGCGTCAGCGCATTGTTGTCATTGCGCAGCGTCCCATTGCCCGTGAAGTTATAGCTACCTGTCCACACACGTGTGCGATCCACCACCACAAACTTGTTGTGCATGATCGCGCTCCGCTCGTCCCCGATCACCTTTATTCCCACGCGCTTGAGCGGCTCCAACTCCCGAAGATACAGGTTGTCCGTGTCGACGATCACCCGCACGCGCACCTGCCGATCATGCGCCGCCACCAGCGCCTTCACCACGTTGGGCAGATCCAGATCATAGATGGCCAGGTCGATCTGCTCTCTCGCTCCGTCGATAAACGCCACCAAATGATCGTCGATCCGCGGTGAGGGCGCGAAGTAGACCTGGATATCCGCACTGCCGCTGGCCACGCGGGCGGTATCGCTGTACAGCGAAATCGGCAACCCAGTCCGGCGCACGAGCCGGTTGCGAAGCGCCAGAAGCTCGTTGTAGAGCGGGCGCGCCTCCTCCGGCACATCCGCATACGGCACAAAGGTGATCCCCACCTGCACAACCAGCAGAAGTATCACCGCCGTCGTCCAGCCGATGAAGCGGCGGCGCCATTTGCGCACGATCTTGGAGCGTCGAGCCATCGGGTCCAGGTGGTAAAGGGTGAGGCTTCCTTATACTCCGCCTTCTTGCCACAGGCAAGTAGTCCGCTTCCAAAAAGCCAGGGCCACCGAACTTGCACCACCACCTCGACGGCGTATCTTGACAGCCGAACAAGCCGCCACGATCCGTCGTTTACAGTGAGGAACTCCCACATGAATACCCGTGCCGCCGCCCAGGCTGCCTATGCCGCTTCCATCCCCCTCGGAGCCATGCCCACCGCGCGCAAGAACCAGGCGCTCGAAGCCATCGCCGCCGCCCTCCTTGCCAACAGCAACTCCATCCTCGACGCCAATCGCCGCGATCTGAACGAAAGCGCCGAGCTCGCCGCTCCC
Organism: Lentisphaeria bacterium; assembly: GCA_041690595.1. Taxonomy (GTDB): domain Bacteria; phylum Verrucomicrobiota; class Lentisphaeria; order JABSQK01; family JAWLHB01; genus JAWLHB01. The sequence continues at coordinate 55,684 of JAWLHB010000041.1, forward strand.
CTCCTCAAGCGCCTCAAATTTGACGATAAGAAGCTCGCCGACGTCGTCGCCGGCATTCGCAGCCTCGTCGCCCTCGCCGATCCCGTCGGCGAAACCCTCGCCGCCACCGAACTCGATGCCGGACTCGAGCTCTACAAGGTCGCCTGTCCCATCGGCGTGATCGGCGTCATCTTCGAATCCCGCCCCGATGCTCTCGTACAGATCTCGTCCCTCTGCCTGAAGAGCGGCAACGCCGTCCTGCTCAAGGGGGGCAGCGAAGCCACCCACACGAATCGCGAACTGGCCCGCGTCATCATCGACGCCAGCCGTGACGCCGGCATGCCCGACGGATGGATGCACCTTCTCGAAACCCGCGCCGAAGTCGGCGAAATGCTCAAGCTCGACGACTACATCGACCTCATGATCCCACGCGGATCCAACGAGTTTGTCCGCTACATCATGGAAAACTCCAACATCCCTGTACTCGGTCACGCCGACGGCATCTGCCACGTCTATGTGGACGCGGCCGCCGATCTGCACATGGCCGTCGACCTCACCGCCGACTCCAAGTGCCAGTACGTTGCCGTATGCAACGCCGCCGAAACGCTCCTCGTCCACGCCGCCGTCGCGCCCGCCTTCCTTCCCCTCCTCGCCGCCAGGCTGGAGCCCCTCCATGTCGAACTCCGCGGTTGCGAACGCACCTGCGCCATCATCGACGCCACCCCGGCCACCGACGACGACTGGGCCACCGAATACCTCGACTACACGCTCGCCATCCGCGTCGTCGATGACCTCGACGCCGCCATCGCGCACATCAACACCTATGGCTCCGGCCACACCGATGTCATCGTCACCGGTGACCGCAAGACCGCCGACCTCTTCATGAACATGGTCGACTCCGGCAACGTCTTCTGGAACTGCAGCTCACGCTTCAGCGACGGCTTCCGCTATGGCCTTGGCGCCGAGGTCGGCATCAGCACCAACAAGATCCACGCACGCGGACCGGTCGGTCTCGAAGGACTCCTCATCTACAAATGGAAGATGAAGGGTTCCGGACAGACCGTCGCGCCCTATGCCGACGGCCAGAAGTCCTTCACCCATCGTCCATTGCCGAAGTCCTTCGAGATCTGACGACAGACGCCTTACGGTATGATCAGACCCTTGATCGCCTGCAGCGATTCGATGGCGTCGAAGACCGTCTCCCACCGCTCCAGCGGCTCACGATGCGTGATCAGCTTGTCTGCCGGCACCTGGCCGCTGGCGATCAGTGCGATCGTCCGGTCCCACGACTCATATTCCGTCGACAGATTGAAGACCACCGTCGCCACCTTGAAGGCGAACTTGTCCCAAGGCAGCGTCACTTCCTTGTTGCCGGTCAAGCCGATCACGCAGATCTTTCCGCGCTTCCGCACCAGGTCGCACGTCATCGGAATGGCCCGCGGCGAACCGCTGCATTCCACCACGACATCCGCCCCAAGTCCGCCCGTCAGGTCGAGCACGGCGTCCACCGGGTTGCCGTCGGCTACATTGATCAGGTTGGTGAATCCCAACTCCCGCGCCTTGGCAAAGCGCAGGTCGACATCGCCCGGTGTGCCGATGATGGCCACATCCCGCGCCCCGCAGGCCCTGGCGACCAGAGCACACATCAGGCCGATGGGACCCGGCCCTTGGATAACCACGAAATCGCCCGCCTGCATCTCCGTTCGCAGCACCAGGTCCGTCACGGCATTGGCGGTCGGCTCTACCACCGCAGCCTGGTCCCAGCTCATCGACGCCGGAATCTTGTGCAGCAGGTGCTCGGGATAGTTGATGTACTCCGTCATCCCGCCGTCGATTCCCCAGCCCGGCGAGCGTTTCTCCGCGCAGATCTGCACGTTGCCCCGCCGGCACAGGTAGCAATGGCCGCAAGCCTGCGTGTGCGGCTCCACCACCACCCGGTCGCCGATCTGATGATGATGAACCCCAGGCCCGATCTCCACGATCTCACCCGCCAGCTCGTGCCCCAGAATCACCGGCGGCCAATAGGGGAAACTATCATGCTTCACGTGAATATCCGTGCCGCAGATCCCGCACGCCGCGATCTTGATCTTCACCTGGTCCTGACCCGGTGCGGGTGGCTCTGCCACCTCGCGAAGTTCAAGATGACCGACGCCTCTTTGCGTCTTTACCAAAGCTTTCATCGATTATGCATCCTCTGAGTTGTGTACCTGTTGTGCCCCAACTATAGCCGACTATTCGCCCCGACGCCAGACGAAGCCCACCGTCAACCTTCCACCTGGAAGCGCAGAACGTGAACCGGTGATGGTGCCATATCCGCCGGCAGCGTTACCGTCACCCGATCCCCATCGCGGCTCCAGGTAACCGGGCGCCCTCCAGCGAGGAGGACCATCGGCGAACCATCCGCCGGCAGGCATCCCTGCCATGTCGCGCTCGTCATCGGCGACTCGTCGTCGGTCAGGATCAGCGCATACGCGGCGCTCCCCTTGCGCGTGAAGCAGACGTTGCCGTTGCGGTATGGCGCGATCGGGCGGCTCCCGTGAATCGCCTCCCCATTCGACTCCATCCAGGCCGCCAGTTCCTTCAGCCGCGCGATCGGCTCCGCGTCGAAGGTGCCCGCCGGCGAAGGGCCAATATTCAGCAGGAGATTGCCCCCCTTCGCCACGATATCCGTCAGCATGTGAAGCAGTGTGCGGGTGCTCTTGTAGGTATCGTTTGGCCGGTATGCCCAGCCGTTACCCATGGTCATGCACGACTCCCACGCGTGCCCAAGCGGCTCGTCCGGCACTTGCTGTTCCGGCGTCAGAATGTTCTCGTAAGGACCGCCCACCGTGCGATCCGCCATGATCAGGCCCGGCTGATGCCGCCGCCCCATCGCCGCCATCGTCGCCATCCGGATATCCTGATCCGGGGGCCGCACCTGCCCGCCATCCAGCCAGAGCGCATCCAGCGGACCATAGCCCGTCATCAGCTCCTCAACCTGTGCATGCACGAAGTCGATGAAGCGCCGCCAGCGTTCCGGATGAGCGTGCGTGTCATAATTCGGATGCCGATCCGGGGCCGGACGATCTGGCGACCAGTACCACGGGCTGTGCCAATCCGACTTCGAAAAGTAGCACGAGATGGCGAAATCCCGCTCCCGGAAGGCATCGAAGACCTCTCGTACAATGTTGGCCCGAGGATGGGTGTGAAAGGGACACGACGGATGCGTGATCCGATAATCCGTCGTCCGCGTGTCGAACATGCAGAACCCATCGTGGTGCTTGGTTGTGAAAGCCAGGTACTTCATGCCCGCCGCTTTCGCCAGATCCGCCCAGGGCTCCGGCGCGAACTCCGTCGGGTTGAACGTCCTGTTCAGCGCCCAGTAGTCGCGGCGAAAGCGCGCCAGATCGTCATCCCGCTCGCGCCAGGCGGCAAGATCATCCGGCCGCGCCCAGAGATCGGCAGCCACCAAAGGCCACGACTCGATGCACCCCCACTGACTGTACGGCCCCCAGTGGATGAAAAGTCCGAACTTCAGATCCTGAAACCACTCCAGCCGATCCCACAGCCACGCCGGATACTCCCCGGTGCCCAGATCCGCCGCACCCTCACCCTCGATGATATCTGCCCGTGTCGCGCTCATGCCCTGCTCCTGTTGGAAGAATGACCCATGGTTCGCATACCTTGCCAGCATCCTTGACGCCTGCAAGCCACTACACGGCACTTTCGCCTCCCACTCACTGTACGTTTTTCTCCGCTTCTTGCCGCGAAGCGTTTGGAAAGGCCCCGTGACGCGACTATCTTCAGCCTGGAGCTTGGAGCGCACCCACGCTGTCTATCCCATGATCTGGAAGGGGGCTGCCATGAAATTTCGCGCGGATCCGCTGAGTTTCTTCCGTAACCGCCTTGAGCCGATGGCCCTGTACGCCCGCCGCCATTGGCTGGGCGATGATGTTGGCCACCTGATGAACAGGATGGCACAACAGGTCGAAGAGACCCAATTCCCCGACGGCAGCTGGGATCGATCCGTGGCCCGCACCATCGAACAGATGTTCACCTTGTGGCTTCTGCGTGGCGGCTGGCCCACCCGCGCCATGCGCCGCGGACTCGACTGGTTGATGGAAACCGAGGAACCGCCCATGGTCTGCACCTGCAATGACGGCGGCAGGTACGACGGCATGCTCTTTCGCTTGAGCAAGGAAGACCGGGCCGCCTTGCGCAAGATGGACAACACCCCCTTTACCTCAGGGTGTGGAGGCTTCGTCAAGACCGGCGCCGCCATGTTCTTCTGCGGTGTCCTCAATTGCCATGATCGCCCCCAGCTCAAGGCGATACATGACTCGCTGCTCCACACCGCCGCCGTGCGCGATGGCCGCCTCTGCAGCGGCAGCTGCGCCAGCAATATCATCCAGGGCATGGTCGTCCTACCCTGGATGCGTCAGGGCGCCGCCATGCAACGCGTCATCGCCTACCTTTTCTCCTGTCAGCGATCTTCCGGCAAATGGGATGACGCTATCCCCTTCTACCAGACACTCTTTGCCCTCAGCCAACTCGAGTCGCCAATCGCCCGCCAACAGGTACAGAGATCACTCGCCTGCCTCGAACACACGCAGAACGCCGATGGATCGTGGGGCCGCAACCGCCAACTCATCTGCTCCTTCCTGGCCACCGCCGCCATGCTTCAAGCCAGCATCCTTTCCAGCGAAAGACAGCCAAATTCATAGTTGCCCATGGTCGCGCAGCCGGTCTGACTCATGACTGCTCCTCAACTCCCCGCTGGGCTGACTTCTCAACTCCCAATCGCCCGGTCAGTGCGGCTCCGGCCGCCATCACGAAGAGCAGAAGCTGGATCACCTGACCGAGAATGGGCAGGTAACCTGCCAGCAGTATCACCGTACCACCAAGCAGAACCGACGCCAGCACCGATCCCAGAAAGCGGGAACTCATGCTCGCCAGCATCCGGTCTCCCACGTCGTACGCGATCATGCTGCCGCCGCGAACCAGCAGCACCGCCGCCAGGCAGAGCGTCACAATCACCAGCAATCCCTGAACCGGCTCGGGAATGTTGGCGGCCAACGCTATCATGCCGACCAGAATCGCCAGACTCAACAGCCCCGCGATGGCGCAATGCAGCGGGCGATTGCGCACATGAGCACTACCATGCCGCACCTGCGCTGGGCGCCACATCGAGTACAGCGCCAGAATCGCCACCAGACCTGCCGAAAAGCAGGTCACGATCAGGATCAGCGACACGAGCCGCGCCACCTGTTCAACTGGCTGCAGCCCCACCGCCGGGGCGCCATTCGCCTGGCAAAGCGTCAACAACATCAGCGCGAGCATCGTCCACCGGCAGCGAGAAAGGTTACGCATGGGAATCATCCTTTTGGTAATAGAGAACCAGACATTGAAGAATCAGCGCCACGGCCGCGGCGCCTGCCAAAGTCACCAGTGTCAGCCCCAGGGGCGCCGCCAGATCCCCGGCATTTGCCACCACCCCCATGGCCGTCGCTGAAAGCTCCCGCGGCCAGAGCGATTGCAGCCATTCCCCGCCGCTCACCGCGACCGCCGACGCGCTGCCTGCGATGGCCGCAAGCCCCACGCGCAGCACGACCAGCGCCAGCACCTGAACCCCCAGAACGGCCAGCAGCAATGGCACCGCCCGGCTGCGCCCGCACTCGGACTCCCCAGACGGCGACAGGCGCGCCATCACCCCCTCCGCAAGCTCCGGCGGGGCATCCACCCGCAGCGCCTCATCAAAGAGTTCACGCATGCTTTCCAACTCCTGCTGGCAGCTTCGGCACGCCGCGCACGTGCCCAGGTGCATGTCGACCTCATGCCGGTCAGCGGCAAGCAGGCTTTCATCGTCAAGCAGCCGATCCTGTACGTCCAGGCATGACAAACTCATGTAACGCTTCTCCATTGACGGGCGCCGGTCGCCAGAAGGCGCTTCCGGGCTCGATGTAAGGCGACTTTGACCGCGGTTTCGCTCATGCGAAGGATCTCGGCGATCTCGCGGCAGGAGCATCCGGATAGATAGAAGAGCGAGCACACCTCCCGCGGGGTCTCCGGCAGCTCGGCGATCAAGGCATGAACTGCCTCGTTGCGTTCGTGGCGCAGCAGCCGAGTCCGCGGAGTGGCACCCGGATCGGCGAGCTGATCCAGCAGGGCGTCGCCGCCATCGCCCTGTGGTTCCCGGCGTCGGCGCACCAGCAGCGTGCGCGCGCAATTGGCGGCAATCGTCAGCAAGTAGGGTTTCAGCGGCCGTCGCGGATCGTATTGCTCGAGGTTACGGTGAAAGCGTATGAAGGCTTCCTGAGCGGCGTCGGCGGCGTCACTGGGGCGGCGGGTGATGCCCAGGGCGCAGCCGTAGACTTGACCCTGGTAGCGGCGCACCAGTTCCCGGAAGGCGTTCTCATCGCCGATGCCGGTGCGCTGCACCAGGTCACTGTCATTCAGATTTTCCATTGGAATGCTCATGATCTTCAGCCCGCCGCCGACCGGCTCTCCACTCAGCGGTTCGCCTGATCGCCGGCCGCAAGGTGCCGCACGATCTCGGCGCCGTTCAGCTTGACCGTCAGAGTGGCAGTTCTCTCCGCGGAGTCTGCCGTGGCATGGCGCAAGGCGTTCTGGATCAACGGTTTGGCCGCCAGCATCGGATCCGTCGCCTTGTAGTGGCACAGGCCCTTCGCCAGATTGACCAGCGCTTCCGCCTGCACCTCGTTCATCGCCAGGACCTCTAGCGTGGCAGTGACTTCATCACCGACCTCCGCGGTTAGCCATACCTCCTCCACACCGTAACCGGCATCCTTTCCGAAGTCCGGCCAGCGGGTGATCTCTCCCAGCACCGTCCCAATCACTGTCGCCGAGCTATCCGCCAGTTGCGTCAACTGTGGATGATCCGACGAAAAAAGCAGTTGACGATCGCCCAGTGCCGCCAGATAGCGCTCCACCAGTTCGCGATCCCCCACCACCAGGGTCTGCTGGTCCAGCAGCATGGCCGCCTGCTTCCGCGGCTTCTTGGCATCGTTATAGTGGACCGCAAAGAGCGTCTCCGCTTGCTCAACCTTCTGCACGGTCGGCAGCCGCCCGAGCCCGTTCGACAGCTGCGTCGCCGAGAAGCTGCCCTCCAGTATCGCGATACCGCGATCTTTCTCCGACGACAGAAACCAAACGCGCCGCACCGCGTCCGGATCCAGGCCGACCATATCCACCATGAACGACTGGAAGCTCTCTACTCGGCTTCCATGCTGCGCCAGCAGCTCCATCCCCAGCCGGCTCTCGCGCAGCTGCTCGAGATCGATCCGGCCGATGAGCACCGTATCTTTCGGAATACGGCTCAGCACATCATCCTCGGCAAGCAGCGGCAACGTCCAATTCAGCACCAGAAAAAGCAAACCGATTTTCATCGCGTTCATGATCAGGTTCTCCAGATTCAAGGAAGGGTAGGGTAGATCTATACTTCTCGCTAGGCTGCCTGCATGCTCGGCAGCACGTTCATCCTCTACTATCGACGTATACCCCCCGAGGTTACATGCGGCGACAAGAATTGCGGCTTCCCGATTACGCCTTCTTCATGGTATCGAACTTGCGCTCAGGCTCCCTTACCTCTATCTGTTAAGGAGACTCCTGAAACGCTAATTACCACAGGCTTCGCCCTCCATGTCCGATTCCATTGACAGTCTGATCCCATCACTTCAGGGATCCGAAACCACCTTGATCCCGGCCCAGTTGATCTCCCGCTCCTATACCTGGGGCTCCAAACGCTTCATGCGACGCTACGTCGGTGACGTCCTGCACCATACCATCGGCCTGCAGCGACCCGTACCCAAGGCCCGCTTTGCCATGGCCACCAACCTCAACCAGGTTGATCCGGATCAGTGGGTTGAGATCCCCCTCACGCAGATCGGACCGCGCGAATTCCTCTTCGAACTTCCCCTCGAACGGCGTGGCCTCTTCGCCTTCAGGCTCCGTTATTCCCCCGATGACGGCCGCACCTGGATGTGGGACCGCGTACCCGAAAGCTGGATCATGGTCGACCCCGCCGCCGTTCGCGGTCTCAAGATGTACACCCTCCTTCCCCCCGCCAGTGGCAGTTGCGCCGACTGGATCATCCAGTTGCCACACATCAAGGCCATGGGCTTCAACATGGTCCACCTGTTGCCACTCACCCTGATGGACACATCGCTGAGCCCATATGCCGCCGCCGACCTCTTTGCCCTCGATCACCGCTACGCCGACCCCGACGATCCCCGCGATCCCTTGGCTCAATTCGAAGTTTTCGTCGAGGCCGCGGCCGAACACGGCATCGGCCTCTGCATCGACCTCGTCTTCAACCATGTCGGCCTCAACAGCAATCTCGCCCGCCAACGCCCGGAATGGATCATGCCCGATGAGCGCGAGCACGACGGCTTTCGCCGCGCTGGCTGGGAAGGCGCCGATGGCTGGCACAAGTGGCTTGATCTCGCGCTGATCGACTATGCCCATGCCATGCCCGAGACCCGCCGCCACCTATGGGAGTACATGCGAGGCTACTGCCGCTTCTGGGCCGATTTCGCCGCCCGTACCGGCGGCATGATCCGGCTCGACAACCTCCACAGCAGCCACGAAAGCTTTGCCCGGTGGGTACTCGACGACCTGCGCACCGCTCATCCCAACCTCATCGTCTTTGCCGAACTCTTTGCCGATCATTCCATCAACGAACGCCTGATCCGCGATTTCGGCCTCAATCTTCTGCTCGGAACCCAATGGGAGCATCATTTCGTCCCCGAGCTGCGCCGCTACCTCACCTTCGTCCACAGCATCCCTCAGCGCGTGCGATACTTCCTGCCCATCTCCACCCACGACAGCGGCACACCCACGCAGGAATTCGGCGATGTCCGCTCCACGCTTCCTCGCTACGCCATCTCCTGTTTCTATTCCCAAGGCCATACCGGCATGACCCAGGGCGTCGAATTCGGCAGCAAGGCCAGAACCCACTTCATCGGCAGCAACGTCTCCATCACCCTCACCGACGGCATCGATTATACAGACATCATCCGTCGCTTTCACGGCCTCATGGACAGCTCGCCCGTCTTCCTCCAGAACGGCAACCTCCGCTTCATCGACGACCAGCATCACGCCATCATCGGCGCATGGCGAGGCGAATCCCCTGAAGCACCCGATGGCTACATCCTCCTTACCAACTTCGACATCCATCACGAGCAGAGCATCTCCCTCGATTTCCGTAAGTACGGACTGGCTATGGACAGACGCTATCTTCATGAGCAATTGACCGATGAGCAGGTGCTCGTTCATGGGGATCGCCTCGATGTCCTCCTCCCACCCTGCGGGGTCAAGGTCTATAAGATCATGGTGTAAGGGTTTCGCGACAGCTTGTTGCCCAATTGACGCGATTGCCGGACACCTTCGGCGCTGCGCGTTCAGTCTCACGCAAGCACCGTGGATGGCATCGGATCTGCTTATAAACTAACCGGGTCGGTGTCTGTGCACCGGCTCGAGATCAGCCAGATGCAAGACCGTTGGAGCGACAGCAAGCGGGGCGCCTTGACCAAGGCGCGCTGGAATCCGGGGTGTGCGTTGTGGGCGGGGGATCGCCGTCCGTTGCAAGGCAGCGGGCGACCACATGAAAACAACGTCTCCAACTTCAGAGGACTTCTCTATGGCCATCTCTGTCATTGCCAACAGCGCCACTCGTACGCTTGAGGTGAAAGTGCGCGACAAGTTGACCCGCGAAGACTTGGCGCGACTCCGTCCTTCCGTCGAGAGACTCATCAAAGCCTGTGGCAAGATCCGCGTTCTCTTCAATATGGAAGACTTTCACGGTTGGCGCACCAGCTCCGTTTGGGAAGACATCAAGTTCGACCTCAGTCATCATGACGACATCGAGCGCCTCGCCATGGTTGGCGACCGACAGTGGGAAAAATGGATGGCGGCCTTCTGCAAGGTCTTCACCACTGCCGATATCCGCTACTTTGACGAAGCCGAACTCGGTCGCGCCCGTCACTGGGTCGCTGCCTGAAGCCTCGGCAACGAATGGGCCTCATGATCGACGCTCTCCTTTTCAAGGCGTCTCGATAAGCAGCTGTACAACGGCGCCCGCGGTTTTATAGTATCCTTTAAAATCGAGGGCGCCGCCATTGCATGATCTGAAAGAGCTGCAGCAGATGATCCCCAGAAGCCTCCCCAGTTGGCCCCTGTGGCTGACGGTGGTCGTCTGCGGTATCCTCACTACCGGGGCATTCTACCTCGATGTTATTCAGCCCCTCGGGGTGGCCGGCGGTATTCCTTACGTGGCCGTCGTCCTCATCTCCTCCTTTGCCAGCAATCGCCTCTTGACTGCTGTCCTCACGCTCCTGAGCGTGTTGCTCATCGTCCTTGGCTTCCATCTCTCTCCCCCGGGCGCCGCGGAATGGATTGACTCCCTTAACCGTACCCAGGCCATCGCCGTGGTTGTCCTCATCGCTGCCGTCCTCATCCATCGCATCAGCGTCCTCAATCAACGCGAGCTGATGATGCAGGAACTCGGCGAAGCCGTCGATCGCATCAAACTGCTCCATGGCTTGCTCCCCATCTGTTCAGCGTGCAAGAAGATCAAGACGGAAGCGGGCCTATGGCGCCAGCTCGAGTCCTACATCCAGGAGCATTCCCAGGCAGAGTTCACCCACGGTATCTGCAACGAGTGCGCTGAGACGCTCTATAAGGACTTCGTCGAGAAGCGCGCCCAGGAGATCGAACCGGATGAAGCGGCCCTCGCTGCCCGGGAAGCCAGACGACGGCGCGACGGCGGCGACTGATCCCCTACTTGGCCAGTCGCTGGGCCAGGTAAGCCGCGACGATCTTGGCACCATCGATCAGGTCCCGCACTTCCACGCTCTCGTCATCGCTGTGCGCCTTGCCGGCCGTGGCCGGCCCCATCAGCACGCTGGGCGTATCACCATAGCGAGACAAGTTCGCCCCGTCCGCCCAGGCGCTCATGATCCCGATCTGCGGTGCACTGCGCCGGATCGACGCATACGCCTTGGCCAGCCCCTCCACCAGCGGCGACTCCCGCGGCGTCTCGAATGGCACGAGATCCTTGATCCACTCGATTCGCGTTGGATGCTCCGTCAGCCATGGATCCGTTCCCTCCTGCCAGCGGATCTGCTCCTCAAACATCTCGCGCACCGCGCTGCCGTTCCAGCCGTGCCCGCTGCTCTCCCGATCCGCGGCTTCCTGGATGTGATAAACCAGGTTCAGACTCAGGCGCGCGCTGCCCGCCACCACCGCCGGATGCACCCCCGCGTGAAAGATGCCCAGATTCACCAAACAGTCCGGATACCGCTTCGTGCGCTGCTCGCTGAATCGGTCGATCCCCTGCTTCACGATCATCCCCTTGTCGATGGCGCTGATCCCCCCGTGCGCCGCATGGCCTGAGCGCCCATTGACGTGCAGGTCCGCCGTCAGCACCCCCTGGCAGCCATGCATGATGTGCAGGCTGTCACCGTCAAGCACAATCGCTTCGTCGCCGAGGAATCCGCGATCGCAGCAGGCAAGCGTCCCTGCTCCCGCACCGTTACACTCCTCATCCACCACACTCTGATGAACGATCGTCCCCGCAAATCGCTCCGCATGCTTCAGGATCGCCCGGATCGCGGTCACCCCTGTGGCCATGCCCCCCTTATCATCCGTCGCGCCCCTGCCGTAGATCGTTCCCGCTTCCAGCCGCGCCGCGAAGGGGTCGAATGTCATCCCCTCCACACCCACCGTATCCATGTGCGAATTGATCACAATCGTCGGTCCCGGTCCCAGGTCGAAGACCGACACCAGATTCGGCCGGCCCTTCCATTGCCTGCCTTTCGGGCCGAGCACGCCCACCCGCCTGTAAATATCCGGCGGCGGTTCGAACAGATGCGTTTTCGCCCCAAGCTTCTCCATGATCGGGCGCAGATGCTCCTGCCCGTCTCCTTCCAGCCCCGTCGGGCCGGCCCCCGCATACGGATTGACCGTATTGATGCGGATCAGTGCCTGGGTCAACTCGACCAGGTCATCGGCAAACTCGTCGATATCGTCGCAGAGTACAGGCGTCAGATCAGTCGGCATGTGGCGGGCTCTCCTGCTGGGCTGGTGTGAAGTTTCCACCTACTATACCCGCCTTGCTCGCTCCTGCCTTCTGCCGGATGACGGATTCCCCCCATCCGCTCATTCCTGACTCTCTCGCAGGCTTCCGGCCGTAACCCTCGCGGGCTCCCGGGCCGGTTCGAGAAACGCTTCCGCCAGCCGGATGGCGGTCGGCCACCAGGCTATCCACGAATGGCCGGCATGGATCTGAACAAACCTGTGCGGCGTCTTCAAGCGCGTTTCCTCTACCGCCACCTTGCCGTCATCCTGACCTTCCACCTTCCAGTTGATGCCGAAGTCACCGGCTACCACCAGCACCCGCATCGTCGATGGAAAGTGCCCCAGATAATCGAATCCATCTTCCGGCGTCTCCATCAACTGGCGGCCTGCATGCTCGCCGAAATACCATCGCATCAGCCGATTCTTCGACCAGTGTCGCGCAAAGGCCGCTCCTCGATTCGGTGGGGCCAACAGCACCGCGCGCCCCTGGCGAGCTTCTCGCGGGCATTCCGGATGGTTCGCTGCAGCCCGTACCACCAGCCCGCCCATGCTGTGCGTCACAAAATGTATCGGTTCGCCAGGATACTCGTCCGCCACTTCGCGCAACTTCGCTACCAGATCCGCCGCGTGCTCCTCGATCAGCTTGTCGCGGCTCGGATAAACCCAGTTGATGACGCGGTGCTCGTTGTCCAACGCTTCGGCAATGCCCAGCATGTTGCCACTGCCTCGCAGGAATCCATGCACCGTGAAGACAGTATCCTTCGCCCCCGGATTGCGTGACACACATCCGCTGGTGAAGCCAAAAAGTAAGAGTGCTGACAAGATTCGCTGCATCGTGACTATAGTATGCCGCAACTCCAACCGAACCACAAGACACCGACTACATGAAACTTCATTTCAGAACCCATGGCGAAGGACCGCCACTCATCATGCTGCATGGCCTTTTCGGCTCCAGCGCCAACTGGGTGCCACAGGCCCGCATACTCGCCAGAGAGTGGCAGGTCATCATCCCCGATCTGCGCAACCACGGTCGCTCCCCATGGGCAGACGAAATGTCCCTCGATGTCATGGCCGATGACCTCCGCGCCCTGCTCGATGATCGAGGCTTGCCTGCCGCCACCATCATCGGCCACAGCCTGGGAGGGCGGGTCGCCATGCACTTCGCCCTGCTTCACCCCGAACGCACCACCCGCCTGGGGGTTCTCGACATTGCTCCAGTCGATTATCCCAACCGCTTCGAACGCATGACCGCCGACCTGCTGCGCATTGATCCGTCAGCCTGCACGACGCGCGATGAGCTGGAAGCCGCGCTCGCCGACGTCCTGCCCGACCCCAGCGAACGGCAGTTGATCATGATGGGCGTCGCCCGTCACGGCAACAGCTTTGTCTGGCGCATCAACCTGCCGGCCATTCGCCGCGCGGCCCCAGCTCTCATGCGCTTTACGGCGCCGCCAGGCGCCATCTATGGCGGGCCCACCCTCTTCCTGCGCGGGGGCAACTCCAACTACGTCAAAGATGAGTATCGACCCGTCATCCGCGACCTCTTCCCAGACGCGCGCTTCGCCGCGGTGCAGAATGCCGGACACTGGCTCCACGCGGAACAGCCCGAAGCCTTTCTCCATGCCCTTCAGGGCTGGATCAGGACCACCTGACCACCCCCCATCGCTCCTCCTTCCCTTCGCTACTCCGTGCATCGAGTCAAATACTCTCCCCTCATCGCTTCCCTTTCCAGCCTCACCGACCGCTCTCCAACACAGCAAAATTTCCGGAGATCGTTGACTTGTCTATTGTGGCGACTACCTTTTTACTAAATCGGGTCAGTTTTCGGGTTCTGGGACAATCATGCATTCTCCAAAAAGGGAAGAGGGAATAAAAATGAGAAAAGCCTCGCAGTTGTGTTATCTGCTGGTACTGGTGGCCATGGTTGCCGGTACGAGCGCCACTCGCGCCGTTGTCAATGGTGTGCAGACTGATGACTACAAGTTCGTCGGTCAGGTCTTCATGAATCGCAGCGTCGACATGTATGTCGGCAACGGCGTCCTCATCAATCCCACCATGGCGCTCAGTTCGGCCGAGATTGCCGCCATCCTGCCCGCGGGCCAGGGAACCATCTACTTCGAAGGGCAGCCCTATACCATAGTCGAAGTCATCATCCATCCGCTTTACAACCCCAATACGCTCGACTACAATGTCGCCATGCTGGTCCTGCAGTACCCGGTCATGTCGATCGTGCCGAGCCGCTTGATGCAGCGTGCTCCCATCGTCGGAGAATCCCTCACGCTCGTCGGCAACGGCTCCCTCTATCCCCAGGGGGCTGTCGATGACGCCACCGCCAAGGTGCGGCGCCAAGGCACCATCATCCTCGACGAAGTCGCCGCCACCGAAGTAGCATGGACTGTCGATTCGACCGCCGCCGTCACCATCGCCCCGGGCGACGCCGCCGCCGCCACTTTCTACGAAGAAGACGGCGATTTCTACCTCGTCAGCGTCGCTACCCGTCACACCCGCGATGACTATGGTGTCGGCGACAATGTCTACAGCGCCCGTGTCGATTCCATGCTGGATTTCCTCAGCGATCCCATGCCAGGACCGCAGACCGTCGTCTACCGCTTCAACGAGCGTATCACCTTCGCCGGACAAAATACCCGCCGCCTCGTCACCCGCAATGGCTTCATCGCCATGGATCGTTTCTCCGGCGAAATGTGGTCTATCCACATTTCCCTCGAAGATGGTCAGCGCTATGTGCGTGTCGAACCCTGGCATGCCCAATCCGTTCCCGGCAGCATCGCTCCCGCCGTTGCCCCACCGGCTACCCACGCCTTCGAAACCGTCGGCGGTTCCTTCGTCCACAGTCTTTATCTGCAACAGCAGATCACCCCAGTCGGCATCCAATTGCGCGAGCTTGCCGGGATCAGCGGAACCATGATCTACAACTATCCCTTCGCTCTCACCGCTACCGGCTCCACCTTCATCACCGATAGCTCCGATAGCTTCGGCATCGATAACACCGTCGGCATCGGCAACTCCAGCATCCGCCTCGACCCCGTCCGCACCAAGAGGGCAATGTACACCACGCCACTCAACGTTATCGATGATCCCGACAGCGATCTGGACATCGCCGGCGAGATCTTCCGTGCCTACCCGAACGCCATCGATCAGACGATCCCCGAAAATGGTAATGGCTCAACGGAAGTGGCTCTCGCCGAGGCGCTTGCCGCGCGCAGCGATCGCGTCACACCCACGGATACTGCCTTCCCCCTCTACGTCTACCTCGTCCGCGCCTGGGACGTCACCGTCGGGAACGGAAGCTTCAAACGATCCAACGGTATCGGCGCTTTGATCGTCGATCCAAATGCCATTGACGGCGATCAGGCTCAGCTGCTCGTCGGTTTCCAGGGCGATCGCGCCGGACTCCGCCGGCTCTTCCTCAAGTCCAACAACATCCTGGCCACCAATGGCGCGGATGAGTACACCTTCTTCGACTACTATGATCGCTACCGCGTCAACGACGCCGGCAACGGCTATCTCAATGTCCTTGTCTCCACCCTCAGTGGCAAGGAATACGAGAAGGTCCTGCTGGTCGGCAGCAGCCCCATCGATGATTTCCCCCTCGTCTGGAATGGCCGCTGGACCTCCGCCGAACCCGGCCAGGTCTCCATGATCGGCTTGACCGCCACCTTCAGCAAGCAGTACACGCTTCTCGCCAACGGTAACTTCGAAGCTGCCGTGGCCGATGTCGAACAGGCCTTGCGCGCGGCGCTCGGACAAGAGCAGTTCGACTGATTGATCCCATCGATTGGGCGCCCGGCGCGGCATCAGCTCGCGCCGGGCGCCAACGATCAGGCTATCGTCACTTCGCCACCCTGCTCCGCTGAAAGATAGATCGCATCGATCATCTTCTGGATCGCCAGCCCATCTTCGGCTGGAGACTCCGTCGGCTTGTTGTACAATGCCGTATCGACAAAGGCGCGCATCTTCCGCTCGAAGTAGTCGTACGTCGGCAGATAGGCCGGTGTCTTGTCGATCATGTAGCCATGCTCATCGGCGTGAATGGCCAGATTCTCGAAGTCCGCTCCGCCCTTCTCGCCCATGAAGGTGAAGTTCCACGTATCCTTGACGTGTGCGGCAAAGGAGGCCTCCACCTGCATGACCGCGCCATTCTCGAAGCGGATCTGACCCACCGCCAGGTCTTCCACCGTGTACGTCTTGTGGTCCCAGTTCGGCCACATGCACGCCACGTCGCTGGGCCGGTTGCCGATATACTGGTAGGTATGACCGCTCGCCGCGACCGGCTTCGGCCGGCCCATGACATAATGCGCCATTTCCATGATGTGCACCCCAATGTCAATCAGCGGGCCGCCACCCTGCAGCTCCTTCTGCCCGAAGACCCCCCAGTTCGGAATGCCGCGCCGCCGCAGCGCCGAACAGCGCATGTACATGATGTCGCCGAAGTGCCCGTCTTCCACCGTCTTCTTCAGGAACTGCGCCTTCGCGTGGTAGCGCCACTGAAACGCAATGACCAGCTCCTTGCCGGCTGCCTTTGCCGCCGCCAGCATCGCCGTTCCTTCCTGCGCGTTCATCGCCAGCGGCTTCTCCACCAGCACATGGCAGCCCGCCTTCAGGGCTCCAATGCTGTGCTCCGCGTGCATGCCGTTTGGCGTGCAGACGCTCACGGCATCCAGATCTTCCCTGACCAGCATCTCCTGCCAGTCCGCGTACAGCGTCTTGACCCCATGCTCACTTTGCGCCTGCTTCAGGCCGGCTTCGTTTACATCGCTGGCGGCCACCAGTTCCACGTCATCAAACCCTTTCAGGTGACGCATTTGCGTACGCCCGATTCCCCCGGCACCAATGAACCCGATTCGCAGCTTCTTCTTCATGACTGTACCTTTTCCTTTCTTGATTGCGGCGATCCGTCCGCACAGCAGGTGCGTCATCCGCGTCTCCCCGCTTCCCGCATAAGCTAATGCCTGGCACCTCGAAAGCACCTTCACTCCACAAAAACTCTCCCCTCTCCCACCGTTCTCCCCTGAGCATCCGCGTACAACCGCCATTCCGCCAACTCCGTGATGTCGACTTGCGGTTGACTATCGATCACCTTTCGCTATCTTCTGGCAGAAGGTGCGAATATCAACCACACTGAACAAGGCGAGAAGATTCATGAACAAGGGATGCTTAAGCGGATGCGCCATCGTGGCTGGAGTCGTCGTCCTGGCTATTATCGGCGGTCTCATCTGGCTTGGAAGCGGGCCAGAAGGCGGCGTCAAGATGGTCAACGAGATGGATGAGTATGCCACCACCTACCTGGCTGAGCATAACATCCTCCAACCGGACGAAAAACTCATCGCCTACTACGATGCCACCATGGGCATGACTGGCGAGGAAGCCGCCATTCTCACCGATCAGCGTGTCATCTACCATCGCAAGGGCGAAAACACCGTCTTCCTCCTCGAAGATATTGAGGATATACAGAGTGCGGACCAAGGTATCGTCGGTACGGTCATCGAAATCTATGATGAAGATACTGGCGCCACCATGAAGATCGAGATTGCCCCCCTCAACAGCGGCGCCTCCTTTGATCGCGCCCTCCGCAGGGCCTGGGCTGCCAAGACCGGCGCCACCACGCCTGAAGAACCCGAAGAGGAACCGACAGACCCAGTCTCAGCCCCTTGACGGCGATCCGTCAGGGATAGATGAGGTACTTGGCCCGCTGGCGCAGGAAGCTCTGTTGCAGCGGCTTCCAGCTGTCGACGATCTCGTTGATCGACTTGCCCTGCTGCAAGTGCGTGCGCACCGAGCTGGTGCCGTTGGCATTGTCGAAGCGCCGCAGATTCTCGGGATCCGCGGGCCACGTCATCTGCCGCGGATAATTCAGCAGAAGATGCTGCAGGATGACGATCTCCGTGATGGAGGGAAAGAAGCGCGTCGGATCGGTCACGCGAATGAGAACGCAAGGGACCTGCTTGCCGCCGCGGTCGAGCGAGTGTGCCTGGAATCGTACCGCCGGAAGACCCCGCTGATTGAGGGCCTCGGCCATCTCCCGCGCATCCAGCCACGAAGCCCCCACAACCTGAAAGGCCAGCTCCGTCGAGATACCGATGTCGATCCCCGCCGTGCCAAGCGCCCCGATCGTCCCCGTTGCCGCGAAACAGACCGCCGACTCCGGATTCGGAATGTTGGGTGACGGCGCTATCCACGACAGACGCGTATCGTTCCACGACATGTCGCGCGTATACCCGCTCATCGGCACCACGACCAGGTGCGCCCCGAGATCGTATTCCTTGTTGAACATGCGCGCCAGCTCACCCGCCGTCATCCCGTAGACCCGCGGGATCGGATGCACGCCCAGGAAAGACTTCCAGTGCGGTTCCGTCACCGGACCGTCGATGACCCGGCCGCCAAGCGGATTGGGCCGGTCCAGGACGATGAAGCTCTTTCCCGCCTTCCCCGCCGCTTCCAGCGAGTTGGCCATCGTCCAGATGTAGGTATACGCCCGGCTGCCGACATCCTGCATGTCGTAGATGAGCACATCGATCTGGGCGAGCATCTCGGGTGTCGGCGCGCGTCCTTTGATGCCGTAGAGCGAAAGGATGGGCAGACCGGTCGCGCTGTCGCGCTCATCGTCCACCTTCTCCCCGGCCAGCACTTTGCCGCGGATGCCGTGCTCCGCCGCAAAGAGGGCGACAAGGTTGATCTGGGGATGCTGATGCAGAAGGTCGATCGTCGATACCCCCGCGGCGTCCCGTCCCGTCTGGTTGGTGATCAGCCCCACGCGCTTGCCGGCCACAAGTTGCGTGTACCCCTTGAGAAAAACATCGAGCCCCAGTTGAAAGGTGGCAGCGTGAGTCGCCGGCGCCAGCAGCATAAGGACCCCCATCGTTAGCCATGCAAATCTGCGATACATGTTCTGCGCATCCACTAATCGTTTTGATCTGTTGCGAGGCAGGGGCCGCGCGACGGCACGAGCGACGCGCCCGCAGACAATCAATACCGCATCCCGGTGCGTATTGCAAGCGGAGTTCGAGGCGCTATCTTCTGATCAGTCACACAACTTCACGCAAGGAGGCATGGATGAAGGGCAGGCAAAACAGGTTGAGCTTGGGTTTCATTGCAGGACTTCTCGGGGTAGCGCTTTACTTCTGGTGGATGACCGCCAATTACCCCGACTACGATTTCACCATGCTGATCACATGGGGCGTTGTCCTCCTCGTCGCCTTCATTATTCTCAACCTCCTGCTGGCGGTTCTCCTCTGCCTGCTGGCGACCCCGGTCGTCCTGGTGCTCGCCCGCGGGGAGGAAGAGCTTCCCTACTGGCAGGCGGCCCGCGCTCGTTACCATCGCCTCTTTGCCATGGTCCTGCGCTACGTCCCCCTCGGCATCTGACCAAAGCTGCTCAAGTAGCGTTGTCAGAATGGAATCGCGCCAGTTCTCGTTGGTTTCACTCATATTGTTGGTTTTACTGGTCAGTAACATCACAGTATAGCGTAAAGCCTATCCTGGGCACGCCACTCGCCTGAGTGGCTCCGCATTCGCTTCGTCCACAGTGGTCCATTCTTCCCATTCCCACTACCCGTCTAGCCCAACTTCAGCATAAGTGACGGCTGAAATGGCGATTTTTGAGCCTTTTGTGCGGACCACAGGCTCAAGCGGTTTCATTTCTGGCGAAATAGT
>JAWLHB010000042.1:0-75364 GCA_041690595.1 Lentisphaeria bacterium
GTCCACCACTTGCCGGTTCACCACACCCGCAAGCCGTAGAAACGGTGGCCTCGTCAACCAAACTCTGCAAGTCAATGGGCATACATTGCCGTCACGTTGAGGATGGCATGGAGAGGCCCTCGGGGATTGCCAGGGCGGTGGAGGCGAGGCGTGTGGATTTGATCGCGTGTGGGGGAGTAGCACGGGCTTGGACGTATGGGGGGAAACGTCCTTGCGCGGTGGGAGAGGGGCAGCAGTTGGCGGGGCGGTGGTGATCATGAAGTTGACTTTCAGCGGGGGGCGTCTATTATTGGCGTTGCCGTTGAACCGGAAGACGGTGGGAATCCGTCGCAGACGCGCTGCTGTAACCGGGGATGTTTCGCAAAGGCGACTGCCACTCGTGAATGCCGAAAGGTGGAACGGGGAAGGCAGTAGCCGGGAAGCCCGGAAGCCAGAAGACCCAATGGCAAAAAATGTGCACCACGCATCCCGCGCTACAGGATGTCCGGAGTCTCCGATGAAGTCTTTTCCATGCTCTGTATCACCGCACTCGCCAGGCGGGGTGCCATGATGTTGGCGCTGAGCAGCTCCCGCCGAGGGCGGATCGTGGCGGTGGCAGCGCTGGTCGTGGCCGTGGCGCTGCTGGTGCTGTTGCGGCGGTCGGAGCCGGTGGCGCTACCGGAGATCGAGGCTCACTTCACGCCATCGGGGCTGCTGCGGGTCGAGCAGGTGGCGGGACGGGATCTGCGGATTCTCGACGAGGCCGGTCGGCTGGTGGCGGTGGTGCCTGCTTTTGGAAAGGAGAGCCTGGAGATCCGGCTTGCGTGGCAGCCGGGGGAAGCGTTCAGGATCGTCCCGGCGAGTGGGGTACCGCTGGCGGTGTCGGCGCCGGAGGCGGTGCCGGCGTTGATGGTGCGGCTGCATGCGCCGCTGGGTCAGCCGTCGCATGTCTGGCGCTTTGCTGAACCGCTGGCGGGCGAGCGGCAAGAGGAGATGGTGGTGACCGCGGAGCCGGGGGAGAGCCTCGACCTGATGCTGGAAGTGGAGAAGCTGGTGGACGCGGGGAGTTATGCGGTGGCGGTGGAGTCGAGCCTGTCGCTGTCGCCGGAGTCGGCGGAGCTGGAGTTTGAATTCGACAACCAGGTGTGGCTGACGACGGTGACGCTGGGCGAGGAGCTGCCGGAGGAGCCGCTGGTGCTGCGGCTGCGGGTGGATGCGCTTGAGGTGGAGCTTTTGCTGCGGGTGATGCCGCGCAACTTGGCGGCGGAGGCGTTGGTGCTGGAGCGGTGGCTGCTGCCGACCAGTCGCGACGGGCACTTCGAGCCGCGTCATGTGGAGAATCAGCTGACGCTGCCGAATGCGTTGTGGGTGCGCCTGGCCAGGACGGTGGGTTTTCAGGCGGATATGGCGAACTATTTCGAGCCGTACGCCTACCAGACGCTCTGGTTGCGGAACGGGTCGGAGCAGCCCATGAGTCTGCTTCTGGAAGGGACGGTGGTGGATCCGGAAGGGGGCGAGGTGCTGAGCTGGTTTCAGTCGCCGCAGATCGAAGCGACGGGTGGTGGTCCGCGCATTCTGGGCTTCGCGCAGATCCCGCCGGGCGAGGTCCGTGGCTGCGTGCTTCCGGTCTATGTGGATCCGGATACGCCCGCGGGGAGCTACCGGCGGCAGGTGCGCGCGAGTGTGCTGGGGACGGATCGGGAGCTGAAGGTTTATTCGGCGCCGCTGGGGATCGTGCGCACGCAGTCCCTCTATACCAGTTGGCTGATCGGGATCGCGTTGCTCAGCGGGGTATGGCTGGTGCTGGCGCTGATCTTCTACCGTCGTCTGGTCGCGTCGCTGGGGCTGCGTCTGCTGGTGCTGCTGGCGTTGCTGGGGTCGCTGCAATTCTGCCTGCAGTTCGTGGGGGGGATGGTAGCGAATCTTTTCTATGCCTTGCTGGGGCCGTTCAACTGCCTGGTGGGGGGGCTGCTGACCGAGGTAATGACCTACCTGATCATCACCTGCATCCTGTATGTGGTGCCGCGCGTGGGGGCGATGACCCTGGCGGGGATGGTGAGCTACCTGATGGGGGCGATCATGTTCGGCTCGTTCAGCGCGATGGACCTGCTCTTCATCGGCTCGGCGATTGCGTTTCGCGAGCTGTTTCTGCTGCTCTTCGGGGTGACGCGCTTCAGCGGCCGTGAGACGCGGGCGCCGAAGCTGCTGCCGATGATGCTGGCGCTGGCGCTGGCGGATGCGTTCAGCACCTTCACCAATCTGGTGCTGCAGGCCATCTTCTATCGGCTCTTCTTCGCGGACTGGTACATCCTCCTTCAGGTCGTGGTGACGGGCTTCTGCTATACCCTCGTGGGCGTATGGCTGGGGCGGCGACTCGGCCTGAGCCTACGAAAGGTGCACGTATGATACGCGTCGACAAGCTGCATCTTCAGTACGTGGGCGCGGAGGCTCCGACCCTGACCGACATCAGCTTCACGGTCGCGAGAGGGGAGCTGGTGGTGATCTGCGGGCCGACCGGCTGCGGCAAATCGACGCTGCTGAACTGCCTGAACGGCACGCTGCACCACGAAAGCAGCGCCCGGATTCAGGGGACGGTAGAGCTGGCGGGGCGGGCGATGGAGTCGCTCTCGGTGCCGGAGGTTTGCCGGCTGGCAGGCGCGGTCTTCCAGAATCCCGGGTCGCAGCTCACCGCCTCGACTGCCGAGCTGGAGGTGGCATTCGGAATGGAGAACCAGAATCTGGAGCGGGCTACGATGCGGGAGCGCATTGACACGGCGCTGGCCGCCACGGGGCTGAGCGACTGCCGCCACCAGCGGACGGAGACTTTGTCGGGCGGGCAGCAGCAGCGTTTGGTGATGGCCTGCGTGCTGGCGCTGCAGCCGCGGATGCTGCTTCTGGACGAGCCGATCAGTCAGCTCGACCCCCAGGGAGCGGGAGAGATCCTGCGGCTGCTGGATGAGTTGAAGTCGCAGGGGGGGATGACGATCGTGCTGGTGGAGCATCGGCTGGAGGATGTCCTGCCGATTGCCGACCGGGTGCTGCTGATGGAGGAAGGCCGGCTGGTGGCGACAATGACGCGGGAGGCGCTTCTGGCCGACCTGAGCCCGTTGCGTCGCCTCGGCCTGAATCTGCCGCACCTGCCCGATCTCTTTGAACGGCTGGGGCGGGTGGAGCGACCGTTGACCGCGGAGGCGGCGCCGATGCTGAGGGTGCAGCGCGAGGTGCCCGCGGTGGTCGGCGAGCGGGGGGCGGTGCTGATCGAGGTGCGAGAGGTGACATACGGGTACAGCCGGCGCGGGGCGGCGCTCTTCGAGGGGCTGTCGTTGAGCCTGCGGCGGGGGGATCGGGTCGCCCTGCTGGGCTCCAACGGGGCCGGGAAGTCGACGCTGCTGCACCTGCTGGCTGGGGCGTTGCGGCCGTGGAAGGGGAGCGTGGAGCGGCCCGATCCGGCGCCCGGCTGCGGCCTTGTTTTGCAGAACCCCGATCTGATGCTTTTCTGCGAGAGTGTCCGCGAGGAAGTGGCCTTCGCGCCGCATCATGCGGGCGTGCCGGCGGGCAAGGCGGGGGAGCTGGTGGAGCGCACGCTGGCTCGGTTGGGGATTGCGGAGCTGGGGGATCGGGCACCTTTCGCGCTGTCGCGGGGTCAGCGGTTGCGGACGGCGGTGGCGAGCGTGGTGTCGCGGGAGCCGGCCTTCCTCCTGCTCGATGAGCCGACCACGGGGCAGGATCGGGAGCAGATCGACCGGCTGATGGAGGGGCTCGAAGCGGCTTACGACGTGGTTCTCTTTGCCACCCACGATGTCGACACGGCGGCGCGTCATGCCAATCGCATCCTGCTCCTGCATCAGGGGCGCGTGCTGGCGGACGGGGCGCCCCATGAGGTGCTGGACAACGCGGAGCTGCTGGCACGGGCGGCGGTGCGCCAGACGAGCCTGCAGCAGTATGCGCGGCGGCTGGGGGTGCGGGCCTTCACGGTCGAAGCGTTGCAGGAGGTGGTGCGGCCATGAGTTCTCCCATGCACCGGATGGATGTACGGCTGAAGATGACGATTGGCTTCGCCATGTCGATGGTGGCAATCCTGGTGGACAGCCTCCTGATGCTTGGCGCCGGCGCGGTGATCGGCGCTCTCCTTTTCGCGGCGTGCCGGCCGACGAGGGGGCAGAGCCGGTTGGTGATCTTTTCGTTTACGCTGCTGGTGTGGGGGATGATCTTCAGCCAGGCGCTCTTCTATCAGAACTTTCCGCGGCACGCCATCCTGTCGCTGCTGCCGCCGAACGTGCTGATGCCCGAGGGGCTGCAGGTGTACGCCGAGGGTATTCGCCATGGTCTGGTGCAGTCGCTGCGGCTGATCATGCTGGGATTGACGGGGTATGCGATCTGCTTCTCGACGGAGCCGGGGCACTTCCTGCAGGGGTTGCTGGCGATCCGGGTGCCCTTCGGCCTGGCTTTCATGGCGGTCACGGCGATACGCTTTCTGCCGATCTTCGCGACGGAGTACCAGGCGGTGCGGCTGGCGATGCGGCTGAAGGGTTATCGGCCCTTGCGGCGGGGGGTGCGGGATACGATTCGCACGGAGATCTCGAGCCTGCGGCCGGTCCTGCTGGGGGCCATTCGGCGGGCGCAGGAGATCGCGCTGTCGATCCAGACGCGGGGTTTTGTGCTCGGTGCACCCAGATCCAGCCTGGTGGAGCGACGTTTTGGCGCCGGCCAATGGTTGACGGTGATGATGGTGGCGCTGCTGATCGGGGCGCTGCTGGTATGCAAGTTGCTATTCTTACTCTATCAGTATCAACTCTTCTACGTTCCGGCATTGCGGCCGCTCTATGCGTTCGTCCGGGCGTGGCTTTAAGTGGAGGTGTCGCGGATGCGCTTTGTTCTGATGATGGTGGTGTGGAGCCTGGTGGCGGCCGCGGAATGGCCGGCGATTGACGGGGATGTGTCGGGGGCCGTACGGCGTGAGGGGGTGCATGATGGCGGGGCCGTGGTGCCGCAGGTGCTGCACCGGATCCCCTTGGGCGATGTCAGTTTCTATGCTCGCGGCGGGCTGCCGGCGGATGCCTTCGTGCGCTTCTCGCCGGACGGCAGGTTGCTGGCGATCGGCACGCTTCTCGGCAGGATGATGATGGTCGACGTCTATTCGCGCAAGACGATCTGGGAGCGTCAGATCGCGGAAGGGATGGTCAAGAAGATCGACTTCTCTCCCGATGGCCGGACGGTCTATTACGGCGAACAGAGCGTCGACGGCTTTGTCTTCGCGGCGGATACGCGGACGGGCGAGACCCGCTGGCGTTTTCGTCTCGCGGACGATCTGGAGAGCAGCGCACCGCCGGCCAAGGAGGATCTGTTCGGCGTCTTCACGCTGCCGGGAGTCTACCACCTGATGACGGTGGAGAATGGCGACCTGCTGGTGCTGGGGATTCACGCCTGGGGCGATTTCAGCAACTACCGCACGATGCGTCGCCTCTCGCGGGTCTACCGTCTGAGCCCCGAGGGTGAGGTGCGCTGGCGATGGCCGGCGGCAGGGGCGGCGCCGCAGAGTCTGGTCCATCTGCACGCGGATCCGGCGGGCCGGCGCGTCGCGGTTCTGGCGGGAACGCCCGCGGCGGATGCCCACGAGCTGGCCGCGCCCAACGGTTCCATCGTCATTCTCGATGGGGCGACCGGCGAGGAGACGGGGCGCCATGCGTTCGAACCGCTGCGACCCTTCTTCGAGACGGTGGGCTTCTGGCAGTCGGTGGCTGTCGATGCAAAGGGGGAGCGGGCGGCCGTGGGGCTTCATGACGGGCGAAGCTTTCTGCTCTCGCTGCCCGAGGCGAAGGTGGAGCATACCTTCTCCTTCGGCGCACCGATCATGATCAGTGGCGTGCCGGTAAGCGCGCGATCCACCTACACGACGATTGCGCCCGACGGCATGACCTACTTTCAGACCGCGGCGGCCAGCGTGCCGAATGCCGACAGCATGGAGCACGTGGTGCGCCCGCCGGGGCCGCATCCCAACGCCAACACCATCAATGTGGTTGGGCCCGACGGCAAGGTGGCGTGGCGCTTCCGCGGCGGTCACACCTACCAGAACTTCTGGACGAGCGCCGACGGGCGCTGGATGCTGACCTGCGCCCAGAAGGAAGAGGAGAATCTGGGCGTGGAAGCCGGGGCGATGCTCTTCGACACGCATCGCCCCGGAGGTGGTTCCGCCAAGCTGGTCTACATGTACCGGGTCGAGGGCATGGTCTTCTTCCATGCCGATCTGGCGAGGGACGGCAGCGCTGTCGCCATCGTCGAATGCCCGTATGTCGACCCGCGCACCCGGCAACTGACCGGCAGCTACCAGGTGCACGTGCTACGCTAGAGGTTGTCCTTGACGGTCTGGCCCATTTCCGCGGGCGATTCGACGACGCTGACGCCGTGCGCCTGCATGATCTTCATCTTGGCGGCAGCCGACTCATCGGCACCGGAGACGATGGCGCCCGCGTGGCCCATGCGTCGTCCGGGAGGAGCGGTGCGGCCGGCAATGAAAGCAAAAACGGGTTTGGTGACATGACTTTGCGCATACTTAGCTGCTTCGATCTCCATGGTGCCGCCGATCTCGCCGATCATGAGGATGGCATCCGTCTCGGGATCCTTCTCGAAGAGGGCGAGCAGGTCGACCATCGTGGAGCCGATGACGGGGTCGCCGCCGATGCCGATACAGGTCGACTGACCAAGGCCGGCGGCTACCAGTTGATGCACCGCTTCGTAGGTGAGCGTGCCGGACTTGGAGATGACGCCGATGCGGCCGCGCCGGGCGATATGACCCGGCATGATGCCGACTTTGGCTTCGCCGGGGGTCAGCAGGCCGGGACAGTTCGGCCCGACCAGGCGGACGCCTTGGGCTTTGCAGAAGGCCGTCGCCTTCACCATGTCGTTGACTGGGATCCCTTCGGTGATGCAGACGACAAGCTCGATGCCCGCCTCGGCCGCTTCCATGACAGCGTCCGCCGCAAAGGAGGCTGGCACGAAGATCAGCGAGACATTGGCCCCGGCTTCACGACGCGCGTCGGAACAGGAGTTGAAGACGGGGACCCTGCCGTCGAGGGCGGTCTGGCCCCCTTTGCCGGGGGTGACGCCGCCGACCACGTTGTGGCCATAGTCGTGGCACTGCCCCGCATGAAAGGAGCCTTCCTTGCCGGTGATTCCCTGCACAATGATGCGGGACGATTTATCTACCAGAATTGCCATGGTTGCTCCTTAACCCTGCGCTGCCTGAACGGTTTTGGCGGCGGCGTCGTCAAGACTGCCTGCCGCAATGAGATCCAGGCCGGACTGCTCGAGGATCTGCTTTGCTTCTTCCGCGTTGGTACCTTCCAGACGGACTATCACCGGGACGGTCAGGCCGAGTTCGCGGGTCGCTTCGATGATGCCGTTGGCGATGCGGTCGCAGCGCACGATGCCGCCGAAGACGTTGATCAGGACCGCTTTCACGGACGGGTCGGAGAGGATGATGCGGAAGCCGTTCTTGACGGTTTCGACGCTGGCCCCGCCGCCGACATCGAGGAAGTTGGCCGGTTCGCCGCCCTTGAGCTTGATGATGTCCATGGTCGCCATGGCCAGGCCCGCGCCGTTCACCATGCAGCCGACGTTGCCGTCGAGCTTGATGTAGTTGAGGTCGTATTTGTGTGCCTCGACTTCCGTGGGGTTCTCCTCATGGGAGTCCCGCATGGCGGCGATCTCCTTGTGGCGGAAAAGGGCATTGTCGTCGAAGGTAAACTTGGCGTCGAGGGCGAGGAGCTGCCCTTGTTCGGTAACGACCAGAGGATTGATCTCGGCGAGGGAGGCATCGGTGCCGACGTAGGCGCGGTAGAGGTTGCCGAGAAGCTTGGCCGCCTGCTTGGCGAGGTCGTCGGTGAAGCCGAGAGCGGCTGCCATGCGGCGCTGTTGAAAGGGCTGCAGGCCAAAGGCGGGATCGACCCACTCCTTGACGATGGCGGAGGGATTGCGACGCGCCACCTCTTCGATCTCGACACCGCCTTCCGCCGAACCCATGATGACATGCCGTTCGCGGGCACGATCGAGGGTGATCGCCAGATAGTATTCGGAGGCAATGTCGATGCCCTGCGTGATAAGGAGCCGGCGGACAAGCTGCCCTTCGGGACCAGTCTGCGGAGTCACCAGGTTGGAGCCGAGTATCCGGCGGACATGGCCGAGCGCGGTCTCGAGGTTGGGTGCAACCTTGACGCCGCCTCCCTTTCCACGGCCGCCCGCATGTATCTGGGCTTTGACGACGACGGTTTCGGTGCCGTACTCCCGCTGCACGTGAGTGATCACGCGCTCGGCATCCTCCAATCTTTCGAGCACACAGCCGCCGGGAACGGGTATGCCGTGCGATTGCAGGACTTCTCGAGCTTGATACTCGTGAACTTTCAAAGGTTACCTCCATGGATGGTGAAACGAGCTTGCGGTTGCCTGTCTTAGCTCCGCAGTATAGTGCTTACGCTAAATCAATGTAGGGCCATGTCAATGGCTGGCCGCGAAATCGCCTCCGCAAAGCGGCTGCGCGTGGGCAGCAACGGGCAAAGCGGGGGCAGGTGAATGTCAAAATTTCTGTGATTCCGGTCGACAACCCTGTTGATGTCGGTTATTGTCTATCGCTGTCAGCTCAGACGGTTAGTCCAGATCGTTGACTGGATACCAGAATGTGCTCAGCAGGCAGGGAGCAGGTACTGCTCGCGTGCGCGTCATGGTATGGCGTAAACACTGATGGGACAGGATCTGAAGATGAAAAGTGAAGCTGGTTGCGCCAAGCATGCGCGCCTGTACAAAAGTCGAACCGGGTGGATGCGGCAGGCTTCGAGTCCTGGCGCCGCTGATGCACCCGCGCTGTCATCGTGACGGTGCGGAGGCGGGGAAGCCGCGGGTTGTCTGGCGGGCGCGCTCCTGCTTGGTGGCCTGTGTTATGGATATGGGTGTTAAGTCGCCTCTCCTTTCCTGCCGCTACAGCGTACTTTACCCCTACAAGAGTTTACGAAGCAAAAGCCGATGGATAAATACCTGGATCTTTACCGCATTGTCAGTCTGAACCGGAAGCTGGACGACAAACAGGAAGCGCTTGCGCAATCGGGCAAGATACCTTTCTACATACCGACGGCCGGACATGAGACGAGTGCGGCCCTGGCTCCCCATCTGCGGCCCGATGACTATCTCTTCTGTCATTATCGTGACGTGGCGCTGATGCTGGCGCGTGGGTACCTGCCGGAGAATCTGCTGGCGGGTGTGCTTGGCCGTGCCGGCAGTTCCTCGTCGGGGCGACGGATGCCAGGCTTCCCTTGCAGCCCCGAGCTGCGTATCATGGATTCCTCGACCCTGGTGGGGAACAACGCGCTGCAGGCGGCCGGCATTGCCCATACCATCAAGACGCGCGAAGGGGATCAGTCGATCGTGCTTTGCAGCATCGGCGATGGCGGCACCCAGCAGGGTGAATACCTGGAAGCCATCGCGGAAGCGGTTCGCTGGCAGTTGCCCGTCCTCTTCTTTGTCCACAACAACAATTACGCCCTTTCGGTACCGACGCCCGGCAAGACCTTCTTTTCCCGTGGCGATGGCTTGGCGCGGGAGTTCTACGGCATCGAGATCGTCCATCTGGAGGGCAGGAACATTCCCGCCGCGCATGAGCGTCTGGGGCAGGTTGTCGGCGAGATGCGCGAGCGGCGCCATCCGCGGATCGTGGTGCTCAATACGGAGCGCTTGCGCAGCCATACCTATGCGGATGACCACCGCGTCTATCGGGCCGAAGCCGACCTCAAGCGGCTGAGCGAGGAGATGGATCCGTTGCGCTGCTTCCGTCAGTATCTGCTCGATTCCGGTGTTGCGGAGGCGACGCTGGCGGAGATCGAGCAGGCGGGGCAGAAGCAGATCGAGCTTGCGGCCACGACGGCCCTCGCCATGCCCGTTTCCAAGGGGAAGACGGAGATTCGTTGCCCGTATGTGCCTCTGCGTACCTGCCCGCCCGTCGGGAGTGCCGATGCCGAGCAACTGACCTTGCTGCAGACCATTCGGCGGGTCCTGGCACATCGCCTGGAGCACGACGATCGGGTCGTCCTCTATGGTCAGGATATCGAAGATCCCAAGGGTGATGTCTTTGGTCTGACGCGCGGCTTGAGCAAGGCGTACCCCGAACGTGTGCGCAATTCGCCCCTCAGCGAATCGACGATCATGGGCGTGGCCGCCGGTCGCGCCTTTGCGGGCGATCGGCCCGTGGCCTTTCTGCAGTTTGCCGACTTTTTGCCGCTTGCCTACAACCAGATCCACTCGGAGCTGGGCAGCATCTATTGGCGCAGCAATGGCAATTTCGAGGCACCGGTGACCGTTCTGACGGTTTCGGGCGCCTACTGCAAGGGGTTGGGACCCTTCCATGCCCAGACTCCCGCCGCGGCGGTAGCCCATGTCCCCGGGGTGGATGTCTATGTCCCCGGCTGCGCGGCCGATGCGGCGGCGATACTGAACACCGCCATGTCCGGCAACCGTCCGTCGGTCATCCTGCTGCCGAAGGTGCTGCTCAACAGCCGCGCCCACATGGCGACCCTGCAGGATCTCAACGTGACGATCCGCCCCGGCGAAGCTCGTCGCGTACGTGAGGGCAGCGAGCTGACCCTGGTCGGCTATGGCAGCACCATGCTGGTCTGCGAAGAGGCGGCCGACCACCTCGAGCGCGCGGGCATATCTGTCGAGCTGATCGACCTGCGCTGCATTTCACCGTGGGACGAAGAGATGATCGTGGAATCCGTCTCGCGGACGGGCGCGCTGCTGATCGTCGACGAAGACAACAAGACCTGCGGTATTGCGGGCGAGATCCTCGCCACCGTCGCGGAGCGCATCGACCGCAAGGTGAAGCTGGCGCGTGAGTGCCTGAACGATACTTTCATCCCCTTCGAGTTCGGCCGCCAGCTGGAGATTCTGCCCACCGTCGATACGGTTCTCGAACGTGTCGCCCGCATGCTCGACCTGCAGGTCGAGTGGGAAGAGGACGAGCAGGCCGCCGCCGGTACTCTCGTCGTGAAGACCGTCGGCTCCAGTCCGGCGGACGAGACCGTGACGATCATGGCTTACCATGTTGAAGTGGGAGACGTGGTCGAAGAGGACGATCTGCTCGCCACCGTCGAGGCCGACAAGGCCATCACCGAGATCACTGCCCCAACCGGCGGAACCGTCACCGCCATCTCCCTGGAAGTCGGCGACGAGGTCTCAATCGGGACGCCGATGCTGGTTCTGGCTACCGGTGTGGACGCCGAGGCCGGGCCGGTGGTGGAGACACCGTCGGAGCGACGCGTACACGCGATCACCCGGAAGAGCGCGGCGGGAGCGGCGACACGCGCATCCGCCAGTGGCAAGACGGATGTCTACCTCTCGGCCATTGCGGCGGTACCCGGTTCACGACTGGTGCTCAACGAGGAGTTGATCGAGCACAACCCGGTGTGGAGCGCGAGCGAGATCGAGAAGCGCACGGGGATCCGTCAACGCTACTGGGTTGGAGAGGGAGAGACGACGCTTTCATTGGCAGAGCGGGCGACGCGGGAAGTGCTGCGTATGCACGATCTGGCGATGGAAGATGTCGATGCCATCATCTGCAGTACCGGAACCGGCGGTCCCGTCAGTCCATCCATGGCTTGTCGTCTGCTCACGTCATTCGATCTGCCGGATTCCGTTGCGATTCAGGCGCATGACATCAATGCCGCCTGCAGCGGGTACCTGTATGCGCTTCAGCAGGCCTATGACATCCTGCAGTTTCAGGCGGACGCCGTGATCCTGATTGTGACCTCCGAGACCCTCTCGCAGGTCCTCGATCGCACCGATCCGGGAACCTATTTCCTCTTCGGTGACGCGGCGACGGCCTCGCTGGTGACTGGTACGCCGCTGCCCGGCAGCAAGCGTCGCCTGAAGGTCTCCCGGCCGGTTCTGTCCTCCGGGGGCGACCCGAAGGAGGCGCTCTTTGTGCCGAACCTGAACATGCCGGAGTTCCTGCGCATGGATGGCCGTCCCGTTTTCCGGGTGGCGGTCAAGAACATGCTGCAGATGCTGCAGCGGGCCTGCAAGCAGAGCGAGCTGACGGTGGCCGATCTGGATCTGGTCATCCCGCACCAGGCGAATCAGCGCATCATCGAGGCGGTACAGAAGACAGCCAGCATGGCGCCGGAGCGCGTCTATTCCTGCATTGCCAACTATGGCAACACCTCCTCATCGAGCATTCCGCTTGCCCTGTCGGAGCTGGCGAAAGGCTCGGAGATGCGCGGTAAGCTCGGGCTGACGGCGTTTGGCGCCGGCTTCGCCTTCGGTGCGGCCCTGCTCGATGCGTCGGATCTGTAAGGCGGGTCAGGGAGCGGAGATAGCGTCAGCCGCGGCCTTGGCGTCCGCGTAGGCAGCGCTGTCGACATAACCGGGCGGCGGTTCCCAGACGGTGCGGAAGCCCACGTGGAAATAGGTTTCGTCCGGTTTGAAGCCGAACCGTTTAGCGCCGGAATAGGTATGCGTGCCGTGGTAGAAGGAGCCTCCCCGCAAGACCCCGTTCAGGTGGCCGGTGTACGACAGCAGGCGTTCGGCTTCCGGATTGTTCGGGTAGGGCTCGAACCAGTCTGAGGTCCATTCGTAAACATTGCCGGCCATGTCCAGCGCGCCATAGGGAGATGCTCCGGCCGGCTTGCTTCCCACAGGTTGCATCGATGTCCGCTTGCGGGTTGTCAGATCGACGAAGACGCCCAGCTCGGTAGTGAGCGGGCTGTTCCCCCAGGGGTAGATACGCCCGTCCGTTCCGCGTGCCGCCTTCTCCCACTGCTTCTCCGTGGGGAGTTGCTTGCCGCACCAATTGGCGTACTTCTGCGCTTCCGCCCAGAGCACCCGGGTCACCGGGAAACGGTCGTACATCCCCGGCTCCTCTTCCGCCGGCCATTTTGGCGCCTCCCATGGCGAGACAAAGCCAGTGGCCTCCACAAAGGCCTTCCAGCGCGCCACGGTCACCTCATGCTTGTCGATGAAGTAGCCTTTGGTAAACTCGCGGCGTCGCGGAAACCATTCCTCGGCAGCGATCGCATGGTAATCCGCATACCCCAGTGACTTTGCATGGGCATCCGCTTCGTCCGCATCCATGCCCATGATGAACCAGCCGCTCGGCACGTAGACCATGAGTGCGCCATCCACGGGATGCACAATGGTCGTTCCCGCGGGCGGTTCAGGGGTGGTCGGTTCCTCCCCCCGGACGCCCAACGCGGCGCACTGCAGCAGGAGCAGGAGCAGAATGGTCAGCAGGCGAATGGGCATGGTCTACTCCCGGGCGGGTGATGCCGGCTGCCGCAAGGCTGCCCGAAAGCGCTTCAACTGATTCTCGAAGTGCGACTTGTCGCCCTTGGCCTCCGCAAAGGCTTTCTCTTCCAGCTCGATTGCCCGCTGGATCTCGCCATTCAGGAAGAGGGCCTCAGCCAGAGTATCGGCGATATGCGGCTCCGGCAGGAGCGCGTAGGCTTTCTCGGCCATCGGCAGCGCGCGTTCCGGGTCACGGAGTTCTTCCTTGCGGGCCGTTGCCAAGAGCCAGGCAAAGTTGTTGAGAATGCCGGCATCGTCAGGCTGACGGCTGACCCTGTAGGTGTAGATGACCAGCAATTCTTCTTCCTGCTGAAGCATCTCGGCCAGGACCTGGTACTCGGTCCACGCTCTCTCGTCAAGAGGCTGCCTGATCGCGCGGCGGCGAATTTTGCCAAGCTCTCGTGCACTGGCTTGATCGAGGACGACACCCGGATCACTGCGGCCGCTACGGAATTGCAGCATCATCAGGGCGATCTGATCGCTCTGCCAGTAGCCGACAAGCATCATGACAATGCTCCAGACCAGCAGCGCCGCGAAGCCCAGGCGCCAGCGCCAGCTCTTGCTCGTGCCGTTCGCCCGCGGCTTGTCATGGCCGGGCGGAATGTACGGCGGTTCCATGTCCGACGCGTCTGCCGGTGAATCGGCGGGATGATCGTCTTCGGCCATCTGTCGCACCAACTCGTCCCGTTCCGCCTGGCTCCAGGTGGCCATGGCCGAAAACTCGTGCATCAGTCGCTGGACGATCTGATGCATCACGTCGGCATCCAGATCCCGGGCTGCATAGCGAACTTCCTGATAGAGCACAAGATAGGCGGATACCGTATGCTTGGAGGCCACGCGGTGAGCGGCCAGACGCTGCATGAACTGCTGCAGAGTCAGGTGTGGCGGCCGATGTATGCCCATCTGGTCCAACTGATCCAGAGGGCGACGGAGCAGAGCGGCAAAGTCGGCAGGCTCCTCAAAATCGGCGGAATGCACCTTAACCACCTCAGTAAAGGGAAGAATTGGCAGGCAGAGTCGAGTTTCCGGTTTGGTTACGCAGCGGCCGGATCGTACCGTACAGCGAATCGACCATGTAAAGCTCCTTCTTGCCGTTGTAGTCGCGCGAGCATACCACGTGGCGTCCGTCCGCCATCCAGGAGGGCGCTTCCCAATTACCCGCGGCGCGAACGAGCACGTTATACTCGCCCTTGCCGGAGCCGCTCATGTCGATCATCGCGAGGGTGTACTCCGAACCTTCACGAACCGAGAAGACGATGCGATTGGAGACAGGTGACCAGTCCGGCGAGACAGCTTCGACGGATGTCTGGAGGAGCTGCACCGGCCGCCCACCTCCGGCGGGCACCATGTAGAGGGTTGGCCGGCTGCTGTACTCGTCGGTTACGTAGCAGATCCGACGACTGTCGGGCGCCCAGGTCGGTGAGGCTTCGACGCCGCTCCCCTTGGTCAGCGCCCGTTGCTTGCCGGTGATCAGGTCCATGACAAACATGTTGACCTCACCATCGCGACTCAGGGTCATCGCCACTTCGCGCCCGTTCGGTGCGAAGGCCGCGCCGGAGTTCAGGCCGGGACTGGCGGAGAGGCGCCGGTTGCGCCGCTGCTCCAGATCGACCATGATGATGCTGGTGCGGGTATTCTCGTAAAGCGTATAGAGAAGGTATCGGTTGGTGGGGCTCCAGTCCGGCTCGACGGAGATGCTGCGGTTGTGCGTCATCTGTACGGCGTCGCTGCCGTCGAAATCGCTCAGCCAGATCTCCTTGTCGCCATTTCCGCTGGTGCGCGTGAAGGCAATGCGAGAGGCGCACAAGCCGGGGTTCTTGAAGACATCCAGGATCAGCTGGTCGACCGCGCGATGAACCATCCAGACCCAGGCATCTCCCTTGGCGGTTGCCTTGCGGTTGGACAACGTATCGTTGCCGCTCTTGAGTTGCAGGTGGAGGCTGGGGCTTTCGCCACCCTCCGCGACCACGCTCAACTGGTACTTGGCATCCTTGTCGGTGACCACCGTGAACCAATCGGAGTACAAGAGGTCGTTCCGAAGCTGCTGGACGATGGTGTCGGAACCCTTGACGGAGACGATGGACAGCGTCGGGTTCTGCTTGGTGGGATCCTTCTCGACAATGACCTGAGCGAAGAGAGAGCTGCCGCAGGAAAGGGCAAGAAGGAGGACGGTGAAGCGGGCGAAGAATCGTGGCATGATATGGGTTCGGTCTGAAGGGTTGGATGCTGCGTATGGCGGAGTAGAATAACAGGAGCGACAGGAGGGCCGGTTGTCAAGCGGAAGAGGCCAAAAAGGCCTCGCCACTTCAACTGCTGAAACGGAAGCGCATGACATCGCCATCGGCGACGATATAGTCGCGGCCGTGGGTATGGACAAGGCCGTGCTCGCGTAGCTGACGGATCGATCCGTGTGCCATCAGCTCGTTGCAACTGAAGACTTCCGCGCTGATGAAACCGGCCTCGAAATCGGTATGGATGACCCCGGCTGCTCGCGGGGCGGCGGTCCCCTGGCGAACCGTCCAAGCCCGCACCTCGTTCTCGTTGCCGGAGAAGAAGGTGATCAGGCGCAGCAGACGATAGCCCGCCTGGATGAGCCGCAGGAGGCCGATCTCCCGCAGGCCGAATTCCTCCATGAAGACGGCGCGTTCCGCCTCGTCCAGCATCGCCAGGTCGGCTTCGAGGCGACCGCACAACGCGACGGCCTGGGCGCCTTCGCGGGCAGCCAGATCGAAGACCGCTTGCGTGGCCGCGCTCGGTTCCCCCGTCATCGCTTCTTCTTCCCCCGTATTGGCGACATAGAGGACCTCCTTGCCGGTCAGCAGACAGAGGCTGTTGAGAAGCTCGCGCTCATTGTCGGTCGCCTGGAAATGACGGACGTGATCGCCCTTCGCCAGATGCTGCTGCAAGCGCTCGAGAAGCGTCACCTCCTGCCGGACTTTCTTGTCTCCGCTCTTCGCCATTCTGGCGGTATGCGCCAGGCGTTTCTCCACCGTCGCCAGGTCCCGCAACCCAAGCTCGGTGGAGATGATCTCTATATCGTTCAGCGGATCGACGCTCCCGCTGACATGGCTGACCTGCTCATCGGCGAAACAGCGCACCACGTGCACGATCGCATCCACCTCCCCGATGTGCGCCAGAAACTGATTTCCCAGTCCCTCGCCCTGGCTGGCCCCTTTCACGAGGCCGGCGATATCGACGAACTCGATTACCGTTGGCGTCACCTTCTTTGGGGAAAACTCCTTCGCGACCCGCGGCAGCCGCTCATCCGGCACCTCGACGATTCCCACATTCGGCTCGACCGTGCAGAACGGATAGTTCTCCGCCGGCACTGCCGATGTCGTCAGCGCGTTGAAAAGCGTCGATTTGCCGACATTCGGCAGCCCGACGATACCACATTTGAACCCCATTCAGTCGCTCCGCGTAGACGTTGTACGTTGAGCAGCAATGTACCCTGCGCCAGCCTCCCTGGCAAGCGCTGGGCAACGGGATGGATGAACCCTTACCAGGCGTTGTCGTGAACAGCTTCAGGGCGGTAGCGGGTGCGGGGGGGCGGCGACTGTTGCGGCCAGCCGACGGCGATGGCGGCAATCGGGATGATGTGCGCGGGAAGTGAGAAGAGTTCGCTGAGATACTCGATGCGTTCCTGCCGGGGATGGACGCCGAGCCAGACCGCGCCGAGCCCGAGCATACTGGCGGCAAGAAGCAGGTTCTGGATCGCGGCACTGCAATCCTGGAGCATGAAGGAGAGTTCGCCGCTGTGCGCGCGCTCGAGGTCGCCACACACCACAAAGCCCACGGGCGCATGCGCGATCATCTTGCCATTGGGGAGCGCCTCCGCAATCGCTTCGCGCAAGCTCTGATCGCGTGCCACGATGAAGTGCCACGGATCCTTGGCCACTGCCGAGGGCGCAGCCATGGCGGCCTCCAGAAGATCTCTCACAAGCTCGTTCGATACATCACGTTCCGTGAACTGGCGAATGCTGCGACGGGCAAAGAGCGGAGCGAGGTCGGGATTCATTGTCATCCTGCTGGTTCAGTGTTGGGTGTGTCGTAACGTCTACCATGAATCGGTGCGAAAGGGGGAGGCGGGCAGATCGGCGCTGTTGGTGAGGCTGCACCCTTCGGGATAGTCCTTCCAGGCGTATCGCACAGCCGTCGGTTCGCTCACCTCTGGACTGGATACGAGGATGGTAGCGCCATCGATGACCGCGGCGGCGGGCACAAAGCGGCGATCGCTCCCGGCGATTTCAAAGCCGACCAGGGAACCGTCGCCCCGCGCTCTCAGACCATCGCCGGCATGCGTGAAGTGGATGCGGATGGCGCCATCCTCGATCGCCATCCCCGCATAAAGAGGACCGCTGTGGACAATCTCCCGCCCATATGTCTGGGCCAGCGCCCAGAGCGCGAGTCGTTCACCGACGGCTTCCTTGTTCTTCGGATGGATGTCTCCGGGATCGCCGATGTCGATGGCTACGGCCATGCCGGTACCGGGTACGCGCAACGAGTGGAGTTGGGATTCCCGCAAGCGTGGCCAGTGGTCGGCCAGATTGGTTCGGAAGGCAGCGAGCTGGACGAAGTAGAACGGCAGCTCCTCCCCCCAGCCGGAGCGCCAGTCGGCAATCAAGGCAGGGAATATCTCCCGGTAGGTCATGGAGGTGTCGGGGTTGGCATTCGCCTCGCCTTGGTACCAGATGACACCACGAAGGGTATACGGCTGAAGAGGGGCAATCATGCCGTTGTAGAGGGAGGTCGCGACGCGTGGCGAAAGGCCCTGCAGCTTCAGCTCTGACGACTTGTAGAGCCATTCGCCGGCAAGCGAGATAGTTTGCGATTCGTCCTCGGCCAGTCTCAGTTTGAGGTTGTTCGGGGAGCCCATGATGCCGCCCCAGCCGATCTTCACGGTCCGAACCGCAATCACGGCCCGCCCCCCCTTCATGAGGTCGGCGGGGATCGCGTAATGTCGCACCGCCTGGCTGTGCCTGATGGTGCGTCCGATCTCCACGCCATTGAACCAGGTCGTCTCGTAGTCATCCACTGCCAGCGAGAGAATGGCCGGCTTTCCCGTCCATCCTTCCGGAACCTCGATACGCTTCCTCGCCCAGACGACGCCATCGTATTGCATGGGATGAAAAACATAGTCCCAGAAGAGGGGCAGCTTGATGGGCTCCCAGTCGCCATCGTTCAGTGCTGGCTCCATCCAGTCGTCATCCCGCAGATGCAGGCTTTCCGGCAGGGATCGAGCCTTGGCTGTATCCGCTGCCAGTTCCGCGACTTTGCCGCTCAATACTGAAGCCGCGGCAAGGCCCTCGGCGCTGATCCACGACTCCGCTCCCGTTCCACCCCAGGCGGACTCGATCAGCCCAATGGGTACCTGCAGTTCCTCGCGCAGACGCTTCCCGAAGAAGAAGGCGACGGCGGAAAAGCGCGCGGCACTCTGGGGCGAGGCGGCTTTCCAGGCGCCTCCGGTGGTCGCCAGCGGCGCGAGCGCCGTCGTTCGTGGCACCGCGAAGAGTCGTATCAGGGGATCGTTGGCGGCCGCGACATGGCGGGGGCCATCGGCGGATTGCGCCAACGTCATGGCCATGTTGGATTGCCCGGAGCAGAGCCAGAGATCGCCAATCAGAATATCCGTCACCCTCAGCTCCCCTGCGCCTGCTCTGGAGGCAGTGACGACCATCTCCGCCGGTTCCTCCGACGCCGCCATGGGATCCAGCGTGACCTGCCAGTTACCGGCGGCGTCCGCCACGGCGCTTCGGGTCTGATCCTTGAAGGCGACGCTCACCGTGCTGCCTGAATTCTCCCAGCCCCAGATGACGACCGGCTTGTCGCGCTGCAGGACCATGCCATCGCCGATGACGGAGGGAAGTAGCAGTTCGCCCCGCGCTTCCGCGAGCATGCCGAGCAGCAGACAGGCAGAAAAGAGGCGGCTGAAGAGGCGGAGTGATAGTCTCATACGCGAAAATTCCGATTTGGCGGCTACATTTCGATGCTGTTGAATCCGCCATACTATAGCTACCCAGGGTCTTCAATCCATGCCAGTTGTCAAATGTGAAACGCTTCTTCTCACCCTTGATGGCCGCGGGCATGCGACTTCGCTGCTGCACCGCCAATCGGGATGCGAACTGATGTCCTGCGCCAGCCATCCCGTCGGTCTCTGGGAACTGGGACTGAGCCACCCGGTCAGCTATGACGATCCCTTGCCTGCCATTCAGATTCCCGACGTGCGGTACGAGGGGCATGAATGGATGGCCAACCGCAACGAATACGATGCCGAGCTGATGTTCGACAGCAGCGAGGTGGAAGCCCCGGTCATCACCGGCGATGATCATGGCCTCAGCCTGAACTGGGAGATCCCGATCTCCGGCGGCAGCATCTCCCTCTCCATCGCGATCAAGGGGGGCAACCAGGCAGCGCTCGAGTTCTCTTCCCAAGTCACGGTGCCCGCGGAGTGGATGATCCGGTATTTGGCTTGGCCGCGCCTTCGCGGCTTCGGGGATCTGGCCGACCCAGAAGGGGACGCGTTGCTCTTTCCCTACAACTTTGGTATCCTGCGGCGAAATCCATTGGAGGAGATGGACACGCATATCGGCCAGTATCCCGGTGGCGGCCAATGGGGACAGTTCATCAGTTGGATGCATGCCGATTCCGGCCTCTACGTCGGCATTCGCGATGGCGAATCGCATCATACCGGGCTGGAAGCCGCCTATGTCGAAGGTGCCGCCCCGGCGCCGCACAAGGTCATCCACTGGTACCTCGACCAGGATCTTCCTCCCTGGACGACCGCGAATTCGCCACCTCTGGCTGAGCGCACGGATCCTGCCATGCAGATCACGGCGCGTCACTGGCCGACGCAGGGCAACTCCTGGAACTCGCCATATCCGGTGGTGCTTCAGGGCTTTGCCGGCGGCTGGTACGAGGCGGCTGCGATACATCGAGAGTGGGCTCTGAAGCAGCGCTGGTGCCGACTTGGCCCACTGGCGGAGCGGGAGACCCAGACGGCTGCCGCCGATCTCGACCTTTGGGTTTGCCGCTACGGTTTCCCCCCGTGGGAACTCACCCCGTCGGATGCTTCGGCGATGCTCCGTGCCATGCGGGAGCTGCGCGACTATTTCGGCCGTCCTTTCGGCGTCCATTGGTACCACTGGCACGCCTTCAACTGGCACCGCAACTACCCCTCTCATGCACCGGTTGTCGAGGGCTTTGCGGAGGCCGTAAAGGAGTTACAGGAACTCGGCATTGTGATCATGCCGTACTGTCAGGGGCGGCTGCTCTATCGTGATCGCGCCGCCATCGATACGGAGCGCAGCCACGCGTGCATCGAAGCCAATGGTCAGCCCTATCTCGAAATGTACACGAAGCAGGATGACTGGCCGCTGGCACTCTGTCCCCACGATTCGTGGAGTCGTCAGCAATGGCACGAAGCGGCGCGGCTGCTCTGGCGGCAGTACGGGGTGGAAGGGGTCTACTATGACCAGATCTCCGCCATGATGCCGTCGCTCTGCTATCACCGCGCGCATGGCCATGCGCTTGGCGGAGGCAATCAGACATGGCAGGGCTACGATGCGGTTCTGGCGAACCTGGAAACCATGAAAGCGGAAGATCCGCGTCGATTCCTGGCGAGCGAATGCCTCACCGATGCCTATATGGATCGGCTGGACATGTTCCTCTCCTTCGTCCCTCCACTCGAAGATTACGTGCCGCTCTGGCCGGCCGTCTACAGCGGCTATACCACCACCATGGGACGAAGCACCCCCGAGTCAATCATGGCCGATCCGCAACTCATGGTCATCTGTCAGGGGGAACAGCTCCTCTTCGGCGCCCAGCTTGGGTGGATGGATGAGCGTATCCTCAAGTATCCAGAGGCGGCTGCCTTTCTGCGCGAGGCGGCAGATCTTCGAGGGCAGCTTCGCTCTTTCCTCCAGCACGGTACCCTGCTTGCGCCCCTGACCATCAGCACCCCAGGCGAGCCGCTGACGGTGACCCTTCCCGCTGCTCTGTGCGGTCGCAAACGCGATCTGGTCGTCAGCCGCCCGCAGGTGGCGCATACTGCCTGGCAGGCGCCCGATGGCCGCCGGCTGCTGCTGCTCCTGAACCAGTCGCGCGAGGACGTGAACATCAGCATTGACCTGCCGGATGCCTGGCGCACGGGGCCCGCCCGATGGGTGGGGCACGGGGAGGCGCCACCACTGGCCTCTTCCCTGGAGGTGCATGTGCAGCCGCTCTCGCTCCGTGCCCTGGTCGTAGGCTAAGTGCGATAGCTTCGTTGGCAGCACGTTTAAATTCAGCTCAAGTTCGGTTGAAAGAGCGGGGCGTTCAACGTATTTTCAAGAGCACCTACTGCAACCCCCAGCTGGATTTTCTGCCATGAAGTTACGTCACGTGAACCTGTCGCTGCTCCTGCTTCTATTCTGTGGATGGTCTGCAACAGAGGGCGCCGAGCCGGTGCAGGAATTCACCTTGCGGGAACACTTGGGGCACAACTGGCGCCACGAGCTGGTGATGCTCCCACTCGATGCGGCGGCATCGGCGCAGGAGGCGCTGCGTCTGGTTGGCCCGGATGGTGAGGAGGTGCCCTGCCAGCGCGTGGATTCGGCTCTCGCCTTCATAGTCGATCTTCCCACCGATGCGGTGCAGCTCTATCGGCTCTTCGCGGAAGCGCCGACGCGTGCGACTCCCTTCGAGCGCGAAGAGAAGGAGGGCCGGCTCCGCACCTGGAACAGCTTGACAGGTATCGCCGTACCGACGACGCTCGAAACCGCTCTGCAGGGACCGATCCAGGGGCTGATGATGCAGTCGGGTGAATGGGTGGGCGCCAGTCAGCTGTCGCTCTCTGAGGAGGTTACGGCGTATCGTCTCGAGACGGTTGCTTCCGGCCCTGTCCTTGTCGAGCTTCTTTCTACCTATACTCTCGCCAGCGGGGCCACCTGGCAGCTGCGCCACCGCCTGATCGCCGGCGAACCGGTTGTGCGCATCAGTGAAAGCTGGGCGCCGGTGCCGGGGGGACACTGGCGTCTGCTACTGCATCCCGAGCTGGAGCCGGACACGATTCTCTGGCGCAACAGCTCGCATCAACTCAAACCGCGAAATGGTATGCTCGCCCGGCGTCTGGACACCGGCAAGGCTTGGAAACCGGTGACGCTCTACCCCTGGCTCGCCTGGTGGGAAGAGGGTGCCGCCTCCTTTGTCAGTCTTTTTCGTGCCGGCGCTGGGATTACCTTCCTGGCTGAGGAGGAGGGGCTCAAACGTCTGGTCAAACCTCAGCCGCAGGCGCAGCCACGCCAGGATCCTCCGGCGCTGGACGAAAAGCAGAGTCATTCCGCGGACGTGCTCTTCCTCGCGGTGGGGCAGGGGGCTGCCTGGGCCGAACCTGGACAGAATGGCATGCAGCACGCCCTGCCGCTGCGCACCAATGGCAAGGGAGAGACATGGATCGACCTCGCCTTTGCCGGCCCCGGTCGTGAATGGCTCCTCGGTGCCAGTACCTATGATGGTACCATCATGCCCAACACGGAGCTCTCGGATGCGCAGCAGAGCCTGATCCGCCACTTGGAGACACCACTGCAGCAGCTCCTCGACATGACCCTCGCCTGGCCACAGGATTTCGAGGCCGGCTCCTTTCCCCGCCTCTTTCTCGATCGCGGCGATATTGCCCGTGTCAAAGCCTTCTATGCCGACCAGCGCCCGGAGATCCAGGATCCGCGGCAGCGCCTGCTCTGGCAAGCTCTCGTGGACGAGGATACCAAGGCACGCGAGGAGGTGACCGCCAAGGCAATGCTGACGCCGTGGGTCTTCACCGGCCATGTCGAACATGGAGACCCCGCCGCCGGGACCGCGATTCGGCGTCCTTCGGCGAGCGCCTACAGTCATCACGTGACCATGGGGTTGATCCGCAACCTCATCTGGGTGGATGCCGCGCTGGCCTGCGGACTGCTCGACGAACCGCAACGGCGCAAGCTGCAGGCTCGGCTCGCCTTCCTCGCCTACAAGCTGGGGAGCCCCGATTTCTATGACTTGTCCCGCAACTATCGCGCGAATCCGAACATGACGACGGCGCGGCATGCGGTGGTGGGACTTCTCGGTTGCCTGCTGAAGGATCATCCGGAGAGCAAGGCGTGGAATGCGCTGGGCGAAGAGGAGATACGGCGTCAACTCGCGGAATGGGTGGGGCCGAATGGTGGCTGGCTGGAATGCCCCCACTACCAGACCATCCTCGCGGATGCGCTCTGCTTCCTGCAGGCCGCCCATCGCATCGGCTATTCGGACCTGGCGCTGGACGAGCGTCTCCTGCGCACGATCACCTATCTGGCGAAGATCTCGACACCACCCGATCCACGCTTTGCCAACCGCCGCCACTTTCCTGCCGCCGGCAATACCTATCGATTCGAGACGAGCATGATCTTCAGCGTGCTGGCCCACCTTCATCATGAGGTGACGCCCCAGGCAGCCAACGACCTTCAGTGGATCTGGCAGGAGCAGGGCAGCCCGATGTATATGGCCATCGGCGGTGACAATGTCTACAACACCATCAGCGAATTCGCCGTTGCCCGCTTCGAACCAGATAAGCCGCCGAGTTGGGGGAGCGATGTCTTTCCCACCACCGGTACCGTCATGCGCCATGGCTTTCCGGGAGACCGCGAATCGCAGCTCTACAT
Organism: Lentisphaeria bacterium; assembly: GCA_041690595.1. Taxonomy (GTDB): domain Bacteria; phylum Verrucomicrobiota; class Lentisphaeria; order JABSQK01; family JAWLHB01; genus JAWLHB01. The sequence continues at coordinate 23,955 of JAWLHB010000042.1, forward strand.
CCTCCACGGCCCCTTCGATCAACACTACGACCATGATCGTGGCGCACTCTCCTTCTGGGGGCTGGGCCAGCCGCTCATGCTCGACTGGGGGTATGATGGGCGCATGCCGGCCGACATGCATTCCATGATGGGTGGCGGCAACCGCGGAAAGGTCGACGCGCACGCCTTTCAGCCTCACCTGGACTACCTGAACCTCGATTTCGGAGCCTGGCGCCGCCAGATCCTCTTCAGCAAGCAGCCGTCGGACGAGGCTCCGGTGATGGTGCTCGTGCGCGACACCACGGTTGCCGCTCGCCCGCTGCCGTGGAACGCGTGGTTCTATACCGAGGAGGCCATTCGCCGTGCCGAGGAGGGGCCGCTGCTTCACATGGTCGGACAGGCCGATGTCGATCTGGATCTCTGGTTCAGTGGAGAGTGGCGCGAGGCCTTCCCGCGCATGACGTGGCAGGAAGTGGAAAACGAGAAGCCGCCGGCTGCCCCGAAGGCGACCCTGAAGGAGGCGGACAATCTGGCTGCCGATGAGGCGGAGGATTTCCTCGCCGGCACCGAGCCGCCACCGCCGCCCCATCTGCGCATGCGGGTTGAATCGGTAAGCGTGGTGGAAGGCTACGCCAATCGCCATGGCTGGAACTATGGCGGCATGCGGCAACGGGGTTTGAGCCTGACCGTGCCGCCCGGCAAACCGGTGGCCTGGCTTCTCTATCCGCGTCTGAAGCAAAGCAGCCCACCCAAGGTGACGGAGCTGGCGGACGGGCAGGCCGTGCGGGTCGAAACCAACGCCGGCACCGACCTGCTCATTCTCGCCACGGAGACGATTACCTTCACGGATGGCCCCTGTCGCTTTGCCGGTACCGCCGGCGCCGTGAAGATTCGCGGCAACTCCCTGCAGCTCACGCTTGCCGCACCCGGCAGCATCGCCTGGGAAGAGCATGAACTGAGTTCCGACTCGCCTGCCACCCGGACGATCGAGCTGCGCTGAGGTCAGTCCAACTCGTTGAGCAAGTCGTCGAGGACGGGATCGCTGGTGCCTTCGCCTGGCATGCGCAGGGCGCCGTCGGCCTTGCCGGTGAAGCGAAGATGACCCCACAGATGGGGGGCAAGCTGGGCTTCCGCGGCAATGTCGGAGAGAATGGCCGTGGCCTGATTGCTCCAGTAGTGCCGGCCGAGCACCTCCCGCCCCTCGTCTCCGGTTCGCAGGATGCCCCAGTCGAAGCGAAGCATCTGGTCGACAATCGGCCGGAGATTCAGCTCCGCCAGCGGAATCGCTGCTTCCACACGATAGCCATTCTCAGTCGGGACGACCGCCAGCTTGGCGGTGTCCAGCATGCGGACGCGACTGAAGACGGTCCGGAAGACCTGGGTCTCGAAGACCATGTCGTCTGCTTTATCAGCATCGGGAATCAAGGCTTCGTAGAGCACCGCCACCGGCTTCCCTTTGAGGCGGGTCATGAGGAGGCGGATGTCGCCGACACCCGCATGGCGCCGTTCCGGTGACGCAGACGGATTCGTGGCGAGTTGCAGATCGACTGCACCACCGGACTTGAAAAGGCGGCGCCAATCTTCGCCGCTGTTGGCCAGCGGCCCCATGCCGATCGTCTCGTAGAGCAGGTACAGATTCTTGTCGTCATGGGAGGCGCGGAAGGTGGCGTTGAAGTCGCGCGCGTCGCCATGCAGCGAAGTGGCGGGCACACCATCCCAGTCATCGGCTTCACCATCGACGCGCACCGCCCGCGGGGCTGCCGGGACAATGGCCAGCCGGGCCCGTTCGTAAACGTCCCGAGCCTGCAGCTGCTGCTCCCAGGCCAGTGCCCGCTGGAGATCCTCCTCCGTCACCTCGAAGCTGCCCGTGAGCCGTTGAAAGCGATCCATGCCGTCGATGCGGAAGACATTGGTGGACATCCAGATGCCGTAGACATTACCGTCGGCCGTCTGAGTGACATCGCCCCAGAAGTGCTCTTGGCCGGCGGTGAGGTTGCGTAGCTCCATGCCGCGATCATGGGTATCCATGTTCCAGCGGCGGGCGTGAGGATGACGCAGATCGAGGAAGATGTTCCCGGCCAGCAAGCCATCGCCTGTCCAGATATGCCAGATGCCGGTGTTACTGGTGGTGATCAGGTGTTCCCCGAGACCACCCCTGGTCATGACATCGCGGGCAACGATGCTGAATTCGGAGACCACCTGTTCCGGCGTGAGAGGTGAGGCTTTGTAGTAGGCGTGGACGCCGGTTCCCTCGGTGCGATAGCGCCAGAGAAGCTCCCCCTCCTCCGTATAGACGGCGGCTTCGCCGAAGGAGAAAAGGCGGTTGTCCGGCAGTTGATAGTATTGGCCCCGCGCGGGCAGCGGCAGTACCAGCTGCTCGTACACGGGAACCCCGCTGGGCAGGACCTCCCGTACGCGCCAGACCATGTTGTCGCCGGTGATGCCAAGTCGATCATCGAAGTTGGTGAGCGTCCGTACCTGCCGGGGCGAGAACTCGATCTCCTGGGGCTGCACGGCTCCATCGCCATCGAGGTCGGACCACAGGAACTGCAGGTTCGCCAGCGCTTCGGCGCCGATTTTGACAAGAACATCCGGCTTCTTGAGCGGGGGGAACTGATCCGCGGCCCCCATGGCAGCGGCGAGAATGGCCGTGCCGTCATCGTAGCGATAGACAATGCCGACCGGCTGCATGAAGAAGCGGTCGCGGGTGACGAGGTATTTGCGCTCGCCCAGGTAGACGGGCTGCTCGCCGGCCGGCGCATCGCCGATGGTGGTGAGATTGCGCAGAGCCGTGCGCCCACTCTCCCAGTTCAGCTCGAACTCCAGAGGGCCGTAGTAGAGGAGCGACTTGTCGCGCGGATCGAGTACGCCCCCTCCGCCATAGATCGTCCGGTCGAAATGCTCCGCGACGAAGCTGCCGTCGAGGCGCCAGCGGCTCACCCGCTTGGGGAAATGCTGCTTCTCATTGACCCATAACTGACCGCTTTGGTCGATGGCCAGATCACTGACGCTTCCCATGCGGGTGGGATCCCAGCCACCGGCCTGGAAGCCGCCGGGGGTGCCGATGCTGCGCAGGTAGCTCCCTTCCGCGCTGTAGACTCGTACCGTTTGGCGTTCGGGGGCGCCGTCGAAGAGATAGAACTGGCCCGTTGCGTCTATGGCCAGTGCCTTGGGTGCGATCAGGTCGTCGATGACAACCACATGAGCGCCGTCGGCCAGATCGAGGCGCAGAACCCGGCTGCCCGAGAGCGCGAAAAGCTCGCCGCTTTCGGCGAAGGCCAGGTCGCTGGCGCCATCGAGAGGCATCTCCCCGACCATCTCGCGCTTCTGCCAGTCGAAGGTCTCCAGGCGCTCCGCGATCAGCGGATCGACCGGGGGCTCTCCGCCAAGATGGCGAAGGGCGACAACACCATGGACTGCCGCGCGAGTCGGATCGAGGGTCATGCCGCCACGATCCTCACGGATGCCATAGAGCCCCTCGCGCCCTTGCGCACGCTCCGTCCACTGCGAAATGATGCGCAGGCGCACGGCACGCGTGGTGATGTCCCGCCCGAAATCGACATACTGGTCCAGGTACCGGGCATCGGCATTCATCTGCCGGCCGGGGTAGAAATAGCGGCGGGAAGGCTGGAGAGAGGCGACCTCCTCCCAGTTGGCGTCATCGGCAAGCTGGACGGGATCATCCGCGGTGCCGGTAAAGGAATCGACGCGTACCTCGCGTCCATCCACCTCCTTGATGGCGAGACCGCGCATGGTCTCGGGTGCAGTCCACTGCATCATGTAGACGGCGGGGGCTTCGGGCGAAATCGGCGTCTCCCGTTGCGCCAGCCAGCTGCCATCGGCCTCGACGGTACCGGAAGAGACGTCAATTGTGGGTGGTGGGCAGGGGGCATAGCGGCGCCGTAGGATCTTGAGCCCCTCCAGACGACCACTCCAGGCCTTGCGGGCGCTTTCTTCTTCGAGCCCTTCGAGAAGTCCTGCAAGCTCTTCGTCACCCCCTTGGTGAAAGGTGATGCGCAGCGCGCGAGTGGTCAGCCCTTCCGGCGCCGGGATGACTGTCCAGCCCTGGCCTTCACCGGTCGCGAAGCGCTGCCAGTGCTCCTCGTTTTCCGGATCGGGTGGGTAGGGGGCGTCATCCTTCATATAGCTGAACTGAAGGGCGGTGCGCGGCAGGTCGGGCACGGGCAGGACCAGGCTGCCTATGGGCACGGGGCGATTGCAGGCGAGCACGATATGCTGGCGCGGCTCCCGACCCCGGGTCGTCTCCAGCCACGTCAGGGCTCCATGCTGCCCCGGTGGCGTGCCGCGCAAGCGGAACAGGCGGACAAAATCGTCGGCCGGATCGTGCTCCTCTTCGTCGCGTTCCTCTGGGCGGGGATAGCGGGGCCAGGAATTGGCCAGGTCCACATCCCCATCGCTGAAGGCATTGACCAGCCAGCTGTTGGCGTCGCTCTTGACGGCCAGGTAGAGCTTCTCGCCACGCGCCTCGATTCCCTTGATCCCGCTCCGACGACTGGCGCTGCCGGCACGTGTCAGTATTTCGTTCACCTCCCGTGACGCCAGATCGATCTGCCAGATATGATCGGTGCCGTCGCGGAAGGCATGGACGAAGAGCTGCTCCTCGGCGGCGGCCATGCGAGTGGGGCCGGTCCATGCCATGAAGTTGTGGTGCCCCCAGAGTTTCCGCCCCCGCAGGTCCGCTTCCAGCAGAGCGACGCCCCCTTCCGCGACCTCGGATCCGATGTAGATGCGATCGCCGTAAGCCAGGACGGCGGCGGATGGGGTATGATCGGCCAGCCAGCCGCCAGTGCCGTTATGTCCCGTCAGCCACGGCGCATTCTCGGGCGAGTGATCGCCGATGTTCGGAAAAGGGGTCATCTCGTAGTGCAGCGTGAGACCGGGATGCCAGATCCCCCGCCACTGGTAGGTGCCGGGGGCAACGTAGCGGCCATCGTCATCCTTCAGGTTCCAGGGTTCGGCATTCTCACCGCCATCGCGTTCACGGCGTGCCAGCAGATTTCGCCGAGGTTTACCATCTGGGCCATCGATGACCATTGTGAAAATACCTTTCTCCGGGAGCGCGTAGGCAAGGCGGAATGGCGGCTTGTCTTGGGAAGGGGGTGTCAGGTCGGGCACTGGGGCATCTCCGAGAGATCGCAGTGCCTGGAGGCTGGTGATGGTGGCAACTGCTCCTCCAGCGGTGCGGGTAATGAGCACGCGCAGCGCGCGCGTGCGAATTGTCTCCTCGAAGTTGAAGGTAAGGCGCTGACCTTCCCGGTCATAGGCCTGACGCTTTGGCTCGATGCGGAGTGTACGCCACTCCTTGCCGGTGGCAATGGCGGGATTGAGATTGGCAGGCCCCACGAAGTGCTGAACGGCCACCTCCTGTCCATTGCCTTCGACGAGGAGCGCATCCAGCTCCTGCTCATCCGGCCAGGAGAGCACGATCCAGCTCGGGGCCACATCGCTGATCAGCGCCCGATGCAGGATCTTTCCCGTTTTGGGGTCCGGCCCCACATTCTGCCAGTGTAGCTTGCCGGTCACCAGATTGGCGGCAGAGAGCGTAAAGGGGGCGCTCATGCGAGGCTCGACACGATACTCGCTGTCGGCATTCGCCACCGCCAGCGGCGCCAGGTTAGCCAGTCGCTGCCGGTAAGCGGCGAGGAAGGGTTCCGTCGGTCGCCCCCCTTTGGAAACGATCATGTCCAGGGAAATCGCCGTCACCATGGTTCGCGGAGGCAGTGGCAGGGTCGGCGTGGTCTGATTGGGCGGCACGTCCGGAGTCACCCACCGCGGCTCTCCCGCCGGCAGATAGCGCACGGTAGCTCCGGCCACGCGCATGGAGCCGATTGCCAGCGGTCGCGTGAAGTGTAGTTGGAGGCTGTATCGATAATCGGGCGCCATGCCCGGCCGATTGTGCATGGCGATGCGCCAGGCACGCAACGGCCCGTACTCGCGTGGCCACCCCAGGATCTCGCGAACGACATCCGCGGGTAGCGGCTCCTCTCCCCCGTCGGCTATCAGGAGGCACTCCTCCCAAGCCATGCTCTCCGGCACGATTGCCGGGGTGACAACGTCGCGCGCCATGACGCCCGCGGCGAGGAGAAATACGAGGGGAAGGAGTCGAAACATGGCAGGCTCGTCTCATGGAGGTGAATGTACGGTATGTAAGGCGAGCATACACTACCACTCTTTCCGAGAATGCTCCAGCGGGCGGCTCTCTGATCGCCAGGCGATACCGCGGCCTGAACCGACTTACTGGATCCTGCCGCCGAACTGGGCGATAAGGACGCCGAGGAAGACGACCAGCATGCCGATCAGCTCGTGGCGCCGGGGCGGCTCGTGCAGGTAGAGCCACGCAAAGCCGATGAAGACCGCAATGGTGATGGCCTCCTGCAGGATCTTCAACTGGGAGACCGTATAGGTTCCATGGCCGAGGCGGTTTGCCGGTACCTGAAAGCAGTACTCGAAAAAGGCAATGCCCCAGCTCAGCAGTACCGCCTGCCAGATGATCATCTCCTTGTGGCGAAGATGGCCGTACCAGGCGGCCGTCATGAAAAGATTCGAAACAACCAGCAGCAGGATCGGCACCAGGTAACTGATCATTGCAGTACTCTCCCGTAGAGATCGCAACTATACTGCCGCCGTCTCAGGAAGCGAATGCCAGCGACCGCCGGCTCGGCAGGTTGTCGAGCACCTTCTCGTCTGGGGCCGTCGTGCCCGGCGACTTATCGCGCCGCTCGCATTGATTTTTGCCGGTGAATTCAGGATGGATGCTCTTTTATTCTACAGCAGATGTCGTATCTTAGCTCATGGAGGCGGCTCACACCAGTGTTGCCTCCTGCCTTGAACTAGACTTGGATGTGTGAATTGTCACGCTGTAGGAAAACTGTTGCGGAGTCATAGGTAACCGGTGAAGAGATTGGCCGCCATCTGGATTTGTCTGCTCAATGTGTTGACATACCCGCCGTGCCTCGTGGCGCGTCGGTCGCCGAGGCAGACGGTCTGCTCCACCCCGCCTTCCGGAGAATCGAGCATGCTGCGTCCGCGCTGGTTCCGCCAGTCGCCGGTAGGTGCAGGTGTTGTCGAACTCCCTGCGAGCATGAGGCGCGCAGATCAATGGCTGGGCGGAGGGGCTTTTCTCCGAAATCGACCCATAGGATTACGAGAAGCCGAGTATACTAGCAAAATCATGCCAGTTATTCAACGACCCTCGTGAGCTGTACCGGCTGGGCCTGAGCGCGTGTGTGGCAATTTACGGCATCCATCAATGATTGTTGAATGGATTGCTCGTGATGCTCTTTGAAGATTCCTCCATACAGGCTGCTGACGTGCCCCCGGAAGACCAACCGCTGGCGGCGCGGATGCGCCCAGCTTCCTTTGCCGAATACGCGGGCCAGCAGCATATCATCGGGCCCGGAAAGATGCTGCGCCGCGCGATCGAGGCGGATACCTTCACCTCCGTGATCCTTCACGGGCCGCCGGGCGTCGGCAAGACGACGCTGGCGGAACTGATCTCCACGCTCACCGCGTCCCATTTCGAGCGCCTTTCGGCGGTCACCGCGCGAGTGGCGGATGTGCGCGAAGCGATCAGCCACGCCGTGCGCCGCCGTCGTCATCCAGGAAAGCGCACGATCCTCTTCATCGACGAGATCCATCGATTCAGTCGCTCGCAGCAGGATGTCCTTCTGCCCGATGTGGAGAAAGGCGTCATTCGTCTCATCGGCGCGACTACCGAGAATCCATTCTTCCAGATAGTCGGTCCGCTCATATCCCGAAGCCAGGTTTTTCGGCTGGAGCCGCTTTCAGCCGATGAGCTGCGCGCGGTGGCGGAGCGCGCTATCAGCGATCCACGCGGCTTCCCGGATCTCACCATCACCCTGCGGGATGACGCCATGGATTTTCTGGTACAAGTTTGCGAAGGGGATGCCCGGCGACTGCTGACCGCCCTCGAACTGGCCGTCAACAGCTCACGACGGACGGGGGCCGACAGCGTCACCATCGACTTGGAAACCGCGGCGGAGTCAATTCAGCAGAAGGCGCTCAACTATGGCGATGATGGCCATTATGACACCGCCAGCGCGCTGATCAAGAGCATGCGCGGCAGTGATCCCGACGCAGCGGTCTACTGGCTGGCCAAGATGCTGGAAGCCGGCGAAGATATCCTCTTTATCGCCCGGCGAATCGTCATTTTTGCGGCTGAAGATGTGGGCAATGCGGATCCGCGGGCTCTTTCCCTGGCAACAAGCGCCATGCAGGCGATCCACATGATCGGCCTTCCGGAGTCCCGGATTATCCTCAGCCAGGCAGTGACCTATTGCGCAACCTGCCCGAAGAGCAATGCGGCGATCAAGGCCATCGACAAGGCAATCGGCGACATCCGAAAGAACCGGGTTCAGCCAGTGCCGATGCATCTAAGGGATGCGCACTCGTCGGCGGGCCGACAGACGGGCAGCGGAGAAGGCTATAAGTATCCGCACGATTTTGCGCACGGCGTCGTCGATCAGGATTACCTGACCGTGCCGGCCATCTATTATGAACCGGCCAACATCGGGTATGAAGCCCGATTGGGCGAACGACTTGAACAGTGGCGCGCGTGGCGCCGTCAACAACAAGGGATGCAGGATGCAGGGGGCAAAGAAACAGCTTCGCCTGGACATGAAGCAGCGCCTGGCCTCGCTGACTGAGGCGGCTATCGCTTTGGCCAGTGAGCGCGTCTGTCGCCAGTTGCTCGGCTGCGAGCCGGTGACGGAGGCCGCCTATCTTTCCGCTTATGCGGCGTCCGGCACGGAGATTGATCTTGCCGCGCTCGTGCGGGCCTGCGTTCAACGCGGGCAGACCGTTTGCTTTCCCCGCTTCAACGGCGCCACGCGACTTTACGAGATGGTGCCGTGCGATCCGGCCGACCTGGTGAGTGGCCACTGGGGGCTGATGGAGCCGCGAGCCGAACTCCCCGCATTGGCGGAAGCCCTTCGCCGTGAGGCCCTGGTATGGCTGGTGCCCGGAATCGCCTTCGATGCGGAAGGCGGTCGGCTGGGGCATGGTGGCGGCTACTACGATCGCATGATGAGTGGCGCCGATGGATTGCGGATCGGTGTCTGCCATCAGTGCCAGTTGATCGAGAAGGTGCCGACTGGCGAAAACGATTTGAAGATTGACAGGATCGTGACGGATCAGCGGATGCTGATCTGCCGCGAGACGACGACGTAATAACGAAGGCGGCACCGGGTTGGGCCGTGCCGCACCTAACATAGCACACGAAGGGACATGAAAAAATGGATATCATAATGCCAGTACTGGCAGGGGTGATCGGGATCGTCGCGGGTTTCCTGATCGATAGATGGTTGGTTGCCAAGGAACAGAAAACCACCGGCCAATCCACGGAGGGCATTCTCAAGAGTGCCCGCGAAGAGGCAGAGACCATCCGCAAGGAGGCAAAGCTCGCGGCCAAGGAGGAGCTCGTTCATCTGCGTGAAGAATTCGACAAGTCGACCACCGAACGGCGGCGGGAACTTCAGCATCGCGAGAAGCAGATCGACGACAAGGAACACAACCTCGAGCGCAAGATGGATCTGATCCAGACTCGTCTGGATGATGTGGCCAAGCGTGACGAGCGGCTGACGGAAATGGAACGACGTCTGCGAGCCCGCGATACGGAACTTGACGAGCTGATCCGCAAGGAAGTCATGCAACTGGAGGCCATCGCCTCCCTGACGCGGGATCAGGCCCGGGTCCAGCTGATGCAGCGTCTGGAGGAGGAACTGGCCAACGAACGCGGTACGCTGGTTCGCCGTCACGTGGAAGAGCTGAAACAGAAGTGCGACCGCGAGGCGCAGCGCATCCTGGTACAGGCGATGCAGCGCTACGCCGGTGAGTGCGCGTATGACCGTACGACCACGACGGTGCCACTGCCTTCGGACGAGATGAAGGGCCGGATCATCGGTCGCGAAGGGCGCAACATCCGCGTCTTCGAGGCCATTACCGGGGTCAACGTGCTGATCGACGACACGCCGTCGGCGGTGGTGATATCCTGCTTCGAGCCGGTGCGGCGGGAAGTGGCGCGGCTGTCGCTGGAACGCCTGGTGGCCGACGGGCGCATCCACCCAACCCGGGTGGAAGAGATTGTCGCCAAGGCGCAGCAGGATATCGAGTCAGAGACCATCAAGGCGGGCGAAGAGGCCTGCCATGTGCTGCAGATTGGCTCGGTAGCCCCGGAGATCGTCAAGGTCCTCGGACGTCTGCGTTACCGGTACAGCTTCTCGCAGAATGTCCTGCAGCACTCCATGGAAGTTGCCAGTTTCATGAGCATGATCGCCGCTCAGCTCAAGCTCGACATCGGAACCGCGAAGCGGATGGGCCTCTTTCACGACATCGGCAAGGCGCTCGATCACGATCTGGAAGGAACGCATGCGTTGATCGGGATGGAGTTCCTCAAGCGCTTCGGCGAACGGGACGAAGTGATCAACGGCGTTGGATGCCACCATGACGAAGTGCCGGCGCTCACGCCGCTTGCGGCCCTGGTCTCCGTCTGCGATGCGTTGAGTGCCAGTCGCCCCGGTGCGCGCTCGGAGACGACCGAGATCTATATCAAGCGCCTGGAGCAGTTGGAGGCCATTGCCGCGAGCTTCCCGGGCGTCGAGAACTGCTACGCGGTGCAGGCCGGACGGGAGGTGCGGGTGATTGTCGAGCCCGACGAAATCAACGAGAACGCGGCGTTTCGACTCTCGCGTGATATTGCCAACCGTATCGAGGGCGAGATGCAGTATCCCGGGCAGATCAAGGTCTGCGTGATCCGGGAGACCCGTTCCGTCGAGTACGCCAAATAGGTTGGTGCGCATGATGATCCGAAAGCTCTTCGCCGATCCGCATCGGCGTGCGTTGCTCATTGCCTGCAGCGCCACGATCGTGATGCTGGCATTGCTGGCGATGCCAATTTCCACCGGTGGAATAGGCAAGCAGCTGCCCTGGGCGGACAAGCTTGTGCATGCGGTCATGTTTGGCACGCTGGCGCTGGCGTGGTGGCGGGTCTACCAGCCGCGTCCCTGGGCTCCGTGGATGGCTTTCGGCATCGTGATTGCCTTGAGCATCCTGAGCGAACTCATGCAGACCCTGCTGCCGAAGCGTTCCGCCGAGTGGAGTGACCTGCTTGCGGATGCCATCGGAGCCCTGATCATGCTGGGTGTGCTGATTCTGCACGGACGGTGCAGACGCGGAAAAGCACCGGAGGAGGGCAACGGCATTTAGCCCAAGGGACTTGCAAATGCGGGCTTGAGTCGTACTGTTCTGTTCCCCCGTGTCAGCAATTCTTCCCGACATTCTTATTGCCTCCACACTTCCTATGTCTGCACGCATTCTGGTAAATGACGACGAAACGGCCATCGTACAAGCTCTCAAGACCCTGCTTGCGCGAGAGGGCTACCAGGTAGAGACAACTGGCAGGTGCGAAGACGCCCTGGCTGCCATTGCTGACCATCACATCGATGTCCTTATCAGCGATATCGTGATGGAACCCATGGATGGTTTGGAGCTGCTGCGGCAGGTCCGCATCCTGCAGCCACATCTCAAAGTGATCATGATCACTGGCGCCGGCAGCGTGGACAGCGCGGTCACGGCCATGGTACATGGAGCCTTCGACTATATCTGCAAGCCCTTTCGCATTGCCGATCTGGTGGCCACCGTGCAGCGTGCGTTGAGTTCCGGAGCGGCTGTGGATGTCAAGGCTGGAGGCGCGGTGGAAGTGCGCGTTCATCCCGGAGATCTCGTTGGCGAATCTCCTGCCATGCACTCGCTGTATCGGCTGATCGAACCACTGGCAGCCACCGACGAGACCGTCCTGGTTCTGAGTGATGAAGGCTGCGAACGGGAGGCTGTCGCGCGTGCTCTGCACCATGGCAGCCATCGAGCGGATCAACCCTTTGCGGCTATCTCCTGCAGCCAGTACGATGCCGCCGAGTTGAAAAAGATCCTTCTCGGTAGTGAAGGCAAGCAGGACAAGCTGACCGAACAGAGCTTCTTCTTCCGCTGCGGCGGCGGCACCGCATTCCTGGATGACATTCATGTGCTGCCGACCGCTCTTCAGGACAAGCTGATTCCACACTTGCGCAAGCTCACCCCTTTTCTTCCGCCGGGCAGCCCGCGTAAAGAGGAGCTGGATGTGCGCCTGCTGCTGGGAAGTCGCGAGTTGCTCACCGACAGCGTGCACGCAGGTCGCATTCAGCCAGAGCTCTGCAAGCTTGTCAATCCCCTGACCATTACCCTGCCGCCGCTGACTCAGCGCCTCGCCGACCTGCCGGTTCTCGTGCGTCACTACCTCAATTTCTACGAATCGCGGCACGGAGCGCGGCTGACCATCAGCGGATCGGCACTTCAGGCACTCGAGCAGCATTTCTGGCCCGAGAACACGCGCGAGCTGGCGGCTGTCGTGCTTCGCGCGGCGGCGCGCTGCGATGGTGGGACTGTGAAGGTAAAGGATCTGCCGGATCACCTTCAGCCCATGACCGATGGCGATGCCGAGGAGGGTGTCGCTCCCTCCGCGGAGAGTCATCTGCGATGGCGTTTTCTGCACGATTTTCTCGCTGGTCATGAGTCGCAGTGGACGGAGTCCTTTCTGCGACGCCTGAAAGGGGATCATCAACGAGCCGCTGAGATGCTGGGCATTTCCATCGAGGAGTGGAAGCGAAAACTGCTCAATGTGGGGCGTCGGATATGAGGAACTTCAGGATGCGGATTATCAGTGTGTTCACCGTTCTGCTGTGCCTGACCGCACTGTGCGGTTGTGGCGCCATGGGTGGCGCCAAGAAGGCGAAGAAGCAGAATCCCATCGGGGGCCGGCTTTCCCTGCACGTTTACCATCCCCAATCGACCAGCGAAGAGGGCGTAGCCACGGTCTACCACGTGAGCGGCAAACCCGTCAACGTTACTGCCAAGCCTCTCCTGAGCTCTGAGGACGTTCTGGCAATCAAGACGCTTCCCGTGGATGGGGGCGTGGGGCTGGAGTTATATCTGACGGCGCACGGGCGCAATGTTTGGGCGCAGGCAAGCAGTCAGCACGCCGACCGCAGCCTCGTACTCCTGGTGGATGGTGAATTTCGCACCCTCGTGCGCGTTCCCAAGTCTTCCGATTCCGGTGCTTTCCTGCTGCGCGGACCCTTTTATCCTGACGAAGCGCAGCGCATCGCGGACTTCGTCAACAAACGCGAGAAGTAAGCTCTCGCAGCACGTCAGCACGGCACACAATCACCCGACATCATACATTCAGAAACCGAAGCAGACAATTCCTATGGCAGAGCAATCGAAGTCGACTACCGATAAACTAGAAGATGCATTCCTGGCGGTGGCGGAAGAGAGCCCGGGTGCAATGGCGCGCCTCGGCGAAGTGCTGGACGCCTTGGGTGAAGTTCCGGACAAGAGCGCCGTTGCCGCAATCAACGAGAACCTGCCTGTTTTGGTTGATGACCATGAACGGGTGGCTACGGACAAGGCGCTGCAGCAGGTGATCCTGCGCATTGCCGGCATGGGGGGCAGGGGCATGCCGTTGCGCGATGCGCTGGCGGTGATCTGCCGGCGAGTCCACAGCAGCTATCCCGACCCGGCCGGCCTGATTCGGGCTCTCGGCATTCTCGACGCCGATGTGCAGATTCCTGAGGTTTGCCGGCGCTGGGAACGCTTCGATTGCCTCTGTGAAGGCAACTATGTCTGGCACGACTCCTATGGCCTGGGACGGATTGCTGAGGTGGACGGCTTCAGCGACATGTACGCGATACAGTTCGCCGGCCGCCAGACCTTCAGCTTGCATGCTTGCCTGACCAGCCTTGGATTCGTGCGCAAGGGATCCATCGCGGAGAAGCTCCTGGCGGAGCCACCGACCGAGCAACCTCCGCGCGATGCAACATCGCAATTCGTTGACAGTATCCGCAACTCCTTTACACCGGCGCTCAAGGATCCGTGGATTGCCTTGGATGCCATTCTGGTTCCGCGGCACATCAGCAGCCGGGAGTATGCTGCCTGGCGGCAGAAGACGAAGAGCGCCTCCGGTACCGTCGAGGCGGGCGCGGAGCGCACATGGGAGCAGTCACGGAGCCTGGACGAACTGCTCGTCTTGCTGCAGGATGCGGAGAATCTCGAGCCCAGTCGCGAAGGAATCGACAACCTGAGCAAGATCTATCGCTTCTCGGCCACCCGGAGCAATTTCCGTCATGTGCTGGCGGAAACGCTGGCAATGCTCGGAGAGAAGTCGGTCGATGACACTTGGTTGAACGAGATCCTGATGGCTCTGCCTGACGAGACCGTGTCGTGGGAACCGCTGGAGACCTTCAGCAAGATCACTAGCAAGTTGAAGGCCAAGCAGCGGGACTCGTGGCTTCGGCTCGTTGCCAGAGCCAGAGGGAATGATTGGTTTGTAGATGCAACCCTGGCGCTGCCGCACCGCTTCTGGAGCATCTGCGAGGAGATCCTTGGTGTCGATAGCGAACCGTACGCCCGTCTCGTCGAGCGCGTAAAGGAGCAGGTTCGACGGGGCGAAGCCAGGGCCGACGCTGCTCTCTGGCTGTGGGAGATTCCCGGTGGAAGGGGGCGCGACGCCTTTGCCAATCCCAATTCCGTCTTCCGCATTCTCAGTCAACCCGTGAGCGGCGACCACATCAAGGCACGCAAGCGCCTGTTCGAGTTGCTGATGGACGACAACAGCTTCCAGGCGAGCCTGATGCGCGGTGGCTCAGATGAAGGCATCCAGGCCTTTGTCCGCGCCATCAAGACCAGTTCGGTGCTCCAGAAGGGCGAGCAGCAGAGTCTGCTGGTCAAGATTGTCCGCATCTTCCCGGAAGCGAAGGGTATCGTGGAAGAACGCCAGGAAATCATCGCCAAGCGTCCGCTTCCCAAGATCACCTCCTTCCGCAACATGAAGCAGCGCTACGAAGAGCTCCAGGAGATCATCAACAAAAAGATTCCTGAAAACAGTGCCGCGATCGCGCATGCCCGCAGTTACGGCGACCTGCGGGAGAATGCCGAGTTCAAAGCCGCCAAGGATGAACAACGCTTTCTCGCCGCCCGACGCGGGGAGCTGGAGCGTGACCTCAAGGAGATCACGCCGACCGACTTCAGCGACGTTGTCATTGGCGATGCGGTCATCCCCGGATGCACCGTCGAGCTGGAGGTGGATGGGGCGAGCGAAATCTATCACATCCTCGGCATCTGGGACAGCATTCCAGAGAAGCACTTCATCTCATACGATACGCCGCTGGGCCGCAAGCTGATTGGCAGAAGCATTGGCTCGACCATCGAGATCACGGACGATGTCAGTGGCATCATCACGGACATTCGCGCTCTGCCGGAAGAGATCCTCGCGTGGGTCAAGCTGCCCGATTAGGCGCCGTTGAATGGACACCATCTGCATCTATGCGAAGCCACCGGTTCCTGGTCGTACCAAGAGCCGGTTGGCTCGCGGCATCGGTGACCGAGCCGCGGCGGAGCTTGCCGCGGCGATGCTGACGGATCTCTGCAACACTGCCCTGCTGGTGACGCAGGCGCGCGTACAGCTCTGGCATCCCCCGGATGCGACCGCGGAGGATTTTCGTGGCTGTGTCCCAACGACGATTGCCTTCCACGCGCAGAGCGGGGCGAATCTTGGGGAGCGGATGAGCAACACCTTCCGGCAGGTGCTGGCAGAGGAGGATGGTCGCGTGCTGCTGGTCGGCAGCGACTGCATGACCTTCACGACGCAGGTTTACGATGCGGCATTTGCCGCGTTGTCATATGTCCCGGTCGTGTTGCAGCCGGCGAATGACGGCGGCTATGTCCTGGTGGGGCAATCGAGCTGGACCCCCATCATGTTCGAACGGATCCCGTGGGGGACGCGGGATGTGTTGACGCTCACCTGGCAGCAGCTTCAGAAGGCCAATGTGCGCCATTGTGAACTGCCACCGACCTTTGACGTGGATGAGCCTGAGGACCTTGCCCGTGTGCTGGAAGTGGAGGATAGTGGGCGCACCCCGTGCATCAGTGACTGGCTGCGCAAGCATCGCGATCTCATCACCACGGCGTGAGAGAGAATGGCTACCCCGCCTGGATTCGAACCAAGACAAACAGGACCAAAACCTGTTGTGCTACCATTACACCACGGGGTAATCACCTTGTGTCACGCCTGCCACATGGCAGTGTGAATGGTAAGATACAATGGCGCTCGGAAATCTCAAACGCCGCAGCCAAAATTCCAGGCCGAATTCATGAGAGACATCGATCACCTCAGGTGCCCGATTCGTCCGATCCGTCTAATCCCGTCCGATCCGTCCGACCTGCGCGGAAAGACTTCCGCCGCGGGGTACTAGCCTGACCGTGAAGCGGCCGTTGCGAGTGTGTCGTAGAGGGAGAGGGGGATGTGAAGGTTGCCTTTGTCCACGCCGAGTGATATGCCAGGGGAACGGCCGCCATGGGCATAGCACCCGAGAATGCCCTGAAAGGGCATCGTCCCCCAGCCCAGGGTTGAACCCTCCAAAGGAGGGAGCTACCTTGGGTTCCTGTCCCCACACGCATCGCCTTTGCCTACGCCGAGTGAGATGCCAGGGGAACGGCCACCATGGAAGTCACTGCCGCCACTCACCAGCAAACCGCACTTGCGGGCGGATTCCTCTCCCTGGCATAGCACCCGAGAATGCCCTGAAGGGGCATCGTCCCCCAGCCCAGGGTTGGACCCTCCAAAGGAGGGAACTACCCTGGGTATCCTGTCCCACACGCATCAACCCCAACGGGGTTGCGTCCGCCGCGCCTCTCTTTTGCGAGAGACATCGATCACCTCAGGTGCCGATCCGTCCGATCCGTCCGATTCGTCCGACCTGACCGCGGAAAGACTTCCGCCGCGGGGTACTAGTCTGACCGGGAAGCGGCCGTTGCGAGTGTGGCGTAGAGGGAGAGGGGGATGTGGAGATTGCCTTTGCCTACGCCGAGTGAGATGCCCGGGGAACGGCCGCCATGGAAGTCACTGCCGCCACTCACCAGCAAACCGCACTTGCGGGCGGATTCCTGAACCTGGATCACCTGCTCGGCGGTGTAATAGGGATAGTAGGCTTCCAGTCCATCCAGACCCATCGCCTTCAGTTGTTGCGCCATGCGGACAAGCTTGGATTTCTGCCGCTTGTTGAGCCCTGTCGGATGTGCCCAGACCGCCAGCCCGCCGGCGCGGTGAATCGCCTCGATGGCGTGGTTGGCCATTGGCAGGTCGAGCGTGCAATAAGCGGGCTTTCCGCGCCCCAGGTAACGATCGAAAGCTGCTTGCGGATGATCGCAGATGCCCCGCGCCACCAGCGCCTGAGCGATGTGGCTTCGACAGATCAGCGTACTGTCCGCACACGCTTCCACTTCCTCCATGGACAGCTCGATTCCCTGACCGGAGAGGTGACGCAGCATCATGCGATTGCGCAGGCGGCGATTGGCGCGGATCTGCCGCAGGAGTGCCAGCAGGTCACTGTCGTGATGATCGATGAAGAGCCCCAGAATATGGATCGGCGAAGCATGGAGACGGGTGGAGACTTCGACACCGGCCACCAGCACGATGGAAGCGCCTTCTCCCGCGGCGAGAAACTCTGGAATCCCTCCCACCGTATCGTGATCCGTCAACGCCAGCACGCTGAGGTCGGCGGCAAGGCCAGCATGCACCAACTCGGCAGGCGTGAAGGTGCCGTCTGAGGCGGTACTATGCGTGTGGAGATCAACCATGCCGCGACCGTTACTCGGCAGCGGCCGGCTCCTGATTGGGAACTGGGGTGATCTGGAGACCACCAGCCGCCGGGGCATTATTGGGGACTGGCGTGATCTGCAGACCACCAGCGGCCGGCTCCTGATTGGGGACCGGGGTGATCTGGAGACCTGAGTCAGCGTCCGGAGCTTGTGGTTCTTCTTCTGTCGCGATGTCCACCCAGGCTTCCGCTGGCAGGATCTTGATCTGGCTCATCAGCTCCTGAGCGGACTCCTTTGCCTCTTCCGCGATGGGCGCGGCGAGGATGTCTTCCAGAAGCTTCTTGGCCTCATCCACCTTCTGGAGCGCGAGCGCACAGAGCGCGGCCCGGTACTTGGCCTGATTTACAAGAACGGCATCCTGAGTAGTGTCGGCATAGGTCCCGACGGCAAGGAATTTGTCCATGGCCTTCTGGTAATCACCCAGTTCGACCAGAGCATTTGCTTCGCCGATCATCGCCTGTGCGGCAAAGTCGCGTTGGTCGCCATGCGTCTCCACGAAGGCGGCAAACCGTTGACGCGCCACTTCAAAATTGCCCATCATGAACTCCGTGCGGGCGAGATGGAAATCGGCGGCGGCGGCGGCGGGGGAACCTGAATGATCATCGAGAACGGCCAGGAGTTTGGCTTTGCGCTCGTCCAGCTTCTGTACACGCTCTTCTCCGAACGCATATTCGGCGCCATTGTCGAGGGCGGCCGCCAGAGAGGCGTATCCCTTGGCCTTGGCTTCGCGGGCGGAGCCGCGCATGTTGGCGATGATGATGAGGGCAACCAGCAAGACCGCAATGACGATCAGGGCCGGCAAGAGCATGCGCTTGATCTTCAAGATGATAGAGATGACATGATGCTCTGCCTTGCTCGGCAGCACCGCAGCCTGTTCAATGCGATCCGAAAGCTCTTTCTGTTCCATCTATATCCTCCTGCGGCGCAGGTAGTCAGTGGTGAAAAATGTGGGGTCCCTCCGGCACGCGCGCGAGGCAGAGGTGCCAGAAAAGGAAAGATATCGCTTATTCAGTGAAACGCAACGGTGAGCAGGAGCTTTTTACCGCGACGGCTCCTGATGGATGCCGATGTCAAGGCTCGCCTTTACTACAGAAACACGCTATCGTAATTGGTCATTTATCTTCTATCCTTTTAAGGTTAACCTTCTGAGAGGCCAGTAGTTCCATGAGTATCGATCTTGACAAGTTGCCGCGATTGGAGGGTGAGTACAAGCTTTCGTCGGAGGCAATCGAGCAGTACCAGCGAGATGGCCATGTTCTGCTTCGCGGCGTGTGCAGCCGCGCCGAGATTGAAGCTTATCGTCCCGAAATAGCCCGCATGGTTGAGGCTCATCGGGCGACGCGGCCCCCTTTGGACGAGCGCGATACCTATGGCAGGGCCTTCATCCAGGTGAGCAATCTCTGGGAGTTTGACGATGCCTGCGCCAAGTTCGCTCTGGCCCGTCGCTTCGCGAAGATCGCGGCGGAGTTGATGCAGGTAGATGGCGTACGGATGTACCACGACCAGGCGTTATGCAAGGAACCCGGCGGTGGTCACACGCCGTGGCATCAGGACCAGCATTACTGGCCGCTGGCGACCGACAATACCATCACCATGTGGATGCCGCTGGTTCCGGTGAGTGAAGAGATGGGGACCATGAACTTCGCCAGTGGTTCTCATCAGGAAGGTTATCTGGGAGACATGCCCATCTCTGACGAGTCGGAGCAGAAGTTCCAGGATTTTGTCAAGGCGAAGGGCTTCACTGTCGTCAATGCCGGAGAGATGGCTCCGGGCGATGCCACCTTCCATTCCGGGTGGACCCTGCACAGCGCCCCCGGCAATGCCAGCGATCGCGCCCGCGAAGTGATGACCATTATCTGGTTTGAAAATGGTACACGACTGATGACGCCCGACAACCGTAACCGGGAAAACGACCTCCAGCGCTGGATCCCGGGGCAGCACCCGGGTGAAGTGGCTGCCAGCAAGCTGAACCCGCTTCTGTACGCGCGCGATTGAGGCGATTACGCCACTCGTATCGACTGCTCCAGCCTTGAGTTTTGGCGTCGCGGCGATATCTTGAACGACATGCAGCCAACGACGGAGCTATCATGAAACGAGAGTTGATCAAATACGTTCTCGCGCGCGGAGACTTCGGGGCGCAGGTTCGCGTTGCAGGATGGGTTCGCACCCGGCGCGACAGCAAGGGCTTCTCCTTTCTTGAGTTGTATGACGGATCGTGTTTCGCCAGCTTGCAGATCGTCGCCGATCAAGGATTGGCAAACTATGCCGACGAGGTGCTGCGGCTGACCACGGGCAGCTCCGTGATGGTTGACGGGGAGCTGGTGCAGTCACCCGGCAAGGGGCAGGCCGTGGAGGTGAAGGCGACGGCGGTGACGGTGCATGGATTTGCCGATCCTGAAAGCTATCCGCTGCAGAAGAAGCGGGTCTCGCTGGAGCGGTTGCGGGAGATCGCCCACCTGCGCGCGCGCACCAATACCTTCGGCGCGGTCACCCGCATACGCAATGCCCTGGCGACGGCGACCCATTCCTTCTTCCAGAGCAACGATTTTCTCTACGTGCAGACGCCGATCATCACCGCCAGTGACTGTGAAGGCGCTGGCGAGATGTTTCAGGTGACGACGCTGGATCCCGCCGCACCGCCGCGAACCGCCGACGGCAATGTCGACTATGGACAGGACTTCTTCTGTCGCCCCGCCTTCCTGACTGTGAGCGGTCAGCTGGAGGGCGAAGCATATGCCTGTTGCCTTGATCGCATTTATACCTTCGGGCCGACCTTTCGGGCGGAGAACTCCAATACACGACGCCACCTGGCGGAGTTCTGGATGATCGAACCGGAGATGGCTTTTGCCGACCTCGCTGACGATGCCGATCTCGCTGAGGCTTATATCCGTCACTTGTTTCGCCACGTCCTGTCGAGCTGCGGCGATGACCTGCGGTTCTGCGATCAGTGGGTGGAAAAGGGGCTGCTGGCGCGGCTCGAGTCCCTGGCTGACTGCGACTTCCATCGGCTGCCGTACACGGAGGCGGTGGCGTTGCTGATGAAAGAGGGCCGCGACTTCGAGTTCCCCGTCTCCTGGGGCTGCGATCTCCAGGCGGAACACGAGCGGTATCTGACGGAGAAGCTCTTCGAGAAGCCGGTCATCATCACCGATTTTCCCGAAGCGATCAAGGCTTTCTACATGCGCCTCAATGACGACGGCAAAACCGTCGCCGCGATGGACGTGCTGTTGCCGGGGATTGGCGAGATCATCGGTGGCAGTCAGCGGGAAGATCGCCTGGATGTTCTCCAGCAACGGCTGGTGGCCAAAGATCTGGACCCGGAAGCGTATTGGTGGTATCTGGATCTGCGGCGATATGGGAGCGTTCCCCACGCCGGTTTTGGCCTCGGATTCGAACGCATGGTTCAGTTCTGCACGGGCATGCAGAATATCCGCGATGTCATACCCTTTCCTCGTACGCCGCGGCATGCGGGATTCCAGCGGGGCGGAGCAGCGGAGGATGCCGAGCAGTGATCCGCCTGAAGAACCTTCCCGTGGTCTGCAGGCGTGGCCTGCACGAGACGCGTCTGGCGTGGCGCTGCCGTATCGCTCCCGGCAAGGTCGAGCGGCCCGTATTCATTGTCGGTTGCGGCCGGTCGGGAACGACGATTCTGGGAAAGTGCCTGAGCCTGCATCCAGACATCACCTATTTGAACGAACCTCGTGACTTGTGGCGCCATGCGCTGGTGACGACAGATTATATTTCGTATCGGGCTTGGCGGGACGGGACCTACAAGCTGGATATGTATGCCGCCGATGCGACGGTGCGCAGCGGGCCGCGCCTCCATGCCCTCTTCGCCCATGAGGTGCGCCGGCATGGGGGCAGGCAGTTGATCGAAAAGACCCCCATCAATTCGTTGCGGATGGATCTGGTGAAGGCGCTTTTTCCGGACTGCATTTTCATCCATATCTGTCGTCATCCACTGGAGGTGGCGAACTCGATTGCGGTGCAGACGGAGCGGGGGCTGTGGTGGGGCAGTCACGACATCAAGAAGCATCAGATAAAGCGCTATGCCGAAACGGTTTGGAAGTTGGGAGATGTGGTCTCCAGTTGTACGACCGACCGGGACTTCGCGCTGATCGAGTGGCGCGTCTATACCTCGGCTGTGCGAGAGGCGTTTGCGGCCATGCCGTCTAGCCGCTATCTGGAGATTTCGTATGATGATCTGCTGGACGATGCAGGTGGCACAATCCATCGGCTGCTCTCCTTCATGGATCTGCCGGATCACGAGGATACGCTGGCCTATGCACGCAGTGAGGTCAAGCGCCGCACGCGGGCTCTGGGTGCCACCGACTGCACCGCGCGCGAGCGTTTCCTGGCCGGACCGCTCCTCGACGCGCTCTTTCCGAGCACGGTCGGCCGTTGATGGTGGATAATCGAGGGCTGCAATGATTACGCACGAGCGGGGGCACGCGTGACAAATAACGGAGGGAGCAATCTGCGACTCCGGGCGATAGCCGGCATCAAATGGGCCATGATCGGGACCATCGGCAATCGCGTGCTGGGCTTCGGCCTCGGGCTGATCCTGGCAAATATTCTGGCGCCCGAGTATTTTGGGGCTCTGGCGATGATCACGGTCTTCACGGGCTTCGCCGCCCAGGTGCTTAATTTCGGCCTGCCGAGTGCGCTGATCTGCCGAAAGGAGGTGGATGAGGAGCATTACATGTCGGCCTTCTGGTGCAATATCGTCCTCAGCCTCGGCATGGGGACGGCTTTCTATCTGGCTGCGCCCGCCATCGCCCGCTTCTACGTGATGCCCGAGGAGGTGCTTGTCTGGCCCGCGCGTGTCATGGCTCTGGTCTTCCTCTTCGAAGCGCTGCAGTTTGTACCGTGGACCATACTCAACAAGCAGTTGCGGTTTCGCGCGCTGACGATCATCGTGAGCATCTCCACGCTGAGCGGGACGATCCTTGCCTTGATCATGGCGCTCCGCGGGTTTGGCTTGTGGGCGCTGGTTGCGGAGCAGGTGATCGGCACCGGGGTGAATGCGGCCCTAATGATCGGCTTCACGCGCTGGCGGCCCCGCTTTCGCTTCAACTTGAAGAAGCTGAAGGAACTGCTGCGATTCGGAGTGAATGTGACGCTGGGGGCGTTGTTGCTGCGCTTTGGCGGAAATATCGATACGTTGCTCATCGGCAAGCTGCAGGGGGCCTCGCCGGTAGGTGTCTACAATCGCTGTTTTATGTTGATGATGCTGCCGCGCAACACCATTGTCGTCAGCCTGGTTCGGGTGATGTCGCCGATGATGGCTGAGCTTCATGAGGAACCGGAGCAGGTTTCGCGTTATTTTCTGCGGATATTCGGCATCGGCTTCCTGCTGATCTGCCCGCCGATGGTGATGCTGGCGTTGAGCGCGGACCATGTAGTCAACGCGCTCTGGGGGCCGAAATGGGTGGGGATGATCCCGCTCCTGCCGGTAATGGCGATGGTGGGGGTGGTGCGTCTTTTCGGCCCGATGTGTCGTTCGGTGCTCTTGACGCAGAATCGTAGCGGCTTGACTCTGCTGATCAGCGGCATCGTGGTCTTCGGCAACACGGCGGGAATTGTCATTGGACTGCGGTGGGGACTGATCGGGGTTGCCTGGGGGCTGTTGATCAGCGAAGTTGTGCTGCTGGCGCCGATTGCACGGATTACGCTGCCATTTATGAAGATGCCTCTGCTCCGGCCGCTCCAGGCCATCCAGGGCATCCTTGGTTGCACCTTGCTGATGGCACTTGCCATGGGGGCGATCAGGCTGGCGCTGCCGGAGGCGTGGCCCTTGCCGCCTTTCGCGTTGCCCGAGGTACTGGCGCGTCGCTGGTCACCGCTGCTCAATCTGCTGGTGCTCAATGCGAGCGGCGGTTTGCTGCTCCTGGGGCTGTTGTGGCTTTTCCGGGTGGATATGTTTACGTCGCTGGTGCGCCTGATACGCGGCGGAGGCGGAATGAACATCAGGCAGCGGCTGCGGGAAAACGGGTGAGCGATCAGATCTGGCGAACATGGCCGTCGATGATCTGACGGGTAGGGATGACCGTAACGAGGTCCGCGGGAACGCCCGGGACAGGCTTGTCGCTGACGAGAAGGACGCGGGTGCCCATGCCGGTGGCGCGGAGTGCCTGGACCAGGGCGAGTCGGTCGTCATTCCATTCCAGCAGGACGATCAGGGAGGCGCTGATCTCGCCGATCTCCCGGATCAGCTCTTCGGGCAGCCCGGGGAAGTCGCTGGTGCTTTCATGTATGGAAGCGAGCAGGGAGAGGACGGTCTGCAGGTAGCTCTGGCCGCGTCCGCCGCCACCACGCAGCGGGGGCACGCCGAGGGCGAAGAAGTCGATTCGGTAGTCCATGCGTACCATGTAATCGACCATGGCGGCCGTCAGGGAGATTGCGGCTTCAAACTGGTTGTTGCGGCGACGCAGAGCCTGGAGCCAGATGGGCCTCGGCTCGGGATAGGTGTCGAGGATGATCGCGATTCGGCACATGTACTCCTCGCGGAACTCCTTGACAATGGGTTGTCTCAGACGCGCCCACGAGGGGGCATGGATGCGCCGGGGATTATCGCCGTAGCGGTATTCCCGGCAGCCGAAGAACTCCATCGAGCCGCCGCCTTGCTGGATGGGCATCATCAACCCCGTTTGATACTTCTGCCCTACCGGCAACTCCACCTTGTTCAGGGGATGGTAGTCGGGATAGATGACGATCGGCTTGTTGGGTTCGCCACACGTGCCCCAGCGCCACAGGCCAAAGGGAAAGGAGGAATCGGCTCGCGGCTGCGCGAGCTGGTACTCCCCACGCTCATGGGCTTCGACGTAGCCGGCGATACGCAGCTTTTCGTGAGCCTCCAGGGAGCGGATGAAGGGATAGCCGGCAGGCCGCGTCATGCCGCGGGGAGGGGGGAGCATGTCGAGGTAGATGTTCCAGGCGGAACACCTTCGCGTATTCTCGACCTGGTAATCGATCCGGATGGGTGTGTGTGCTGGGGCGGACGCCGGGTAATTGCGCACGATCTTCAGCTTCGGACGGAAGAGGAAACCGATGCAGAAGTTGACGATGTAGAGGCTGATCAGGGCAAAGGCAAAGAGGTAGACGGGCATCAGCGTGGACGTAACGCCGATGAGCGCAATAACGCCGGTAAGGAGGAGGAGCAACCCGCCCGCGAGGGTGAAATGGGCATAACAGAAGGCGCGCAGCCAGAGACTCAGCAGGACGTTGGGAGAGCGATAACCCTTGATCTTGCGTCCGGGATAATTGAAGAGCGCCGGTCCGTCATAGAAACGCCGGTGCAACAGTCGGTACCACGCGATAGGGTTCAGCTTCGCCATGGGCAATGGCGCGGCGGCGTCATACAGGCACCGGCACGTTGTCGAGAATTTCTTTGATGACCTGCGCTTTTTCCAGGCCGGAATAGTGAGCCTTGATGTCGATGACGATGCGATGTCCGAGGACAACGGGGGCCATGTCGCGTACATCGTCGGGGAGGACGAAGTCCCGGTGGCGCAGGAAGGCGAGTCCCTGGGCGGCGAGGAAGAGCATGTTGGCGGCACGCGGGCTGGCGCCAAGCTGGAGGCGGCTGTCCATGCGCGTGGCGTGAACAATGGCAATGACGTACTTGCCGACGGATTTTTCCACGGTGATGTGGCGGATCGAGTGTTGAATCTGCATCCAGGCGTGACAATCGGCCACGGCCTTGACCGCTTCCAGTGGGTGTTTCTGCTTCTGTGCGAAGAGCATGTTGAGTTCCTGCGCTTCGCTTGGATAGCCGATCTCCAGCCGCATCATGAAGCGATCCAGTTGTGCTTCCGGCAGGGGATAGGTGCCATGGAACTCGATCGGGTTCTGAGTGGCGATGACGAGGAACGGCTGGGGAAGCTTGTGGCGGAAGCCTTCCACCGTCGCCTGACCTTCGGTCATGGATTCGAGCAGGGCCGACTGGGTGCGCGGGGAGGCCCGATTGATCTCGTCGGCGAGCAGGAGGTTGGCGAAGATCGGCCCTTCACGGAAGATGAAGTCACCGGTGGTGGGATTGTAGATGGAGCCGCCGAGAATATCGGTTGGCAGCATATCCGGCGTGAACTGGATGCGCTTGAACGACGCGTTGAGGGACATGGCGAGAGCTTTGGCAAGCGTCGTCTTGCCAATTCCCGGCACATCTTCGAGAAGAATGTTGCCGCCACAGAGCAGCCCCACCAGCAGCAGCTCGATCACATCTTCTTTCCCCAGGATGACATGGCTGAGGTTGGTGGCGATATCCGCCGCGATGGCACGCAGTGTCTGCCGATCGTGCGCGGGCGCCGTTAAGGGGTCGCTGGCAACTTCGCTCACGAGATCTCCTGGGGGATGTGTGGTGAGACTGGGACGTCTTGACGCTGGGCAGCGCTTGCATTATTATGCAGAGTCCCCAACGTTAGCAAGCAATGTACTTCAAAACTGGTTGTTTGTCGAGGCTACCGAAGAATGAGTGATCCGGATGAGGTCGTGGAGTTGGTGAATGAAGATGGGGTTGTGATCGGGACGGCCCGTCGCGGCGACTGCCATGGGAATCCCGAGCTGCTCCATCCGGTGGTACATGTGCTGGTATTCCGAAGCAATGGGGCGCTGATCATGCAGAAGCGCAGCCAGGGCAAGGATATCTACCCAGGGCTCTGGGACGTTTCCGCCGGCGGTCATCTGCAAGTGGACGAAGAGCCGCGCAAGGGGGCGCCGAGGGAGCTGCGCGAGGAGCTTGGGATCGACAGTTTTGCGCCGATGCGCTACCTCTACAGTTATATCTGGCGGAGTTCGGTGGAGAGCGAGATGGTCTTCACCTTCAAGTCGTTCTACACGGGAGGATTTCGTCCCGATCCAGTGGAAGTTGACGAGGTTCGAGAGTTCTCGCGAGAAGAGATTGCGGCCAAGCTGGGCACCGGTTTCTTTACACCGAGCTTCGAGGGGGAGTGGGAAATGTACACAACGTATGAGCGGGCGAACCCTGAACGCTACTGATCCAGTGCCGGCGGCGCGTCCGCGGCCGGATGATGGGGCCTCCCTGTCGCCGCGGGGACTGCTGGACGCTGCCGCGATCCTGATGCTCGCGGCGGCAATCCTGGGCTTTGCCGGCAGACTCTGGTGGGGGTGTGAGATTCTGGGGCATTTCCGGCCGCAGTACCTGCTCGGTTTCACGATCCTGGGTGGAATCTACTGCCTTCTGCGTCGCTGGCGGTGGGCGATCCTTTGTGGAGCGATGATCATCGTCAACGCCGGCCTCATCGTGCCGCTCTACCTTGGTGGCGAGAGCGCTCCCGAGGGTGTTGTCGTCTATCGTGTCATCCTTGCCAACGTCTATTCGGGCAACCGGGAGCCGCGGGAGGTGATTGACTTTCTTCGCGCCGAGGATCCGGATATCATCGTACTGGAAGAGGTAACCTCGGCATGGATGCAGCGCCTTTCGGTGCTGGGGGAGGCTTATCCAGTCAGCATTGCCAAGCCGGCGGAGGGCAACTTCGGCATTCTCCTATTGTCGCGACTACCGCTGGTCGACGGTCGGATCGAGGAAATTGGGATGGCTCGGCTGCCTTCCGTAGTGGCGCAAGTGCAGACAGGAGAGGGCGTCTTGAACGTGATCGGGACGCACCCACTTCCGCCGATCGGCTCGCGGTACACGCAGATGCGCAATGAGCAGATCAAGCAGATCGCCAGGCGGGCGACGGAGCCGCGGGGGCCGATTCTGCTTGTCGGCGATCTGAACACCACCTCATGGAGCGGTGTCTTCAGGGGGCTGGTGCGCGAGAGCGGTCTGCGTGACTCGCGCCGCGGTTTCGGCGTGCAACCCACCTGGCCTTCCGGCAACCTCCTCCTCCAGACCCCTCTCGACCATATCCTCGTCAGTCCCGAAATCGTCGTCCACGACCGTCGCGTCGGTCCGCACATCGGCTCCGATCACCTGCCGGTCATTCTGGACTTTTCGATCTCACCCGCGGGAGAGTGAGCCTCGACCCACGTGCCGTGTCGAACGGTCAGGACGTCCCGAGCGAAAAGGGCGATACGATGGCCAATTGTACCTGACTCTGACAGCGCTTCACTGGGGGTTATTGCGACGTACCTCACATCCAATAGGCCCCCGCCAGAGAAATATCTGAATCGTCAACTTGACACCGACTGATTGCTGAGCTACCCTGAACAGGCCTTTCCCCAGAGGATACTGACTGCACAGAATAGAGTTCGCTGTAAATGATAAGATTCTACCTTCTTCTGATAAAGAGCGAACACATATGAAAAGACTAATTAAGAAAGCAATCCCGAAGCGGCTGATGCCATTTGCCCAACGACTTCATCGCAGGTTATTTGATGATGATACCCCCCAGGTTGATCTTTCAAAAGAGTTTGCGTCGTTGGATGGGATAGATGCATTGAAATGTAGAATTTCATACAACCAATATGGTGGCTATTGTCTTCCGCTATCTTCCCACCACCGCATTGCAGCGCAGAAAATTCTTTTAAATGATGTCTATGAGCAGAAAACTATTCAGTTCATTTGTAGCAAATGTAATGATGGCGATATTGTTCACGCAGGAACATACTTTGGCGACTTTTTGCCCGCATTCTCAAAAGCAGTTGATAAACGCGCAAGAATATGGGCATTCGAACCCAATCAAGAGAACTATCGCTGCACAAGAATTACACTTGCTCTTAACGATATCTCCAACGTTGTTCTAACGAATGCAGGCCTCGGCGATAAGCAAGAAACGCTGCTGATTAGAACAAAGGATGATTATGGCCGCGCCCTTGGTGGCGCTAGTCAGATAATCGCCGATAAGTCACACGATTATGCGGGTACAGAGCCTGTTCAAATTGTCACTATAGATGACATAGTGGATTCAGATAGAAATGTTTCCATAATACAACTTGATGTTGAAGGTCATGAAAAGGAGGCATTAACAGGAGCATTGGAAACAATCCGAAGATGCCTTCCTATTATCATGGTTGAAGTCTTGGCGAACAGCACGCTTCTTGAAAGTGAATGGTTTGCCGAGAACATTTTGAGCTTCGGGTATAGAAAAACCAATGACATAGACGCCAATTCGGTTTTTACTTGTGAACCGGAAACTGGCCGTTAACAAGAGGCCAGGCAGATAGGGAAAATGATCCTCGGCCGTTCCCTTCCGCCCCCGCGCGGTGGACGCGGGGGCGGATGGAAGCAGGAGAGGTCAGACGCCGCTGGCGGAACGGCGGAGCATTTCGCCGCAGGTCTGGGCCGTGCCGGACTGATGACCTTCGAGCGGCAGGATGCGCTCGTTGATGATGTCGAGGAACCACCCAGTCTGCGGGAAGAAGGCTTCTTCCATCTCCGCGGGAGGGGTGATCCAGTTGCGGGCGCCAAGCACAGCGATGGGCGCATCGAGGTAATCGAAGGCGAGCTGGCCGATGTTGCTGGCGATGTTGTGGAGGAAGGAGCCGCGGTCGCAGGCATCGCTGCTGAGCAGCAGGCGGCCCGTCTTCTTGACAGATTCGACGATCTTCTCGAGCTTGAGCGGGACGATGAAGCGGGCGTCGATCACTTCCGCGCTGACGCCGTGCTTCTGCTGGAGGATCTCGGCCGCTTCCATGGCACGATAGAGCGTCGCGCCGACGGTGACGATGGTGATGTCGTCGCCCTGTCGCCGGATGGCAGGTTCGCCTTCCTCGATCTCGTAGTAGCCTTCCGGCACGCCGCCCTCAACGAATTCCTCGCCGATGTCATAGACCCGCTGGCTTTCGAAGAAGATGACGGGATCCGTGCCGCGCAGCGCAAGGTTGAGCATGCCCTTGGCGTCGTACGGGGTGACGGGGAAGTAGGCCTTGAGGCCGGGGATGTGACTGACGATGCTGCTCCAGTCCTGCGAATGCTGAGCGCCGTACTTGCTGCCGACGGAGACGCGCAGGACAGCGGGCATCTTGAGGACGTTGGCGGACATGCTCTGCCACTTGGAGAGCTGATTGAAGACTTCGTCGCCGGAGCGGCCAAGGAAGTCGCAGTACATGAGTTCGGCGACGACCCGCCCGCCGCAAAGAGCATAGCCGACTGCCGCGCCGGCGATGGCCCCTTCGGAGATGGGCGAGTTGAAGAGGCGATGGTAGGGGAGCGCCTCGGTCAAGCCGCGGTAGACGGCGAAGGCGCCGCCCCAGTCGCGATTCTCCTCGCCGAATGCGACCATGGTGGGATCTTCGTAGTAGCGATGCAGCATGGCCTCGAAGAGGGCGTCGCGAAGGGCGATGACGCGGGCCTTGGGCAGCGCCTTTCCCTGCTCGTCAAAGGCGGAACGCGACTTGCGCTCGTTGGACTTGACGCGGGGATTCTCTTCCTTTGGCAGGAGCACTTCGGGCTCACGGTCATCGAGCTTGTCGGCGCGGCCGTTGGAGAACATCATGGCGCCGATGGCATCGCTGC
Organism: Lentisphaeria bacterium; assembly: GCA_041690595.1. Taxonomy (GTDB): domain Bacteria; phylum Verrucomicrobiota; class Lentisphaeria; order JABSQK01; family JAWLHB01; genus JAWLHB01. The sequence goes on from JAWLHB010000042.1 coordinate 54,079, forward strand.
GGGAGGCATCGAGGCGCGGAGAGATTTCCAGCGAACTGGCGAGTCGGTGGGCGCGGGTGACGTAGTCGACGATGCACTCCTGGGTTGCCTTGATGGTGGATTCATCCGTCCACTTGTTGGCGAGCATGTACTCGCTGAAGGACTTGATGCCGTCGGCTTCTTCCCAGAGGGCAATCTCTTCCTTGGTGCGATAGCTGGAGGCATCGGAGGGCGAGTGGCCGCTGATACGATAGGTGATGGTGTCGAGGAGGATCGGCCCCTTGCCGGCGAGGGCAAGCTTCTTCTTGCGATTGATGGCGTCAGCAACGGCGAGGGGATTGTAGCCATCGACGCGCTCGGCGTGCATCTGGTCGGGGTTGACTCCGGCACCGATGCGGGCGAGGGCACCGAAGCCCATGGTTTCGCCTTCGGGCTGACCACCCATGCCGTAGAAGTTGTTGATGAACTGGAAGATGATGGGCGGGGCGCCGCCGACTTCCTTGTCCCACATGTGGGTGTACTGATCCATGGCGGCAAAGCAGATGGCTTCCCAGACCGGACCGCAGGCGCTGGAGGCATCGCCGATATTGGCGAGGACCACGCCCGGCTTGCGATTGACGCGCTTGAAGAGGGCGGCGCCGACCGCAATGTCGGCCGAGCCGCCGACGATGGCGTTGTTGGGCATGCTGCCGAAGGGGGCGAAGAAGGCGTGCATGGAGCCGCCCATGCCGCGGTTGAAGCCGGCATCGCGCCCGTAGATCTCGGCGAGGGTGCCATAGAGCACGAAGTCGATGGCGAGCTCCTTGATGGAGACGTTGTCGCCTTTGCGCGCCTTCTCGACGATGCGCAGCTGAGCGCCATCCATGTAGCTCTCCATGACCTTCTGGACGGCCGCGTCATCGAGCTTTTCAATGGCCGAGAGGCATTTGGCGAGGATCTCGCCATGGCTGCGGTGGGAGCCGAAGATGAAGTCGTTGACGTCGAGGTGCATGCAGGCGCCGACGGCGGTGGGTTCCTGCCCGATGGAGAGATGCGCCGGCCCCTTGTGGTCGTATTCGATGCCGTTGTAGGCTCCCTGCGTCTTGATGGTGTGGAGCATGGTCTCGAACTCACGAATGACCATCATGTCGTGCAGGGCCCGGAACAACCCGTCCTTTCCGTAGCTCTTGAGTTCGGCTTTGGCGTCCGGCTTGTAGATGTTGACGGGGATGTCCTTGAACGAGATACTGCCGCTCTGGCGGACTTTCTTCGGATCGACGACGACTGACTTAGGCATGACGAGATGACTCCTTTGGATGAAGAACGGAAAGAGATTGAATGAAGAAAGCGATCAGTGCATTTCCCAGATGGCGTCGCGCACGACTTCGCCAATGGTGGGGTGGGGGAAGACGATGTCGCGGATATCGCGCACGCGCAGTTCGGCCTCGATCATGGCGGCGGCGCCATAGACGATCTCGGAGCAGACGGAGCCGATCATGTGCACGCCGAGGAGCACTTGCGTTTCGGCATCGACGAGGACCTTGCAGAAGCCGGGAGCGCGGCTGTCGTTCTCAGCGAGAAAACGGCCGTTGACCTTCATGGGCAACTTGCTGACGGTGACCTTGCGGCCGGCCTGCAGTGCCTGCCCTTCGGTCATGCCGACTCCGGCCACTTCGGGATGCGTATAGACGACCCACGGAATGGCATGGTAGCGCATGCGGTCGGCCTGGCCGAACATGACCTTGACGGCGACTTCGCCCATGCGCGAGGCGGTGTGGGCGAGTTGCATCATGCCGGTGACGTCACCGACGGCATAGATCCCCGGGATATTGGTGCGCATCTGCTCGTCGATGGTGATGCCGCGGCGGCTGGTGGCGATGCCCAGATTCTCCAGGCCGATCCCCTTTACGTTGGGATAGCGCCCGACGCTCATGAGGACCATGTCGGCATCGATCGCCTGCGCCTTGCCATCCTTCTCGACGTGGACCTGCTTGTCGTCGATACGGACTACTTTGGCGCCGAGCTCGAACGTGACGGAGGCGAGGGACTTCCGCAGGGTCTGGGCGATATCCTCGTCGAAGTTGGGGATGATCTCGGGAAGCATCTCGATGACGGTGACGTCGATGCCGAGATCGCTGGCGAAGCTGGCGAACTCCATGCCGATGACCCCACCGCCGATGACGGCCAGGCGGCGGGGGAGGCTCTCGATCTGGAGCATTTCGCGGCTGGTGAGGACGTGAGGCAGATCACTCCCCGGGATGGGGATGCGGATGGCGGTCGAACCGGTCGCGATGAGGATGTTGGCGGCTTCGTAAACGGTCTCGCCAACGCGTACTTTACCGCGTTCGATCAGCTCGCCAGCGCCCTCGATGACGTCGATCTTGTAGCGCTTCATCTGGTAGGCGATACCACTGCGCAGAGACTTGATGATCTTCTCCTTGCGCTTCATGACCGTGGGCAGATCGAAGCGGACGCCCTCGCAGGTGACGCCGAATTCGGCGCCGTGCAGAGCCTGCGCATAGTGCTTGCTGGAGTTGAGCAGGGTCTTGGAGGGGATGCAGCCTTCGTTGAGGCAGACGCCGCCGAGGTGCGACTTCTCGATGATGGCGACTTTCTTGCCCATGGCGCCGGCACGCTCGGCAGCGACATAGCCGCCGGGTCCGGCTCCGAGGACGATAAGATCGTATGACATGGGGGTGTATCCTTGTGACGTTCGGATTGAGATCGCGGTTCAGCCGGCGAGGAGCAGGTCGATGTTGGCAAGTGCCTCAGCGACGCGCTGGAGGAAGCGGGCGGCGGGAGCGCCATCCACAACCTGGTGATCGATGGTGATGGAGAGGCCCATGAACTGCCGGTGGACGATCTCGCTGCCTTGCTGGACAGGCTTCAGTTGGGTGCTGCCGATGCCGAGAATGCCGACCTGGGGCGGGTTGAGCACGGGGGTGAAGCTCTCGATACCGAGGTTGCCGAGGTTGCTGATGGTGAAGGTGCCGCCGCTGAGTTCATCGGGCGTGATTCCACCTTCGGTGCAGGCGCGGGCCACCCGCTTGGCTTCGGCGGAGAGCTGCTTCAGCGTGAGTTTGTCCGCGTGGCGGATGACGGGGACCATGAGTCCGCGGGGCGTGTCCACGGCAAAGGCGAGGTGGACGCTCTTGTACTGATGGAGGGCGTTGTCTTGGTAGAGCGCGTTCATTTCAGGAGAATCCTTGAGGACGCGGGCGACCGCAAAGAGGATCAGATCGTTCACGGTGACCTTCTGCAGGGCGAACGATTCGGGGCTGTTCTTGAGCTTCTTTCGCAGGGCGAGGAGGCTGGTGGCGTCAGCGGAGCTGTTCATGGTGAGCTGCGCCGTCTTCTGCAGGGACGCGTGCATGCGCTCGGCGATGAGCTTCCGTATGCCCTTGATCGGCACCTTGACGATCTCGTCTTCCTGAGAAGCGGCGGCGGGGGCCGCGGGCTGGACCGGAGCCGCGCTTTTCATGTCAGCGGCCGTGACGCGGCCGCCAATGCCGGAACCGGCGGCGGGTGCGACCTTGCCCGCGGCGGCAAGCTCTCTTGCGGCGGGGGTGAGGGGCTGTCCGGAAGCCAGGGCCTGCTGGACATCACGCTCGATGACGCGTCCCTGCGGGCCGGTGCCGGTGAGGCCGGTCAGGGCAATGCCCTTCTCCGCGGCGAGTTTCCGGGCGCGGGGCGATACCCGTTCGGGTTTCTGGCCGGCGGGGGCGGCCTGGGGCTCGGGAATGAGGTCAGCGGCAGCGACGGGTGCCGGCGCGGCTTCGGCCACTGTTTCCACTTCTGGAGCGGCGGCTGCTGGAGCGGCGGCTTCACCGGGACGGAACTCGTCAGTCGCTTCGCCCGGATTGCCGATGACCGCCATGTTGACGAGAACGGGCACGTCGTCGCCTTCTTCGAAGAAGCGGGCAATAAGGGTGCCGGCGGCAGGAGCTTCGACTTCGAAGGTCGCCTTGTCGGTTTCGACTTCGCAGAGGATGTCGCCTTCCGCGACGGAGTCACCGATCGCCTTTTTCCAGGTGAGGATGAGGCAGGTTTCGACGCTTTGACCTTGCTTTGGCATCAATACGGGTGTGGCCATGATGATCAGTCCTTTGTTTCGCTGGTCGATGGATTGGAAGGAGGGGCGCCGGCGAGCATGAGGCGAATGCCCAGTTGCTCGATACCGGCGATGAAATCGGGAGAGGCGTTATCGGTGATGAGGGTGCTGATGTCGTTGATGGTGCCACTGCGGGCAAAGGATGAGGTGCCGAGCTTACTGCTGTCAGCCAGGAGGAGAACCTGGCCGGCGCGGCTCATGATCAGGGACTTGGTGTGCGCCTCGTTGGGGTCGGTAGTGGTCATGCCCTCGGCGAGGGTAAAGCCGATGGTGCCCATGAAGGCCTTGTCGACATGTACGGCATTGATCAATTGCGCGGTGAGGGGGCCGACGAGGGTGCGGCTGAGTTTGCGAAACTCTCCCCCGACCAGGATCAGGCGATGCTCGGTATCAAGGAGGCTGGAGGCTGCCATCAGGGAATTGGTGACGATGACCAGGTTGTGGCGGCGATCGAGGAGACGCGCCAGCTGGAGGATGGTGCTGCCACCGTCGAGATAGATGGTGTCGCCGTCGTCGATGAGGCTCAAGGCCGCGTGGGCGATGGCTTGCTTGGCGGCAGTGTTGCGCTCTTCCTTGTCATGGAAGAGCGGTTCGCGGCGCGCAATGCCGGCCAGGGTGGCGCCTCCGTGGACGCGGCTGAGGAGGCCCCGATCCTCCATGGCCGTCAGATCGCGGCGAATGGTCGCTTCCGAGACATCGAGGATCGTGGCCAGGTCGGCGACCTGGACGATTTCCTGGCCTCGCAGAGCGTCGAGGATCTGCTGTTCACGGGAGATGGTGCGCGTAATCATCTGATCACTATGCATGATCGGATGAGCAGATGCAAGCGCAAATGAAGATTTATTCTGCTCGTTTATGATCGATGCGAGCGCGAAGCTCGATCACTGATCGCTCTTCCCCCAATCAGTCCTGGCAACCTTGGTTTCGGTAGATGAAAAGGCCGTCCTTGCCCGGGGCGATGAGGTCGAGGCGGCCGTCGCCATCGAGATCGGCAACGGCGAAGTGGATGCCGCAGCCGTTGCCGCCGGCGCCAATCGCGCCGTAGTCGATGACCTGTTTGGCGAAGCCTTCGCCGGTCCACTTGAAGTAGTAGATGCCCAAGTCGTCCCACTCGCCGGCATCGTTGCCGCAGTGTGCGCGGTGGCGTTTGCCGGTGACCATTTCCGGCTGCCCATCGCCATCGATATCCAGCCACATCAGGTCATGGTATTGGGCGTTGTACGGATCGATTGGATGGTGGCGCCAGACCCTCTTGCCACCGACGATGCTCTGCTCGCTCCACCACAGGCCATAGCCGTGCGCGTTGCCGGTGATAAGCTCGTTGACGCCGTCGTTGTTGAGATCCACCACCAGCATGGGCACGCTGGCGGACCATCCCCAGGGCGGCTCGGGGAAGTCGTCATGCCATTGCCAGACGCCCTTCTCCGGATCGGCCGGCGCTTCGAGCCAGCCTTTGCACAGCACGATGTCCATGCGCCCGTTGCCCGCGATGTCGCCGCAGCCGAGTCCGTGTCCCTGCCCTTTGTCGGCGAAGGTGTGAATCACCACCTTCCTGAACACTCCCGTTCCCCGGCCATCGGCATCCGTTACCAGTTTGTAGTAGGCGACCTCCGGGTTCGGCGGGGTATTCGGCATGATTTCGACGACGCCATCGCCGTCGATGTCCCAGGCGCGCGTGGTTTCGACGCTGCCGGTGTGGGCGATGATGTGCTCGGGCCAGGGTTTGGTCGGATCGTCCGGACATTCCCGCCAGCGCAGGTTTTCGCCGAAGTAGCCGCCGGTGATGAAATCCAGGCGGCCATTGCCGTTGATGTCCAACGCAATGGTCGAGAAATCGTCGAAATACTCGCCTGCAGCCCGTACGGCGCCGATAAAATGCTTTCGGCGGAAATCCGGGCCCTGGTACCAGAAAGCGCCCGAGACGATGTCGGGAACGCCGTCGCCGTTGACGTCCCAGACCCCGGCCGACTCGTAGGTTTCATCGCTGATCCACTGCTTTTTCCACTGCAAAGGCATGACTGTCATCCTTGTTTGTCGATGGCGTTACGAAGTTTCGCGCACTCAGACCCCGTGTGCTTGCTTGAGGAACTGACGGGCGACCCGCAGGTCTTCGAGCGCCTCCGCTGCTTCGCACGGCGGCTGCATCTCGCCCTTGATCGCACGGATGAAATGGATCGCCTGTTGGCGCATAGCGTGAATCCAGGGCATTTGCGGTTCGACAAACTCGGGCTGCGCGCCGTTACCTGGATCGCGGAAGAAGGTAACGCGCCCGGCGCGATTGCTGGCCACCGGCGCCGGAAGCTCGAGGCGAACCCACCCTTTGCGAAAGCAGACCAGCGCCGACTCCTGCCAGTCCACCGTCGTTTCGTACGGGGTCATTTCGATGGTACATGGGATGCCGCCAAGACTCTTGCCGACGAGCAGGACGCCGGTGGGATCGACATGGGTGACGACGTAGTTCTCGCCCAATAGGTGCCGCATCAGGTTGACCTGGTGGATGTAGTAGTTCACGAAGCTGATGTAGGCCTGGTTGTCTTCCTTGCTCAAGCTGTCGTCAGCCGGATCCCAGTCCATACTCGGTGCCGACTCGTCAGTGCGGATGAAATCAGCGAATCCGCCGGCAATCCAGTCGCCGGCCGGCATGGTGATGCGGATATACGTCATCTCGCCCAGCTCGCCGGACTCGCGTAACCGCTCGATCTCGGCCTTGGCGGCCATGGTTGCCGGATCGCTGCGCTTGTGGTAGCCGACCATGTGGAAGCTCCCGCTGTTGCGCACGGCTTCGACGATTCTCTCGCCCACGGCGATGCTCCCCGCAATCGGTTTCTCCGTGAAGAGCGGAATGCCCGCCTCGAGCAGCTCGGGAACCAGAATGCCATGGCGGGTAAAGGGTTGCGACGCCACGATGCCGTCCAGTTCTTCATTGGCAAGCATTTCCGCCGCTGTGGCGTAAACGCTGGGCACGAAATAGCGCTGCGCCACCTTCCGCGCCGCCTCCGGCTTGAGTTCCGCCAACGCCACCACCTCGCACAGGTCGCTCAGCGCCGAATAGTTCTTCAGATGGGCGCACTGTCCCATGGTGCCGACACCGACAAAGCCAATCCTGACCTTTCTCGACTCGTTCATGATTGCTCCATTCCGTTTCCCATGCTTGCCATTAATTGCTGCGGTCATCACGCGCTCTTCATAATCTATGGATTCACGTCTCGCTGGCAATAGTTGGCGATTGCTCTATGTTGTCCAGAATTGCGCATCGCCTGTTTTGAGCGGCAGGAAGAGAGCCAGAAGCAGTTGGAGCAGGGAGGGCGTGGAAGCATGGGTGAGCCGGAGTTGCTGTACGCGGGAACGCTTGCCACGCGCACGGCATGGCATCTGTCTGAGCACCACCACCACCACCACGAGCTGGTTGTTCTGGTGGAGGGGAAGATGCGGTTGCGTATCGATGACGTGACCATTCTGGCGACGGCGGGCGACGCGCTCTTTTACAGAGCGGGGAGGCCCCACGAGGAGAGCACTCTTTCTGGAATGCCGTTTCACACCTACTTCATCGGCTTCACCGCCAGTACCATGGCTGAGAACGATCTGCCGGTTCGCGTCGTAGATCAAGCGGGACGGCTGCGGCAACTGGTCCGCTGGCTTCACGAGGAGCATGGCAGCCAGCCAGAGCAACAGGGAAGCATGTCGGCGGCTGCCTGCAAGGCCTTCCTTGCCGCGCTGGTGGCCGAGTTCCATCGGCTGAGCCGGGACGACACGCCGCCGCTACCGCGGGAAGTGCGCACGTACGTCAACGGGCGCCTGGCCAGCCCGATCGTTGTCGCCGATCTGGCGGCCCATGTCGGCATGTCAAAGTACCACTTCATCCGTACCTATCGGAAGTTGGCTGGATGCACGCCCATGGCCACCGTGCGGCACCTGCGCGCGGAAGCAGCTCGCAACCTGATTCTGACTACGGATCTGCCACTCAAGCAGATTGCGGAACATTGCGGCCTCGGCAATGCCCAGCATTTCTCCCGCGTTTTCCGCGAAACCTTTGGCAAACCGCCGGGAGAATTCCGCGGGCAGCGCAAGGCGTTTCGCTCATGATCGTTAGTCGGGCAGTCGCAGGGGATGGAGATCGTGGGCCTGCCGTTCGGCGTTGACCTTTGCCCAAAGCTCCTCGTCGGCGGCGAGGATGCGAACGAGCCTGCCGGTGGAGATCCCGAGCGCCTTGGAGGCGTCACCGAGTTGAAAGCCGAAGTGGCTCAGGGCATCGAGGAGGATGGCCACGAAGAGAGGATAGCGTCGATCCTTGCGCCCGATCTTCAACGGTCCCTTCCAGCCGCGCGGATGCGGATCGCGGACCTGGAGTGCCAGCTGCAGGCGCAGCTTGCGCAGGGCATCGGAGCGGTTCTCATGCTGGGAACGACTCTCAACGGCGGTGACGCTGACGCCGTACTCGGGCAGAGTCAGGCGCACGGCGGAATCGGTCGTGTTGCGGTGCTGACCGCCCGGTCCCGAGGCGCGAAAGTTGTCCATGGTGCAATGACGAAAAAGCTCTTCGTCAGGTTGGAGGAGGAGGGTATTGCGGTCGGGCATGGTGAAAAGTGGCCGTGCTTTGGCATGGATCTGGTGGTTCCATGACTATACGTGATGGAAGGCAGTAAGGAAAGGCTCCCGCGGTGCAGAGGGTTGTCGACGGCCTCTTTCCAAGTGGGGGCACGGTCGACAGTCAGCCGGATGTGGCTTGGCTTGGGCTGCATCCGGCTGTTTTACGCCCAGGGCGACATGTCGAGGAGATCCTTGTAGGGGAGTGTGGTGCGCCGGTAGGCAAGCATCTCCTCCTGATCGTAGAAGACGCGATCGAGGAAGAGACCTTGGGGTGGAGCGGTTTCGCGGAGCCCGGCGCGGTCGCGGGCGAGGAGAATCGAGGTGGTTGCCTCGGCGGGGGTATAGCCGCGCCCGACGGAGACCAGGTATCCGGCGATGCGTCGCATCATGCGATAGAGGAAGCTGTTGCCGATGACGGTGATGCGGATCAGCGGGCCGTGTTCGGCGATCTCGATGAGATGAAGCGTCTTCACCGGGTCGGGCATTTCGGGGCCGCGCGTATTGGTGGAGAAGGCGGTGAAGTCGTGAGTGCCGATCAGTTGCGCGGCAGCCAGGCGCATGGGGGCGACATCGAGCGTATGGTAGACAGGCCAGCAGTAGCGGCAGTGAAAGGGGCTGGCGAGGTTGCCGCGATGTATGAGGTAGGTGTAGGCCTTGCCGACGGCATCGTGGCGCGCGTGAAAGCCGATCGGCATCTCGGTGATGTCGAGGATGCGAATATCGGGTGGGACGCCATGATTGAGGGCCTGGCGAAGGCTTGGAACCGGGATGGGGGGCGTGGCGGGGGCGTGAACCGTGACGCGCTGATCGAGAGCATGAACGCCGGAGTCGGTTCGACTGACGCCGAAGGTGCGGAGCGGTTGTCCGTAGAGGCGCTTGAGCCGTCGTTCGAGGATGCCCTGGATGGTGAGGACGCCTGGCCGCTGAACCTGCCAGCCGTTGTAGGCGGTGCCGTCGTAAGCGATGCGCAGGAGCCAGTTGAGCGTGTCGGCCATGGCCGTCTGCTCAATCGGCGGCGTAGAGAATGACGCCGCAGTTTTCGCAGGTGACGATGTCGCCCTTGTTCACGGAGTGGCGCACCTGGGGCGTCACGGTGAGAAAGCAGCCGCCGCAGTTGTTATCGACCAGCGGGGCAATACCGCGCCGGAAGTTGCCGTCGTCTGTTCCCTTGCGGGTGAGGCGGGAATAGAGCCGCATCAGCTCAGGCTCGACGGCCTTGGCCATCTCGTCGCGTTCCGCTTTCACCTTCTTCACCTGCTCTTCGCAGTTCCTGGCGCGGAGGTCGAGATCTTCAATGGTGCCGAGGAGGCGTTTCTGCGCGGCATCGCACAGTTTCTGAGCGGCTGCGCGCTTCTGGCGGGCCTGCTCGAGTGCTTCCATTTCCTGAAGCTGCAGATCTTCAAGTTTCTCGATCTTGGCGTCGAAGGCGGCGACTTCGTTAAGCATGGCCCGATATTCGTCGTTCTTCTTGATCTGGCTGGATTTGCTCTGGAGGGAGACTTTGCGCTGATCGACGGTAGCGATCTCCATTTCGATGGTCTTGATGCGCTTCTCGACATCCATGATTGCCTTCTTGGCCTCGTCCATCATGGATTCCGCATTGGTCATCTCAGTCTGGATCTGCTTCTTCTCGACAGGGACCGTCTGGATCTGCTTGACGAGGTTGGCGATGCGAATGTCCTTGTCCTGGATCTGAAGGAGCGTCTCGATACTAGGATCCATAAGATTGTACTTCCCTGCCGTTGGATGGAGCGCCGGCTCCGCCGAATGGTAATCGCCGTGAAGCATATAAAGTACTTGTTCCGCCCAAGGATGCAAGGCACCGCCTTTGCCTTTGATTACCTTCGCCGCGCGAGCCACCCATCACCTCGCTTGACCCGACCTACTACGTCAGACTTGTCCAACCCGTCCGACTCGTCTGACTTGTCCGACTTGTCCAACCCGTCCGACTCGTCTGACTTGTCCGACTTGTCCAACCCGTCCGACTACGTCCGACTTGTCCGACTTGTCCAACCCGTCCGACTACGTCCGACTTGTCCGACTTGTCCAACCCGTCCGACTACGTCCGACTTGTCCGACTCGTCTGACAGGTCTGACTTGTCCGACATGGTCTGACGGGTTGGACGATGTACGGGGCGGATCCCTCAGCCTGGGGACAGGTACATTCCCTCTGCCCGGGGACAGGTACTTCCCCATCCCGGGGACAGGTACTCTCCCGCAGTGCTTGGCCACGAGCATCCACATGGTTCCGAAGAAAAAGGCAGGCCAACAAGAACCTAATGCCGGATGCTGATGGACCATGTATACCGGATTACTTTCCCATGGCTTCATCTTGCGTCATTATGGCAATGCTTGCAAAGCCGGATTTCAATCGATATGTTGCAGTCGTCTATCTGGAGTTCATTACCCACCAAAGGCAAACCTATGCGACTTGATGATTGTCTTCCATTAATGAGTCAACTCTATCTGGATCGAGTCGTGGGCAGCATTATCAAGGAGAACCTGCCGAAGCGGGATGAAGGACGGCTTCGCGAACAGATCCTGCAGAATGCGGATGAACTAGCCAGTGAGTCCCGGATCTGTCAGGCACTCAGTTTCAGGCAGCTATCACGGTCTCAGCGCATTCTGTTCGAACTCATTCTCACGGTCATTTTGGATTCCCCAGATTTCGCCTGCACGGAGGAAGGTGTCTTCAAGGCCGTGGAGGAATATGAAAGGGCGCTGATCGCCAAGGCTAGTGACGATGCAGTTATCTCTCTTTCGGATTCGAGGGCTGTGGAGATCTACCTGGTCGTGCTTGAGGTTGCGTTGGCAGACAATGAGATTACGCCTGACGAATTCAATCTTGTCGATCGGCTCCGGGAGAAGCTCAAGTTGACCCGCTATGAGCATCGTCTCCTTGAAGCGCGGCTGGGAAAGTTCCCTAAGCCCAACAGCGAACTACATGTTTTTGCGGAAGTGCGCGACGCGATCGCGCAACTGCAGAAGCTGGGTGTTATCCTATACTGCAACCGCAGTACAACTGGGCTGAACGTTTTGATTCCGGAGGAATTTGCGCCAGCCGTCAAGGCATGTCTCGGCTACGAGATGAGCGATAAGGCACAGACTTCGCTCCTGCAGTCACTGAACAGCAAGCAGCTTCACACGATCCTGTCTGCGTTCTCGTTGCCTGTCTCCGGCTCGAAGGAGGAGCGTGTCGCGCGCTTGCTCAACTGCCAATGCAAACCATCGGAAATGCTGGACACACTGAGCAATGATGAGATCCAAGAGATCTGTCGTCGCCTGCAGGGTGTCAAGATCTCGGGAGCCAAGTCCGAGAAAATCGTTCGCATCATCAAGTACTATGACTCGTTGCTGCCCGATGTGCCGGAGATGAATGGCGATCCGCGAACGATCTTCTATCAGTTCTACGAGCAGTTCGCCTCGCGCGACAACAAGAACCTCTACGAGAAGAAGATCATTACCCGAGATCGTGATATGGAAGGTGGCTTTGAGGAAGGAACCCGATACCTCTTCGAAGAGAAGTTTGGCTGGCCGCTCCTCGCTTTCAACGGCAGTGACCATGCCGATGGCGGCATCGAGCTGGAAAATGGGCAGCTTCTGCTCTGGGACAATAAGGGAAAGGAAAGCATGTACAGCTTCCCGAAGTCTCATGCGGACCAGTTCAAGCGCTACCTTCGCGAGTCCGTCAAGCCTGTCTCCATCTTTCTGATTATCGTTCCTGATATTGATGATAAGGCAGAGCTGCAGGCCAAGCGGATCAAGATCGAAACCAATACTGACGTCGGCATCATCACTGCACAGGATCTGAAGTTTATGGCCGAAAGCTGGCCCGAGGTTGTGAGGCTGGCCCGCCGACCACGGGAGAAGTTCCCTCTGCAGATCTTCAACTCCACAGGCATACTGAAACGTTCAGCTCTCAAGGAAGCGCTGAATATCGTGATGAATTGATTAGAATTCGGCGTACGTCTTGTCAGTAGCGGCTGACCATCAGCGGTCGCTGGGGGGGGGCGTGTCGGCTTGTCGGTCACGAAAGCTTGTGCCCGCAGTGGGGGCACACATTGCGCTCCTTCTTCTTCTGGATGGCCTCCACAAATCCAGACCCAAGAATCCCCGTCGGCAAAGCAAACATGCCAATTCCCAAGATGGCGACAATGCTTGCGCAGAACTTCCCGAGCAGCGTGACCGGGTACATGTCCCCGTATCCGACCGTTGTGAGCGTGGTGATCGACCACCACATTGTAGCTGGAATGCTCGAGAAAGCATCTGGCTGGGCTCCGTTCTCGCAGTAGTAGAGGAGGCTGGATGATACGACAAGCAGGAGACCCATCAGTGCCGAGGTGAGCACCAGTTCTTCTTTTTTGGCCAGGAAAACGTGCTTGATCAGGTTAAGTGACGAATAATACCGACTGACCTTGGCGACGCGGAGGATCCTGAGAAGTCGGAGGACTCGGAGCGACCGAAGGTCGAATCCGAAGAAGGGAATATAGAAGGGGAGGATGGCGAGGAGGTCGATGATCGTCATTGGCCGAAGGGCAAGACGAATGCGGCCACGAAAGGGGCCGGTGAAATGCGAATCGCTGGTGCAGGACCACAGTCGGGCCACGTATTCTACTGAAAACACGGCAACGGAAACTGCCTCAAAAACGTTCAGGAGCGCGCTCCAGCGTTCCTGAACGGACTGGACCGAGCCGACGATCACGGCGATGACGTTCAGAAAGATCAGTGACAGGATGGCGAGATCAACCACGTGGCTCGCCGTATCGCCGTCTTTGGCCGTCTCGATAAGTTCCCATGTTCGCTTTCGGAGCCTCATGAAGCGTTGCCTCCCGCTTGCGCATTGACCAGCAGGTCGATGGCCCGTCCAGTATAGATGGGGGCGTCAGTCTTCAGCAGGATGGGGCGACCCGAACCGGTCTTGGAGATCTCGATCAGTCCCTCATCGATGTCCACATCCAGATCCTGAATGTCGGCAAGGCGGATGTTGGTCGTTCCATCGCCGACCACGAAGAGACGTTTATTGGTGAGGATCATCGTTCCCTCACGTCTCAGAGAATACTCGTATCCCGTCGGCGAGGCTTTGGATTTACGCTTGGCGAGCACCCGGGCAGAGCATTGATAATAGGCTTCCTCGCTTTTCTGCGTTGGCGCGGCGAGTTGGTCGGGCTGGATTGGCTCGAAAGGGAGACGCAATGCCTGAGTATCGACAATCTCCTGCACGATGTCGAGTTCCCGCTGAACTTCGCCCTGAGGGATGCCCAGTCCCGCCATGAGGTTATTCAGCCTGTCGAGTTCTTCCTGGGTGATCTCCCGATCCCGAATCGCCTCAACATAGGCGGCGGAGAAGATCTCCTTCTTGGTGCTCAATCGTGCCGCTGGGGTAATGCTGAGAGTCTGTTCGGCCGCCGCGATAGTCGTTGCCTCCTCCTTTGTGATGTGCTCGTCGTCAAGGATCTTGTCGAGTACCGCCTGATAGAGGTCCATCTCTATCGTGTCGATAGAATGCTGGTTTGTTCCGCCTTTGGGCAGCCTCGCTTGCTGTTCCTTCAGGCTGGAGAGCAGAGCGGCAGACGGGGGGCTTTGCATCGTGACGAAGGTTGCATCCAGAGACTGCTTGTAGGCGGCAATGGCAGCCTTTTGGCGAAAACGGACGGACAAGCGCAGAATCGGGATGGCGATGGCGATCACGATGCCGGCGACGAGAATGGCCGGATTCGCGATCAACCAGCGCAGAAGCCAGACCCCTAATCCTATGGCAACGACGATGAGCAGGAGTGTTACACAGCCTTCTCCGTCCGCTGCCGACTTCGTGCGCGATTGACCGGAGGCCAGTTGTTTCCGATAGTACAGGCCATGACGGCCTGCATGCACGTACGATCCGCGAGGGCCAGTTCCGATACGAGCACCTTTGACTCCGCCAGATAGGCCAATGCCGCTTTTCGACAGGTTGAAGCGAATCGGCCCAGCGCGAAACGACTTTCTCAGGTACATGCCCATGCACTTTCCTCCAAGTAATTACGGCAAGGTAACGGCATTGCGCTTGAGCGTTGACACGTTGGTCAATGGCACGTCAGGGAGCATCTGGCTCGTCGCCGGGATGTTTCCTCGTATAGAAAACCAGCCCGACACGGTCGATGTGGTCGCGCAGCTCGGGGGTTTCGATCCTGTCATAAGCCGACAGGTCTACGGTATGGGGAATATAAGATTCGTCCAGCTCTCCCGCGATAGCGGAGAGTGTACGGTTATCCAGATCGTCGCCCATCAGCGTCAGATCGATATCCGAACCGGTCTTGTAGTTTCCTTTGGCGCGCGAGCCATAGATCACCGCCTTTTCGACGTTGGCATGCTGTTCGAGAATTCGTCGAATGGTGTCGCAGGTTATCTCCGAGAGGCCGAACTTCATCCGACTTCCTCAGTGCAGCGCTTAGAAAACTCAAGGTGCAACGCCTGAAATTGCAGGAAGTAGCGGGTGACAATTGCCGTATAGATAGACTCGGCGGTATCGCGGTCGTAGGCGTGTGAGGTCAGGTTTCGGGACCTGATCATTTCCATCCAGATTTCGCCGTCGTCAATCAGCCCGCGCTTGAAGGCTTCACGCGTGGTATCGCGAGAGCCAATCAACCCTACGTGCCCTTGAAACTCAAGGTAGTCTTTGAGAAGGTTCCACGCCAGTTCATGGGTGTATTCAAATCCCTGGATAAGCCCTTGTTTTTCCAGCTTGGTCAGCGCTCTGGTTCCAGTCAGCTCCAGCCCTTCCTTCAGCTCAAGAAACGCTTTGCGGTAGTTACTGAATCGCTGTTTCCACCGAATGTCAGTCATGGTGTGATTATCCTTCTGGCAACGCTTTGATCATCTCAAGCCGACAGCCTGTCGTTCTTGTCGTCATGTCTGATCATATGAATTGCCTGGGCAGCACCCCATGTCAAGTCGGTTGAGGAAACTTGCACCGGACGGGTGTCTTGACGCTCGTTGGGCAAGGGGCGAAAAGAGACGCGGGGATGACGGGGCAGGCCCATTGCGGCGTCCATCCCGTCCATATCGTCCATATCGTCCATCCTTGCGTGCTGAGCCCAAGTGGCGGCCGGCGACTCCATGCAAGTCTGGGGTTGACCGGAGGGGGGCGGGAGGGTAAAGTGTGGCTTGACCACTGAAAGGGGGGCGCTGGAAGATGATGAGTACAATATTGGCCAAGCCGGCGGGCGCCTATCGGGTGGTGCATACGGCTGACTGGCACCTCGGGAAATGCCTGGGGGAGAAGACGCGAGACGAGGAACACGCGGCTTTTCTGGATTTTCTGTGCGGGGCGATCAAGGAGCATGAGGTGGATGCGCTGGTGATCGCGGGGGACGTCTTCGATACGGCGAATCCGCCGCAACGGGCGGTGAGCCAGTATTACGAGTTTCTGGCGCGACTCTGCGCGGAGTGCGGGTGCTGCGTGGTGGTGGCGGCGGGGAATCACGATTCGCCGGGACACCTGGATGCTCCGCGAGACGTGCTGAAGAGCTTGCGCACGTACGTGATGGGAGCTTGCCCCGTGGAGGCGGACTCGCTGCTGATTCCGTTGCCGTCGGCGTCGGCGCCGCAACTGGTGGTGGCGGCGGTGCCATTTCTGCGCGACCGGGATCTGCGCACGGCCTTTCCGGGAATGACGGGCGAGGCGATCATGAAGGCGCTGACGGAGGGAATCGAGCGGCGGTATCGTGAGCTGGCGGATGCGGCGGAAGTCTGGCACGCGCGCGGCGTGCCGATCATGGCGATGGGGCATCTGACCGCGATCGGGGCAACGGCCAGTGACAGTGAGCGGGATGTCCATGTGGGAGGTCTCGGGGCGGTGAGCGCGCGGACCTTTCCGGAGCGTTTCTGCTACGTGGGGCTGGGCCATTTTCATCGTCCGCAGGCGGTTGGCGGTTGCGAACATGTCCGGTATTCGGGTTCGCCGCTGCCGCTTAGTTTCAGCGAGTCGAACGACCGAAAGTCGCTGTGTGTGCTCGACTTCGGCGAGGGGCGACTGCTGGCACAGCAGCAGCTGGCAATTCCGACGCATCGGTATCTGTTGCGCCTGAAGACGACGCGGGCGGAACTTGCAGGTGCGTTGCGCTTGCTGGAGCCACCGGCGGCGGCGGCGCCGGCATGGCTGGAGATCTGCGTCGAAGGTGAGTCGACCGGCGATGGGCTGCTGTCGCTGGTGGATCAGGCGATGGCGGGTCGAACGGATCTGGAGGTGCTGCAGATTGTGCGTGGTCTGGGACCGGGTGATTGCGCCAGGCTGACCGATGACGGGGAGGAGGCCGAACAGATCGAGGCCATTCTGGGTGACCCACTGGCACTCTTTGCCCGGCGCCTGGCGGCGGAAACGGAGCTGGCGGAGGAAGAGCGCGCGGCGCTCGAGACGGCTTTCGCGGAGTTGCTGGAGCTTCATGCGGACCAGCAGCGGGAGCGTGACGGGGGGGACTGGGCATGAAGATCCTGCGCGTCGAGATCGAGAATCTGAATTCCCTGCGTGGCAAGCACTGCATCGACTTCGAAGGGCCGCCACTTGGCGAGGCGGGGCTCTTTGCCATCACGGGGCCGACGGGGGCGGGCAAGTCGACCCTTCTGGATGCGATAACGCTGGCGCTTTTCGGTCGCGCGGCCCGCTATGGCAACGAGCGGAACCCCGAAGGCATGATGAGTCGGCAGACAGGGGGCTGCAGCGCGGCGGTTTTCTTCGAGGTGCGCCACGGAGAGCGGTACACGGCGACATGGGAGCTGCGCCGGGCGCGGGGCAAGGAAGATGGCAAGATTCAGCCGGCGCGCCGCTTCATCTACAACGCCGACGGGATCCCGATCGCGGAAAGCATCACGGAGGCGGAGAGCCGCATCGTGGAGTTGGTGGGGCTGGATTACGACCGCTTTCTGCGGTCGGTGATGCTGGCGCAGGGCGAGTTTGCGCGCTTTCTGAAAGCGACGGCCGATGAGCAGGCGCAGCTGCTGGAGAGTCTGACGGCGACGTCGATCTATTCGGAGCTGGGGAGGCTCTGTTACCGCGAAGGGAAGGATCGGGAGGATGCGCTTGCGGCGCGGGAAGCGGCGGCCAATCGGGTGTCCCTGTTGTCGCCGGAGGAGCGGGAAGAGAAGGTGCAGGGGCTGGCGGCGGCTCAGGCGAGGCAGGTTGCGGAAGATGAACGCGAGCGGGCGATGCGGGAGGCGGTGGCGAAGGCGCTGCAACTGGCGCAGGCCTTGCAGAAGATAGATGGCCTGGAGCGGCGGTTGCGAGAGGTGGAGGCGGCGCGTGAGGCTGCCGGAGACGACTTGGGGCGACTGGCGCTGCATGAGCAGACGGGGGCCTATGTGGAGGAGTTGCGCATCTACGATGGCTGCCGGAAACGGCTGCGGGAGGAGCGTCAGGCGGCATCCCGGGCGATGGAGCTGGCGACGCAGGCGGAGGTGCGCTGGTGGACGGGACTGACGGCGGCGGCGGCGTGGTGCCGGCAGGATGTGCACCAGGCCGTGGCGGAGGTGACGGCGGGTGAAGGTGCGTTGCAGAGCTTGACCCATGAGCGGGATGAGCGTGAGCTCTGGCTGAAGAGCCATGGCGTCGATGCGACGCTGGGCGAAGCGTTACCGAGCCTGAGCAAGGGGATTGTCGAGCTGACCACGGCGCGCCGGGAGAAGCTGCGGTCGATCCAGAACGTGCAGCGGATCCAGGGGCAGCGTCCTGCGCTGGAGGCGGCATTGACGCAGGCGGGCGCGGCGCTCTCCGCGGCGGAGGAACGATACACGGTTAGGCAGAGTGAGCGGGATGCGGAGGGGGCGCGGCTGCGGGAACTTCTGGCGGAAGGGGATGAAGGGAAGATCGAGGATGAGCGGGAGAACTGTCAGCGACATCTGAATGGGATCGCCAAGTTGAAGGAATGGGTGGAGGAGACGGGGAAGCGCGAGCGCAAGTTGGCCACGCTGACGGCACGGCTGGCGGAGTTCGAGCCGCAACTGGCGAGTGCCGACCAGCAGGAAGCGTCGGTGCGTCAGGAGCTGGCGGCGGCCGAACTGGCTCGACGCAGGTGCGAGGATCACTATGAGAAGGCGAAGCAGATCGCCAGCCTGGAGCAGCATCGTGCGGCACTGCGGCCGGATGAGATGTGTCCGCTCTGCGGTTCGACGGAGCATCCGTTCCTCGACCATGGCACGGGCGACTTCACGCCGACTCAGTTGTCTCGGGATGTCGCGGCAGCCAAGACGCTGGAGCGGGCGAAGGTGCAGGCGCTGGCGGAGGCGTCGAAGGCAGTGGCGCTGCTGCAGGAGAAGCAGAAGGCGTGCCGGGCCAGTTGCACGGATGAGGAGAACGCCTTGCTGGCGCAACGGGAAGGGATACGGAAGCTTGCCGAGAAGCTGCGGCTCACGGAGGCGACGGGGGTGACCCTGATCGAGCGCGAAGCCCAGTTGAACGAACTTGCACGAGGGATGCGTGAGCGACTCGAAAGGATTCGCGCGGCCCGGGGCGCGCTGGAGAGGGCGGAGAAAGTACTGAATGCGTGCGACAAGGAAGTGGCGGCGGCGCGCAACGGCTGTGAAAAGGCGACGCAGGCGCTCGATAATCAGCAGAAACGGCTGATGGAGGAGGAACTTGCCGGGGCGCAGTGGCAGGAACGAAGCGCGGCGGCGGGGGAGAGACTCGGTCAGCAACTGGAGCCTTTCGGGGTGGGGATTCCCGCCCCGGGAGAGGAGGAGGCGCTGGAGCAGATGTTGCGTCAACGCGCCCAGAGCTACCGGGAGATGTCCGACGCGGAGCAGCGCTGCCGGGCCCAGATCGCGCAGAAAGGAGAGTCGCTGAAGCATGCGCGCGAGCGGCTCGATCAGGCGCTGGAACGGGAAGGGCGCCTTGGCAGGCAGGTTGCGGAGGCGCAGGTGGACTGCCGGCGTGTCGACGAGGGCGAGGCGACCGCGCAGCGCCGAAACTGGAGCGCGGCGGCCGAGATGGAGGAGGCGTTGAGCGAGCTTCGAGAAGGGGACAAGGTCGCCAAGGCGAGCCGTCGCATGGCCGATGTCGCGCTGGAGACGGCAGACACCGCCTTCGGCGAGTGTCGTGATAGTCTGACGAAGCGGTTGGAGACGAGTCCCTTTGCCGACATCGAGGCGCTGACGGCGGCTCGGCTTGACCTGGCGGAGGTTGCGCGCGTGCAGGCGTTGAAGGAGAAGCTGCGCTCCCAGCAGGATCAGCTCACCGGCGAGCGGGCAAGTCTACAGCAGAGCATTGACGAGTTGCGGCTGGAGGGCGTCGCCGAGGGTGAGGCGGTGGTCGAGCTTCGGGGCGCGCTCGAGGTGATAGTGGCGGAGAACAAGGCCAGGCTGGAGCAGATTTTTGCGTTGCGGAGCGCGTTGTCGAGCGACGACGAGCAGCGCCGGCAACATGCGGCGGAGCTGGCTGCGGTTGCCGCCGATCGGGAGCAACTGAAGGTGTGGAAGCACTTGCAGGCGCTGATCGGCTCGGCGGACGGCAAGCGCTTTCGCGAGTTTGCGCAGGGGATCTCGCTGGACATTCTGGTGCGCCACGCCAATCTGCACCTGCGGCGGCTGAGCCAGCGGTACCTGATCCGGCGCAGCACGGAGGAGGTGCTCGACCTGCGGATCGAGGATCTCTATCAGGCCGGTATGGCCCGCACGATGTCGAGTCTGTCGGGAGGCGAGAGCTTTCTGGTTAGCCTGGCGCTGGCGTTGGGGCTGGCGGATCTGGCCGGGCGCAATGTGCGGATCGACTCCCTCTTCATCGATGAAGGGTTCGGTTCCCTGGACAGCCAGACGGTGGACATTGCCATCGCGGCGCTGGAAGCGCTACAGCAGGAGAGCAAGACAATCGGCGTGATCTCCCATGTGGAACTGCTCAAGGAGCGGATCGCCACACAGATTCAGGTGGTGAAGCTGAGCGGCAGCGCCAGTCGCCTGCACGTGACCGGCTGAGCAGAAATGCTATGCGACATGAAACGTGCTGCGTCGAGACCCAGAACCGGACGTATTTTACCACGAAGAACAGGAAATGCACGAAGTATAGGTTGATAAGATGCAGAAAGGAAAATGGATCATTAATAATGCCAGAAATGTCATTATTATTTGCTTCCTATCACCTTCGTACTACTACCCGCCAGAACCTTGTTTTCTGTACAAAGTTTCGGGTGAATTAGCCTCAAGATCAGGGGCATGAGGCCTCCGCTCACCTCCAACATACT
Organism: Lentisphaeria bacterium; assembly: GCA_041690595.1. Taxonomy (GTDB): domain Bacteria; phylum Verrucomicrobiota; class Lentisphaeria; order JABSQK01; family JAWLHB01; genus JAWLHB01. The sequence goes on from JAWLHB010000042.1 coordinate 74,935, forward strand.
TCGTGAAGAAAGATCCAATAATGCGGTCACCCAGAATTGAACGGATTTAACCACGAAGTGCACGAAGAGCACGAAGGATGGGCTGATTTTCTATATAAAATACGGTTAGTCATTAAAAAAGTGATAAACATCAGCTAGCGTTACTTTTATTAATCTTCGTGTTCTTCGTGTCCTTCGTGGTAATATTCATAGCGTCAGATGTTAAAGCATGTGAACTGTCACCCCGCGACGGAAAACCTTTGGTTGCGGCCGACGGCCGCGCTAGGTTCTTCGTGGTCTTCGTGGTGATCCTGTTAGCGTCAAATTTAAGTGAAGCGTCGCCTTCGGTTCCGAGTAAGCGTCAAAAATACCCCATGGTGAATATTCGCTTGCTCGTGCGCACAGTATCTCCTGTGACTTGAACCCCCTACAGGAGATCATGAGGATGAGC
>JAWLHB010000043.1:0-73255 GCA_041690595.1 Lentisphaeria bacterium
TATTATATGCCACCTATGCAAGCGCTGCAAGAGCAGACTCAAATAATCTTTTCCGGCCAGCCGAACTGGCATAGGTATCATCTCTCAGCAGATTTCAGGTCGCGTTCCCACTTCTCCTGGGTATGCAGATGCTCATGAGAATCCACCAACCGCATCGCGCGCACGTGTTCCGCCAGTTCCTTGTACATATCAGCAGCCTCCGTTGCCACTCACTATAGCACATCGATTGCCGAATACCGCGCAGCGAAAAGTCTTCCCGCGTGCAGCAGTTCTGCTCCGGGCTAATGCGCTTGTCTCCAATGGACCAGTCTGATCTTATCGATCGAAAGAGTCCCCGCGTCTCCGTCTCCCCGCGTCCATTGCCCCTACTCGACCGGCTGGTAACCGGCCGGCAGGCGCTCCTGGAGGTACTCAACCGCGTCCTGCATTCCCATTTCTTCCCGGTTGAAGTGCAGCGTCTCGGCGACGCGCAAGGTACCGCCCATGGTCGCCTGGCGGTAGACCTGACGAATAGGTGCGTGATTCCACAACTCACCCGCCAGACTCCCTGGGAAGCTCTGCACGCTCCCCCCGCCGATGTTGGCGGAACGGTTCGCCCCGTAGAGCAGCTTGAACTGGATGCCTCCGCTGGCGGTCGTCTGAGTCGTCTCCGCCGGATCGTAGCCACCCAGGAAGGTATAGCTATTGCTCCCCACCAGCAGTTGGTAGTGGAAAGCAGTTAGCGGCGTCCACTCCTCGACCGTGTACCAGGAACCGGTGGCATCGCGCCAGGCGAGGAGCGCCCGCATCTGGCCGCTGGCCAGATCGAGCACGATGTAGCCGCCGTAGCTCAAGTTATGGACCTCGCCATTCCCCGCGTCGAGACCACTGTAGCTCAGACTGTAGCAGACCAGCCCATTGCCCGCCGTTGCCAACTTCGCCGCCGGTACCGGTTTCGCCTCGGCGACCGCCGCCCGTTCGCCGATGACAATGCCCATGGAGTCGGCAAGCTCAGCGAGAAGCTGATCAAAGCTCGTGTTGGCCTGGTTGGCGGTGCGGCTGGTAACCAGGTCGATCCTCGCGCTGAGCGTGGCGGCGCCATACGTTGTCGGTGCTTCAACGCACTCACCGTAACGCCAGACGCCTGTGAAGGCGGCGACCACCTCGTTCGTCACACCGCCGATGTCGACTGGAACCCCATGCTGCGCGCCCATCAGGTGGGCGTAGTTGTAGCTGCCAACCAGATCCGTCGACCCGGCGATGGCGCCGTTGGTGAGGAACCAGTAGGTGGTACCTCCGCCTGTGTCGGCAGTGTACCACTCGCCCCCGTCATGCCAGTCCCTCCGGTCCCCGCTGCCATCAGCCCAGCGAACAAGCAGCGTCGCCAGCTTGTTCTCCAAATCCAGCACCGCAAAGCCATCCCCCGCAATAACCTTCGCCTGCCCATACTGCTGACCGCGTACAGTCAGCTTATAAACCACGTTATGAGTCTTTGCCAAATACTGCGCGGTGACCGTCAGGTGGCCATTGACGTTATCGAACGCCACGTCCCAGCCGGTAAAAATCCAATCGGTGTTGCCGACGACCGTCGGCGCAATCGCGTCATCACCATGGGTGACGGTCTGCACCAGTTCGCCACCGCCAGTACGCATCCCCTTGTCCGCAAGGTCGAAAGTCACGGTGTAGGTCGTCACCACGTACTGTGCCGTCACGGTCAGGTGGGCTGTCACGTTATCCAACGCCACGTCCCAGCCGGTGAAGGTCCAGCCAACACCGCCGACTACCGTCGGCGCCGTGGCGGCATCGCCATGGACGATGCTCTGCACCAGTTCGCCACCGCCTGTACGCGTCCCTTTGCCCGCAAGGTCGAACGTCACCGTGTAGGTGACCGGATCGACGATGTAAACGACCGTCAGGGTCATCGCTTCAGCAACTTCAAAGGCGATCGCCCGGCTGCTCACCCCACCGCTCCACGAGGCAAAGGAGTACCGCCCAGCCAGCTCGCCCACGGTCTCGGGTGCTTCCAGAGCAACACCGGTTCCATGCGCCACGGTCATCGTATATGCAGTCGTCCCGCCGTGACCGGTTGAGGATCCAACCTGCACACCCGCCGTCGGCGTCGATGTCACGGTGACCTGATACTGGTTAACGTCATAGGTTGCCGTGACATCCACGCTGGCGATGACGTTGCTGTCCGTTCGTGGGTTGATCGTCAGCCCGTCACTCCACTGCACGAAGTGATAGCCCTCCTCGGGGACCGCCGCTACAGCCGTTCCATCAGCACCATGAGCAACTGTCTGGGTAATCTGGCCGCTGATGGTGCCATGGACATCGGCATGATAACTGACAGAATAGGTGTTGATGTCGAAGGTCGCGGTGACTGTATGATGGGAAGTTACATTGGCTTCGGTTCGTTCGGCGACCGTCACTCCATCGCTCCATTGCACGAAGTGGTAGCCTTCATCTGGAACAGCCAGAACGGACGATCCACTGTTGCCGTGCTCCACCTGTTGTGTCGTTTCCCCCTCAAGCGTCCCATGCTCATCCGCCGCATAGGCGAGGTTGTAGACATTGATCGCGAAAGTTGCCGTGACATCCACGCTGGCGATGACGTTGCTGTCCGTACGTGGATTAACGGTCAGCCCATCGCTCCACTGCACGAAGTGGTAGCCAGTATCTGGCACCGCATTGACCGCCGAACCAGCGCTGCCGTGTTCGACAGTCTGCGAAACCTCACCAGTCAGCGAGCCGTTGTCGCTGGCGGCGTAAGTCAGGGTATAGCTGTTGATCGCAAAGGTCGCCGTGATATCCAGGCTGGCGATAACGTTGCTGTCCGTACGGGGATTGACGGTCAGCCCGTCACTCCACTGTACGAAGTGGTAGCCAGTATCTGGTACCGCCGTGACCGCCGAACCATCGCTGCCATGGTTGACCGTCTGCGAACCCTCGCCGGTCAGTGAGCCGTTGTCGCCGGCAGCATAGGTCAATGTGTAGCTGTTGATCGCAAAGGTGGCGGTCACATCGACGCTGGCAATGACGTTGCTCTCCGTTCGTGGGTTGACCGTCAGCCCGTCGCTCCACTGCGCGAAGTGGTACCCGGTAGCTGGCACTGCAGTTACTGCCGTACCATCGCTGCCATGCTCGATTGTCTGCGCAACCTCGCCAGTGAGTGAACCGTTGTCGCCAGCGGCATAGCTCACTGTGTAGCTGTTGATCGCGAAGGTTGCCGTGACATCCACGCTGACGATCACGTTGCCATCCGTCCGAGGATTAACGGTCAGCCCATCGCTCCACTGCACGAAGTGGTAACCAGTATCTGGCACCGCCGTGACCGCCGTACCAGCGTTGCCGTGATTGACCGTCTGCGATATCTCACCAGTCAGCGAACCGTTGTCGCCAGTGGCATAACTCAGGGTATAGCTGTTGATCGCGAAGGTGGCGGTGACATTGAGGATGGCATTGATATTCGTGTCGGTACGACTGGCGGTCTCCACGCCGTCGCTCCACTGCACGAAGTGGTAACCAGTATCCGGTACCGCCGTGACCGCAGTGCCATCGCTGCCGTGCTCAACTGTCTGCGAAATCTCGCCAGTCAGCGAACCGTTGTCGCCAGCGGTGTAGGTCAGCGTATAGCTGTTGATCGCGAAGGTCGCCGTGACCTCCAGACTGGCGATGATGTTGCTGTCCGTTCGCGGATTGACCGTAACGCCATCGCTCCACTGCAAGAAGTGGTAGCCGGTAGCTGGCACCGCGGTGACCGCCGAACCATCGCTGCCGTGATTGACAGCCTGCGAAACATCGCCGGTCAGCGAGCCGTTGTCTCCGGCGCCATAGCTCAATGTGTAGCTGTTAATCACGAAGGTCGCGGTGACCTCCAGACTGGCGATGACACTGCTGTCCGTACGAGGATTAACGGTCAGCCCATCGCTCCATTGAACGAAGTGATAGCCAGTATCGGGCATCGCGGTGACCGCCGAACCACCGCTGCCGTGGTTGACAGTCTGCGAAACATCGCCGGTCAGCGAGCCATTGTCGCCGGCAGTATAGGTAATGGCGTAGCTGTTGATCGCGAAGGTCGCCGTGACGGTAAGTGCTGCAATGACGTTGCTGTCCGTTCGTGTGGTGACCGTCAGCCCGTCACTCCACTGCACGAAGTAGTAGCCAGTATCTGGCACTGCGGTTATCGCCGAACCATCGTAGCCGTGATTGACCGTCTGCGACGTCTCACCAGTCAGCGAACCGCTGTCTTCGGCGCCATAGCTCAATGTGTAGCTGTTGATCGCGAAGGTCGCCGTGACGGTAAGGGCTGCGATGACGTTGCTGTCCGTGCGTGGATTAACGGTCGGTCCATCGCTCCACTGCACGAAGTGGTAGCCAGTATCTGGCACTGCCGCGACCGCCGTACCATCGTTGCCGTGCTCAACCGTCTGCGAAATATCACCAGTCAGCGAGCCGTTGGCGTCAGCCGTGTAGGACAATGCGTAGATGTTGATCGCGAAGGTTGCCGTGAACTCCAGATTGGCGATGACGTTGCTGTCCGTGCGTGGATTAACGGTCAACCCATCGCTCCACTGCACGAAGTAGTAACCAGTATCTGGCACTGCGGCAATAGAAGTACCATCGCTGCCGTGATTGACCATCTGCGAAACCTCGCCAGTCAGCGAACCGTTGTCGCCGGCGGCATAGCTCAATGTGTAGCTGTTGATCGCGAAAGTCGCCGTGACCTCGACGCTGGCGATGACGTTGCTGTCCGTGCGTGGATTAGCGGTCAACCCGTCACTCCACTCCACGAAGTGGTAGCCCACATCTGATACTGCAGTAACCTCTGAACCAGCGCTGCCGTGCTCGACTGTCTGCAACTTTTCACCAGTCAATGAGCCGTTGGCGCCTGCCGCGTAGGTCAACGTATAGCTGTTGATCGCGAAGGTCGCCGTGACGGTAAGGGCTGCAATGACGTTGCTGTCCGTTCGTGGGTTGACCGTCAGCCCGTCACTCCACTGCACGAAGTGGTAGCCAGTATCTGGTACCGCCGTGACCGCCGAACCATCGTTGCCGTGCTCGACCGTCTGCGATATCTCACCAGTCAGCGAACCGTTGTCGCCAGTGGCGTAACTCAGGGTATAGCTGTTGATCGCGAAGGTCGCGGTGACCGCCAGACTGGCGATGACGTCGCTGTCCGTACGTGGATTGACGGTCAACCCATCGCTCCACTGCACGAAGTAGTAACCAGTATCTGGCACTGCGGCAATAGAAGTACCATCGCTGCCGTGATTGACCGTCTGCGAAACCTCGCCAGTCAGCGAACCGCTGTCTTCGGCGCCATAGCTCAATGTGTAGCTGTTGATCACGAAGGTCGCCGTGACATCCAAGCTGGCGATGACATTGCTGTCCGTACGTGGATTGACCGTAACGCCGTCGCTCCACTGCAAGAAGTGGTAGCCGGTAGCTGGCACCGCGGTGACCGCCGAACCATCGCTGCCGTGATTGACAGCCTGCGAAACATCGCCGGTCAGCGAGCCGTTGTCTCCGGCGCCATAGCTCAATGTGTAGCTGTTGATCACGAAGGTCGCGGTGACCTCCAGACTGGCGATGACACTGCTGTCCGTCCGTGGATTAACGGTCAGCCCATCGCTCCACTGCACGAAGTGGTAACCAGTATCTGGCACCGCCGTGACCGCCGTACCAGCGTTGCCGTGATTGACCGTCTGCGAAACCTCGCCGACCAGCGAGCCGTTGCCGCTGGCGGCATAGGTCAACGTGTATGTATTGATCGCGAAGGTCGCCGTGACATCCACGCTGGCGATGACACTGCTGTCCGTACGTGGATTGACCGTAACGCCGTCGCTCCATTGCACGAAGTGGTAGCCAGTATCTGCTACCGCCGTGACCGCAGTACTATTGCTCCCGTGCTCGACCGTCTGCAAAACCTCGCCAGTGAGTGCCCCGTTGTCGCCAGCGGCGTAGGTCAGGCCATAGCGGTTGATCGCGAAGGTTGCCGTGACGGTAAGTGCTGAAATGACGTTGATGTCCGTCCGTGGGTTGACTGTGGCGCCATCGCTCCACTGTACGAAATGATAGCCTGTTCCTGGCACCGCGGTTACCGCCGAACCATCGTTGCCGTGCTCGACAGTCTGCGAAACCTCGCCGGTCAGCGAGCCGTTGTCGCCTGCGGCATAGCTCAATGTGTAGCTGTTGATCGCGAAGATCGCCGTGACATCCACGCTGGCAATGACGTTGCTGTCCGTGCGTGGGTTAACGGTCAGCCCGTCGCTCCAATACACGAAGTGGTAGCCCTCATCCGGCACCGCTGTGACCGCCGAACCATCGCTGCCGTGCTCGATTGTCTGCGAAACATCACCGGTCAGCGAGCCGTTGGCTCCGGCAGCGTAGGTCAGGCCATAGCGGTTGATCTCGAAGGTCGCGGTCACATCCACGCTTGTGATGACGTTGCTTTCCGTACGTGGGTTAACGGTCAGCCCATCGCTCCATTGCACGAAGTGGTAGCCAGTATCTGGCACCGCGGTGACCGCCGAACCATCGTTGCTGTGCTCAACCGTCTGCGACGTCTCGCCGGTCAGCGAGCCGTTGTCGCCTGCCTTGTAGGTCAGGATGTAGCTGTTGATCGCAAAGGTTGCCGTGACGGTAAGTGCTGCAATGACGTTGCTGTCCGTTCGTGGGTTGACCGTCAGCCCGTCACTCCATTGCACGAAGTGGTAGCCAGTAGCTGCCACCGCCGTGACCGCTGAACCATCGTTGTCGTGCTCGACCGTCTGCGAAACCTCGCCAGTGAGTGAACCGTTGTCGCCAGCCGCATAGGTCAACGTGTATGTATTGATCGCGAAGGTTGCCGTGACGTCCACGCTGGCGATGACGTTGCTGTCCGTGCGTGGATTATCCGTCAGCCCGTCACTCCACTCCACAAAGTGGAATCCAGTAGCAGCAGAAGCCGTGACCGAAGCGCCGTCAGTGCCGTACGCGACCACCTGATGCGTTTCGCCTTCCACTGAGCCGTTCGCTCCGGCAGTGTAGCTCAGCGTATGTTCACGCATCTCCAGCGCGAATGCCTCAGACATTAGCGATACTGCAGTAATGGGCTTCGTCGAAAGCCAAAAGCGTGCTGAAGGTGTGCTTGTCACTTCGGCAGCAAAACAGTTTAGACATATTCCCGACAGCGCCAAGAAAACAAGAAAGAAACAGCGAGACCGAGTATAAGCCATAAAGGGAGCGATGAAGCAGATCAGTGTCATTGCGATAACCAGAAAAGACATTTTATTGTGGCGGAGGTATCGTGGAGCAAAGGCGAAAGCCATAGTAATCGGTACGTATACTAACTTGGTTCCAAGTGCGGCTAACGACACGGCAAAAGAATGCGCTTCTATACCATACACCACCGCAAAGTAGACGCGATAACCCTTCACGATCTGGGTGCCAATTCCAATTCCATTCCCAGACGTTTCCGGCCATTCCATAAAGGCCAAATCCGTTAGCCGTAAAAGCGTCCACCGGGTTGGTATATGGCATTTCCCCTACCTCATAGTAAGGGTGATATCCGTCAGAGGGGCTTACATCATAGCCGTAGTCCTCACCAGCGTAATAATTGGCTTGGCTATGAGTGATTGTGTCTCCCCACGGGAACCGCTTACTCACGAGTCCACCACGAGCAGCATACTCACGTTCAACTTCGGTCGGCAATCGATAACCGTTAGCACTCCATTTGACCCATTCATCCTCAAGATCAAGTTCTTCGGTTCTATAGATAGTTGTATGATCTTGGTTAGTATAATAGACTGGAGTCAAACCATCTCTATCACTGCGCGCATTGCACCATTTCACTGCATCATACCAGTTAATCTGTACGACGGGGTGATCCAATCCTTTCGCATAGCCAATTGGAAGATCAGGATATCCGTTCTCGACAGCCCAGTTTCTTACCTCATCCCATAGGGCTTTCGTGACTTGATACTTGCCAATGTAATAGGGCTGCACCGAGAGGGAATACTCGCCTCTGTCTGGATCCGTACCCGCATTTGTGCCTGCAGGAATGGCAACAAACTCCTCACCTGCAAAGATGCTGTCGCTGGCGGTGACGCGCACCCGCATTTGGTCGGAGAACTGGCCGAGCCAGTCGGTGCCCGCGGCCCATTGCAGTGTGCCGTCCGTCCAAGCCGCCGTCGCTTGCACGGACGTATCGCCGGTGAGGCTCAGAACCGGCATCACGTCCCAAGTGGCGCCATCATCTGCCGAAGCTTGCAGGCCGATCACTAGCGCGTCGCTGTCTGCATCCAGGTATCGATAGGAGACATTCACCACCGTCGCTCCCCCTGACCCGGTGACTGAAATGCCTGTCACCTCCACCTGCGGGTCGGCGGCAAGGCCGGTGACAGCCAACGCGATCAGCGCCGATGCCAAGATGAGCAGTCGAAGAGGGATGAAATGAATACCGCGCATGAGGTTGCCTCTTTTCCTATTTGAAAACTTCCGAACACCTTCCTGACAACATACTTCGACGGGGCAAGTGATTTTTCTGATATGATTCAGTAAATCGGCCGCGTTCAGTCTCCCATTCCCTTCCACCTGCTATTGCTAAGTTGCGGCGATACGTCACCACACCATGACCAATATTTCCGCCAATAGATCATTATCAAGACTATTAAGAAAGTCTTTCGCAAAATTACCTTGATTTGCCATTCACCCCCACCCTGCTTGGAATCCGTTATGCTGCGCCACCTGTCAACTCCTCTCCCCACCCCCGTATCCCTGGTTCGCCCCGGCTGGCTCTTCGCTCCGCTTGGGCCGGCTCCACCGTCCACGCCTTCCATGGCTCACTTTGCTTAGTAACCGGACATAATGTCACCTCACTGAACCGGCGGCGCGGAGCAGATCCGGAAACCGTGGAAGCTGCCGCGGTAGTGGGGGTAGTTCGCATTGCGGTTGGCGGAACGGCAACCGCTGGCGCCGTAGTTCCAACCGCCGCCGCGCAATACGCGGAGCGAACTTGTGTCACAGCCTTCTGGATCGATCACCGGGTCGCTGCCCAGATTCGTCACCCACACGTCCAGGCACCACTCCAAGACGTTGCCGTGCATGTCGTACAACCCCCACTGATTCGGCAGGTAGCTGCCTACCTTCGCCGTGCCCACTGAGTCGTCACTGCCCTGACTATAACCAGAACCGCCGTTGAACCGGTCACGGCCCACCACCGCCATGTTCGGACATGGATCCGACGTAGCCGTCAAGTTCCGCCCTCCATCGTCCCAAGGCGCATTCAATGCCTTGGTGGTGCCGGCCCGGCAGGCGTATTCCCATTGCCCTTCTGTAGGCAGATCAACGGCCAGACCGCTCTTTGCCCGCAGTTTCCCAAGGAAGGTGGTGCTTCCAGGCGCGCGGCTGCCGCCAGGCCACTCGCCGCCGCGTACGTCATCCCACGAGACCATCTCCACCGGACGCCCATCACGGTAGGTAGTGTTATTGAAGTAGCTCGGCCACGTATCCATCACCCGCTCATACTGCTTCTGGGTCACTGGAAAAACGCCCATATAGAAGTCCTGCGTCAGTGTCACCTCATGTTGGGTTTCGCGATCATCCACGCGGCCTAGTTCGCCTACCGGACTGCCCATGGTGAAGGTACTCGCCGGGATGCGGCGCAGAACGATTTTCGTGGTGCGGTACTCATCCGGGATCGGATTCGGCAGCACCGCCAGCTTGGTTACCGGGTAGCTCACCGCATCCGGCCCGCCAGTGACGTCGATGACGAGATAGGTCCAGCTGTCGCTGGCGGTGACGCGCACCCGCATTTGGTCGGAGAACTGGCCGAGCCAGTCGGCGCCCGCGGCCCATTGCAGTGTGCCGTCCGTCCAAGCCGCAGTCGCTTGCACGGACGTATCGCCGGTAAGGCTAAGCACCGGCACCGCGTACCAGGTGAGGCCATCGTTTGCCGAGGCTTGCAGGCCGATGACCAGCGCATCGGCATCTGCATCCAAGTAGCGATAGCCAACATTCACCACCGTCGCTGCCCCCGAGTCGGTGACCGAAAGCCCCGTGACCTCCACCTCCGGATCGGCGGCAAGGCCGGTGGCAGCCAGGGCGAGCAGTGACGCCAAGCTGAGTAGTCCACGGCCTATCAAATGAAAAACGCGCATGAAACTCAACTCCTCTTTATCGGTGAATTCCCGCAAATGCTTCCACCAGAAAGCGCATCCGCCTAGTTGGTCAGGAGTGACCTAAGGTGTAACCCGCGCCTCCACTCTGCTCGCCCCTGTTCCCCTTTGGTTGGCGGCATAGAAACTGCCCCTGATCATGGCTAATGTTACCATTCATCCCCTGTTTTCAAGCATAAGTCTCTATATTCCGTTGATTTCGCTTCGCGAACACTTTGTAGGACTTCCATAACGACACTGGGTGCAACACTTCATGCCCTGCTTCCTATGCTCATAGCTTGTCGGGATCTGGAGATCCGATCTCCGGAACCCGACAAGAAGTACCGAGGGGTCTGGGGAGGTGCGCCTCCCCAGCGGGGGCCGGGGGCAGCGCCCCGCTGATCGTCTCCGCGGCTTTGCAGTGGTTGGAGTCGGGAGTATGCTTATTGTAGAAGGAGAGTCACATGAGCAGCGCCAAACCATCCAGATCGAACAGCCAGGGAACCGTCGTATTGAACGAGGCGGCTCCGGCGGGCTGGTGGCTGCTGGTCATTGGGCTTCTGCTGATCCCGATCGGCGGGATGGCCGAGTCGACACCCACCGAATGGTCACTGGTGCTTGTGGCAGCCGTGCTCTGCGCCTCGCTTGGGGCCGCCATGCTGCTGGCCCGCCCCAGACTGACGCTTGACCTGACCACTCGGCAGCTTCACTATCGACGGAACCGCCTGCCATGGGGGAAGCAGCTGCGCGGCAGCATGGAGAGCCACCTGCGTGGGCTGCAGGCCGGCCCCAAGCCTTGCGGTAGCCGCCGGCAATGCATCTCGGAGTTCGGCGTCTGGATCGTCTTTGCGGCGGACGAGGAACGACTTCAGATCCGCCACCTGTCCAGCCTCGAGGACGCCATGGCCGAGGCCCGCACCCTGGCGGATGAATGGGGGTTGCCGCTGCTCGACGGTAAGGCGTAGGTACGGCAGCCACCCACCGGGGCTATTATTCGCCGAGATCCTGCTTGAGCCGCCTCTTCAGGGATTGGTAGTCCGCTTTGCCGGTGCCCAGCTTGGGGAGTTCGTCGATGCGTATCTGCCTGCCAATGCGAGCCAGATTACTGAAGCCGGCATCCTTGAGGAGCTGGTTGGCTTCGTCAACCGTGCAGTCGAAGGTCGCAAAGAGGGCGAGCAGGGGGCGCTCGTCGTCACGTTCGAGCGAGATGATGGCAAGGCGCGGCTCACCGTCCTCATCGGGGTACTTCTCCTTGAGGGCGGCCTCCATGGCGGGCAGGCTGATCATCTCGCCGCCAATCTTTACGAAGCGCTTGAGACGCCCGGAGATGGTGAGGTTGCCTCCCTCGTCGAGAAAGCCCAGATCGCCGGTGACGTACCACTTCTTCTTGTCGACAATGTGGAAGGATTCGGTATCGGGATTTCCCAAGTAACCGGGGAAGATGTTCGGGCCGCTGGCGAGGATCAGCCCCCGCTCTCCCGTGGGCACAGGTTCGCGCGTCTCTGGATGGACGATGCAGAGCTTCACGTTGCTGATCGGTTTGCCGACTCCCACACGTTCTTCGCCGACCCGATTGAAGGTGAGCACCGGTCCGGTTTCGGTAATACCATATCCTTCGAGAATATCGGCGTCTGATAGCTCGCCAAGGCGGCGGAAAAGATCCTCGGAAGCCTTTTCGGCGCCGCTGAGGATGATGCGCAGCTCCCGCAGAAGATCCGTATCACGCGCTGCGCGGAGGATACCGGAGATGAAGGTGGGCGTGCCGCAGAGGACGGTGGGCTTCCAGCCGCCGATGCCACGAGCCAGATGCCGACTCTCGGTGGGGTTGGGATAGTAGCAGGTCTTCAGTCCGGCCACCATCGGCAGCAGAGAGGTGACCGTGAAGCCGAAGGAATGGAAGGGGGGCAGAAATCCGTAGAGCACATCGCTGGAGTACAGCTCGATCGATTCGAGGGCGCCACGCAGATTGCTGAGTACGTTGAAATGAGTCAAGGGCACACCCTTGGGGGCCGCCTCCGAGCCGCTGGTGAAGAGAATCACCGCATGCTGATCGGATTCCCAGGACTCCGTGCGATAGCGTCGGCGCAAGGACTCGGCGCTTCGCATGCCGTTCAACGCGGCCACCAGCTTCGCGCGGAGCGGCATCTGGCGCCGACGCACCTCCTCCAGCGTCCAGAGTTTCTCCTTGATCAGGTCGAAGTTGAGGCCGTCGAGGCGATCGAGAAAGCGAGCCGAGGAGATGATCACCCGGATTCCCGAGAGGTCGAGCACATGCTTGAGATTCGCATCGCCGAGGGTCCAGTTGAGCATCACCGGCGTCTTGCCAGCAACAAGGGTGGCGAGGATCACGAGGTCGGCACCGGCAGTGGCCGGCAGCATGATGCCGATATTGCGTTCCGGCCGCACACGGATGATGTCGGCCAGGAGGAGCACGCCGATCTTTGCCTTGCGATAGGTGATCACGCCACTTGTTTCGTCGCCGATGGCGACCGCGCTTCCGTAGGAATCGCAGACCTGAAAGAAATTTTCCTGGACGGTCAGGTGGGGATCGGGCACATGGATGTCGGGCCTTCCGCCGTCTTCGAACCATTCATGCGGCACCTTCAGCTCGGCACCTGGATTCCTGTCGCCCAACTCACCGATCGCGGCAGCCTGCACATCCTGCACACTTTGCAGGTCCTCCACATTCACATCCATGCTGCCATATTCTTCCTCGATCCAACTGATCAGCTCGCCCAGATTCAGGGAGTCCATGCCCAGATCTCTGGAAAGAAGCATGTCGTCCCGCAGTTCTTCGGCATTGCGCCCGCTCAGTTCGGCGAGCTCGGCGGCGACCTTCTCCCTCACGTCATCCGGCACCTCCAGCTCGCGCAGCGCTCTCTCTTCGGCTCCTTTCGCCATCTGAAAGTAGTGGCGCCTCCAGAAGTAGTAGGATACCGGGACGGGCTCTTCGGGACCTGGGGTATTGTACCACGCTTCCAGCCAGCGGTTGATCTCCATCTTGTCACCGCGGCGGGGAAAGTCATCGCCGGGCACCTCGATTTCCACGCTCACTTTGCGCCGGGGCATGAAGAGGATAAGGTTGAGGATCAGGTACTTGATGGCGAGCATCAGCTTGATGCCCAGTTCGGGTCGGTGCTGGTTTGCGTACCAGGAGAACATGCTGCCGATCAGCCCTCGGGTACGGACCAGGACGATGGGTTGATCGGGTCGGCGCTGCAGCAGATCGAAGACGGCGGAGGCCCCCTGCAACTGCTCTTCCTTGCTGCGCATCAGGCGACCGGCGGGATAAAGCAGCACGTTTTCGCCCCGATCGAGACGCTCCGCCACGCCATCCAGCCCTTCCTGTACGCGAAGCCGTTTGTAACTTCCCGAACGTCCCTCCATATTCGGCATCGGTACCGCCCCGAAGAGCTTGAAGAGCCAGTGCAATCCGGGGGTATAGTAGAAATCCTCAACAACCATCGGCTGCGGCATGAGCCGGCGCCGGAAGACGGTCATGACGATAACCGGATCCATCTCGCTCGGGTGGTTAGGCAATATCAGCACGCCGCGTGAAGTCTGCACCTTTTCACGCCCGCGCACATCTATCCGGTATCGCAGGGCCAGCAGCAGACGGGTCAGCGATGCCAACAGCCATAGAAATCTTTTCTTCATGTTTCCTCGGGGTTCGACCGCGCTGTGTACCAAACGTCCTGAATGTAAGGCCTTTTCCGGGAATTCCAAAAGTACTTACGAAGAGGATGCGACATGTGGTGGCTGATTGGCCTTGTCGTTGTCGTTATCGCGCTGGCCTCGTTGTGGCGTCCCCGGCCGGTTCGTCCTCCAGCGCCGCTGGCGTCAGATCCGATTGTGGATATGCATTGCCACATCGCGGGCATTGGTGCGGGAGGCTCGGGTTGCCACCTTCATCCGCACATGCGCAAGAGCTGGAAGTACAAGCCCTACCTGCGTTGCTTTCATGTCTCTCATGAAGAGCTGAACGCCTTTGGGGATGCCCTTGTCGTCGAGCGCCTGGTGGCGCGGCTCCGTCAGTCTTCCCTGGTGCAAGGGGCCGTCATCCTGGCCATGGATGGGGTAATCGGCAGCGATGGTGAGCTGGACTTGGACCGGACGCAGCTCTACGTGCCGAACAGCCATGTATTCGCGCAGGTGGCGAAGTACGACTGCCTGTTTGCTGGAGCCAGCGTCAATCCCTATCGGCGCGACGCGCTCGAACAGCTGGAGGCGGCCAAGCGGCAGGGAGCCGTGCTTCTCAAATGGCTGCCGGCGATACAGCAGATCGATGTAGCCGACGCGGCGCTGGTTCCCTTCTATCAGCGGCTGGTCGAACTGGACCTGCCCCTGCTCACGCACACGGGCGCGGAACGCTCGTTTACCCATGCCGATCACGATGCCGGCGATCCCGAACGCCTGCGGCTTCCCCTGGAACTCGGCGTCACCGTCATTGCCGCTCATGTCGCCTCGACCGGCAGGAGTCATGGGCAACGTCAGATCGACCGGCTCATCGCTCTCTTCCCGCACTACCCGAACCTCTACACCGACATCTCCAGCTTGACACAGCTCAACAAGCTCGGCTATCTCAACAAAGTGCTGCGCCATCCTGAGATGTTCGATCGGCTGCTCTACGGGACCGACATGCCACTGCCGGATACGCCGCTGGTTTCCCCTTGGTTCTTCCCCTTGAACCTGCGTCTCGGCCAGATGCGAAAACTTGCATCAGTGGGCAATGCCTGGGATCAGGATGTCCTGCTCAAGCAAGCTCTCGGTGTACCGCCGGAGTGCTTTACAAGAGCCGTATCGCTCCTCGACCTTGCGATCAAGCCTCGGAGTTGATGGGCAGCCAGAGGCGAAAGATCGTGCCTGCTTCGGCGCTCGAGGAGAAGGTGACCTTGCCATGCAGGTAACGCTCGCCGAGCAGCTTCATGCTGTAGGTGCCCAGACCACGGCTGCCTCCTTTCGTTGAGAAGGAGCGCTGAAAGATCTGCATTTGCACCGCCTCCAGCAGCTGTCCTGGATTGTGTACCCAGTATTCGACCCCACCTTCCGCACTCTGCCGGCAGCCGATTCGAACCAAAGCGCCCGCCCGCACGGCTTCGAGGGCATTCTTCACCATGTTGCCGATCACGCGCCGTACCAATGCCGGATCCGAGACGATGGTGCAACTCAGGCATTCGTCCTCGATCTCGACGGTTTTCTGGCGCCCCACCTCGTGGGTACGATAGAGGCTGGCGACGTCCTCCAGCAGCTCGCGGGTATTGAAGGCAGTCGTATCGAGCGCCAGTTCGCCATTTTCGGCGGCAACCAGCTGGCGTTGGGCGCAGATCTCGTCAATCAGTTTTTCGGTAAGCCGATGCAGGGCTCCGCGAAACTCCTGCAGCTCGTCATCCTCGGCGTCCAGCAGCATCTCGGAGTAGCCAAGCAAGCCGCCGGCGGTGTTGAGAATGTCATGGAAGAAGATGCGCTCGAGAACCTTGCGGCGCTTCTCGTCGCTGACATCGAGAAGTGCCATCATCGTATACATCAGATCACCGATGGGCAGAGGAGTCGTCCACACGCGCAGATCGATGGCAGAACCATCCTGCTGCAAGATGCTGCATTCAGCCATACCTCGTTTGCCGGCCTGGCTGTCAATAATGGCGAGGAGGGCTCCGCAGGCGCGGCAGGCATTGGCGGTCCCGCAGCCGCCAGACGTCACGATCGAATTTCTGCATCCAAGCGCTTCCCCGGGACGCTGTCCAAGCAGGCAAGCGGAGGCCGGCAAGCCAAGTCGACGGAGCAACGCTTCGTTGGCATGTACAATCTGTCGATCTGGATTGAGGATGATGAAGACATCCGGAACGCTGTCGAGTATCGCCGTAGCGTTCAACAAACGCTCATCCACCTGCCTCGCCTGGATTTCGAGTTCCTCGGAACCGGAGCGCCTCGATGATGCGACATCCTGCAATAATGACATGATTCACCCCTGTTGGTTAACGTGTGCGCTAACTATAGCATCCCTGGCCACAGACGCAACACTCGCATTCGTGACTCTTGCCACAACCCCGTGCCCGGAAGTCATGATCCCGCGGCGCCGGTTGATTGTTTACCTGATCAAGGCTATGCTTGCGAGACGGCAGATCCCCTTCAACCAACCAGAAACGGAGAGAGCCCGATGCAGTATGGCGTATGTGGAAACCCTGCCATTGCCGAGGCCGCTGCCAAGGCCGGCTATGATTATCTCGAAACCACGGTGCAGGCGCTGCTCAAACCGCTGGAAGACCGGCAGGCGTTCGAAGAAGGAATGAACGCCTATGGCGCCGCCCCGCTTCCGTGTCGCGTGCTGAATTGCTTTGTCCCCGCCTCGCACCCGATTACCGGGCCCGCTGTCGACTTGGCAACCTTGCGCAGCTACGTGACCACCGTCTGTTCCCGTGCCGAGGAAGCCGGCGTCGAGGTCATTGTCTTCGGCTCCGGGGGAGCCCGCCGCATCCCGGACGGTTATCCGCGGGCGCAAGCCTGGCAGCAGCTGGTCGACTTCGGGCGCATGCTCGGGCCGATCGCCGAGGCGCATCGGATCACCATCGCGGTGGAACCGCTCAACCGCAATGCCTGCAATGTGCTGACGACGGTGGGCGAGAGTGCCGCCTATGTGCGGGAAGTCGACCATCCTTGGTTTCGTCTGCTCGTGGATGCCTATCACTGGGGCATTGATGAAGACAGCGCGGCTGACATTGTGCAGGCGGGGCCACTGCTCCGCCACCTTCACATCGCCACCTATGCGAATCATCTGGCACCCGCCATGGAAGCGTGCGACTTCGGCCCATTCTTCGGGGCGCTGGCAACAGCGGGCTATGACGGTCGCCTCTCCATCGAGTCGGAACTTGGCGATCCCGACGCCACTCTCGCGCCGGCCCTTCAGGCCATGCAGGAGTTGGTGGCTGAGGCCAGGCGTAACGGCTGATTTCGTTTTCACGCCGCGGAAATGCGAGGCAGTAGTCGACACGCCTTCCGCATGCGGCTATACTTAGATGAACCGTCAATCACCAAAGCAAGGAGCTTGTATGCAATTCGGAGTATGTGGAGGCGCGGATATCGCCACCCCGGCGGCCGGTGCCGGTTATGATTATTTTGAGTCTTCGGTCGGGGCACTGCTGAAGCCGCTCGAGGATCGCGAAGCGTTTGCGAGCGCCTTGCTGGCGCACAAGAGCGCCCCCCTGCGCTGCCCGGTCGTCAACTGCTTCGTACCCGCCAGCCATCCGATAACCGGCCCGAACGTCGACATGGCGAAGCTGAAGGATTATGTGACGACCGTCTTCGAGCGTGGCCAGGAGGCGGGAGTGGAGGTCATTGTCTTCGGATCCGGCGGGGCTCGTCGTATTCCCGATGGCTTCTCCCGCGAGCTTGCATGGCAACAGCTGGTGAAGTTCGGCAAGATGGTCGGCCCGCTTGCCGCGGACCATGACATCATCGTCGTCGTCGAACCGCTCAACCTGACCGAGTGTAATGTCTTGACGACGGTCGGTGAAAGCGCGGACTATGTTCGCGAGGTGAATCACCCCAATTTCCTGCTTCTGGTGGATGCGTATCACTGGGGCAAAGACAAGGACAGCTCGCAGGCGATAGCCAAGGCGGGCCCCCTGCTTCGCCATGTCCACATCGCCACCTATGTGAACCGCCATGCACCGGGCATGGAGCCCTGTGATTTCCTGGCCTTCTTCCAGGCGCTCAAGGCCGCGGGCTATGATGGGCGCATCTCGATTGAAGGCAGGCTCGGCGAGCCGGCGGAGAGTTTGCCAATCGCACTGCGGACCATGCGCGAGCTGATAGCCCAGGCTCAGTAGCGGTAAAACGCGAAGCTGAATGGGTTTGGCAGGGCGAATTCCGCTGCACCGTTTTCATCAACGGAGACGGTGCAGCTTTCGCCATCACCCGCCAGAAGGGTGCACTCCATGGCAGGCGTGGGCGCCTCCCAGAGCTTCAGACGCGCGCGCGGCCGCTGGTTCCATTCCCGCAGGATCAGCAGGTAGCCATGGTCGCCGTCGCAAGATTGGAAGCCGGACCAGCCGGTACCGGAAGGTTCCTCGCCGATGGGGAAGATGCGTCCGGCGTGGACCGCCGCAAGGTGGTCGCGACAGGTGCGAATCAAGGGGGCGATGGCAAAGGCATCCCGCGGCAGCCCCTGCGCCTCGAACCATCCCAGTGGTTGTGCCATCATGGTGATGGCAAAGGCATAAGCAAAGGGGACATTGGCGGGGCGCAGAGGATCGTCGGCAGCATACTTGTGCTCATTGCGCCAGAGATTGAGGAATTCGACCTGGAGAGACTGCGGCGGCACGTACCGGGAAAGCTGCCACAGGTTTCGCAGCGTCCAGTGCGGGTAGTAGTTGCCCCAATCGGTGTAGCGATTCTCCAGGAAGAGGTTGCCGTATTCTGCCCCGAGGTGATAGCCCCATCGTCGGCCGGCCGTCACGTCGAGGTTGAAGACAACCTCACCAGCGGTGGCCGCGTGTACCGCTTCCAGAAAGGCGCGGAAATTGCGGTGCGCCCGGTGATCGGGCATGACGACGCCATCGATCTTGAAGGTTCGCGTGCCGTGCCGGCGATGCAACGCGATCAACGTGTCGGCATCATCCCGCCAATGGGCATAGCCGTCGTCCTTGCTTGGATTGAACCATAGGCAGAGTTCTATTCCCAATTCACGGGCGCGGTCGACGACCGGCTGCAAGCCGTTGGGGAATCGTTCCGGGTGCGGGTGCCAGTAATCGGGCTGCTGCCAAATACCGTCGAGCGATCCGCCGCGAAAGGCCGAGTTGCTGGACTGCCCCTTCTGCCAGCCATCATCCAGCTGCAGATGGGTGGCTCCCAGCCGCTTGCAGGCATCGAGTTCAGCCAGGGCAAACGCTTCCCTGATGCGCGAATCCTGTCCTCTGTCTCCCCACGTGTTGACGAGAATCATCTGATCACGATCGGGCCTCATGAGTCGTCGCCGGTGCTGATACTCGCGCAGCTCGTTCAGCCCTCCCACACCCGTGACCAGGCCGTAGCCCTGCCGCCATTCATCAGGAGAGAGATCCTCGGGATCCAGGCCGATCCCCACCGGCACAATATTTCCGCGCTGCACGACGAAGTCGGCGCCGGGCCATGCCAGCTGCACATCGGAACAGGGCGCCTCCTTGACCAGGAAGAGCCCATCGTCCGCCAGCACATCGCGGATCAGCAGGAGATTGCCGACCAGATGCACCGGCTCCCTGTATGGCAGGATCGACTCCCGCTGCACCAGGTTGTTACGCAAATCGGTGATATCGAAGAAGCGTACGGCTTCAACCTCCAGATGATGACGCCGAAGCAGGCGCAAGCGCTCTACGTGAGGGCCGGGCAGCTCATGGCGAAAGGCGCTCTTCAGCCGCTCGATGTTTCCCTTGTCCCCTGCCTCCTGGCCGACATTGCGCCATGGGAGTACAGCCGTTCCCTTCAGCCACACTTCACCGGCAATGGCCGGACAATCCGCATAGAGACGAAAGAGCCGGCGGATCTGGATGGTGGGATAGCGGCAGGTGACGGTGACTTCCAGATGAGCCCAGGTGGATGCCCCTTCCGCCACGTCACGGCGGCTTATCGTCAGCTCGGCGCCGGTCTGCTCGACACCGGGCAGCCCGACATCCAGTGCCTGATCGTCGAGGCTCCAGGTAGTGTTGCGGCGATGATCGCGGATCGAGCATGCATGCAGGCCGCCTCCGTCAAGACGAAAGCGTCGTTCGATCCTGCCGGTATCGAGCACCAGCTCGTCATCGGTCCATACAGCAGTGGGGGGCATCGGCTATTCCTCTGGTTTTGATCGTGGAGGGGCACTATAGCGCCCGTCACCACGACATCAAGCACGGCAGCGCCAGGAAACCAGACGCACTTTGGTAATTGCCATTTCAGCCCTTGCACACCGAGCCGCGGCTCTCTATGTTGAGCTCCACACCAACAGCCGGGGGAGCCCAATGGCCTTGTACGATCGTCTGAAACAGCTGGAGCTGGAGTCGAGTGCCCTTGCTCCCTATGCACTCAGCTCCGCCAAGAGCCGTGGGCGGCGTCACGCCGTGCCGCCTCATCCCTTGCGCACGGAGTTTCAGCGCGACCGTGACCGGGTCATTCACTGCCGCGCCTTCCGTCGGCTTGAATACAAGACGCAGGTCTTTGTGGCAGGTACCGCCGACGATCATTTTCGCACCCGCCTGACGCATACGATCGAGGTGGCTGGCATAGCGAGGACCATCGCCAGGGTGCTTGGCCTCAATGAAGATCTCGCGGAAACGATCGCCCTCGCCCATGACCTGGGGCATACCCCCTTCGGTCACTGCGGTGAACGCGAGCTGAACCGCCTGCTCAGCGACCATGGGGGGTTCGATCACAACCTGCAGGCTCTCAGGGTGGTTGATGAGCTGGAAGAGAAGTACCCGGGCATTCCGGGACTCAACCTCACCTGGGAGACGCGCTCGGGGCTGTTCAAGCATCGACACGAGGGGCAGCTCCTCGATGGAGAGCCATTGCCACCCCGCCCGAGCCTCGAAGCGCAGGTCGCCGATGTCGCCGACGACGCCACCTATCTCAGCCACGATATCGACGACGGGATCAATGCCGGCTTGATCGACGAGAGCGATCTGGGCTCGCTGGAGATCTGGCAACAGGCTCATCGGCGTCTGGCGGAGAGCGGCATCGTCCCGGGTCATCCCACCTATTACCCCATCATGGTGCGCAACCTGATCGACCTCCTTGTGGCCAACATCATTCATTCAAGTCGCGAGTGCATCGAGGCAGCAGGTCTTTCCGATCCGATCGCTGCCCAGCATTGGCCGCAGCAACTGGTGAACTTCAGCGACGACTGCCTGCGGAATTGCCAGGAGCTGCGCAAGTTCCTTTATGAAAAGGTCTACTGGCATCCGAAGGTGGATACGGACAATCGGGTTGCGGTCGAGTGGATGCGGCAGCTTTATCACTTTCTGCTTGCTCATCCCGAGGAACTTGGCCGTAAAGCCAGAAGGCGCCTGGAATGTACAGGTCTGCCTATCGCCGTTGCCGACCACATCGCCGGCATGACGGACCGCTATGCCTTGCTGGAGTGCCAGCGCCTCGTTGGCGCGGGCAAGTGACACGTGAAGCGCGGCATGCCGCCGACGCCGCTCAGGCGAGCGACGCCGGCAACGTCACGCGGAGAGGCGAAACCGATCAGCGGGTGACGCGGAAGGTTCCGTTCTGTTCCGCAGTACCGCTGGGGCTTGTCATCGTCATGTTGACGGTGTAGGTCCCAGGTTCGGCACTATCCGGCAGGCGGATAGGGACCGTGCTCGCATAGGTGCCAGGAGTCCGCACAACCTCGACACTGGTGTTCGCGACGCGGGCGCCGTTGAAGGTAATGTCGATGCGCTCTACGACGTCGAGACGTTCATCGTCATTCGGCGCCAGCACGGCATAGCGGCTGGTGATTTCCATCGTGCCGCCGGCGCGAACGGAATCCGGCTGAATCGTCAGACTGACCGGTTCGAGGCGCCTGCCAGTAGCCGGATCATAGCCGAATGCTTCTTTCGTCTCGTCCGCATCACGTTCTTTCCGATCCATGTACTGCCCAACGGCTCCGCCGGCAAGGGCGCCGAGGACCGCGCCCACAACGGCTCCCTTGGTACCTTGGGTGGCCGCGCCGATAACACCGCCTGCCGCGGCGCCGACGGCCGCGCCCTGCGTGGTCCGGGGATTGTCTTCCGTATATTGGCAGCCTTGCAGCACCATGCCCGCGGCAATCGCGCAGACACCTATGATCAGGATCGCTTTCTGTTTCATCCGTTCGCTCCATTTGATGTCGTGAATGAAGACGACACGCAATACGCGCCGCCCAGTCCCTCCATCTACTACCATATCAGACGTACATAGCCGGGTACAACCGACCATCGTTCCAGCCAAGCATTGCATCACCGGCACAGGCAACTATCTTTCAAGGTCGACAACCCCAGACCACAGGAGCTTTTCTTTCATGCGGCGTTCTGCATTTTTCTTCTTCCTTATTGTGACTGGAACGATTCTTGGCGCACCGCCACTGCCGCCAATCGAAGTGGGCACTCCCCGCGCCACCATGCGGACCTTTCTTGGCGCCATGAACGACTACCGTGCCGGCGTAGCGAACGACGATCCCCAGTTGCGCGCCCGTCTGGACGACGCCTTACTGTGCATGGACCTGTCCGCGCTCGAAGCAGCCAACCGAGAGGCTGCCGGTCGCGAAGCCGCGATGCTGCTCAAGGAGACCATCGACCGCATCTTTTCGCTGAACCTGCAGGAAATCCCCAACAGTGCCGAGCTTCATCGCTGGCAGGTGAACGACACCGCTATCGCGCTGGTCAGGCAGGATAGTGGAGAGCAGCGCGGTGACTATCTCTTTTCATCCAGCACTGTCGCCCGGGCCAGGACGCTCTACGAGCGAGTGCGGAATCTTCCCTACCAGGCTGGCGGCACCGGTGCGCACTATGAGGAGATGAAGAGCCGAACCCAGCCAGGCACGACGCTGCTGGCCCCCATTCAGACCGAGACGCCGCGGGAAACCATGCGGACCTTTCTGCGCGCCATGAACGATTACGTGCAGGGAGTCAAGAGTGACGATCCGAAGCTGCGCAACAGGATGAAGGACGCCGTGCAGTGCCTGAATCTGACGGATATCAGTCCCCTTCTGAGAGATGAGAAGGGCGAGGAATCCGCGGTGCTCTTGAAGGAGGTCATCGACCGGGTAATCTATGTCGACTACAGCAAGATTCCGGATACGCAGGACGATCCCGCCTGGCGCCTGAAGGGGACGAGCATCCGCATCTCCCAGGTGCAGGAGGGGGAACGCAAAGGGGAGTACCTCTTCTCGGCGGACACGGTCGCCAACATCAAGAATTACTATGAGATCGTCAAGGATCAGGATTACATTTCAGGGGGAAAGGGGGCGCTCTACCGGGAACCGTGGCTGGAAGCCAATGTACCGGCATGGGCTCGATCCAAAACACTGGAGGTTGCCAACTGGCAGTGGATCGGGCTCTTCCTGGCCATCCTCATCGGCCTGATCATCCGCACGATCACGGCCTGGCTGGTGCTCTTCGCGAAGAAGCTTGCCGACAAGTCACGCACAAAGTGGGATGATCGCATTGTCATGGCGATCGACAGACCGATCGCCCTGTTGAGCGCCAGCTTCTTCTGGTTTGTGGCGGTCTACGCGCTTCGCTTCAGCGGTAATGCCCAGAAGATCCTGCTGATCGCGGTGCAAGTTATCTTCAGCCTTGCCCTCATCTGGCTCCTCTTCAAGCTGGCGGATCTTTTCACGGAGTACCTGAAAAGCCTGACTGACCGGACGGAATCCACGCTTGACGATCATCTCGTGCCGTTGCTCAAACGGGCGCTACGGATCTTTGTGATTGTCTTCGGCATCCTGGTAACGGTTCAGAATCTGGGCGTGAACATACTCTCGCTCCTGGCGGGCCTGGGCCTTGGCGGCCTTGCCTTTGCGCTGGCCGCCAAGGACATGTGCGCCAACTTCTTCGGCTCACTGATGATCTTTCTGGATCGTCCTTTCCAGATCGGCGACTGGGTGGTTGCCGGCGGAACGGAAGGAACGGTCGAGGAGATCGGCTTTCGCTCTACGCGAATCCGCACCTTCTACAACTCGCTCATCTCCGTTCCCAACTCGGTTCTGGCCAATGCCAACATCGATAATATGGGCCGCCGCGAGTACCGTCGCATCAAGGCCCACTTCGGCGTCACCTACGATACGCCCCCCGAACGGCTGGAAGCCTTCATCGAAGGGATCAAGAATATCGTCAAGGCGAATCCTTTCACGCGAAAGGACTACTTCCATGTGGTCTTCAACAGCTATGGAGACTTCTCGTTGGAAGTGATGCTATATTGTTTTCTGAAAGTACCCGACTGGTCGACCGAGTTGGTGGAGCGGCAGAACATCTATCTGGAGATTCATCGCCTGGCCCATGAGTTGAACGTGGAGTTTGCCTTCCCGACTCAAACCCTTCACATGGAAACCTTTCCAGAGAAAAAGCCCGTTCGCGGCACTGCCCCTGTCGATCGCGAACAACTCGCCACGACGGCCGCCGAATTCGGCGGCGACGGCCGCCTCGCGCGCCCGGGTGGCCTCGGGCTCTTCACACCACCATACAAGGAGTGATCATGATTGCCACCCGATCTCGCACCTGCTTCTTCCGGCGCCCTGCCCTCTTCTTCGGCATGGTCGTCACGATGGCCATGCTGCTGATCAGCGGCTGTGCGAGCCTGGAGAAGCGGATCGAGCGTAATGCGGACTACTTCGCGACACTTCCACCCGAGCGCCAGGCGCTGATATCGAGCGGGGAGATCGATGTCGGCTTCAGCAAGCAGGATGTTTACCTGGCATTGGGTGAAGCGGATGTGAAATACACGCGCAGAACCAGCGCCGGTGAAAGCGAAGTATGGAGCTACCGAGAGTACGAAACCGCTCCACCCTACTTCCATGATGACTGGGCCTGGCATGGGGGGCTGCACCACGGCCCGCATCCGTATCGCGGCTATCCTTTTGCCTATCGGCACAGCTGGTACGATCGTCCCCGTTATGCCCGTGACGTCATGAGGGTTGTCTTCGAGAACGGGCAGGTGAGTGCGATCGAACGGGAAGTCGATTAGGTCAGCGCGTTCAGGCCAGGAGTCGCTCCGCGTTGCCGTGGAAGATCTTCGCCAGTACGTCCATGGGCAGTTCCAGCGACAGCAGGAACTCCTTGTGGCCGTTGTCGAAATAATCTCGGCCGAAGAGAATGCGATCCTGAAACTCCAGAATGAAGTCACGGCCGAACTCACGGTCACGCGATAACGCTTTCCGACCGCTGCCGGCGGAAATGTCGCAGTAGAGATTGGGGTAGGCGCGGAGCAGTTCCGGGAGCTTGCCACCGGGGGTGACGGGGCCATCCGGATACGGCACCTTGTCGTACTGATCGTCACCGGAAATATGGGCCCAGAAGCCGGGAGCATGGCCCAGAAAGCTGGTCTCTGGACACGCGGCAACCGCACGCTCGAAGGCAGCGATGCCGCCACCGTACCAGTAGTTCGGCCGTGGGTACCTGGTCTCCGCATCGAACTCGTAGTCGATATGGACCGTGACCGGCAGTTTCAACTCACCACAGACGCGCCACATGCGCAGCGCGTCGGGATTGTCGTACATCATGCGCAGCTTGACCTCGCCACAAACTTTGACGCCATAGATGGTGACCGCCGCGCGCAAAGCGTCGATGGCATCCGGACGGCGCGGATCGGGGGCATAGCCCAGGACGAAGCGATCCGGATGTTTCTCCACGTAGCTCAATCCACGGCAGAAGGGGATCGGCCCGCGATCGGCGGCAAGGCCAAGCGGGCGCCCCGGCGTCAGACAGTCATAGTGCGGGTGATACTCGTTGTCTGGAGCTTCCCAGCTCAGCATCCACGTGCGGGCGATCCCATGGTCGTCCATGTTGGCCAGAATGCGGTTGATGTCATGTCCATGCCAATCGGCGTGGTTATGACAGTCGATAATCTTGCCATCGAAGGGTGATTTGCTCATTCCGGCCTCCCGTGGTCTTAACCCAGTTGCATCAGTTCTTCTTTGGGCAGCAGCTCGGCGATTTCCACCGTGCGGCCCTCACGGCGCGAACGTTCGGCGGCATCGGCGATGACGACGCTGAGGGTACCTTCGCGGACGGAGGCGCATGGAGCGGCCCCGGAACGCAGGTTGTTCACAAAGCTCTCGACCATCATCGGATCGGCGCCGCCATGGCCACCTTCAGGGCGTCCCAGCGTGTAGTCGATGCGATCCTGCGTCCATCGCGGATAGATGGAGACGGTAGAGGTTGAGAGATCTGCGTCCAGATGCCCCTTGTTGCCGATGATGGTGAATCGGCGGGTCGACAGCGGGGTGAAGAAACACTCCCAGTGGGATGCGCGAATGCCGTTGTCGTATTCGACGATGGCGATGCCGTTGTCGTGGGTATCCTTCTCGGAGAGGAAGATGCAGGTATCCTTGTCGTAACCGTCAGCCTCGCGTGCCGCGCCGGTAAAGAGCGGATTGTCGCTGATATCCACACGATCGGGGCACTTGTCAAAGACCTGGCATGCCTGACAGTATGGACCTGCCTTCTCGCCTGGCTTCAGCTCGAAGGGCAGCCCTTCCGGCGTCAGCACATTGACTTGGGCAAAGGCGGATACGCGCACCGGCAGGCCACCACCAGAATACCAGTTGAGAAGGTCGAAATCGTGCGATCCCTTGTGGCAGAAGAGCCCGCCGCTCTTCTCGTAAAAGCGATTCCAGCGTCCCATATAGGTGCGGCCGCCATTGTAGTAGTCGCGATTGTCGATGACATGGACGCGTCCAATGGCGCCGGAGTCGATCAGCTGCTTGATCTTCTTGCAGACGATCTCGTGGCGCAGGTTGAAGCCCATATCGACAATGCATCCGCTTTCGCGGACGGCGCGGGCAATGCGCAGACAGTCCGATGTGCGGGTGGAGAGCGGTTTGTCCACCAGGACATGCCTGCCCGCGTTGAGCGCCGCGAGCACATGTTCGCAGTGCATATAGTCAGGGGTGGTGATGATGACGGCGTCCAGATCTGCCTTGGTCACCATCTCCTGTGCGGACGTGTACAAGTCGATGCTGCTGTCCTGGAGCATGTCGCGAGCGGCATTCAGTCGGACCGGGTTGAGGTCGGCGAGAGCGGCCACGCGGCAATCGTCGCGCTTCTGGAAGAGCATTCCAAAACAATGGATGCCGCGACTTCCGGTGCCAATGATACCAATATTCAGAGGGGGCATGAATTCTCCTTAGTTGCCGACTTGGCGGACGTTGACAAAGCTGCCAGTCTCGGCGGATTGTTTCGCGGCGAGACAGCTGTAGACGCTTTGCAGGCCGGTTTCGATTGGGGTACGTGAAATTTTGCTTCGTCCGGTCACCAGGTCGAGGTAATCGAGCGCCAGCTCGTCGTCACCCCCGAAGTGGCTGAGGCCTTCTCCAGCATCAATGGTGTCCGAGAAGGGTTCGTGGTGACGCACTCGGCGGATCTTGTTGGCATACCAGTCAAAGGTGACGGTGCCATCATAGCCGCTGATGGATGCGCCACGGGTGTGGGCGTCCCGGCGGGAGATGAAGACCTGAGTATAGACGCCGTGCACGCCATTGGCGAACCGCAGCAGGGCGCTCGAGCAGTCCTCGTTCATGTTGGGCGGGGAGCCGATGTCTTCGCCGAAGACGCAGGGATGATCATGCACGACGCCGCCCGAACGGTGGCGGTGACGATTTCCGGGACTTTCGGGACAGGTCGCCTTCTCATCGCACGCCGAACAAACAAGCCCGGCCGGTTTGGTGCCGCCAAATACGCGACCGTAGTTGGCCATCGCCGCCACCTGGACGATGGGAGAGCCCACCAGGAACATCAGGTAATCGAGGTCGTGGGTGGCCTTCTGCAGAAAGAGGCCGCGCGTCATCTCGAAATTCCTGTACTCGTGGTCAAAATAGACGCTGCCGTACGAGACATAGTTGGAGGCCATGACATGCTCGATTCGCCCGACCGAGCCGGTTGTCAACAACTCATGCACCTTGAGGCATAGCGGCGAAACGCGAAGCGGGAAGCTGACGACTACCGGACAGCGCGCTTTCTCGTAGGCTTTTTCCAGTGCTTCCGCCTGTTCCATCGTCACGGCTACCGGTTTCTCCAGATAAAGGGGGACATCGTACGCCGCCGCTTCGATGGCATACGGTGTATGGAGGTGACAGCGTGTGCCGATGAGCAGACCGTCAAGCTGCGCGTGTCGCATCATGGCTGCCAGGTCCGGATAGAAAACCGCGGTCTCCCGGTCCTGCTCGGCCAAACGCTTCCTTGCCCCTTCTTCGTTCGGATCGACAATGCCCACGACACGGATCTCTTCCCGGAGAGTCTCGGGTCCTGCCTGGCGCAGACAATTGTTGATCACGCCACTGATACGGCCGCCATGGCCCACCACCCCCAGTCGGATCATGCGGAACCCTCCTCGCGATTTCCCAAACTTGTTTGAGCAACGTAGCGCCTGGCCCCCCGAGGGTTGGCGCGAAAGATCATGTAAGCTGCGCCGCAAAGGCAGTCTCGTCAAGCCGTTTCAGCAGGAAAGCCATCGCCGCGCGCCATGTCAGCAGGCTCAGAAGGCGTTGAACATGTACGGGTGGCGCAAGCGCAGGCGCTGGGCGAAATGCCGCATCAAGCGCTCGTCATCGCACAGGATGGAGACAATGCGACGGCGCAGGCGCAGACGCTGCCGCCACTCCATGGGGGCGGTCTCCAGTTCTTCGAAAAGTACCTGAAGCTGGA
Organism: Lentisphaeria bacterium; assembly: GCA_041690595.1. Classification (GTDB taxonomy): domain Bacteria; phylum Verrucomicrobiota; class Lentisphaeria; order JABSQK01; family JAWLHB01; genus JAWLHB01. The sequence goes on from JAWLHB010000043.1 coordinate 28,448, forward strand.
TGATGCGTTCCTGGAGAGAATCTGGCCCGCCGTTATCGTATCGCCCCAACTGGCGCTCGATCAGTGGAAAATTGAGCCATTGATTGCCGACGTGGCGAATGGCAAGGGCAACAGCAAGGCTTCCGCTCCCGAAGATGGCCGGGATGAGTTCCAAGCTGACGAGGGCACCAAAGGTGAGGAAGACGCCCGCGATGAAAGAGAAGATGGAGAAGATGTAACAGGCGCGCTCAAACATCTCGCGCGGGCTGTTGATGTTGGTATACACGGCTCGATCAGGCGTTGCGCTGGTCGTTGCCCTCGGCGGCTTCCGGCGCCTTCGCCTTCACCACCTCGATGCGTGGACCGTTGACTCTGGTAATGCGGACATAATCCCCTTTAAGAATATAATCACCGGCGCTGACTACATCCAGTCGGCGTCCCTGTATGCGGGCCATGCCGGAAGGACGCAGATCGGTCATGGCCAGGCCCGATGCTCCAATCAACGCCTCGTTGCCGCTGACATCGACCCCCACATATCCCTCATCCGCCCGCTGATTGGAGAGCAGGACCAGCTTGCTGAAGGGGCCGGTACGCGGCAGGTACTTGGCGAGAAACCAGAAGCCGATAACGGAAATGACAAGCGTCACCGCCAGGTTGAGCAACGCGCCCTCGACAAACGGCTGCAAGGAACTCAGGCGCTGCAGCTCGTCGGTGAGCTTGGGAACCTTCGGCAAGTTTGGAATCATGACCAGAACCACACCCGTCAGGATGCAGCCAATACCAATCATGCCCACAAAGCCGAAGCCGGGGATAACGAAAAGTTCGACGATGAGCAGAATAATGCCCAGCCCGATGAGCGCCATATCTTCGTACCCCGCCAGGCCGGCCACATAATGGCCAAAGAGCAGTATACCCAGGCAGGTCAAGGCGATGACGCCGGGCACGCCGAAACCAGGGGTGTTGACCTCCGTATAGAAGCCAATGAAGAAGCCGATCATCAGGAGTGGTGCAAGGGCCGTGATCCATCGGGCAAGCTTGTCCACCGAGGTCAGCGTCACCTCCTTCACGGTGACGCCTTCAATCCCGACGAAGTCCATCAGCGCCTCGACATCGAGAACGACTCCCGAGGCAAAAAGGGGCTTGCCGAGGGTTGGATAGTATTCGGCAGCTTCAACAGCGGTGAGAGAAAGCAGCTCTCCTTCCTCGCAGACAACGCGATCGCCGATCACCACGCGCTTGGAGCGGTCGATGAAGGCTTCCGCCAGTTCCGGATGATAGCCATTTTCCTCCGCCAGAGCGCGAGCCATGCCCCGCAGATGAGACATCATCTTTTCCTGAAAATCTTCGTTCGGCTGCTCCGCGCTCATCCCCATAACGGGCATGGCGGAACCAAGATTGCTGCCGGGAGACATGAAGACCGCATTGCTGGCAAGAGAGATGATCGCGCCGGCGCTGGCGCCCCAGCCATCGACGAAAACGTAGACAGGGGAGCGCTGCTTAGCCTCACGCATCATGTCGATGATCTCCTTGGTGAGATCGACCTGCCCGCCCGGTGTATCCATGTGAATGACGATAGCCTTCAGATCCTCGATCTGCTTGGCCTCACGGAATGCACGGCGCAGGGGAATGATCAAGGCTTTGTCGATGGGGCCCACCAATGGAACGACCAGCACCGTCCCCTCGGTGACGCCAAGCTTCTTGAACGTCCATGCTTCCGGCGTGAGCTGCGGCTGGTCAGAGCCTTGGAGCTCGGCCACCTCGGCGGCCACCAGCCCTTCGGCGCTGGGCAACATCAATTCGGCATTGGTGATACCCACGACATCCAGAATGGCCGGCACGTTGTCTACCATGGCCGCGGCGAAAAGGGGACGCCCCAGCTCGGGATAAACGCGGGTCGCCTCGCGTGCCGTCATACTGAGCAGTCTTCCTTCCGGGGAGATGATTTCATCACCGATTTGCAGGATATGCGTGGGGTCGACCAGCGCCATGGCCAGCTCGCGGTTGTGCCCATTGTCATCAGCCAGACCGCGCACGCGGACCCGTGCCTCCGCCAGCAGCCCCTCGTCATCTTCGGAGGGATCGTCCGCCCCTGCACTGCTCGCCCATCGAGATCCGGCGGGGCCAATGTAGCTGCCGCTGGCCATGAAGATGGCATCGCTGGCCAGGCACAACAGCGTCCCCACGCCACTTGTGCGTTTCGAGATGAAGGCGTAGATGGGAAGGTTTTTACCCGTTTCGCGCAGGGCCGCAAGCAACAGGTCGACATTGCTGCTGGTGGCTTTGGTCAAGAGGCCGATATCGAGGACAATGGCGCGCACGTCCTCGGTGGAAGCGGCGGTCCTCAGCGCCCTCACAAGATGCTGGGTTGCGGCGTCATCCAAGCCATGGCGCATTGGAATCACGACCACCTGACCGCCTTCCACGTTCAGCTTGTCGAATTCCCATGAGTCGCCATTCGCCGACTGAGCGTGGAGAGAGGGGGAGAGCGCACACCCACACATGATGAGAATAAGGAGAGCGCGATGTAGGATGATCATGACCGGGGCATACCTTGCACTGAGAGGATTGGGTTGGGACGCTGCCGAATGCTGCGCGCCAGGCGCCGAATCAACCGGGTTCTACGATAGTGGGCTCTGCTTCGTCGGGGACATCCGCATCGGAATCGTCCTCTCTTCGCGGCGGTGCCGGCAGCACGGGTGCATCGTCATGCTGATGAATCAGGCGATGCACAAGTAGAATCACCAGAAAACCGATGGCATGCAGGAAGGTCACCAATGGCCACAGCAGGTGTTCATCGGCACCGATGGCGGTCCCCTGCAGCACGACAAAGCCGATCACGCCGAAGCTCCAGCCGAGGGTGCAGGCGAATCGCGCGGGCAACTCCAGCCCATCATGGTTGAAGAGGTCAATGATAATCCAGACCAGAGTCACGACGATCAGGGGATGGAGGAATGGATACTGCTGGACAAGGCCTCCCAGCAGTAATCCGGCGATCTGGTGCACCAGATAAACCAGGGGTGAACTGACAATAAGAAACGCCAGCAGGGTCAGTCGCGGTGATCGGCCCACCGCAATCATCTGGGACTCAAAGCGGTTGAACCGCTTGCCGCGGCTCAGCACGACCAGCACCAGCGACATAACCAGCAGGACTGATGAAAGGCCAAGCCCGCGTACGGCACCGGCAATCGTCAACTCACTCAAGGGAAAAAGGACCTCTCGCCACTGGAACCAGAAAAAGAAGGCCCAGAAGACGGCCAACGCAGCCAGGACACGGCGGCTGATGGTATTGGCCTGACGGCGGCCATGCACCTTGGCGCGATTGGGAAACTCCATGGCATACTGCCAAAGGTTCGAGGGGGTCAACTGCTGAGGGATCATCAGAAATTCCTCCCAGGCCCGCGCGGCTTTGTGGTAGCGCCCTTTCTTCTCCAGCTCGATGGCAGAGTTGTATCGCTTGACGATCTCGTGATTGCCGGCGGTGCGCAGCTTCTCACTGAGGCGCCGCCATGCGACAGAGTCGCTTTTCTTCAGTGCACCCAGCGAGTTCACGATGTTGTCCCACTGATTGCGCTTCACCCAGTCACCGACGCTCTGTTCGATGGTGGCGGTGAGGGCTTTATCGATCTTGATGATGCGATCCTGCGCCGCACGATCGCCGGATGCGGGGGTGATTTCGCTGTTGTTTGGCGGCAGGCGGAACTTGGCCATCTGCTTGACCAGGATCAACGCTTCCGAGAAGCGTCCTTCGCGGATAGCCTTCTCGGTCTCTTCGATTGCCTCCTCGCGCTTTTCTATCAGTTCCCGGCAGGTCGCGGAGAGACGGCTGCGGCGATTTCCGAGTTCCCCGCCCTTCCATGGAGCGGTGGCGTCGATCACTTCCTGCGCATGAGTGATGCAGTTCATGCCGGCAGCCAGCCCCGCCTGGGTGAGGGAGTTGTCCAGGTCATGCTCGATATGCAGGAGCTGCTGATTGACCACATGGCAGACATCATCACCGAAGACCTGGTTGAGGTAGCGGATGGTCTCGGTGAATCGAGCCAGGTTGAAGTCCTGCTTTGCCCGATTGGCTGCTTCGATCAGCATCTGCTTGAGTTCCTGCAGCATGCTGGAGAAACTGCTCGAAACCTTGAAGTCGGCGCTTTCGGAGAGGCATTCCTCGGGGACCATTTTCTGCAGTTCCACCGCCAGCTCGATGGCCTTCTCGATATTATACACGCGCAGGGCCGAGTCGAGTTCCATCAGCAGATTTCGTCGTCGGAGGATGGCCTCACGCCATTCCTTGTACAACTGGCGCGCTTCGGGACTGGCATTGCGAGTGGTCTCATTGAGATAATTGAGCGCGGTTTCAAACTCGCAGAAGCTGGCGTGATTCTTCGCGGTCGAGAGCATGGTGGCGGATTCTTCCACCAGCTTGACATCGACGCCGCATCCCGGGCAGTGCTGCAAGCCGACGCGGTAGAGAGTTCCGCAGTTGGGGCAGTTGTCCAGCCCCGAGGCGCCGCAGTGAATGCAGTACTTCGCCGAATCGGGGCTTGTCTGTTCGCAGTTGCGGCATACCCAGAAAGCCTGAGTGGTGTTGACGTCGACACTCGGCTGGGGATCGATGGCGGCACTTCGGCTGACGACCTCCTCCTCTTCGTCGAGCTTGTCCAGGTCGAGGAGGAAATCGCCGACGGTGGGATAACGTTCATCCGGCTTGGCGGCCAGGGCCTTGCCGATGATTTCGGCGAGATCCTTGTCGAGGTCGTGCTCACGGAAATAGCGGGGGGATCGGCCACTGATGGCGTACCAGAAGACGCCGGCCATGGCATAGATGTCAGCGCGTACGTCGACGGCGCTGGCATCGCCCCATTGTTCCGGGGCACAGTATTCGGGGGTGCCCAGGATGGATCCGGCGAGGGTGATTTCCTCTGACTTGGCCAGATTGATGGGCCGAGCCAAGCCGAAATCGACGAGCTTGGGTTCGAAATCGACGTTGAGGAGGATGTTAGTGGGCTTGATATCGCGATGGATGATACCCTGGTTGTGGGCGTATTGCAGGGCATTGCAGACGCGCCGCATCAGGGTGATGGCCATCTCCGGTTCCATCGGGCCATGCGCATTGACGTACTGATGCAAGTTCAGCGGCATGGTTGGGTTCGACGGCTTTGCCTTCTCGCTGAGCACCGGCCCCGCGACGTACTCCATGACGATATAATGGCCTTCCTGATCCTGGCCAATATCGAAGATGTTGACGATGTTGTAGTGGCCGAGGGCGGCAATAGTCTGCGCTTCCCGCAGAAAACGACGCTGGACCGTACGCGCATTGTAGGACTTGACTACCAGTCGCTTGATGGCGACGTTGCGCTCGAGTCTCTGATCCATGGCGAGGTAGACGACGCCCATGCCGCCAGTGCCGATCTGTTTGACCAGCTTGTAGCGCCCTTCGACGAGGGTATCGGGTATCTGTTCGCGAGGCGACTGACCGCTGAAGGTCGTACGGCCGACGTTGCGCTCAGCCCCATCGGCACGAATGGTATCATATCGACTATCGAGGGAATGTCCCTTGGATGCATCCATACTCGTTTCGACCCCACGAGCTTGCGTTCTGAAGATATGGCCTGCGCTCAGGATTCCCGGCCGCCGTTAAAGTACCACGGCTTCGACTACTATTCAACGAATTTCCTCTGTCAACGATTTCAATTTGCCTGACGGATGATAGATTAGGAACTTGCGTTTTCTCGTATCCTCGAATTCGCCCCGGAGCTTATCATTTGAGTCGCATCCAGGAATGCCGCCTCCGGCCAACCGTAGTTGAGACCTTTCATGCACTATCGAATAGAAGTCGCCCCTCTTCCAAACCAGGTGGACGCTCGCGGCAAAGCGGTCGTCCATCAGGCCGAGACCTTCCTGGGAACCGGCATTCGCCAGGTCACGACCCGGGATGTGTACAGCCTGTTTGCCGATATCAATGACGAGCAGGCGGAACGCATTGCCGCGGAGTTCACGAATCCGGTCATACAGCAGTATGCGATGGGATCGTCCTCGACGTATTCCTTCGACTGGCTGATCATGGTGGGTTATCTTCCAGGCGTTACGGACAATGTTGCCCGTACGGCGCACGATGCGATCCGCGACATCATCGGCCGGCCGCTTCGCCCTCATGAGGCCGTCTTCAGTTCCGTGGAATACCTGGTTTCGGCGCCGGCGGTCAAACGCCAGGAGATCGAGCGCATTGCGGAGGAGTTGCTGGCGAACCGTCTGATTCAGAGCATCGATGTGCGTAGCGCCGAGGACGTGGCGAGCAACGGCATCCCGGTCAACCGGCCGGAATTTGTGGCCGTGGGTGAATGCGCGATTGAAACGATCGATCTGGATGTGACGGACGGGGCCCTGCAACGCATCAGCGACAGTCGGACCCTGGCGTTGAGTCTCGGCGAGATGAAAGCGATTCAGGGGTATTTCCTTGAGGTGGCCAGCGATCCCGGACGCATCGCCCTCGGGCTTGGCGCGCAGCCCACCGACGCGGAACTGGAGGCCATTGCGCAGACGTGGTCAGAGCACTGCAAGCACAAGATTTTCGATGCCATCATCGACTATGAAGACGACGCGGGGAAGCAGGAGCGGATCGACAGCTGCTTCAAGAGTTTCATCCGCAAGAGCACGGAGGAGATCGGCAAGGAGATCCCGTGGCTGCGTTCTGTCTTCGTGGATAATGCGGGGGTGATCGGTTTCAACGACAAGGTGGACCTGGTCTACAAGGTAGAGACGCACAACAGCCCGTCCGCGCTGGATCCTTACGGCGGTGCCATGACGGGGATCGTGGGGGTCAATCGCGATCCGCTGGGCACCGGCATGGGGGCCAATCTGCTGATCAACGTCTGGGGCTACTGCCTGGCCTCGCCGTTCACGGGGACGGACGAGGTACCGGAAGGTCTGCTCCATCCCCGGCGCATCCGGGACGGCGTCCACCAGGGTGTGATCGAAGGTGGCAACCAAAGCGGGATTCCGTATGGCTACGGCTGGGAGTTCTTCGAGCCGCGCTACCTGGGGAAACCCCTCGTCTTCTGCGGCACGGTTGGCCTGCTGCCCCGCACGCTGGGAGACAAACCCGGCCATGCCAAGTCCATCCAGCCTGGCGACCTGATCGTCATGGCAGGTGGACGCATCGGCAAGGACGGCATCCATGGTGCCACCTTCTCCAGCGAAGAATTGCACGCAGAGTCGCCGGCGCAGGCGGTTCAGATCGGGGACCCGATCACGCAGAAGAAACTGGCTGATTTTACGATCGAGGCGCGGGACAAGATCCTTTACCGCTTCATTACCGACAACGGGGCCGGCGGTCTCTCCAGCAGCATCGGCGAGATGGCTACCCAGTGCGGCGGCTGTGATCTCGACCTGGCCAAGGCGCCGCTGAAGTACCAGGGGCTCCGCCCGTGGGAGATCCTCGTCAGCGAGTCGCAGGAGCGCATGAGCTATGCGGTCCCGCCGGAATGCATTGCGGAGTTCCGCGCGCTGGCCGCTCGTCGCGAAGTCGAGGTGACAGTGCTGGGCACCTTCACGGATTCCGGTTATTTTCACATCCGTCACGGCGACGCGACGGTGGTATACGTGAAGCTGGATTTCCTTCATGACGGTTATCCCCGCCTGCAGTTGAAGGCGAAGTGGCAGCCGCCCGTGCACGAGGAGCCGGAGATCCCGCACGAAGAGGATGTGGACGACCTTCTCAGGCGCATGATCGGCAGGCTGAACGTCTGCTCCGGGGAGAAGAAGGCGCGTCAATACGACCATGAAGTGAAGGGTCTGAGCGTGATCAAGCCCTTTGTGGGGGTGGCGAACGACGTCAGCAGCGATGCAACGCTCTTCATGGTGGAGCCGCTCAGCAAGGAAGGGATCATCCTGAGCTATGGCATTCAGCCGCGCTACTCGGACATCGACACGTATCACATGACGGCCTCGGTGATCGACCTGGCACTGCGCCGCATCATCGCGGTGGGGGGGAAGCTTGGGCATATTGCCGCGCTGGACAACTTCTGCTGGCCCGACCCGGTGCAGAGCGAGAAGACCATGGACGGGGAGTACAAGCTCGCGCAGCTGGTGCGCGCCAATCAAGCACTTTACGATTATACCCGCGCCTTCAAGCTCCCATGCGTATCGGGCAAGGACAGCATGAAGAATGACAGCACTCGTGGCGGCCGCAAGATCTCCATCCCCCCCACCCTGCTCTTCTCGGCCGTGGCGCGTATGGAGGACATCACCAAAGCGGTCACCATTGAAGCGAAGCGGGTCGGCGATCTTGTCTATGTGATCGGCGACACGCATCGCGAGCTGGGCGGCAGTGAGTTGTTCGCCATGCTCGGCGCGGTGGGCAACGATGTGCCGCGGGTGAATGCGGCACAGGCACTGATCACATACGAAGCCATTTCGAAGGCTATCGAGCAGGGACTCTGCCGCTCGGTCCATACCCCAGCGCTGGGCGGCCTTGCCATTGGATTTGCCAAGGTTGCCATGGGTGGACGTCTGGGCATGGAGATCGATCTGGCGGCGATTCCACGGCAAGGGGAGCTGGAACCGGTCGAGCTGCTCTTCAGCGAAAGCAACAGCCGTTTCATCGTGACGCTTTCGAAGGTCCACAAGGAGGCTTTCGAGGCGTTACTGAACGAGGTGCCGCACGCTTGCGTCGGGACAACCACCTACGACAACGCGATCACCTTCTATGATGGCGATTCGCTTGAGACCGCGGTGGAGCTGGAAGATTTGATTGATGCATACAAACTGACTTTGAGTGAACTGTAGGATAGCGACCATGAGCGATACTGTGCGCGTGCTCATCATCACCGGCTTCGGACTCAACTGCGAAGTCGAGACGGCGGCGGCCTTCCGCGCCGCCGGCGCCAGCCCCCGGCAGGTGCATCTCAATGACCTGATCGCCAACAGCGATCAGCTTCGCGACTATCAGATCCTTGCCTTCATCGGCGGTTTTTCGTTCGGTGATCATCTTGGCGCGGGAACGGTCTTTGCCAATCGTCTCAAGCATAACATCCGTGAGGAATTGCATCAGTTCATCAAGGATGGGAAGCTGGTCATCGGCATCTGCAACGGCTTTCAGACGCTGACGCGTCTTGGGCTGCTGCCGGCGATCGATGGCGAGTATTTTGTGCCGCGGACGGCGCTGGCGCCGAACGATCAAGGGGTCTTTCGGGACGCCTGGGTCACACTGGGCGCCAACCCCGAGTCGCCGTGCATATTCACGCGCGGGATCGATCTGCTTCCGCTGCCGGTGCGCCACGGGGAGGGCAAATTCGTGACATCCGACAAGGAATTGCTCGCGGCTCTGGAAGAGCGGCAGCTGGTGGCCTTGCGTTACGTCGACCCTGAGACGGGTCAAGCCACGCAGGAATATCCGTACAATCCAAACGGCTCGGAGAATGCGATCGCGGGGATCTGCGATGAAACGGGCCGCGTGTTCGGCTTGATGCCGCACCCGGAAGCTTATCTTTCGCCGTACAACCATCCGCATTGGCAGCGCCAGATGATCAACGGTGTGTTGCCTGAAGAAGGTTTGGGGCAGAAGATCTTTCGCAATGCGGTGGCTTACGCGGAAAAGACCTTGATCTGAGGCAGCCGCCGGAGGGGGAGCACGGCATGTACGATCGCCTCAAGCAGTACCTGCCGCTGCTGGTTGCCCTCGCTGTATGGGGAGGCATGATCGCCCTGCAGCTCTTTCCGAGCAATTACCTGCACGGGACGGACGGCTATTATCACGTTCGGGTGTCGCAGGTGATGGTCGAGCAGGGGATGGATCTGGAGAGTTTTCCGTATGCGACGGAATCGATCTGGTCGAATCGTTTCTTCGACAAGGAGTGGCTGTTCCATGTCTACCTGATGCCGTTCCTGGGTCTAGGGCTTCTGCGCGGCGCTCAGGTCGCGGTGCTGTTGCTCAACCTCGGTATCGTGCTGGCGCTCTGGTATGGGTGCCGGCGGATGGGGCTTCGACAACCGGGCTGGCTCATTGCGCTGCTGCCGTTCCTGGCGTACACGGCCCTTTGGGAGCGCCTTCTGCTCTGCCGTCCCCACCTCTTCTCGATCATCCTGCTCTTTCTCGCCTTCGGCGCCATGGTGAGCCGGCGACGGCTCCTGCTGGGGCTGATCAGCTTGGTCTACGCGCTCAGCTATACCGGCCACTGGCAGTTGCTCGGGCTGGTCTTCATCTACGATTGCCTGTATGGCTTTCTTGATGAAGAGGGGCGACGTCGCGAGCGTTTCCTTCGCGGTGTGCCGCTGCTGGTGCCTGCCTTTGTCGGCATGGCAATCGGAGAGATCATTCACCCGCAGTTCCCCACCAACATCATCGGCCTCTACATCCAGAATGTGCGGGTACTCTGGCAGTACTGGCAGGGGCAGAGCAGCGAAATCCTCTTCATGATGCGGCCAGACGAAATGCGCGCCTATCCAATGGGCGAGTTTTTCGTGCACCTCTGGTTCATCCTGGCGGGGCTGGTCGCTGCCGGCATCTACCTGATGCACCGGCGGCCGCGGCTGGACCGGACGCTGGTTTTCATGGCGATCTGCACAGCGGGTTACCTCTTCATGACGTGGCGGAGCAAGCGTTTCACGGAATACTTCGTGGCAGTCGCGGTGGTCTTTCTCGGGCTATGCTGGGAGCGTTACGAGCTTGGCAAGAAGCTGAAGTGGCGGGGGCTCAAGGGGCTGGGCGCGGTTCTCGTGGGGGCGCTTGTGGTTACCGTGGTCTACCAGGCGGGAGAACGGGCACGGCATCTGTCCGGGCCACTCCAGCAGGCGTACAACCGCCAACCTTTCCAAGTGGCCGGGGAGTGGCTGGCCGAGCACGGTGCCGAGGGTGAGATCGTCTTTGCGACCTCATGGAGCGACAATCCGTTCCTCTGGTTTCAGGCACCCGAGCAACGCTACCTGGTCTTTCTCGATCCGTACTTCATGTACGCACAATCGCCAGAGCGTTTCGCGCTGTGGCACCAGACGCGTATTGGCCTGATCGAAGAGCCAATCGAGGTGATCCGTGTTATCTTCGGAGCGCGCTACGTCTTCACGCAACGCAATCACAATTTTCAGCTCCTGATCGACTATCTGGATGGCGCGCCGGGCGTGGAGCGGGTTGTGGATAAGGCATCGTATCTGCTGTATCGATTGCCGGCTCCGCCACCGTGACGATTATTCAGTCGGTGCGATGGTGGGTTCGGAGCTGACCATCTGCTCCAAGACCTGCTCGGGGAAGTTGAGGGAGCGCAGGTAATCGATGCGGTCAGAACGACTGGTGTTCTTCCACTCGTTCATGAACTTCATGGCGAAGACCTTGTCCTTGCGCTTCTCCAGTTCAGCCAGAAGCTCTGGCGGAAAGAGAACCGGCGCCAACTGCAGCATGAAGAACTCGCCGGATTCGATTTCTTCCTTGATGTTGACAAATTCTCCACCGCCGAGGGCCAACTGGCGATCCTTGGCCGCGGCATCGCGGATCATGCCATCATCCCATTTCTCCAAGTGCAGCATGGAGGTGGTGTCGTTCTGCACGCGGAGCAGGCGACTCGGCGTGAAGTCACCGAGGTAGACGGGGGAGTTGGTTACTCGCACCTCGTCCAGCAGGAAGCCTTCCGTATCCCCCGCGACAGTGCTGATGATGCGGTAGCCGGTCGTGACACTGGTGGTGGAGACGGCTGACTTCTCGCGGTCGACCTGGAAGCCGCCCACATAGAGCTGAATCTGGCCAGTGGTGAGGGGGTCGTATACTCCCGCGATATGCACCCAACGGTTTTCGACGTCTCGCGGTACCTTCATGACAGTGGGCTGCCCGACACTTGCCGGAATGGAGAACTCCGCCTCAAAGTCCCCGCTGTCGTTGCGGGTAAAGGAAAAGCGGAAGGTCTCCAGTGTCTGATCAGAGCCTTCGCCCGTGATCAGCATCGTCTGCCTGGAGGTGCCAGGCAAGGGTTTGATCCAGCATTCGACGGTCAGTGGACCATCGGCGGCGGTCATATCGGCAACCGGAATATCAAAGGTGGACTGCAGCTTCAGTGCCCATTCATGGGTATAGACAACGGCGCCGCCAGCGCCATCGTCTACGACTTTATCCTTGTCAACCTTGACCCGAGGACCGGCCAATCGCGCCCTTTCACGGTCGACGTAGTCCATCAAGAAGTAGGCCACCCCCGCCAGAACGACGACAACGGCGACCGCGGCGACGGTCAGGATGATCACCATGCGCTTGTTCAGGTTGATCGGCTTTTCTTTCTTGACCTGGCGCTGGAAGGCGGCCGGCATGTCTGGGCCGGCTGCTTCCTCTTCATCCGCGGGACTTGCCTCTTCGGCATCACTGCTGCTGCGCAGCCCGATTTTCTTCTTTTTCGGGATCTCCTTGACGGAGTCTTCGACATCAGGCGGGAGTGGTGCAGCCGGTGCCATAGGCTTTATGCTGGGGGCCGCGGGACCGTTTTCGGCTTGTCTGGCAGCTGACTCTTCCTCTTCAAACTGCTTTCTCTGGGCGCTGTTGATGATCTTCGTTGCCTGGGAGAGGAACTGATCGTCGGGAAGATTTTCGAGCTTTTCCAGATCCTCCTTTTCAATGAGAGGCATCAGAAGCTGAATATTGGTGATCGGCAATCCCAGGAGTTTGGACATCCGCTGGGCAAGTGCTTCCCGCCTTGCATTATCTTCGACTACATCCATGGCAAGCTTCCTCGATCCGTGGTTGACTGGCTTCGCCAGGAGCAGGAGCGCATCGCGCCCACGGCCCACTCACAGCGACTTCGATAGTATATGCGGGCAACACCCCTTTGGCAAGTCGAAACGGTACCCCGTGAGGGTGAGATCCTTGCGGCATGGTGAGGAACGATTCCAGCTCAGGCTGGGGATTCTTTCGCGCATTGCTCGAAATTGATTTGCAAAAGAGTATTCGATATTGCACTATTATTCCAACTTCATTCGGAGTGATTCATGGTACAGTCAGATCTGACAGATAAGCCGATTCCGTTTCAGGGGGTGAAGGACGACCTGCTCGGGCAGATCATGTCGGGAGGGCTTCGGCCGGGTGACAAACTGCAATCGACAGCACGTTTGGCGGCCCATTACCAGGTCGCCGTGCCTACAGCGCACCGGGCGCTGAACGAATTGGCGAAACAGGGTTACCTGACGCGCAAGACTGGGGTGGGCACCTTTGTCCGGCAGGCTGATGTGGCACGCGTCCACGATACGGTTGGCGCGGTGATTCGGTGTGACGGGCACATATGGTCCGACTTCGCTAACAGCCTGTTGCGGAATTTGCGTCAACTGGAGGTAAACACGATCACCGTCAACGTGGAAGAGCTGGCTTGCGACGAGATCGTCACAGCGCCTGCGTTTCTGCAGTTGATGGAGAGCCTGCCGGCGACGGTAATCGTGCAGTACACCAAGGTTGGTGAAGAGATCCTGAAGGTCGCGCCGGAGACGCATGTTATATCGCTGGAGCCGAACCCGGGCCATCGGCATCTGGACATGGTGGCGCCGGACTTGATGGAGGTGGGGAGCATGGCAGCGCGACACCTGATCGAGCGTGGCTACCGGCGTGTCGACCTCGCGGGGATTTTCGTCACCGGAGAGGGGCCTTACCGGCCGAGCCTGGAGACCCGCACGCTGCGCGATGGTCTGGACTATGAACTGCAACAGGCGGGGCTGCCGCCAGCGAATCTGGTCGATATTCGCAGTGGCGACGATGCTTCGGAACACCTTCGCGCCTATCTGAGTTCGGCGGAGCGGGCGCCGGCCATCGTCTGTTCGATGGCTCATCGGTCAGCACAACTGGTGCGGTTGGCGCGGGAGCTTGGTTTGCGGATTCCAGAAGATCTGGCGCTGGTATCGGCCTTGGAATCGCCCTGGACTGAAGCTTACGATCTGACGGCGATCGATCAGCGCCATGGATCGATAGCGGAACTCTGCGTTGCACTCATCAACGAAAGCCGCGACGGTGGTCGCGGTCCCATTCGCCATCGACGCGCTTACACAGTCGCGCCGCAACTCGTCATTCGTCAATCCACTTGATCAGAAAGAAGGCCCAACATGCGCATACTTTCAGCCGCTTCACCATCACGACGCCACTTCACGCTCATCGAATTGCTGGTCGTGGTGGCGATAATCGCCGTACTGGCGTCACTGCTGTTGCCGGCGCTGAGCCGGGCGCGGGCGCAGGCGCGGGTGGCGTCCTGCTCGTCGGTGCTCAAGCAGGTGGGTATGGCCATGGCCATGTACAGCGGAGATTTCGAAGACTACTTCGTGCAGAAGGAGACGGGTTGGGCGCAGGGGCAGGATCGCTACGGTCGTCCGGTGGGTGAGTCGCCGCAGACGAATGCGGTGGGCCGTTTTCGGGATATTGTGCGTCTGGGGTATGCGACGCAGGATGTGTTGTATTGTCCGGCGCAAAGTAGGCCGACAAGATGGCTGCCGGGATATCTTGCCGGTCAGGACTCGGGTAATCTGATCATCAGCCATCACTACGGCGGCAGTGGAGACTGGATCTATTTTGGGGGTGGGGTCATGAATCTGGGAGGGGTCGGCATGAACGTCTATACGGACAAGACGCTTCGGGTGATCGATGTGAATGCGGAACGGTGGCCGTTGGTGATGGACCGCATCGCGGATCCGACCCATCGCTATTACTTACAGGGCGGCACCAATCATGAGCCCGGAAACTGCCGCGGCGGGAATATTGTCTATGCGGACGGCCACGCCGGCTGGATCGCGCTGGCTGATACCCAGCGGGCCGGTGACAACCGGGACGTCCTGTGCAATGTACCCAAAGACGAGTTGGGGCGCTCGATACCGCACATCGGCTATGGAGGATTGAACTACATGAACAGCCCGACGGCGGTGGTCAGCAAGACAGTGGTTCTCAACAGCGGCTTCCTGTACCGCGCGCCTTGAGACCGGTCGAAGGTGCGTCTATACCCATTTGCCAAAGCTGCGCAGGACGACAAAGCTCTCCGTGCGCGCAATGCCCTCGACAGATGAGAGCGACTCGGTAAGGAACTGAACGAGTCCCTTGTTGGAGTCAACCAGGATCTCTGCCAGGATGTCGAAGCGCCCACTGACTATCGAGACGGAGAGGACCTGATCGAGGGTGGAGATGCGTTCGGCGATCTCGCGCAAGCGGCGGGATTCCTGGATGCCGATGCCGATGAAGGCGAGCTGCTGATCGGCGAGCACCTCGGGATCGATCAAGGCGCGAACGCCGAGGATTCCCGCCTCTTTCAAACGCTTGAGACGCTGGCGGACGGTACCTTCCGAGATGCTCAATTCGCGGGCGATAGCGTTGTTGCTGACATGCTCGCGCTGGAGGATCCGGATGATCTGCCAATCGATGTCGTCAGGTTGCATGGAGGTCATGAGAGTACCTGGTCGACGTCGGAGTACGGCAGTTCGAAGGCGTCGGCAACGGCAGCATAGGTAATTTTGCCGTCATAGGTGTTGAGGCCGCGACGCAACTGGCGCGACTGGCGGCATGCTTCCTCCACACCGAATTCGGCGAGCGCGAGACCGTAGAAGAGGGTCGTGCTGGTCAGGGCGCGCGTGGATGAGAGGGCGACGGCGCCGGGCATGTTGGCCACGCAGTAATGAACCACACCGTCAACGACGTAGACCGGATCCTCGTGGGTGGTCGGGCGGGTGGTTTCGCAGCAGCCGCCCTGATCGACCGCCACATCGACGATAACGGCGCCTGGTTTCATCAGCTGGAGGTGTTCACGCCGCACCAGCGTTGGCGCTTTGGCGCCGGGCTTGAGGACGGCGCCAATGACGACATCACTCTGGGCAAGAACGGTCTCGAGGTTGCTGTCGGTGCTGTAGAGGGTGGTGATGTGGGTGCTGAAGATGTCGTCGAGGTAGGAGAGGCGATCGTGGCTGATGTCGAGGATGGTGACATCGGCGCCCATGCCGACGGCGATTTTGCAGGCATTGGTGCCGACAACGCCACCGCCGATGATGCCGACCTTGCCGCGCGGTACGCCGGGTACGCCGGCCAGGAGGACGCCGCGTCCGCCGTAGGTCTTTTCGAGGTATTTGGCGCCTTCCTGGACGGAGAGCCGTCCGGCGATCTCACTCATGGGCTTGAGGCAAGGGAGGGCGCCGGAGTCGGTCTCGATGGTTTCGTAGGCGACAGCTTTGACCTTTCTGTCCAGAAGCATGCGGGTGACGTCGCGTGCGGCAGCGAGGTGGAGATAGGTGAAGAGGATCTGTCCTTCGCGGAAGAGGGCAAATTCCTCCGTCTGCGGTTCCTTGACCTTGACGATCATCTCTGCTTCGGCGAAGACGGTCTCGGCGTCAGGGAGAATGGTGGCGCCGGCTCTCTGGTATTCCTCATCGGCGAAGCCCGCGGCGGCGCCGGCATCCCGCTCGACAACGACATCATGTCCCCGCGCTACGTAAGATCTGGTGCAGTCGGGGGTCAATCCAACGCGGTATTCATGCTTCTTGATTTCACGAACGGTACCGATTCGCATGGAGATCCTCATCCTTGTACGAGTTTCGAAGTTTGATACTACTATACCTTCGAATTTCGCACATCAAGGCGATCCGCTGGAAATTTATCTCAGCCAGAAGTAGTGCCATGTGTAGTCGAGCTGGACGGCTTCGCCAGCATCGAGGTCGAGGCTCCAGTCCATGCGTCCGATGATATTGGCTCTGCTCCACCACCAGTTCCAGTGTGAGTGGTACCACCAGTAGGCCTCATCGGCCAGCAAAGAATCGGCGTCCTGCCAGTCGGCGAGGCGGCGAATGCTGCCATCGTGACTGGCGCTGTCGGGATCACCGAAGATGGCGCGACTGACCTCGATCCGGATGGGCTCGGCAGTGCGATTGGTCAGGACGATCATGCCTTTCATATCGGTTCTGGTAAACAGGTGGCCGTTGATTTTGAGAGCGCCGTCGGTAAAGGCGGTGGCTTCGGAGGCGAGTTTGACGGGGACGTTGACAGCGGTAGTCAGGGTGAGGTCGCCTTTGGCACCGCGAGGAGTGTATCGCATCATTCCCTGTGCCAGGAGCCGGCCGTTCCGCAGCAGGAGGACTGGGGCGGTGGTGAGGGGATAGTCGCTGGAGTTGGTCAGGCGCACTTTGTGCATGACCAGAGGTTGGCGCGAGACACGGGCGACATTGTCGCGCGACCATCCCTGGATGAGTTGGGTCGGCGGTTGAAAGGCGATGTCGATCGTGTAGAGATCCTCGTATGGGATCTCGAACTCGAGAACGGGGAGGACGAGTCGCTCGCCTTTGCGCAGGGAGATGTCGGTCAAGGTGAAGACGAATAGATCATCGGTGGCTGTCGACTCGATATGCGGTCCCAGGTCGAGGACGGGGGCGGTGGGGGTATGGACCGTGGTATCGATCTGAGGCATGCTGACTTGGGACATGATGGAGTTGGTCATGAAGTTGTGGGTCTGCGCCTGTGGCTGGAAGTGGCGGGAGAGGGTGACCATGGTACGCTGAAAGGAGATGGGGTCGGGTTGGTCGGCAAAGGCGAAGGTGGGGACGCCGACAACGAGGTTGAGGGTGACCTTCTCCAGGTCGAGCATCTCGTTGATGAGAGTAGCCTGGAGCTTGACGCGGGCATGGCCGTTGTCGTCGAGATCGATGCGATAATTGGGAATCCAGCGAATGCCGCGCTGGACGTAGGCCATGCCGACTTCGGCCGGAGCGGCGCCTTTTCCGCCGAGGGTCATGGTGAGCATGTGACGATCCTGTCGGCGTGTGAGGTCGGTGGCTGGTGGCGAGAGGAAGGTGATGTCGCGGATAAGGGAGACGGGCAGGACTCGCGTGCCGGCGCCGGTTTCCAGCATGACGAGGCCCAGCGGCAGCCAGGGGTTCGCGGGATCTTCCGGGGCGGTGGCCGCGGGGCGCTCCTCTCCACGCAAGGGGACGGAGAGGATGGTAGCGGTGTAGCGCTCGTTGTTCTGTTCGACGATGAGCACCTTGGCGCCGATGTTGGCCTGCAGGAGCTGGAGAAGATCCCGTGCCGGATGGCTGACACTGCCTTCGTGCAGCCCGGATCGGACACTCTGCAAGGGGCGCTTTTCGTCGGCGCTGAAGGGCCAATATGCGCCGAGAATGGGCATGGGGAGATAATCGACGATCACCTGTCCGTCGGCGTCCGGCACCACAGTGCCCCGATGCATGACAAAGGCGTGACCATCCTTGAAGACGGTGACCTCCCGGACCGGCATATCGGCCAGCTTCACCAGATTGTCCGCGTTGACCAGACTCATCATTGCCATTGTGACAGCAAGTGCGAAACTACGCATTGTCGTTTCCTCCATGGAGTTGTGGGTAATCATTCACTATGCGTTGGGGAGGCGGAGCGGGTGTGCGGACAGTGCAAAAGAGTTGTAAAAAGCATGTCAGTAAGCTTGCGCTCGGAATACTGCACTTGCAGGCTGGCGGTGTGGCGCTATATATAGGCAAACGCCAACCCACATTCGCGGAGGTCCCATGTCAAGCACCCGGACTCGTGTTGCGATCATCGGCTGCGGCAATATAGCCGGCCATTACGCCAAGAACCTCGCCAGCTATCCGGAGGTCGAGTTGGTCGGGGCAACGGATCTGGACGCCGAGCGCGCCAAGGCGCTGACGGATGCGCATGGGGGAAAGCCTTATGCATCTCTGGACGGACTGCTGGCGGATCCTTCCATCAGCATTGTGGTGAATCTGACAATACACCATGCGCATTATGAGATCACCAAGCGCTGTCTGGAGGCTGGGAAGCATGTCTTTTCGGAGAAGCCGATCGCGTTGACGCCGGGAGAAGCGCATGAATTGGTGCGGTTGGCGGATGCCAAGGGGCTACGGCTGGGTTCGTCGCCATTCACGTGGATGGGTGAAGCGCAGCAATCGGCGTGGAAGCTGATTCGTGAGGGCAAGCTCGGCAAGGTGCGGCTGGTCTTCGCGGAAGTGAATCATGGTCGCATTGAATCGTGGCATCCTAATCCCGGTCCCTTCTATGCGGTGGGCCCGTGGTTCGACGTGGGGGTCTATCCACTGACCCTCCTCACCACCTTTTTTGGGCCGGTGCAGTGGATCCAGGCCGCGGGTGACGTGCTTTATCCGGATCGGGTCACCAAGGAAGGTAAGGCTTTCCACATCGAGACCCCGGATTGCATGCTGGCGACGCTGAAACTGGCGGGTGGTCCGTTGGTGCGGCTCACCTGCAACTTCTACGTGAAGACGACCCGCCAGGCGGGGATCGAGTTTCACGGAGATGAAGGGTCGCTGCATCTGGGCAGCTGGCAGGCGTTCCAGGCAGAAGTTTGCTACGGCGCGTTCGGTCAGCCACTGGACCTGATCGCACCGGATAGTGAGCCATATGTCGGGACGGAATGGGGGCGGGGCATTCGTGACATGGCGGAAGCGATACGGATGAACCAACCTCATCGGGCGACTGGGGCGCAGGCAGCGCACGTGGTCGATGTCCTTGCGGCGGGGATGCAGTCGATGGAGCAGGGCAAGCGCATGGTGATCGATTCGAGCTTCCCGGCGCCGCCACCGATAGGCTGAGCGTCCAGCGCTGACGAAAGTGGACGAAGTGGACGGTAGTGGAATTGAGCTCACGCGGGGAAGAGTTACGCGGTGGACGCAACCCTTTCAGGGTTGATGTATGGGCGGCAGTATACCCAGGGTAGCACCGCCTTTGGCGGCACAACCCTGGGCTATGGGACGCAGCCCCGTTGGGGCAAGTGGACGCAGTGGACGAAGTGGACGGGGCAGGCGCGAAGGAGCAGCAGGTCGCCGCTCGGGGAGCGGCTCCAGGTGGGGGGGCAGGCGAGTGGCATGCCCAGGGGCGTGGGAGCGGTGATGGCGTTGGGGAGGGGCAACGGCCAACGCCGGTGCCACTCAGGCGAGTGGCGTGCCCAGGGGGCGCGGGAGCGGTGATGGCGTTGGGGGGGGGGGCAACGGCCAACGCCGGTGCCACTCAGGCGAGTGGCATGCCCAGGGGGCGCGTGTTGAATTGCGCCTCAAGAAGGTGAGAACAGGATTCGTCGGCACTGAGCAATCGCGGAAGATTATTGCAGAACGGCGAGGCTGCGGTATACTACAGAACTCGCCCATCGTCTTGAACCTGCAGAAAGCCATCTCATGCATCCATTCCTGCAACGCTCTCTCCTTGCATCGAACTTCATCTGCGGCCTGCCAAAAGAGATCGAGGCTCCGGAGGATTATGCATCGCTGTTGCCGTGGTTTCTAGTACCCGCCATCGCGTTGGGAATCGGGACACTTCTGCTGGGGCTGCTCTTTACGTTGCCATTGCCGCCGATGGCGACGGCGCTGCTGGGATCGATGGCGATCGTGCTTTTCTGGCTGGCGGTGAGCCGTGGGCAGAACCTGCTTGCCGCGGGAACGATCGCTCACGTGCTGGAGGTGCAGCTGAGCGCGGGTGATGGCTCGCGGGAAGAGGGCGCAACGTTGAGCCGGCAGTTGGCGATCTTCGTGGTGCTGATTTTGAAGCTGGGTTGCGTGGCGATCCTGCTCCACAAGGGGGGCTGGGGCGGCCTGTGGTGGCTTTTCCTGGTGCCGGTCTATTCAGTCTTCTACGCGATGGAGATGTCGAACTATCTGGGGTATTTCGGGGAAAATCCGGAGCTTTCGGGCCCGAAGCGGGCAGTGGCGGTGTCACTTTTCCTTGCTCTGGGCCTGGTGGGGGGCTTCAAGGGTCTCTTTGCGGCGCTCTTCATCTGGCTTTTGTGCCACATGGTGGGTACCTGGGGCCGGCAGAAGGAGGCAGAGTTTCGCGCCGTTCTGGTGAATGGCGGCTCAGAACTGACAGAAACGCTCATGCTTCTCCTTGGCGTGATCCTCCTCAACTGATCGTATCATGAAATCATCTCTGATAAAACTGGTCGCCCTGCTCGTGATTCCGCTGCTCCTGCCGGCTCAGGAGGAGGTGGAACGAGCGGTAGTGACGGCGGACCGGCTGAATGTGCGGGCCGGAGCTGGTACCCGTTATGAAGTCATCGCGCAGTTGCGGGAACATACGGAAGTGCGCGTACTGCGGCGGCAGGAGGTGTGGGTAGGGATTCAGACGCCGCCACACGCGGATGCCTGGGTACCCGCCAATTCGCTGGATGCGCAAGGGGTGGTGACGGAAGAAGAGCTTCACATCCATGCCGGGCCGGGCATCTATTACACGGGGTACGGTGTGCTCAAGAAGGGGGACAAGGTTGAAGTGCGGCGCAAGAAGGATGGCTTGTGGGCTGAGATTGTGCCGCCGGAAGGGGTTGTTTCCTGGGTGCATGGCGACTACCTGAAGGCGCCCAGTACCGCGGTGGATCCGCCCGAAGGGGAGGAAGCCGGAGATCCCGAGATAGCCGCGGATCCAACCGATCAGGTGGAGCCGTCGGAGCAGGTCGAGGCGTTGCCCCCGCCAGGGGACGATGCCGCGCAGCGCACGGTGGGCAGCCCACAGCAGGTGGAACGCACCGGGTACATTGTGCCGCTGGGCAGCGAGCCAGGACCGTGGACCTTTGCGCTGGCGCAGAAGGTGGAACAGAGGTACTACCCGATCGCCTACCTGGGCAAGGGATATCCGGACATGAAGCAGTGGTTGTGGAAGGAGGTGGTGGTGACGGGTATGCACGAATGGCTTCAAGGGTGGCCGCGGCCCCGGATCACGATCGAATCCCTCAAGCTGGCATCAGAAGGCGAGCCGGAGAGAGCCGAAGCTCCCGCGGCGCCGGCGGAATAAAGTCAGTTCATGCGGGGATCGTCGGGGAAGTTTGCCAGGAGGCGAAAGTCATTTCCCATGCTGGCGAGAGTACGACGCCAAAGGTTGGTGGCATCCTTGTCAAAGACGAGGTCGGGGCGCGCCTTGCGCAGGTACCATGAGTCCTGGTCGATCTCTCCGTCGAGCTGCCCTTCGCCCCAGCCGCTATAGCCGACAAAGAAGCGGAAATCGTCGACGTCGGCTTCGCCATACTTGAGCAACTGACTGAGGCGCTCGAAGTCGCCTCCCCAGTAGATGCCCGGGCAGACCTCCTGGCTATCGATATTGAGATCGGCGCGAGCATGAATATAATGGAGAGAATTCTCCTGAACGGGCCCACCGCGATAGAGGTTTGCATCCCAGCCGAGATCTTCGCTGACGACATCGCGAAGGCGAATAGGCAGCTTGCGGTTGAGGACCAGGCCGAAGGTACCCTCGGGCTGGTGCTCGCAAAGAAGGATGACGGTGCGCGAGAAGTTAGGGTCGAGCAGGTTGGCTGCCGCAACCAACAGGACGCCGGCCGCCGGCTGCAAATCATCATGTTCGGAAGACACGGTTGCACCTGATGAAAGATGTTGTCACTCTCTTTATCACAGTACGAATTCCGCTCCGGCTGTGCAAGGGTCTGTGGAGAAAAAGGTCAGGCTACCGTACTCTTGAGCTGACGACAGTAGTCGGCATAGGTGGTGAGATCGAGACCTTGTTCGCGAACATAGGCAAAGAGGAGGTCGAGCATGCGGAGCTGCTCGTCGAAATTGAAGAGTGACCATGGATGCCAGATGAGGGAGACGAAGCCGAGTTTGTCCTTGACGGCGCGATCGATGAAGATCTTCTCGAGGTCGAACTGTTCCTGTGATGACTCGATGCGCCTGGCAGGGATGGCCTCGGGCATGATGGGCGGCCAGGCAATCATACGGCTGGGTGGACGGTTCCAGGAGTTTTTGACGACGTTGTCATGCCACCCATGCCCTGGAATCTCCCAGAGGTCGGGATGTCCCTGCTCGGCATAGGTATAGGCCTGGATGAGGGGCGACGGCATGGTGTAGTCCCGCCCCCACAGTTGACTGCTGACGTACTCGAGGCCCGCTTCCCTGGCCAGTTCGAGGCAGAGGGGGGCGGTCTGGAAGCCGTCATCAAAGCCGCAGCCGGGGCGTAGCCCCAGGCACTTTCGCTCGAAGAGATCCTCGACGGTGCGGACGCCGTCGATAATCTGCTGGCGGATCACGTCTGGAGTGCCGGCGGGGCCGCAGACGGGGTGATCCTTCAGCATGAGATGGGAATAGGTGTGGGAGGCCACCTCGACGAGGGGGTGGTCGGCAAAGAGGGCCTTATACTCGCTGCCCAGCTTTTCGAGGAGCCTGCCGACAATGAAGAAGGTGCCGGGCATCTCGTGACGCTCATGAATTTCGAGGATCTTCCGGCAGGCGGGCAGGCAACGTTCCATGTTTTCGGTATCGTAAGCGGCGATGAAAGCTGGCATCGGCATGGTCCTTTATGGGGTGGATAGTCCGAGCAACTGCACAAGCATGTGGAGCTGGGAAAAATCGCCGATAACGATATCGGCGCCGGCCCGGATCAGTCGTTTCCGTTTCTGCATGTCACGACCGTATCGCCGAACTTCATCGGACGCAACCCCAATGCAGAGGGCGCCGACCTTTTTTCCTTCGCGAATCTCGACCGGCCCGTCGCCGATGATCATCAAGGCATCTCCGGCGCAGGCAGCCTCGCGGAGAATGCGGGCGATGACCTGGCGCTTGGCATCGCCGATGACATTGCCCCGTGAGCCAAAGATACCACCGTTGAAGAGGTGGGAATAGCCGAGAATGTCCGCCTCGCGCCTGACATCGTCCTCGTCGGTGCCGCTGGCAAGGTAAAGGCGCAGATCGAGGCGACGCAGCAGGTCGAGCAGGTTGACGGCGCCTTTGATGGTGAAGTCGGCGACATCCCTCTCGCCGCACTGGAACTGGCGGATTCTGATCTCGACCTGCTCCATGAGGCGGTCGAGGTAGAGCTGTTTGTAGCCGGCTGCATCGCGGCGCTCGGAGTCGGGCACCAGGGCTTCGCTCCTGACTATATCTTCGAGGTACATCATCTGCTGAATGGTCTGAATGCCGGTGGTCTGCTCGATCATGCGCCGCACGCCGGCCTCGATGCGCGACCAGTGTTCGAGGGTCACGGAGGAGGCTCGGGAACCGGCGATGCATTCCATGGCCACCTGAAACATCACACTTTCCCACCCTTCACGCAGGGTGGAAAGGGTACCGTCATGATCCAGAATGACATGCCGGACAGCGCCGGCGGAGCATGAGTTGACCACTTCGATACTGCTTTCGCCGTGCCAAGTGGCGAGGCGAGGATCGGCGGCAATGTCGGGGTGGTAGACGAACTGACCATCGCGATGACAGTCTATAATTTCGGCGGGGGTTGCGGTGCCGGTGCAGTTCAGCTTGCGGACGGTGACGCCGGCAGCGTAATTGGCGATCCTGGCAGCTTCATCCCAGGTGGCGCCGGCGCCCAGGCAGGCACTGAAGGCGGCGATGCAGGTGTCTCCCGCACCGACGGTATCAGTCTCGCCGAGGACAAAGAGCCCGGGCACCTCGATGAGTTCGCCGCGATGGACGGCGAGCATGCCGTATTCGCCGCGCGTCATCAAGACAGACGCATCCCCCAGGCGGGCGGCGACCTGCATGAGTGCTTCGCGGCAATGGAGCTGGACACTCTCGTCGACTTCGCGCCCGAGGATGCGTGCCACTTCATGCACATTAAGCTTGTAGATAACGCCCTGCAGGCGCTCGGCGGCGTGGCGGCAGTCGGCGATGGCCAGCAGGCGCGGGTGCGAGCGCAACAGCTCGTTGACACCGGCGATCATCGTGGGGGTAAGCAGCGGGGCGTTGAACTGCTGATTGAGGATGAGGAGATCCAGCTCGGGCATGGCGGCGGCAAGGTGATCGAGGATCACCTTCTCGCTTTCCGGAAGTACCTGGTTGAACTCTCCAAAGTCGAGGCGATTCTGCTCCTCGAGTTCGCGGAGGGGTTTGATGTAGGTCTGGCTGACCCACTCGTGGGGCTGCACATGCAAGGCGGAGACATCGACGTGCTGGCGCTGGAGCTGGTAGCGCAGCTCGCGCCCATAGAGGTCGTCGCCGATCAGCCCGAAGAGCTGCAGGGAAGCGGGCTGGAGGGCAGCGAGATTGCAGACGACGTTGCCGGCGGCGCCGGGTGTCGCCCTGACGGAGCGGCCATAGAAGACCGGCTTGCCAGTTTCGAGCGAGAGGGCGCTGGATGCTTCGGTGTAGTCGTAGTAGAGGTCGAGAGCAAAGTCGCCGAGGATGCCAAAGCGCAGCTTGCCGATAGCAGCCAGTATTTCTCGCAGACGTTCCGATGTCAGCACGTGTATTGCTCCATCTGGGCCATCAGCCGGAGGCGCGCCTCCGCAGCTGGCCCGGTTGCGCAAGATAAGAGGTTGTGCAGCTCTCCGGGGTCATGGAGGAGGTCGAACAACCAGTCGGTTTCGAGAAAATTGCGGATCAGTTTGAAGCGTCCGTCGGTAACCATCCGCCATCCTCCATAGGCACTGTAGGCGACCTCACGATGGAAGTGTCGTCGCCCTTCGAGGAGAGGACGGAGGGAGCGTGCATCCATGTCCATACTGGCGCCGGCCCAGTCGAGGAAGGTGGCGGCAAGGTCGAGCATGGGGATGGGCTGGTCGCACGTGGCGCCGGCGGGAATGCCGGGGCCGGCGATAATGAGGGGCACATGCACGGAGCCATTCCAGGGGACGGCTTTGCCGAAGCGGTCATGATCTCCGAGCATCTCGCCATGATCGCTGCTGAAGACGACAACGGTTCGCTCGCTTTCACCGCGGCGTTCGACTTCAGCCAGGAGGTCGCCGATGCGGCGATCGATGTTCTCGCACATGGCGGCATAATTGCGGCGGATTCCGAGGTGCGCCTCGGGTGTGAGCAAGGTGCTGGCGACGGGTTGGGGGAAGTCAACGTCGGCGTACCAGTCAGCCATGTTGCGGGTGATATCCCACGGATCGTGGGGGCCGGTGAAGTTGACCTGGAGGAACCAGGGACGGTCAGCCGGGGCTTCGCGGAGCAGCTTGAGCCCGTTGTCTGCCAGCCAGTTGTCGCAATAGGCTTCTTCGGGGAGGGTGGTGGGGAAAACGGCGGATGGGTTACCGCGCCGGCGGTCAAAGTCGTCCAGATGCGCCTGGCGCAAACCGTTTTCCTCCAGGAACCGCAGGTAGGGTCCCCGGGGCGTTTCACGGCCACTGCCCGCGCCATCCCACTTGCCCTCGTTGTCGATGCCGGCGGAGAAGCCCCACTCGGCCAGGGAGCGGCTGCCGTCGAGATGCCAGTCGCAGGATCCCTTGTGGAGGTCGAACTTGCCGCAGCCCATGGTGTGGTAGCCTTTGCCTTGGAGAGCCTGATACATGGTCGGCTGGTCCAGGGGAAAGTCGCGGGCATTGGAGGGGACCCGGCATCGTTCGTACTGCATGCCGGAGGCAAGGATGGCGCGGCACGGGGCGCAGATGGGGGAAGGCGAGACAGCCTGGGTGAGGGTTGTTCCGCGGGCGGCGAGGCGCTCCAAGTTTGGAAGCCGGAGGGGGAGTTGCGGATTGGTGCTCAGCCAGTCGCCGCGCCACTGATCTGGAAAGAGAAAGAGGATGTTGGGAAGGCTCTCAGTCATGGTGGGCACCTTCAGTTGAGGTGGTTGAGGCGCCATCGCGCCAGACGGATTCACCGCGGGTTCGGGCCCATTCGGCGACGCGGGCAGGATCGCCTCCCCACAGTCGCTCGCGCCCCCACTGGCCGGCGCGGGGGCTCTCGGCGCAGGTGAGGCGGATGACGGGGAAGAGCGAAGTCGGCCGCTCGATGGGCAGGTTGCCGAGATGCAGCTCACCCGGCTGCTGGTCGATGGAGAGGGGCTGTCCGGTGGTGATCAGGTCAGCTGCCAGGACGGTGCTTTCCAGATCGGGCAACCGCATGCTTGTGGTGCCCGGCCAGAAGCGGAAGATAAGGTAGAGCCGATTGCCGCGAACCGTCTGCCACCCCCAGGTGGTAAATTCGGTGAGATTCCCCCCACCCTCTCCCCGGATGGCTTCGCCATGGAGCCGCATCCAACGGCCAAGTTCGCCGGCACCATCGAGGAAGGCGGCGGGCAATCTGCCTTCGCCATCGGGACCGACATTGAGCAGCAGATTGCCTCCCATGGCGGCGCACTGGCCGAGCATGTCGAGCCATTGGGCGGGGCTTCGCCAACGCTCTCCGGCGGCATATCCCCAGAGGCGCCAGGTGGTCACCTGACAGGATTCCCAGAGTTTGCCGGTGACGGTGATGTGGTGCTCCGGGGTGCCGACGTCGCCAAGGGGGAGCGTCTCGCCGGCGGGGGTGCCGAGGCGATCATTGACGATGATATCGGGCTGCAGCTCGCGAATCATCTGGAGGAGTTCGCGTCCAGCGATATCTTCGGTGGTGCGAGGCCAGAGGCCATCGAAGAAGAGGTAATCGATCCTGCCGTAGCGGGTGAGCAGCTCGCGCACTTGGGCGTGAATGTAGTCGCGCATGGCAGCCCACGCGGCAGGATCCCTGTCGGGGGGCTCGAAATAGGCGGGGATGCGCCAATCCATCAGGGAATAATAGAGGCCGACGCGCAGCCCTTCGGCCCGGAAGGCGGCAACATAGTCGGCCACGAAGTCGCGCTGGGCGGCCTGTCTGGCGCTGGAGTAGTCGGTGGTGGCGGTATCCCAGAGGCAGAAGCCGTCATGGTGACGGGTGGTGAGGCAGGCATAGCGAAAACCGGCATCGCGTGCGGTTGCGGCCCACAGCCGGGGATCATAAAAGCGGGGATTCCAGGCGCATGCCATATCGGCGTATGCCTTCTGCTCCATGTGCTCACGGAAGAGAACCTGTTCGCCGCGTCCGATGCATGCGTAAGGCCCCCAATGGATGAAGAGCCCCAGGCGCCCTTCGGTAAACCACCGCCATCCCTCTGCCATCGTCGGTCTCCTGCTTATGCCGGTTCTGCCTTCACCTCAAAGATTAGCCGTCTCCCTGCCGCGGAGCAAGTGCAACCTGCCCGACGACTCCATTGAGCGACGGCTCAACGTGCACAAAGGCGCGGTCGATTGCGGGAATCGTTTCGACATGGCTGCGGACTGCTTCGGCGATGTGATGCGAGTCGTGCGTGGTGAGATCGCCGTCGATGAGGACATCGAGTTCCACATGGACGAAGTGGCCGACATAGTGGGCGCGTATATCGTGCACGGCCTGGACGTTGGGGATACTGGCGGCATGACGGTCGATCTCCATCAGGAGGGAAGCATCCGGCACGACGCCCATCAGGTAGTCGACGTTCTCGCGGCCGACTTCATAGCTGCCGTAGAGGATGTAGACGCCAATGGCCATGGCCGCCAGTGCGTCGAAGAGGGGATAGCGATGCGCCATCGCGACGCCGAAGATAGCGAGCATGGCGACACAGACATCGTTGCGGCAGTCGATAGAGGAGGCGCGCAGGGCGGGGCTGTTGACCTCGCGCGCGGTCTTGCGCAGATAGATGGCCATGCCCAGCTTGATGACGAGGGTGATGATCAGCGCGGGGAGTGTCAGGATTCCGACTTCGATATCGGTGGTCTGCTGACCGAGTCGCTCGAGGGGAGAGCTGAGGACTTCCCACCCCATGATGCCGGTAAAGATCGCCACGACGAGTCCCGCGATCGGCTCGGCCCTGGCGTGGCCGAAGGGATGATCTTCATCGGCGCCGCGGGCAGCCATGTGCACGCATACGAGGACCGCCATGGAGGCAAAGACATCCGTGAGGGAGTTGACGGTCTCGGAAAGGATGGAGAGGGTGTCGGAGAGTCTCCAGGCGATGGCCTTGATGATGAGGAGGAACAGATTGAGGCCAAGGACGAAATAGGTCGCCCGCTGCGCCACTTTCTTCTGGGGCATGAGAAGTACCAGCTGTGTGAGTAGGAAGAGAGATCAGCCGGAACTATATCACGGGGGCGCCGGCATTCCACCGGCAATCGCGAGTCAATCGACACGGGAGTGGGGGGGCGCCGGATGAACATGGGCGCTGGTGCGGGATGTGGCAATTCGCACGGGGCCACTCAGGCGAGTGCGTGCCCGGGGAGCGCGGGAGGGGTGAGGGGAAGTTGGGGAAGGGGCGCGCGCAATGGGAAGAAGGGGAAGAAGAGGAAGTATGCGGGGCTGGCGGGGGGATCGGCGTTCTTGGGTGAGGCGAGTGGCGCGTCCGGGGAGTGCGGGAGGGGTGATGGAGGTTGGGGACAGTCGGAATATCTCGGAATATCTGGCTTATCATGGTAAGCTTGTTGAGAAGGGCGACGATGAAGCGGCAGCTAAGAAGATGGAGGAGTTCAGGGTGAGGTTGCCCGATTTGTTGCGCGACCGCAAGGAGATGGATAGATTCCTGAGCGACTTGGAGTGACAATCCGCCGCACCTCCGCACCGGTTGAAGGCTATTCAAGGCGTGTGACGTACCGCAGGGGTGTAGGTAAGAGGCAGGAGCGAGGTTACTTGAATTCCTGGGGATGGCGGCGCTTGAGTTCGGGGATCTTGTCGGCGCGGCCGGTGGCTTCAAGGCGCTCGATATAGGCTGGGAGGGCGCCGCGGGCATGAAGGGGTCCACCTTCGCGGATGACGGTCCAGAGGGGATCGGTGGGGGAATCCATGGTGGCCATCATGCGGTCGTGCCATTCGTTGAGGTAGTAGACGGCCTCGCGCAGGAGATCGGGCCTGGCAGCGGCCAGGTCGTGCTGCTCGTGGGGATCTTCCTCGATGTTGAAGAGCATTTCCCGCGGGAAGAGATGGAAACCGTCATGGTAGGTTCGCATGTAGAGCCATGGGCCAAAGCGGACGGAGCGCTGGCAGACGTGGGCGCATTGACCGATGACCAGGTAAGGATGGCCGGATGGGGCACCATCGGTGATGGTGGAGGCGAAGCTCTTGCCGTCCCAGGAGGGTTGGGGAGGCTGGCCGAGGAGTTCGGCGAGGGTTGGCGCGAGGTCGAGGTTGTAGTGCAGCTGGTTGTCGACATGGCCGCTGACGGCGCCGGGCCAGCGGACGATCATGGGGATGCGGCAGGTGCCGTGATCGGCGGTGGCGTGTTCGCCGTAGATGCCGAGTTCGCCTTGGTTCTCCGCGTGATCGGAGCTGATGATGATGATGGTGTCGTCGAGGACTCCGGTCTTGCGTAGGGCGTCGAGGATGCGGCCGACATGGTCATCGGCGTAGCGGATGCCGCAGTCGTAGCCATCGATCATGCGGCGCAGGTCGGCCATGTCCTTGATCTCGCCGGGATGTCGCGGGAAGGCGGGATTGGTGCTGTTGTCCCACATGGCGATGTCCTGAGCACTGTGCGGGCCTGCTTTGAGGCGGTGCTGGGCGAGGAGATCCGCGGTGAGCCACTCGGGCAGGGGATCTTCGGCAAAGGGATTGCCGAACTCTTCGGGGGCGCGGTAGGGAGTGTGGGGATCCCAGTAGTTGATGTGGAGGTACCAGTTGTCGCCGGCGGCATGGTCCTGAATCCACTTGAGGACGGTGGGGGTGACTTCCTCGGCGGACTCGAGCCCTCCTTTGCCGGTGTTGTGCATCTCGTTGAAGCCGCAGTAGAAGGTGAAGGTGCTGTGGCGTTCGGCGAAGGGGCTGATCAGGGCGGTGTGCATGCGGTTGCGGCGGAAGATGGCGGGAAGACAGGAGCGGTCGAGGGTGGTACGGAAGCCGCGGTCGGCGCCGTCGAGGCGGAAGTCGGCGGCGGTTCCGCCATGACCGACGACGCCGCTGTGAATGCCGTGCATGCCGGACATGAGGGCGGTGCGGGAGGGGAGGCAGGGGGCGTCGGAGCAATAATAGTTGTCGAAGCGGATACCCTCGGCAGCAAGGCGGTCGATGTTGGGGGAGGTGTTGCGGTGGTAGCCGTAGCAGCCGAGATGGTCAGCGCGAAGGGTGTCGATATCGAGGTAAAGGAGACGCATGATGAGGGCTCTTTCCTGGAAGCGGTGGTGGTAAAAAGATGGGTAAACTATAGGCGCTCGGCCGGCAAGTGCGAGTGGAGATCTTGACGCCGTGTCGGAAATGCATCAGACTATGGTAACAGATCAACGGAATGGAGGGATCATGGAGTTGTCAAAGCAGCAGTTTATGGCTCTGCGAGAGGAAGGCTACGTGGTCATCCCCGGCGCGGTATCGCGGATCTTGATCGACCGGGCACGGCGGGCGATCCATCACGACCTGGGGACGCGGGGGATGGACCCGGCGCGGTTCGACGAGTACCGCGGGCGAAGCTACTGCCCCGAGGTGAAGAACACGGCGGCCATCAGCGACTTGTATACGGCCTCGCCTCTTTCCGGATTGGCTGCGTCGGCTTTTGGCGAGCGAGCGCTGATGCCGGTCGGCGGGGGGCAGATCGCGCTGCGCTTTCCGTCGGATGCGACCATGCCGCGACCGCCGACGCCGCACATCGATGGGGCGGATTACCAGAAGCGCCACGCGAACGATCAAGTGCCACCCATCGGGACGCTCCACTCGTTTTCGATGCTCTGCGGGGTCTTTCTGGCGGACATTCCGACGACGGATGCGGGCAACTTCACCGTGTGGCCGGGGACGCATCGGCTGATCGGGGAGTGGGTTCGCGAGCATGGGGTGAAGGATGTGGCCACGCCGGAGAATGTGCGCGGGATCATCCCGCGATTGCCGGACTGGCCGGAGCCCGTGCAGGTGACGGCAGCGGCTGGGGATGCCGTGCTGACGCATCACTTCACGGCTCATGGCATCGCCAACAACCTCAGCCCGAACATTCGCTATGCAGTCTTTTTTCGCCTCACGTGCGAGGGTCACCGCGAGCGGGCGGACGAGGTCTTCAGGGAGATGTGGTTGGAGTGGGAGGGGCTGCGTCGCGCGCTGGATGGGGCGGTATGAGGCGAGGTGGCTTCAGCGGAGCCGGGGGAGCTTGTCGACCAGTTCTGGCGTGATGTCGATAATCTGCCCATCGCGACTGACGGCCCGTTCGAGGCGCTCGAAGATGTGATTGCCGGCGTTGGCCTTGAGGCAATCGATGTCGCCGATGATGATGAGTTCGCGACGACAGCGCGTATGGGCGACGTTGATGCGCTGGGGGTCGTCAACGAAGCCGATGCCGCGGCCGTCGTTGCTGCGAACATAGCAGATGACCACGGCGTCGCTTTCGCCGCCCTGGAAGCTGTCGACGGTGGAGATGCGGGTGTAGATGAAGGCATCGCGCTCGGTCTCGGTCATGTCGCTTCGCCCGGTGAGACTGCGGAGGGCGGGGAGGCTGAGGGCGTCGCGGATGAGGCG
Source organism: Lentisphaeria bacterium (assembly GCA_041690595.1). Lineage (GTDB taxonomy): Bacteria > Verrucomicrobiota > Lentisphaeria > JABSQK01 > JAWLHB01 > JAWLHB01. The sequence goes on from JAWLHB010000043.1 coordinate 60,491, forward strand.
GACCTGACGCCGATAGGGCGCGATGATGGTGATCTCTTCCGGCGGGTAGCGGCGGAGGAGTTCGCCGAAGGCCAGGACGCAGAGGCGTGCTTCGAGGTGGTTTTCGAGGCCGGGCCTGTGGCCATGCGCGATGTATTGCTCCTGGCGAATATGGAGGGGGAGCTTGCTGGTGCGGTAGATGCGCAAAGTGGCGGGCGGGTACTTGCGCGTTCGATCCTGATAGGAAAGCTGATAGTAGTCGGCACTCTGACTGGTCTTGACACGGGCGTTGTAGAAGAGGGTGGAGGAGAAGCGCATGAGACGCGGATTCTGGCAGCGGTAGGTGGACTGCAGGAGGAAGACGGGGAAGCCGCGTTCCTCGCTCAGCCACTCGAGGGCGCTGTGCTGGAGGATTCGCCACTGGCGCCGGGGAACGGGGCCGCGCTGTTCGAGGATGTCGATCACCTCCTGAGGCAGCGGGAAGGGGGGGAGCTGCTGGTGGTCGCCGAAGAGAATGACGCGCCGGGCACGCATGGCACAGAGGATGAACTGGTCGAGACGGGCCATACCGGCTTCGTCGAAAATGATGCAGTCGAAGGGTCCATGCTGTTCGGCTTCGGCCGCGATGACCTCGTCGCGCAGAATGCCGACGTGGGTTCCGGCATAGATGGCGCCGGGAGACTTGCGGCGCTCTTTGGCCACACGCTGCACGGCATCGAGATCGCCTACCCAGCAGGTGGTGGCAATGGTCGGATCGACGCTTTCGCGATCGTTGCCGACCCGGAGGAGCGGGAGATCGCAGATACGGCGGCAGACATTGTCGATGGCGGTATTACTGGGGGCGGTGATAAGAATACGCTGCCCGCGGCTGAAGAGCTCGCGGACTACCTGCTCGAGGACGTGGGTCTTGCCGGTGCCGGGGGGGCCCTGAATGAGCATGACGGGGTTCTGCTCGTGGACCGCATTACACCATGCCCGAGCTTGAGAATGATCCAGACCGTCCATGACAGCCCCGGCACCGACATCCTCGAAAGGTGACTCGTGAACACCGAGAGCCGCCTCGATTCCCGGGGCGCTCAGGGTGCCCTTGTCGCGGAAGATCTGCACGACGTGGTTGACCAGGCCGGCCAGATAGCCGTCAGGCCCCTGTCGCGGCCGGGCGAAGAGCTTGCCAGAGTTGATGTCGACAACGGAGAAGGAATCATTCCAGGAGAGGCGTCCATAGACGGCATCACGCTCGAGGTGATCGACGTTGAGCATGGCAATGCTGCCACGCGCACCGCGCATGAAGACCCGGAGGCGGTCGCCGACCTGAATATTGGGGGGCACCCGCGCCGGGACGCGCAGGACATGGCCGGTGCTGGAGCTTTCGAGGATCTCGGCAGCCGAGAGGTCGAGAATGAAGGTTTCATCGAGGCTGGCGAGAGCCAGGCAGGCGTCCTGGATGAAGGCAAGATCCTGAAGAATGTGCCAGTTGGTGCGCTTCGCCAGACGGATGGTGATGGCCTGAGTCTCCTGCTGGGGCGAGAGTGCCGATGCGGGAGCAGGGGTGGCATAGTTGCCGTCAAGCGGCAGCATGAGCTGGTTGCTCCACTCATCGCGGGGCAGGTCCTCGAGAGCACGTGCGAGGAGCTTCTGTATGGTGGGCTGGCGGAGCCCCCGCATGACGGCGACGGCCTGGGTGCTGTACCGTGGAGCGATCACCTTGAGAACATTGAGGAAGGTGCGCCGGTTCAGCTTGTGCAGGTCGCGGCCGGGCTGATTGCGGCGAATGTAGGCGACGACGTCGTACATGACCTCGAGCCTCTCGCCGAAGGAGAGCTCGGTATCTTCCAGAAGTTCGAGGGGCTGCTCGGTAATGACGGGCATACCATCCTGGAAGTCGATCAGGATGTTCTGGTCGAAGCTTCTGCCTTCGACGCGGAGGCAGGCGCAGCCTTCTTCGTCGTGCCAGTCGAAATAGGCGAGGATACCGGCTTCATCGGGAAACGTTATGTCACAGCCGGGGAACTGAAAGGTGGTTGTATCGAGGAAAAAGGGGTTGGCCTGGGCACTCGCCTCCCAAAGCTCGAAGAAGTCACGGGTGAGAACAAGGTCGGGATTGCTTTCCCAGAGGCGCTCAGCCTCATCGAAGTAGTCGTTGATCTTCTCGAATTCGTTCATCATGGCAGGTATATCGTGGATCGACGGAGTGCGGATGAGATGGGCAGGGAGTGCCGACCGTGCGGCTGGTAACATGCAACGCGGCGACAGGTTGCGCAAGTGTGGCACGAGGCGGAAGAGAAGGAAGTCACATTGGTAGAGTTGGAAAAGTGGAACTATTGCACTTGCTTTGGGCTGCAGGCTGGAACTTATTGCCAACTGCTAGTAAATTGTGAAACTACGGCTTTACAGCCTTCACCCGGACTCCTTTCATATCACGCTAAGGCTCAGCCCCCCAGGCGGTACAGCAGTACCACTAATCTATGGAAAAGCGTTCCTCACTCAACGACGCGAACATCGCCTTCATTGAAGACCTCTACAAACTGTACGAAAAGGACCCGCGTGCCCTTAGCGAAGAGTGGCAGCACTTCTTCGAAGGGTTCGACTTTGCCTATAGCCGCAACGGCACGGGCGAGCTGAAGTCGCGGGAAATGTCGGACAAGGAAGTAGCGGTAGTGAAGCTGATCAACGCCTTTCGCGGCCGCGGTCATCTGGTCGCCGCCACCAATCCAGTACGTCCACGACGGCACCACGATGCCGACCTGGACCTGGAGTATCACGGCCTTTCGGAGGCAGACCTCGACACCAGCTTCGAGGTGGGGGCGGAGGTGTGGATCGGCACCGCGACACTGCGCGAGATCCTCGATCACCTCAAGCGCACCTACTGCGGCTCGGTGAGCGTGGAGTACCGCTACATCCGCGACTCGGAGATCCGGACCTGGCTGCACGAGCACATGGAATCGCCAAAGCTGCGCATCGAGTACGACAAGGAGCAGAAGCGGCAGATCCTCATGAATCTGACGCAAAGCGTCGGCTTCGAGAAGTTCCTCCACGTGAAGTATACCGGGCAGAAGCGTTTCTCGCTGGAAGGGTGCGAGGCCTTTGTTCCCGCGCTCAATATCCTCGTAGAGCAAGGGGCCGCCCTTGGGGTGCGTGAGTTCGTGATGTGCATGGCGCACCGCGGCCGCCTCAATGTGCTGGTCAACCTCTTCCGCAAGAGCTACGAGAACATGCTCTCCGAGTTTGGTGGGAGTGTGCTGCCGGATTTCATCCACGGCGATGGCGACGTGACGTATCACCGCGGTCACTCTTCGGACATTGTCACCGACAACGGCTTTCCGGTCCACCTGAGCCTGACCTTCAATCCCTCTCATCTGGAAGCGGTCTATCCCGTGACCGAAGGGACTGTGCGCGCCAAAGGCGAGCGGATGTATGGTGGCGATTTCAGTAAGATCGTGCCGATCGTGATCCACGGCGATGCGTCGGTCTCTGGACAAGGGGTAGTCTACGAAGTGGTGAACATGTCCAAGCTGGGGGGGTACTCCACCGGCGGCTCCGTTCATCTGGTCATTAACAACCAAGTCGGCTTCACCGCCAACAATCGCGAGACGCGCTCCAGCCTCTACTGTACGGACATCGCGAAGGTAATCGAAGCGCCGGTTTTCCATGTCAATGCGGACGATCCCGAAGCGGTCGCCCGAGTCTGCCAGATGGCGATCCAGTTGCGCCAGCGCTTCCACATCGATGTCTTCATCGACATGGTGGGCTATCGCCGCCATGGTCACAACGAGGGGGACGATCCGCGCTACACGCAACCGCTCCTCTACGACACCATCGAGAAGCATGACTCGGTACTGGATATCTACATCGCCAAGCTGGTGAAGGAAGGGACGATCAGCGAGGAGGAATCCAAGCAGATCACGACCGACTTCAACGATCTGCTGCAGGAGAGCCTGCGCAAGGCGAACGAGAACGAACACCATGTCGAGGTGAACTTCCTGGGCCGGCAGTGGCAAGGTGTGCGCCGCTCCAAGTCGGAAGATTTCGAGATTTCGCCGCAAACCGGAGTGGATCGCCGTTATCTGAATCGTATCATCGACGCGATGATCACCATCCCGGAAGGGTTCAATGCCTATCCGAAGCTCAAGCGGCTGATCAAGAAGCGGGAACAACTGGTTCGTGAGGAGCAGGTGGTGGACTGGGGGCTGGCCGAGTTGATGGCCTATGGCTCCCTGCTGATCGAGAACATCCCCGTGCGCATGAGCGGGCAGGACTGCCGCCGTGGCACCTTCTCGCATCGCCACGCTGTCTTGATCGACTACAAGGACGAGACGGAATACATCTATCTCAACCACATCCAGAAGCATCAGGAGAAGCTGCACATCTACAACTCGCACCTGAGCGAGTATGGGGTGCTCGGCTTCGAATACGGATATTCGCTGGCGCTTCCCAGCTCGCTGGTGATCTGGGAGGCACAGTTCGGCGACTTCGTCAATGGCGCCCAGATCGTGATCGACCAGTTCATCAGCTCGGCCGAGTCGAAATGGCAGCGGATGAGCGGTCTGGTCATGCTTCTGCCCCATGGTTATGAAGGACAGGGGCCGGAGCATTCCAGTGCCCGCGTCGGCCGCTTCCTCGACCTCTGTGCCGAGTACAACATCATCCTGGCTACCCCGACTACGCCATCGAACTTCTTCCACCTGATACGCCGCCAGATGAAGGTCCCTTTCCGCAAGCCGCTTATCGTCTTCACGCCGAAGAGCCTGTTGCGCCACCCGAAAGTGGTATCGCCCATCAGCGAGCTGACGTCGGGGCGGTTCCAGGAGATCCTTCATGACGATAGTATCGCCCCGGAGAAGGTGCGGCGCGTCATCCTCTGTTCCGGCAAGATCTACTATGAGCTGCAGGAGAAGCGACTGGGCGACAACATAGACAACGTGGCGATTGTCCGCCTCGAACAATACTATCCGATCCCCTACAAACAGGATCAGGAGCTTTTCCGCAAGTATGCCCACGTCACGGACTGGGTTTGGGTGCAGGAAGAGCCGGTAAACATGGGCGCCGGCAGTTTCGTGAAGCAACGGTTCAGCTTCCTGCCCAAACTGCGTGTTGTTTCGCGGCGCGAAAGCGCCAGTCCATCCAGCGCCTCGCTGAAACTGCACCTCAAGGTGCAGGAGCGCATCGCCAGAGAAGCTTTTGAAAACATACAGGACTAAGAGTCTTACAGCAGGAGAGTGTACATGCGCGTAGAGGTGAAGGTGCCAGCTGCCGGCGAATCCGTCAAGGAAGCCGATATTGCCCGGTGGTTCAAGGAGGACGGCGATTACGTTGCGCTCGACGAGCCGCTCTGCGAACTGGAGACCGACAAGGCATCCCTGGAAGTCACGGCCATGGAAGCCGGGCGTCTCAGCATCACTGTCGGCGAAGGTGAAACCGTGGCGGTGGGCCAGGTAATCGGTCAGATCGATACCGAAGCGGATAAGCCCCAGGCGAAGAAAGCAGGCAAGGAGCCCCCCGCCGCGACGAAGCCTTCCCCGGAAGCAGAGACCGCAACAATCCCACCTGCAGCCAAAGACGACGAGGACGACGATGAGGATGAGGACGACAAGGCCAAACATGCCTCCGTCTTCAACATGATGATGCCTTCTCCAGCGGCACGAAAGCTCATCTCCGAGAACAAGCTCTCTGCCCAGGACATCGAGGGCTCCGGCCGCGACGGGCGCATCACCAAGTCGGATGTCCTTCAGTACCTGGAGCAGGTCGAGCGCGAAGAGCAGCTGCGTGGCAGCCGTCCGGCGACGGTGCGGCGCGAGGAAGAACCTGCCGAGGAGATGACCCGACATCCGGCCTTCGAGCAGAAGCGCGCCACGCCGGAGCGTCAGGCCGAAGCGCCAGAAGTCGAGGCTCCGCCTGCCGCCAATACGGGCGACCGTGCCATTCACCGCGAGAAGATGTCGCGGATCCGCAAGACCATCGCCCAACGCCTGGTGAAAACCACGCAGGAGTTGGCCATGCTGACCACCTTCAACGAGGTGGATATGGGGGCAATCAAAGAGATCCGCGCCAAGTACAAGGACAGCTTCAAGGAGAAACATCAGGTCGGGCTCGGCTTCATGTCCTTCTTCACCCGCGCTGTCTGCATCGCGCTCAAGGAGTTCCCTCTGGTCAATGCGCAGGTCGATGGAGAGGATATCGTCTACCACGACTACTGCGACATCGGCATCGCCGTTTCGACGCCCAAGGGTCTGCTCGTGCCCGTGCTTCGCAACGCGGAAAAGCTCACCTTCGAGCAGATCGAATCCGCCATCATCGACCTCGCCACCCGAGGCCGCGATGGTAAGCTCTCAATCGACGAGATGAGCAATGGGACCTTCACCATCACCAATGGCGGGATCTTCGGCTCCATGCTCTCGACGCCGTTGATCAACTATCCGCAGAGCGGCATCCTCGGCATGCACAACATCGTGGATCGACCGGTTGCCGTCGATGGACAGGTCGTAATCCGCCCGATCATGTACCTGGCATTGAGCTACGACCACCGGATCATCGATGGCGCCGGGGCGGTCCGCTTCCTGGTGCGGGTCAAGGAGCTGCTCGAGGATCCTGTGCGCCTGATGCTCAACGTCTGATCGTAAGGGGCTGACCCGGCATCCGCTTCAGGGCTTCGAATTGTCGCTGCACGACTCGCTCGAGGCGCAGCTATTGTCGTCGGCCTTGCGCGTTACGTCACACTTCTCGCACATGCTGCAGTTGACACTCTTGCCGGCCAGCACCCGATAGATCATGCGGATGGTGATGACGGTGCAGACGGCGACGATCAGGAAAACGATGACGTACTGGATCATGTTTCCGTCTCCTTTCGGCTCAGATGCCGATCCCGAGTTTGCTGCCAATTTGGAAGACCAGCGTCGCCAGCACCAGGGCCAGCAGCGTCGTGTAGACGGTCGAAAAGAGGGTCCAGCGCCATGAACCTGACTCCCGCAGAATGACCGACGTCGTCACCAGGCAAGGCGAGTAAACCATCACGAAGATCATCAGCGCGAAAGCCCTCAACGGCGACCAGCCTGGATCGCGCGCAATACGTTGCGCAAGCGGATTCCCGGCGACGTTCTCTTCCACCGACTCGATCGGATCGACGGCGCCCATGCTGTAGGCGGTCCCCATGGTGCTGACAATGACCTCCTTGGCCGCGAAGCCACCTGTCAATGCAATATTGTCCCTCCAATCGAAGCCTGCGTGGCGGGTAACCGGTTCGAGGATACGGCCAAGCCGCCCTGCCACCGAATGACGCAACTGCTTCGCCGCCTGCCGATTGGTGATCTCGGTCGTCTCCTCCAGCCATTGCCCAAACGGCGCCACCTTCAATGACGGATCCGTTTCCGTGAAGAGAGAGGCAACCAGCTCCACACGCTCGGGCGCATGCTCGGCCCTGATGCCGGCCAGAGTCTCGACATCCTCCGCGCCCAGAGCCTCGGCATAAAGCTCCGCCAGCTCCACGGTCTCATCCAGAGTCTCATCCGTCACCCAGGGAGCATACGCGCTGCCCGCCAGGGCACCCTGCATGTGCTTCGTCCGCGCCTCGCGCTCCAGCTCGAAAGACGTACTGTCGGAGCGGGGAAAGTACATCATGGCCCACATGACAACGCAGACCGCGAGGATGACCGTACCCGCCTTTCGCATGTAGCTCCAGCTCCGCCCCCCCGCGTTGCGAAGAACACCGCCAAGCGTCGGCATGTGATACGCGGGCAGCTCCATCACGAAGGGAGATTCAGGGCCGCGGATCAGCGACTTGCGCAAGGTCAGCGCCGCCAGCAGCGCAATGGTCCATGCCAGGATCATCAGCACCCACATCATCAACCCCTGGTGCGCGGCAAAAAAGGCGGCAATCAGCATCGCAAAGACCGGGATCTTCGCCCCGCAGTTCATGAATGGCGCCACCAACATGGTTGTCAGGCGGTCTTTCGGGTCATTCAGCGTCCGCGTAGCCATGACGCCCGGAACGGCGCAACCCCCGGCGATCCCTCCCGACACGATCATCGCCAGAATGCTCTTGCCCTGCAGCCCGAAGCTCCGCAGCAGGCGGTCCAGCACGAAAGCTATCCGCGCCACATAACCAGAGTCCTCGATCACCGCCAGCAGCATGAACATGAAGAAGATGATCGGCACAAAGCCCAGCACCCCCCCACCCCCGCGATGATGCCATCCACGATCAGCGACCGCAGCGGTCCCGCACCCAGCCAGTTGAAAAGCTGCACCAGAAAATCCTCAAAGAACCACCCGCACACGCCCACCGGCGTCTGCCAGCCACCCGGCCACGGAATATAGGCCCACCCATCCGCCAGCTTGAAGGTCAACGCAAAGGTCGCATACACGGCAACAGCTACCGAAATCAGCCCGAATACGCGATGACAAAGCACCTTGTCCAACTTCTCGGTCATGCTCTCCCCCCGCGCGTCCCGCCGAACCACCTCGCGCACCAGCTCCGAAGCGCGCGCGTAGCGCTGCTCCGCGATGATCATGGCCACCTCTTCGTCGAGCTTGTCCTCGATCCGCATCGCCACCTCATGAACCCGTCGCAGAATCCCTTCCGGCTCGCGAGCGGATTTGCGTAGCCGATCGCCCGCCTGGGCATCCTGCTCGAGCAGCTTCACCGCCATCCAGCGCGTCTGCCCATTCATCCGCGTCCCCTCATCCGCCTGCAGTTCAGCAAGCAGATCCTCGATCGCGGGCTCGATATCGGCGCTGTAGCGCAGAGCATTCGGGCGGCCGGACACCTGCCCCATCGCCACCTGGGAAATGACCGTCAACAGCTCCTCGGCGGACTCGCGCCGGTGCCCCACCGTCAGGACCACGGGAACCCCCAGGGCCGCCGAAAGCTTCTCCGCGTCGATGCTCATCCCGCGCTGTTCTGCCACGTCATGCATGTTGAGGGCCAGCACCATCGGCACCCCGATCTCCGCCAGTTGAATGGCCAAATACAGGTTCCGCTCCAGATTGCTGGCGTCGATGACATCCAGAATCACATCCGGCGCCTCCTCCAGGATATAGTTGCGGGCAACCACTTCATCCAGAGAAAAGGTGGTCAGGCTGTAGGTGCCCGGCAAATCCACAAAGTGCAGGATCGAGCCCTCGACGTGGCGCCGACCCTCCTTCTTCTCCACCGTCACGCCGGGATAGTTCCCCACCTTCTGATTCGACCCCGTCAAGCCATTGAAGAGAGTGGTCTTGCCCGAGTTGGGATTGCCGGCGACCGCGATTCTGTAAATGGGCGTTGCTGCCATATGCCGTATCCTACTCCACCTCGATCAATTGCGCTTCACGTTTGCGGATGGCCAGATGATAGCCCTTCAGATAAACCTCGACCGGATCGCCCAGCGGCGCAACCCGCTCGACCAGCAACTCCGCTCCACGCGTCACCCCCATGTCCAGCAATCGCTGCCGAATGGCCCCAACCGGATCGCGCCGTATGCGCTTGATGATGGCGCGCTCGCCAATGCCCACATCCAGAAGTGTGCGTTCCATAGAGAGTGATAGCTCCTATTCGGAGGTGGGAGTGAGACTTTCCGCGGGTATGCGGCGGGTCATGACCTTCATCGCCTGCCCCCGCCCGATGGCGATATGGCTGCCGCGCACCTCAATGGCGACCGGCCCGTCATTGCGAGTGACCTGTACCCGGCTGCCGCGCACCAGCCCAAGATCCAGCAACCGCTGCTTGAACTCCTGCCCGCCAAGCACTTCCGTGATCTCCACGACCTCGCCCGCCATGCAACTGGCCAGCAGTCGCGATGCAGGTATCGCATCCGCGCAAGCAGCGCAGATGCCACGGATGACCAGCGTGTGCATGAGCGGCTGAAAACCTAGGCGACGACAGGATTCGAACTGCTCATCCTCGATAATCTGACTGGTAAACTCCTCGATCTTGCCGCACCGCATGCAGAGCAGATGGTCGTGGTGCTCGCCAGGGTGCAGATGCTCATAGACCGTCCGCTCATCCAGCTTCAGCTTGCGCGCGATCCCCAGGTCGGTCAGCAACCGCAACGTCCGGCGAATGTGCGATACATCGATCTCCGGATGCTTCCCTTGCACCAGAGCCCGCAGATCCTCCACCGCTACATGCTCCTCGATCCCAAAAAACGTGTCGGCGATAACCCGGTCTTCAGGCAACATTTCCTGATTCAGCTCTTCCATTAACTGGTTAAGCTGCCTGCGCAACGAGCGGTTTTTGGGGTCGTCCTGCAAGGTGCTCATGGACATTCGATAGCCGGCCTGAACTACCCTCGGGCCAGAGGATGGAAAGATGATGGTGGCACGCGCCATGTAATGATTGGCATATAAACCATACGTGGCGACCACCTCGTCTGCAAGTGCATCTCGATGTTTTTGCCCAGGGATCGTTGTATGCGCATGCAAAGTCTCCGCGGCTGGATATAGTAGCCGCAGTCCATTCCTGCCAATGCTCACGTGCAAAAGGAACTTACCATGATTATCGGCATCATCGGCTCGGAAAACAGCCACACCGCTGCCATCGCCACCTGTATCAATGTCGACAAGGATATTGAAGGCTTCTCCGTCGATTACGTCTGGGGAGAAAGCCGCGAATTCGCGGAAGCCGCCGCCCAGAAAGGCCAGATACCCAACATCGTCGAGCAGACCACCGACATGCTGGGCAAGATCGACGCCCTCATCGTCGATCACCGGCACGCCAGATACCACCTCCCCGCCGCCCTCCCCTTCATCGAAGCCGGCATCCCCAGCTTCATCGACAAGCCATTCTGCTACCGCTCCTCCGAAGGTCGGGCCTTCCTCGCCGCCGCCCGCAAGGCCGGCACCCCCGTCACCTCCTTCAGCGTCGTCCCCCACCAGCAGAGCTTCGTCAACTTCACCGCCCAACTGGCGGACCTCGGCGACATCAAAGCCTTCACCAGCTACGGCCCCAGCGATCTCGAAAGCCCCTATGGCGGCATCTTCTTCTACGGCATCCATCAGGTCGAATACGTCCTCCAGGCCTGCGGCTACGATGTCGACTCCGCACTCCTCACCCGCCACGGCGACAATGGCACCGCCCAACTTTTCTATGCCAACGGCACCGTTGCCACCCTCAACCTCATCAAGGCCGGCTGCCCCGGCTTCCACGCCCATGCGCTCGCCGAAAAGGGACACCTCGCTCAGAAGTTCGACTTCGATCCCAAGCCCTACCTCGGCGGCGTCAAGACCTTCTGCGAAATGTTCCGCTCCGGCAACGAGCCCCTCACCCACGAGAAGATCCTGAAACCCGTCCTCGTTCTGGAAGCGCTCGAGCGCTCCCTGAGCAGCAGCCGAAAAGAAATCGTCGGCAACTGATATCCGTACACCAACGTTGAAACGACCAGCGCGGCGCCACCTCCACGTGGCCCGCCATCCACGGAGAGAAGTCAGATGGAGCCCCGCGAACGCTTTCAGAGATTCATGCGCTATCAGCCCGTCGATCGCCCACCCTTTCTCCTGCCGGGCGGCCCATGGCCGAGCACCCTCAAGCGCTGGCAGCAGGAAGGACTCCCCGTCGGCGTCAACCTCCGAGAGTATTTCGGCGCCGACAATCATCAGGTCCGCCACATCGGCATTGAGACCCAGCTCCATCCTCCCTTCGACGAGATCATCATCGAGAAGACCCCCGACTTCGTCATCAAGTACGACCGGCACGGCGTCAAGGTCCGCAACTTCCATGATGAAACCTCGATGGCCGAGCATCTCGAGTACCCCGTCAAAGGGCCCGACTCCATCTCCTGGCTGCGCGAAAAGCTCTCCTGGGAGAGCGACGGCCGCATCCAGCCACACTGGATCGACGAGGCACACCAGCGCGACCGCGACGGCATCATGAACATGTGCAATGGCGGCACCTACTTTGCCTTCCTCAACGAGCACATGGGCACCGACACCCTCATGCTCGCCTATTTCGATTCCCCCGATTTCATCCATCAGGTCAACGACCTCCTCTGCACCCTCTGCGAAAATGCCCTCCGCATGGCACTCCCGCAGGTTCCCCTGCATGTCATCGGTTACCATGAAGACATGGCCTACAAGAACGGCCCGCTCATCTCTCCCGCCATGTTCCGCGAGTTCATGACCCCCTACTATCGGCGCATTCAACGCCTCACCGGCCCCGCCGGCATCGACTTGCAGATCATGGACAGCGACGGCGACATACGCCAGCTCATCCCCCTCTGGCTCGAGGTCGGCATCAACATCATGACCCCCCTCGAAGTCGCCGCCGGCATGGATGTCGTCGCCCTCCGCGCCGAGTACGGCCATCACCTCGGCATGATGGGTGGCTTCGACAAGCGCATCCTCGCCTCCGACAAGCCCAGCATCAAGGCCGAAGTCGAACGCATCCGGCCCGTCATCGAAGAAGGCGGTTTCATCCCCGCCTGCGATCACGGCATTCCACATGATGTCCCCTTCGCCAACTTCGTCTACCTCGTCGATTGCCTCAAGACCATCTACGGCATCTGATCGCGCCGCCTCCTCGCCATGGGTTCCTCCTCTGTCAGTCGCTGCCACCGGAGGAACCCATTGCCATTGCCTTGTCCGCAACATGGCCCATGCAGAGTGGGAGTCTCTTCATAAGTTCAAATCCATGCCGACTACTGTATTGCGCTCAACCTGGGCGCCGGCCTCCCGACGGAGGGGTTCTCAATATGGGAGGGGTTCTCCGAACCGCGACTAGATCCATCGCCATCTCCCCGCGTGCTTTCAATACCACTGCCGTTAGCCTCCACATGCCCGACAACGTGGGAGGGGTTCTCCGAACCGCGACTAGAGCCGTCG
>JAWLHB010000044.1:0-72656 GCA_041690595.1 Lentisphaeria bacterium
ATGCCTTGGCATGGTGCTTGCACGCCTGCTCCAGTTCCGCCACCTGCGCCGCGCTCAGCTTCAATTTCGGCTTCATCGCCACCTCCCTGGGTTGCCATATCATAGACGATCAAGGTACCGCTGTCCATTTAAATAATCAAATATTATCAGGGTTGAGGGGTGGAGGGCAGGATACCCAGGGTAGCCGCCAGGCGGCAACCCTGGGCTGGAGGACGATGCCCCGTCAGGGCATTTTCGGGTGCTATGCCAGGGAGAGGTGTGATGGGAAAAGTACCTGTCACCGAGTGGTTCCCGTCAGGGCATTCTCGGGTGCCATGCCAGGAGAGGTGTGATAGTCACAATCGTCAGGTGGGGGGGAAGTATTAAGGGTTTCCGAGGGGAAGAGCGGCATCAATGAGGCCGTCGTTGCGCAGGACCTGCCAGAATTCGGGCGGAAGCGGCTCACTGACCAGGCGCACATTGTCGGCAATGCGCTCCGGTTTGCTGGTGTTGAGAGCGACGGCGACGATGCCCGGCAGGTGGAGGGCGAATTGTACACAGACGGCGGCCGGCTCCAGTTCGTGCTCCTGGCAACGGGCCAGGAAGAGGCGGCGCCAGGCGAAAAGGGGTGCATCGGCCGGGTTGCCCGCTTCGGGAATGCGATAGTCGAAATAGCGGCCGCCGACGAGAAAGCCGGCATTGAAGACGGCGGAGTTGACGACGGCGATACCACGCCGATTCAGCTCGTCCAGCCACGAGAGCAGCTCCGGCGGGTGACGATAGACGGTAAGACTGCAAGCGAGCATGACCCAATCGAGATCGATAACGCGGGTCAGATCGCGAATGACCTCCCACTTCTTGGCGCCGATGCCCACGCCGGCCACTTCACCGGCTGCCCGCAGCTCGAAGAGCGCCTCGTAGGCGGCCAGTATCTGATCCCAGCGCCGCTTGCGATCATCCGCATCGGCAGAGGCATCGAGATATTCGTCGGGGTCGTGCACGGAGACAAGTTTGGCACGAAAGGGTTCGCCAAGGAGTTCATTGCCTTGCCGATAGCAAGCGCGAATGCCGTCGCGGCCGAGTCTCTGGCGGGCATCGTGCTGGAGTTCCGCCCAGGCACCAGGCTCGAAAGTAGGCTCATCGCCCAGCAGAGGGATGCGCTCCCAGCCAAGCTTGTTGCTGATGATGACGGAAGCGGGATCGACGTCGAGATCGCGGAGGCAGTTGCCGATCGTCTCGAGGGAGAGGCCCGCCCCATACTTGCCGGCGGAGTCCAGGACGAGGGGCGGGGGGACGTGGGCGAGCATCTGGCGGACACACTCCAGCTTGGTCTTGTAAGGGAGCGCCTCGTAGAGGTTGCCCAGGCAGCTGGTGCCGAAGATGATCGGCGGCACGGTCAAGCCGGTCTTACCGAAGGGTTGCGGTTTCATGTGCTCACCTGCCTACGCCCGGGATTTTTCCCTGTTGACGATGGATCCAGATATCGTCGCGGGTCTTCCACTTCTTGTCGGGACCGGCACAGCCCACGCCAAAGCCCGTGTCGTAGACGCTGAACTGATAGGGGGTACCCCACCAGTCATTCGCCGGGTCGCGTTTGCTGTTGACGTTGGTTTTGAGGCTGCCGCGGATGAAGTCGTCGAAATGTCTCGGGGAGGGATAGCTCTGGCTGGTGATGTATTCCTGTTCGACGGCGCTGGCCACCCGCTTGATCTCCTGGCGCACGAAGAAAGTGTCGGTCAGATTCTCCAGAATGCCGAAACAGGCGTCGAAGCTGCGATAGTTGGCAAAGCAGAGATAGCCGAATCCGATCAACGTCAGCATGAGCATAAGCCGCTTCATGAGCGCGCGGTCTCCCTGGTACGATTCTCGGCAATGGTCTCGAGGACATAGCCGGTCGCAACGCTCTGGGTGATAAAGGTCTGGAAATCGTGCTTGTGCAGCGTGAGGGAATGGCCGGGACTCTCGGCGATCACATCCGCGTTAGCGGGCTGATCAGTCAACAGGCTGATCTCCCCGAAGAAGTCGCTCTCGCTCAGGTCAACGATGCGTCGCCCGTCACGATTGACCCGCACAGAGCCATCGTAGATGACGTGGAAGGTATCGTGGGATACGCCCTGACGGATGAGGATGTCGCCTGCCTTGAAGGGTTGCAGCTTGAAGCTGGCGGCAAGCTTGAGGAGAGTCTCGCCCGGCCAGTCGGCAAAGAGGGTGACACGCTTGAGGAAGGTGACCAGGCGCAGGCGATGGGGCAGCGGCTCGCTGAGGTTCCAGGTTGCGATCAAGCCATCGAGCTGAGACGGTGAGATGACGATGAGGCTGCTTGTCTGCCGGGTGCGAACGCTCTCGGCGCGACGTTCGCCATCGAGCATGGCCATTTCGCCGAAGAGATCTCCCCGGGTCAACTCTCGAAGCGGACGCAGCCCACCGCCGATGCCGGTGCAAAAAGCCTCGGCAACCCCGTCATGGATCATGAAGAAGTTGCGGCATCGGTCTCCTTCGCGGATGACCAAGGTCTGAGCGGGAACCGTGTAGAAGGCGCAGATGTCGGCAAGCTGGTGCAGTTTCTCCTTTTCCAGAACGCTGAAGATGGGCGTGAGCCGCAGCGTGTCTGCCAGTTCGTCGCGGTTGGGACGTGACGACGCATGCGCGAAGAGAGAGAGCCGACTCTCGACCGGGAAATGACCGCGGATTTCCTCCACCAGGTGATTGACGAGCGCCCACACCTGAAAGAGCATGGGCGCGAGCAGCGCGACGAGCAGCAGGCCCAGGCAGACGGCGGCGGCCACCGCGTCCAGCGGGCGTGCATCTCCGAGCAGTGCCGCAATGAGATGATTCCCCTGCTTCTCGGCAAAAAGCGCGAGTCCATGCAGCAGGAGAGCCAGCCAGAGCACGGCGTACGCCATGTAGGCGAGGACATACTGATCCAGCTCCGCATCCCGCCAACTGAACAGACGATGCAGAAAATGTTTCTTGAGCAGTCGGGACCCGCAGCGTGGCACCTGGTAGCCGCGCCTGGCGACGGCATAGACCAGCGCATGTCCCGGAGTATCTCCAAGGGGCAGGCTCAGCAGCAGGAAAGCAATCGCCGCACCCAGAATGATCCCCTGCTTGTCCAAAAGCACCCCCGCGGCCGCCGCCGCAAAGGGGGTTGCCAGCATCTGCATGGCAATGGCTGCTTCAGCGCGGCGCCCGGCCATGAATGCATCCCGCCGGTCTACCGAGAAGGCGGGAACCCCATGACGGAGACTGAGGCGTGGCCGATAGACCAGCCGACCGTTGCCTCGCAGCACCGCGCCTGCCAGGAGATGCGCGACGCTGACAGTCAACGACACGGTAACCAAGGCGGCCAATGCCAGACCGGCGCTGAAATCCGCGGTCGGCGGGCGAATCATTACGGCCGCAATTCCGCCTGCGACAAGGAGCAGACTGAGCGCCAGCGCCACACCACTGCCCCAGCCGAAAGGCCAACGATAGCCTTTCAGGGGAGGCGGGCGTTCCTCGCCTTGTTCCGGCATGAGCAGGATGCCACTTTCCGTAGCGCTGAGAATCAGATCCCAGAAGGCACGAATACTGGGACGCGCCGGTTCCACCAACATCTCCCGGAGGACCTCGCCGACCGAGCGCGAACCATCCAATCTGGCAAGCAGGGGTTGCAGAGTGGGCACCACGGCAAGATACCGCGCCCGCTCCGTCTCCTTCACCAGAAGCAGCCCATCTGGTAGTTGTCGAGTCTCCAGATGCGACGAGAGGGTCGGTCTGGCAATCTGGAACGAGTGCGATGGCGTCATGGGCGGCATTCCCCGTCGGCAATGAAGGTTTCTCGACACTTGCCTGCGACGGTGAATATGGCGCTGCAAATGACGATTGCAAAAGATCCGCGGAATTGCGGGCGAGGTGAATAAAGATGCTCCGCTTGACGTCTATGGAGCATGACAACTTCACGAAGAGATGCGGGAACGGGACATTGGCATCCGGTATGCGGTAAGGCAACCGAGGTGCGCTTCCAGCGGGTCGGCAGGTTCAGAAGGCAGGGTACGGACGGGCAGGGCTACCGCGAACGGTGACTTTCGTCAACGCAGGTTGACGGCTACCATTGCGGCTTTGCCAGACGTCAAGCGACTGAGCGAGTAATGAGGCATGACAACGGAATCAGCGACATGAACTGTGTCAAGAACATACTGATTGTGGACAGCAAGCTTTCGCGGGCATTGGCGACAGCGCATCGGCTGGAATGCAACCAGATGTGGCCATCGACGATCGTGTCGACAGGCGAAGCGGCGCTGGCTTGCGTGGCGCGAAGCCACACCGCGGTGGCAATCGTCAGCCTGCCGTTGCGTGGCGCGATCGAACTGGAGGTTCTGGTTTGTCTGTTGACGGAGTTCCACCTGGTGCCGGTCATCCTTCGCGGATCGACCGACGAGTTGGCGGTGGATGTGGAGTGTGAAGGTGTACTGTTTCTGCCCGAACCCTTCAACGACCTGCGCCTGCGCCAACTGCTGCAGAGCGCCCGGGAGTGGCAGACGGAGGTGAACCCACTGCCGGATCTTTGCAGTCTGACGGCGGATGTACGGGATCCCCAATGGATCGCGAAGCCTTCAGGCGAGTTGGTTTACATGAACACCGCCGCCGAGGCCATGACCTGCAGGATGCTGGACGAGGTGGCAGGTTGGGACCTGCCGGAAATGCTTCCGTTTCTGCTGGAAGGCAAGAACGACGATGCATGGGCGCTGCTGCGAACGGGGCGAGAGCAGGTGGTGACGCTGCCGGATTCGCCCGACCGCCCCCTTCATGCAAGTCTGCATGCGATTAAGCTCACGGGGAAAACGTGCATTCATGTCTTGACCTGTCGCCCCACGTTGCGCCTGCTGGAGTCGGAGCGGTCAAAGCCGCGGCCGGATAACCACATGTTGGAGCTGCATCTGGTGGTCAATGATGCCCTTCAGGCCCTCTCGGGAAGCTGGTTGACGCATCAGATCGACCTGACCCTCGACCTCGAGCCGATCGTCACGGTGCATGGCGACCGCGAACGCCTGGCCCTGGCGCTTCTTCACGTGCTGGAGAATGCGGCGGATGCCCAGATCGATTCCAGCCACCCCACCATCCACATCAACATCGGCAGAGACGCAGACCGCGCTTTCATACGGGTGGTCGACAACGGTTGCGGCTTCGGTCCTGAAGCCGACCTGTCAAGCCTGCTGCTGCCCGTCGTTTCGCGCAAGGGGGCGCAGGCGGCCCCGAATTCGCCGCATACGGCTCTGCGCGGTCGCGGCCTGGGCCTCGGAATCAGCAACAGCATCGTGCGTCGCCATGGCGGCTCCATTCAACTCGAAAATGGGTCAGCCGGGGGCGCATGTGTCACCATCTGGCTGCCCAGATGCTGAGTGCAATCGCGCCGACCAGGATGCCGGCCAGAGTCAGCAACCGCAGCCGGGCATGACGCCAGCCAATGGCCGCGATCGCGAGGAGCACCCGCAGGCCATCGGCTACCGGCCGCAGCTTGCTGGCCGTCCCGGTTGGGCGCGGTCGACAAAGGTAGCGAACATAACCCACCCGCTCGGCGCGACAAAGCATGCTCAGTCTGAAATGGGCGGTGAAGCCAAACCCTTCAGGCACCGTCTCGAGCAACGACAAGGTGAGGTGGCGCCGTGCCCCGTAGTAGCCGGAGGTGAGGTCGGGCTCGGGAAAACCAAAGAGCAGCCGGGCAGTCGCCGTCAGCAGGATGTTGCCCAGACGACGAGTCCGCGGGATATCCATGCGGTAGCGCACTCCCGCCACATAGTCCTTGTCGCGCAGGGCCTCGATAAACTCTCCGAGGCAGTCAGGCGGGTGCTGGCCATCACCATCGAACTTGATGAAATGGGTGGTGGTGGCGTTGAGGATGCCAGTGCGGATAGCGAATCCATAGCCAAGATTGCGCTCATGCCGGACGACGCGTACGCCAGCCATGCCGGCGACGGATTCGGCGGTGCCGTCGGTGGAGCCGTCATCGACAATGAGGATCTCATGCAGCTTTCGGTGATGCCCGGAGGCGAAGATCTCCTCCAAAAGGGGTCGCAGGCAGCCGCGCTCGTTGAAAACAGGTATGATCAACGTACATTGGTTTGACTGGTTGTGAACGCTGTCCGCCATGAAACGTCGACCTGTGGTCTGGAAAGGGGCCTTGAATGCGAGTTGAGCGCGCGTGGCTGCAAAAAGGCCTACTATACCCGATCTATGCGGCAGCGCTATTGCTGCTGCTGCTGGTGCCGTTGGTTCAGCACGTGCATGAGGCGCGCTACCGCCGCCTTCTGCTGGTGATGTGCATGTTCCTGGCGCTGCTGCACGTGGGCGTCTGGCTCAGTCGGAGCGTGAAGGCGATGCTGCTGATGGCCTTCGTCGATATTGGCCTGGCGGTGGTGGCCGCGGGGCTATTCCGCCAGATGCTCTTTGTCTTCGACTACGATACGTGGACCCACATCGAGCTGGCGCGGCAGGTGGCTCTGCACGGCCCCTTTCCCGGCGATCCCCACCTTGCGGGGGAGGCGACGCCGCCTTTCCTGTCACTGATACACTGGATTCTTGGCGGTCTCCACCGGGTGACGGGGATCGAGGTGGCAGCGCTGTGGCAGTGGAGCGGGGTCGTCGGCATTCTGCTTCGCCTGCTGGCCATCCTCTTTCTTGCCGTCAGTTGGTTTCGCCGGGCGGATGTGGCGTTGGCCGCAGTCCTGATCGCCGCCAGTCTGAGCTGCTTGACCGCCACGCGCTACCTCTATCCCTTTCTCCTGGGGGGGACGCTGCTCTGGTGGGCACTGTGGTGCCGGTCGGAGCTCGATGCGCGACGGCGGCGACGGCCACCGATTGCGCCGCGTGTGCTGTGGCACTGGACGGTGGCGCTGGGGATCCTCTATGGGCTTTGTACCGCAACCCACCTGTGGGCGGGCGTGATGTGTACCATGGTGCTGATCCTTCATGAGGGAATTCTGGTCTTGAGGGAGCCGCCGCTGCGGCGCTTGGGCTGGGCAGGCTGGGCAGAGCGCCTGGTCTACCTGCCGATCGGGTGGATCGTCGCCTCGCCCTGGCTGGTTGCCACCTTGCGCCAGATGATCTCCGCGCGAACCGGCAATACGTGGCACTACGTGACTGACTTCCCGCGCTTGTTCGGCTTGTGGCAGGTGGCGGATTGGGGACGACTGATCGATAGAACGCCGGCGATCCTGTTGCTGTTGAGCCTGATCGGGCTGTTCCTGACGCTGCGCCCGATTCGCCGTGGAATAGGATTCCGACTGCTGCCGGCGCCGAGCCAGGCGGGGCGGATCTTCCTCTGGATCAGTGTCGGCCTGCCCTTGGTTGCCTTGACGACACCGCTCTTCACGCTGCTCATGAGGTGCTTCGGCCACGCCTATCCCATCCGCCTTGCAGGCCTGCTTGGAATTCCCTTTCTCGCGGCATACGCGCTGACGCCGATCGTCCAGTTGCCTCGGCATCGCCTGGGCGAAGGTACTCTGAGAGTACACATTGCCTTGTGCGGTGCGGTGCTCGGCAGCTTTGCCCTGCTGATCACGCTTCGCTCGGGCATCGACATCCGCCAGCGGCTACGGGTGCTGGGCAACTTCCCCATTGTCGATAGCAGCGTGCAACCAGCGTGGGGGGGAAGGCTGCGCCAGGAAACAGCCGGCGGCATCGTCCTGACCGATCCGTACAGCGCCTACATGGTGCCTTACCTGCTGCACGCGAAGGTCGTGGCGATCGACCCCAGCCACACCAGCCCTTTTGTCGATCCCAGCAAGCGGCTGGAAGCCGTTGAAACCGTGTTGAATCCGGCCTCCGACGACGACCGGATCACCGCGGCGCTGGAGGCATGGAGAGTGACGCATGTCCTCCTCAATCTCGAGCCGGTGCCGGGACGGAGCGATCCTCGTTTCGCGCCGATCCAATCGGCCTATCCCGCTGGGCTGGCGGAACGGTTGGCCGATCATCCGCGCCTGCGCCTGGTCGAGGAGGGCGACGGCATCGTCCTCTTCCGCGTCAAGCGGTGATCAACGGTGGCCTGCCGGCGGCGGAGCGATGACAAAATCACGGTAAGCTCCCGGATCTCCCTGGGCACCCGCTTCGGCGGCCTTGACGATGTTGTACATCTCCCGTGCGGTCACGTAGTGCAGGCGGTAGCGCTGGCCATCGTTGCAGGCGGTGGCCAGCCATTGGTGCAGCGTGCGCATGGGCTCCCCGAGGAGCATATCCAGATTGCGCTCGTTGCAGCCGTGGGTGTGCAGTTTGATGAAGAGCCACTCGGGGCGATTGGCCACATGGATGTGCTGGCGCAGCCAGAGCCGGCCACGCTGGGCGGTGGGCGGACAGGCGCCGGTGAGATCACCATACTCCAGGCGCGGCAGCAGCCCCCATTTGCGCCACCCCCAATTCAGCGCGAGGGGGCCCTGAATGAGCATCAGGTCACCGGCGTCTTCCCGAGGCGTGGGGCTCGAAGTCGGTGCGGCGGCGGTGACCATGATGCCGCCATCATGCGAGCGTGGCCTTCCCGGCTTGTTGCTCGCATGGTAGATGGCGTTGACGGTGCGGCTCTGGGCGGGACTGGCGCCGGCCGGCATGGTCATGTCGCAGTAGCAGCCGCTTTCCCGCAGAACCACCAGCTCGTCGTTGACACCGCACCAGCGTCCATCCGGGAGTGAGTTGCACAAGGACCAGTTACCGTGGATGAAGGCGAAGGCGGGCGATCCGTCCGGCGCGCTGCCCAGCAGGCCATGCTCGTTTCTCAGGCGATCGCGAAATTCTACGAGGCCGCGGCTCAACGATGCAGCGGTATCGCCATCGTGATGCAGGTGAATCTCCACTTCCCCCCACCCTTTCGCGGTCAGTCCGGCCAAAGCATCCAGATAGGCGGGGCGGTACTCTTCGGCTGGATAGAAGAAGCTCCAGCGGGGGGGCAGGCCATCCGCGTCGCGAAAATCCGCCGCCAGGCGAGGAAAGCGCTCCTGCCATTGCTGAACGCGCCATTCGCCCTTCTCGTTGCTCGCTTTGCCGCCGGGAGTCAGCGGCTCGAAATGATCCATGAAGCCGATCATGACATGCACCGGGGAGGCGGTACGCCGCGGTCGCCGCAAGATGCTGCGCAGGTAGCCGACCAGCCATCTGTCCATCCCCCTAAGCATGGGCGCCCTCCTCCCGGCGCCGCGCAATTGCGGCCAGTACCAGGCGCGCGGCCGCCTCCCAGCTCTGCTCTGCCAGTGGCGCCGCAATGGCGGTATGATCCCAGGAACGCGCCAGCGCCCGCCGAAGTGCCGCTGCCAGATCGGCGGTGAAGCGGCTGCTCTTTGGGTCGATGAGAAAGCCGTTCTCGCCATCGCGAACCAGTCTGGGGACTTCCCCGACGGCACTGGCCACGACCGGCGTTCCACAGGCGAGCGCTTCCACCACCACATTCGGCATTCCTTCCGACCGACTCGGCAGAACCAGGCACTGCGCCCGGCGCATGCAATCCGCGATCTCCCGGGGCGTCCGGCGTCCGAGGAAAACCACCTGGCCTTCCAGCCCCGCCCGCCCCACCTGCTGGCGCATCTCACGTTCCAGCGCCCCCCCGCCAATGATCGTCAGCACAAGCTCCTCCGACATGCCGGTCACACACGCGTTCCAAACGGCGATAAGCCGATCGGCGCCCTTCACCGGCAGCAGGTTGCCCACGTAAAGCACCCCTTCCCGCGTTATGCCGCCACCCGCCACCGGATGGAAGTGCGCCGGATCGATGCCATTCCGAAAAGGAGCCAACTGCTCCGCCGGTATGCCCGCCTCCCGGACCGCGCCGGCCAGCGCCTCGCCAGAGGTCACGATCAGCGGCGCCCGGCGCAGCAGTGCCATCAGTTTCGGCCCCACTCCGCGCTGAGTCCGCCGGAAGAGGAAATCCGAACCGTTGAGACGCACCGACCAGCGCAGCCCCAACCTCTCGCACAGCGGCGCCATGGCGGCGGCATCCGGAAAAGCAAAGCCCAGGATCACATGATCCGGCTCGAAGCGCTCGACCACCTCGCAAAAATGCCGGGCAATGGACCAGCGGCAGAAGTGGTCGTGCCAGTAGATGAGGCAGCGCGGGGTACGATAGAAGGGGGGATGCGATACACGGATCCCATCGAGCATCTCCCAGCGCGGCGGGAAGCGTCCCGGACAAAGCTGGGGCATTCCCGGTACGGTAACGATCGGGGCAATCACCTCGACCTCGTGGCCCAGCGCCGCCATGGCGGTCAGCAGCGAACGATTGTAGGTGGCCCGAGTCGGTTCCAGGCTACTGGGATAGAGTGTGGAAACGAAGAGGATCCGCATGTGTTGCCGATGGTAAACGGCGTTCGGCCGCGCTATTTCCCGAGCGACTCCGCGCCTTTGCGAGCATCGTTCAGGAACATCTGCACCGTCTCCTTTGTGTACGGATGAACCAGCATTCCCTCCAGCAGCTTGGGGGTCACCGTGACGATATGGGCCCCGGCTTCAAGCCACTCGATAACGTTGAGGATCTCCCGGGTCGAGCAGGCGATGATCTTGCTCGGGAGCGCGTGCATGTCGAGCACCCGCCGCAGCCGCATCAATTCGTCGCAGACATTGTAACCCATGTTGTTCATGCGCCCGCCGAAGAGGCTGACATACGTTGCCCCTGCCATGGCAGCCAGAAAGCACTGCTGCGCCGACATCATGGCCGTAATGTTGAGGCGGATGTTGTGCTTCGTCGCCAGCTCGTGGATGACGGCGACGTTGTCCAGTTCCCCCTCCGGACCGTGAATGGTGATCTTCACGACTACCTGCTCATACCACTCCTGGAAGGCCAGCGCCTGGTCGATCATGCCCCGCGGGTCGTTAGTAGTCACTTCCACGCTGAGCGGCAGCGGTGCGATGATCTCGGCGATCTGGCAAGCACGTTCCTTGACGCCCGCCATCCCCCCCTTCACGCCGTCATTGAGCATGATGGTGGGATTGGTGGTAACGCCGCGGAGAATACCCATGCGGTGAAAACGCTTTACTTCTGCCGGATCGCTTGAGTCGAGAAAGATCGCCATACCATTGAAGCTCCTGAATCGTGATGCTGCGCCACAGCTTTGCAGAGTGGCACAAGTGTATCACACTAGCAAGAACATATCCAGCCCCGGGCAAAGATTTGCGCCACGGCGGAAGGTACACCCTCACGTGCCCGACTATTCGAAATCGATCTCGTAGCTGTAGACATTGCCGTTGAGCTGGCTCGTCACCCGCTCACCGCTCTTGTTGAAGACCGCCTGCATCGCCTTGTTGTCGCGCAGCACTTCAGCCGTAAAGCCACTGATGCCCTGCCCCTTGGCAAGTCGGATCAGCAGCCGGTTGAGGTACGACCCGATGCCGCGGTTCTGCCAGTCGTCCATGACGACGAAGGCAACTTCCGCGCGGTTCGTCTTCTCGTTCAGATAATACCGTCCCACGGCGATGATCTGCTCGCCGAAGGCTTCCGGCAGTACCCCGACTATCGCCACATCATGCCGATTGTCGATGTAGACGAAATCCTGGATCTGCTTGCTCGGGAAGCGCTTCATGTGCGTGAAGAAGCGGTAGTAGAGTGTCTGCTCCGACAGCTGGTACAGCAGGTCCTTCACCAGCGGTGCATCCGTCGGGCGGATAGGCCGGAAGGTTACCTCCGTACCGTTGTTCACCACATACGTGAAGCGGTAATCCGGCGGCCCCACCTTGATCTTTCCTTCCACCCCCGCCAAGTCCTGACGCAGGTACTTCAGCTCGATCGCCTGGTAAAGCAGCTCTTCACGATAGTCCGGATGGGCGATGGTGATCAGCGCCAGCGCCCGCTCCTGCACACTCTTGCCGTGCAGATAGGCCGAGCCGTATTCCGTCACCACATAGTGCACGTCGCCTCGCGTCGTCACCACGCCGGAACCGGGATCCAGAATCGCCTTGATGCGCGATACCCGCCCGTCTTTCGTCTCCGCCGTCGACGGCAGCGCGATGATCGCCTTGCCATTGATCGCTCGCGTCGCCCCGCGGTTGAAGTCCATCTGCCCGCCCAGCCCACTGAAGAACTTGGCGCCAATGGAATCCGCGCACACCTGGCCGGTCAGATCCACGCTGATCGCGGTATTGATCGCGATCATCTGGTCCTGCTGGCTGATCACAAAGGGATCATTGACGTACTCGGTCGGCCGGAACGAGAACTTCGGATTGTCGTGTATATAGTTGTACAGGCGCGGCGAGCCGATGCAGAAGCTGGCAACGATCTTGTCCCGGTCCTTGCTCTTCTCGCTGCCGGTGATCACCCCTTCTTCGACCAGCTCGATGATCCGTTCCGTCAGCATCTCCGTATGGATGCCCAGATTCTTCTTCCCCTTGAGGAATTCGATCATGGCGTGCGGAATGCGGCCGATCCCGAATTCGAGGGTGGCGCCGTCGTCCACCAGCGACGCAATACGCTCGCCGATCTGACGGGTCACATCGTCCAGCGGCGCCGGCGCGATGGTCAGCAGCGGCTCATCCACCGGTACCAGAATATCCATGTCATACACATGCAGCCCCTTGTCGCCAAGGGTACGCGGCATGTTCATGTTCACCTGGGCGATCACCAGCACCGCATTTTCGGCCGCGGCCTTCACGATGTCGACCGAGATGCCCAGACTGCACATGCCTCGCTCGTCAGGCGGGGAGACCTGAATCATGGCCACGTCGATAGGCAGCCGCCCAGTACG
This sequence comes from Lentisphaeria bacterium, assembly GCA_041690595.1. Lineage (GTDB taxonomy): Bacteria > Verrucomicrobiota > Lentisphaeria > JABSQK01 > JAWLHB01 > JAWLHB01. The sequence continues at coordinate 12,675 of JAWLHB010000044.1, forward strand.
GAACAATTTGGGTACGTCCGAAAGCGAAATGGGGGTATAGTCCCCCCATCCCTGCTGAACCGCCTCACGTATGCTGTCGCTGATGAAGAAGGAGTTGATCCGCACATTGTGGATGAACTCCTCCTTGGCATACGGCGCGTCGCCGAAAGGGAGAACCTGCACCAACTCCAGGTCGGCCAGGTCACGGGCCCTTTCGGTCAACGCGTTGACCAACGCCACGGGCTCGCCACACGCGGTACCGATGAAAACGCGAGTGCCGGGCTGCAGCCGGGCCATTGCTTCCGATGGGGTGGCTATCAGCTCCGCGTATTTTTCCCGCCAGTCAGGATCGATATCCGTTCGTCTGTTCAAGTCCATGGGGTGGCTTCCTTCAGTCGTGTTTCAAGGTCATGCGTGCATCCGCCGCGAAGGCTGGCTGGCCCACTTTACCGACGAAATAAGGATTGATGTCCAATTCGACGATATTGGGGAAGTCGGTCACCAGTTGGCTGATGCGCTGAAGTCCTTCGGCAATGGCAGACATGTCGACGCTGGACTCGCCGCGCACGCCTTCGAGCAGGGCATACGACCGCGTCTCTTTCAGCATCTGCATGGCTTCATCCGAGGTGATTGGCGCCAGATGGAAGGTCACATCCTTCAGTACTTCCACAAAGATGCCGCCAAGCCCGAACATCAGCATCGGCCCAAACTGCGGGTCGCGGCTCATGCCCAGAATCACCTCACGCCCCTTCGGGCACATCTCTTCAATATACACGCCTTCCACCGGAACATTCGGATGACGACGGTTCACCCGCATCATCATCAGGTCGAAGGCGTCGCGCACCGCATCGGCATTGTGCAGATTCAACCGTACACCACCCACATCCGACTTGTGCAGAATCTCCGGCGAAACGATCTTCATCGCCACGGGGAAGCCAATCCGCTCCGCGACCTCGACCGCCTCCTCATCCGTGCGTGCCAGATAGCCTTCCGGCGTCATGAAACCATAGGCGCGCAGGATCTCCTTCGCACCGATCTCGCCGATCTCGTGCCGGCCCGAATGCTCGTGCCGCCGGATCACCCGCTGAACGCGGCGACGATTCACCGGGAAGCGGGTCACCTTCCGCGGCGGCCGCTGCTTCCACGACGCATACTCCATCATCGCGCGCAGCGCGTCCACCGCGCGTTCCGGCGACGGAAAATCGGGCAGGCTGCATTCCACCAACTGGTTGCGTCCAGGCTTCACCTCTTCGCCGCCCATGAAGGATGCCAGGATCGGCTTCTTGGCGTTCTTCGCGCATTCAGCCACAGCCAGCGCGGTCTTCACCGGATGAGTCATGGCCTGCGGCGTCAGCAATACGATGATCGAGTCGATGCTGTCGTCTTCCAGCGCGGCATTGATGGCCAGCGCATAGCGCTCGGGATCGGCATCGCCAAGCACGTCGATCGGATTGGCGGTGCTCGCCGACGATGGCAGCAGCTTCTTCAGTGCCGCATCGATGTTGTGCGACAGACTGCTCACTTCCATGCCGCACTTCTCCGCCGCGTCCGCGGCCATGATGCCCGGCCCGCCCGCATTGGTGATGATCGCCAGGCGACGTCCCTTTGGCACCGGCTGCATCAGCAGCGCGGTCGCGTAGTCGAACAGCTCCTCGAAACCGTCCGCGCGAATGACGCCGCATCGCTTAAAGGCCGCGCCATAGGCGATATCGCCGCCGGCCAGGCTTCCCGTATGAGACGACGCTGCCTTCGCCCCAGCCTTGGTCGTACCCGACTTCAGGATGACGACCGGCTTGCGGGACGCCGCTGTCTCCGCCGCCTTCAGAAACTCGTCACCTTCCGTGATGCTCTCCAGGTACGCGACGATGATCTTCGTCTGATCGTCTTCAGCAAAAGCTTCGAGAAAATCGGTCTCTTTCAGCTCGGCTTTGTTACCGATACTGACAAGTTTCCCCAGACCGATGTGGCGCTCCGCTGCCCAGTCCAGAATGGCCGTACAAAGGGCGCCCGACTGCGAAATGACGGAGATCCCACCGTTCGACGGCATCTGCCCGGCAAAGGACGCATTCATCAAGTTGTCGGTGTTGATCAGCCCCAGGCAGTTCGGCCCCAGCAGGCGCACATTGGCCTGACGGCAGACGTCGGCAATCTCCCGCTCCATCTCCGCCCCAACTTCGCCCGTTTCCTTGAAGCCCGCCGTGATGCAGATGATCGCGCCACACCCGGCATTGATCGAATCTTCGACCGCCTGCATGACGAACTTGGTCGGCACGGAGATGACACTCAGGTCAATCTTCTCGCCATACGCTTCCAGGCTCGCGTGACAGGGGATCCCCAGCACGTCGGGCGCCTTCGGATTCACCGGTACGATCTTCCCCTGGTAGCCGAAGTTTTTCAGATTGGCCACAATCTCGTGGCCAACTTTGCCAGGGGCGCGTGATGCGCCGATCACCGCGACCGATTTCGGATACAATAACGATTCCAATAACATCCCCATTTCCTCCCTTTACTCCCTGATGCGCGCCCATTGCAGGCAAACGCGGTACGCCCGATTGGTGGTCAATCGGTAGCTCATGACTAGTCTGCTAAACTTAGATGCCGTTCGGCCCGCGTCAAGCCAGACTGCTCGGCTATCCCGTAATTTACCCCAGTTTACACGACACTGACAAGCCCTACCGGCTCCCCGGGACACGCTTCTTTCCGTAGATGACCTCCCCCAGGCAGAACGGCCCCGCCGGCCCCCATTGATTCTGCTCCAGCACCACATCCTGGCAATGGTTCAGCGAGATTGCTCCCGTGGAAATCAGCCCCAACTGACTCCCCGTCTCCGTGCAATCCACCTGCTGCGTCTCCGACAGTCGATTGCCGGTAATCGACAGCCTGCGCGCCGATGTGGCAAGGATTCCCGCTCCGCCAACGTGCGCGATATCGTTGCCAATGATGCGGATATCCAGATTCTCCCGCGGATAGACGCTGCCTTCCTGCCCCGGCCGCAGAAAGTGCTGCACCACAATTGCCCCTCCGTTATAGGCGCCGGAGGCGAGGCTGCGGTCATCGAAACAGACATCGCGGATGATGTTGTTTCGTACCTCGATGTCACGGACCCAGCCACCTTCATGATGAATCGCGTGCGGCCCGAGACTGATCGCGCTCGACTTGAGTCGCTCGAAACGGTTCCCCTCGATCACCCCGTGCGAAGCACCAAGCCGCAGGCCCCGCGCCCGATGGTCGTGAAAGTAGTTGTTCCGGAAGACAAAGCCGGGACAAGCAGTCGCCGGAATCTCCAGGCTCTCCCCCGCGGCCACCTCCACCCCTTCCCGCAGCGTCAGTCGGATTGCGTACAGCCGCGCCTCCGCGGAAAGAGCGAGGGCCTGACGAATCGTCGCCTGCAACTCGGCCGTCGGCTCACGCACCAGCTGGCAACTCTCGATGACCCCCTCCGCTTTCAACGCGTATGTATCGCGGGCGAGAAAGCGCACAAGGTCCCCTGGCTCCACTTTCACCTGGAACTCCGGAAAGCCGCGCGTCGCCGCCCAGATCGTGCGGTTCCCTTCCACCGCCACCACATCCACAATCGCTCCATGCAGGTTCACCGCGTCGTCCCCCATCCAGGAAAAGTCGCAATCCTCCATGACTGGCCCCTGCCGCGAGTAACCGACATTGAAGCCATCCGCTATCGTGCTCAGCAAGCGCTCCTCGCTCGCGCCTGCCGGCTTCGGCCCCCGGGTGATCGTGCATCCACGAAAGATCAGCGGCCCGCTGCAGCACCGCATCATGAATCCCGCCAGTGGCGACGTATACACGGTCACATCCTCGACAAGCAGCGTGTCGCATCCACGGAAGAGAAACGCGTTGCCCTTCGGGTTCTTGAAGGCCACCAGATCCCCCGTTGCGAGGTTGGCATAGCCCGGCAGATTGCCGGAGAAGGAAATGCGACCCCGGGTCGGGCTGAGGACGTCGCTCCGGCTTGGATAGATGTCCGGTACATCCTGGCGCCAGCGGCGGCTTTCCCGCGCAAAGACAAAGGCCCCGCTGGAGCCATAGCGCACCCCCTCCACCAGCAGCGGATACCCCGCATGCACTTCGTACTCAAAGCTTCCACCATCCTCCGCCACACTCACGATCGTTCCCTGCGTGAAGGGAAGCGGCCCGCAATCCACGGTCAACCCCTTGATTGTCAGATCCCTGCAGCCGCTGAACTGAAGCATCTCCCCCTCCGGCGGAAAGATCAGCGTGCAGCCGTAACCCTCGATGGTCAGCCCCTCCGCGCCCGAAACCGCCACCTTGCCGGGCACCCGAAAGATCCCTTTCGGCAGACGCAACGTTCCCTCATTCGCAGCCACCGTCTCATCGAGCAGTTGCTGCAGGTCCAATATGGGAATCGTCTCCGCAACGGGCATACTCCCCTCCCAGACACGATGTTGACACGCATTCAGCACCAGCAGGCACGCCAGTAGGTACCACCGCCGAATCCCACCGCCAGTTGCGTCGCATACCATGGCCACTCGCCGCCATGACCGATGCGCTCCACCCTCCATTATCGCCGTCCCCACCTTTTCCGCCATGGCTCCCCCCTTTGCCCAAATCTAACCCGGAAACGGAGTCGATCAAGCGCAGGCGCGGAAGCCATGGCGGAACGGAGGCCTTCAGCCACGAGTCGGCTTATCAGAATGGGAAGCTCCCCTCCGTCCGGTTGGCAAGCAGATTCGCGATCACCCAACTGGTCGCATCCTCCAGCGTCATCTCCTGACCGTTCAACGTCAGCGTTTCAGCCAGGATATTCGCGGTGAGGCTGGACTGCGTATAGGTGCCCCGGCCATTGCCCGCGATCCGGTGACGACGAATGATCCCCGAATATGCAAAGGGCACCCGCTGCATCGCACCCGTTCCCAGCGCGTGGCTCACCTGCAGACCGTAGGCATTCCAGATCAGGTGCTCCCCATCCTCCGGCTGACTGAGCGCACCCAAGACCTGATAGCCACCGCCGATGCCGATGGTATACATATAGGTGTTTCCCGCCAGCCAATCCTCCACAGCATAATAGTCGGTGCTCCCTTGGCGCCAGGCAGGCAGCAGCCGCACCTGATGCGTCGCGTAATCGACCAGCAGGTAGCCGCTGTACGCAAAATTGCTCAACGCGTTGTTCCCAGCATGCAGCCCCGGCATCGAGAACCGGTACAGCGCCAGGGGACCATGCGAGGCAACGGTCGGTGGGGCGGCAAGCACCGCGGGCCATGCGTCCGCGCCAAGCGAGATCCCCAGACTCGTCGCCAGCTGCTCCAGCACCGTCTGGTAAGGTGTGTTGACCGCGTTGTAGCCCCTCGTCTCGTTCAGCAGGATCCGCGCCGCCAGCGTCGCCATGCCGAAGTGTTGCGTCGACGCATCACCCCAGCGCGATTCCCCCGAAAGACTCGCCGCCACATCTCCCACGCCCCGGCCGCCCAAGGCGATATTCCGGTGCAGCAACCCCAGCACCTGGTCATAGCGCCATGCATCGAGGTTGACTGCCGGTTGCGGCGCGTTGCCCTCCTCCAGACTCATGAACCAATAATCCGACGTCCCGATACTGCTTGCGTAAAGGACTCCACTCTCCGTCCATGTGCGCACCTCACCCGGCCCGTTGCTGTACTTCACCAGCGAGGTGACTGTGCCCGTGTTCTGGTCGATCACCAGATAGCCATTCCCGCTACGCGCCGTCGCCCCAGTCCCATACTCATTCCCGCGCACCTGCAAGCTGTACAGCACCGTGCGCGTATTGTCCACGTTCAGAACCGTGATCTGGACGCTGTTGGAATCCCCGAAGCCGGAAGCCGACGCGCTGATCGTCACCACCACGTCCTCGTCCCGTACCCCATCCATCACGCCGGTGATCGCAAACGTCTCCGAAGAATTGCCCGCCCGAATGCGGATTCCCGCCGGTACCGACGCCTCTGTCGGATCACTGCTCGTCAACGACACCTGCAGTTCGCCATCCGTACCGTTGCGGCTGACCACCCCAGTCGCCGTGCGCCCTTCCTCCACCGTCGACTGCTGCAACGACAGAACCAGCGCCCCCGTGTCATTGTCGGTGATCGTCACTACTCCGGTCTGCTTCAGAATCGACGTTCCCGCGCTCGACTGCATCAAGTCTACATAGAAGATTTCTCCACCGTCCTGAGCCGTGTCGTCATGGACGGTCAGCGTGATGCTCTTGCTCGTCTCACCCGGCGCAAAGATCAGAACCCCGGAGACCGCCGTATAATCGGCTCCCGCGGTGGCCGTATCGTTGCGGCTCTGGTAACTCACCTGCACGGAGCTCTGCATGGCCGGCGTCAGCGTCACCGTCAGTTGCCCCGTGCTGTCGCTCCCGGTATCGCTTTCCGCAATCGTGGTGTCGTCGATGCTGAAAAGCGGCACATCGACATCCGCAATCGTCATCCGCGCCGTGCTCTTCTCATAGACCACCCCCGTGTGCGACTTATTCATGAGGCGCACCCCGAAGAACTCATCCCCTTCCGCAATGGCGTCAGGGAGCAACTGTACCGAGATGACCTTCTCCGTCTCACCAGGCTGGAAGGTGACGGTACCGCTCGCCGCCACGTAGTCGTCCCCGGGCGTTGCCGTGGCGCCGGTGGGGCTATAGGTTTCCCAATCCGTGGAGATCGCGAACTGCAGCGCGAGGGGTATGCTGACCGTCGTCGTGATCTGCCCCGAAGTTTCCAGAGCGCGCGCGTCGGCAACGCTCAGCCTCGCCGCGTCGGTATCCTCAATGTGCCCAATCGCCTCTCCGATGAAGATCGTCGCGCCGACCGCGTTGCTCAGGCTCACCCTGAACTGCTCCGGCCCTTCACCGATGCCGTCACCTACAATGACGACGACCACCGAGTTGAAGGTCACTCCCGGTTGAAAGGTCAGGGTACCGCTCTTGGCCACATAATCGGCACCGGCAAGCGCGGTATCATCAATCGTTTCATAGTCAACCGTCACGATGCTCGCGCTGGCTTCATCCAGCCGCACGTGGAAGATCATCTGTACATCCTCCACATCACCTTCCACGACCGGCTCCGCGTCGTCTATGGAAACCTGAATCGCCATGGCGCCCATCCCACCGAAAAGGCACAGCAGTGCCAGCCAAAGATGCATGCGAAGCGTGAAGAGTGAATGAGTGGAAGGAATAGACTTCATGGCAGCCTCCTCGAAGTAGGTTATAGATGTGGCAATTGTCACGTTTTGCGGAAGTGATAACCCTGCGCCCTTCCTCCAGCGACGAACCGAATCCGATCATGCAGTACCAGATTCAGCCTTTCCTCTAGTCTGGCCCCACCAGCTGCCTCCACACAAATCATCCGTGCCTCCCAACCCCTGCACAACCCACCTTCTTCATCATCTTCCTGAGGCTGAAATACTATCAGAATAGCCCTTCACAATTTTCTTCTCCGCCCACTTCAAATTTTTCCAACCCCCTCGCACATTTCCCCGCCGTCGCTCGAAACGTTCATCGCCCGGCTGACACCTGCGCCCCCCCGCCGCTGGTCCTCCGCCGTAAATTGGTCCCTTGACAACATAGTTGGCCCCGATATATTGTGTTTATTCACTACAACTATAATCTCTCTCTACTCAGAACAACGATGCCATGAAGGTCAACTCGGCAGTCCGGGCATTTCGGCCCCAGCGGCAGCGCAGCCTGCGGTCACAGATCACCGATGCCGTGCGTAGCATGGTCACGACCGGCCAACTGCGGCCGGGTGACCGCCTCCCTTCAACCCAGGCGCTGGCGGCAGAGTGGGATGCGCAGGTTCGTACCGTCCACGACGCCCTCACGCCACTGGTCAAGGAAGGGCTGCTCGAGCGCACGCCCCGTGTGGGCACCTTTGTTCGCAGCCAGGAGGAACGGCTCTCCCATGTCGGGATTTACGTCTGCAACTCGCTGTGGACCACCCCCGCCTTCACCTTTGGCCGCGCCGTCTGCAAGGAGCTGCACGATCAACTTGCCGGCCTCGGCATTGCCGACAGCGTCTGGGTCGATCCAAGATCGCCTGCCGAACAGTCAACGGCATGGGACGAGCTGGGGCGCGCCGCCGGCGAGCGTCGGATTCAGGCACTCCTTGTGCCGCTCTCCGACTCCGCGCATATTCAATGGCTGGACAAATTGCCCGTGCCAGTCGTCTTCCTCTCCACTCAGCCCCTACCCAACAAGGTTGGATTCGACAGCCGCCAATGGGTGGAAACCGCCCTCACCTTGCTGCGCGACCAGGGCTGCCACACCGTCGGTGCCATTTCGGCCAACAAGGTGCGCTTGACCGCCGCTGGAGAAGCCATCGAAGGCCACACCGAATTCTACCGGCAACTGCGCGATGTCGCCAAGCAGCTGGGGCTCGAACTCCGCCCGGAATGGATTCTCCACGCCCCCCCGGAAGGCTTCGGCCACAATGGCGGGGCCGTTCAACAGTTCGGCTTCGAGGCGATGTCCCACCTCTGCAAACTCGACAAGCGACCGGACGGCGTGGCCATCTATGAAGACGTCACCGCCAGTGGGGCGATCATGGCAGTCATGCAGGAGCGCATCGACGTCCCCCACGATCTCAAGCTCGCGCTGCACCGCAACGCGGAAATCGGTCTGTTCTGTCCCTTTCCCGCCGCCTTCGTCGATGTCCGCGTTGCCGATGTCGCCGCGGCGATGATTGGCCACATGCGTCGGCTGTATGATGGCGTCGAGGTGCAATCCCTGGACGTTCCGTACCATGCCGTGCCCGCCTCGCCGTCAGCGTCGCGCGGCGCCGACCCTGATCAAATTGCTACCGCCATTCCATCATTCAGCGAACTCGATTACGTCACAAGGGCTGATGCGTGACGAGAGCTGGGCAGGAATAAAGGTGCCCACTTACTCGTGCATCCACCAAAAGGCAACGCAAAATGAAACGAACAATTCCCGCGTTCGACACGGTCTCCGATAAGTGGCTGCCTGCCGGTCCCAATTGCAGGACTCGCTTCACCCTCATCGAATTGCTGGTCGTTGTAGCCATAATAGCCATCCTGGCCTCCATGTTGCTGCCCGCCTTGACCAAGGCGCGCACAAAAGCCCGATCCATCTCCTGCCTGGGCAATCTCCGTCAAGTCGCGATGGCCTGCCATGGGTATGCCGACGACTTCACCGACTACCTGCCCCCCGCCGGCGGCCAGTCTCCCGACTCTCCCACCCATCCGAATGCCAGCCAGGGATTCGCGGCCTGGACAGCCTTCGCCGGCGCGCAGATCTACACGGATTACTCCATCACCGACCTGCGCTTCGGCGGCAACACCTACAATTGGGGCATTGCGCCGAACTGGATCATGCGCTGTCCGGTTCATCTCATCGGCAATCACAGCTACGGCATCAATGGCACCACCTGGGTCGACTCCACCGACAGCTCCTGGAATATGTTCGAGCGCGGCGTCGCCCGCGTCAAGCGCAATCGCCTGCTCACCCCCGACCAGACCTTCATGGTCGCCGACGCAAGACTATATCGTTTCTACGACCCCAACTGGATATGGGATGCCGACATGAATGGCGATTTCTTCTTCGGCGCCAGTCGCCACGACATGCGGGTCAACATGAACTTCGTCGACGGCCATGCCGAATCCAGGACATTTCGCGAGATTCCCCATTACGGACACTCCCAGGGCGCGGGACATCCCCTCGACAAGAACTTCTGGGGAAACAACTATTGATCGTCTCTTTGTAAGATCAGCCAACCCGGTGCCACCCCTTCTGATCATCGACACCACCATAGGAGCCCCCCAATCATGCGGAGAACGACACCACTGAAGCACCAGGCGACCCTGCCACGCCTCTTCTGGGTTGCCACTTTGGCCCTCATCCTGCCGGTTCTGGGCGAAGCTCCGGCGACCATCTCGCTGACCATCGCCGAGCCAGGCCAAGTCTCCGCCACGGGGCCGGAATTCGATATCGCGCCAAACTCCCAGATCTCACTGCAATTGACGTACGTCGGTCGGAACCTCGGCCGCTCCATGTCCCGCGAAGTGGCCAAATCCGGCGGCTCCACATGGTTGAAAATCACAGTGATCTGGCTCGATGCGGAGGGCAACGACGTGGATGTGGCCCGCGAAAAGCTCGCCTTCCCACCCCTCAAGCAAAGCTGGGAAGTGGCGGACGGCTCCGGCCGCCCCGTCGAAGTCGCCGTCAACCTCTCCTCCCCCGGTGATGCCGCAAAGGCACGCGTCGATTTCACCGTCCTGCGCGACCGCGCCATGGCACCAGGCGGCGCGGACATTGGCGACATCCGCATCACCCCCGGTCAAGTCCAGGAAAGCGGCATTGCTCGCATCGTCACCGGCCCTCCGGACGCAGGCCCCGTTACCTCACCCCCAGAGGGCGTCTCCTTCGGCGAGAATCTGGCCCCCAATTCAACTCTCGAAGAGGGCGAGCAGACGCCCTTGGGCTGGCGCATTGTCGGCGACAACAGCGGTGGTGCGGCGCGCTGGATCGACGGCGGCGCCTATTCCGGCCGGCGAGCCTTCCGCATTGACGACCGCGCCCCTTATCGACGCAGCTGGGGTGAGGAACCCGATCCTCAGGTACTCATCCCCGGCAGCGAACCGCAAGCTAACTACGGCTTTGGTCGCGAGGAAGTCTATGCCCGCTGGGTGAGCGATCCCGTCCCCGCGGAACCGAACGCACTCTACATGACCATGGCCGCTTACCATTACGGCAATCGGCACGATCCCAGCCGCAACCTCATGAATCCCGTGCGCATTGAATTTCTGGATGCCAACCAGCGCCTCATCCCGCTCCCCCATTGGGCCAACAGCTTGCCGGATGCCATGGAGATTCTTCATCCCCCAGGATGGACCCCCATTGTCGGCAAACCCGTGCCAGCCCCGCGCAACGCTGCCTTTGTTCGCTTGGCGATTGTGCTGCAACACGCCTATTACGAGACCATGCAGGGCCCGTTGAACAAGAATGCCCTCAATCCCGGTTTCGTGGTCGTCGACAATATCGCCCTCTTCAAGACTGCCACCGAACGCCCGGCTGATGATCCCGGCCTGACCCGTGTCACCCGCGAGCGAGCCTTTGCCGAGACACTCGCCGCCGGCGGCGTTCCCTTTGTCCCCAGCAGCCCGGCCCATCGCCCAAACAGTCTCACCGCCGAGAGCCATTCGCCTATCGGTGGCGGTATTCTCCTGAGTGGCCAGTCCGACGACCTCGGCCTCATTGTCCGGGACAAGATCGGCGACCGCCGTCACCTGAACGTCGCCTACGACCTGCTCGACGCCACCGGTCAGTCGGTACATCGGGAGGAGGCAGTGGGAACCATCGAACCTTATCGGGAGGCGGTCCTTGCGCTCGACGTACCCGCCGACCTCCCGTTGGGGCCCTACACCATCGCCTACATCCTGCGCGAAGGCGATGTTACCGCCCACGCCGGGGAAAGTCGCCTCGCAGTCGCCATCGACCATCCCGCCGATCTGGCCGAACGCCGCCGCATGGATTATCCCTTTGCCACCTGGGCCCATCGCTTCAAGGAATTCTTCGTCAACGACCATCCCGAAGAGTTCGCGCTGTTGGGAGAGAGCTGTCGCTACATGGGCGCAGGCAAGCAGGGCTTCGTCGTCTCCTTCTATCCCGAGCACTATCTCGCCATTGCCAACGACACCGCACGGCGCGCGAAGATCGAGGCCGACATCGCGGAAAGGCGGGCCTTGATGGTGGCGATGGCAGAGCACGATGTCTTCAACCTGCCCCTCCTCCATCCCGTGCCGCCCCTGACCGACGAAACTCGACCCCGCGCCGTGGAGCTGGTCACCATGCTTGTCAATGGCCTCGCCGACCTCTCCCTCGTCTGGACCTACGGCGATGAGCAGATTCACGGCGGCATTGAAGTCGCCCAACTCGATGAAACCACCCGCGCCGACGGCAGCATCATCATGAATTGGGGCTACCCAGGCTCGGCCCGCACCTATATCCATGACTATCTCCTCCTGTACGATACCATGAAGAGCGCCCAGCCCGATGCCATCTTCGGCTTCAATTCCGCCAGCCACGGCAACGGCAACGTCATGCGCCTCTTGCTGGCCGCGGGCGCACGCGGCAAGTTCGACATGCTCGGCGTCAACATGTTCATGAGCCCCTTCTCCATCTGGCCGGCTACCCTCGAAGTCATGCGCGAGCACGGCATGGACGATGACGCTATCCATTTCTTCGGCCACAACCTCGGCGGCATCATCCGTACCGACCCCCGCCTTACCGGCAGTCAGCGCCTTGAAGGCGAACTCCACGATGCCCTCTCCCTGCCCAAACAATGGACCCAGATCCTTCATTCCTTCCCCCAGCTGACCTTTGTGCCCCAGTGGGATCCCGGTCTCGGCAACGATCAGGCCAGCTTTACCTTCAACCAACGAGTCAAGCCCGCCTTCTCCAGCTACGCCGCCATGACCCGCCTGCTCGGCGCGGGCCGCTTCACCGCCAAGCACCTTTTCCCCGGCGCCGAGCTCTACGTACGCGAACGCAGCGCACGTCCCGGCATCGTCGGCATCGCCTGGGCCAACAGCGACAACCCCGTCACCATCGAACTGGCCGTGGGCGCCGATACAGTCACCGTCGCCGATGTCTGGGGAAATACCCGCGACATGCAAAGCGACGACGGCGTCCTGGAGCTTACCGTCACCGATTGGCCCCACTATATCGTCGGCGCCACCAAGCTCGAACCCGCCCCATCCGTGCGCATCACCCTCGATCAGGCCAGCACAGCGGCCGGCAAGCCCCAGTTCGCCATCACGGTGAATAACGATACCGCACATGCCATCGGCGGCCACCTGACCCTCGATCCCCGCACCGCCGCCACCGTCGCCCCACAACGCCTCGCCGTCGAGCCCATTCCGCCAGGCCAGACCCGCCGCTACACCGTCACGCTCGCCATCCTCGAGCCGACCATGGACCAGCCGGTGCCGTTGCACGTTCGTTTCGCGACCGACTACAGGAACCGCGTTTACGAAACGACTACCATGCTCAATTTCCACTTCGCCCCCCGCGTCCAGACCCCGCCGATCATCGACGGTGAACTCGACGACTGGAGGCTCGAAGCCACGCTGGCACTCGTCGCCGATCGTGAGGAACAGCTCTTCCGTTACGAAAACAAAGGCCCATGGGCTGGCCCCGAGGAACTCAGCGGCAAGCTCTGGCTAACCTGGGACAACCAGCATCTCTATTTCGCCGCCAAGGTCCGCGACGGCGGCCAGACCATCGCCGACACCCCCGAATGGCTATGGGCAGGAGACAGCATCGAGATGCTTATCGCCCCCATGGGCAGTCGCGAACGCGACAGCGCTTATGCCCAGATCGCCCTCGGACTGGTCAAGGGTGGCCAATCCAGCGTTATGCGCTACCATGGCCCCGGACCCAATGGCCCGCTGCTCGCGGCAAAGGTGGCCGTCAAGCGGGTTGACGGCGGTTATCTCTACGAAGCTGCCGTCCCCTGGCGTGACCTCACCGACAACCCCGCCTTCAAGCCTCGAGCCGGCCATCCCATCACCACCGCCTTCGGCTTCAACGACAAAGACGCCGGAGTGCGCATGATTTCCTGGTACGACCGCGTCACGTACAAGGATCCTGCCCGCTTCGGACAGATTGTCCTCACCGCGCCAGTTGACGACACCCCATTCCCGCCGCCGCCCGGAAACTTGGTACCCAACGGCGATTTCGAGGATGCCGCCCTGCCACCAGCCGACGACCTGTCGGATTGGAGCACCACCTTCCGGCCCGACCCGCTCGGCAATCCCAGCGCCATCGCCTACGTGAGCACGGACGGCGCCTACCAGGGCAAGAGTCTGGTCATCGAGCGCCTGCATGTTCACAATCATGCCGAAGTCCACGCCTTCCGCGTCCCCGTCCAATCTGGGCGCCGTTATCTCGTCCGCGCGATGATCAAGGCGCCGATGCGCCAGCCAGCCGTGCACCTCTCCTTCCGCAACGCCGCACAAGAGGCCATCCAAGACCCGCTCACAGTCATCACGCTCACACCCGCTACCGACTTCAACTACAACAGCCTGATGCTCATGAACACCGATCGCGTCACCGACCGCGCCCGCTTTCACCCAGCCGCCATCGCCGTCGATGCCCCGTCAGGCGCCACCACTCTGTGGCTCAGCTTCAGCTACAACTGGGCTTCCGGCAAAGCCCACTTCGACAACATCGAAGTCATCGAGCTGCCGCTGCCGTGATCATCAAGCCCCGGACTCGCTGCTCCCGGGGAGGCTGAGCCCGCCTCGGATGTCTGATGCTCTTGCGTCTCCGTGGCCTCGTGTCTCCGCGCCTCCGCGCGAGACTGACGACAGTGGGCATGGTACCCCAAAATGTGTCTGTCTACTCCTTGACAAGAGACCGTTCGCAGATAATTATTAGATAATTATTAGGATCATGAACATGGGCAGACCCAAAATGTGGTCTTGGTTTTCTTTGCAGGATTATGAGCATGGCCAGATACAAGGAAATCTCCGCTGTCCTGCGGCAACGCCTGCTGAGCGGTGCGTTGAAGCCGGGTACCGTGCTGCCGACCACTCTCCAGTTGGCGGAGCAGTTCGACACCAGCGCCTTTACCGTCCAGATGGCGGTGGCGCCGCTTGTCGAGGAAGGACTCCTGGAGCGACGGCGCAACCTCGGCACGGTCGTGCGGCACAATCCAGCCCTGTTGAGCTGTGCCGGCATCTATGCCGGTAGCGGACTGCTGGACGAGCGCGAGTTCGCCTTCTATCGCGAGCTTTGCCGCCAACTGCAGCGGCAATTGAACGAAGCGGACGTACGCAGCGTGCTGTATATTGATACGCGGCCGCGGGAGGAACTGCACGCGCCTTTGCCGGAGCTGGTCCAAGCCATCGACAGTCGGCGCGCGCAGGGACTCTTCGTGGCGCTCACCGACAAGGTCAGTTCGGGATGGCTGAGGCGGCTGCCGGTGGCAACCTCGTTCGTCACCAGCGATACCAGCGTGAACCCCGTCGGCTTCGACGCGACGCAGATGGTGCGCCTGGCATTGCGACGGCTCCACGAGCAGGGGTGCCGGCGCATTGGCGCTATCAGCTCCATCAGGATGCCCGAAGATATCCACCATCCGTATTTCCGCTTCTACGAGGCATTTGTCTCGACCATCGCCGACTTGGGACTGCAGACTCGCGATAGCTGGGTGATCTCGCCGACCGAGCCGGTGACCAGTCGAGAGCGCTACGGCTATGCGTCCTGCAAGGCGCTCTGGCAGCAGGCGGAGCGCCCGGATGGGCTATTCGTTTACCCGGACGTCGCCGCGCGCGGCGTTACGATGGCGCTGCTGGAGCTTGGCGTGCGCGTACCCGACGTGCTGAAGCTGGTCTGCCACCGCAACAGCGGTGTCGACTGGCCCTGCCCCCTGCCCATCAGTTGGGTGGAATCGGATGTCGCTCGCTGTGCCGCCGAAATGGTGGCCCAGGTCCGGCAACTGAAGGCCGGGGGCGCCATCGCACCGGTGTATCTGCCCTACATTATCCGCAAGGAACACCGCCACGAAGAACAGGAGCACGGATAATGAGTGGCCGGCGCCCCCCAGTTTCCCGCCCGCGAACAGACGATGGTCATCCCCGAACTCAACCTCGTCTGGGCAGGAAAGGGATGACCATGACAAGCCTCAACCGCCTCGGGCAATCCCTGCTCGCCTGCCTGGTGCTGGCCGCCATGCCGTGCCGTACAGCCGCACAAGAGAGCCATGAGCTGCGTGGCTACGGCTCCTTCACCATGCACTCGTCGGCCGAGAATGCACTCACGGTTCACCGGCTGCGCTTTGCCGACGCCGAGCGCGCCCGGCGCTTCGCCTCGAAGCTCTATGGCGATTTCCTGCTGACATCCGGCAATCGCCTCCAGGTCTGGACAACCCCGCATGGCGAGATCGATGCTATCGCCCTCGCCGACCGAGGCTATCTGCTGCCACTCCTCACGGCCGATGCCGAAAGCATCACCGTCATGATCGGGGATGACCGACAGGCCCTGATCGCCGCGGCCATGGCGCAGGCGAAGCCGCCTCTCATGCGCCGGGCACAGCTCGACCATCCCCTCTTCATGGACAAGTGGGATCGGCACTGCCTCGGCATCTGGGGCCGCATCGGCGACCCCGAACAGGTCTATCCCGAGTTCGCCGACGACCGCTTCGAGGCGCACGACACCTACTACAAATGGGCGGGACGCCTGGGCATCAATCCCCAGTTAAACGTCGGAAAAAGGGCTATCGACCTGGCCCGCTGTGATAACCAGACCTCCTGGCAGCGGCAGTATCTCTCCGCTAACGGCGTCAACTACCAGCGCGTCGAATGGCTGATGCACCATCCCGACCTGTACAATCGCAACCCGTTCCTGACCCACACCATCAACCCCCATGTCGCCACCGAATGGAGCTATTACGGCGAGCGTTCCATGGCTGGCAGCCTCCTGCGCCAGGTGCAGAACGCCAACGCCCTGGTTACCCTCGTACCGACCCTCGCCGACCCGAACCAGATGGCCATTCTCGATCCCAATGGCGAGATCGGCCCCTTTGCCCACGACCGCGTCGGCCTCTACGGCCCGGTCGCCAGGCGCGAGTTCGTGCGCTTCCTCCGAGAGATCCGAAAGTTGAGCCTGGGGCAGGTCAGCAGTCGCTACTACGGCCGCGAAGACAGCCTCAAGAGCTGGGACGATGTCACCCTCGCCGACTGGCGCGAATTCTACGGCTGGAGCGACGGCTCCACCGATCTTGCCGGCGAATGGCGGTTCATGCGTGACGACGACCTCCAGGGCTTTCGCCTGGGATGGGCACTGCCAGACTTCAACGACGACGATTGGATCCGCCTCTACTACCCCGGGGATGCCATGCTCCATGCCCTCCCCGCGAACGACAAACCCATCTGGATGCGCAAGTCCTTCACGGTGAACGATCTCACCCGGCCGACATTCCTCTCCATTGCGCCCCTCACCGCCGCCGCGGTTCAGCTCTTCCTCAACGGTCGCCCACTCGAGCCCCTCGAACCAAACTTTCACACTGCCCGCACCTACGGGCAGTTCGACATCACCGAACAGGTGCGTGCGAACCAGACGGTGACCGTCGCTATCAGGCTCACGGAAGCTCCCGCCGGTCCCATCTTCCTCACTCACCGGCCCATCGAGACCTTCCCCACGTCCGACCCACGCGTCAATGCCCGGAGATGGGATCATCTGGAATTTGTGGACTGGGTCGTGGCGCAGGCCGTTGGCACAACCCTCGAAGCCATCCGCGCGGTCGAACCCGACCGGCCCATCAAGGTGCACGCCTACGGCAGCAGCCCCTGGGGATGGAAAACCGTCGCCGACTACGGTGGCTACTCCCATCATACCGGCAGCGGCGCCGGCTGGGTCTATACGGTACCCAAGCGCTACGGCGCCGCCAGGGGCCTCCAGCACAGCTCCGAGCCCGGCGGCCCCATGAAGTCCCTGCGCGATTTCAAGGGGATCTGGGGCGCCCTCGCCGCCATGGGCATGAACGCTCACGACTACTTCATCAGCCCTCAGTCGATCACGGACGATCCCGACAAGCGCGCCTACTTCGAGCGCAACGTCGATAAGATCAAGGTGATGGGACGCGCCAACCTGGTCGTCTCGCCCGTCGCCGCCATTCGCGGTACGCTCAACACCGAATACCAGGGAGAGTTTGCCGTCTGGGAAAACTGGCGCTACGGCGTCGACCCCACGCGTGGCGGCGAGCTGGTGCCGCTGCTGGACGAAGTGCGCCTTCGCGAGGGCAACCTGGAGGCCTTCCGCGCCATTGTGGACGAGGGAACCGCCTGCTGGGACGAGGAGATGACCGCGGCCCTGCGTGCCTATGTCGAGCAGGGGGGCGTCTTGATCCTCAACCGGCTCAGCGGCCTTCACACCTTCATCCAGCGCGATGCCGGCCCCGGCGCCGCGCTGGCCGGCGTGCAGATCGCCGCTCCCCCCGCCACGGGCGGCATCATTGCCTTCGCCAAGGCCGACGACTGGATTCCCGGCATACAGGGCGACATGAAGGTATGGGAGCGCAAGGGGCTGTCCGGCGCCAGCCTCCAACCAATGCCGGGCACCGAGATCATTGGACGCTGGCCCGATGGCTCGGCAGCATTCACCCGCCGCGCCCTCGGCAGCGGCATGGTCTACTTCGCCAGCACCTCCGCTTACCCGGCCGAGATCGACAGTGCCGTTGCCGCCGCATTCGGCCCGCGCACCTTCGCCACCGCCGACGGTGGCGCCGATCTCGTGCGTACCGCGCGCGCCAACAACGGCAGCGAAGAGCTGCTCATGCTGCGCGGACTGGGCAAACCCCTCACGGTTACCTGGACCTGCGAGCAGGCGCCAACCGCGGGCATCTACGATGCCGTCACCGGCGAGCCCATCCACGCCAGCATCGAGGGCAACACCGCCACCTTTTCCATCGACATCCCCGACTGGGACTTCCGCTGGCTCGCCGCCCGCCGACCCGACCCCGCCCGCGCCTTCTCCCATTGGCTGGAACGCCAGGCTCAAATCTGGGCCGGCGTCACTCACGGCGCAGACGTTCCCATCGTCCCCCTCTTTCGCAACCTCGGCCTCAATCAGGGCTGGAAGTTGGTCCAGACCGATTCCATCGAAGACGCCCTCGCCTTGCTGCCGCTCGACGACGACTCCGCCGGCATGGCCCCCACGCAACTGCTCTTCTGGAACGCTCCCGGCATGACCACGCGCCACGACGATGGCGTCATCGGGCTCTATCGCCGCACCTTCGACCTGCCGGAGGCCTGGCGCAGGGGCAACCGCTTCGACCTCGCCGTCAGCGGCCGTTTCCACGACTCGCGCCTGCATGGCTTCATCGGCCCCGGCACGATTTACCTCAACGGCAAGGAGATCTGGGCAGGCGAGAGACTGGAATCTGCCTGGTTGGACGTGACCAACCTGCTCAAGCCCCTTGGCAATCGTCTGGAGATCGTCCACCCAAGCCCCGGCATTGTGCCCGTGGTACGCCTGGTGCGCTCGGCGCTGCCGGAGTCCGTCATCAACCTGGCTGGTGAATGGCAGGCGGTGTCGAGACTGCATGCCCAGGCGCCCGTGCACCTGCCGGGCCGCATTGCCGCGGGCTTCGTCTACCGCGACATCGTCGTGCCGCCGTCGGCGGCAGACCGTGAGGTCTGGCTGCGTGTCGAGGGGAACTGCGCCAGTGCCGTGATCAACGGTCGCATGCGCTATCGCGCCCTGAACCTGCCGAACGACATCGGCCGACCGCCTTTCTACGAGATCGATATCACGCCCGATATCCGCTTTGGCCAGCCCAACCGTATCCTCCTTGGCAATGGCTGGCGCCCGGGCGAGATTGACTATGCCCGCATCGAGCTGGCACTCTATCGGCCGGGACAATGGGCGTCCGATGGCCAGGGCACGCGCCAAGCGCTCACCGAAAAGGAACTGGCGGCCGTAGCGCGCGACGCAGCGCTCATCCAGCAGTACCCCATGGTTCACGCACCCATGGAAAAAGCCGCGCCTGCCGCGCTGCCGACCGACGCGCTGCCGCCGGAACTGCCACCCGCAATCGTCGATCTGCGCCTTGACGCGGAGCCGGACCACGTCATCGACCGAGGTCCGCACCAGCTCGCCGTCACCCTCAAAGGCACGGTCGAGCCGTTCAGCGAGGCGGGGGGCAGGATTCGCGGCGTCTATCTGCGGGGCGAAAGCGCCGCGCCCGCCACGATCGAGTTGCCGCCGGCCGTCTTTCGTCGGCACCTGGAAGGCAAGGCAAGCACCATCCGCGTCTGGGTCAAGCCCATGGCCATCGACCGTGCCGGTGGCTCCCTCTTCAACTGGAGTTCCTACCTGTTCGATTGGAAACTCGCCGACCACAGCACCTCCATACTGATGCCGTCCGCTCCACAGAAGAAACTCACGGTCAATGCGCTGATCCGCCAACGCGAGTGGCAATCGCTCACCCTCGTCCTCGACGGGCCTGCCGCGACGCTCTACTGGAACGGCGTGCCCGTCGGCATGCAGATCTGGGAGCAACCGCCGCGGGGAACCGACGTGCCGCTGACCATCGGTTCGATCGGCGCCTCTCGCGAGTTTCTCAACGCCAAGCTTGCCGCCTTCACTATTTACGAAGGAGCGCTCGCCGAAAACGCCGTCGCGCTGCTCTATGCCGCCGAGCGGTCCCGCTACCGGGTCGAGCCGGCCGATTATCCCGAAGACGACCTCTTTCGCCTCGACTTGTCCGCCGGCGTCGGCGCGGATGCAGCCGAGATCTCCGGCCGCGTCGAGCAAGGTGAAGGCGTGACCCTTGGCCACGAGCAGAATCGTCCCTTCCTCTCCTTGGACGGTCGGCGCTCCTACCTGGTGCTGGCGCACCACCCGCGGGCCGCCTTGCTGCATCGTCCCTTCACCCTCGTACTCGATTTTCGCCCCGCACCAGGCGCCTCCGGCACGATCTTCCGCCGGCATCACGCGCTCGCCCTCCAATTGCTCCAGGACGGTACCCTGCGGTTCGACGCCAACATCGGCCGGCGCAACTGGATCGACTTCCCCAAGGCGGTGACCTTTGGCGAGTGGAATCGCCTGCGCTTCAGCTACGACGGCCGGACCGCCAGACTGGAGGTCGACGACGGCCAGCCGGTCGAGCAAGACTATCCCGGCGCCCTCGCCACCGGCAGCAGCTACCCACTGGTCTTCTTCGCGGACAATACCTACCCCGGATTTCCAGCCGCCTTCAACATCGCCTGCGATGTCCGCGAATTGCGCCTTATGCTCCAGCACTGACAACGTGCCCGGCGCCGAGAAGCTCAACCTCCTGTTGGCTGCTCGGATCAAGCCAAAGTGCCGGCAAGCAAGAGCACCATCACGACAACCAATGAAGAGGGAGTAAAAACATGTTGAGCGTTACGTGGAAAACGGGAATCAGCCTCATGCTGCTAGCCATGCTGGGGTGCGGACAGGCAGAGTTGCCGCAATCCCTGACAACGAAGGAGGTCGGGCCTTACGCGATGCGCGGCTTTGGCACGGTCTCGGCCACGGCGCAAACGCGGAAGGTCGAGGGCGGCAGGGTCTCGCTGGTGACGTTCCAGGCCGAGGACGCGGCGAAGGCGCGTATTGTCGCCTCGAAATACATCGCCGACATCGAGGGTTACAGCGTCGGGCGGGAGTTGGCGGGAGATTTCCCATGGGCGGGCTGGACGTACCAGATCGCGGACGCCGGCGTCTGGGTGGTCGGGATCGAGGGGGCGGCGGTGCACGTGCTGTCGGCGCCGGACGAGGCGGTGCTGCGCCAGGCGGCGGCGGCGTTTGGCGCCGGACGCTGGGAACGGCCGGCATCCGCGGCGCATCCGCGCTATCTGGACAACTTCGACAACCATGCCCTGGCCTTCTGGTACAACAACCCGTGCCCGAGCGGGGAAGCCGTCGACTGGGCCTCACGCCAGGGCGCCATCATGAATATTTTCCAGGCGACGGCCGCCGACAGTTACGCCCCGGGCGTTTACAACCTGGCGGGCATGGAACAACTCGCCGCGATCGGAAGCCGGATTGACCGGCCGCACCGGGTGATGCTGTACGCGATGCACGGGCCGGCATGGTGGATGCGCGGCGTGGACATGCGTAAGCACTTCGAGTCCGCCTCCCCCGGCACCGCTTGGGGGAGCGACCTGTTTCGTGCCGATCTTTATCAGGCCGCCCAAAGCGCCTCGGTCGAGGCCAACTCCGTTATGGCCGAGGTGATCTTCGCGCAGATGAACACGCTGGCCGGGGAGATGGCGATGGCCTGGAAGGTGCCGCCCGGCGAGTGGAACATCAAGCCCTGGGATCCGCCAAACGCCGTGGAAGGCTACCGCGCCTTTCTGCGGGACGTGAACGGCTACAGCCTCGAGGAAGCCAACCGCCTGCACGGGGCGGCGGCGGCAAGCTGGGACGAGTTCCCGTACCCGGAGTTGGCCTACTTCTACGGCCGTCGCGGAACCTTCATGGACGTGGACGGCGACTGGCGCTGGCGGCAGGCGACCCTCGAGGAGGGATTGGCGGCCGCCGCCCATGACCCGGCGACCGACGACGGCGACTGGCTCCGAGCCTCCCACGACAGCCTGCGCCTGCAGGGAATTCATATGCATACGCGGGTTTCGCCGCTCTGGGGACGGACGCGGATTGACGTCCCGATGGAACTGGCTGGTTCCGGCGAGCCCCTATATCTTTACGTGACACCGGAAAACGCCAGAGGTGGCCGGGTGACCCGGCTGTGGGTCAACGGCGGGGAGGCGCCCTGTGTGGAACTCTTCCCGGACGCGCCCCAAGACAACTGTTCCTATGCGGATGTCACCGGGGTGCTCCGTCCGGGCGAAAATCATGTGACCTATTTCTCCGGTGGTGGGCCGATCCGCGGGCGGGTGTGGCTGACGACGACCCCGCCGGACATCTATCCGTATGGGGAGCGCACCGTGACCCGGCGCTACCTGGACTGGAAGGCGTATCTCACCAGCGCCAAGCTCGATACCGTCCGTTTCTGGCTCGACGCGCTGCGTAGCGTGGACCGGGAACGTCCGATCAAGCTCATGACCGGAATGTTTTTCCAGTCCGAGACGCAGGATTTGTTCGAGCGCTATGGGGGCTACCTGCAGCTGACTGGGGAGGGGTCCTGGTACCGTCCCATGCACTACAAGGGATACTCGAGGCTGCGCGGGTTGCCCGCCAGCAGCGAGGGGGGCGGTCCGGCCGGAAATGTAAATCAATTGCAGTATAAATTCGGCATGATTTTCTGGGAAGGCCAGGACGCGCACGACTACGTCTTCGACCTGCAGCGGGATATCTACTCGAAGGGGGAATGGAAGCGGGAATGGTTCGAGGAGCACGCGCCCCTGCTCGCCACCGTCGGCAAGACCGATTTCCCCCACGACGACAAGATCGGTTTGCTGCGCGACACCACCCAGTCCGAGCTGTACGGCGACAGCGGCATCTGGACGTGGGACTTGGCGCGAGGCGCCCTGCCGGCGCTTGGCATCTGCCCCGTGCTGGTAGACGGCCCGGACATGGACAAGGGCTACGCGGCGAAGATACCGCTGGTGTTCGACACCTCCACCGCAGTCATGAGCGAGCGCCGGGTGGAGGCGATCAAGGCCTATGTCGAGGCCGGCGGCACCTTTGTGGCCGGTTTCGATACCGGGCGGGACAGCGAATACGAGAAACAGGCCTGGCCGCTGGCGAAGGCGCTGGGGCTTGAGATCGTCGAGAAGCAGGTCGCCCACGGCCGCGAAGTCAAGCAGAGTCCGGTGCTGCCGCTGACCTTCCTGGAGGACCAGGATCTCATGCCCTCGCTCAGGGGAAAAACCATCGAGGGGATGGGCATCTCGATCGACCACACGGAAAAGACCCACACCGGGGCGGTGGGCATATCCGCGCCGGATGGGGGCGAGGTCAAACCGATAGCCCTGTGGGACGACGACGGCACCATGGCGATCTGCGAAATCCGGCTGGGGAAGGGTCGCATCGTCTGGATCGGCAGTCCGTTCTACTTCCGCGGCAAGGACACGGCCGGCGCCTGGCTCAACGACGCGGCCCGGCAGCGCTTGCTGGCCGAACTGCTCGGGGGGCTGGGGATTGAACTGGAGGTAGAGCGAGCCGACGAGCGACTCTGGCTGAGCCGCCGCGAAAGCAAGAATGGGCTCTACGATGTTTATTTCGCGGCGCCCATGGCAACCCCGCGCGATGCCGACGCCACCGAAGTGGTCAACGCCTCCTTCGCGGTCTTGGCGCCGCCGGCGGCGGGCTCGGCCGCTTTTGAAATGAGCGCGGCGGAACGCCCGGCGGTGGCGACGGCGCGCCGGGACGACGGCGCCATGGTTTTCGAGGATTTCGATTTTCACCCATTCCTCGTGCGCCAGTTTGCCATGGTGCGCGACGATGTCGGCGTCGAGGGGCCGCTGCATTGGTTGAGGACGCAATCGCGAATCTGGCGGGCGCTGGAGCTGCCGGACAACATCGGCCTCCTGCGCGGAGAGATCGAGACCCGGGCGCGGGACGTGGCCCGGCGCCTCGGGCAGGGCGGCCTCTCGCTCACCGAAGGCTGGAAAGTCCGCAAAATCCGGGACGCGGCGCCCGCGGACGCGTGGACCGCGCCGGCATACGACAGCTCGGACTGGGAAGACGGGGCGCTCGGCTTATGGAATGCCAGGGGCTGGAACGACGCCACCCGCGTCCAATACCGTCGCCGGGCGGAGATTCCCGAGTCCTGGTTGGCGAAGGGTCGGCGGGTCTTCCTCTGCTTCCGCGACCTCTCACGGGGGATGGCCAAGACAGGCATGCGTGATCGCGGGCAACTCTGGCTGAACGGCGAGGAACTGGCAGCCCATATCGAGGATCCCATGATGGTGGATATCACGGATCGCTTCCAGGGCGGGTCCGTGGACTTGGCGCTGGAGGTCGAGGGGGAAATCTGGGGCGGCCCCGGCGGCAGCCTCTACCTGTGGTCGTTGCCTGTCCCAGCGGCCACGCTGGAGCTTGACGGAGAGTGGCGGGTGGCCACCGACTTTGACCGCGAGGAGGGCGCTGTCCAACTACCGGGAGCCGTCGAAAAGCGGCACAAAGCCTTCGGCATCCGCAAGCGTTTCGAGCTGCCGGAGGAATGGGTCGGCCGCACCGTCCATCTGGTCGTCGAGGGCGAGCCCGGCGTGGGGCAGGAGGGCGGTTTCATCGTCAACGAGCGCGGGTACTTCCGCGAATCGCCGGCGGTGATGGCGCCTTACGGCGTGCGCGTCGACCACTGGTTGCAGCCCGGAACCAACGAAATCGACATTTACGCCCAGCGGCATATGTCTCTGCGCGACAAGGGCGTCATCACCGGCCCGATCTCGTCGGTGCGGCTGGAGCTGTATGAATAACCCTGACGCGAAAAACGAACTGATAAGCATGGAGCCAAGGATGAAGGTAAGGCAGAAAGATGGCGGAGGAACCACGAAAGCCGCCTGGCGCGCCGCGGTGACACCGGCGCTGCTGGCGGTGGTGCGGGGCATGAACTCACGCAAGTACGTCATTATGGTCCTCCTGGCAATCCTGTTGTTGCCGACGCCAGGCGGCGCCGCTGCCGCGGACAACGAGGGCATCGCCATCTGGGGGCATTCGTTCCCGGCGGATATTACCCCCGAACGGCTGGCGGCCGGTCTGCGGACGGTGGGGGCGGAGCGCCCGGATCGACCGATCGTCAACCAGGCCATTGGCGGGTCGAAGTTCGACCTGTCCATGACGCGCCAGGGTGGTTACGAGTGGACCGTGGAAGTGGAGGGTGGTGCGATTCCGGCCAGTGGTCGGGTAAAGCTGATCAATCCGCGCGGCACTGCGATGGCAGCCCAGTTCAATGCCGGGCTGGATCCGATTGTCGCGAAGTACCTCCCGCCTGAGGGTGAAACGAAAGCGTTGGAGGTGACCTTCAATGCCGACACTCTGTTCAGGTTCGCCCTTGCCCCCGATCAAGGCGAGCGGCTCGCCGCGGCCATCTTCGAGGGCATCCGTTGGCCGGCGTTCTGGGCGGATGACGATCCGCGCGCCAGGATGCAAACCTGGGTCTCGATTCAGGGCGTGGTGGGACAGCTTGGCTTGGACAAGCCTGAAGACGGGGAGCCGGCGTTGTCTTTTCTGCGTCGGGAGGAAGGCGATGCCGTCAGGGTGGATGGGCAGGCGGAAGTGAAGATGCTGGCCGTTGGCCGTCAGATGCAGCACGATGTGACAACACTCAACCGCTGGCTCAAAATTCAATGGGCGCCAGGGCCGGAAAAGTTGAAATGGCCAGAAATATATGGGCCGTCTGAGCAAAGGCAGCTCGAATGCGAGGCGAGCTTTGCCATCAACAAGCTTCGCATGATGGTTTTCGTGCAGTCCGCGCTGCGGTGCATGGGCGCCGCTGATAAGCGCCTGATCATGATAATTGGCTCGCAGGGGACCGCGGCGGCGTCGGATAATCGGCATGACGGGCATAGTGGTTGGATCGCTGCTGAAGTGGGGCGGCAATTCTACCGCGATAATTTCCCCGAATACTCGTTCGATTTCGTCGCCGCCTCGTTGACCGGTCTGGGGCCAGTGCCACCGGCGAAGGAGTGGTTCGCGAAGGCGCATCCGGAGTTGTTGCGGGATCCGGACTGGGGCTGGGGGGCGGAATTACATGTCATTCCCGATGGCCGCTGGGCTGGCGGTAAGCATAGCGGCCGTGAGCGGGCCGCCGTCGCCGAACTGCGCCTCACCGGCAATGGCGGCGGCGGGGTGAAGGCAGCGGCGCGGGTGGCGACGATCACGCCGGAGTCGACCCGCTGGGTCAAGACCGGGCTTTTGGTCGGCGTCGAGGCCGAGAAAGGGGTCGCGGTTCGGCTGACGATCCGCGAGGGCGGCCGGGGTTATGTGGTGGGGGATACGATCACCATCCCGCCGGGCGCGGTCGGCAATGCAGAGCCGATCAGCGGCGAGGTCACGGCCATCCGCGAGGAAACCATCGGCACGGTTCGCCATCCGGACGGCACGGTGGATGTCGCGAACTCCTACAGCCAGTGGGATGTGGACAACGGCTACTGGCCGCGCTGTTTGCGGCGGGATGCCGGACATTTCAGCGGTCCCGGCGCCGAGTACATCAGTCTCCTGCTGGCGGCGTTCATCAAGGAGAAAGGGTGGTGATTCCAATCGTCCACTGGAATGGGAAGAAGAATAGTCACACGGAAAGATGCGCTGTCAAGTTTGCTGGAATGACCAAAAACATAAAGGTGGCAAGGATGCGGAAGAAGAGCTTGGTGTTGTGCGGCATTCTGGCTGGGGTACTTGGAATCGCTGGCCTGGCGCTGTCGTCGGGGGGTGGACGTGGTCCGGGTTCGGTGGCGGGAGGTGATAGCGCGCTGGCGGCCCAGGCCGCGCCGCCGGGGTTCCAACTGGCGGGCGCACGAAGTCGCGGAACGGTTCATCTGCGGGGGTTCGGGCGAGTGTCGGCGGCGGCCCGGCTATGGACGGACGCGCGGGAGCGGCAGGCGGCTCTGGTGGCGTTCCAGACGCAGGATGCGTCATTGGCGAAAGTGCTGGCCTCCAAGTACGTGGCGGACATGCTGGCCTACGGCGCGGTGGTGCGGACGGATGCGCCGGCGGGCGCGGGCGGCACGGGCTTGTCGGTGCGGCACGGCGGGGAATGGCTGGTGGGAGTGGACGATGACCGGGTCCTGGTGGCCTCGGCGCCGGACAAGGAGGCACTGGGCGCGGCGGCCGCCGGCTGGGGGGCGGCAAAGTGGCAGTCCGCGCCGGCTAACAGCCACCCGCGCTGGCTGGACAATTTCGACAACTCCGCGCTCGGCATCTGGTGGATGTCCTCGACCAAACCCCGGGAGCAACTGGATTGGATGGAGGATTTTCCCGCGGTGGGTAACCTTCACAACCAACTGCTCTCCAACAATCCTGCCCCGGGCGTCTTCGACACCAGCGGCCCGGAGCACGCGATGACGCAACTTGAGGCGCTCGGCAAGCCCTACCGCCACATGCTGTGGATGGGGGGCCGCAACAGCGGCCAGTGGATGAAACCGGGTGAACTGCCGGGGCAACATTTCGAAACCGCACCCGAGGCCTACACCGGCAGGCGTTTCTTCGAGGCCGGGGGTTACCAGAGCCAGCAGGGCAAGTCGCCGCTCGCCGACACCATGGCGAAAAGCGCGTTGATCGAGATCATGCGCCGGCATGTGGACAACGACCAGCTACTGGCATGGATGGAGCCGCATGGAGAATTCCACCTCGACCATCTGGGCATGCTGCCAGGCCACCAGTTCCGCTTCCCCGCCTGGCTGCAAGCTGAAAAGGGCTACGATCTGGCGGCGCTGGGCAGGGCGTGGGCAAGGCATCCGGAAGCCTTCAGGAATTGGTCCGAAGTCTCCTATGAAAGCCTCGACTATTTCAAGGGGCGGCGTGGAAGGGTCGTTGACCTTGACGACAAGGTTTGGCGTTGGCTTCCAGGCCCGCTTGATGAAGGTGAGGGCTCCGGTTGGCACCTTCCCGACTTCGACGATGCCGGATGGGCATCCAATCCGCGTGATCACCGCCGCATGCTCAGCCAGTGGGACGACAGTCGGGTTCATCCCCTGTGGTACCGATTCTCCCACGAGGTGCCGACGGAGTTCCTGGCCGATGGAAAGAAGATTTATCTGCACGTCATGCCAATGACCGAACATGTCGGCGGCGAGACCACCGTCTGGGTCAATGGCCAGGAGGTCGGGCGCAAGATTCGTGAAAACAGCCCGTGGACGAGACATGTCCAGATGGAAGCGACCGGGGCGTTGCGTCCCGGTTCCAACGACTTCGCGATTTACTCCAACGGCGGACGCATCGCCTACCGGGTCTGGTTAAGCGACACCCCGGGCGAAAGCTTTCCCTTCGCCGACGCCGGTTTGAACCAGCGTTTCCTCGATCAGCGGGAATTCTATATCGCTGAAAAACTGCGGACGCTGCGCGAGTTCCTGCGGGTCATGCGGGCGGTGGATCCCAATCGCCCGATCAAAGTGATGACCCCGCATTTGTTCCAGGCGGAGGCGATGGAGCTGTTCGAGCGCTACGGCGCCTATCCGCAGCTCACTGGCCAAGGCGCCTTCTACCGTCCCATGCACTACAAGGGCTACAGCTCACTACGCCGCCTGCCGAGCTCTGGTGAGGGGGGAAGCCCTTTCCGCGATCCTCGTAGTAGCCAATACGGGTTCGCCACCATCTTCTGGGAGTCGCAGGACAAGCACGACTATGTATTTGACCTGAGCCGCGACCTCTGGTCGAAACCGGAAAACATCGCCTGGTGGAATGAGAACAAGGCCTTGCTTGCCACTCTGGGCAAGACCGATTTCGCCGACTTCAAGCTGGGCGTCCTGCGCGACCTGCGCCAAACCGAGCTGTATGGCGGCGACCCCGGCGAGTCCATCTGGAACTGGGATTTGTCCCGCGGCCCCCTGCCGGCGCTGGGGCTGACCCCAGTTCTCGTGGACGGACTGGAGTTCGAGAAAGGGCTCGGGGATGCGCTGCCGGTAATCCTCGACTGTGCCACCACGGTCATGGCGCCGGCCATGGTCGACAGCGTCAAGCGCTACGTCGCCGAGGGCGGGATTTTCGTGACCCAGTTCCACACCGGGCGCCACACGCCGGTCGAACGCGACGCCTGGCCGCTGGCCTCGGCTTTTGGGCTGAAAATCGAGCCGAAGCTGGTCACCGCGGAAAACTTCCACCGCTGGCCGCTCGGCAAGCTGCGGTTCACGGCGGAGCAGACCCTGTTTCCCAGTCTACAGGGGCAGGGCGCCGAGGGCAGCGGTGTCTCTATCGACTGGCAGGACAACCACTACACCGGGGCGGTCGGCATCAGCGGCGACATCTCCAAGCTCACCCCCGTGGCCTATTGGGAGGACGAAAGCATGGCGATCGCCGAGGTCAACTACGGCGCCGGGCGGATCATCTTCGTCGGCACCCCCTTCCAGACCCGATTCCGGGACGTGGGCGGCTTGTGGCTGAACGATGCGCAACGTCAGGCGTTGATCGAGGAGATGCTGCGCTCGCTGGGGGTCGAGCGCGAGACCGCGGTCGGCGATGAACGTGTTTGGTTTGAGCGGCGCGAAAGCAAGAATGGCCTGTACGATGTCTATTTCGCCTGCGCCATGGGCTTCGACCGTAACAAATACTACGCGGGCGAGATGGACGAGGCCATCGAAAGCGAATTGGTGGTGCGTGGCCTGACGGCTGCGGCGGTGGTGGCGGTGGAACCCACGGCCGAGGGCGCTCCCGACGTGGCGATGGAAATGACCGCCGACGGCGCCAGCCTCGGCATGCAGGCGTTCGCGCCGTTCCAAGTCCGGCAGTTTGCCGTGCTGCGTCCGCATGTGGGCGTGGAGGGGCCGATGCATTGGCTCGAGGCGCAGTGGCGACACTGGCGCAAGCTGGAGCCGGTGCCCGCCTCGCTGGCCGACGACGTATTGGCCAAAGCAGACAGAATCGCCGCCGACTACGGGGAGGAAGGCATGGATTTGTCGGAGGAGTGGCGAGTGAAAGTCGGCCCCGCCATCGAGGCCGACGACACGACCTGGCTAGCCGAAGATACCGCCGCCGACGGCTGGCGCGACGGCCTCGCCGGTCCGTCCTGGCTGGTACAAGGCTGGGACGCAAAACGCGTCCTCTACAGACGGAAACTCGAAATTCCGCATGACTGGCTTGGCGGTGGCTCGCGGGTCTTGCTGGGGCTTACCGCCTTTTGGCAACATGGCGTGCGACCGCGGGGAAAACTGTTCCTGAACGAAGTCCCGTCGGCAGACCTCGAGGGCTCGTTCTTGCTCGATATCACCCATGCCATCCGTCCCGACGGCACCTTGGAGGTTGGCTTTGACATAGGCGGCGGCGAACATCCCGAACTGGGCATGACCGGCAACTTGCACCTGCGCCGCGTGCCCGCCCCAATGGCCACCGTCGACCTCGCCGGCGAATGGAACTTGCAGGAGAACTGGGAACGCATGGGCGAACCGACTCAGGTTCCCTTCGAGAAGCGGCGGAAAATCTTCGGCCTGCGCCGCACGTTCACCGTTCCCGCCGACTGGGCCGGATGTCCGGTGCGGCTGGTCATCGAGCATGAGCGCACGGGACCGCATAGCGCGGTTGGCGGCGTCATCATGAACGGCGACTACATGGCGTGCGACACATGGACCCCCCTGGGGCCGCGCATCGACCGCTGGCTGCGCCCCGGCGAGGAGAACGAGATCGAGCTGTACGGTGGATTCCACATGCGGGGGGACAGCTTCGACACCCTCATCCGCGGCGTCCGCCTCGAAGCGTATCCCAAGGTCGAGGCTGAACCTTCCTATACGCAAACCGCGGAATAAGAGCGTGCACTAAGATTCAAGGATTTGGTTCAACCGAGATCGACGCGAAACCAGGAACAACAAGGGAGGATACCATGATACGGGCAGGAACGGTGGCGATCGCAACGCGAGGATGCTTGGCCTTGGTGGTTTTGTGGCTTGGGATGCTCTGGGCGGCGGACGCCGCCGAGGCGCCCGCCACGGCTGAAATAGACGGGCAAAGCGGCCCGATCGATGTCCTGATTATCGGGAGTTACAGCCCCGATCGGCGCGACTCCTGGTGGCCGCGACTGCAGCAGGACTGCGCCCGCCGGGCGGTGCGCCTGCACATCCTCGGTGAGGGAATCCGCGCCGACTCCCTGGCGTTCGACCGCTTCGACGAGGCCTTCCTCAGGCAGTTTCACGTGGTCATCTTCAACGGCGTCCCTTCCGCCGAGAGCTATGTCGGCGAGGCGCCCGAGCGCGAGCAGGTCGCCGCCGCGTTTCGCGACCATCTCGATGGCTACTACAAGGCAGGCGGCAGCATTCTCTGGTGTCCGAGTGGAAGCGAAGATGGCGGCCACCACTGGAACGAGCTGATCGGCAAGCGCTATGATGCGCAAAGCTTCAACGAGAGCATTCACGATGCGTCCAAGACCGTCCTGGCCAATGCCCTCTTCGCGCGCCAGCTTAACCAGTATTACATCTGGACCTCCGCTATCGCCGAGCATCCGCTGACCGAGGGCGTGCGGGGACTGCTCCTGCCGCTGCGCGGCGATCACAACTGGCCGGGCACCGTCCCGATGCGCTATGGTCCCACTTGGACGGCGCTCGTGCGTGGCATGGAGTCGACGCGCACCTACGGCAGGCGCGGCGAACCCGGAAGCGGCCATGGCACCCATGGTTTCCGGGCCTCCGCCGCCGATTTCCAGCCTGAGACCGGCGGCGCCTATCAGGGGGCGCCGGAGATCGTGGGCGCTCGCGATACCATCGATGGCTCCGGCAGGATGCTCGTTCTGCCCTTTCATACAGCTTACACCTGGCTGAACTACGGCAACTGGGTCACCGGCGACGCCTTCATGCTCAAAGGCGCCGGCGGCCATCCCGGCGACGGCTTCCAACTGGTCATCAACGGCCTCAAATGGCTGGCGCGCCCGTCGCTTGCCGCCGGCATGGGCGGGTACGAGGCGCCGCCGGAAAGACGAGGCGCCGCCAGAGTGCCGCCCATCGACTGGAGCAAGGCGGAGTTCGCTGAAAACTCCTGGAGCGGCATGGGCACCTGGTGGAACGCCCGCCTGCAGGAAGACCATGTCATGAGCGAACTCGTCACCCCCGAGGCCCGCGATTTCAAGGGCATCATCGGCGCGCGCACCGCCTTGAGCAATGGGCGCGGCACTGTCGCCGACTACGTCGTGGAGGGGAAGCGACTGGGGCTCGCCTTCATCGTCTTCCTCGAAGACCTGACGGCTATCGACCCCAAAGGCTATGCCCGGCTCGTCGCCGATTGCAAAGCACTCTCCGACGATTCCTTCCGCGCGGTGCCCGGCTACATCTATCGCGATACGCTCGATGTGTTGTACTACCTGGTGGATGAGGAATTTCTGCCCGCCGAGGAGAACCTGACCGCGGACCGCCGCGTCAAGACACCCAACGTCCTCAATCTGTACCGCGGCAGCGGCATCGCCGAACTCGGCAGGAAGCGGATCGATCCCTGGTACCTCCTCTCCTACAACAGCATCGCGCCGATCGTCTACGACGACGCCCGGCAGATCGACGAGGCGTTCGACGTCTATCTCTCCCTGCAGGGCCGCATGCATCCGCATCCGCCGGTGGCACTCACCATCGTTCGCGATCCGGCCACACTGGCCGCCACCGTGGAAAAGGCGCACCTCACGATTATCCGCGCCGAGCATCTGGAGCAGACGATGGGGCGGATCGCCTGGAAGAAGCTGTGGAACCCCAACCCCGTCTACATCAGCAGCGGGCCCACCATTCTCCGCTGGGGCATGCTCAATCCGATCGGTCATCCCTTCGGAATCGGCAAACAGCGCACCCGCTTCGCCCTTGAACTCGCCAGCGACAGTGGCATCGCCGAGGTGAAGATCCTCGAAGCGCGCAGTGGCCGCATCTTCCGCCACTTTCGCCCGGAAGGCGCCAAGAGCTTCTCCTGCACCATTGACGAGACCCACAAGGATCACTGGTACCTGGTGCCGGTCATCACCGACGTAAACGGGCGCCAGGCCATCGGTCCCACCTTGTTGACCTACCAGGATGGCAACCGCATCCTCCCCTACGGCCAATTCGGCGACAATATCGACGCGGGCAATTCCGTGCGCGGCTACGACAAACAGCGCCGCAACCTCCTCGAATTCGCCGGCTGGACCGGCGGTCTGTGGACCAAGGGCAGGCTCACGGCGGGCAATCGGCCCGACACTCCAGGCGAAAGCCTCAGAATTCGCGCCTTCGACGGCGGTGGCGTTGCCGGCTCGCACTGCAATGTCAGCCCCAAGGTCATCACCGCGACTGGTGAGGAGGAACCCAGGCACGAGGCGTACCGCTTCGAAAACTGGCTCTTCTCCTTCGACTATGCCAGCGCCGACTACATCGGCGACTCCCACTACCTGCAAGACCAGCGACGCAAGCGTGACGGATTTCCCGGCAACTGGTGGTCGATCACCGAAGCGCCTGTCCCAACCGAGATCGCCGACATCACCGTGCGCACCACCGCCGTACGCGCCCGACACGATGCCCCAGTCTCGGCCAACACACGCGCCATCTCCGTCACGTTCAAGAAGGACTGCACCCCGCGGCGCATCGAGATCTGCAAGACATGGCGGTCGTTCGATTGGGGCGCAATGTTCGTGGCCGTCAAGGACACCCAGGGCACGCATGCCTGGCAGGACGACGGCAAGGAGAACCGCTTCCAGAAAAAAGGCCAACTGGGCCCCGGGGACTACATCTTCCCCGGAACCGATGCCGCCGGCGCGCCCGTTGTCATCAACCTGGGGCCGGAGATCTTGACCTACGAATACGCCAATCAACGCTTTTCCCTCTTTCTCGACGGCGAGGACCGTCAGGTCGAAGCCGGACAGACCATCGCCGCCAACATCGTCATTCTGAGCAAACCATGGAAAGGCCAGAACACCACACAATGGATCGACGACTACATTGCCGACTACGGGATCGGCGGTGGCACGCCGCGCTATGCCGCCAACGTGACGCAGGGCACGTTGCGCGGTAGCGATCATGCGATCCGCATCGGCGCCGCGATTGGCGGCGCGGCCATCGACGTCGCCAGGCGCCCGCTGCCCCACAACCTGCTCGTCCATGTCGATGGCATTCCCCCCAATGCCGTGGCCGGCCGCTACGACACGGTCAGAAAGCAGCTCCTGATCCTGCCTGTCTTCGAACGGGTCGTCACCACCAGCGTCAACACCACACTCGGCGACACGGCGCTCTACGTCGGCGAACTCTTTCGCTGCGACAGCGAGGACGTGCTGCTCTCCTGTGTTCAGGATGGCCCCGACACGCTCCTGCTGGAGGTGCATAACCCCACCGTCAGTCCGCGAACCGTGACCCTTTCCGCGCTTCCCGGTTTTACGCCACTCGTCGGCCTTGACGAAACCATCGACGTGCCGCCGTTCGCCAGCGTCAAGCGCACGCTGGCCGCACAGGCGGGATCCCTGATAGAACGCGAATACGAAGGAGACTGAGTGCATACTACCCCGTACACAACCGATGGCAGCCTGTCGGATGGCATCGTGGCTTTGCTGAACGAAGGCCGATGCGAGACCGCCCGCCGACTCTGTCGCCGATACCTCGCAAGCGCGACCGGAGAGGAACGCGACGTGCTGCTCCTGCTCCTCCACCAGGCCTGCCGCTTCCTCGGCGATCAAGCCGCTTGCCTCGACGCGCTTGCCGGCGTCGAATCGGCCGACCAAGATCGGCAGCTGGAGGTCGTGCTGCGCCGGGCCGAGGACTTCAAGTATTTCGGCACCGGCATGTTCTACCGCGAATCCGAGGCCTGCGCGCAGGGCTATTCACATTGGGAATACTTCGCGTCCATGCAGAAGAACGCCCTGGAGCAATTGGAACGGGCCCGCGATCTGGCCGACACCGAGGCCCGCCGTCGGCGCCTGACGCAAGCCATGCGCTTCTGCGGCGAAGGGCAGTTCAGCGAGGTCGACAAGTCCCACAACAACATCGTCGCCCCAGCTTCACCCGAGCGCGCAGGCAGTTGCACGCTCCAGGGCACGCTCTCCTTTCCCGGCGGGATGCCCGCCGGCAATCTCACCGTCACCCTCGGTCTGCAAGTTGCGCTACTGCCGCCCGACCCCAGGCGATACACCAATCTGAACCTCGAAGTCTACGAACCCGATCACAGCCTCCTCGAAACCCGTTCCTGCCAGACCGACGACAGGGGCAGGTACTGCTTCACACAGCTTCCGGCGGGGACGCACGAGTTTCTCGCCGTCAACCTGGATCCTCAGACCAACCCGGTAGCCGTGCGTTTCCTCGCCCACCATATTCTCCTGCACGATGGCGACACCATGGAGCTGAATGCCGACATACTGGCTTGGCAAAGCTCGCCCTCTCGCCAGACGAACGTCTGCCTGCCCGAAACCATCGTCTGGCGCGATCAGGATGCCACGTGCGTGGCGACGGATGTGCTGCGAAATCCATTCGATTATGCCTTCCCGAGACAGCTTCTCGAAATCGACCTGCCGCCGGGCATCGACGCCGATCCCGACCGGCTCATCCTCCTGCTCAGCGACTGCCTGGACACGCCCGTGCCCTTTCAGCTCGCCGGTCAGAAGCTCCTCTATTTCTGCGACCTGCCCCCACGCCAGGACCGGATGGCCGGACTCTACCGCCTCCATCGCGCACAACATGCGATGGACGAGTCGCCCCTGAGAATCGTCGAAGCTGGCGAGGGAAGCGCGCTGATTTCTACCGGCAAGGCGCTCTTTCGCGTGCCTTGGGGCGACGGGCAGGACCTCCTGCCGCCTATCGTACAGGTGAAAGGCGGGGATGACGAATGGCGCGGCGAAGGGCGTCTTCTTCTTCCCGAAGGCGTCACCCTGGCGAGCCGCTCCACCACCCTGATCGAGCAGGGGCGCCTGCGCCTCCAGATCGAGATCCGCTACTTCCTGTCGAACGAGATGACCTACAGCTTCAGGCTCACCTTTCACCGCGACGAGGAGTATGTCCTCGTACATGAGATTTGCCCCTGCTTGCCGGGCGCCGGCTTCCAGTTCAGCCTGGCGGAGTTCATGCATGGCCGGTACTTCCTGAACGAAGGCCCCGAAGGCACACGGAAGCGTCTGTGGGGCCCACTGACGCCCGGCGACCGCACGCTCGGGCTGCTGAAGGAGACGATCTCCTTCGGCGTGCCGCTGGAAGGCTTCGGCTTGCTGATGAGCAAGGACTGCATGGACGAGAAGGATTGCGTCGGCGTCTTCACCATCAGGCGCGGCGAATGGATCGACCGTGCCTTCGAGAAGGTCTGCAATGGCCCCGCGAAGGCCGACTGCAGCCATGAACAGGAATGGCCATACCCGGAGATGATTGGCTCCACCTACTCCATGATTGTCGCCGAAACCGCCGACAACGACTGCCGCTTCCGCTTCGATGCCTTTGACGGCGAACGCCACTGGGGATTGATGGTGTCGTCCTTCGCCAGGAATGACGGCCGCTTCAAGGCGCTCTCGGAGTACCAGCACAAGAACTCCTGCCCTCGCCTGCAGGTCTTCAAACAGTGGCGTCTCGACCTGCCCGACAGCCTGACGCGCCCCTCGCTCCTGGTCCAGGCCGAGAGGCTGCCCGAGCTGCGCCGCCGCAAGGACGACCCGCGCTTTGCCGCCACCTGGAAACGGATTGTACAGATGCGCCCCAATGGCGGCGGGCAATGGGCCCCAAGCGCCGCCGGCGCCTTTCGCGCCATGCTCGACGCGGATCCGGCGGCGATCTGGAACAAAAAACGCGAGCTGGTCGCCATTGCCGGGCCGCACGCGCGCAGTGTGCTGCTGGGCCGCGACAAGACCCCCGAATACAGCCCCGTCGCCTCCCGCGCGGTAACCCCCTGGATCGAGGACTATGACCTGATCGTCGCCACCGGCGTCTTCGAGCCGGCGGAAGAGCAGCTCGTGCGAGCTCACCACATGCTCATGGGCCACATGTACCTGCGGAAGGACTTCATGAACTGGACCTTCAACGCGCGCAACGCCAACTTCGAAGCCGACCGAGTCGATACCGTGGGCGTCGCGGGCATCTGCTTCCGGGACAATCCGGATGGCGTCACCTTCATCCGCCACGCGCAGTCGCGCATGGCGCGGATCATCGAGACCTACTGCACCCCGGGCAGCGGCAAGTGGTACGAAAATCCCGCCTGCTACTACCTCACCTCGCTCAAATGCTGGACCAATCTCTTCCTCCACATGGCCCACCATGGTCTGATGAAGATCGAGGACGTTCCGCGCATGAAGGAGTTCCTGCGGTGGGGCATCTTCCTCCTGACTCCGCCCACTCCCGACTACGAGCAGATGCGCGACGGCGTCACCCCCGGAGACTTCGCCGGGAAGCGCCGCATCGCACCCATCGGCGATCATGCCCGCATCGGCCCAACCATTCCGGAAAACTATGCCCTCATGGCGGCGCAATACCGGGTCGCCGATCCCGAGTTTGCCGACTTGCTGCGCTGGGCCTATCACGCCTCCGGCGCCGATGGCGATTACCACAACCAGTACCTGCTCTTCTTCGCCAATGCGGATGAATGGATGCTCTCGCCGCCTGCCGTCAATCCCGCCCTGCCCAGCCGCAGGCTGGAGGGCTTTGGCGCCATCCTGCGCACCAGCATGCATCGCCCCAACGAGTCCTGCCTGCTCCTGAAACTGGGGCCGGGCGGCTATCGCTACCACAATACCGAAGGCAGCATCCTCTTCTTCGCCGATGGCAAGCCGCTGATCTACGATGGCGGCGAAGCCGGCGAAACCTGGCGCCACTCGACCCTCTCCTTCCACGACACCCATACCATGCTCGCCCCCGGACACGTCGAGCGCTTTCAGGCCTTCTCCGGCCTCGGCTTCATCCAGGGCGTCAGCCCCAGGGCGCTCAATCCCGGCGAACCGAACTACCTCAACGATCAGTGCAGCCCAGAATCGATCGCCATCGGCGCCGCCAATTACCACGAACCCAATCCGGCTGTCTCGCGGTCGCTCTTCTGGGTCGAAGACGACTACCTGATCATGCACGACGCCTTGAATCTCGACCCGCAAATAGCCACGCACTGGCATCTGCAGGTGGTCGCCGACAGCCACGCCGAGTGCGCTTCCGGCTGGCGCTTCAAGGGCAGATTCGGCACCGACCTGCAGGTCGTCATGGCGAACCCGCACGATGCCGTCACGACCATCGCGCAGCTCCCCATTCTCGACGCACGCCCCCTTGAAGAACGCTTCGCCATGCGCCACCTTCAGGTTGCGGGCAAGAAAGGCACCCGCGATTATCTCGCCGTCCTGCGCCCCCTGCCGGGGACGCGTGGCGAAATCCAGGCAAGCGTACTCTCCTGCCACGACCGGACTATCGGCGTCCGCATCGCAGGCTGGGGGATTGAC
The DNA here is from genome assembly GCA_041690595.1 of Lentisphaeria bacterium. Taxonomy (GTDB): domain Bacteria; phylum Verrucomicrobiota; class Lentisphaeria; order JABSQK01; family JAWLHB01; genus JAWLHB01. The sequence goes on from JAWLHB010000044.1 coordinate 51,044, forward strand.
GATACCCTGTACGTTTCCCGCGAGTCCTTCTCGCATCGGCAGGGTCATATCGTTTTCCGTGGCCGCTATGCCGCCGTCCTCGAACGGCCGGAGTGCCTGCGCATGTACCTGCTTGATGGCGACGCCTTGCAATACAAAGATATCGTCATCTCCAGCGACGGCCCCGCCGTCAGCCTGGTGCAGGATCGTCGGCTCGTCACCATCGCCGCGACCGGCAAAGGAGGTATCGTCATCACGCAAGGCAACGAATCCAGGAGCTTCACCGTCGATGGCGAAGCCCGATGCCTGAGCACATGGGAGAACCGCGCATGAAAATCCCCGCCCCGGCGTGGTTGGCGCCGGGGCGGGGATGATCAGGGTGCCGCGGGTCAGCGCTGGTCAGTGACCAGTGCGCCGGAAGGCAGCCGGTTCACGATCAGCCATTCCTTGGCTTGATCCAGGCTGAAACGCTCCTTGACGAAGGTAATCGTCTCGGCCGAGGCCGTCGCGCTGAAGGTGCCGCTGCTGTAGATGCCTTCGCTGCAGTGCAGGGCCACGTGCTGACTCTGCGTGCCACTCAGCTGCATTGCCAGCGAGACCTGTTCGCCACCGATGGTGACCTGGCTCACCGTGCCGTACAGCAACTGATACTGGAAGGCATGATTCGCGCTGATCACCGCGCTCTCGCCCAGTTCCTGGCGCGCGCCGATGAGGGCAATCCGGCTGCTGCCCAAGGTCACGGTACCGGCGAGATTCACGCCACCGCGCCAATCCTGCACATGGTAGCGCCACTGATTCCCTTCGCGCCACGCAAAGAGCGCTTCCGCCTCATGCGTCGCGCGATCGATCAGCAGGAAGCCCGCGCCGGCGTTGCCCAGGATCTCACCATTGCCCGCCTGGAAGCCGCGGCTGTTCAACCGGTAGCAGAGTACTCCTTCGTCCGTCGAAACGGAGGCCGATGGCGCCACTTGCGGAACATGCGCCGACGACGACGCGAATTCCGGCTCGCCGATCGCGTCCAACGAAAGCCCCAGTTCGGCCGCCAGACTCTCCACGATCTGCGCATGACTGCGCGCATTCTCATTCGCCTCGATCGTCTGACGTGACATCAGCTTCGCATTCAGCGACGTCAGCACCACGAAGCCATCTCCGGAGAGGTTGCCCGCGCGGCGCATGCCCTGCAGCGTCAGGGGAACCTGCCCCGTGACGCCGCCGCCGATGGCGATCTTCGTCCGGGTCAGCATTCCCGTCATCTCCGCGTGGTGATGCTGCCCCTGGCTGGCGGCCGGCATGCTTGTCACCGCGCCATTGGTCAGGACCCAGTAGCGTGTACTTGGGTCTGTGGCGATGGTGTACCAGCAGCCCGGCTCGCTGTCCCACTCTTCCACATTACCGCTGCCATCGCCCGTGGTGGTGAGCAGCGTCGTGAAGCCGCGAAGCACATCCACAACCAGCGCGCCGCTGCGCGCGATGGGCGTCGTGGTGCCGCCATACCGATAGCCGCGCTCCGTGAAGGCATAGATCACGCTCTGCTCTTCCTGCACCAGTTCGTAGTGGACTTTCAGGTAAACATCGCTGTTCACCTGGAAACCGATGAGCCGGTCGGTGCTCTCCACGAAGCCGCTCCACCGCACGAAGCGCATCCGGCTTTCGCCCGTACCGATGAACTCCGGTGCTTCGAGGTAGACGTTCGCGCCGCGCGCCACCGTCTTCACATACGAGGTCGTGCCCGACTGACACGTCGATGATTCGATCCGCACGCCAACCGGGTCCGAGTCGACCGTGATCGTCTGGATCGGGGCCAACACATAGTGCGCCTTCACCGTCGCGTCCGCGTTCACCTGGAAACCAATCTCGAGATTCGTGCTCTCGACCAGGCCGCTCCACCGGACGAAGCGCATGCGCTCTTCGCCCTCGCCGATGAACTCCGGCGCCTGCAGGATCACATTCGTCCCGGTCGCCACTGTCTTCGTATAGAGCGTGGTTCCGGAGTGGCAGGTCGGCGATTCGATACGCACGCCTCGCGGATCCGAATCCACCGTCAAGGTGCGAATCGTCGACAAGGCGACATAGTGGGCCTTCACCGTTGCGTCCGCATTCACCTGGAAACCAATCTCGAGGTTCGTGCTATCCACCAGACCGCTCCACCGGACGAAGCGCATCCGGCTCTCGCCCTCGCCGATGAATTCCGGGGCCTGCAGGATCACATTTGTCCCGGTCGCCACGGTCTTCGTATAGAGCGTGATGCCAGAATGGCAGGTCGGCGATTCGATCCGGACCCCGCGCGGATCCGAATCCACCGTCAAGGTGTGAATGATCGCCTGCTCGTAATGCGCCTTCACCGTCGCATCCTCGTTCACCTGGAAACCGATCTCCAGGTTCGTGCTCTCGACCAGGCCACTCCACCGGACGAAGCGCATCAGGGTATCATCTTCGCCGATGAACTCCGGCGCCTGCAGGATCACGTTCGTCCCAGTCGCCACGGTCTTCGTATAGAGAGTGGTTCCCGAATGGCACGTCGGCGACTCGATACGCACGCCGCGCGGATCCGAATCAACCGTTAAGGTGCGGATCGCCGACAGCGCCACGTAATGCGCCTTCACGGTCGCATCCTCGTTCACCTGGAAACCGATCTCCAGGTTCGTGCTCTCGACCAGACCGCTCCACCGGACGAAGCGCATGCGGTCGTCACCTTCGCCGATGAACTCCGGAGCCTGCAGGATGACGTTCGTTCCAGTTGCCATGGTTTTCGTGTAGAGCGTCGTCCCTGAATGGCACGTTGGCGACTCGATTCGGACGCCGCGCGGCTCGGAATCCACCGTCAGCGTGCGGATGATCGTCGGTTCGTAGTGCGCCTTCACCGTCGCATCGCCATTCACTTGGAAGCCGATCTCTGGATTGGTGCTTTCCACCAGCCCACTCCACCGGACAAAACGCATCGCTGACGCCCCTTCGCCAATCAGCTCCGGCGCCTGCAGGATCACGTTCGCTCCATGCGCCACCGTCTTCGTGTACAGGGTCGTCCCCGACTGGCACGTCGGCGATTCAATCCGGACACCGCGCGGATCGGAATCCACCGTCAGCGTATGGATAACCGGCACCAGCTCGTAGTGCGCCTTCACCGTCGCGTCCGCATTTACTTGGAAGCCGATCTCTGTATTGGTGCTCTCCACCAGCCCACTCCACCGGACGAAACGCATCAGGCCGGAGCCTTCGCCGATGAATGGCGGCGCCTGCAGGATCACATTGGCGCCGTGGGCCACCGTCTTCGTGTAGAGCGTCGTACCCGACTGGCACGTCGGCGATTCGATCCGCACCCCGCGAGGATCGGAATCGACCGTCAGCGTATGGATAACCGTCACCCGCTCGTAGTGCGCCTTCACGGTCGCATCGCCATTCACCTGGAAGCCGATCTCCGGGTTCGTGCTCTCCACGAGGCCACTCCAGCGCACAAAGCGCATCTGATCACCACCTTCGCCGATCAGCTCCGGCGCCTGCAGGATCACATTCGCCCCGTGCGCCACCGTCTTCGTGTAGAGCGTCGTTCCCGACTGGCATGTCGGCGATTCGATCCGCACCCCGCGCGGGTCGGAATCCACCGTCAACGTGTGGATGACCGCCTGCTCGTAATGCGCCTTCACCGACGCGTCCGCATTCACCTGGAAGCCGATCTCCGGGTTCGTGCTCTCCACGAGGCCACTCCAGCGTACGAAGCGCATGAGACCTTCGCCTTCACCGATGAACTCTGGCGCCTGCAGGATCACGTTGGCTCCATGTGCCACCGTCTTCGTGTACAGCGTTGTCCCCGACTGGCACGTCGGCGATTCGATCCGTACCCCGCGAGGATCGGAATCCACCGTCAGGATGTGGATCGGCGACTGCTCGTAGTGCGCCTTCACCGTCTCATCGCCATTCACCTGGAAGCCGATGGTGGGGTTCGTGCTCTCCACCAGACCGCTCCACTTCACGAAGCGCATGCGCCCGCCGCCTTCGCCGATGAACTCCGGCGCCTGCAGGATCACATTGGCACTGTGAGCCACCGTCTTTGTGTACAGCGTTGTCCCCGACTGACAGGTCGGAGACTCGATTCGTACTCCACGCGGTTCGGAATCCACCGTCAGGATGCGAATAACCGTACCGTCCGGCGCAAAATCCGCCGCCAGCGTTGCCGGCAGCAGCGGAACATTGCCGCCGATCGCCACGGATGTCAGCTCGACCGAGGGCGATAATCGTTGCCTTGCCATCGCATCGGGAACCGACGCGTGCAGCGCGGATAAGCCTCCCACGAAGAACGAGACTATGAACAAGGTGACAATCATACGTTTGTTTAGATACGGGACATGCATGGCTCAGCTTCCTCTTGCTTCTCGGATGATGACACGCGTCCCTCTGCAAAGGCCGATCTCCTTCACTGAAGTCAACCTATGTCATCTGCCACCCGCCCGGCAACCACATCACCTCATGGCTCTACATGCCATCCAAGGTCATACTTATTCCACATACAGACTTAGAATCGCTATCAAACAATGTATGACTGCGAATGCACCCGATGTCCGCCTCAGAACCCGATTTTCTTCCCTCAAACATCGTTTTCTATACTTCTTTAAACTAGATAGAATAAAGGATGTGCTCACAGCGCGAAACCCGCCCTTTACAGCCGGAAAAAAACTAATAGAAAAAGTCACAGAAGATTCGAGCCCCCCGCCGCAAACGCCGACGAACGGAAAAACCCCGAGCAGCAAAATGCCACTCGAGGTCGATGTCGCGTGTACCGCGGCACAGGCGCGGCAGATAGCTCTTGCGCCTATTGGTTGCCCCAGGGCGCTTCGTTCACGCGCGCAGGATGCTGGGAGGTCGGCAGCGAGAGCAGCAGGGGCGTGTGTGTCTCAACATGCCCGTCGCAGTAAAGGATATTGCCGGTTCCGTCGTGCGGGAAGCGCACGCTGGTGTACTGCGGATGGAACCTGAAGAATCCGAGGTTGAGCGGGTGGGCCGGATCGGCGGTTTCACCAAAGGCAATCTGTGATGAAGCCTTGATGATGCTCGTCTGCCGGCGGTAAGGCGGCTTGCTCGAAAACACCTTTTCACCGCCGATGCCCCACGGGTTCATCCCGTAGTGGGCAAATTCGAAGGTGTTCCAGATTGTGCCGTAGATCGGCTTCATGGATGGACACGACAGGAATCCGTCCGGCGAAATATGCTGGAACGGTTTCTGGCGAATTGCCGGTTGCAACTCGTCGATCATGATCTTCTGCCAGAACCTCGCCCCTTGCGAGCTGGACCAGATATTGTCCCACATGGCTGAATGAAAGGCCGGCAGGAAGCCGTCGTTGGCATCGCAATACATCTCCCATGCAAGATGCAGCTGCTTGAGGTTGTTGACGCACGATATCCGCCGCGCCGCCGAGCGCGCCTTCCCCAGCGCCGGCAACAGCATGCTCGCCAGAATCGCGATTATCGCCACGACCACCAGAAGTTCGATCAAGGTGAAAGACCGACGGATATGGTGAATTCCTGGGCTGCGCATGCGACTACTCCTTCCAGATGAGGTCGTTCGATCAAGGACTCTGTCGGCTTTCGCCAACTCTTGAAGTCCAGTCTTGAGCGTGATTCTGCTTGTGCATTAACGTTAGTGAAGAAGTCACCCTCTGTCAAATCATTCTCCAGAATCTTTTTCTTCATCTTTTTCACCTTCTCCCATTAAACAAGGTTGAGGCATCCCAATAACCCCATGATCCTTACCAGAAAAATCGCAAAATAGCCATTGCATGATCGTTAATGCCCGATATGGTAATGGTGACAAGAAAAAACTGGACGACAGCCTGCCCCATGACCACCCTCAAAGATATCGCCCGGCTCACCGGCGTCTCCGTCAACACCGTTTCCCGCGCCCTGCGGGACATGCCCGATATCGGCGATGCGACGAAGGAACGCATCCGCCGCGTCGCCGACACCCTCGACTATACCCCCAACGCCATCGCCCGCGGCCTCGTCCTCAAGCGCACCTTCGTGATAGGCGCGCTGGTCACGGAACTTGGCAACCCATCCCGAAGCATGCTCATCCGCGAGCTGCGCCGCCTCCTCGGCAAGCAGGGTTACCAGCTCCTCATCGAGAGTTACGACACCGGCGACGAAGTCTCCGAGCGGCTCCGTACCATGACCTCCCGCGGGGTGGACGGACTTCTCATCGGCAACATCGACGGCATCCTCGCCGAGCAGGAGTATTGGCCCGACCTCCAGTCCATCCTCCAGTCCGGCATTCCCGTCGTCGTCTTTTTCCACGCCATCACCACCAAGGTCGACAACATCGTCTGCGACTATGCCGACATCGCCGCGCAACTCACCCGACACCTGATCGAGACTCACGGTCTGCGCGGAATCGTCTATACCGGCGAGAACGCCACCTGCTCCCGCGCCATGGGTTATCGGCGGGCAATGGAGGGCGCGGGCCTCGAAGCGCAGATCGGCTTCATCCCGCTCCCCTACTGGAGCATGCGGGAAACCCGTGACGCCATGGTCGCTTACCTCCATGATCACCCTGCTCCCGAAGCCATCGTCTGCCACAACGATCTCACCGCCATGGGCATCATGGCCGGTCTCCGCAAGGTCGGGCTGAAGGTCCCCGATGATATCGCCATCGTCGGCACCGACAATATCGAGATGGCCGAGATCGTCAACCCCACCCTGACCACCGCCGGGTTCGACCCCAACCTCATGGCCCACAAGATCTTCACCCTGCTCACCGACCGGATCGAGCACGAAAAGAGCTCCAGAACCGCCCAACAGGTCAACCTCGACTTCAACATCTTTCTCCGCGAATCCTGCGGCTGCTCCGGCGACTATAGCCCCAAACCACCCCGCACCTGATCCCCCTCGCAAACCTTTTCTGCCTATACCCTGCACAACCAAGGAGACATGATCATGATTCACAAGCTCGGCTTTGTCCTTGCCACGCTCTTTCTCGTCTGCCACCTGCTCCCCCCATTCGCGTCGGCGCAGGATCTCGTCCTCGCACAGGATGGCGAGGCGCGAGCGGTCATTGTACACAATGGCCACACCACCGCGGCCCCCGGCCTGCCGAGCCGCCACGTGCAGTTGGGCCAGATCAAGCCGCCGGCGGAGGAGCTCGCCCACTATCTGAACCTCATGACCGGCGCCACCTTCCCCATCGTCGCCTCACCCGATGAAGTCGGCGACCGTGCCGCCATCATCCTCGACATCGTCGACCAGCTCCCCGGCGCCAGCGACCGCGAGAGCCGCCACCAGGCCTACCGCATCACCACCGCCCCCAACCGCCTCACCCTCACAGCGGCCTCTCCCCTGGCCCTGCACTATGCCGTTTACGGCCTTCTGGAAGATCACCTCGGCTGCGGATTCTACACCTTCTCCCTCAAAGGGCTGCACTACAATGGTCCAGCCCATGAAGTCGTCCCCGATCGCCCTACGCTTCAGCTCCCCCCGATCGACGAGCTGCGCGAACCGGCCATCCCCAACCGCGGCATCGTCTATTGGGTGGGAAGCGATCCATGGGTCCTCAAGAACCGAGGCGGCGGCGCCCGCGGAGCAGGACCCGGCATGGCCGTCAACGCCAACCACAACCTCTATCACCTCATCCCCCCGCGCGACAGTGGCCCGGTCAAGGGTCTCTTCGCCGAGCACCCCGAATTCTACCCCCTCACCAGCGAAGGCAAGCGCCAGCCCGACTGGGCGATGGGCATTTGCGGCACCAATCCCGACCTGCCCCGCTTCCTCGCTATCGGCCTCGAGCGCGAGATCGAGAAACGCCAGGCGCGCGGCGATATCGACTGGTCCCAGCTCTTCTCGGCCGCCCAAGGCGACGGCTTCACCGGCTGCCTCTGCGAACCCTGCCGGACCCTCGTCCATGAGGAGAAGTCCGAAGCCGCCCCCCTGATCCTCGCCCTCAATCGCACCCTCGACATCATCAACGAAAGCTATCCCCAACTGAGGCTCATCACCTTCGCCTACTTCCAGACCCTCAGCGTCCCTCAGACCCTCAAGCCCCACCCCAACCTCTGGATCAACGTCGTCTCCAGCTCCCTCAGCCAGAATGCCGCCGGCGATCAGGTCGGCCCCATCGATGGCAATCCCGCCAACCGCGACTACGCCAGGGCCATCCGCGAATGGCCGCAAGTCACCCCCGGTCGCGTAGCCGTCTGGCACTGGGACACCTATCGCCCCGAGTGGCCCTCCATCTTCCATGTCGCCGGGAACGTCCGGTACATGCATGAGCAGGGCGTCTTTGCCGCCAATCCCCAGTTCTGCGGCGGCCCGTGGACCGACCTGCTCGCCTGGCTTTACCTCAAAATGACCTGGAACCCCGATGCCAACGCGGAGGCGCTGGTCCAGCGCTTTCTCGATGACAATTACGGCCCCGAGGCCGGTCGCCACGTCTGGGAGTATCTCAAGCTCGGCCAGAAAGCCTACGAGGAATCCCTCCACGTCCCCAGCGCCGTACGCTGGAGCGGCTGGACCCCCATCCTTCGCGCCAAACTCTTCTCCCCTTCCATCCTCAACGACATGATCAGCCAGATGGACATGGCCATCGCCGCGGCAGAACAATCCGGCAACCCCGCCTGGCTGAACAATCTGCGGGCCGCCCGCGGCCGCTCCCTCGATGTCCTCGTACTCGACGGGATCACCAATGGCGCCCCCGCCTGGGGTACCGTGGCCCATAACGGCGACATGTGGTTCGTGCCCGCCGCCGATCCGCGCATTCCCCCACTCCTCACCAGGGCCAAGTTCGGCATCTTCGAGGAAGGCGGCGGCGAGCCCGGCGTCCTTCGCTCCACCTTCAGCTTTGCCGCCAATCATGGCGGTCCCATCGTACGACTCGACAACGACGCCGTGACGGCCGACATCTGCCCCGACCTCAAGGGCAGCATCGTCAACGGCACCGTCCGCCTCGGCGGCCAGGAGCGCCAGCTGCTGGCAGGCGACGACGCCGGCCAGGGCTACAAGGACATCCTGCCCGGCCTCCACGCCGAAATCTGGCTCCCACCCGGCATGGCCGACAATCTCGCTCGCCGCACCAACGACGACTGGACCCATCTCTGGAGCGCCTGGGAGCCCCCCTCCTCCACCCTCCTGGAAACGGAAACTGTCCTCTCCCCCATCTTCTACGGCTTCGACGCCAGCCGCCGCCTCCGCCGACAGGTGGAACTAACCGACAATGGCCTTCGCATCGAGCGCCAGTACACCGGCAAGCTCGACAAACCGGAACGCTTCACCGCGCGCTGGCGCTTCGTCCTCCCCGCCCCCAACCAGGCCAAAGTCTCCGTCAAAGGCGGCGGCATCGACCGCATGCTCGATCTGCGCCACGCCGTGCCCGGCGGCATTCGCGGCGTCAAAGCCGGCGACCGCATGCCCGCCGCCGACAACATGGACGAGCGCTTCGACACCGTCATTGCCATCTCCGATGCCGAGGTCACCCGCCTCGACGTCAAGAGCGACGCCAACGAGACGATCGCCATCAAGCTCGACCGCGGCGATGGTCTCGCCGTTGTCCTGACCACGACCAGCGCCGGCTGGGAATCGGTCGAAATCAAGCCCGTCGTCGACCGGCAGTACCTCGAAATCACCCTCGTCGGCGCGAAGTCGGTCGGCGCGGCGACCGTTGCCGAAGAGCTTGCGTTGCCTCCTCAGGAACTCTCGGCTGTCGTCGTTCCCGCCTTGCCCGCCGAAGAGAGCGTCCCAGCGGCCACCGCCGTCCAGTCCGTGGTGCAGCCCCGAGTGCGCATCACCGGGCCCACGACCGCCGTCAACGAGATCGACGGTGCCGAGCTCGTCTGGATCCCCGCCGGCTCCTTCCTCCGCGGCAGCCCCGCGGGGACCGGCGGCGGTGACGAGCAACCCCAGCGCCCCATCCGCCTCGATGGCTATTGGATCTACAAGTACCCCGTCACCCTCGACCAGTATCTTGCCTTCTGCAAGGCCACCGACCGCCCCTTCAACCCGACCTGGGGCCAGGGCATGCATGCGGCTCCCGCTGGCGAAGCCGGTGCCCACGCCGCCCAGGGTGACTGGTACGAAGCCAATGCCTATGCCGGTTGGGCCGGTGCGGCCCTGCCGACGGAAGCCCAGTGGGAAAAAGCCGCCCGCGGCGAAGACGGTCGCGACTATCCTTGGGGCAACGACTGGAATGCCGACAACTGTGTCTCCATGGAGAACACCATCTACGCCTTCACCACCGGCTTCCGCCCCGTCGGCACCTATCCCGATGGAGCCAGCCCCTACGGCGTCATGGATATGGCCGGCAACGTCTGGGAATGGGTCCGCGACTGGTACGCCTACGACTACTATCAGGCCGCTCCAGAGCAGAATCCAACTGGACCCGAGGTCGGCACGCACAAGGTCCTGCGTGGTGGCTGCAGTCTCTACGATGAACGCTTCAGCCGCACCGCCGCGCGCATGGTCATGCCGCCTCAGGTCCGCGACTGGACCGCCACCGGCTTCCGCTGCGTCGTCATAGCCCCAGCCCCTCCAGCCGCGGTCCAACCCTGAAGATGCACAACCAGAACCCGACCCGATCGCCCATCGGCTTGACCCTGATCCCACCCTCGCCAGTGACGGATAAGATCACGCTGGACATCCGTGCCGGGCTGCGGAATCGAGAGGCGGCCCCTCGCCCCTTCGAGGTCGCCATCTATCTGGATGAGGAAAACCCGGCACATCGCCTGCATTATGTGCGCCTGGAGGTGGCCGGGCTGACGGCCGCCTGTGTCAAGCTTCGCTGGCCGACAGCCGCTCACGCCGGCGAGCATACGATCATTCTGGTAGTCGCCAGCGGAGCGGAAAGGTGGCGGACTCATCAGCCGCTGACCATCCTGCCCTCCGCCACTCGGTCGCCGCAGCGTCTCGGCGGCGCCTGGGCCGGTATCCGCCACTGGAGCGATACCGAAGGTCACTACTGGAACCGCGACATCTCGCGCATGACCGACGATCACTGGCGCCAGCTGGTCCGCGGCATGCACGAGGTCGGCCTTGACGTCATCAACATCCAGGAGATCTTCCGCCACGAGCAGTATGCCGGCAGGCATGCCATCGAGAAGGAGGGTTACCAGGGGCAGGCCTTCTACCCGTCTGCCCTCTACCCGGGACGCATGCCCATTGCCGCCTCCGATCCGCTGGAAGCCATCTTCGACGAAGCCGACACCCTCCGCATGCACGTCCTCCCCGGCATCGGCCTCTACGCTTGGTTCGACTACAGCCCCGCCTCGCTGCAATGGCATCTCGAGATCGCCGACGAGATCTGGGAACGCTATGGTCACCACCCCTCCTTCTACGGCTGGAAGATCAGCGAGGAAGGGCATGGAAGCCTCGGCTCCAGAAGCTGGGAGCCCGGCCCTCTCCTCGACCAGGATCGCCTCGATCTCGTCGACTTCTTCCGCCGCTTCGGCGACCACGTGCGCCAACTCGCCCCCGACAAGCCCGTCATGGTGGCCCGCAGCACCCACGGCATGCGCGGCGCCGAAGCGGCCTACCGGCAGCTCCTCCACCACCTCGACATCCTCTGTTCCTTCTGCTTTCACCGCATGCCCCCCGACGACATGACTGGCGAAGCGGCCGCCGACATGCTCCAGTCCCTGTGTGATGAAGCCGGCGCCCACCTCTGGATGAATATGGAGCTCTTCCTCTTCGAAAACGGCGGCGACACCGGCAGCCCCCTCATCCCCCGCCCCATAGACCAAGTCAGGAATGACCTCCTGCGCTTCCCCAATTTCGAGAAGATCCTCTGTTACCAGTACCCCGGCCTGATGACCCACCCCCATGCCGACATCCGGCTCGGCGGTGATGCCGCGGTCAAGCTCTACAACGACTATCGCGCCTTTCTCACTGAGACGACCAACAGGAAGCAAGATCCATGACCGCCTACCCGCACTTCACCAGACGCCTCACCCATGATCTGAACCGCCTCTGGGATTTTGTCTTCCTTCCGGAGAGCCGGCTCGACAAGCTAGCTCCCGAGGCGCTGGCCTACACCGACCGGCTGCCCGTTCCCTCGGCCTTCGACGCCCTTCCAGCCTACGCCGGCAAGCGCGGAATCGGCGTCTACCGCACCGCTGTCGAGGTCACCCCCGACACCCCTTCCGTGCTGAAGATCGGCGCCGCCGGCATGACCGTCAAGGTCTACATCGACGGCGTGGCCACAGCCTCTCATATCGGCAGCTACACCCCCTTCGAGGTCCTCCTGCCGGCCGCGCCACACTCCCGCCGCGAGATCGTGGTGGCTACGGAAAATCGCTTCGACTACAAGCGCAATCCCCTGCAGGAGAACTTCTTCGACTTCTACAACTATGGCGGCATTTTCCGGCCGGTATGCCTGGAAGAACTGCCTGAACACCCCCTGCGACAGGCCTTTGTCACGGTCGATGACCTTCAGGCCGGCCGTATCCGCGTCGTCGTCGACCTCGATGGAGCAGGCACCGGCCTGACCTGCCGCATCGACGATGGCGACCCCCAGGCGGTCCATTGCACCACCCTGCCCGACCATCGCCTCGAATTTCACACCGTCGTGCCGAACCCCACGCTCTGGTCGCCCGCGACGCCAAATCTGCATACCCTGACGCTCGACACCGGCAGCGACGCGATGACTGTCCGCTTCGGCCTTCGCGAGGTGCGTACGGAAAATGGCCGCGTCCTCCTCAACGGCGAACCCGTCAAGCTGCTCGGCTACTGCCGCCATGAAGCCCACCCCCAGTTCGGTCCCGCCACCCCCGTCTCCCTGATGGCCGCCGACCTGCAGCAGATGCGCGACCAGGGCTGCAACTTCGTTCGCGGCTCCCACTACCAGCAGGATGCGCGCTTCCTCGACCTCTGCGACGAGCTGGGCTTCCTCGTCTTCTCCGAAAGCCTCGCCTGGGGACAGCACCAGAAGCAGCTCGCCGATCCCGCCTTTATCGAGGCTCAGCTCGACCAGACGCGTGTCATGGTCCAGACCGACTTCAATCATCCCTCCATCATCATCTGGGGCTTCCTCAATGAAGGCGCCAGCGACGCCGAGTTCGCCCGGGGCTGCTACGAGAAGCTGATCTCCCTCATTCGCTCCCTCGATGCTACCCGCCTCGTCACTTACGCCTCCAATCGCTACCTCACCGATCTCTTCCTGGAGCAGGTCGACCTGGTCTGCTTCAACATGTATCCCGGCTGGTACTCCAGCGATCGCGATAACGAGCATCCCCTCGACGAGGTTCTCCCGCGCATAAAGGCCATGCTCGACGGCTTGCGCGAACGGGGAGTTTCCGATAAGCCCTTCATCATCTCCGAGATCGGCGCGGGCGCCATCTACGGCTGCCATGATGCCCTCGCCGGCTACTGGAGCGAAGAATACCAGGCCGAGCTGCTCAAGCTGGTCTGCCAGGAGACGGTGACCAATCCCGCCATCGCCGGCCTCGCCATCTGGCAGTTCTGCGACATCCGCACCTACCAGGGCTCCGGGGCCCTCGGCCGCCCACGTTCCTTCAACAACAAAGGAACCGTCGACGAATACCGGCGCCCCAAGCTGGCCTGCTCCATCGTCAAAACCATCTTCTCCTCCCATGGCAACTAGATGAGCATCACCCTCTCCCAACCCGCGACCCGATGGATAGACGGCTTCCCCGTCGGCAACGGACGCATCGGCGCCATGATCTTCGGCGCGCCCGATCACGACCGCCTGGCCCTCAATCACGAGGAACTCTGGCGCGGCGCCAAGCGCCACCTCGATACCCCCAAAGTCCCACCCGAACACCTCGCCGAAATCCGCCAGGCGCTCTTCGCCCGCGATTTCTTTCGCGCCCGAAAGCTCTGCGACACCTACCTCAGCGGCCCCGATCCCGTGGCGGCGGCTCCCGACCTGCAAACCATCCAGCCCTACCAGCCCGTCGGCGATCTGCGTATCACCCTGCGCGCCGGCGAATATGCCGTCGATTACGAACGCCGCCTGGAGCTCGACACCGCCACCGCGATTGCCTGCTTCACCGTCAATGGGGTTCGCCATCGCCGCGAATGCTTCGTCTCTGTTCCCGACCAGCTCCTGATCCTGCATCTCACCGCCGACCAGCCCGGCGCCATCTCCTGCGGCATCCGCCTCGAACGCCGAGCCGATCCCGACTGTCACCTCGACTACTCGCGGGACGACGCCACCCGCGGCTTTCGCGGGCGCTTTACCGAAGGTATCGCCTTTGCGGCTCAGGCGAGAGTGACCGCCCATGGCGGTTCCGTTAGCGAATCCGGCGCGGCCGACCTCATCGTCCGTGAAGCGGGCGCCGTCACCATCTGCGTCGCCATGGCCGTCGCCGCCGATCCCGGAGAACCGGATCCCCTTGAAGCCTGCCGCCGCATCCTGATGCAGGCTCCGGCGCGTCACGAGGAGCTGCGCGCGCGCCATCTGGCCGAGTATCAACCCCTCTGGAACCGCTGCTCGCTGACCCTGCCGTCGCCGCCAGCGGTCACCGCTCTCCCCCTCGACCAGCGTCTCCAGCGCCGAGCTGACGGCGCCGCCGATCCCGCCCTGGACGCCCTCTACTTCAGCTTCGGCCGCTACCTGCTCCTCGCCTCTTCGCGCGCCTGCCGCTTTCCCGCCACCCTCCAGGGAATCTGGAACGGCGATCTGCGCCCGGCCTGGAATGCCGACTTCCACATCGACGTCAACCTGGAGATGGCCTACTGGGCGGCGGAGGCCGTCAACTTGCCCGAATGCACCCAGCCCCTCTTCAGCTACCTCGAAGCGATGATGCCGGGCGCCCGGCAAGCCGCCCGCAACTACTACCACTGCCGCGGCATTCACATGGGTACCGGCGACCGCTGGCAGCTTCACCGTTACCTCGCCGCCGGTTGGGACATCTGGCCCACGGGCGCCGCGTGGCTCGCCCAGCACTTCTGGTGGCGCTGGGCCTATTCCCGCGACCAAACCTTCCTCCGCGACCACGCCTATCCCTTCCTCAAGGCAAACGCCGACTTCCTCCAGGATTTCCTGGTGGAGGATCCCAGCGGCTATCTGGTGACGGCCCCTTCGCAGTCCCCGGAGAACACCTTTGCCGGTGGGCCCTACCCCGTCACCTACTGCGCCGGCCCCACCATGGACACCATCTTCGCCCGCGAAATCTTCGAGCGTTGCCTCGAAGCATCCACCCTTCTCGGCGTCGATAGTGACCTGCACGAGGCATGGCGCACCATCCTGGCGGCACTGCCCCCCTTCCGGATCGGCCGCCATGGCCAACTCCAGGAATGGCTCGATGACGAGGAGGAAAACGAGCCGGGCCATCGCCATCTCTCGCACCTGATCGGCGTCTATCCCGGTGAGACGATGACCCCCGAGCGCCTTCCCGAGTTCCACCAGGCTGCCAGAGTCTCTCTGGAGCGGCGCTGGGCGGCGGGAGCCGGCCAATCCGGCTGGAGCCGCGCCTGGTGCATCGCCCTGTGGGCCCGCTTCCTGGAATCCGAGAAAGCGTACCGCGACCTCTCCGATCTCCTCGTCAATCACACGACGGCAAGCCTGCTCAACACCCACCCGGTCGCCACCCACGGGGGCAGGGTCATGCAGCTCGACGGCAACCTGGGCGGAACCGCCGCCATCGTCGAGATGCTCCTGCAAAGCCACGACGGCATCCTTCGCCTCCTTCCCGCCCTCCCCCAAGCCTGGCCCGAAGGCGCCGTCCAAGGGCTGTGCGCCCCCGGCGGCTGCACCGTCGACCTCGCCTGGCGAGACGGCAGCCTCTGCCAGGCGACCATCCGTTCCCCCCTGCACGACGAACTCCACCTCCGCCTGCCGCGCCCCTGCACGGTGACCGCCGGCGGCGCCGACGTCATCAACAATGAGACCAACCGCACCGACCTGATCCTCCGTTTCCACCAACTGCCGGGCATCGTCAGCCTCACCTTCAACCCGCCCCACCAATCCTGAAGAAGCACCCGCATGCAACCGATACGACACCAGTCCGCACCCATCGAGCGCCTGACAGACAGCTCCGGTCACGCCTTTTTCGGCTACTACGACCTCCAACCCTGGAGCGCCAACTCTCGCTCGCATCTCTGCCACCGCGTCCCCTTCATGAACCGCCTCCCCAACGCCGACGATCCCGCCGAACTGGGCATCGTCAGCCTCGCCGACCACCACTTCCTCCCCCTCGCTGAAACACAGGCCTGGAACTTCCAGCAGGGGGCCATGCTGCAGTGGAACCCCCGCAAGCCCGACGAAGAGATCTTCTACAACGCGCGCCTCAACGGCACCTTCCACGCCGAAGCGAAGAACCTCGTCACCGGCGAACGCCGCCACTTCTCCAGGCCCTTTGCCAATGTCTCGCTCGACGGCACCCGCGCCCTGAGCGTCAACTTCAGCCGCATGGCCGACTTTCGCCCCGGCTACGGCTATGCCGGCATTCCCGATCCCTTCGCCGCCATCCCCGCACCTGACGACGATGGCATCTTCCGCCTCGATCTCGACACCGGCGACGAAAAGTTGATCCTGCCCCTCTCCGCCATCGGCGACCTCTTCCCCAGCCACTTCGGCAAGCACATGCAGGGCGCCAAAGTCCTCGTCAACC
Source organism: Lentisphaeria bacterium (assembly GCA_041690595.1). Lineage (GTDB taxonomy): Bacteria > Verrucomicrobiota > Lentisphaeria > JABSQK01 > JAWLHB01 > JAWLHB01. The sequence goes on from JAWLHB010000044.1 coordinate 67,564, forward strand.
ACATCACCTTCAATCCGTCGGGCTCCCGCTTTCTCTTCCTGGCCCGCACCATGGCCATGCCCGGGCAGGATCCCGGCGGCTGGCTCACCCTCATGGTCACCGCCGACCTCGAAGGCGAGCATCTGCACCTCTTCAAGGGCTTCGGCGGCGCCTCTCACTACTGCTGGCGCGACGACCAGCATATCCTCATCTACGCCGACCTGCCCGGTCGAGGCAACATGCGCCTCTGTCTCGCCACCGACCAGTCCGATACCATGGAGATCCTCGACCCTCACTTCTTCGCCTTCGACGGCCACTGCAGCTACTCCCCCGACAAGCGCTTCATCCTCTATGACAGCTATCCCGACGCCGACTGCTATCGCAAGCTCCTCCTCTACGACACCACGAAGCAGGCAGGCACCCTCCTGGCCGAGCTTTACAGCGTGCGTACGGAGAGCGAAGATGCACGTTGCGACCTTCACCCCCGCTGGCACCGCGACGGCACCACCATCTCCTTCGACTCCACTCACGAAGGGGTCCGCGCGGTCTACACCATCGACGTCGGGGATCTCTGCCATGACCAATGACGCCAAGGTGATTGTCAACCAGCTCGGTTTCCGCAACGGCAGCCGCCGCAAGCTCGTCATCCTAAACGATCTCCCCGACAACCGCGGGATCATGGGCGACTGCCTCGTCTCGGTAGCCGAGCTGAACGGCTTCTCCATGTACGCGCTCAACGACCCGCGGCAGCACCCCTTCTTCCACCAGACGTCCGCCTCTGTCGCGCCTGGCGACTTCGGGCGCTGGCTGGTGGCGGATATCTCCCGGCTCGACCGCGACGGCGTCTATCAGGCCCATTGCGGCAATAACGCCAGCCCCGTCTTCGTTATCCGCGACGATCTCTGGCTCCGCCTTCTCCCCGAGTGCATTCGCTACTTCCAGATACAGTCCTGCGGCCGCATGGTCGTCGGTTGGCACGAGGCCTGTCACCTCGACGATGGCCATATCCACGAACTCGACCGTTACCTGCCCGCTGCCGGCGGCTGGCACGACGCAGGCGACTTCCGCAAGTGGGCCACCTCTACAGCCCTGAACGCGATCGCCTTGCTGGTCGGCCACAGGTTCTGGGCAGGGCGCGAGGCCGAGCTTGGCATCGAGCCCGGAATCCTGCTCGCCGAGGCCCTCCAGGGGGTGCACTACTTCCTCGGCATTCAGGACGAGGCGACCGGCGCGCTCTTCCAGAACATCGGTGGCGGACGCGAGGCCTGGCACGATAACCTCGACAACCGCTACACCGACAACCTCCCCCGAAGCGGCGATGAGCGGCGCATCTGGCCCACACCATGGGCCCGGCCGGCAGGCAAGTTCACGACCCTCTTCGCACTCTATGCGAATGCCCTCCGCGCCACCCATCCCGATCTCGCCGACCGCTGCCTCGCGGCAGCCCGCCGCTCGATTACCTTCGACCTCTCCGAAGGCACCATGTCGGCCGACGCCCTCCAGTGGCGCGCCTGGGGATTCCTCGAGCTGTGGCGCCATCAGCAACGCGACGAGGACAAGCATGCCGCCCTGGATGCCCTCCAGGCGCTGCTGACGCTCCAGGTCACCGACTTCATCGGCGGGCAGGAATCCGTCCGCGGCTTCTTCCGGCAGCAAGCGGAGTCGACCCAGTACCACCGCAAGCACATCGGCGCGGACTACCCGATCTGGGTCATCGCCGAGTTCCTGCGCGAGTGGCCCGCCCATCCACAAGCCGAACGGTGGCGGGAGGCCATACGCCTGTGGGCCGACGACTACGCCCTGGTCTTTGCCGCCCGCAACCCCTTCGGCCTCCTCCCCTACGCCCTCTATCACGACATCCCCGAAGACCACCGCGACTGCACCTACCGGCAGCTCGGCGATCACCTCTACTTCCGCTATTTCATCGCCAGCCGACGACTGGGCAGCAACGCTCGCCTCGCCCTCTCCGCCGTCGCCTTTGCCGCCGCCGCGCAAGCGCTCGACCGGCCGGAACTGCTCGACCACGGCTACCGCCTTCTCGAGTGGATCATCGGCGCCAACCCCTTCGAGATCTCCATGATGAACGGCGTGGGCATCACCCAGCCCTGCGCACTGAGCTTTCAGATGGGCAACATTCCGGGTGGCGTCACCCTCGGCGTCGGCGGCGACGAAGAGGACATGCCCTGGTATACTCCCCATCGCTCCGCCACCGACGAATACTACGGCTACCAGACCTCCCACTTCACGTGGGCACTCCTCGCCCTCCAGCACCAGGCGCGCTGAATCACCACCACACCGAAAGAGACCGCCATGAAGACAACCCCCATGACCTGCCGGACAGCCTCCCTCCTCCTCGCCTGCCTGGCCCTCTTCACCACCAACCTCGCCGCTGACGATCTTCCCCCCGCGAATGTCCTCGCGGTCATCGCCGAAGCAACCCGCGCGAACAACGATCCGGGCGGCCGGCCGCTGCCCCTCGCTTCGAGTTGGAACAGCGGCTTCGGTTCGTGGGGGCTGACCGGCTATCCGAACTATCTCCCGCGACCACGCAAGCCGGGGTATCTGGATCTCCACACCCAGCTCGACCTCCTCCTCGCCGGGCACCACTGGCTCCCCGTCGCCCAGTTCCCGCACCAGATGAAGACCCGTGCCCAGGCCCCGGAAGGCTCTACCTGGTTCAACTACAATGGCTACTACGAGCCGTGGGATACCTTCGCGAAGTGGGGCATTCCCCTCACCATGGTGGAGACCCAGTTCGATGCCCCCCTCTACAATCAGGCCTTCACCACCGACCGGTGGGTGAAGCTGCCCCCTTCCCAGAACCCCTGCGTCATCCGCAACGGCCTCCACCTCATGGGTACCCTCGGCCCCGACGCCATCGCCACGACGGAAGGCGTCAACACCGTCCGGGTAACCCTCCCGGGCGTCGACCAGCTCGGCGACGACTTGCGGATCTGGTTCTCCCAGGAGATTTCCGTCGGCGGTCTTCGCCTCGATGGCGAACGCTGGGACATCACCTCCGTCGAACCCCTCGGCGGCAACGCCCTTGAACTCGACGCGGTCAAGGGCACCGTCGTCACCTTCGCCCACAAGCAACCCGCCACGGCGACCGCCACCGGCGGCGGCGTCACCTGGGAGATTTCCCACGTCATCAGCGCCGCCGATCCCCTCGGGCCCGTCGAGCCCTGGTTCGAAGTCGGCCAGTGGTGGATGCAGGATTTCCGCCGCGACGCCTGGAATGACCTCTGGCAGCGCTACCCCCGCCCGCCCCGGATCCTCTTCCTCTCCAACAACGAAGGCCGCCTCCCCGGTGCCGACGAGCGCCACCAGTCCAAGCGCTTCGTCGACGCCCATGGCGACAAGACCGACTTCGCCTTCGGCTCCAGGATCGTGAAGGAGGGCTACGCCACCCGCTTCCAGCGCCTCTTCCAGGGCATGCGGCACGCCATGCCGGAAGCCTGGGCAAACGCCTCGACCATGGTCGCCTACAACGCCGTCTTCACCTGGCACTACGGTCGCTGGGGCGGCTGGCGCGCCAGTGCCGTGGGAGACGACCTGCCCCAGCATGTCGAGGCAACAAGCTGGGACGGCGCCTCCCCCGAGTACTACCTCAACCCCTGGCAGAGCTGCACCGACCATACCATCTTCAGCCCGCAAACCGAATTCATGAACGTCAAGTGGCAGCTCGACCTCCTCTATCAGGAGCATCCCGACTTCTGGTACGAGATGTCGACCTGGGACGGCTTCCCCAAGAAGCGCGAATGGTTCGCCGAACGCAACGACCCCTTCACCCCGGAGCGCTACAAGGCCTGGCTCCAGTACGGCATGTGGCTGACCCGCCCCCGCGTCCTCCGCGAGTTCCGCGACGCCACCCCATTGGAAGAGACCGGCCTCAGCCATTTTCACAAGTTCCTCGAGGCCGTCGACGACGTTCACGCCGACCCGGTCAAGACCCGCTTCTGGCGACTTGGAACCGTCGTGCCCAACACCAGCCGCCAGCACCCTTACCGGACGGCAACCCTCGAGAAGTACGACACCATCAACCGCTGGTTCAACCTCGACACCAGCCTCTCTCAACTCCCCCCTGCCGGGCAAGCCGTCAACCTCGATACCGAAGTCCCTGTCTGGGCCTTGGCCCTCGTCATCGGCCAGGCCCCCAAACGTGAGTGGCTCCTCTACGCCTACTCCCCGCGCCTCGACCGCCAGGCAGTCACCATCACCATTCCAGACTATCGGGACATCACCCTCGACGTCCCCCAGGCCGGCCTCTTCCACCACCTCGTCGAACAGTAAGCCCACCGCGCCCGCCCAAAGTGGGGTAGACATTCCTGTCTGCCCGATCGGAAAGCGGGGTAGACATTCGGAAAGGTGGGTCCCAAAAACCTCGGTCGAAACATCGGTGCCCTCCCCAGCCACGCCACTCGCCTGAGTTAAAGTGGGAGGCGTTCTCCGAACGGCGACTAGGGCCGTTTCCAACGGCCCTGCCATGGCCCTCCCCGACCTCGCCCCTCCCCAAAACCTCGGTGCCATCCACCGCCTGTTCAGTCCCCGGCCTGTCCGTCCACCGACGCCAACCTGAGCTAACCTCAAAGTGGGAGGCGTTCTCCGAACGGCGACTAGGGCCGTTTCCCACGGCCCTGCCATTGCGCGCTCCCCTGGCTCGCCACTCGCCTGAGTTAAAGTGGGAGGCGTTCTCCGAACGGCGACTAGGGCCGTTTCCCGCGGCCCTGCCATTGCGCGCTCCCCTGGCTCGCCACTCGCCTGAGCAGCCTCCCCCGCCTCACTCCATCCCAAATCCTCGGCCAAAACCTCGGCCGAAACCTCGGTGCCGCCCACCGCCTGCTCGGTCAAAACCTCGGTGCCATCCACCGCCTGCGCGGCCAAAACCTCGGCCGAAACCTCGGTGCCTTCCACCGCCTGCGCAACCAAAACCTCGGTCAAAACCTCGGTGCCATCCACCGCCTGCTCGGCCAAGTCCTCAGTCGAACCCTCGGTCCGACGGTGCCACTCACTCGCGTCCGACCTGGCGTGTTAAAAATTTGCCGCTTGTGGGCATTTCTGCGGAAATAAGTTCACCTCACTTTTGGATCTCCGTGATCCTCCGAATACTTTTC
>JAWLHB010000045.1:0-70183 GCA_041690595.1 Lentisphaeria bacterium
GAAGCCTCAACGATCCTGGCATACCCCAGAGAGCCAGGAGTGACGAAAAATGAAACACTCAGCCTCAAAATCATCGAAAAGTGCTGAAGTTGGGCTAGTAGCGTAGGCAAGCCTTTACCTTTTTGCCTAATGCTTATATTTTAGCCTCAAATAAGTGGCGAAAGGTATGCCACTTTCATCCCGACCATTTTCCCTTCTCCTCATGCTCTGATCGGGTGAGGCAGGCATGAACGGGAGATATTGATTCCATTTTGTACTGCGACTTATCCGCGGCATCCGGTACCCGGCACGCGACGTTCAATCTCAGCGCAAAGGTACGTTTCCTGCACCATTCTGTCGTAGCGATTGTGAGCAGACCAGAAGTCGTCCTTGGATTGACCTTCAGGTATGCCGATTTCAGATTGCGAAAACACATCATGCAGCCAAATGCTCCGTGGCCGAATGAGCTATAGTCCGAGTACATGCAATTGATGCACGCCTGCATGTAGACGCCGCTCGGAAGCTGCGATTGGATCTCCAGAAGTTCGTCTTCGAACCAACCGGATCTGCCCGAGCCAGAAAACTGACCAAGAGTTGACCCAAGGCGCAGCTGAAGCACTTCTCTACTGTCACTAAAGTCTGATGCGCGGAATCCACGGGGCCAATCTCCAACGAAAATTCCACCTCCGGCCCCTCTGGCCATGACTCTTTGAGAAGACGCCTGAGGGAACCGACGGAGCACTGGCTGATGCATGTGCTGGCGCCACCTTCTGGGCGGTGCTCTTTCCGCGGCGTCCACGGGAACAGGCCCCCATCGTCACCTATCTGGAGCGCGAAGAAGCGCTGGTGGTGGAATACGGCGAGGGGCGCGACCTGAGCTTCTTGCGCACCCACGAAGCGAGGTTGCCTGGCGCCAGTAGTGGAACGGACGCACCGGAGCAATGGATTACCGTGCGGCGGCAAGACCACCATGGGTCCGTTCATGGCAATGGTCCCGCGGCAGTGGACCTTCTTCACCAGGACGATTACGGCCTCGGCGTCGGCGGCATCGAGTAGTCAAGAATCTGGGTTGACCGGGCATGCAGCGATCAGGTCGAGCAGCGCCTGGGACGCTCTGCTTGATCGGCCATCACCTACCCTCCATATCGATGGCCCAGATCCGCTTCTGATCCTTGTAGACGACGACCGCCAACAACAAGACAATGACGGGGAGCACCCAGGGCGTGGCAGTGCGCAGAAAGCCGGTCCCCCAGATGATCAGAGCCGTATTGAGCAGAATAAAGTAGATTCGCAGCTCCGTGGGCCCCGTGAAAAACTGGGTGATCTGGAACTCATTCGTCACGCTGAACACCAGAAACGCGTTGACCCAAAAGGCGCCGATGATCGGGACCAGCATGATCATCGCTGTCCTGGCAAAGCCATCCACCAGAAAGGTATAGCCCACGATAAGCGAGGTCATGAACAGGTAATCCAGAAAATGATCCATGTAGTAACCCCACTTGATGAGCCCCGTGCGGCGATGTTTGCCCACCGCCCCATCGAATGCATCGGTCAGCCACTGCAAGCAAAGCATGACCGACGAAAGCCATAGCCAATGCAGATTCTCCTGCGCCAGGTAGCCGGACACAATCACGCCAATGCTCCAGCCCACCGTCAGCATCGTCAGGTGATACGTTTCCAGCCACGCCGGTACGCGCTTCACATTGGCATCGATAAACCGGCGTTCCACCCGGGCCAGCGGCGAATGCATCGGAGCTTTCTTGTCACCACCAAAGGAATGATCTGTCATCGTGATTCTCCCTGTTCAGCGCAACTTCACGGCAAGCCGCATTGCCAGTCATCGTGCAAGCACCCGCAACATAAGCTGGTTGTAGATGTTCAGCGAGCAGATTCGAGAAAATGAATGTGTTGGTGTCGGCTTCACATGTGAACGCGAAAGGTATGTCGGAGGAAGGGGCGAGCCTCAGCGTGCGAGGTGACGTCTCGTTGACCCTGCCGTCCTGATGCACGGAGTCGGTCCAGGCCTGGGAGACATCGGTGACGTATGCGCCGGGGACGATAATGTAGGCCAGCGGCACCATGCGGTTCTCACTGCCGAGGGTGGCCCACTCGCCTTCGATTGGGGCGCGTCCCTCGAGTTCGAGGCCAAGCTCAGTGAAAAACTCAATGGCGGCGGCGATGTCTTGCGCCATCGATCCTCCGAATGGTGACCAACCTGTTTATCCAGGCAATCTTTAGTTCGAGCGAACAGGCTGCCTTGGGCACTGGCGTGGCAATCGGACGATGTCAAGATGGTCAGGCAGAGATTCACTCTGGCGTTGCCTGGCCAACGGCGCCGGTGATTTACCGCAGAGATCGCAGAGAACGGCAGTCAGGGACGATTGCGGCAACGTACCTGTCAGGTCCGCTACCCCAGTTCTTGGGCAAGGCCGATGAGTAGTCCTTCGGGGCCGCGAATGGAGCAGAGCCGATAGGTATCTGGTCGCGTCGCGTTGGCCGTCGGCCGGCGACAACGTCACGCCTGTGGAGGGGGGATCTTGAATCAGTCCCTGACGACAGCCGGGACTTTCGACGAGCCGATCATGTTCCTGGCATCGGCCAGGCGGATGATGCTGACAGCTCCATCGCCCATGGCGAAGACGCCGGAACCATCGTAGATCAAGACGCCAGCAGCGGTTGACGCCGAGACGACATTGCCATGATCGAATGCAAAGCTCAGATTGCTGATCATACCCGTACCTGTGTCCGGCAGACCGTAGGCATACTGATAGCCGCGGCTGTACGCATGCTTGTCACCGAAGAAGATGAAGTTGCTCAGCCCAATGCGGCTGAGGTTGACGCGACGTGGTTTGACGAGTCCGCCGGCGCTGCACCATGCCCCCCAACCACCGGGATTCGTGCCGCTGTACTGATAGCCATGAAAACCACGTTCGAAAATCGACACCGTCGCGTAGGTGCTGCCGCCATTGGAATTGATGACGGGGTCTGTGCGGCGTGTGCACTTGAAGATGAGGTCATCGGTGACCTCCAGAGTGGTCGCGATGCTGTCCCAGCCGATGTTGGCGATGGGGGGGAGCTGATCGTTGCTGTCATCGTACATGGCGAGCGCGATATACATCTGTTTCTGACGGCTGACACAGCCAATATCCTTGGCCTTTGACCGGGCCTTGCTCAGTGCCGGCAGAAGAAGGCTCGCGAGGATAGCAATTATCGCCACTACCACCAGCAATTCGATAAGAGTAAAACGCCTTGCAGCAGCTCGCATACTTGAAGACTCCATTTGTTACGATTATCGCCCGGCCACCCTATATATATACAACAGTGGTCCATCAACTTCAATAGCAATTTGAACAAAGAGTCGGTTTGCCTTTCATCATTTGGGTAGTACTATATATATACTGATGTAGTATAGATACCCATGGAGATGGCCAGTGAGCGCGAAAGCCCCCCTGTACAAGATAATCACCGATGCGTTGATCAAGGACATCCGCACTGGGGTCTACCAGCTTGGCGATCAGTTGCCAGGGCACACTCGGCTTGCTCGAGAGAAAGGCGTCAGTCTCATTACCTCGAATCGAGCCTTGAAGGAGTTGGAACGGCTGGGATATGCTTCAAGGCGCTCACGCGAAGGTACCTTTGTCTGCCCCCGCGTCCAGCGCATTCTGGTACCTGCGAGCACCAAGGACAATCGTGAGAGCCCACAGCTTTTCGAATATCTGGATGGCATCCTGGTGGAAGCGAACCAGCGCAAGATTGAAGTCGCAGTGATGCCCTTCGAGTCTGACGTTTTTGCCTCTGTCGAGGCACTTCACAGCGGCAATTTCCACGGCATTATCCAGCTCGGAGCCTCGAGTCCGCATTTTCCGGCGGCGGTGCTGCAGCGCAGCGGGCTCCCATGGCTTTGCGTTGGCGTGGAAGAGGGTCTCGGCCACTACTTTGTCAACGAAGACCGTCGCGCGGCCGCCTTTGAGATTGTCCAGCTCATGCGCCAGGCAGGACGTCAACGCATCGGTTTTCTGGGCCGTCTCAACTTCCCCAACCACCGGCTCTGTCGCGATGGCTATCTGGAGGCTCTTGCCGATACCAACCTTGGCAGCAGCCTGGTACGGGATGTGCACACGCCGACGATTCTTCCCGTGGCAGAAGAGCTTGCGCCGAAAGTGGACGGCCTCATTGTGGCTGGCGGCGGCATCATGAGTTGCATGGCGCTGGCCTATCTGAGAGGACAGCAGAATACCATGCCCATCGGTGTTTTCGATGAGAGTGCCGATATCGAGGAGTTCCGGGATCAGGTCTACTTTGCCGAGATGGACCACGTGGAGTCCGGGCGCCATGCCGTACGCATGCTCACCGACATTGTCGGCGCAGGCGATGAGGTGGTCACACATGCCCGCCTGCCATGCAAGGTGACGCTCCCACGCGAATCCTGAGTGGCAGATGCGTCCCTTCAACTACTGGAATTCGGTCCAGTTGAAGATGTGAGCGGCGTTTTTGTACCAGAATTTCTGGCGGGTCGGCTCGGGGATGTCGAGGTAGTCGAGGAGGCGTTGAGAGAGAGGAACCCAGATGTCCGGCTCGGGGTTGTCGGTGCCGAAGCAGAGTTTCTCGAAGCAGGCGAGGGCGGGATGCTCAGCGGGACAGGTGAGGTTGGCACCGGGGGCCGGGGCGAAGAAGCGTCGGAGCTGGTACTCGCGTTCCTTGTTGCCGCCGCCGCCAGTGAGGTCGAAGTAGATGTTCTTGTGCGTGTTGACCATCAGGGCGGCTTCGTGAGGCCAGGGGTAGCCGAGGTGAGCGCCGATAATCCGCAGTTCGGGGAAGCAGCGAGTGACACGGTCGAGGTAGATGGGGCGCATGTTGTTGACGTCGGTACCCAACTCGCGGTCGCGACCGTCGGGGGTAACGGCGAGGATGCCGCAGTGGAAAAGGATGGGCATCTGGAGGGCTTCGGCGCGCTCAAAAATGGGGAAGAGCTGCTCGGCGTTGTAGGGGACCGCGGCGTCGATGAACTTGAGGCCGGTGAAGCCCTGATCCTTGAAGCGGTCGACATCCTCGGCGACGTGAGGATTTGCCGGGCGGCTCTCCATGCAGGCCATACCGACGATGACGTCGGGGAATTCGCGCATCCACTTGCGGACGCCGTCGTTGCCATGGTAGCCGGAGACGGCGTAGCGCTCCGGCAGGGCGAGGGCGATGAATTTGCGCACGTTCCACTGCTCCCAGAACCGGACGCGTGCGGGGATGTCCTGATCGACGCGCAGGTGGCCGTGGATGTTGATAATGTGTTCAGGCAGCATGAGCTGTGTGTTCTTCAAGTTTCAGGCGTGCCAGGTGACGACGCCGTGGTGGCGGACCGGGGGGAGGGTGCTTTCGTGGCGATGGCCATTCCGGGTTATGCGGAGGGGAAGGGGCTGCTCGTGCTCGGGGAGGTAGAGAGTTGGCTGCTGGGGGGCGCTGTCGGTCTGCCAGATGACGTGGAGGTTGGCAGGAGCGTTACCATTGAGCCGGAAGAAGGGAAGGGCGCGGCGCTCATCGGCGAGGATGGTGGCGTCGAGGTAGATGTGTTCGGCTCCGAAGAGGCGGAAGGGGATGAGGCTGGTGGATAGCCAGTCGAGGGTGGCAAGTATCTCGTCCCAGTTGTGAGGGATCTGCCAGTAGCGGGAGTCGCAGCCCTGGTACTTGCTGTTGTAGAGTCCGCCGTCGAGGGAGCGGGCGGGGTGCACGTAGTCGATGGCGGGGAGGTAGGCGACGCGGCCGTGGCCGTAGTGGGCAGTCATGGGCTTGCCCGCCTGCCCCTTGGCGACGAATTGCTGGTTGGGATCGAAGTTGGCGGCCTCCTCGATCTGGTCGTGGGCAAAGGTGGCACCGGCAAAGAGGGGGGCGAAGGGATTGCTCCGGCGCAAGCGCTGTTGACCATTCCATGCACCGCTTTTCTCGAGAATGAGGAGGCTGCCGCCACGCTGGACAAAGGCGGTGAGGACATCGACCTGGTGGTCGTCGATGTACTGCATATTGGGGATGATCAGCAGGTCGATGTCGGCGGGACCGTCGCCGGTGATTTCGCTGTCGAGGATGATACTGAAGGGGATGCGCTTGCTGAAGAGGCAGTACTCCATGACGCAGGCGCTGAGGTGGCTCTCGAAGTTGTCGTAGGCGAGGGAGTGGTAGTTGCGCCAGATGCCGGTTCGAGCCGCGGGTCTGACCGGCGTGTAGAGGGCGGTGTGACGGCGGTAGTGGGCGAGGAGTTCGGGAACGCCGGGGGCTCCGGGGTTGAGGGGGCTTTGCTTGGGTTCAGCATAGCCCCAGCTGGTGTGGATGCCGGGGTGACCGGCGAGGGTCATGTTGCGGGCAAGCTCAACGTCGTCGCGGTAGGCGGTGATCATCGCTCCATTGAGGCGGCGGACGTAGTTCATGCCGCGGAAGAGGCGGATGGTGTGCAGGCAGGGACGCGTCTCTTCGGGTTTGCAGTCGCCGTTCTCCTCATGCATGACGTCGATGATGGGGGCCTGGTGATCGTGCCGGATGCCGTGGACGAGTGCTTGATTGACACCCCAGATGCTCTGGCCGTTGGCGTCGATGATGATGTCGGGCTTGAGGCTGCGCGCATAGTCGACGAGGTGGGTGACATAGTCGGTGACGGTGTGGCAGCGAAAGTCGATCCAATCCTGCATGAGGGGGTTTCGGGAGGCGGCGAGGTCCCAGGGCTCGATGAAGCGGAGGTAGAAGTTGGGGGCGCGGAAGTGGTCGAGGCCAGGGAAGCCGAAGCGGTGGGTCTGGCTCTCGGCGTCGGGGTAGCGCTTCAGGAGGAATGCTTTGAAAGCGGCCTGGCAGTAGTCGCAGTGGCAACTGTCCGGCTCGGGCCAGACGGCGAGGTTGTCCAGGTGCAGCCAGTCGGTTTTGACGACGTCGATGGCGATCTTGATTTCACGTTTGGTGCGGTCGCGCCAGCCCGGCGAATTGAAGCAGCCGACCCAGCGAAACGTCTGCTCGCCGCCATAGTGGACAAGGCGCCCGTCGTGGGTCTTGACGACCCAGTCTTCGCAGTCGGGATAGTCCTTGAGCATGGACTCGAAGTAGACGGTGTTGGCGATGTAGGTGGCGTGGTGGAGGCCGTGCTTGTGGCAGAGAGCGGCCTGTTGGCGAGCAAGCTCTTGATGGGGGGCCTGATCGGTGGGGCCAAGGCCGCGATCGCACTGGCCCTGAAGCAGGTTGATGCCAAGCTCCTTGAGGCGCAGGATGTGCGCCTCGGTGTATTCCCAGGCGTAGAGGTCTTCTTCGTCTTCGCTCTTGCCGCCATTGCGAATACGGGCGGGCAGCGGGTGCCAGCCACCGGCATGGACGATGCCTTCGGTCTTGTACCAGGGGAGGTTTGCGGTGGCCTTGCTCATGGGGTGGACTCCTGGGAATGAGTGGGGAAGAGGGTGACGCTGCTGATAGCGCCATGGCGGCCAAAGCGGTTGTCGGCTCGAGCCTGGATGGTCAGCGGCTCGGCAATGTCCGGCAGGGCGATCGCGTCTTCGCGCAGGGGGATCCAAGGACCGTCGTCGAGGCGGTAGCTGACGTGGCTCAGATTGGGCGTTTGGGTGTCGATATAGGCGAGCAGCGCGGGGGTGTCGCCGGGCACGACGTAGAGGCCGATCTCGGCGTTATTCATGGTAGGATAGATATCCGTGACGCGGTCGGTACGGCTGCACATCTCTTCGTTGGCGAAGTGCAGCTTTCCCCTGCCCATGATCCCCAGGTGGCGGTTGAGGTCGTCGGTGTAACAGAGGAGGTGCAGGGAGCGGTCTTCCTGGGGGATCTCGAAGTAATTCTGTCCGTGATAGAAGAGTGGCCAGAAGGTGTTGAGGCTGCGGGTCTTGAACTCCTCGCCGATGGGGCCTGGCTCGCCAAAGAGAGGGTACTTGCCAGGGGTGATGCCCTTGATGGCGCGCTCCGTGGAGACAACGAGGTCCTCACAGTCATGACGCCAGTAGCGGTCGCGCGCTTCGAGCAGGCTGAGCGGCGTGCCCGTGGCATCTTCGTAGTGGAAGTCGAAGAGGACATCCATGTAGACCCACTTCTGGTACTGATTGGACCAGATGTCGACGACGACATGACCATGGAGATCGTGATCGATAGCGTCGACGCGGCGAGCGACATTGATGACGCGTGCTGGCTGCCCGAGGGCGGCGGCGGTCATCGTGAACATTCGGCCGTAGTGGGTGCAGTGCCAGTAGGGGTTGTCTCGGTTGGCCCGCCAGAAGCCGTAGCGCTTGAGGAACTCCGGTGCCGGGCGCTGGGCATACCAATCGTTGCGCACACGATGGCGGAGGTTAACCAGCGCCGCGAACTCGTCCTCGGCCCCGTCAAAGATGATGTCGAAGGGAAACTCGGATGGGTATTGCCGGAGCAGCGGGTGCTCGGCGCCATCGACCGGGAAGGGGTATCGGCCGCGACGGACCCGCTTGTTGTCGCACCTGATGGTATGGCCTTGCCACTGCAGAGGTTCGCTCTCAGGGATGAGGATGGCGGATTTGCAGCCGCCGCAGGTGAGGGCGGGGGCCTTGTCTTTGAGTAGGGCGGCGCCACAGTGTTGGCAGTTGAAGGTGGTCATGCGCGACTCCATGCGAAGGTGCCGGGGGAGTGGCCTGGATCGCCGCTGGCGAGGTGGCTGATGAAGCATTCATGTCCGCGCAGGTCGGTGGGTATGGTGCCGGTGCTGAGGGTTATCTGGAGCGCGCGTGGCTCGGCGTTATCCGTCATGCCGGTGATACGCAATGGATCGCCCGTGCAGGTGGCGTCGGCAATGGTGCCGAGGTGATGGTCGGCGACATAGATGTGGCTGCCTGGCCAGATGATTTCGGGGCCGACGGTGGGGGAGGAAAGAAGCTGCCCCGCCGAGCGTGGCCCAATGAAGCCTGAGTGGGTGTAGAGCTTGCAGTTTTCAGGATCGAGCCAGACGCGGGTGAGACCGTCGGTCAGGAGTTCGCTTCGCAACGCCGGCAAGGCGCTTTGGCGACCGGATTGGTGGTGGATGTGGAGGAGGCGCCGGCCAGGACCGATGGCACCGTCGATGTCCAGGGTGTTGGCTGCAATGTCAATGGCTAGGACGGTGAAGGCGATGGCGGTTTGCCGTAGTGCCCAGCTCTGATCTCCCAGACGCAGCGCGGTGCCGCCGCTGCCTTGGAGAGCAGTAAGGGTATCGCCCGCATAGCGCAGGATCAGCAGCTCACCGTCGAAGTGCAGGTCGAGCTCCTTGCACCTGAGGGGCGTTACATCGGTACGGAAAAAGATGTGGTCCGTCCTTTCGCCATGACGGACTTTGGCCCAGGTGCCACCCGGAATCGGCCGGCGCTCCATGGTGAAGGGGGTCGCTTCGCGGGTCAGTCGGTAGGCGGCGAGAAAGTGGGATTCCCGGTCGGGAGCCACTTTGCGCTGGTGGAGGAGGATTGTGGACGTGCCAGGCGGTTGGGCGACGATGTCGCTGGGGCATTGCGCAACGGTGAGGGTGTCGCCTTGTTGAAGGCCGAGGATGAGTTGCCCCGTGAGGTCGCCGATTTGCCAGGTAAACATGGCGGCGGCGGCGACCTCGGCGATGACGTTGCCCGTGATGGCGAGTGCGTCGTGGCCGTTGTGCATGTCCAGCTTGGCAGCTTGGCGATCCCACCAGGATGTGGCGTCATAGGGAGGTTGGGTACGCTCAGTGACGGCAGTCAGGGGAAGGGTGGTGCTGGCGAAGGCGTCGCTGCCGCCGAGCCAGCTCTGGGTGTAGTCGGTAGCACCAGCGCAGGCAAAGAGGTCGACGACGTATGGAGTATTGCCGCCGACATTCACCAGCGTGCGCTGGTAGCGGGATAGCTCAGGATAGACAGAATTGTCGGCAACGGTGATGATGTCGGCGAGGGAGCCGCTGTGCTGGAGCAGGAGCGTCCCGCCGGTAGATTCCTGTTGGCGCTCGTCTCCCACGCTGACGGTGCAGTGGGCGAGGGTCCGGTCGATCCAGAGGTGGCGGAAGGGGGAGTGATAGTTGGTGCCGAGGTCTGGGAAAAGCGACTGCCCGAAGGCGCGGAAGGTGATGCGGAGACTGTCGAAGTGGCTGTGGTAGTCGCCGTGGGGTGTCCAGGAGAGGCTCAGTGTGGGTCTGGCTGGGTGAGCAGAGCGGAAGATGGCGAGGCCGAAGTCCTGGCTGAGGACGTTGTGCGTGGGTGGCCAGGGCTCGGCATCGACATCTGCATCGGTGGCAAAGAGGCTCTTTTCCCAGGCAAGCAGGTGTCGATCCGGACATTGCCTGGCGATTTCGCGTACTTGCTCGGGGTGTCGTTTCTGCATGCTGCTGTCGCCGAGGATGAAGTAGGCGCCATCGCTGTGAAGGAAATCGAAGAGGGCATGCAAGGGGCGTGCCGCCGCGGGGAAGTCCTGTTCGATCCGAAAGTTCTCGATGGGACGGTAGCAGGCAGCCACGGCGGGACCTGGTGTGTAGCCAGCGGGGTCGGAGTAGTGGCGCAGGCAGGAAAGCGCGGTGAGGATGCCGAGGGCGGCATATTCCTGGTAGCCGCTGGTGCGCTCGGCGTAGAGTCCGGTGGCATCGAAGCAATTCTGCAGATACTGGCGGATACCCTTGGGGCCCCAGAGGAGGTCTTGGGCAATGTCACCTCCTTCCAGCCGAAAGCTGTGGCGAACGATGTCCTCGACGATCAGCCCTTCACCAAAGATGTGAGCGGCTCCGGCGATGGCGCGGTAGTGGTTGGTCGTGGAGTTGTGAAACTTGTCGAGAAAATAGGTCTGGATGGGGTAACCCTGTGCTTCAAGCACGGGCTTGATGACGTGGTCCCGAATCCTGGCGAATGCATTGGGAGTGGCGGCTCGGCTGTCGCTGATGAGGTCGTAACCCAGGGTCCACTCCGTGATCATGTAGGAGCCGCCCCAGGAGATAAACCAGCCGCCGTAGCCGCGGCCCAGTTGGTCGGCAGTGAGGACGTGGACGCCCGTGCCGCAATACTCGTCGATGCGGTTGCCTTGATAGGCGAGGTACGGCCAGTGGGCCAGGCGATCGGCGAAAATGTCAAGCAGCGCGATGGCTTTGGCGGCGTAGGCGTCGTTGCCCGTACAGTGCCAGGCAACGCAAAGTGGGTAGAAAATATCCCGATAACCGAGCGCCTTCATGCGAAAGTGCTCGGCGCAGGCTGTGAAGTAGTAGCGTTTGCCGTTGGCTGTGGGGTGGTAGGGATAGATCTTGTCGCCGACCATCTCTTCGGCACTTTCCGGAAAGTCGTCATTGGGGAACAGGGTGGCGCAGTGGATGCATGTCAAACGCTGCGGCGCAGCCGGATCTACCTGGTCCCAGTAGGCATCGTCGAGGGAGTCGAAGGTGGAACTTGCCCATGTGCTTTCGCTTAGGTTGGAGGCCAGTCGCGCCCACCTTGGGTCCTGCACGCCGCACTGTGGGCAGCGTCGGATGAGGTATGCCGAGGGCTCCAGGGGAAAGCGCTCAGGAATGAAGGCACGGTAGACTGTATCCGGGATGCTCAGCAGGCGAGCTGCTTTGGCCTGATAGCGTTTGGCGAACTCGGCTTTCAGTTCTGCGAGCTGATGGGGCAGGTGCATGCGGTGAGTCATGGCTGGGGCTCCAAGGAAAATGGGGTGACGCCCAGGCGCAGATAGCCGCGAGGGGCCTTGCCTGCCCAGCGGAGGACGCTGGTTTCGCCGGGGGGATCAGTGTCGTGCCCGAGCACATCGAAGCCAAGGATGGTGCCGGGCTGGGGCTTCATGCCGAGGAACTGCCAGGGCAAGGCAATCTCCAGAGTGTAGCCTGCTGCGTCGCTGGGATGCGTCCATGGCTGCCAGGTTTGGCGCCAGGCCTCGTCGTCGAGCAGACGCCGGGCGACGGGGCAGGTGACCGCGATGTCATCGACGAAGACGGTGACCGCGTTACCTGTGGGATGGATGGTGACGGTACGAGTATCGCCCAGCTTGATGACGAGCTTGTCCCCTGCCATGATGTAGTCGTCGAGCACCTGAAAGCGGAGATAGAGCTGGTTGTCATCGTAGCACGCTGACCAGTCGACCCGGAAGTCCATGCCGTTGTCGCAGGAGATGAGGTGAGTGTTCTGCTCGCCATGGATGGGGCCTTGATCAAGAGCGGCCAAGGTCCAGAGGCTGTAGTAGAGGGATGAGGCGCTGAGGCGCTGCCATTCCGCGGTGTCGCCGTCGATCACGGGTGGTGCCTGGAGTCGGCGGGCCGTGTGGAGCCAGAGTGGGCCGGAGTCGGTCTGCAGTCCTGCCCAAGGGAAGCGTTCGGAGTAGGGGTGAGGTGGGGCGATGCGGGTGCCGTCGGGGTTCTGGATCGCTACCGACTCTCCGTCGGCGACGGGGATGGGGCCGACGACCAAAGTCGGGGGTGATTGTTCGACACGGACAGCAGCACGAAGCTCCTCCTCGGTGATCCCCGCGACCTGGATGAAGGCAAACGCATCGGCACTCGGGGGCTGGGTGGTGGGGTTGCCGAGCTGGTCATAGTGCTGCACGCGTTCCGCGGGCAGGTCCAAGGTCAGCGGAGGCGCACCGGGAAACAGACAGAGGCCCGGGGTGCCATTCGCAGTGGTATACGGCCAGATCTTATCCGAGGCGGAAAGATGGGATTCGGCGGGAACGATTCCCGCGAGGAAGCGGCCGGCGATGGTGTAGAGGGCGAGCGCACTGCTCATGGTATTGTCGGGGGCGAGGACGTTGAAAGGGTCGTGTACCATGGTCCAGTCATAGGCACCGGGCATGGCTCTGTACATGGAGCTGGCGGTGGCGCGATGGAGGAAGAGGCTGGTAATCAGGGCGTGGTGGAGGCGCCAGTTGGCGTGAATCTGGCCACCATGCCCGGGGCTGAACTGGGACTCGCGGGTGAAGGCGCCGGCTGTCGGCCAGACCTTCTTCTTGTAGGTGCGGCTGAGATGGTTGAGTTTGCGCCCATGATCGCCACTCATGCCCATGACGGAACCGCCGAACCAGTCGACCAGATCCATGCCGCCGATTCTGGCGAACTGATCCCACCATGGCGCCGTGGCACTGACCATGATCTCGGCGTCGGGGCGATGTTTCAGGATAATGGCGCGGGTACGTTCGAGCACCGGGAGGAGTTGATGCGGGTGGTAGTGACCCTCGGCCTCGTCGCAGATCCACCAGACCTTGAAGTGCCTGGCATAGATCTGGACGTACTTTTCGACGGCGTCGTAGTAGGTGTCGGCGTCCGGGCCGGGGTCGGGGTGTCGTGCCGGCAGCCAGGCCGCCTGGGTCCACGGTGCTTTGCGTTCCCACTGCGAGGGCATGATGTGATTGCTCATGATGAGCCCGGCGGCTTCGGCCTGACGAAAAATCGCTGAGTGATCGGGCACTGTGCGCGTGTCGAAGTCGTAACGGTTGTTCATGTGAACGGCGTGATCGACCAGGCTGGCATAGTAGGTGAGGCCCGCGCGCTGCATGAGCGCAATCATCGGCGGGCTCAGGTCGGTGAGGAGCCCGATGGGGGCGATGCGACCGGCCGGTAGTGGCGGTATGACATCGAAGGTGAGGACACCGCCGGCAGCTTGCATGCCGTCGAGCCAATAGCTGAGCGCGTACTTGCCATGGGGGAGGTTGCCAAGGTTCAGTTGCCCGGTCTGTGCCGCCTGTGGCTGAATGGTGCCGATCTCCAGCTTGCCCTCGGCGACGATTGCCGCGGTCTGATTCCGCAGGGAGTAGTGGAGTATCCCCGTCAGGCTGTCGGCACCATGATTGTAGCACTGGACGGGGAGCGTGACAGGCTCGTCGGCCAGATGGATGCGACCGATGGCTGGATCGTGGATGCCACAGGCAATGGCGGCGGCGGGGATGTACGTGCGAGCAGAGTTGCCGGGTTCCTCCAGCGACAGGTCGAAGTCGTCGTTGGACTTGGCTTGTTTGGGTAGAAACTGAATGGCATCGATCAACATGTCGGAACCGCTGAACTCCAGAAATATCGGGAGGGTGCCACCGGCGACCTCGACAGCGACCTTTGTCCATTCGCCCGTGGTGATGTCGGCGGTGGTGGTCCCCCCCTTGATCGGGTGGCTCTCGACTGCCAGTTTTGGGCGGGTGGCCGGATGAGAGGCTACCAGGCTGACGCGAGATGGTTTGCCGAGTGCTTTGGCCCGCAGGCTGAGGGTGTAGAGCTGTCCCGGCTTGAGACTCACGGGCAGGGTGAAGTAGCGGTTGCGCGCGAGCTTCGGCAGGCGCAGAGCGATCTTGCCGTCGAAGGCATCCTGGGTGGTCAGCCAGGTGGCGTCCGGAACTTCGGCATCGTCGTAGAGCGTCATGCGGCCGATTTCATGGCACCATCCAGCCTCGAAACTGCCATTGCGCAGCAGATTGGCCGGCTCCGCGGCTGCCAGGGCAAGGACGCCGGTGATCATGCACACCAGGGAGGCAGGGCATTTCATGGCTTGCCTCCCGTGATGCGGATCATCTCGGTGGCAAAGAATCGGCGAAAGTAGGGTGGTGCTTCGGCACGGCCGCCGATGCCGATCTGAATGGCGGTAATGCGGACCTCGTTGGCCACCACGCCGGTGCGGATGGCGGGGGCGAGGATCCAGGGGCCCCCACCCCCGAAATAATAGGCGGTCTCGACGGTTTCATCGCCAAGTTGGATATGGAGAATGGTGTCGAACATACGGGCGCGCAGGTAGATTTTGGAGAGGGCTACCCGGTAGCTTCCCGGCGGGAGCGGTTTGCTCAGTGGTATGGTCAGCGTTGCCGGCAAGCCGGTGTGTTCGCAGACAGCGATGATGCCGGTCGTACTGGGCTGGTCATACTTGTGTGGCGGAAAAGCATCACGCAAGTACCAGCCGCGCCGAAAGGGCTGCATGCCTTCGGCGTAAGGGATGTCGGTCGCGGCGTGGACGGGTAGCTCGATAGTCGTGGCCCAGAGAGCGTGCGCGCCGTCCTCTTCCAGCGAGAGCGCATCCGGCGGAGCATCGGCCAAGGCCTTGGCGCTCTCGTGGGCACTGGGCGCGACCGGTCGGGTACAGGTCGCGGTGCGCGTGGACAGCACCTCGACGCCGAGATCCGAGGCGCTGATCGTGGCGTCATCGATCGCGCAATGCAGGTTAATCCCCTTGGCGGCATTTTCTCCCGTGACGGTGGTGATCCTGCCTTTCAGCCGCAGGCGCAATCTCAAAGCATCCTGTAATCGCTGTAGTGTCTCTGCTTCGTCACGGGTAGCGGAAGCGGCGACATCAACCGCGGCGCGGAGATCGCCGCTTTGGTAAAGGGTAAAGGCGAGGCGTATCTGGTTGCGGGCCGCGTCGAAGGTGATGGAGTCGATTCGCAGGCCCCCATCTTCCTTGTACCCAAGCTGTGCAGCGAGAGGTTCAGGTGTCAACAGCCAGGCAACTGGGGCGGCCCCCGCATAGCGGCCGCTCCGTGGTGCAGGTCTTCCGGTTTCTGCATTGCGCCCGAACGGGGCCAGATACTCATCGCCCCAAAGCAGGGCGACAGCAGGATGATTCAGGCTCCACGTCGGCGCTTTCCGGACGGTGGTGTAGGCATCGGCGTAGAGACCGCGAACGCCCAGCGGAAAGGGCTCGGCGGCATGGCTGATGACCAAGACGGTCGCGCTGACCAGCAAGGCAAGCCGTTGGCGGAAGATCATGTCGAAGACTGAGGCGACGTGCATCATGTTGTGAGATAGTAGTCCTGTGCGTCGATCGGTATGGAAGCACCGCGGCTTTCCAGGCTCTCGATCGCTTTCAGCGCGATTGCCGTGGCGCGAGCGCCATCGATCTCGCCGCAGGGCGAAGGCGCACCCGCGCGGATGGCGGTGGCATAAGCCTCCAGTTCATGAAAATGCCCCTTCTCGACGCTTGGAATGCGCTCGTAGTAGGACTTGCGGGCGGTCTCTTCAGCAGTCGGGCCGTCAGCCAGGTACTGGCGCATTTTGGCGCGGTAGCCGTCGATTGTGTCGTTGGCCCCAATGTGGGGATAGCCATCTTGCTTGAGCGGGAAGCGCTCGGTGGCGGGTTGATCCGGGCCATAGCCGTCGGTATGCAGCGCCATATGTTGTTCAAGCACCAATGTCGATGAGTCGCTGAAGACCTCCAGCAGCTCTTTCGGGTAGGCAACACTGCCCCAGCCGCTGGAGATGATGCAGGCGGTGGAGCCGTCGGCGAACTCCAGCGTGATCACATTGTTGTCCGAACGACCGCCACAGGCGAAGATGCGACAGGGCTCCTTCTCCAGAAACCAGCAGGCCAGATCGTAGAAGTGGCAAGCCTCAACCAGGATCTTGCCGCCGCCATCGGCCAGGTCGAACGGCCAGTCTGGCCACAGCCGCATGTCGTCGACAACCCGCAGGGTCAACATCGCGGGTTTGCCTGCGTTGCGAGCCATGTAGATCGCTTTCGCACGTTGCACAGCCGGGCTGAACCGTCGGTTGAAACCCACCATCAGACGGATCCCAGCGTCTTGAACTGCTCGCACCATGTTGCGTGATTCCTGCCACGTGCTGCTCATCGGCTTCTCGACGAAGATATCCTTGCCGGCGGCTGCCGCTTCGCAGATGAACATCTCGTGCTGCTGATGCCGCGTGCCGATGAAGATGACTTCGATCTCGTCATTGCTCAGCAGCTCGCGATAGTCGGCTGTCACCTGCGCCGGGGAATAGCAGAGCGCGGCCCGCTTGCGGTTGGTCGTATCGATGTCGCAGACACCATGAATCGTCCACAACTTGCTATGGTGAGCATTGGGCAGGTGGTTGCCGCTGACGAAGTTTCCGGTGCCGATGAACCCGGCCCGAACAGGCTGGACAGTGCGGGCGGCGGCAGGTGACGGTTTTCCCTGAATCCATGTATTGGCAATCATGCAAGCCCTTGGAGGTGTGGCGGTGAGAGATTCTGCACGCTGTTATCATACGCGGCCATTCTGGGCATGTCAAGACATTGTGTATATATAGTGGTTGCAGGCAAGCTTGGGTGGCATGTTGGCCATTTGAAGCGGGAAGCTTGCAAGCTGATGGTTCAAGCTGTATATATACACGACAACCTCTGAGACACAACGAAAGGAACAGGATATGACCATCGCACGGCGTGTACTTATCCTTGGGTTGCTTTGCGGCAGCCTGAGCCTGGGGGCTGATCCCTTTATCGAGAACAGAATCAGCAAGGAGCCGGAGATCCCGGTGACCCTGCACTATGAAGCGGAAAGCTTCAACGGCCTGCCGGTGTATGCGGATTTCCATGAGCAACCGGGCCAAGGCTGGTATACCAAGGAACATACCCATGCTTCGGGACGTGCTCTGGTCGTATGCGATGCCAAGAGCGAAGGCGCGGTACTGCGTAAGGAACTGGGCCAGAGTTATCCTGCGGGGGATTATCTGATAGGGGTTCTGGCCGTCCTCACCCGCTGGCGCGCCAACGAGCTGTCTCATTACGGCAGCCCATCCGGCAACTTGCTCCGGGTAGAATTCGGCACGACGACCGAGGAAGGATTCCGCCCGGTTGCGATGCAACGGCTGAAACTGCTCTATGGCAGTGCCTACGGGTTCTGTCCGTTGATCGAGATGGAAGAGATCACGCACAAACCAAGCAGTGTACCCGGCGTCGATGTCGAAAGACGCAAGGTTACCTACAGAGATCCTGTGCTGACGATTGATCAGCCTTGGGATACCATACGCCTGGTTGCGGAACGCATTGTCTCCGGTGGCATGGGCGATGTGCCGGAGTTTCCCATTCCCTACATCGTGCTGGACAGATTGGTGATCACCAATGAGCCTGGCTACCTCTGGCAAGCCAGTCACAGCGCGCGCTTCAAGCTCTTCACCCGAGTAGAGTTGGATGAGCAGGCTGCCAGCAAGGCCGCCGCGGCCGAGGCAAAGGCTGAGACAGCCAATACGGAAGCAGCAGAGACGCCGTCTCTATCAGCGACACCGTTGGTCAATCTGGTCCATGACGGCAGTTTCGAGGTTGGCGGCAAGCCCTATTGGTTTCCCGGTATGCAGGGGAATGCCGACTACACCTTTTCCGTCCAGGATATCGAGCAAGGCGACGCGGTGCATGGCGAACGTTTTGCCAGGATCCGGCCGGCAGTGTCGCAATCGTACGATGACGAGGTGCCCGAATCGGAGTATGTCTACAGCGCCTCGGTTCGTAGTGCACCACTGGACGTGGAGGCAGGCACTTATGTGCTCTCTCTGTATGCGCGTGCGAAAGGGATTGCCAAGATGGAAGTGCTTCAGATACCGGCCTTTGCCCGATCTGGCAGGCATGTCGTGATCAGCTTTGAACCGACGGCGAACTGGAGCGAGCAGACGGCCGAGTTTACGATCAAGACGGATCAGTCCATCCAACTGATGGTGATCGTCACCACCAAGGATAAGAGTGCCACGATCGACTTGGATGCGCTACAGGTTCGCCGCCAGGAGGACGGCCAACCCGCAGGATATGTGGAGGGTGATGGCGTTGCGGCGCTGGTGGCAAATCCAGCTCGCTATGGGACGTTTCACGATGATGAGCCGGTCTTGTTTGACGCTGTGCTGATAAATGGCAGTGCCGCCAGCGCGGAACGTCGGCTGGTCTGTGTGGTGAAGGATGTAGCTGGTCTGGTGTACGAAATCAAGAATTGCGTGATCCAAGGTGAACCGGGTATCACGCGTCAGTCGATCTCCTTCGATTTTGCCGGCTATGGCAACTTTGTCCTGAGTTGTCGTGAAGCCACTGATCAACAACGCGTGTGGCTGGTGCCTTTCATGCGGGTGCAAGCGCCTGAACGGGTCGAAAGAGAGACGCAGCATCCGGTTTACGTGGGTATGCTGGGTCGCAACATCCGCGATCGCGCCGGCGCCATGATGCGCCACTTCGGCTTCGAGTTTCAGAACACGCTGAGCAACAGCACCCTGCGTCCGGAATCCAATACCAACGGTCTCTACCAGCACAAGACCTACGTCAGGAATGCCCAGCTGGCGAAGTCTGTCGGCATTCGCTGGATACCTTGGATTTATCCCAAGAATCTGGCCCCTTACGACTACGGAACGATCTCCGATGGTCCTGCCTCGCATGGCGGCAAACCGTGGATGTCGGCTGAGTTCGGTGCCTGGTACAGTCGCTTTCTGCTCGAAGCCTATCGCGATGTGATGGAGCCCGTCTACATGGCATCCGATGAGTTCATGAACCAGATCGTGCCGCAATCCGTCGTCCCCTATATGTCGGCCGTCTATCAGGCTTCCAAAGCGACCGCGCCTCACGTTCAGGTCATGCACTCCATCGAGTTTCAGGCTGCCCAGTACCTGGAGCGGGAGCTTGGCGGCGTCAAGGGGGTCTGGGCCGATATGCTCGGCGGCAGTCGCTACCAGATGGGTGAACTTTGGTACGAACGTGAGGACAGGTTTGTTCGCCGCCACGACCTGCCGTTCTTTGTCGATGGTGTCGGCTGGTCGGGCAATGGTTCCGATCTGGGATTCTTCACTGAAAGCGGCCAACCGACCATGCCGGCCAAGTGGTATGGCAATCTCAATGATCAGGCCTGGGATCTCGCATCGATGGTGGCGACCTATCGACCCGTTAAGTGGTCAGTCTACACCACCAAGTACGCCAGCGGCGCCAGCGACCCGTTCAACCAGATTTCGCCCATTGACGGGCATCTGACCTCGTACGCGGCGCAGTGGCTGGTGCTCATCCAGTTCATGCGCGAGGCCAGAGCGGGCGGACTCCTTCACCTGGACAATCAGAGCAATCTTAAGGCGTGCGCCTTTACCATTGGGGAGATGAACTGGGTTGCCCTCTATGCACCATCCCCCTCCCTGCTCAAGGAGATCACGCTTGACGTCCCCGTCGGTGGGCTGCAAATCAAGGATTTGCACCTGGTCGAGCGAGAAGCTGCCACCACCTTCAGGCTACGGCGCAACGAGCTGTTGTTTGTCGGCAGCCCAGCCAGAGACTTCGTGGACAAAGTACGTCAGCTTCAGGTGAAAGAGCTGCTGGAAGTGCGCTACGTGCTGAAGGCGAATCCCGAAGGCATGGACTGTATCGCCACGATTACCAATCACGACACCATTGCCTACAAGGGGACGCTGACGCTGTTCGAAGACATGCTCAATGGAAAAGGCCCCGTCTCCACGCCGATCACCTTGCTTCCAGGCAAGACCCAGCAGGTCAGCCAGCCACAGAAGCCGGAGCTCTTCGCCGGGCGTCCCATTACCTACTATCCGGTCAAGGCAGAGCTTGCCCTCGATGGCTTTCTCAATTCCGGGATCGAAGAGGTACAGGAGTTTCTGAAAAGCACGGCAGAGGGCAACTACATGCTTTCCGGTGAGTACTTCTGGCTCCATTACGCGACACCGTATACCGCTAAGGATCTGGATGCGCGTCAAGTCGCCACTTGGAACATCGAGCAATCGCCAGCTTCTGTCCTGCTCAACTGGGGGCTGAACGGCTCTTACCAGCGCTTCCAGGTCCGTGGCAGCGCCATCCACACGGATGCCAACATGCAGGGGGACTCGCGAATGGATCACGACTATTTCTCCACCCACTTCGTGCGCTACGATGACAGCGCCCTCTACCTTGGTGCCGTGGTGGAAGAAGCTGTCAGCTTCCCAGGCAAACCGGTGGACGACTGGGGCGAGAAGATCATTTACTACCTGCAGCCCAGCCTCACCTCTCGGAATACACACGATATCGCCCGGATCGAGGTTATTCAGCTGACCGCCGACACCGTCAAAGCTACCCTTGTTTCCGCCACCCACCCGGATGGCCTGCCGCTTCAAGCCAGCGCCAGCCTGCAGAGCAGCAAGCGTATCACCCTGGTCAAAGCTCCCTTCACGGAACTGGGGTTCGATATCGCCCGCCACGACACCATCAACTTTGGCATCACCTGTTACGACTCGGATTCCGGCGATGGCTCCACTGAAGCCATCTACGACTGGTCCGGCGCCTCGTTTAAAGAAGGCGATCCCCATGGTTTCGGGCAGTTGATATGCCGATGAAGCTCCGTGCCGACGACGCTGCAGTGTTCGCATCCGTCCACAGCTTCTGCATCTGCAGCTCTGGTATTGCCACCAGCAGGTACGGCAGGGCAAACGCAGCATCGACTTTGCTCTCCGACACTGGACAGGCATCCGTGCCTTCATTGCCGCTGACGCCCCGTTGATGGACGAGGTCGCCGCATCGCTGACTGGGCTTCACGCCGCCGCTGATGCGCCCGACACCTTTGCCGACGCGGGGAGTCGCTACCTGCGGCCCTACCTCGATCATGCCGATGCTCAGCGGTTGCCCGCCATTCACACCTGGCACGGCTGCTTCCGCGCTGAACTCGCCACCGATGGCATCACCACCAACCTTCACTTCTATAATGCCTGCTGCCCGGAGTCGCCCTTTGCCGACATGGCTGCTCGTCGTGCCGACCTGCACGCCTGCCTGGCCGACATCGCCCACCAGCATCCGCGGATTACCCACGTCCGCTGCGCCAGCTGGATCAACAGCCTGCCCCCCTTCCAGTCGCTCTTTCCCCAAGCCTACGTCGAGAGCCTGGAAAAAACCGACCCTGATGGCAAGACCGGTCTCGGCTGGTGGGGGCAGTTCATTTCCAAAGAGAATCGACTCAATCACCACCGGGTTGCCCAGTTCAAAGCGACTGGCACCTTCACGTACCACCGTCTGGCCGGTGTCTGCCTGCTGACGCAGCTCCAGTTCCGCAAGAACCTCAGTGGTCGATAAAGGCCAAGGCCGCCAACGCCGTGCATCAACAGCCGTAAGAACCATGCAAGATGGGCAATGGGGCACTGCCTCACGGGTGGACCTGTCAGGTCTGCTACCCGAGCTCTTGGGCAAGGCCGATGAGTAGTCCTTCGGGGCCGCGAATGTAGCAGAGGCGATACGTGTCCTCGTACTGGACCACTTCGCCGACGAGGGTCGCGCCAGGCTGAAGGCCTGCCATTGTGCAAAGTTTTACGATGAATCTTGGCTCGCCTCTACGCGATTACTGGGGGGGCGTCTCAGGGGTAGCGGGTGGCGTTGGGGGGCTATCGGAAAAGAGCCAGCCCAGGCTGTTGGGGTGCATGGACCAGCGCCGGGGGACAGCGGCGACCCAGCACGAACGACGCCCGTTGTTGAGACGGAAGAAGTTGAGTTGCAGGCGCCCAGCACGGGCCAGCTCATGCTGGCTTTCCACGGATAGCTCCATGCTCAGTTCCACGATCCAACCATCGTCGGCAGGTGCGACCGCGACGGTGGCGGCATCTTCGGTGGGGTAGTAGCGGCCCCCCGAGTTGCGCCCGTTGAAGACGCCGCCGCTGGGGGTTACGATAAGCAGGGCATCGCGGGCGATGGCTACGCCGAAGCTGTCGCCTCTCAGGTAGGGGAATTGACGGGCATTGTCGCCAGGCTGGACCCAGCCGTCGGCGTCCAGCGTCAAGTCGTTGTAGCCGCTGACTGCGCTGATGATCGTGTCGGGCGGCTGAATGCAGTGCGCCGCCACGTAGAGTCGCCCGTTCCTGACCGCCAACCAGCAGGTGGTGCGTGCTTCGTCGGGCCGCAGCTCGTATGGGTACTGCAGGAGAGAGCCTTGGAACGAAGGTTCTCCCCATTCGGTGAGCTTGGCATCGACGACTGGGGGCGCCACCGGGGTAGTCGCCGTCATCGTCGTACCGGTGGCCAATGGTTCGATTATCGCCTTGGCCAGGGGGGCACCCGCCACGTCTTCGAGCCGTGCCTGGATGGCGGCGTCGGTCTCGGCCTCAGTCTTGGCCAATGTACCGGAGGTGAGCGTGTCGATGATGCGGCGGACAACCGGCGCTTCGGTGTCCCAGGCAGCGAAGGACTGGTGCTTGCCGGTGAAGTGTTCCTGGGAGAATTCGTGGAAGGCAAAGGGGGCGCGCGGCTGCAGCTCGGCCATATAGTTTTCGAGGTCGGGGAAGCCGGCCCAGCCTTCCAGGGCGTGCAGCCAGGTGGGCAGATCGGTGGTGGCTGGCAGGGCTTGCAACCGCATGGCAGAGGCGTACCGGGTACTGGCAAGGCGGGTGGCGCCGAAGCTGTCGCGGAAGTAGTGAAGACGGGCAAGGGCAGGCGGATCGGATGTCTGGCGCTCGGCTGTGGCGAGCAACTCCCAGGCGCGGTCGCAGACGGCGGGCGGGAAGACCTCGGTGAGCTGCTCAGCCTTGTACTGGCTGGTGAAGAGCCGGTACATACCGCGGCGGGCGTTGGTTGGCTGCTGATTGGCCCAGGCCTCCTCCAGGTAGTCGAAGTAAGCACGCATGGCGGGAGCGGCATCGCCGAAGAGTGCCCGGCACCAGGCATCGAGCAGCGGGTCGACCTCCAGCTCCGGGTTCCAGAGCAGCTTCTCGGCGACCCAGAGCTTGGGGCCGTCCAGGCCCCAGGCGGGGTAAGCTTCGGCATAGAAGCCGCGCGCCCCGTGGGCATGGGCGAAGCGCAACCCCTCGGCGAACTCATGCAGGTAGAGCCGGGGGATCATGAACCCGTAGCCGTAGAAGTACTCGTAGATGCCGAACTGGTGGGACATGGCGCCCCAGCGAGCAATGTGGGCGTAGAGACGCTCTTTGTAGCCAGTATCCCAGCAGTCGGCAAAACTAAGCGTCAGGTACGGCATCAGCAGCGGGTGGAGCCGCTCGGGGTACCAGTCGGAGAGATCACTGTAGACCAGGAAGCCGAGGCGGACGTCGGGATGCGTCGTGGCGACCTGTTCGGCGATCGCGTTGTAGAAGCGGTACATGCGGTAGCCGTTGGCGGCGTCGCTGGCGGGCTCCACGCCAGGCGGCGAATCCGCCAGACAAAGGGCGCAGTTGCAGAAGCCGCCACTGTCGTTTACCCCCAGGCTGTAGCTGGTCGCCTTGGGGTTGGCGACGAAATAGGCGTTGATGGTCTCGACGGCGATCCTCAGAACGTCTGGCTGGGAGGTGCATGGCTGCCAATAGGCGGTCTTCCCTGGAGCGGGCACAAACCGCTCTCCCGGCTTAAGATGGCTGTACAGCGGATGCTTCAGCCGGGCCGGGTTGATCACCGGGAAATAGTCGGGATGGTCGGCATGCCGGTCCGGGCTGATCAGGTTGTAGAGGTTGTGGTGAAAGCGGAAGCGCCCGCCGCCGCCAGAGGTACGAAGGCGCCACCCGGGACCGCCCGCACCAGCATAGCCACTCCAGTGACGGTGCAGATAGGCGGGATTCTCCAGGTGCAGGCCCAGCGGGACGGTCAGCCTGGCCGGAGGCCTGACGACGCAGCCCAGGTCACCGGGGAAGAAGGCGTCGACACCCAGGAAACGGCGGGCGAAGTCTGCCTGGGCGCAGATGATCGGGTCCCGACTATCGGTGGTGGGCGGCAGCGCCTCAATGATGATGCGCTTGGCCTCCACCAGGAAGAGATAGCCTTCGGCGTCAAGCTGGGCACGGTAGGGGGCAACGGCCTGGCTGATCTCGCCGCGGGGGGAAATGTAGATGGGCAGGTCGTCTGCCGCCGGCTGGTAGCCCTGTTCGCGTACCATTGGCGGGGCCTTTCCGGTCGCCGCCTCGAAGGCGGCTTGCAGCGTTTGCCCCTGGCCGACAATAACCACGCGTTGGTCTGGAGCATCCAGCGACAGCAGGTTCGCGGAAAAACCGGTAGAGGCCATGCAGATCCCCAGCAACATGAACAGTCTTACAAGCATCGATCGCCTCCCGGAGTGATGATATTCAGCGGTGTCACGCCGCCAACCAAACGGAACGGTTGCCTGCAGGCAGGTTACCGGGTCGGATCCCAGAAACTGGTTTGCCAGTAGAAGCTGGTGGTGCCGTTGGATTTGGTGGACAGGATGGAGACGGTGTTTTCGACGGTGACATGGCCGTCCGCATAGGCCAGGGAGGTCGATGTGTTGCCCCGGTGTCGGTGGGAAATCTGCTCGTTGGTGAGCCGGTGTGCCGAATCGGTACCGTAGTTGTAGCGCTGGTAAATGGGGATCATGAAGTCGCCGCCGACATTGTAGGAGGCGCTGTACCAGTTGCGGGTATCCCCGAAAGCGACTGTCTGGCTGGGGTTCTTCCAGCTTCCACTTCGCTTTTCATTCAGCCCTTGGGTCGTGGCGCCGACCTGGCCGCCCAGCAGGTAGTTGAAGCCGTAGACAAAGCCAAAGTAATTGAGTATAGACCAGGCGCGGGTGGAATTGTTGGAGGTCAACAAGTTGTCGACGGTCCGACCTGAGGTCGGGCAGATCAGCGTTTTGTAGCTCTGGAAGTGATCCCAAAGCTGGAAGTGCCAATACCAGCCCATATTGGAAACCAGGGTAGGGTGATGTGGCTGGGCGCCGGGTATGGGGGCGCCGGTGTTCGGAGCGGGTCCGGCGCCGATGTGTGGGGCAAAGTCTTCGTTCTCGTCCAGGTAGAGGGTCAGGGCCAGGCCAAGTTGTTTGAGGTTGTTCTGGCAGGCCGCATCCTGTGCCCGGCCGCGGGCGGAGGAAAGGGCAGGCAGAAGGAGCGACGCGAGAATGGCGATGATCGCCACCACGACCAGCAACTCGATCAGCGTAAAGGCGGAGCGTGGGCGGGGTTTGTTCAGCAAAGGCATGACGGACACCTCCTGGTTGAGTTGGATTTATCCAACATAGTATATGTAATAACCATAGTCAAATCCATGTTTAAGGCTTTCTTTCCAGATATATATCGGTCGATTGGAAGATAGATCAAAAAAACCATAATAAAACCCTGGTTTCACGATTTGCATTCCATGGGGATTTCCATCATAGTAGTGGGCAATGGGAGAATCTTGCACGATGATGACTGAGAAATACACGGATATCAGCGCCGTCCTGGCGGATCGGATCACGACGGGTGAATATGACGAGAAGCTGCCGATCGCCAGCGAGATCGCCAGTGAATTCGAGGTCAATATCAAGACAGCGCAGAAAGCGGTCAAGGTGTTGGGCCGCCGGGGTTTGGTGGTCACCCGTCGTGGTCGCGGCAGCTACGTCGTCGCCAATGGGCCGGCATCCACCTCGCAGACCCATGCGTACCTGTTGCCCTTGGCGGCAGATGCCGACAGCGTTCGCAATCCGTGGCGAGCCACGATCATGCACGTGGTGGAAGCGTTCTGGGAGGCGGCGGCGCGCAAGAACGTCCAGTTGACCATGCTGCCCAGCCAGCCGGAGCGCGGTCAACTCCCGGCCGACGCGGTGGTCGTCAGCCTGCCATGGCAACCCCCGGAGACGATCGCCGACCTGGTGGGAGGTGGTTATCAGCTGCTTGCCCTCAATTTCATGCGCGATGCTTATCCCCAGACCTGCAATCTGCCCTTTGTGGCGATCGCCAATCATGCGCGGCTCGAGGTGCGGGACGCGGTTGCCCACCTGGTGGTGCGCGGCCGCTCGCGCCTGGCTTTCATCGAGCCGGATGTTCGCGGCCAGCACCTGATGCCCATGCTGATCGATGAGCTGGTGGAGCGGGATCTGCCGGTGCTCGATCGCGCCATGATCCGTGGCACCGGGGAAACCGCGGTTCGCGAGCTACTGGCGCGCAGGGTGGATATCGATGCCCTGGTGGTGCGCGACTACAGCGACGCCCTGACCGCCATTCGACTGCTGGAAGAGCAGGGCAGCCGGGTGCCTCAGGACATGGCGGTGCTGACCTTGCAGGGAGAAGGTTCGGACGTGCGTGGCGCCACGCACCAGATAACCTACTTTGCCGCCAATTTCGAGGCAATGGCGCGAGTCGCCATCGACTTGTTGACATCCGGCAACCTCAAACCTAAAACCCACCTGGTTCCCAAAACACTGGTCGCGGGAACAACGACTTGACACCTATCCATGGAGTCGCACCATGCGTATTCTGCTCGCACTTCTGCTGACGGTTGCCGCGGCCTCGGCCGCCGAACGTGTTTATCCCCAGTATGAGGGGGTGAATCTGAACGTCTACCTGACGGTGACGCCCACCCCGCGCGATGAAACGTACGGCATGGACGTTTTCGCGGTGAAGGCGGTCGATATGCAGTTGGGCGACCTGCCGGCCACTGTTGCTGAGCCGTTCCTCACCCGCTGCCGGATGATCGGGCTCCCAGTCAACGCAGCTGAGACGACTGCCGACTTCATCGTAGACGCCGCGCTGGATCCGACCGTCTTGCCGGACAAGCCGGAATCCTACACCTTGATCGTCAGCGGCGGTGACGCGGCGGTCACCGCCACCATCCGGGCCAGCTCGATCAAAGGTATTCACCATGGTTTTGCTTCGTTGCGACAGTTGACAATGGGCTGGCAGGGCAAGGCGATCACCCGTACCGTGGAGATCCGTGACTATCCGGGCATCCCCTATCGATTCGTCAAGCGGGCCAGCGGGTACTGGATGGAGCAGGCCACCTTCTACAAGCTCAACGGTTGTTCGTCGCAGATGTCCCGAGGCAACGATTTTGGTACCGGTGAGGCGTACCTGAAGCTGGCGCGCGCCTACCGGGATGCCATTCGCGAGAAGCATCTCTACCTGCACGGGATGGTAAGCATGGGCAACCGCTACGAAGGCAGCCAGGAAGCGATCGACGCGGCTGCCGCCGGCTACGTCGGGCTCTTCAAGGAGGGCGTCTCCCATCTGTCGATCATGAATGACGACAAGATGACGCTGGCCGACAAGACCGCCCGCGATCGATTCGGGGACTACTTCGGCACGCAGCTCGCGTACCTGGACGCCATTGAGAAGGCGCTGCGCCAGGCCGGTTACCGGCAGCACCTTGGCTTCATGCCCAACCACTATCACGGCCACGCCATGCCCAAGGCGGACGCCGCTGCCTATCGCGGCAAGCTGGGGGACAACACCGCTCTCTTCTGGGCTGGCGACTACATACCGGGCCTGCCCGCACACCGCGAGCATTTTCGGGAAGTCATGGCGCAGGTCGACGTCAGGCATTTCTGGTATTACACCAACTGGCCCCAGGTTTCCAACCCCTACTTCGCGCCAAACTTCATGCCGACCCGGATGCACGATTTCGGTGACGGCGAGATGGTGGAACTGGTGACCATCAGTACCACCACCGCGCCCAACTATATCCCGGTCTCGTTCATCACCATGGCGGACCGGCTCTGGAACGCGGAGGACTACAACGCCGATCAGGCGCTACGCCGGGCCACCAAGGAGGTCGTCGATCCCGCCTCGTTCGATGCCTTCTACGCGCTTTTCCAATATGTTGCCAGCCTGGCACCAACGGTCAACCTGGAGACAGCCAGCCCGATGTACAGCTCTGAGCTGCCGGACGTGCGCCGGGCGCTGATCGTCCAGCGCGCCGAGCGGATGGACGCGCTGGTGGTGGCCTGCCTGTCGACGCCGTTCGGTCAGGACGAGAAGGTACGCCCGATTCTGGAGAAGATGGTGGGATGCAAGGAGGGCGACCTGGCCCGCCTGGAGCGTGATGAGCAGGCCTTCAATGAGGGTGTCGATGCCCGCGCCGTGGTCTGTCCGCGCGTCACCAAGGCGCCAACGCTGGATGGAGTCGTCGATCCCGAGGAGTGGCGTGGCGCCGCTGTGCTTGACGGTTTCACCGATCTGCGCGGAGCCAATACGGCGCCGCACCAGACGCATGGTTACCTGATGCGAGATGATACCATGCTCTACGTGGCCATCGTCTGCGACGAGTCGGAGATGAAGGACCCGGCGATCATCGACCCGGGCGAGCCGTACCCGGTGCCGTTCCTGGACCGCCATGATGGCTTCACCTGGTGGTACGACTGCGTGGAGTTATTCCTGGATCCGGGGCACGACGGCAGGGAGGTGACGCAGCTCATTGTCAACCACCTGGCCATGAAAGAGGTCTTCAGATTCGATTCGGTCAAGTACGGCTACTATGGAGTCGAGAACAAGCGGCACGGCGACCTGACCGTCACGGGCATGGCCAACATCACGCCGAAAAGCTGGCTGGTAGAGATCGCCATCCCCCTGGGGGAGTTGGGCGAACCAACGGGTGACTGGGGGCTCTCGCTCTCCCGCACCCGCCGGCTGACCAAAGGCAGCGGCATGAAGTACAGCACCTGGTCGCCACTGGTCTGGGGGTTTCAGGATGCTCGAAGCTTTGGCACCATGACCTTCTCGCCATGACCATCTTCAAGCGCCGCGTCTTCCACGAACACCTTCGTGAGCTGGCTTGCCAGGTCCTGCCGTCCATCCGGGAAGATGGTGCCACCATCTGGGGGGCGGAGAAGGAGCCGGCGGTGCGGCAGCATCCAACCACGTTTTTCCAGAATATCCATCAACTCTACCTCTACTTGGCGGCGCAGGATGACCTGCCTGCAGAGGAACGCGAGACGTTCCGGCAGGCCGGGCTCGCCAACCTGGCTTACGCGTTGACGCTGGTGGACGAGAACGCCAACCTCGAGAGCTGGCATGCCGGCAATCACAACCTGGGTGCCTACCGGGACGAATGGCACGCGTTCGCCGTCCTTTTGTCGTTGGAAAGTCTCGACCGCGCCGGGCTTACCGGTCCGGTGCGTGATCGCGCCATCGCCTTCCTGGGGCGGTACGGCGAGTTGGAGGCAAAAGGCATCGAAACGATGCCGGAGCGTCCCACCACCCGCGAGTTCTGCAGCAATCACTTTCTCTGGCGACTGACCCTGGTACATCGCCTGGGGCGGCACTTCAACCGCGAGGACTGGCGTGAGCTGGCCAATGCTGTCTACTGGGATGAGGTACTGCCGGCTCAGTCGCCGGACGGGTGTTGGAACGAATTTGGCTACCCCGCCAGCAAGTACCATCATATCCATACCTCGGCCATCGGCCAGCACTGGTTGCTGGAGCAGGATCACGCAGGCGAGCGCGACGCCGTCGCCCAATCGTTGGACTTCTGCCGGCACTGGAGCTATCCCGACGGGACGGCCATCGAGACGATTGACGGCCGCGTCATCCACCAATCGCACGTGCAACCGATGTTTTGTCCTGCGTACGTGCTCTGGCCGGAAGGGCAGGCCTACCTGCAGGCCTGCCTTGAGCGACATATCGCGGGACGCCCGTTGGCGACCGCTGAAGGCGTCGGCTGCCTAATCTGGCTCGGTTTCTTTGCCCACGGTCTGCCAGAATCGTTACCGGACTTCTCGGCAGCACCGGCACCATTACCCGAGGTGATCCGACTGCGGAGCCAACCTGCCGCAAGGGTCAACCAAGGCCCCTGGACGCTGGTAGCCTGCGGCTTCAGCCGCCCCTTCACCCATGCGCGTTTCTGCAAGGACTTCCAGAACTACGTCTCGCTTCACCACCGCGATCTGGGGCTGCTCATCGGCGGCGGCCACTCGAAGCGCGATCCCTGGTGCTCAACCTTTGCTCAGACTGACGGGGGCAGCCAGTACCTCGGCTTGCAGTGCCTCATCCTGGACTATGCCGATAATCGGTTGCGGCTGCGGCTCAATTATGGCGAACATGATCTCGAGGTGCAGATACGACTGGTCGACGACTGGCGGGTGGACCTGACCGGGATCTGGCTCACCGCGGCTGAAGGCAGTGCCTGGGAGTTTGGCTTCACCATGCCCTCGCCTCCCGGCAACACGTGGCAGTTCGACCACGAGCCGCCCGTGACTCTGGACGAGACGCATCGCGTCAACAAGCTGAAGCTGCCGGGCCAGGGCGACATCGAGGCGGTTTACGCCGGCAAGGTCGCCCTATCCCTGGCAGGCAGCGGCAACATCCGCTGGCCTCAACTCGCTTACCAGCCCTACGGCACACTGCCCTGGAAATCTCTCGCCGATGCCTGGAGCCGCGTCTCCGTCCCGCTCACCGTCCCGGAACCGCGGCAGACCATCCGTCTCCGCCTCATCGATCAAGGAGCCACGTCATGATTTGGGATCTGCATACGTATGTGATGGTCGACTCGACTATCATCGCCGCCGAGGAGAACAGCAGTCTGGTGCGTGAGGAAGCCTACAAGCATCCGGGCAATCCATTGATCTCCCTCGATGACCGGGCGCTTACCCATGGCGCCGGTAGCCTCGGCTTCGTCTTTGTGGTTCGCGAAGGCGGCGTCTACCGCATGTGGTACGAGGTGCGTGGCGTCCGGGAGGCCGCGCTGCCCCCCGGCACCAAGACCGCCGCGGGCGACTATGGCAAGGCTTGCTACAAGGCCTATGCCGAGAGCGAGGATGGGATTCATTTCACGCCGGTTGTGCTCGGCCAGGTGGAACTGCACGGGTCGAAGCAGAACAACCTGCTGCATTTTCCCGCGGGTGGCGAGTCGCAGGTCCGAACCTGTGGGTTCATGCATGATCCTCTGGACGCCGAGTACCCCTACAAATGCGTCTACTATCGGCCAGGCAAAGGTGCAGATTTCGAGGCTGGTGTCGGTATCCGCTTTCCCTATGTGAAGGAGCGCGAGTGGTGGTACATCTGGGGAATCGGACGGAGTCGTGACGGCCTGCACTGGGAGCCCCCGAAGCACCGTCACAATCTGGTCAACACCAATCCCGAAAGCGCCCGCCTGCACCGCGCGATGGACGGCGGCTTGATCCTGTCCGACCAGATGATGAGCGGCATCAGCGACTTTGCCTGGCGCAACGTGAAGGGCTGGATCACCTACGATCTGGAGACCGCCCACCGCATCCCCGATTATGTCTACAAGGTGCCCGAACACATGGTGCGGGTCCACGCCACCTATCTTGGGCCGAACTGGGATGGCGTGCCGTGGATCCAGCCGCACGTCGGCCTTGCCTGTGCCCGGAAGGGGGCGAGCATGATTGGCCTCAACGGTTACCTGTACGGTTGCGGCGGCAGCAAGGGTGCCGAGACGTTCGCCCAGGTCGCCGACATCGGCCTGTGCACCAGTGAGTCCGGCGCCAGGTTCAACGATGTCTGGCCGTTTTGCCCCTTCATCCGCCGTGGCGAACGGGATAGCTGGGATTTCGGCATGGTCGCCCAGTGCTGCATCGAAGAGAATGAGACGCAGACCCTCTTCTACTACACCGGTGGCGATGTCGGCAATCTCTCGTCGACCTATCTCCCCGGGCTTGCCTACATTCCCAAGGACCGCTTTGGCTACCGCCTGATTCGTGGCTTCCGTGACACCGCGGTGAGACCCCGGATGGCGACGATTACGCTCAAGCCGTGTGTGCTTCCAGCGGCACCGGCCTTCAAGCTCAACTGCTCGCAGGTGAGTGCCCAACGTACCATCCGCCTGGAGATTGCCGATGAACATGGCGTGGCACTACCAGGCTATAGCTTTGCCGATTGCGTGCCCGTCGAGGCTGAAGGCCTGGCTGTACCCGTCCTCTGGCCCCATGGGAGCGGTGCTGAGTTGGGCGCACGAAAGGTGATCATCAGAGCCCAGCTTCACAGCGAGGACTGTGGCGAAGTCTATCACACGTCACCGCGCCTGTATGCTATCTACACCAGGTGACCCCGCGTGATCAGGGAGAATGCGACCACAAACGTGTATGCAACCAGTCGTGCAAGGTTCAGCTTTTAGACATAAGGGAGAGACGTCTCTATGATCAAGCACTACCGCAGTCTGGCTGTCGCCTGCCTGCTGAGTCCGATGTGGTCAGTGACCGCACAAGAAGCTTGAAAATACGGGCATTGCGCCAAGACCTGATTCCCGAGCAGTGCCGCCCACAAGAACTACCATTCACGCGGCAGGCTCGTGTTTGAACAATAACCAAGGACAACGCACACGATGAAGAATGCACCAAACCTGAAAGACATGTTGAGCCTGCAGGGCAAGGTGGCGATGGTCACCGGTGGCTGCCAGAACTTCGGCCTGGAGATCGCGACGGGGTTGGCAGAGATGGGCGCGACCGTCATCGTCACCTCGCGGGACAGCGATAAAGCGACAACCGCCGCCAAGGCGCTCCGCGAGGCGCATGGCGTCGAGACCCTGGGGCTTGGGCTGGACATCACCAGCGAGACGTCGGTCACCGCCGCCTTCGACACGATTCTGGACAAGCTGGGGCGCATCGACATTCTGGTCAACAACGCTGGGGGTCACGGTTCGAATCCGACCGGGGACCTGAAGAACGAGACCCTGGCGTGCTTCGAGCAGTACCTGACTGCCAACGTCACCGGCACCTTCCTCATGATGCGTGAGTTCGCCCGTCGCAACACCAATGGCGGCGCCATCGTCAACATCGCTTCGGTTTCCTCCTTGCTCGGGCGCGACCGCTCGATCTACGAAGACACCGGTTTGACGCCGAATCCCGTTCCGTACACGGCGGCCAAGGCCGGCATGATCGGCCTGACCTATGACTGCGCGGCGCTCCTCGCTGAGGACAATATCCGGGTCAACGCCATCTCTCCTGGTGGTTTCGAGCGTGGTCACCCGGAGAACTTCGTCGCCAACTACAGCTCGCACACGATGCTCAAGCGCATGGGACGCGACGGCTGGGACCTCAAGGGGGCTGTGGCCTTCCTCGTCTCTGATGCTGCCGCCTACATCACGGCTCACAATCTCGTGCTCGACGGCGGCTTCACCCGCTATAGCTGATACCGAACCATGGAGAATGACATGACATCTGAACCAATGAAAATCCTGGTCGTCGGCTGCGGATCGATCGGCAAGCGCCATCTGGACGTGTTGTCTCGGCGCAGCGGCATCGAGGTGGCTGCGTGCGACATGACCCCAGAGGCAGCGGAAGCCGTCGCGGCGATTTCCAGCAACATCACCTTCTTCGGCAACCAGCAGGAGGCGTTTGCCTGGTCGCCCAGCTTGACCGTAGTCGCGGTGCCCAACCAGTTTCACCGCCCGGTCGCGGAGGCCGCATTCGAAGCGAGATCTCACGTCCTCTGCGAGAAGCCCATCGCCGATACCGTGGCGAACGGCAAGGCAATCGTGGCTGCTGCTGAGGCTGCGGGCTGCCGCCTCATGGTCGGCTATACCGAGCGCTATCGGCCTGCGTTCCTGTTCATCGAGGATATGGTGAAAAAGGGCGAGCTCGGCACGCTGGTCGGCGGCCGCGCCATGGTCGGCACCTACAACACGATCGTCTGCAGCCAGGCGTCGGCGAATGACCCCATGTTTGGCAGCATCATTGTCAACTACACCCACGAGCTGGACTTGCTGGGCAGCATCTTTGGCTCCGCTAAGGATGTGGACGCACGATCCAACCAGCTAGGGAGTAAGACGGGCATCGCCACGCGACCGTCGCTGGCGGCGATGCTCATCGAGTACGAAACAGGCGCTCTCGTCTCCGTACACATGGACTACATCCAACACCCGCAGCGGCGCTTGCTGGAGATCTATGGCGACCGTCGAACCCTCGAGTACGACCTGCAGACCAACACGGTGCGGATCTTTGACACGGATGCGGACGGGCACCAGACCCGGCATTTTCCCGCTTCGCGCAATGAGATCTTTGCGCTGGAGCACGATGATGCCATTAACATGGCTCGCAACAATGATGCACCACGAGTGACCGGCCGACAGGCGCTCGCTGTGCTTGAGGTCGCTGAGTTGGCGATTAACCGCTTGAGCGAAACCGGAGGTTGATGGTGCCCAGGCTACTGCAACGGCTGTGTGTCATGCTGGCCCTGCCGACCACGAGCCTGGCGGCCGGTGTTGATGCTGCACCTGGATGGCACGGCCAACGACGCCAGCATCTGCGGGAATCACTTCAGGCTCAGGAATGAGCTGCAGTTCGCTGAGGGCCGCGTATACGACCATTCGGGCCGTCGGGCCTGTGAGGGGGTTCTGCGCCTTGCCAGAGAGCACGGTCGCGGGCGTCTGGAAGCCGCCTGCGAAACCGCCCTTGCATGGGGATGCTTTGACCTTCGGGGGCGGTGAAGAAGTAGCGGCCGTCTTTGTTCCAGAGGCGGGCTACGGTCACCGGGATATCGGTCAGCAGTTCGGCCTCTACAACGAGCGGCTTGTCGATGTTGAAATGCTGTTGCGATGGGGCAGGCCGAGTTCGCGCACGGGCCTGGTTGCCTGCCAGGTCACCTGCGAGGCTGGCGAAATCGATCTCGACAGCCCCCGCACGGTGTAACTCGACGAGGTGCGGGCGATTCTGGCCGCCGTTCCATCAACGACGCGGGGGGGATTCTTGAGGACGTGTCAGAAATAGCCGCCTTTTGTGGTGATCTGCTGAATGGTCTGTCCCTCGGCAACCCAGCCGAAGATCTTCTTTTCATTCGCCTTGATCTCTTCTGCGCGCACGAGCACATCACAGGCGATGTCGCGCGGGACCACGAGCACACCGTCAATATCGCCGAGCACCACGTCGCCGGGTCTGATGGTCACATCGCCGATCTTGATGGGGATCTGAAAGTGGGTGATCAGACACCGGCCGAGGCTGCCATTGGAGATGCGGTACTTGTAGAAGAGTGGGAAATTCTTCTCGAGAATCTGGTGGGTGTCGCGGATGCCTCCGTCAATGCAGGCGGCCTTGACCTTCTTGCCGACGGCGGTGGCCGTCATCACGCCACCCCAGAGGGTGGCTTTCTCGTCCCTGCTGGTGTCCCAGACCACGAAGTGGTCCTCGCCCATCTGGTCGAGCATCTGCGTGCGAAACTCCATTTCGCCGGTGATCTTCACGTTTGGGGCGCTCTTGACGGTGAAGGCGATGCCCGCGACGGTGCGGTACTCGCGCAGCGGCAGGATATGTCCGGGCAAGGCCTGTTCGAGCAGGCAGAACTCGCGCAGGACGTCATTGACGGCACCCGTGTAGAGGTCCTCGAAGCGCTTCAGCAGCTCCTTCACGGGGATGGGGAAGGGCTTGTCGCTGACGCCCTCGCGACTGGCGATGAGCTTTTCCAGATTCATCATGCCGATTTCTTTTCTGTACTGATCAACGGACATCTGCTTATCTCCTGACTGCTGGTTGATGATCGATGTGTGACTGCTCAGCCCGCTGCTCTCACTTCACAAACTCATGCCGCCGTCCACGAGCAGACTCTGGCCCGTGATGTAGCGGCCAGCCTCGGAGCAGAGCAGCAGTGCCGCTCCGACACACTCCTCGGGAGCGCCAATGCGGCCTGCCGGAATCTGCAACATCACCTTCGCCTTGTATGCGTCATCGGCGAGGCGCCCGGCGTTTCGATCCGTTTCGATCACGCCCGGTGCCAGGTTGTTGACGGTGACGCCGCGCGGCGCAAATTGCCTGGCGAGGTTGCGGACCGTCAAGCTCTGGGCTGCTTTGAGGGCCGCGTATACTACCATCTCCGGATGCGGCTTCGCCTCCTGCACAGATCCGATCGTGAGGATTCTTCCCCAGCCGCGCTCGAGCATGGCGGGCGCTGCCTTCTGGATGAGTTCAAAGCCGCTTTGCCAATTCGTCCGGAACTGTTGATCCACATGCTCCGGCGTGACAGAGAACCACGGCTCGGGAATCTGGATGGAGGCGTTCAACACCAGGATGTCCAGCTTGCCCATGTCGTTGATGGTGTTGTGGACGATCCTGTCGGCTGCACCCGGTGCAGAAAGGTCTTCGCCGATGACGATCGCTTTTCGTCCATTGCGCATGATCGCTTGCGCGACCTCGGAGGCCGCATGGCGACCGCGGGCATAGTGTACGGCGACATCGGCACCGGCCTCGGCCAAGGCCAGCGCGATGGCCGCCCCGATACCGCGGCTCGATCCAGTCACCAGAGCTGTTCGCCCCGACAGATCGAAGAGTTTCTGAAGCTTCATGGGTAATCCTTCAATATCGGATGTTCAGTGCGTCCATCAGCCCTTTCATATAGCCGATTGCGAAGAGGTTCCCCTGCATCTCATAGCCGGGGTTGGCATTGCCCTCGCCGGCCATGGTCGGTGTGTGGTCGGGCCGGATAAGCGTGTCGACGCCGACATCGCGGCAGGCGGCGAGGAAGGTGGCCATGTCGGTCGGGCCGTTGTCGTGAAAGGTCTCGCGGAAGCACTCTTTGCTCCCCACGATGTCACGGAAGTGCAGGAAGACGATCTGCTTCGCCAATTCCGGGATGAGTGTGAAGATATCTTCGCCCATGGCCTTGAAGGTCGCCAGGCAGAAGGTGACACCATGGCTCGGGCTCGCTGACAGGCCGAGGGCCCGGCGGAACGCGGCGGCGCTGGTCAGGATGCGGCTGTAGCCGAGCAGGGGCGACATCGGTGGATCGTCGGGATGGAGCCCCATCCGCACCCCGGCCTCCTCAGCGACCGGCAGAACCGCGTCGATGAAGTACTGGTAATTGGCCCACATCTGCTCCTCGCTGACCTTCAGCGGTCCATCGTCGGGGGCAAGGTCACGCACGTCGAAGCCGGAAGTCAGGGCGCCGCCGCGTTCGGGGAGGTCCACTCGGGTGCGATACCAGCCGACCCCGGCCATGAAGTTGTAGCACAAGAGCGGAATGTTGAGCCGGCCCATGTTGCGCAGCATGGCTTGGTAATTCTCGATATCTTCATCGCGGCCGGGCAGGCCGAGTTTAATGCGCGACATGTCGAACTCATCGCCTTCCAACGCATGGAGGCGGAATCCCGCCTCCGCAAAGCGTCCGTGAATCTCGCGCAAGGAATCGTAATCCCATGGCGGAAGCTGCCCACTCAGTTCCGGCGCGGCCTTGGTGACCGCGTATTCCACGCCGATCTGAGCGGCGAGCTTCCACTTCATATCCGGCTTGACCGGCAGCATCATGCCCAGCTTCATCGCGTGTCTCCTTACCGGTCCGTTCTGCCATACCAGCGTTTCATCACCTCGGCGGCGGGTTTGCCGTAGATGGTGAAGCCCTTATCCCCACGGGGGTCGTCGTGGAATTGTGGGCGGTAGTTCTGCTCGTCCCACTTCCACCAGTACAGCCCCATCCACCACGGCTCATTCCAGAAGGTCTCGAGGACGGCGTCGAGGAACTTGGCCTGTTCTTCGCCATCGTACCCGCCAGGGTTGTTCCAGTAGTAAGGCAGCTGAGTGGCACCGGCGGTCGAGCAGCAGCCACCCTCGCCAAAGTAGTACGGTTTGCCGTATGCCTCGGCAATCCGGCGATGATGGTGTAACCGCTCCTGGAGGAAGACCAGCATTTCCGCCTTGGTGGCACCAGCCTTGTCGGAGACGGGGTCGTAGAAGCTGGTGCCCAGGGAGTCCAGATCGCGCCACCAGTGGTCCGGCCGTTCCAGCTGCTTGAGGAAGTTTGCGGCTCTGGTATGGCTGCTGGTCAGGTGTCCGTTGAAGACGCTGCGTGCGGCAGCCACGATCTTCTTCCATTGGTCGTTGAAATGAACGATGTCGTCAAGCTCGCTGTCGAGTCCGTAGGCCTCGCAGCCGGCGCGAGTGGCCAGCCGCGCATAGTGCAGAGTGCGGTCGGTCATGCTCTCGAACCAGCGGCTCTCGTAGGTGATCGGCTTGCCCGGCATGATCTCCCTGTCGCCGGGAAGATGGATGTGGCAGCGCTGGGTGCCGTCCCAGCATTCGAGCATGGGGCGCAGCTGCACCTTCATTCCTTTCTCATGGATATAGTCGATGATGTCACGCAGCTCGTCGTCGGCCGGGGTCATCTTGAAGTCGCGGAACTGGCGGCAGCTCATCATCGACTCCTGGAGGACGATGCTGACCAGGCAGACCCATTCGATGTTCAGTTCCTTCATCCGGTCCACCTGCTGGCGCGCCTCCGCTGAGCCGTAGTAACCATTGCGGGCATAGAACCCAAAGGTCATGCCCCGGTGGACAGGGACAATGTCTGACGATTGCCGTTTCATGCTATCTCTCCTTTTGCGTAAACACGTGTTCTCCGGCGGCCAGAAGCCGGGGCGGGCCATCCGGCAGCCAAACGGTGGCCGATGTGTTTGGCGGTATGGTTACCGCGAGCGTCATGTTGCCGTTCTGTTTGCGCCAGGCGCTGCGGATGGTGCCCCGAACGGAATCGTACGATGCGTCGACCCAGTCGAGCCCCGCCTTGGGAATCTGTGGGCGGATGAAGAAATGGGCAAAGCCGGGGTGCTCGGGATCGGGCTGGATGCCGGCGTAGCCTTCGTAGAACCAGCTCCCGGCGCCGATGAAGACGCTGTGGATGTTGCTTGAACAGGGGATGTGCCAGTCTTCCGGAATCGTCGTACAGCCGGCCTTGATGAAGGCGCCCAGTGACGGCACGTCCTCGTGGGTCATCAGGGCATGCGCCTCCTCGGTCAGGTTTTCGCGGGCGAGTAGTTCGAAGAACATGTTGGTGGCATGCCAGCCGGTACCCCAGGCGCCGCGGCGGGTTATCAGGATGTCGTGAGAGAGGAATGACAGCACCGCCTGATGGCGCTCGCCGGCGGCGACCCCGGAGAGTAGTGCGTAGAGCTGCACGCCTTGGGTGCCGAGGCCGTAGCAGCCCTGAGCGGAGTCGAAATGCCCGGCGTTGATCAAGTCGGCTTGCTCGGCGAAGAAGCGCCGCGCACGAGCCGCGACCTCCGGCGTGGAGAGGCGTTCGGCCAATCTGGCGATACGCCGTGCGGCCAGCAGGATCTCCAGGCTGTTGTAGAGCCCCATCTCGGCCTGATCCCAGA
Source organism: Lentisphaeria bacterium (assembly GCA_041690595.1). Lineage (GTDB taxonomy): Bacteria > Verrucomicrobiota > Lentisphaeria > JABSQK01 > JAWLHB01 > JAWLHB01. The sequence goes on from JAWLHB010000045.1 coordinate 39,303, forward strand.
CGCGCCGATCAGCATGCGCACATGGATCGCCGTACCGGTAGAGCTCGTGGTCGCGCGGGCTGTGGGCGGCGCGGAACGGCTGGACAAGGCCGTTCTTGAACTTGCCGGCGATGAAAGTCAGCCAGCGGTCGAGGCCGTCGAGATGCTCGCGGACAATCGGTTCGTCGCCATAGGTTGCGAAGGTCTGCCAGGCGTAGTGTGCATAGGTGGCCGCCATCGAGGGATTGCCTTCGCTGAAACTGCTGCGCAAGGGCGCGTGCGGCGGGATCTCGCCGGACGGCAGTTGCTCGTCGGCGATATCGCGCAGGCGTTTGCGGAAATGGGCGGCCCAGTCGAAACTGAAGGCCAGCAGTGTCTGGCAGGTGGCGGCGCCACCGAGCCAGGGGCTGTCCTCACGCGTTGGGCAGTCGGCCAGGTAACCGCGCTTGGTCAGAGCCACCTGGGTGCGGACGATGGCGTCGTAGATGTCATTCAGGAGCGGATTTGAGCAGCGGAACTGTCCGGTCCGGGTCAGGTCGTCGGCGATCTTTTCGGCGATGACGGATTGAATCTGGATGCCTTGCGGCTGGAAGGAGCCTTCGATATAGCTCTTGGCAATGTCCACCTCCTGGATGCCGCGGTAGAGGAACGGGGTGATCAGGTCGTGGACGATGCCGGGATAGAAGCCTTGGTCGCGGACGGTCTCGCCGCTCTTGAGGCGGTACTCATCGACCTGGTTCCAGTCGTTGCGTACGTCCGGATGTGCCCGTCGGTCGAGCACGCGATCGTGACAGGTGACGCGCAGCCGACCGCGGTAGCGGCCCTGCACCTGGATGCGCAGTCGAGCGGTCATGGATTCGGCGAACTCGACGTGCTCGGCCCAGTCACCGTGCTTTTCGTGCTTGACCGGGGCGAGCGTCTCGATCACCCGGGTCGGGGGGTGCATGCGGGCACGCAAGGAGCCGGGCGGCGGTTTGACTGCGACGGCGGGCAACCAGAGGGTATCGTCAAACCCTGGCAACATCCAGCCGTCGAGCTCCCGGTAAGCTTGATAGAACTGTGCGCCGTTGTCGCAGGTGAAGTGCTTGTTCCAAGGGGTGATCGGGCTTGGCGCGGTCATCCATGTGGCGTCGGAGACAACGGTGTGGACGCTGCCGTCGGCGCATATGGCCTCGAGCTGGGCGATCAGCACGGGGAAGCGGTGAAAGACATTCAGGCAGTTTGGGTTGTACGACGCGGAGCAGAGCCAGGCGCCAAGGATGTTGTCACCCGCGTTCAGCAGCGGCGCGACATCGTCCACGGCGTAATAGACGCGCTTGGCGGCGTTGGTGAAGCCGGTGCCGAGCACATAATCGCCGGCCGGCTTGCCGTTGACCAAGAAGTCGGCCAGGCCGAGACCGGTCGAGTAGAGCCGGGCACGAACCGGCGTGGCCGGCAGGTGAAAGCTCTTGCGCAGCAGTGGCGAATAGCAGGTCGGGATGCCGGCATCATGTTCGGGGCGGCCGATCCAGCGCGCCTGCCAGTCCGCGGCGTCGAGCAGGCCCATTTCAAAGTTGGCCGGCTCACTCCAACCGCCCGGCTTCGCCTGTTCGTCCCAGACACCCACGCGCCAGTGACAGCGGGTGCGGGAAGCCAGCGGTTTTCCCCCATACGACACAGCCATCGAATCGCCCTCGACTCGGCCGGAGTCCCACAGATCGGGGCTGCCGTTCAGCAGCGCATCACACGCAGTCGCCACTTGGATGCGAAACGCGATCTGCCTGCCGACGCCGGTCAGGGACCAGCTCAGCAGCGGCGCCTGGGCATCAATGCCTTTCGGGTCGTTCAGGTACTCGCAACGCTGTTGTCCCGGTTTCATGCTTTCAATACCTCTGCAGGAGCTCCAGGAGCTTCCGGTCGAGCTGGTGTCCGTGGAAATCATCGTAGGCGACGTCGGTGCGACCGGAGTTCAGGATGCCGAAGGGGCCTTTGAAATTCCACAGGGCGTACCCGATGTTGTGGGTGGTCAGGATCTTCAGGAAGTCCTCGAACCAGGCCAGCACGACAGGGTGCGGGGTCCGGTTGAAGCAGCCGCATTCACCGCACATGACGCCGATACCAGTTTCGGCGATGTCTGCCCAGCACTCGTAGTCGCGCCGCAGCAGCTCGGCGTCCCACCATAGTCCCTGCTGGTCGTTGCCCGGCCATTTGGCCTCCACCCAGCCCTCCGGGCAGTTCAGCCAGGGGGACGAGTTGTGAGTGACGCTCAGCGGCCAATAGCCGCGGCAGCTCTGCCATACCCGCGGGTAGCCGATCAGCTCGGGAATTGGCCGTCGACCGGTGCTCAGTCCGTCCACCAGAATCGGCCGCTCCGCGTCTTCATCACGGATGGCCTGGATCGCCGCGGTCATCACGCGCAGGAAATCGGCCCGGGTCATGTAGTCGGGCTTGTCAGTGTTGTGCGGCTCGTTGATCAGGTTGAAGCTCAGCCGGTCGGCGGGCACTCCCCGGTAGCGCCGGGCGAAAGCGGCCCAGTGGTAGCAGAAAGCCTCGAGCGCCTCGTTCTCCTTGAACAGGTTGTGTTGCTCGGCGGGTGGATTGACGCAGTAGCCCGGAGCGCGATGGAAATTCAGGCATACATGAATGCCGTAGCACTTGCCGAACTCGACGGCCTCGTCGATATGGATCATGGTCGCTTCATCGATCCGTTTCCAATCGTTCTGGTCGGACCAGCAAAGGTAGTCCAGCGGCAGGCGGACGAAGTCGAAGCCCAGCTCGTGGATCATGGCGAAGTCCTCTTCCTCGAACGGCATGTTCGGACGCTCGAAGATCACACTTTTTGAGCCATTGTCGAAACGGAACTTCTGCAGCAGGTTGAACCCACGATACGGCGGCATGCCGGTCTGTTGGATGTAGTTCAGATTCTTGCGCATGGCTCTTCAGTATCTCCCTTCACGTTTGCCGACTTCGATATAGCGGCGGATGTTGTCGAATGGAGTATTGGCGCCCAGTCCTTCCTCGGTGAAGAGGATGTAGCCGCCGCCCTCTTTTGCAGCGTGCAGACAGCGCATGACGTCCTTTTCGACATCGGCCGGAGTACCCAGCAGCATTGGCTCGGTCACACCGACGTTGCCCTTGATACAGAACCGCTTGCCAAAGCTCTTTTTGACCTCGCCAAGCAAACAGTCGCCCATGGGCGGGGGCTGGAGAGGGTTGACGCTGTCCAATTCGGTTTGCTCGGCACACATCTCCAGAACAAGCCGCTCCTTGCCGCAGCAGTGCAATTCCGAGGGAATGCCGGCCTGGCGACACATGGCGGTCGCCTTCTTCAGCGTCGGGATGCACATGTCGCGAACCCAGCGCGGATTGGACAAGGTCAGCATCCCGGAATTGGAGAACTCGATATAGTCCGGCTTCGCGTCAAGGGCCACCGCCAGGGTGGCCAGCAGAACGGCTTCCTGACGTTGACGATACTCCTCGATAAGCGCGGGATGATCAATCATCAAGTAGGTGGCGGCTTCCAGTTTGCCGTCAAAGAGTCCCATCAGCGCATGCAGCCCCGGCAGGCTGGGCATGGTGGCGGCTACCGCGCCCTTGTCGCCCAGCATGGCCTTGTCGTTCCGCAGGCGGCTGTCGTCCCATCGATAGCAGGCCGGGTCGGGCATGAAATACTCAAGGTACAGCTCGAAATCTTCCTTGCTCTTGATCATGCCGCGGGTAGTGGTCGGCACCTCGGTACGCGGATAGGTGGTCTCCTGGAAGAGCTCGCCTTTAGGCGTGCTCCAGGTGATGCGGCGGACGATGTAGTCGTCGTCCTGGCGTACGACGTCGCTGCGCGCTTCCGGGGCGGCGTCGGTGCGCTTGGCCGCAATGCCACTGTACAGGTAGCCGTCGAAGCCGAACCGTTCGGCCATCTCCACCATCAGCTTTCGCAGGTCGATCTTGCCGTGGTAGTAGACATCCCAGAAGGTCGATTTCGAAAAGATGGGGGCGATCGAGAAGATGCCGAGCTGTACCGGCACCCGGTCTGGAATGCCGCCACGCATTGCGCAGAGAATCCGCTCTTTGGCTGTCATGCAATCGCTGCTCATCGGCATACTGCCTCGTCGAAAAAGGTGTGTATATTCGCGGCCGGCACTTCGGGACCGAGCGATGACGAGAAATTCAGCAGCCAGCCTCCGCCCTTCACCGCGGCCAGGGCTTTGCAGCGCCGTACGTCGGCGCGGACATCGTCAGGCGTGCCGAATGGCATGGTGGTGACGCTGGAGACACTGCCGACAATGACGGGCGGCCGTCCCGCCGTGGTGGTCAGCTCACGCAAGGCCGTCACGTCGATTCTGGTGTTGATGGTCTCTTGCAGGCCCTGAAAGCCGTCGGCGCCAGCGTCGAGGAGGTACGACGCGATGGGAGCGATGTTGCCATCGGCATGCCAGAGCACCTGCACCCCGATCTCCTTGAGCGGTTCAAGCGAACGCTTGACATGGCGGATGTAGATGTCGTTCATCGTCCTGGCGGGGATATACGGGCCGCGGTTGTCACAGGCATCCTGGCCAGCCCAGATGACGCGCGGCAGGTCGTGCTCGACGATTGCTCTCGCGTGGGCGGTGTTCTGCAGGTAGGCCTGCTCGCCGGAGTGTTCGAAGAAGCGGTTCATGGCCTCGGGGTAGAGGGCCAGCGCCATGTAGTAGTTTTCAGCGCCGAAATAGCCCTCGTTCTGGAACTGCGTCACGCATCCGAAACGGTTCGGCAGCCACAGGATGTCGTCGCCAATAGCCTCCTCTCCCTCGCGGTGGGTGCGCAGGAAGGTGTCGTAACAGGCCTGGAAATCGAAATCCTGGCGCAGCTCCGTGGGGCTGGGAAGGTTGGCGATTACTTCGAGCATGGCTTCTGGCGAGGCGAATCGGCTGGGTTTGTGCATGCCCACCTGCGCCCCACTTGGGGAGTCGGGGCTGGGCAGGATGAGGCCGATGACGCAGTCCACGCCAAGGTTGCGGAAAGCACGGATGGCAACCCCTTTGGGATCGGCCCAGAAGCGCTCCACCGTGGTGTCGGCAGCCTCGGCCAGGAAGGGGGGATGTCGCACAAAGCCGCCGACCACCGGCAGGCGGTCCGTCGGCGCAAAATCAATAGCCCGTAAGGTTCGCTCTCTGCCCGTCATGACCACCTTCTCCAGTTAGTTTGTCAGACAACTCCGCGCTGGCCACGGCCAGCGCCGTCTTCAGCATGTCGAGCCTGCCCTCGTCGGCGCGAATCCGCGGCAAATAGATCCCGAGGGCCGCCACCACCAGGCCGTCCTTTTCGACCGGGACAGCCAGACCCAGGATATGAGTGGTCGTGATCTGGATGGCCAGGCGTCTGGCGCGGATCCTGGACAATTCGGCATCCAGCGTCTCCTGGGTGGTCCCCTCCGGCCACGCAGACTCTGACGGAAGCCCATATACGTCCAGGAACTTCTGGCGTTCGGCCTCCGCCATGAAGGCGAGCATCAGTCTGCCGGTCGAAGCTTCATAGGCCGGTTTGACGTGTGTCCTCTTGACTTGCAACTCATGGGTCGCAAGCTCCTCCCAAAGGACGATGCGTTCGCCGCCACGGACAAGCGCCAGGATGACATTTTCGTCAATCGCATCCCGCAGCGCCGCCATGATCTTTCGCGCCGGCCCCACGATGTGCTCCATGTAAGCCGCCCCTCCTGCCCACTGGAAAACTCTCGGGCCAAGCTGATAGCCCTTCTTCCGGTCGGGCTGATCAGCAAGGCCGCACGCCACCAGAGTCTTGAGGATATTGGCGCAGGTGCCGGCATTCAGATCCAGCTTCGCGGCAATCTCCCCGAGCCCCACACGGCGCTCCGGCGACGAGGCCAAAAGCTCCAGTATGGCGGCGGCGCGTTGAACGACTTGGATCACCTGGCTACCTCCGGATCACTTTTATATTATAAAAATAGATTTTATATTGGTAAATAAAGATACATCTGCCCTTGGAAGCGTCAAGGCAGTGAGTCGCAATTTTCACACTTGTATGGTGAATCTGAATGCGCGGCAAGCGCCTCGAGCCTCATCCTCTTCGGCGAAGGATATTCCGAGAGCTGTACCTGCGGCTCAGTCCGCGGCTGCTGACGGGTGCAGGAGGATGCGGTGCTCACCAGATTGAAGGGTGGTGGTTTGCTCTGTCCAGTCCAGCCCCGGCAGATCCATGGATCTGGTCAATGTTGTGGTGATCGGCGCATCGGTTGGGTTGTTGACGGATACGTGCCACAGCGGCGGCTGGCCCTCCTCAGCGTCTTTCAGACAGACGATGTTGATGAACAGCTCGCGGCCAGCGGCGTCGGCGATCACCGGTTGCCCGACGACGAGATGATGTCGCGGTGCCTGCCCGGTGTAGACGGGGAAGTAGACGCGACCTTCGAAATCCGTGGCGAGGTTGCGGAAGCGGTTCTCCGGCGGGCCGTAACGGCCGGCGCCCACGTAGCCGGTCTTCTGCCAGAGGATGGCACTCCAGCGCGGGTTCAGGCCGCGGACGCGGAAGGGAAGGTTGGGGTCCAGGCCGTCGCCGGGCCGGGGGAGGACGAGCTCGACAGCGTGATTTTCCGCCGCCAGCTCAAGCACTCCGGGGGGCGCGTCGAGGCGTTCGCCGCGGCGGATGTCCAAGCCGTCGGGCTGCTGGAAGTAACGAACTTGGCGCAGGAGGGTGTCAGTGTCGGGGATGGGGCGATCCATGGGCCACCAGCAGGTGAACCATTCGACGACGCGGCGCTCGCCCGTCTTCACCTCGATGCCGCCAGCTGGGATGGCCTCGGAGAGCATGCTCTGGTCTGGCCGCACACGGACGTTCAGCGGTACGCCGAGGTTGACCAGAAGCATGGAGTTGGCCTGGTTGGGAGAGATGGCGGCCAGCCAGTCGCCGGTGTCGATAGGCCAGCTGATAACGCCCGGGGCGACGTGTTCGCCCTGGGGGGCCACGTCGCGCGCCTTGAGAATGCGGTCGCCGCGGCCGAGCACGAGCATAACGTTGGCGTCCAGATCTTTGCGCCATTCGTAGCCGAGCCGGGCCTGGGTGAGTGTGAGGTCTTCCTTGAAGGTGGTCTCCTGGCGGTAGCTGCTGGCGGTGGGGCCGCCTGCCTGGCCTGTCGGCCCCCATCCGGTCGGGGTCGGCGTCTGGTACTGTGCCCACTCGGTGTAGATGCCGACGAGGTCGACGAAGGGCATGGGTTCGATTGGCCCCCAGCCGCTCCAGGGATTCATGGGTTCACCGCCGGGGGCAACCAGGCCGCGGGAGACGGTGCGGCCGCGCCACACGCGGTCGTCGCAGAGTTCCATGACCGGGGTCTGGCCGATGTTTCCCTGCAGATTGTTGCCATCGCCGAAAGTAAAGGTCGGGTTCACCTGCCCCCAGCCGAAAACGGGGCGCTGGACAATCAGGGCCATGCCGTCCCACATTTTCCCGGGGTCGGGGACCAGAGGGACGTTGGTGTGGCGCGACCAGCCGGGCCCGCGGAAGAGTTTCATGCTCCCGCAATCGTTCACATGGTCGCCGCAGAAGACAGGCGCGGGCGAGATCTCGCTCCAGCCACGCAGGGGGAAAGAGACGGCCTTGCCGCCGGCTGTGTCGGTAGCCACCACACTCATGTTGCGCTGCAGCGAGCCGCTCAGGAAGAGCCGGGTGGCGAAGTCCTTGCTGCCGTCGGGCAGGAAGCGTCGGAAGAGCTGGTCGCCCTCGTAGATGACGACCTCCTGGAGGCCCACGTCGGAGGTCACCTGCAGCCAGGGAGTGATCAGCATGCGCGCGACGGCGAAGGGTTCGCCGGCATAGGCGGTGCTGCGGTAGACATACTGCGGCCAGTGCCGGATCATGGGACCCGAGCTGGGGAAGGCGTGGCGGTGAACAATCTGGTAGTTCCAGCTCAACGCATGGTTCCAGAGGTCGCGGACCTGAGGCGCCACCGCGTAGGTCAGCGCCCGATCCGCCTGCACCTCGGCGATCATGGCCGCCGGCGAATCCACCAGGTTGATGGCCACCGGCGTACCCGGCATGGTCCCGGCGTTGGTCAGCAGGTACTGATCGGTGACGTCTTCGACGAGCTGCCCCCGGTTGTAGTAGACAACGCCGGCCATGCTGAAGAGGCGCAGGTCGTGCACCGCCATGCCGCCACTTTTCATGGGCTCGGTGAAATCGAAGAAACCGATCGAGTTGTTGGCCTTGGGAGCGCGCACACCCGGCCCCATTTCGCCGTGCGGCCGAAATTCGAAGGTGAAGTCGATGAAAGGGCTGCGCAGGTATCGGCCGTTTTCGTCCTGCGGCTGAATGATGATGGTCTGGCGGTCCTCCGAAAGGTGCTTGTCGTGCACGTAGAGCGGGTCGTAACCAAAGAAGAAGATCTGGTTGCCCAGGTTGCTGCGCCCCCGATATCCGGGCAGGAGGAGGAGATCGTCGTCGCTCTGCTCGCGGCAGTCGGCGGTCAGTTGCGCGAGCTTTTCAGCAGTCAGCTCGACCATGTCTTCGAGGAAAATGATGAAGGAAAGGCCCTGCTCGCGGGCGGCGGCGGCGTAATCGGCAACGGTGCCGGTGCCGCCCGAGTAGGAGGTGCGGGGGCCGATGATGCCGGTATGGAGGTTGATTGGCGGCGGCGGCAGGTCGGGATCGAGATCGTGGGGACGCTGGTCGAGCAGCATGCGCACGTAGTTGGGGTTATCGGGCTTCTCGAGGGGCGGGGCCCAGCGATCCGGCGGCGACATGGCCCCGCCCAGAGCCTCGCCTTGGAGGCTGGGGGCGGCGAGCCAGCGGAAGGTGTTGCCAAGGAGCTTGTCGAAGTCGGAGCGCCAACGACCGCCCAGCCCCTTGTCCAGCATGGCGCCATCATGCACCCACGACAGCCCGGAGAGCAGGTGGAAATTGGGATGGGCGTGGAAGAGGGCCAGGCGTCCCGGCTGCAGGTCGCGAATGGCAAAAAGCGCCGGCTCCTCGACGCCTGCCGGGCGGACGAACGGCGAGTCGAACCGGGGCACGCCTGGTTTCGGTTCTGGCAGCTCGATGGGCTCGGTACGGCTGCCCTGCGGGGCGCGCAGGACCACGGTCCAGTCGTCGTCCACGTCGATCGGCCCGGCTACAAACCAATAGCGCCCGCCCAGCGGGTACCAGATACGCTCGATCCCTTCCGAAACCGGCGAGGGCTGGACGTTATCGGTCAGGTAGAAGGGCATGCGCAAGCGTGGATGCGTGACGATGCGATCGGATGGCAGGACGACCCGCTCGACGGGCCGGCGCGCGTCCCACTTGGCCAGGGCTTCACGCATGGAGTTGTGGAAAACCGGGTTGTTGTGATGCTGGACGAGGTTGATCATCACCCCGCCGCCGGCTGCCAGGAAGCGGTCGAGCAGGAGCAGGGTTTCCTCGAGGTTGGGGCCTTTGGCGGGGCCGCCCTCGGGCGCATGCCGCACCACGCCGGTTTCGGGGAAGTCCAGGAGCACCAGGACGTTGTACTGGCTCAGTCGCTCCCAAGTCAGCTCCTCGTGACGTATGGCGTCCATCTCGAAGCCGGACGCCTCCAGCCGCTTCATGTAGTCGAGGTCCGGCGTGGCGCCCCATGCATCGATCAAGATGGCTGGACGAGGCTCGGCCCAGGAGGCCGCAACTCCTGACAGCATCACAACGATGAGCAACTTGGCCAGCAGGCTCTTGACGGCGGCCAGCCGGCGCCAGCTGGGCAGGACTCGTCTCGGGTCGTTCAATGCAGGCATGATGTTTCCTTCTGATGGGTAGTGGATTCAGGCTCGATACGTGCGGAGACCGCCGGGGGGAGCGGTGTCGATGAGTCGTTGGGTCAGGCGGAGCAAGAGACGCTGTTTGTCCTCGGCGTGTGCGGGGTCATTCCAGAGATTCGTCGTTTCGTCGGGATCGTTTTCGAGGTCGAAGAGCAGCCCGATGTCCTCGTTGTTGAGCACGCAGAGTTTCCAGCTATTCGAGCGCAGGGTCACGCAGCGGCGCTCAGGAGTATACCAGGGGGCGTACTCCTCGGTGAGCGTAAACTCGCGCGGGAGATCGGTGATGGGTCTGGTGATTCCGGGCAGTGGCTCGCCCTGGCAGGTGCGAGGCACGGTGAGGCCACAGTACTCGAGGATCGTCGGCATCAGATCGATTTGTTCAACCGGCGTGGTCACGACCTGGCCCCGATGCGGCAACTTGCTGCCGCTGACGATGAGCGGCACCTTGATCAGGGAATCGTAGTGGAAGAGCCCCTTGAAGAGCAATCCGTGGTCGCCGAGCAGCTCGCCATGATCGGCGGTGAAGATGACCAGGAACGGTTCGCCGCTGGGTTCGACGACCTCCAAGAGCCGACCGATTTGCTGATCGATGAAGGCGATCATGGCGAAGTAGTTGGTCTGGATTTGCCGCCATTGTTCGTCGGTCAAGGCTGACAGCTTCTGCCCGCCCTGAAAGAGGGGATTCCTGCCCTGATGATGCTCCTCATAAAAGGCGGGGAGATCGGCCCAGTTCTCCGGGATCGGGAGGCGCTCGGGCAGCCTTTCCTGGTCCACCAGATCGACGAATCTCTGTGGCGCCTCGAAAGGATGATGTGGGTCGGGAAACGAGACGTGCATGAAGAGCGGCCGATGCTGCACGCGCTGTCGCCAGGCGGCGATGGCTTCGTCCGCCACCCAGCGGGTTGGATGCAGCTCTTCCGGGAGACATTCGGCGGGCTCATACACATCTCCTTCGCGGCTTGGGGGGAAGGAGTGCCGATACTTGTGACGTTGATCGGGCGCTCGCTGCGCCAGCCAGTCGGCAAATCCTTTCGGTTCCTGCCCTTCAGTCAACCGGATGCGTTCGTACCCGTAGGCACCGTCGTCGGGCTGATGTGCCGCCATGCTGGGGGTGATGTGGAGCTTGCCGATCATGGCGGTGGCGTAGCCCGCCTGTTGCATGAGACGCGGCAGCAGGTCGGGGCTTTCCGGCAGGGAGACGCCGTTCGCCCAGACGCCGTGCGCGCGACTATACTGGCCGGTGATCCAGCAGGAGCGAGCCGGCGTGCAGACGGGCGCCTGGGCAATGGCATTGGTGTAACGCAGCCCCTGATGGGCGAGACGGTCAAGGTTCGGGGTCGGAACAGCGGTGAGTCCGGCGCAGCCAAGTGCCGTCGCCCGATGCTGGTCGGTGGTGATGAAGAGAATGTGTGGAGCTCTATCGTTCATTCTACAGCTCCTCGATCCCGACATAGTCGATCATCAGATCATCAATGACAAAATCGGCCTCGCTCTTACCTATATGCATCGCTGCCGCGGCGCCGAATGCGCTGGCATCGACGCAGGGCTTCACGTAGGTGACCGTCTTCCATTCGTCAGGTGAAAGCTCGACAAAGTGGCCCGCGCCGTACGCCCAGGTCCGCTCCCCTCGCATCCACCACAGACCCGCGGCTACGGAACCGGATCCCTTGGCTCGATAGGAAAAGCGGAGCCACGTATTGTCGAAAGGCAGGTCGGGAAGTCGAAAATGTGGGAAAGGATAACCGTCGGCTTTCTTCACCAGCCGCAGGACGTGGTTGCCATCCGGTTCGACCTCGACGCTTGCCGTTACCATGGCGCCTGCATGGCCGAAATAGCCTTGGTGGCTTGCAGACGGGAAGGGGCCGGGCTCGAGGGTCTCGAAGTCGCTGACGGGCAGCAACGTCTCGGGTTTGGTTTTCAGCAGGACGGAATTGCCGTCCATGGTGCCAATCTCCCTGATTGCCAGGTCGCGCATAAGGAGCTTTGGCCCGGAGTGTACCGGCTTTCCCTGGCCGCTGATGCCGATCCAGAGGAGCATGGCATCGGCTTCCGGCGGGGCCGCGAAATCCTGGGAGATACGCGTCAGGCGCGTATCGAAGTTCGGGAAGGAAAGAATCGTGTCGAAGCGCGTCGGTTCGCCATGGTGTAGCCAGGTTGCACAGAAGAGGCTGCTGTAGGTTCCGGCACATGTCGTGACCCGGAAATCAAGAACGTAGCGCGCCAGGGCTTTGATGGGAAAGGGGCCGACTCCCACGTACCGGTAGTTGGTACGCGGGTCTTCCTTGGGAATCTCGAGGATCCACAGACCGTTCTCCTGGCGGATGCCGCGGCTGTAGGCGAGAAACTCGTTGTTTGTCGACGGGTCGGTATTCGCCGGCTGCCCCGGCATCACCTCTTCACGGCCCTGCCCCCAGTGGAAAAGGTTCGACTCCTCCGCTGCCAACGTGGTAAATGCCAGCGAAAGGAGTGCCACCGAAAAAATCAGAATGTGGAACATGAAAAGTTAACCTATGATTCGGGTTTCATTCGCGCTTGTCCGTTTGACTCTGGCGCCGTTCTCGGCCATGGAGATCTCATCTCGGCCTTTACCGTTTTGCCACTCCAGCACGATCGAGGTGCGGTGGTGGACGGCTGGCGGTTGTGATCCGTTCGGCAGAGCCACCAGTATGCCCAGCACGCCCCCCCGACCGGTTTTGTTTATGCGTACCGCCGAGAGCCGTTGGGCCAACCCATCGCAGGACCCACTTTGTGCCGCGGTTTCGCCGACGATAAACTCTTCCCTGCGGAAGCGGTGATTCATGAAGCCGTTTCGCATGGCAGGGTTGCCATGGAAGCTGCCGGCGGCGCCCTGTGTACTGACGTAACTGAAAGTATCCCTGTCGATGTCCGATGCGCCGTCGATCCATAGCCAGAGATCCAGACCGTAGTCACCGACCATGCGCCATCCGTCGCCATCCCGGACGGCTTTGTCCGCCAGCGCCCAGACCGACCAACTCCAAGGCTCTTCGGTGTCGCCGACCGTGTCGCGCAGCAGGATGTACTCGGGAATCTCCGGGTCCCGCCCGGCGACATGGAGGAAATCGCGACGCCAGCGAATGGGCTTCGCCAGGTGTTCGGTTTCCGCAATTACCGGCTGGCGGTCCGGGCGGGCGCGGGGCTGCAGGATCTTGATCGTCGTCTCCATGCCGATGTAATCGACCTCGTTGCCGAGTCTGACGACATGAGGATCGGCCATCGGCCAATCGTCGCTTTGGCGAATGCAGATGCGGTTGTGGCATTCCGCGGCGGCCACGCGTGGGGCATAACCGCTGGCGATGTCCGGGCAGAGGGGGACGCCGTTGGGAAACCAGGCGAACGATCCGTTGTCGGTGTGATAGTGCCCCCAGCAGAAGCTGCCGAACTTGGCCGCGAGGTAGCTTTCGCGCGGCGTGTTGAAGCTGCGACGGAGGATCGCGCCGAAGCCGGGATAATGGCGGCTTTCCCCAGCGATCGGAAGGGGCTGGACCTCCGGTTGCGCCAGCAACAGCGGTTCGCGGAAGCCAAACTTCGCCCAGTCGAACTCGCCGAACTGCTCGACGTAGGCCCATTGCAGATTGCTTGCCAGCTCAGGACAGCTTTCCCGCAGGTAGCGGATGCCCCACAGGAAAATGTCCGAGCGCAGTCCGAGCGAGATGTCACCGAGCCCGACCATGGCGCGACGGTTGTTGAAGCGGGGATCGGGCGGGGTCAGAAGATCGATGGCGAAGCGCGAGACGCTGGAGAGCGCCGCACTGGTGGTCAGGTCGCCGTGCCCGCCGTGGCGCAGGTTGACGGCCATGCGCCAGAGGAGGGTGAGTCCGAAGCACATATAGCTGGGATTCTCCGCCCAGGCGCCGTTCGGACCGACATTGCCGCGCTTTTCGTTTTCAGCGTCGGCCCAATGCTTCACGGGCGGGGGCAGAGGATCCTCGACGCGGAGGCAATGCTCCAACTCGGCCAGGGCCTCCCGCCCCCACTCTCTCGCTTCCGGAAGATCGCGCAGGACGCAGGAAGCCGCGGAGATGGCGAGGCTGTTGGCCATGATGAAGTTGTGAGTGCCGCGAAAATAGCCATCGCCCGTGCGCGGCCAGCGGTCGCGGTCGGCGAGGCAGCAGGCGAGGAAGACCGTCCGCCGGTAGAGACGCTGGCGCAAAGCAGGCGGCAGCTCGGCGCAGCTCATGACCCAGTCGAACCAGTCAAAAAGCTGCGTGCATTTCTGCGGGAACTCGAGCACGCTGAGCAGCCAACTGTCCCAGCCGTCGCCGCATAGCGCCGCCTGGATCAAGGCATCGTACTGGTCTGCCAGCATAAGTGCGAGGGCCGTGGCTTCCGGTAGCTTACCGGTGGCCAGGAACTGCTCCGGAGCAGTCTGATAGGCGGCGCCCTCGGGATTGTCGGCTCGCCATGTCTCGAGCGCGTTGTGCAACGCGGGGGTTTCCCGAATGCATCGGCGTATGTCCGGCCAGCGGTCGCGATCGAGGAAAATGCGTGGGTAGCTTTCAGCACGTTCGGGGGGCGTATCCAGCGGCCAGCGTCTGATCTTGTCCAACGGGAGGTTATGGTGGTTGCGCAGGTATTGAGGGCGGGCGGTCGAGTGCGGGCTTTGCGGAAAGGCGTCAGTCGCCGTCCCGGCCCACAGGCCCCAGTGTCGCTCACCGGTTCGGATGGGGAGATGCAGACGAAGACGCCCGCTGTCGTCACGACAAAGCACCGGCTCGTTCTCATACGCGTTCCGCCACGCCGACGAGGTCAGCGCGAAGATGCCCAGATAGTGCTGCTTCCCCATTTCATGGATGCCAAACCAGGAGCCCTCCTGACCGGTCCAGCTGCTGAACGGGAAGAGCCAGGCTACGTCGCGACCGGGCGCGACGTGGGCTGGGAAGGTGAAATGGTTGTCTGCCCCGCCCGGTTGCCCCGGCATGCTCTTGGGCATGTTGGCCGCGTGCAGAACCTCAGGCGGATAGTTGCGCTGCTGATTGAGCCGCATATGTATGGAAGCCTTGTCGCCCGGCGCCATCAGCTCCCACGACCAGGCGGGGGCGGACCAGTACTGCTCCACCACCCGATGGTGGGGCCAGCTCTCGGTGACGTAATCTGGGCTGACCAGCGTGGACCTCTCGCGCAGCAGGATTGTCTCGGCACCGAGCCAGGTAGAGACGATACACTCGCAGGTCGCACCGCCGACAAATGTGTAGGTCACACTGGCGCGAAGTTCCAGCGGCCCCGTGGCCAGTAACTCGGTCTGGATACCCGTCACCTTGAGATCGCCGATCAGGCGGGAGTCACCCCCTAGCCTGGCACCCCGGCCGACAAACTCCGCGATCGGGCCCGGCACCTCTGTGGCGGCGCGCCCATCGGGATATGCTACGGAGTTCGGCAGTCGGACGCTGAGATTATCCGTACGGAGTACCAATCCGTCAGCGGTTTGCTCAGCCACGAGCAGCCCATATCCACAGGAGACGGTCAGGTTGTCGGGCAGCTTGGCAACCAGCTCCAGTTCCAGCGTTTCGTTTGGCTGCAGCTCGACCAGAGCAATGGCATCCGCCTCGTGAATGCTCCCGTCGGGATGCCTCGAAACGATTTCCAGCTGGGCGGGCACCGCGACGGGGTTCATCGCCGCGTGCAGGTTGTCCAGTTGGTGAATCCACCAGGCGCGTGGGGTGGGAAAGTCGCCCTGAGTGAAGATGAATCGTTCCCGTACAAGCTGCCGGGGCCAATATTGCCCAACCGGCTCGGTGATTTTCAGTGTGTATGTTGCTGCCATGATTCCAATTATCCGAGGTTAACGGTCGTGTGAACTGCGCTGGAGGCCAGGACGTCGGGTTGGCCCCCCCCGACGCTGATCTGGAAGTCTCCAGGTTCAATGAATGGTTTGCCCGCATCGTCGTAACAGGCGAACTGTATCGGCTTCAGTTCGAACGTCACCGTTCGTGTTTCACCCGCCTTCACATGAATGCGCCGGAAACCTTCCAGATGATGCCGGGGGACGGGGACTGACGCCTCGATATCCTTGATGTAAAGCTGGACGACTTCGTCGCCGTCGCGGTCACCCGTATTGGTGACGTCTATCGAGACTTCACATCGGCCGTCGGCGGCTTCCTCAACCGGGCCTGACACCCGAGCCTCGAAACCGGATACCTGCAGGTTGCTGTACTCGAACGTCGTATAGCTCAGCCCGAATCCGAAGCGATACTGGGGCTCCTCTTCCATGAATCGATAGGTGCGGCCCTTCATGTTGTAATCGTCGAATGGCGGCAACTGATCCATGGATTTGACGAAGGTGCATGGCAGGCGGCCAGCGGGATTGTAGTCGCCGAAAATCACCTCGGCGATGGCGTTGCCGCCCTGCTCGCCGGGGTACCAGCCGAGCACGATGGCATCGGCATACGGCTCAACCTCGGATAGATCGACCGGGCTGCCGGTCAGCAGGACGAGGATAAGCGGCCTCTGCTTGGCACGGAGATATTTGAGCAAGTCAAGCTGTTTGCCCGGGAGGCCGATCTGAGTGCGGTCACCACCACCATCGGAGGCTGCGACGCCCTCTTCGCCTTCCAACTCGGTCGTATTTCCCAGCACCGCCACGATCGCTTCGCTGCTGCTCGTGATCTGCTCGTCGAGTTCGGCTATGTGCAAGGGATCATCCCGCCACAGATCGCAGCCCTTGTTGTAGTTGACCTGCGTACCGACGGAGAGGCGGGAGAGAATGCCCTCGAACGGCGTCACCGGGCGCGGAGAAAAGCCGTTGTAGTTGGCATACAGCGCCACATCGTTCTGCGCATTCGGTCCAGCCACGCTGATTTCCCGCACAGCCTTCGACAGCGGCAGCACACCGTCATTCTTAAGCAACACGATCGACTCGCGGGCCATCCGCAAGGCCAGGTCAAGGTGCTCATGACAGCGGACCTTGCTGACGGGAATCGAGGCGTATGGCACCTTCTCTTCCGGGTCGAACATGCCCAGGCGCAGGCGCGCCTCGAAAAGGCGCTTCACGGAGACGTCGAGTTCATCCTCGGTGATCAAGCCCTGCTCGACCGCCTCGATCAGCGCGCCGTAGGTCGACCCGCAGTTCAGATCACAACCGCTTTTCACCGCCATGGCAGCCGACTCCGCGGGTGTGTCGGTGAGCTTGTGGCAGAGATGGATGTCCCTGATGGCGTTGCAGTCGGATACGAAATGGCCTTTGAAGCCCCAGTCGTCACGCAGGATCTTCTGGATCAGCGTTTTGGAGCCGCAGCAGGGTTCGCCAAGCACCCGGTTGTAGGCGCCCATTACGGACCAGGCGCCGGCTTCCTGCACACACGCCCTGAAGTGCGGCAGGTAGGTTTCGTGGAGATCTCGCTGCGTCACCACGGCGTTGAACGCGTGGCGGACGGGTTCCGGGCCGCTGTGCACGGCGTAGTGCTTGGGCGTTGCCACCACTTTGAGATACGTCGGATCGTCCCCCTGCAGTCCCTTGCAGAATGCCACCCCCAGGCGAGCGGTCAGGTACGGGTCCTCCCCGTAGGTCTCCTGGCCCCGCCCCCAGCGCGGATCGCGGAAGAGGTTGATGTTCGGCGACCAGTAGGTCAAACCGAAATAGATGCCCCGGTTGCCCTGCCTGACCGCCTGGTGATGCTTGGCCCTGGCTTCGTCAGAAATCGCGTTGGCGACGTCGTGCATCAGCGGTTCGTCAAAGGCCGCCGCCATACCGATAGCTTGCGGGAACACGGTGGCCTGTCCGGCCCTGGCGACGCCGTGAAGGCATTCGTTCCACCAGGTGTATGCCGGCACGCCTAGCCGAGAAATCGCGGGTGCCGCATGCATCATCTGCGCGACTTTTTCGCGCAGGCTCATCGCCTGGACCAACGCATTCACGCGCCGCTCGACGGTGAAGTCAGGATTGTACCACGGATGCTCCGTTTTCATCTCAGGCATTTCATCTTCCTTATCATCATTTCTCGTTTACCTTGAAATCAACCGAGCTTCTGGGCGCGACCGTGACCGTGTGTGCCCCATCTTCGAGGATCGCGAACGCCGGCGCCGGTGCGAGGATCGCGGTGATCTCCCGGTCGGTCGGATTGTGAGCTTCCACCATCCATACGCCCGTGGGTTCGCCGCGATCGTCGGTCTCTCGGACGGTTGTGATGTGCAGTTCCGAATAGTCGGTCGTCAGAAGATTGCCGACGACCAGTTCCGTACCTTTCAGCGTCGCGGGTACCTGGCAGAACGCCTTCTTATCATACACGCCGACGGGTCGGATCAGCCCCTGGTCTTTGCGGTACAGGAAGGCGGAAGCGTTGGGATTCACCCCATCGACGATGATCGGCTGCATGTTGGTGTCGAAGGCAGCTTCTTTCAGCAGAATGGCCGCCGCACCATTCTCAGCCTTCACGTGCAGTTCGCACAGAGGCAGACCGTCCAGTTGCCCGGTCTTCAATGCGAACCACTCGGGTTTCAATACCTGTTCCACGTCGACGGCCCGGTCGATGCGCTGGAATCGCCAGGTGAAGGTCTCGCCCGCGCGATTGCGGTCGCCAACATGCACCCCGGACTCGACCACCGCGTGATCGTCCTCCCACGCGACGCGAAAGGCCAGATCGTCGCCCTGCCACTGGATACTCTCGCCACGTTCGGTCGATTGCATGGTCAATACGCTTCCGGACGGGATCGGTATCATGGTCGATTCAGTATCTTTATTCACCGTGCCACGAATCACGCCGCCACCTGGCTCGATCAAGGCATACTCGACCGCTTCGGGCGCCTGGGATTCGATCACGGTCTTGGCGAAGAAGCCGTTTGCATCGAGTTCCAGCGGTTTCTTGAGCGTCAGTTCGTGCTCGAAAACGTGGAGCTCGGCAGGCTGCGGCCCTTCCTTCATGTCGGCGGTCGCCTCGCCAAAGCCGTCCCAGTAGACCTTCTGCGTGTGGTGGCTCTTGTGGGACACGCCCTGACCGTGACGGTTGTAGTATTCGTAGCCGCGCTGCTCGAGGGTGTAGTCGTCGCGCTCGTGGTGCGGCGCCCAGTTGTGCCAGCCGTGCTGGTCGGTCAGTTCATCCCAATGGTATACCCAATCGGTCCTGTACCGTTCTATGAGCACATCCGGACTGACCAGATCCACGAAGAAGCGGCGGACTTCGTCGCGCGGGGTGCGATTCGCCCGCAACGCCTTGTCGTCAATCCTGCCGCGTTTCAACCGGATATGCCGATAGGTCGGGCCGCCGTGAATAGGGCTGTAGATGCTCAGCGGTACATTGACGCGATCGCCACAGTAGTTGTAAAGCCTCTGCTGCTGCTCCATCCAGATCTCATTGCTTACCGCTCGATGGCCGTTCTTGTCGGTGACGACGGCGGCAAGGTGACGGTTTTGGTCTTGCAACAGGTCGAAGTCGACCGTGAAATCGGTCGCGCCCTTCGGATCGAAACGGCGGATGAGGGTTTCCCCGTCATAGATGGTGATGTCTGCAAGTCCCGCCTCGCTTTCGGCGTCCAGTCGCACCTTCAACCGGTACCAACTGTCCATGAACCAGTCCCTGGTCTCGATGCCTTGATGGCGCTCGATCCAGTAGCGTGGGAATTCAATCCCCATCCAGCGATAGCCACCGCGGAACAGCAATCGCAGCTTCGGCCCCTGGGTGGCCACCGGTCCGACCCATGAGCGATAAACCTGGCGATCGGGAACCTCAGGATCACTGACGACAAAACGCTTGAATACACGTTCGAGCGTGGCTTGTTCGGGCATCCGCGGATCGTTGTCCGCGGAGGTTACCAGGAACGGGCGTCCGTTCTTCGCGGCGCCATCCAGTTCTTCCGGGCTGAACATCAGATCAAGCGCGTAGGGCCTGGGATTCACGTGGAGCGAGTTGGCGTGCAGGAGCTTGTCGAGGGCATCGTCAAGCGGTTTACCCCTCTCGTAGCTCCAGACGGTAAACATGTTGTAAAGCTTGTAGTCCCAGAAGGGCGCCTGGTTGGATTCATGGTCGAAGTAGCCGGTGCACTTCTGTTCGAGCCAGAGCTGAATCTGACCGCTCTTATGGTCGGTAGCGCCGTGGCCTTTCTGCGGCGACCAGCCGCGGTCCACGTTGATTTGTTTGCCGTCGTCGGTGAGATAGGCACCTGAGATCCAAGGCCGTTTGTTGCCCCAGGGCAAAAAGCCGCGGTTGCCGCTGGCGTTCTGATATTCGAGCCCGGCGCAGGCGATGAAATTTTCGTCCGACGCTGCCAGGCAATCGGCTTGCAGGCTCTCCCACTTTTCCTGGTTCATGTGGACCAGATCCTCGGCGAAGATCAGGAAATCGAAGCCGTTTCGCTTGGCGGCTTCCACCCATTCGGCGACGGTGCCGGTGCCGGTCGAGTAGGTGGTGTGGGCGCCGCAGACGCCGCGGTAGTAGCCGGTGGGCTTGCCCGGGAAGTCCATCTGATCCCAGGCGACGGTGGGGGTGTCGCGCGCGATTGGCGGCCGCTTGGCGATGTCGGGGCCGTAAAGACCCGCGTCGAGGGACGGTTGCGCCAGCCATGCGTAGGTGTTTTCCAGCAGCTTCCAGAAATCGCTGGGTACGCCCTTTTCCCCCTTTTTCATGACCACTTCGCCCAGCGGAGGATAGTAGGGGGTCCAGACGATCCACTGGGGCGCGACGCCGAGCACGGCCATCCGACCGGCATCGACCTGGCGAACCGACAGCAGTGAGTACGGGCCGTCCGGCCGCTTGTCGCGCCAAAGCCGCTGCGGCACCTGCTTGGCTATCTGCAACTCCGCGGTCGGGGCGGTCTCGACCAGCGATTGCCACTGGTGGCTGGTGTTCACCGGCGTTGCCGCCGCTTGAGCATGCCCGCCCCAGCCGACTGGATACCAGATAGCCTCGACGCCGCGGGTCACCGGGTGATCAGCCGCGATCTTACGGGCCAGTGCCACTTTTGAGCCATAGCGCTGCAGTGCCGGCGGGCTCATGGGCGTTTCAGTGCCGGCATCCCGGATGGCTTCGGCGTAGAAGTCGATGCCGAATGTCTTCAGGAAATCGGGGATGTCACCCAGGCCTTCCTCGTGGTAACCGCCCGAGGTGTTCAGGATGAAGAGCACGCCGCCACCGGCGCGCATGTACTCTTCGATGTAGCGCTGGCGCTCCTGATTGAGGCGCTGATCGGCATGGATGAAGCCGTAGCTGGAGATGACCACAGCATGGTAGCGACGCAGGACGTGGGGCGTGATCTCGCTCCACTGGCCGGCGAAGACGTCGAAACCGTGCGCTTCCAGTTCGTCGAGATAGGTGGTCTCCATGTAGACGCCCGGTTTGCCGATGAAGAGCAGCGCGGGTCTGCCCTCCGGTTCGGCCGCGGCTGTTTGGCTGCAAGTAGTGATCAGCAGGGCGGCGAGCATGATTAACAGGCCGCGTGCGGCACGATTCAAGGGCGGCAGATAGCAGTTTCTGAGCATGATATGGGACTCCTTTGGATGATGACTTTGGATCAGCGCACGACGCGATGTTCGCCGGGCTGCAGCGCCCATCGGGCCCACATAGCTGCGGTTCCCGGTCAAGTGCTCGGCAAACTGTCGCACGAGGTTCGACACCGCTCGATCAAAGTGAACGGCTGGCGCCTGGTGCAGGATGTGGGGTGCTGGTTTTCTCTCGTCTCTCTGTGACTCATGTTCAGGGTCTCCTTTCTTGGCTAACTGAAGGGGCGATCATTCTACGCTCCCCTCGGTCACGCGGAGGGAACCGTGCGAGAGCATGATTGGGTGCACCAGCTCGCGCACCGGTGGCTGGTCGGTGGTGACAACGCGCATGGCTCGCTCTGTGGTGGCCAACCGCTGAAAACTCATCGTATCGACATGCATTCGCGGCTCGCCGGGGGCCTCTATCGCGATCAGGCCGATGTCTTCCGGCACGCACAACTCGCGCTGCGCGAACGTCTGCTGCAGCACCTTTGCGCTCCTGGCGTTGTTGAGAACCAGCGCACTGTTGGCTGGCACTCTGGCGAGGATGCCCTGGAGGTCGCCCGAGTGCCCGGGCGGGAGCAGTACATAATCGTCTACAAGGGGCACGCCATCCTCGCGCCTGGCTTGCCGGAGACCGGCATGGTGCAGCCCGCAGGCAGGCGCAGAAGTGTCGGCATAGCCGAAGTAAAAGATGTGCCGATAGCCGGCGCGCGCGACCGCCACCGCGGCCAGGCGGGCGGCGCGCTGATAGTCGGGCATCAGGTATTCCTGGTCGGGAAGTTCCGGCCGATAGTGCTCGATATGGATGACCCTCACCCCGGCCGCCGCCACCTCGTCCAGCAACGCGTCGTTGCGCGGCTCCACGGGGGAGCAGAAGGCCAGCAGCGCCTGGTGACGCTGATCGCGTACCTGCTGCAGAAAGAGACGCTCGGCATCCGGGTTCCAGGCTGTCTGCAGCTGAGAGTAGACGCTGAGCAAATGGCCGTTGGCCAGTGCCGCATGCTGCAGGGGCACCAGATCCTCCTCCCCGAACATGTACATGTAGGATATCATCCTGGGGCTTGAGTGGACCCCGGGTGCCGCCTTGACGAAGACGCCGGCACCACGTCGCGCCCACACGCGCCGTTCATCCTTCAACCGCGAAATGACCTTGTTGACGGTCGTCACGCTGGCGCTGTAGCTTGCGGCCAATTCGAGTTGTTTCGGCAGGCGTTCGCCTTCCTCAAGCACCCCCTCATCGATCTGACGACGGAGATCGAGGTAGATGTCGTGGCAGCGGTAACCTGTATGCGTCTTAGGGGGCATGCTCAATCCTCAACTTTCGGACCTGCTCACTCTGATACTTACGTTTACGTTTAGCAGGTGCCTTGTCAAACAGGCAACTAAAATAAGTATGGAATAATTA
Source organism: Lentisphaeria bacterium (assembly GCA_041690595.1). Lineage (GTDB taxonomy): Bacteria > Verrucomicrobiota > Lentisphaeria > JABSQK01 > JAWLHB01 > JAWLHB01. The sequence continues at coordinate 61,849 of JAWLHB010000045.1, forward strand.
GATTGCGCGGCCGCGACGGCGCCTCTCCGATGTTCCGGGCTTGGTGCACCCGCACCAGCTGCCTGGGTCAGTATTGCCCAACCGGCTCGGTGATTTTTGTGGTGTATCGCTCAGCAGGCAGGTGTGCTTGTTGCCTTTGCTCCAGCCTTACAGCTCGCCATGCCGATGCTTATTCGCTCCTTGCGCCCTTTTCCAGCAGTCTCAAGGTGTTGACGTCCGGCTGTCCTTGGTAGTACTTTTCGAGAGCCTCAGCAAAGAGGCTCTCCGCGGACTCGCAAAGCGAGAACAACGTAACGGAGGAGTGGAACTTCCACGTGTCGGGCTCTCCAAAGATGTCGTACGCGGTAGCACCCTGAACTTGCAGCACGAGGGACGTGCATGCGTTCAGGCGTGCTCCCAGCAGGGGATGGAGCAGGTAACGCTGTGCTTGGTCAAGGGAATCGATGGCGTATCTTTCGGACATCCAGCTGTAGCCGAGTCCGCGCAGCTGAGGAAAGATGAACCACATCCAGTGCGAGGTTTTCGCTCCAGCGGCCAGTTCGCGGAGCACCTGGCCATAAACGGGTGCCTGCGCATCAACGAAGTGGGAAAATTCATCAGGCTGTGTCATCTGTCTTCGACTCTGCAAAGGGTTAGACGTTCGGTCTGCCTAAGGTAGGTGCGTGCGGAGAGGATTGCCAGAGTCGCAGCAGCGCTGGCAGGCCGTCAGAGGCAACGGGCGGAACTGAACCGATGATGCGGGGGGCGCGGGAACGCAAGCCAGTCAGGCGTGTGGCTTTTCAGGATTGGGGAAGCGGACGATTGGAAGGTGCTTTTTTCGAGTTTGACTTGACTACTACCGGACAGAAGTTAGATTCGCGGGATTGAAACGGTTCAATGTAAGGTTCAATTCACTCCGGTCAGCAGAGATGAATGTAACAATACGAGACGTGGCCAGACATGCCGGGCTAAGCTTGGGAACAGCCAGCGGCGTACTCAACGGAAGTGACAAGTTCTCTGAGGCAACCAGGAAGCGGGTCTGGGAAGCGGCACTGAAGCTGGACTACACGCCGAACCGACAGGCTCAGACGTTGCGGGCAACGGGAAGCGCGCAGGGACGGGCACGAACGGGCGTCATCATGCATGTGTCGCATCTTGGGAGTGAGTCGCCTTTGGGGGATAGTTTCGAGGCGGAGCGATCGCTGACGATGTCGTGGCTGGCGCAGCAGTTGGGCATGTACCCCATCTCTTACTGGTACCGTCGGCGCAGCGGCTTTCAGTGTCCGCCCGTGCTGAATGGCTACGTGGATGGAGCCATCGTGGGAACGCCTCACGTGGAGGTCGTGGAGATCCTGCGTAAGAAGGTGCCCGTGGTGCTTATGGATGTGCCTTTTTCGGCGGATGTGGCGGACGTGCCAATGGTCAATGCGGATTGGCGGCATGGGATCGCGACATTGATGGGTGACCTGGCCGAACGTGGTCATCGGCGCCTGGGGCTGATCCACTCGACAGCCGAGGGGGATGGTGTGTCCACCGAGGTCCCCAAGGTGCGGATCATGAAAGAGACAGCCAAGGCGGCCGGGCTGACGATTTCAGATGGCTGTTGCCTTTCAGACGCGATTGTGCCGGAGACGCACGATGGGATGATGGCGGACTTGTCGGAGGCGTTTGCCGGGTTAATCCGGGAAGGCAGACTGACCGCGATCATGGCGTCTGGCGAGTTCTACGCCGCCAGCCTGCACGAGAATCTGGTGCGGCTGGGGATCAGGGTGCCTGAAGATGTGAGCATCGCCATGACCTCCTCGGGGCTGGAGGGAGCGACAAGCACGATAGCGAAGGTGACCGTCGATTGGACCGCGATGATACAGACCGCGCTGGAGGTACTTTCCGCACAGATGAGCGGGAGGTCATTACCCTGCCGGGAATACCTGGTGCCGTCACGCGTACTCGCTGGGACCAGCATTGGCTCTGTGCCGGAAACCAGCTAGTACCTACCTCTCTCCATGAGAACCAAGAATCGTTAAAGAACCGACGAGCCAAGCTCAACCAGCAACAAGGAGGATTCAGTCATGCATCGCGAAACCATCACATCGTTGCCTGAACAGTCCCTCTGGGGAGACGCTTTCCCGAGCAGACGGAGCTGCTTTACGCTGATCGAGCTTCTCGTCGTCATCGCGATTATCTCCATTCTGGCAAGTCTGCTCCTCCCTGCTCTGAGCCAAGCCAGGCAGGTTGCCCAAAGAACGGCCTGCAGCAACAATCTCCGCCAGTTGAACATGAGCGCCGCCGGCTACGCCGATGCCAACGACGAGTGGGTCCTTGCAGCCAATGGCCCTGACGCGCAGAAGACGCGTTGGTGGAACAGACTTTCGGACGAACTCGGGGCTGATGCATTTGCGAGGCTGGGGCGTTGCCCATCGGACAAGAGCCCGCTGGCGGGAGGTTCCTATGCCTACAGCCGATCTCTCGGGTGCAGGATGTGGAGCGACGCTTATGGTTTGAACTTCAGACGACTTTCAAGAATCACAAATCCGGTCGGTTGCCTGCGGCTCGCCGATGGTTACACGGATCTCATGCCGATCACCGTGCTTGGGGTCAACCACTCCCAGATGACAGCTTGGATGTACCTGAACATCCCGGCGGGGGTTGGCATGAACCAACTTGGTTTCCGTCACCCAAACATCATCGGCAACGTCAACATGGCCTTCATGGACGGACATGTCTCTCACCACAATCACGCCGGATCACGAGAGATCATCACCAAGCAGAATGGCTGCTTCAACTGATCGCTGGAAAACCGGAGTGGATTCGGGTCAGCCGCGGGTGCGCCCGTTTCCCCCAACCAACAAGACCCAGGAGGAGTTTCTCATGAGACCGAGCTTGCTCGCCTTTATCACGCTATTTCCGGCAATCGCCATGTGGGGGGCTGACCTCACCCTCGTCAGTGAAGGCAAGACGGAGTATCTGATCGTGACTGGAACGAATCAGCCTTACGATGGTTTCGCGACGAGTGAGTTTCAGCAGATCATAGAGAAGAGTACCGGGTGCGCTTTGGAGTCCGTGGCCACGGACTCGCCGGAAGCGGAGAGGAGCGGGAAGCGGATTTTCATCGGCCACAGCGCGCGGGTTCGCGAGCTGCTTGGCGAGGCGCGTGTGGATGGGCTGAAGAAGAATGAATCCCTTGTCGCCACGATCGGCGACGACCTTGTGATCATCGGCGGGGGAAATCACGGTACGTCGTATGGCGTCTATCTTTTTCTTGAGAAAGAAGTCGGATACCGGTGCTTCACGCCGTTTCCGAATGGGGAACGCATACCGCAGCACCGAAGTCTCGTGGTGAGTGGAATGGAGTATGGGGAACGCCCCGCCTTCGATCTGTCACGCAAGGCTTACATGCTTTACCTGTATGACAAGAGCGGGTCGCTGTATCAATACCGAAACCGGGGCGTGGTGCGATACACGTGTGTCTCCGGGGATGTGACGTTGGATGGTATTGAGAACTCCGACTTTGCGCTCCTTGACACCGGCCATGGCTTCAACCTGTACATCACAACCGACCGGACGAAGAATTACTACGAGTGGGACGAAAGCAAGGACTACTTCCAAACCAATCCGGAATACTTCAGCCTGAATCGGAACAACGAGCGGACGGCAAGGCTTCAGCTGTGCTTCTCCAATCCTGAGTTGCGGAAGGAGTTGACGAGACGGATCATCGAGCGCGGCAAGCGCAGGGGTGGACGAGGAGTGCTTACCCTCGGCGCCAACGACTGGCCGGGCCCCTTCTGCTTCTGCGAGGACTGCAAGCAGCTTGAGGAGAAGTATGGCTGCACAGGCGGTCCGTTGTATGATTATATCCTTGAAGCGTGTCCCGAGGTGGCGAAGGAACTGCCGGATATCAGGATCAGTACCCTGGCGTACCGGAAGGCCCAGAGCGAAGCGCCGCCAAGAGGTATCGACAAGATGCCAGATAATTGGATCTGCGACTTCGCTCCCGTCGATGACGATCAGGGACAGACCCTCGACGGCGACCGCAATCTCGACACCTTGAAGAACCTGAAAGCGTGGAGCCGCCTTACCAACAACATCACGTACTGGTATTATATCTGCATCAACTCGGCGCCCTTCGGGCCTGTGGAAAGACTTTCGCGAGACATGAAGTTGATGTACGAGAACGGCGTGCGAGGGGTGGGCGTCTGCGGCCTGGGTTCACCTGGGATGTTTCCGATGCAGGAATACATCATGTTTCGTCTGATGGTCGATCCGTATCAGGACCCGTGGCCGCTGGTTGAGGAGTACAACCAGCATCACTACGGCGACGCCGCACCCGAAATGAGCCGGTACGTGAAGGAACTGGAAGAGATCTGGCGGGAGCCGAAGCGATATATTCCGCTTTCTTGTCCGGGCAAGGATATTCTGGATTTCACTCCCGAGCGGCTGATTCGCTGGCAGGCGATGTTCGATGCGCTCGAAAAGAAACTCTCGGAGAAGGGGGACGAACTCAGGAATCTCTCTCTGGCGCGCTGGGATATCGACATGCTGACACTCACCCATTACCCGAGAGTGATCGAGAGCTTTCCAGATTGCGGCATCACTCCGCAGCAGGTTATCGAGCGCATGCGCGCGGTGGATCTTCCCAACCGTTACCGAGGCCAGAACCTGCGAAAACAGGCCGAGACTGCCTACCTGACCTGCTTAGCCTTGTCGAAGCCGTTACCCTCGCCCCTGGACAAGCTTCCAAGCGGGCGCGTGACGCAGCTTCCGCAATGTGGTGGCCACTTCCCGATTCCGGATCCCGACGCCGCTTGCGGCGAAGCGAAGACCCAGCCGCTGCGCGAGAATCAAATGAAAGAGCAGGGCAAGAAGATTGGATTCGACATTTATGACGTCGCGACCAAACACACCCTGCAACACGGGGAGATCGATGTCTCAATGTGCATTCCGGGAAAGTACGAGGTCTATTTCGTGGCGAAAACGACAATCCCACGCGGCGGTCTGATCGCCTTCGACTCGTGGTGGGGCATACAGGATTCCCTCGCTCCGTACTATCCAGAGGGAGACGAGTTCCGAGAGTATGAAATATGGGCGTCGCTGAAATTTGTCGGACCTTCATTCGGGACTGAGACCGACGACAACAAAGATAGAATCTTCTGCGACCGCATGTTCATCGTCGACAAGAAATAGAGGGCACCTCTGAGCACAAGGACTGGCCACTTACTACGTGGCCATCCGTTCACTTCCAGCAATTGCCTCTTGGCAATTCTCTATCTGACATCCATGCTATTGCCGGGCATTCCACGCCAGGCGAAAGCGCCCGCGGTGCAAATTGCCAGATCGCTCTCAAGCAGATTGGTCTGGCAGCTTATGCCAATGGGGTGCTGACGTCTTCCCGAAGAATAACGGAGACTCGTAAACATATTCGGACCGAAGGTCGGCGCAGCCAAGGGCGGAAGGTGCCGTATGCGAGTTGCGGGGGCGCGGGCGTCTTCTCATCAGGGCATCTTTAAAGGGCGGCGAGATGGGCTATAGTGTGCCTTTTACGGCGGCGGAGTTGCCGGTTAACAGGATCGTGAATTGCGAACAGGGGGAGAGATCATGGTACCGTTCAAAGTGGATCTGAGCGATCAGGTGGCCGTCGTCACGGGTGGGGGGGGGATTCTGTGCAGCGAGATGGCCAGAGCCCTGGCCGAATGTGGCGCGAAGGTCGTCGTCATGAGCCGTCGCCTCGAGCCCCTGGAGTCCGTCGTGAAGTCCATCACGGATCTTGGCGGCACGGCGATGGCCGTGAGCTGCGATGTGACCGATCTGGAGAGCCTGCAGGCGGCCAATGCCTCCGTCGAGGCGGCCTATGGTCCCTGCACCATCCTCGTCAATGGCGCCGGCGGCAATCATCCCAAGGGTACCACCAACCTCGAACGCCTTACGCCGGAAGCCCTCGCCGACAAGCAGCTGACCTCCTTCTTCGATCTCGACCCGGCGGGCATCCGCTTTGTCTTCGACCTCAATTTCATCGGCACCGTCCTGGCGACTCAGGTCTTCACGCGCAAGATGGCGGAGAAGGGACGCGGCACGGTCATCAACGTCTCGTCCATGAGCGCCCTGGCGCCACTCACCAAGGTGATGAGCTACAGCGCCGCGAAGGCGGCCCTCAACAGCTTCACGCAGTGGCTCGCCGTCCATCTGGCGCCGGTTGGCGTCCGCGTCAATGCCGTAGCCCCCGGATTCCTCCTCACCGAGCAGAACCACGCCCTGCTCAAGAATCCCGACGGCAGCGACACGGCCCGCGGCAAGACCATCATGAGCCAGACGCCGATGCGCCGCTACGGGAAGCCCGAAGAGCTGCTGGGCGCGGTGCTCTGGCTCGCCAGCGAGCAGGCATCCAGCTTCGTTACCGGCGCCATCATCCCGCTCGATGGTGGCTTCAGCGCCTTCAGCGGCGTCTGATCCTTTCCTGCCGATACCTCGAACACTCAACTGGGGAAACCTAAAGTCATCATGAGTCAGAAAGCCGACATCGGCCTCATTGGCCTCGCCGTCATGGGTGAAAACCTTGTCCTCAACATGGAGAGCAAGGGCTTTACCGTCGCCGTTTACAACCGTACCATCAGCAAGGTTGACGATTTCGTTGCCGGGCGCGCCGAAGGCAAGAAGATCGTTGCGACCCGCTCCGTGGAAGAGCTTTGCGACAGCCTCAAGTCGCCGCGCCGCATCATGATCATGGTCAAGGCCGGTTCCGCGGTGGACAAGGTGATCGACTCCCTCGTGCCCCACCTGGAAGAGGGTGACATCCTCATCGACGGCGGCAACAGCCATTTCAACGATTCGATCCGCCGCACCAACGAGTTGAAGGCCAAGGGCATCCGCTTCATCGGCACCGGCGTCTCCGGTGGCGAGGAAGGCGCTCTCACCGGTCCCTCCATCATGCCTGGCGGGCATCCCGATGCGTGGCCGCATGTGAAGGAGATCTTCCAGGCCATCGCCGCCAAGGTGGCCGATGGCTCGCCCTGCTGCGAATGGATCGGCAACGACGGCGCGGGACACTTCGTCAAGATGACCCACAACGGCATCGAATACGGGGACATGCAGCTCATCTGCGAAGCGTATCAGCTCATGGCTACCGGTCTGGGCATGGGCGCCAAGGAGATGAACAAGGTCTTCACCGAATGGAATAACGGCCCCCTCGACAGCTACCTCATCGAGATCACCCGCGATATTCTCGCCAAGGACGACGAAGAGACCGGCCAGCCAATCGTGGACATCATTCTCGATACCGCCGGCCAGAAAGGCACCGGCAAGTGGACCTCCGTCTCGGGTCTGGATCTTGGTGTGCCAATCCCCCAGATAGCGGAGGCCGTCTTTGCCCGCTGCATCTCCGCCCTGAAGGAACAGCGCGTTGCGGCGAGCGAAGTTCTCTCTGGACCGAAGCTTGCCTACAAGGGCGACAAGAGCGCCTTCGTCGCCAAGCTGCACGATGCTCTCTATGCGTCCAAGATCTGCTCCTACGCCCAGGGTTTCCAGTTGATGGCCGCCGCCGGCAGCGAGTACAACTGGGAGCTGAACTTCGGCGACATCGCCCTGATGTGGCGCGGCGGATGCATCATCCGGGCCAAGTTCCTGGAGAACATCAAGCAGGCCTTCGAGCGCAATCCGGAACTGACGAACCTGCTGCTCGATCCCTTCTTCAACGAGATCGTCTCGAAGGTTCAGGACAACTGGCGCGAGGTCATCAAGACCGCGATCGACCTGGGGGTTCCCGTACCTTCCATGAGCGCGGCGCTCAACTACTACGACAGCTACCGCACCGCCAGGCTGCCCGCCAATCTGCTTCAGGCACAGCGCGACTATTTCGGCGCTCATACCTACGAGCGGATCGACAAGCCCCGCGGTCAGTACTTCCACACCAACTGGACTGGCAAGGGCGGCACCACCACCGCCAGTACCTACACCGCCTGATCCGGTCTCAGGCGCTCCGGCTGGGGAACCGGCCGGAGCGCCAGATCCGACGCAACGGGCTGGCGTGTCCCCGCGTCTCCGGAACGTCCGTTCCCCGACGGATACAGGTGGTGCACGTGAGGTGACCGATGACAATCGGGCGAGAGAGATGCGGTGGACACAACCCCGTCAGGGTTGATGGATGCGGGGGCAGTATACCCAGGGTAGTCCCAGCGGGACAACCCTGGGCTAAGGGACGATGCCCCGTCAGGGCATTGGGAAGTACCTGTCCCCAGACAGGTGGTGCACGTGAGGTGACCGATGACAATCGGGCGAGAGAGATGCGGTGGACGCAACCCCTTATGGTATTTGATTATTTATTTGGACGGATAGCCTCAAGTTCATCGCGAATGCCCGCGGCGGTCTG
>JAWLHB010000046.1:0-69199 GCA_041690595.1 Lentisphaeria bacterium
GCGACAGACGTGGGTCACGAAGTTGGATTCGAAGGGATGTCGTCCACTTTCGTGCCAATGCCCCCAGTCGCTGAAGCGATAGTCGGCAGGATCGTTGACCATCTTCGCGCGCACAGGATTGAGGATGATGTACTTGATGGCGTTCCACAGGGCCATGCCGCGTTGGAGGATGACGCTCTTGAACCTGCCGGCCCACAGCGCGCCGCGGCGCCGGATGGGGCGGCTCTTGTTGAACCAGACCGTGAAACGCTGCTGCAGATCGTGCATGAAGTAACTGATGTCATTGAGGCGAGGCGCCAGCTCGGCGGCGATGGGCGAGTCGGCAGTGATGGGATGCCTGTCCTTGTAGAACTTGTTGTAGCGGCGGGCGGTTTCCTTCCGGCTCGGAGGTTCGCCGGGAGCATAAAGTGTGAGGTGAAAATGATTGCACATGACGCAAAGACTTACGAGCTGCAGTGAATACAGCTTGCTCAAGGAATGCACCTGACTCTCGAACTTCTGTTTTTCAATCTTACCAAAGGGCCGGTCCTTATCGCTACCTGCCGTTCGATTTGTCAGATGATAGTAGCAACCACCGCCCTGATGCTTCGTCCGCGCCATTCGCATCGTCTACCCCCTTCTGTTGTAGGTATGACCGTAATTTTGCCGCCAGAGTCACAGTTGTCAAGAGCAAACAGGATAAAGTTGTCATTAGTATCCCAATCATGTTGAAATGGGTTAAGGAGGTAGCTCAAGCCGCATCTGTAGCCACCGACAGAGCTACCACGCAAGCGAATGTACCTGTCCCCGGGCTGAGGGAAGTACCTGTCCCCGGGCTGAGGTGAGGGACGTACCTGTCCCCGCGCTGAGGTGAGGGAAGTACCTGTCCCCGCGCTGAGGCGAGGGACGTACCTGTCCCCGCGCTGAGGCGAGGGACGTACCTGTCCCCGCGCTGAGGATACCTTTGGTTGCGGCCAACGACCGCGCCAGGCACTTCGTCCACTTTGTCCTTTTCATCCTGCCATCACGATAATATCTTCTCTCGATGCTCCGGACAACGCCCGACCTACTCCTCCTGAAGGTTGCCAGCATGGAAGTTGAAGTGAGAATGCCCGACTTGTCAATCAGTGGCCACCCCATCAAACTGCTCGCGTGGCTGGTCGAGGAAGGCGAGATGGTCAGTCGCGGTCAACCACTCCTCGAGATCGAGGCCGACAAGTCGATCATGGAAGTCGAGGCTGCCATCGCCGGCAAACTCACGGCAATTCTGGCGCAGGAAAGCCAGGAGGTCGAGGTGGGAGATCCCATTGCGCGACTACACCAAACCGGAGATTACTGCCGAGCCGGCTGATTGGCAGGTGCTCAAGGAACATCCCCTTCAACATCCCGCGTCCCCCGCGCCTTCCTCAGTGGCCTCTGAGACCTCTGTGGCAAATCTCCCCGCGTCCCCACGCCGATCTTTTGCGGATTCGACTTTCCAGCGGCGGTCCTCGCGTTCTATTATGGGAACCATTGGAGGCTGTACGTGAGCATGGGGGATAAGGCACCACAACTGCGGATGATCCGGCCACACCTGCTTCACCTACCACAGTTGGAGCTTCCCGAGCCTTACCATCTCACGCATTGGCAATTGGGATGGGAGGAACACTGGACCCGAATAATCGCCAGTTCCTTCGGGGCGACCAGAGAGCAGTACGCGTTCGATCGTGTGATGAGGATCGATACCGCCTTCGCGCCCGAGCGTATTCTCTTTCTCTGCCATGAAGATGAGCCGGTTGCGACAGCCTCTGCCTGGTACAATCCAAGCTATCGGCGGGAAGTCGGTATTCTTCATTACGTGGGGGTCCTTCCGGAGCATCAAGGCAAGCGACTTGGCTACGCGATCTGCCTTGCCGCTCTGCATCGCATGGTGCAGGAGCGCCGCGTCCGCGCCTCTTTGCTGACGGATGATTTTCGCCTCGCCGCCATCAAGACGTACCTGCGGCTGGGTTTTGTTCCGGAAGTCGCCGGTGACGCCTCTTTTGCCCAGCGCTGGCAGGCTCTTTTCAAGCACATCGGTCAACCGGAACTGGCCAAACGATTCCTGCGTTGAAAGTATGACGCCTGATATCCTTTCAGCGTGAGTGAGATGGAGGAACCCGCCGCATCGAAATTGATTTTGAGTTAATGCTGTACGCGGATAGAGTAAATACAACACAAGCCACCGAACCGAACTCCTATCTGCGTGTCTGAGCAGAAGCGGCGGGGGCCAGCAATCACTGCACACTGGTAAGGTGGAATTGAATGAGGACTCTCCCCGTTTCTCTCGCAGGTATGGCGCTCAAGTTGGTCGTGATCGGTCTTTGTGTCTGCACAAGCAGCCTGGCAGTACCCGCGGCGCCGGGAGAACTGGAAGTGGAGCAGCCCGACGGTACCCGATTGCGGATCCAGTTGCGAGGTGACGAATACCTGCACTGGCACGAGGATGCGGCAGGATATCCGGTGACTCGCCATGAAAAGACGCGCGCCTGGCACTATGCCTTTCTGCGCGGTGGGCGGATCGAGGCTACTCCTTACGTGGCGGGCGAGCCGATGCGGGCAGCGCGGTTGGGCATACAGCGTCTGGATAGTGAGCAGCTGCGTGAGGCACGCAAGGAGGCCCTCGACCGTCGGAAGATGGCCGCGCCCGACGGAGATTCAACCGCCGCGGCTGGAACGGATTCCCCCGCCAGGACGATCACCAGCGGGACGCTTCAGAATCTGGTCCTGCTGGTGGATTTTCCGGATCTGTCGGCACCTTTTCCCGCGGCTGACTACGGTCGGCTCTTCAACACGATCGGCTATACGGATGATGGCGCGGTCGGTTCCGTGAAGGACTATTACCTTGAAGTGTCCAATGGCGCCCTGACGATCCAGTCGACCGTGGTGGAATGGATAACGGCCGATAACAACTTCGCGCACTATGGCGAGAACGTTAATGGAGAAGACATTCGCCCGCGGGAGCTGGTGGCGGAAGCGCTGGCCAAGCTGGAAGCGCGCGGCTTCGATTTCCGACAGGTGGATGGCGATAGTGATGGTTATATCGACGGATTGACCGTCATTCACGCTGGCGGCGGAGAGGAGTTCACGGGAAACAACTCCGACTACATCTGGTCGCACAAGTGGGCGCTTCAGAGCCAGGTCACCTATGATGGGGTACGGATGCAGCTCTACAACATCAACCATGGTCGGCGGGGGTGGGACAGCCAACCCACCTCTCAAGGGATTACGCGGATCGGAGTGATCTCCCACGAAACCGGTCATTTTCTGGGCCTTCCGGACCTCTACGATACGGACGGAACCAGCTCGGGAGCCGGCGCCTTCTGCCTGATGGCTGGCGGCTCATGGAACGGCAATAACGGAACCAGCCCCGCCCACATGAGTGCATGGTGCAAGCAGCTCCTTGGCTGGATCACGGTGCAGCCGATCACTGTCGCCAATACTTACAGCCTCGCCGACGTAACCGACTCCCAGCGGTGCTTCAAGCTCAAGGGCGGACTCAGTGGCAGCGAGTACTTTCTGATCGAAAACAGGTTCGGAGGTGGCTTTGATGCAGGGCTTCCCGGAAGTATCCGTGGTCTGCTGATCTGGCATATTGACGATAGCCTGACGGATAATCGCAATGAAAACCACTATTGGGTAGATCTGGAAGAGGCTGACGGGCCGCAGGATTTACAGAGCGGAGACAACAATGGCAACGACAACGACTACTGGCGCGCCGGCAATGCCACGGAATTCAGCAGCACGACGACACCCAGCTCCAATGGCTATGATGGTGCACCGCTCGGCTTGATTGTCAGCAGCATTGGCACTGCCGGTCCCACCATGAGTCTGACGATTTCCTCGGATGTGACAGTTTATGACTACACCGTCAGCACCGTCGGCGCCAACCAGACAGCGGGAGTGCCATTTCCCGTGACGATTACCGCCCTCGGTTTCGATGGCCAGCTTCTGAGCAATTATCAGCAAGCCGCCGATGATCCGGCACTGCCCGATCTCTCTCTCCGCGAGCGGACCGAGCGCACGGTAGGTGTCTACGGCGGACTTCCGCATTACTATTATCCGCTGGACACCTTATACGAAGATGCCCGTACGCAGGTCATCTACACATCTGAGCAGATCGGTGCAGCGGGTCCGATGACAGGATTGGCCCTTCATGTCACTCTGGTGCCGAGCCAACCACTGGAAAACTGGACGATACGCATCAAGCACACCGACAAGACCGGCTACGGAGATAGCGCGGCCTGGGAGAACTCGGGTTGGACCACCGTCCTCAGCACGAACAGCACCACGATCACGAGTACAGGCTGGATCTGGTTCGACTTCACCACCCCGTTCAGCTACGATGGCACCAGCAACCTGATGGTCGACTTCAGCTTCAACGCAGATTCGTTTACAAACAGCGGCAATGTGGCAGTCTTCGCCACCCCCGAGAACCGTGGATTGAGCGCCAGTTCCGACAGCCTCCATGGGGATCCGCTGACGTGGAACACCATCGAAGACAATGACACCACCACGGTCGACACCAAGGTGCCGTTGCTCATGCTGGAGTTTTCCTCCCTCGTTGCAGCCGGCATCAGCGCCGGGTCGGGCTTCGTCGACGGGATCTGGCGGGCGACCATAACGCCGGAAGCAGGGGGCAGTGGAGTCGTCGTTAGCGTTTTCGACGAGGAAAACGACCTGACGGCGCGCAGCAACGCGTTCAACATCGCGGTCAACCCGGTCATGCAGGTCAGCGGCAACGGAACGACCATCGTCAAGGGGGATACTACCCCCAGTGCCGATGACCATACGGATTTCGGCAGTGCCGGCATCCTGACCGGCAGTGTCGCCCGCACCTTCACGATCGCCAACAACGGCTATGGCGATCTGGTACTGAGCGGGAACCCACCAGTAGCTGTTTCCGGTACCCATGCCGGTGATTTTGCCGTTACCTCGGCCCCCCTGAGCCCCGTTGCCGGGCAGACGAGCACGACTTTCACCCTTGTCTTCGATCCATCGGGAACAGGTACGCGCAACGCCTCCCTTTCCATCGCCAACAATGCTCCGGGCTCCCCATTCACCTTCGCAATCCGCGGCGAGGGGAGTGCGGAAGTGGCGGGTGTCACCATCAACGATGTCGCGGCCGACGAAGGCGACAATGCGATCTTCACCGTGGAACTCAGCGCCGCGCCGCTCTCCACGGTGACCGTCGATTACACGACCGAAGATGGCACTGCCCTTGGCGGGAGCGACTACACCGCAACCTCAGGCAGCCTCTCCTTCCCCGCCGGCCAGCGGACCCGCACGATCACCGTGCCCACGACGGATGATGCGCTCCTGGAGGAGAGCGAGACCTTCACGGTGCGCCTGACGGCCGCCACCAACGCCGTCATCGTCGACGCAACCGGCACCGGAACCATCATCAATACCGATGTGCCTGCTCTTTTCCTCGCGCTCGCCCCCTCCACCATCTCCGAGAGCGCCGGATCCGGCGCATCGATTGGCACCGTTTCACGCAATCACACGGCCGGCTCCCTCGCCGTGGCGCTGACCGGAAGTGACGAAAGTGAGGCGATTGTCCCTGCTGGTGTCACCATTCCAGATGGCCAATCGACCGCCACCTTCGCCATCGATGCGGTCGACGACGACGATCAGGACGGGACCATCAGCGTCACCATCGCCGCCACGGCCGCTGCCCATGCCGGTGCCATGACGGTACTGCGGGTCACCAGCGACGAACATGTTACCAACGTCGTCTACACCTACACCGTACGCGGCATGCGATATGGCAACGGATCTGTCGCGGTATCGGGAAGCGGCTATTGCATCGTCGATCTGACCACGGGGCTGGCCACCACCCTTGTGGCCTACACCGACGGCAGCAGCGATATCCGGGACTGGGATAGCGGTGGCCTCTGGTACATCGGCGATATCGGCGCGAGCGACTACTGGTTCCTGACGACTGAGCCGAACTACGGGGCCGCGCCGTCCACTGCGTCCGCCTTTGGCTACCGGCAACTGTATGGCAGCATCCATCCCTCCATCGTGCCTCTCGGGGGGCAGATGGAGGGCTTCGTTTGCGCGGCACTGTCGGGCGTCGGCCGCTCGGGCCAGACCGCCGCCGGCACCACCTTCGAAACCGTCACGCTGACGGCGCGCATCGACCTGCCGCTCACGCGATCGTACAACGATGCCTTCTCCTCGCACGCGACCGTGGTCAGCGCCCTGGCGACCAACGCCGGCATCACCTCGGCGTCTTCGACGGTGGCGGATCTCGTCTCGCCCGATGTGGCGCCTGCCGCGGCGGACGCAAAGGCGCTCTACAGCCTGAGCCTGAACGGCCTGAACGCCGGCAATGGAAGCGTCCTCTCGCATGCCAGGAACGGCTATCTGATCCTGGACTACGCCGCGAAAGAGGCTCGGATGATACTCAACTGGCGGCAGGGCAGCACGAACTACTATTCTGTCACGGAGCTGATGGTCGGCAGCACCTTCCAGTACACGCTGCCCCTCGGCCCCGGCTACCAGTTCTTTGGCGCCGTGGAGACGGAGGAAGATACTCGCGGCTTCTGGCTCGCCTATGGCAGCAACATGTCCCACGAGCTGGGTACAGGGGTCATGCAGACGGTCCCCTTCAGTTTCACCGGCGAACGCTGGAGCCATGTGGCCGAACCGGGAATCAACGGTCAGCGCAGTGGCGACTATACGCAGGAGACATTCCGCGCCAGCATCCATATCGGCACGCTGACGCTGAACGGACAAGGCATGAGCATGGACGACGCCCAGGACTACGTCATCCAGACGCTGCTTCCCCCCAACAGCCAACTCCAGACGGAATAAGCCCAACCGCTCAGCGGAGGTCGCCCGATGCCCGAGCCCTCTTCTTCACATAAGTCCAACCCATTGCCGTCGGCCGCAGAAAGTCCGCCAAAAGATAACGATTCAAGTTTCGTCATTAGTCCATAATCCCCCCTTGGACACCTGTATCAAGTGAGACCTTTAAATCAGCAGAAGGCATACTTGTCATTACCAAAGCAGCTTCCGTATCGAGAAGCAAGACATTGTGATATCCAGAATGGTGTGGATGCTTTTCGTACAGTATAATAACGCCGCGATCATAATTGTTATAGCCAGAAATATACTTGTACGATGAAATATCCTTAACATAAAGTTCATGCATATTAATATTGCCACTGGCAGTATCCATTGGGCATACCAAAACGTCATTACTAAAGAATGCTTTTTGCATAGCTTTCAACTGCAAGATACCAGAATAGTCATTCCCATTCGGAAACCATCCATCATAATCCTCCGAGTACATAACCAAGGCACTTCTTAGCACACGTAAATTAGCTCGGCACCTGTTATTAGAATCTGCAGAGCGATCTTTGCATCCAATTACTTGAACCAAAAAGAAAAATACAACGCCAATGGCGGTTATCGATGCTGTCCCAAATGACATAGACGATTTTCTGTATACCAAATGGAACTTTGTCATTTCGCAGCCCCCCTTGAAGTGTGCTATCAAAAGATAGTTAACCATTTTCCTCAGTAGTTGTGGTATTGGAGAGATGGCTACGGTCGACTGTATGGTCTGAATTGTGTAGAGACACTCCAAAAGGACTATTAATATAAGATTTCTCGCATGAACGACGAAATCGCAGCCTGATCCCCGATCAGCCGCTGATGCCAGATGCGGCTCAACCGCTTAAGCCCGCCGTATGCCTTGCCGGTGCGCATCACATCCTCGCTACCGGGTGTTGACGCTTCGCTCCCGTTACTCATTAGTTGTTCGCCATGTGGAGCAATATGCTCATTCCTTCCGCCCTTTGTCAAGCAGGTTGAAACCGTGGATACCATGACTTCCTCCACGCAGCCCACTGAAAATAACCCGCAGCCGCGATGCGGCACACTGCCCTCCCCAAGCTTCATGCCCTTCCTGCTCTTCATGGTACAATCCCTCCGCGCTCGTCCCGCCAACCATCGCCCGGCAAGCCAAGCTCTTGCGATCATTTGTCCTTGAGGCGCCTGACTGCCGGAATCTCGGCGACGCCTTCTTCCTCTATTGCGTTCATGACTAATTCCGCCAACCGCGCGCTCGATGCGTTGGAAATCTGCACTGCAGCGTTGTAGTACTTCGGGTTCTCCTCCGGCAGCAAGCCGAAGACGCAGTAGTCGCGCTCGCGTTCCATGCGTATACCAAAGACGTACGTCTCGTCATCTGAAGAAACAACGGCCTTCACCATAAATTGCACGCCGAAGTGTTCGACACCGTGCAGGTAATAACCATAATGCCGCGTCGATTGTAGTTCGGCCACAAACTTCGCTATCCGCTCTCTGTCAGTGACAGCAATATCTTTCCCTATCGTGTACACATCGTCCTGTCCATAGAAGATCGGCGCCAAACGAACCTGGTCGATCGTCTCAGGATCAACGGCCAGCCACTCGGCATGTATGGCGTCGTTCCTTTGTGAGGTCATCCACACGTCGCGTGCCATAAAGAATATACCCACCAGTATGACGAGCATCAGCAATACGAAGATGATAACGTCGGTGCGCCTCGACCTGCCTGTGCGTGGAATGGAAGTCTTGCTATTCATTGGCTGTGGCGTGAGAGGACGGTTCCTCCGAAAAGCCTTGGCAAAGAGGCATGAGCGGGTACATCGAAAGTGGGAGTTGAGAGTATGCTATCTCAGCCAAATCTCGCTGTCAACCGCATCTTCGCTATTGAAGCATCACCATTCGAGGCGCTCACGTCGCCGGAAGGTTTGGGGGACTCCCACGTTGTCGGACATGTCGAGGCTAAGGCCTTGGGTAATTGTGCTCACGTGGGGGGATGGCAATGGCAGGATAGGCAGAGGGTGGCGTGGCGAATGAGGGGATGGCGTCCAGGGAGTGGAAACGTGCAACGCCGGAGTCCGTCGGTGGACGGACGTAGCGGCCCTTCAGGCGAGTGGCGTGGCCACGATCAGGTCGCCGCTCAGAGAGCGGCTCACTATATAGAACTCCCACATTGGCGGGGCATGGCAACCCGTGCTTTTTCATCGAGCCGGGGTATACTACAAAGAGCAGCGAATCGCCATGCGAGGAGTCCCGTCGATGCCGGGTGCATCCAGCAATTCTCATGATCATCTTCTGACCACCGAACTGTTCCAGGACTTCGTCGAGGAAACGCTGGAGCAGCGCGATGACGTGGAACCACGCATCGTGGAAGCCATTCGCCTGCTCGAGCAGAGCGGCGAACTGGATGACGTGACGATCGACACGGCCTTCCGCTTCTTCCACACGCTCAAGGGCAATGCCAACTTTCTGGGCCTGTCGGTTTTTCAGCACCTCGCTCATCGCACGGAGGATTTCCTGGAGGAGCTGCGCCATCAGCGGATCCAGGCGGAAACCTCGCACCTGCAGTGGCTCTGCCGGGTCTTCGATCTGCTGGAAAGGGTGCTGGGGCAACTGCTGGCGACCGGCACGGATGCTGGCGCGCGCGATGAGGCGAATCAGCTTCTGGAGGAGATCGTCACCCTGCTCGGCGGCGAGGCACCGCCCACGCTTCTTGTCCCCGAACCGGATGCGGAGAGCCGCGCCCGTCTCCAGCACGATCCCGATCTCATTCGCGAGTTTGTCGCTGAAGCCGACGAGCAGCTACAGGCTGCCGCGGACGCCATCATGGTTGCCGGCCAGGAACCCAATCAACGCCAGGAGGCTCTTGCCCGTGCCTTTCGCAACGTGCACAGCTTCAAGGGCAACAGCGGCTTCATGGGCTTGGCCAATCAGGTGGAACTCAGCTCGCGCATCGAAAGCATCATCTCTGCGCTGCAGCACCGTGAGCTTCCCTTTCGCGACGACACCGATGGTTTGCTTCTTACCATCCTCGATGTCCTGCGCGACAGCATCGCCGGCCTCTCCAATGGCGGTGGCGGCATCATCGACGACTTCGACTCCTACATCACCTATCTCGAGGATTACGCGGCCAACGTGGAATCCCCCCAACCAGCTTCAGATGCCGCGCCCGAGCTGCCAGCCGAGAATGCGACCCGGAGCGAACCAGGCCGTGGCCAGAGCATACTTCGCCAGGATATCCGCGTTCAGCTCGACAAGCTCGACACCCTGATCAATATGGTGGGCGAGCTGGTCATTGCCGAGTCCATGGTCACCCGCCATGCCGCGGTCAGCACCATCGAGGATGAGAGCTTCGAACGGGCTGTCCATCAGCTCCGGCGCGTCTCGGCGGACCTGCAGGATATGGCGTTGTCGGTGCGCATGGTTCCGCTCTCAACCACCTTCCGGAAGATGCTGCGCCTCGTCCACGACATCTCGCGACGTATGGGCAAGCCGGTGCGTCTCGAGCTGGCTGGTGAAGATACGGAAGTGGACAAGACGGTTATCGAGCAGATTGCCGATCCCCTGGTCCATCTTATCCGCAATGCCGTCGATCACGGCATCGAGCCGGCAGAGGAGCGGAAGGCAGCCGGCAAGCCGGAGGTCGGCACTATCTTGCTGGAAGGACGTCATGAAGCCGGAGAAGTGTGGATCTATGTTCGCGATGACGGGCGCGGGCTGAACCGCAAGGCCATTCTCGCGCGTGCCATCGCCATGGGTCTCACCACCGCCCACGACGCCGCTTCCTGGAGCGACAGCCGGATCTACCGATTCATCTTCGAACCGGGTTTCTCGACCGCCGCCGCGCTCAGCGATATTTCCGGGCGCGGCGTGGGCATGGATGTGGTGCGAACCAACGTCGAGCAACTGCAGGGTAGGGTGGATATCTTCAGCAAGCCCGGGCAGGGGACCGCGGTGCTCCTGCGGTTGCCGCTCACCCTCGCCATCATCGACGGCATGCTGGTCAGCATTGGTTCCAGCCGCTATACCATCCCCCTGCTCTCCATCCGCGAAACCTTTCAGCCGAAAGCCGAGCAGATCGTCGTGACCCCGGACGGGCAGGAGATGGTCGAGTGGCGCGAGCACCATCTGCCGGTGCTGCGACTTCACCAGCTCTTCAACAAGACCCCAGTTCATCAACAACTGATCGACGGCATCGTCGTCGTCGTCGAGGATGCCGGGCAGCAGACCTGCCTCTTCGTAGACGAGCTTTGCGGCCAGCAATCCACCGTCGTGAAGGCACTCTCGACCTTCCTGGAGCAGGCGCGCGCGGTCTCCGGCTGCACCATCCTCGGTGACGGGCGTGTCAGCCTTATTCTGGATATCCGCGGCATTCTCGACATGACCCGCGACAAATGGATCCACACATGACCACCCTGCAAGGAGAACATGCCATGCCAGCCACCTTCAACGATGTTCAGGCCCTGATGCGCGCGGCGCGGTGGGGCCACCTCGCCACCACCGATGGAACCACTGTCGGCGTACGTCCCATGGGCGCCTGGGCATGGTTTGACGGAGAACTCTGGTGCTCCTCCGCCGATCCGTCCGACAAGGTTGTGCAGCTGCGGGCGGTCGCCAATGCGGAGTATTCCTTCATTCGTGCGGATGCTGCCCACTTGCGCATCAATGGCGACATCCGCGTCAGCCAGGACCTCGCCGACAAGCGGCGCCTCTATGCCGCGGTTCCTTCACTTGCCGATCATGTACAGGGTCCGGACGATCCACACTTCGCGGTACTCCGCCTTCGCCCCCGCCGCATCCGCCTCATGCCTCGCCCGGATCTTCCTTACGAGGAGGTTCCGCTTCCGCCGCTCGACAGCTCGTCGAAGGGTTGACGCAGGAGGGCCTGGCGGATTCGCCAGGCGATGATGACGAAGGCGGCATGGCCACGCGATTTCTCGATGGCCGCCCGCTCCAGCAACTGCCCGTTGATCAGTTCGAGATAGACGGGACCGCGGCCGAAATCGATATGCCCCTTGAAGCGCAGGATATGCGGTCGCACCTTCTCTATGGCAGCCATGAAGGCCTCCCGGTCGAGGGGACCCCGCAGGTTGAAAGACTCGGAGAAGATCGGATCCGGTGGCTCCCGCAAAGGCTCGGCGCGGCGGCGGCGGTGATGGAGCGAACCAATGAAGCCGGGCGGGATCTCGCCCCGGATCACCTCGACCCGTGAGGCTTCGGGATTCATGCCCGCCAGGACCTCGTGCAGGGTGGTCAGATCGTGCGCGCCTGCCAGGTCGAGCTTGTTGATCACCAGGGCATCCGCCCATTCCACCTGCGCGCGCGCTGCCTTGAGCATCGGCGCCACCTTGAGAAAGTGCAGGGCGTCGACCAGGCAGATCGTCGCGGCTATCTCAAAACGCTCACGCAGGTGCGGCGCCTCGACAAAATCCTCCAGATCGCGTGGCTCCGCGATACCGGTCGCCTCCACGATCAGCAGCTCCGGGCGCTCCTCGTCAGCGATCTTCTTCAAGATCCGCAGGAAGTCCGTCTTGATGCAGATACAGAAGAGGCTACCCTTGTTCAGCTCGTACTTGGCATGTGCGCCGCTTTTTACCAATTCACCATCCACACCCAGCGTGCCGAACTCATTGATGATGAGGGCCAAGCGCCGCGAGCGTATCTCCGGCAACTGCAGCAGGTGGTTGAGCAGCGTCGTCTTGCCGGCGCCCAGGTAGCCGGTCAGCAGCAGAATCGGAATGGGTGCGCCGCTCAAGGCCAGCCCGGCTTCGGTGAAGGTGCCGCGGAGGACGCCTTCAGCGGTAGCGAGAAGGAGAATACGGAACCGGTGCCAAGCTCGCTCTCGACCCAGATCCGACCCTCGTGCGCTTCCACGATGCGCTTTACGATCGCCAGCCCCAGCCCCGTGCTCGACTCCCCGCCGGTCGGTTGCGCGCTGGTGCGACCAAACTCGCGGAAGATATTGGGCAGCTCTTCCTGGCGGATTCCCTGCCCTTCGTCCGCCACGCTCACCACCACCTCGTCTCCCTCCACCCTGGCGGAGACCGTAATCCGCGTGCCGGAGTACGAATACTTGACCGCATTGGCGATGAGGTTGTCGAAGACCTGCTTGAGCCTGGCAGGATCCAGCGCCACCTCGGGCAGTTCCGCCGGCAATGTCATGACCAGATCGATCGCCTTGGCGCGAGCCATGTAGCGACTGGTCATACAGCATTCGCGGATGAAGCTGTCCATCGGCCGCGGCTGCCGCTTGAGGACCAACTGCCCCGACTCGATGGCATTGACGTCGAGCAGCTCGTTGACCAGCATCAGCATATTGGTGCAGCTGCGCTCCATGACCCGCACCATCTCCTGCTGCGACTCCGTCACCTCGCCCAGATCGCCGCGGCTGAAGAGCGTGAGCAGGCCATGCAGCGTCCCCAGCGGATTGCGCAGGTCATGCGCCGCCATCCCCAGGAACTTGTTCTTCAGCGCATTCAAGTCCACCAGTTGCTGATAGAGCAGGCTCTTCTCGATGGTTACGGCCAGTTGCCGCGCAATCAACTCGAAATCACGCACATGCGCCTGATCGTACACCCCTGTTTGCAGACTCGAGAAGAAGACGAAGCCCAGGGGCCGGTTGGGCGATATCAGCGGGCACGTCAGGCTGGCGTGGATACCTTCCTTCAGCATGAGTTGAGTCGACTCCGATTCGGGACGCGCCAGCGCATGCGCCTGCAGATCGTTGATGATGCGCGGCTTGCCGGAGGAGAGGATGCCCTCGAGGCTGGAGCCTTCCAGGGAGCGGTCGTGTCCCTCCTTGAGGAGCACGGGCGTGTAATTGGCTCGGGCATAGTGCGCCCGCACGATTCGCCCGGTGTCGTCAAGCAGGGCCACGCCGATGCGATCGTACGGAATGAGGGCCCGAAACGACTCGTAGATATAGTCGAGCACCTCATCCAGCAGGAGACCCGCATTGACCTTCTCGGCTACCAGCGCCAGCTGTTCGAAATCGTGCAGCCGCCGTTCCATCGCCTCCCCCAGCTCCTTGAGGGCAGCGCCGAGCTGCGCAATATCGTCATGCGCAGGACCAAGCGGAAAGTCCACCTGGAAATCGCCATTCTTCATGGCGAGGGCCGCGGTGCGATAGGCGAGTATTCGTCGATCCGTCACATCAGGCTCCGGATGGATGGATCAGCGCACGACGCGCGCGCCGCCGCCAGCCATCAGTTTTTCCACTTCCTTCATCGTCGCCATGGTTGTATCGCCTGGAGTAGTCATCGCCAATGCCCCGTGAGCAGCGCCACATTCGACGGCGTACTGGGGATCGCCTTTGGTCATCATGCCGTAGATGAGACCGCTCGCAAAGGAATCGCCGCCGCCGACGCGGTCGAGGATCTCCAGCCGGGGTCTATGCGTGGCTTCGAAGAAGTTGCCATCGGCCCAGCAGATTGCGCCCCAGTCATTGATCGTCGCGCTGATCACTCCGCGCAGCGTCGTCCCCGTCAACTTGAAATTCGGATAGTCGGCGACCACACGTGTGATCATCGCCTTGAACTTGCCGACGTCCAGATCTGTCAGATTCTCGTCGACCCCCTCGACTTCATAACCCAGGCAAGCCGTGAAATCCTCTTCATTGCCGATCATCACGTCGACGTACCTGGCAATCTCGCGGTTGACCTCCTGGGCCTTCTCCTTGCCGCCGATCCCCTTCCACAGCGAAGAGCGATAGTTGAGGTCGTAGGAGACGATGGTTCCGTACTTCTTGGCCGCGGTGACGGCCTCGATGACCACCTCCGGTGTGGTCTCTGACAGAGCGGCATAGATGCCACCGGTATGGAACCAGCGAGCCCCGTTCTTGCCGAAGATAAGATCCCAATCGATCTCGCCGGGCTTGATGGAAGCCGCCGCGGTGCGGCCACGGTCCACACAGCCCACGGCGCCACGGACGCCGAAGCCCCGTTCCACGAAGTTCAAACCGTTGCGAATGCCGCGGCCAAGGCCATCATACGGCACCCAGCGTATATAGTCCGTCGAGACGCCGCCCTGCATGATGAAGTCTTCCACCAGATGGCCGATCTCGTTGTCCGCGAACGCCGTGACCACCGCCGTCTTGAGGCCGAAGCACTTCCGTAATCCTCGCGCCACATTGTACTCGCCGCCGCCTTCCCAGGCACGGAAGAAGCGCGCCGTGCGCACGCGTCCCTCTCCCGGATCGAGGCGCAGCATGATTTCGCCAAGTGAGATCTGATCGTACATACATTCCGCGGCGGGTCGAAGATCCAGAATTGCCATAACTCTCCCTCACTATCTTGACGTGATCGTACACTTCCCCGTCAGCCAGCACAGCGGCCGTCATCGAGAATCTTCAACATAGGCGGACTCCATCGAAAGTCAACCGCGATCAGCGGCCGCTTCTTGTAATCCATCCCGCCCGGATTATCGTGCTGGAGTGCCATGAGCGCACCTGCCCGGGTGGTGGAATGGCAGACACAACAGACTTAAAATCTGTTGACCTTTGGGTCGTGTGGGTTCGAGTCCCACCCCGGGTACCACTTTTTAGCCTCAAACGTGCCGTCCGATCTCATACGCCGCAACTTGAACTCCGCGCGAACCATTCAATCAAGTTCGCTGGAGCACATCGCGGCGGAAGTCATTCCGCATTTGGCAGCACTTGTCTGGCAGAGGCGCTCGTGCTTCATGTCAAGGTATGATCTCCAAGGCTGGGGACCGAGCCGATGACCTGCCACGATTGCGCCCGGACTCATCAGATTAGCCTACACCAGATTCGGCAAGTCCCCCGGAACTGAGAGCCACCCAGATATGTATCAGCGAGATTCGATCGGTGATGCCATCCGTACGCCGGTGAAGTGATCGTAGCCTGCTGATCCCCTCAGCCGAAGTGGTCTCATCATCCAGCGGCGTGTCATCCTGCCATTCAGTCCGCGTGGAGCGCAGTTCGCTCAACCAACCATTTAGCGTCATGCGCCATTGCGATGCCGATTGTGCCTGAAGGTATCCGACCATCGCCGCGATCTTCAGGTTGCTGCCATGCTTACCAGTCTTAAACCGCTCGACACCACCACGATGTTTGTCATCATGGCCTATCAGGTACTCACGTTCACGATTGAGCGTTGGCGCAGGCAACCGCTTGGCCTCCATTGAAAAGAAAGACTCGTGAGTTCCGTAGGTGACGGCATCGATCTCGACTGGTTCCCGCGAAATAGTGCCCACGTCCGCCCTCGGACTTGATCCCGACGGACGCTCCAAGTACTCGGGGAGGAAGAAGAAGGGGTAGCCGTCCGCAGCCAGATTCAACGCTATGGAGAACTTCTGGTTCAGAACTGCCTCGGGCGCACCGGACGCATTCTCCATCGTTCGTGGCAAGGATGCCAAGACAGATTCCACCAACGTCAACACAGACGAAATTCGGCCTTCTTCGGAAATGCCGCGGGTGAGTCTCCCTACGGAAATGGATCGTCCCTTGATGATCTCCACTGGCGTCAGTACCCCTGTTGGATCAGGTCTTCAAAGGTTTCGTCGGCATCGCGAATGGCCGCTGACCGCAGCCAGTAACGCAACTGACGCGGCTTCACAAGAAGAACTGCATTGCCTTGATAGCACTTGAGGATACGGACGATGCGAAAAGCAGGACTGTGCTCGTGAGCCAGCAGGGCATCAAGCTGAAGGTCAAGGTCGGTCTCGCCGTCCAGGTCGATATCGGGGGCGTCGGAACCGAACCAGAATGGATAGAACACATGGCGATCTGTGCTCAGTGGCTCGCCAGCGTTCAGCCCCCGATAGGTCGTTCCGAGAATCTGGACGAACAACCTTCCAAACTCACGAAGGTGCTCGTCAGTGGGCGGTTTGGCGGCGGCTGAGTCCTCTCCTTCTCGTCGGAACTCCAGAATGGGGCCCATTACATCATCAATGAGAATGTCCTCAAGGGGAGTCATGTCAGGCTGAGTCAGGTCATCACTGACAGGAATCAGCAGAAGATCAGCCTTCCGGAGTGAGGAAGACTTGTTGACCGCCAGCCGTGGACTCAGCGCCAACGCTGAAAAGGCGGACAATCGCCCACCAACGAGTTCAGCCAACCGAACCAGAGTCTCCCCATGGCGGGGAGGCGCATGGATACCCATAATCTCATTACGGAAGACGAGATACGTATCGAAGAGCGCCACGGGTATGCGCGAATTGCTACCGATGCGTTCTTTGACAAGCAGGTGCGGCTCCCTGTAGATCGCCGGATCACCCGTGGAATGGAAACTCTGGACACTCAGAACCGTGATGCTTGCTTCGTCGACTCCATTCTCCGTAAAACCTTCGGTAGGAAGGTAGTCGTGTCCAGTCAGGAAATCGGCCGTCTTGCCTCCACCTGCCACCACGAACCCCTCGTTGGCTTTCCAGGCGGCTCGTTCTGGGCTAGCCAGGAAGTCCCCAAGGTTTGCACACTTTCCCAGCCGCTGAAGCAATCGAATCACTCGCCCCCCACCCAATAAGTTGGCCTTCCAAACATACGCGTTCTCTTCCGCCTCCCGTCGTTTCAGGTAATGGAAATCATAGTGGTCGACCTCGAAGAAGAGCTTCTCCTTGGCCGCGCGGGTTCTCCGCACGGTCAAATGCAGCAAGGGGGCATCCGTTGGCTTCCTGTTCTCGATGAATGCTGCCGCAAAGGCGACATCGCCGCCCGGACCGAAGACAACTCGACACGTGTGCGTAAAATCGATGATCTGAGGTATATGCCATGTGTTCAGCAGGTAGGAGCGGAACTCGGCCGCAGTCGGGTTGTAGAGCAACGGACCGGCAGGCTGAAGCAGGCAGGTTGTCGCGTTCGGCTGGGTGAGTTTGACGGCCTGCTCCAGGAAGAGCAATGCCAGTTGCCCCTGAGGTACTGGTGCTCGAGCTGCGACTTCCTCCTTTTCGATCAGCGCGGCCTCTTCAGTCAACTCCTCCTTGAACGGAGGATTGCCGACAATCAGGTCGAAGCGCTTCTCTTCGGTCGCCCAGCGACGGTCACGAATCACACTGAAGAAATCGGCGTGAATGATGTTGCAGTCGCGCAGGCGATCAAAGTGCAGTTCTTCCCAGATCTCTCGGGGTTCCAGGTGGTCACAGAGCGCTAAGGCCAAGCTAAAGATGGTGACATTCACCGCATCTGGGTCGCTGTCGACGCCATAAATGCTGGTGCCGAGTATATCCTTCAACGTCTGCAGACTAGGTCGCTGCCAGCCATGCACTCGTCGCCAGCGCAGAACGAGGCGCCGAAACACGCCAACCAGAAAAACGCCCGATCCGCACGCTGGGTCGAGTACCCTGATCTTATGGCTGCCCTCCCCAATGGGAAGGGTCAGATCCAGCAGGAAGCTGACCAGATACGCCGGCGTATAGACTGCGCCTTTGGCGCGCCTCTGCGTGGTGTCCGCCTTCGTCACGAACTCCTCGTAGATACTGCTGACCAGTTCGACGGGCAGATAGCGGAAGTCGTAGCGTCGCCACAGATGTAACTGCTGGCCCTCCGAGTCGCCGCGGAGGAAGTCCGCGATGGGCTGGAAGTTGGCGGTCTCAATGGCAGTCCGCTCGCGATCCGTCAGGCGGAAGACGTCACCATTGAGCTTGTTTGGGGCGGCCAGTGTGTCTAACAGGCGCAGTAGACCCGCACCACTGGCCATCACGTCCGTCAGTTCTTTGGCGCCGTTGACGAACCCTGCGAAGAAGCCGGGTGGGAAGACTCCTCTACCCTCGCTGTCGCGGCGCTCCTCGAGGTACTTGAGCAGCACGAAGATCAGGAGCAACTTGCGGGCGATATCATCGGGCAGAAGTTGCCTGCGGCGGATCTTCCTGAGGACATCCCCCAGTTCGCGGATCAGGCATTCATAGGCCGACTTGCTGGCATGTACCTTCGCGCCATGCGGAGAGAGATCCCAGAATGTTCCATCATCCAGGCTGCGAGCCGAGAATGCTTTGAGGCCGGATAGATCCTGAGCAGCCTTTGCCGCAAGTTTGACTGCTGCTAGTGGCTTCACGGATTTGGGCGCGGGCTCTTGGAAGCAGTTCAGCACGATGACTTCAGAAGGCAGAAAGACGAAGGCGAGAGGAACGTAGCTGGCGTTCCATAATCGCCGCTGCAGTTCCTGCAGGTCGCATCCCAGCGTAGCGATCCAAGTCTTGCGACTTGCGGTCAAATCAGAGGAGAAATCATAGACATAGGCCTGAGGGATTGGGGGCCGCTGCTCGAAGTGCCGCAGGTACACGTAATGCGCCCCCATTTCTTCGGCCCGCTCGGCTGCAACCGCCTCATCAGTTGTAAGCGACTCGTTGTCGATCCAGCCCTCAACGCTAACCAGTCCCGGTTCCGGCCCTGTACTGGACCACATGTCGAGTTGCTGCAAGATGGCTCGTCCCTTCACGATGCGGTCTCCTTTAAGCTGAATATGCCTCCCGTACGTACCATCTTCAACGGCTATCAGGAGATAGATGCGCATCAAGCATTACTTATCTTACTACGCACGTGGCTGTCACGTCCACCATGTGTACCTGACTCTGCCCCTGCCTCCACCCTCTTCAGCCGGGCGCGCTGATGAGGAAGGTCACCACGCTGGCGACGTAGCATGCCAGGCCGATGACGAGGAGCAGCAGCTCGATCCGGTAGAATCGCGTCTTGCGATTGCGGTAGTCGATCACCGTGACAAGCATCTCCCGATCCGCGACAGCGGTGATCTGCGTGATCCAGTTGATGCTGAGCGTACCGATCAACACGCAGACGATCGAGGCCAGGACGAAGACGATCCCGATGGCAATGCTGTACCGCGCCAGCGCACTCGTCTCGGCGATCTTGGGGCCGGAAAAGCCGGTGATGGTGAGGGTCAGCGTCGACAGCGTGAGGAGAAACTGCGTACGTGCCTGAAGCACCTGAAACTGCTCGTTGATCACCTTTACGCAGGCAGGCATGATCTGAGCCGCCCCCTCGTGCCAGGCCAGGAGCCGATCCGCTTCTTCTTCCGGGGTCAGTTTGTCCATGGCGACTGGCTTGGGGTTAGGCGCTGGGAGGTCGCGGGCCGGGCGTTATCTTCTTCACCCGCTTGCCGGGTGCCGCGCCCTGTTCCTTCACCGCCGCGGCCAGCTTGTCGATCTTCTCGCGCAGGATCTGGTTCTCGATTTTCAGGACTTCGACTTCCTCATTGCCGACAGGCGGCGGCTGAGTGGCCAGCTTCTCGCGCAGCAACTTGCCAACCGCGTTGAGCTTGTGAATCTCCCTGGCGGCTGCCTCGCTCCTCGCCTTCAACTGCGCCTCGAGGCCGACAACCCGCTTCTTCAGCTCGGTAGCTTCGTCGGCGGTATCCGCCTGCTGGCGCAGATACTTGTTCTCGATGGTCAGTTGGGCGAGCTGCTTCTTGAGCGCCTTCTGCGGGTCATCGGCGGCATCGACATCCTGGATGTTCTTCAGCTTCGCCTCGATGTCCTGGGCCTGCTTCCGTGCGGTCTCGGCGTCATGCTCCGCGCGCTCGGCGGCTTGTCTGGCAAGCTCCACCTCGTCGCGTGCCGCGCTCGTCCGCAGCTTCGCCTCTTCGGCTTCCTGGCGCAGCGATTCCGCCTCCGCCACGGCCTTTTCGGCGCGCAGACGATGCTCATCAGCCAACCGCTGCAAGGCTTCCAGCTCTTCCCGATCGGTTCCGGCGCTCGTCTGGCTCTCGCTCTCGCGGCTGACGGCATGCTCCAGCTTCTTCTCGGCGATCGCCTTCTGGGTGGCCAGCTCCTTCATCCTCACCGCAGTCTGCTGAAGCTTCTCACGCAAGACATTGCGTTCCGCGATAACGGTAGCCATCTGCTTGCGTGAGTCGACGGACGCGGCATCACCTTGGGCAGAGGATTCCTCGGCAGCCTGCTGGACCGCCTGAACTCGCTCCACCTCCTGCTTCAGCTGGTTCTCGCTCTCCTGTGCTTCCGCCAGCCTGGCCTCGAGCGCGGTGAGTTGCTCCTGAAGCTCCACGACCTTTTGTTCGCCGGCACGGACGGCTTCACCGCGAGCCGTCTCAGCGGCACTGCAACGGGCGGCGGCATCGGTTGCGGCCTGCTCCGCCGTTGCCAGCTTCCCTGCCAACTCGTCCCGCTCCCGGATGCCGGCATCGGCGGCTTCGACTGCCTCGGCGGCCACCTTGCGCACACGCTCCATTTCCGCGAGGCTCTCCGTTTCCCTGACGGTCGACTGCTCCAACTTGAGCTGCAACTCGCGATGCTCCCTGGCCAGTTCCTCGTGCTGCTTGTCGGCGGCGGCCACTTGGTGCTCCAGCTTCGCCTTCTCGGCAGACCATTGCTTCTGCGCTTCCAGCAGAGCCCCGTACTTCGGCAGGATCGCCTTGTTCTTCGCCTCATGCTCCGCTGCCTTCACCGCCAGTTCCCGGATCTTCTCGGTGAGCTTCTGTTCCCGCTCGGCGGCGACGGCAAGGGCCTTATCCTGCTCTTTCACCCGACGGCCATTCTCCACCTTCTCCTTCATCACTTCCGAAAGCTTCTCCCGCGTCAGACGGAGATCGATCTTCGCCTGATTGGCCTCGGCCTCACGTTCTTCGCGCGCCTGTGCCGCGACGGCCTGCTCCTGACGGCTGACCGCAAGTTTATGGTTAAGCGTCTCGCGCTCCTCGGTCAGTGCGCTCACCTGCTTGCGCAGGTTTTCCCGCTCGCCAGCACCGGTTTCAGCTTCCTTCTTGAGCCGGACCGCCTGCACGCGTGCGTCACCCTCGCGTTGTCGGGCCTCTTCGAGGGCCTTGTGCGCCTGATCCAGCTCACTCTGCAACTGGTCTGCCCGGCGGGTCTGCGTGTCGCGCTCACGGCCGATGGTATCGCGCTCACGGCTGGCTGCATCCCGCTCCTTCTCCAAATCCTGCACTCGGGCCGTCAGTTCCTGCAACTGGTTGTAGTATTGACGGCTGTTGACGATAGCCAGCTCCAGATCATGCTGGTTGTGGGCCTGCTCCATGGCCATCTCCTTGATGGCTTCACGCAGCTCGCTGTTCTCCGCTCGCTTCATCTCCAGTTCAGCGTGCAATTGCGAAGATCGCGCGCTGTCGCTGGTATGCGCCTCCAACTCGGCGATGCGGTGCAGGAGCGTATCGATCTCCGCCTCGAGATGCGGTACCAGATGCTCTTCGGCAATCGTCTCGCCCTGTTGCGAATGTCCCGGCTTGAGAACCTTCAGCGTCGGAGGTTTCGCAATCGGCTGGGGGAGCTGATTGCCGCCACCTCCCGCTTGTCCCGGCCGCTGAATCTTCTGGCCACAGGCGGGGCAGGCAAAACCCTCTGTCCACTCATCAAGAGAACGTCTCACGCTCGCGCCGCACTGGGCGCACAGCAGGGCGATGGTTTGGCCGCTGTTCACGGTGGAACACCTGTCACTGAGGGATGAAGGTTCGGGTTCGGAAAACAGAACCGTACAATTGACCGGCGAAAGCCCTCGGTCAAGTCGTTTTTATAGACATCGTTTCTTGACAAGAGAGCCCAGCTCCAATATGATGTGAGGTGTCAGAATTCGAGGCGCAACCGAAAACGAAACTTCCCCCGGGACTCCTGTTCATGAAACATTGGGCCTCTCTCCTCCTCCTGCCGCTCCTCGCCGGCCTTACTCTGGCGACCTCCGGTTGTATTGAATTTACCTCACTCATGAAGCTCAATGCCGATGGCAGCGGCGCCATTCACCTCCGCTTTCTCGTTGACGATAACAAGCTGCAGAGCAACGTCAAGACCTTCCAGGCGCGACTGCAGAAAGTCTCCGAAGAGATGCAGGCACAGGGAAACCCTGCCGCCGAGAGCTTCCTGATGAAGCAGGAGGATATCGACATGATGCTCGCCAAGGTGCGCGCCACCCGCATGTACAACAAGCAGCAACTCGAACAGGTCGCGGCAAGCATGGGGCCCGGCGTTCGGCTCGTCAAATCCAAAGAGATCGACGAGAATGGTCGGCGCGGCTTCCTGGCAGAGTTCAGTTTTCCCGATGTGACCCTCCTCAAGCTCGAAGAGGCTGGTCAGACACTTTCTTCCGTGATCGCTGAAAAGCAGTTGGCCGCGGGTGGCAACGGCAGTTCCCCCGGCGGCGGCATGATGGGCGGTCTGATGGGCGGCATGATGGGCGGCATGGCCAACAAGGAACCACAGACAGCCGATGCCGCCCCAAAGCCCGGCTTGCGCTTCGAATTCAGCAAGGGCGAACCCGCTGTTCTCACCGTCGTACCCCTGAACACCGGCACGCCTGCCACCCAGAACCCCGACGCGCCCCCGGATATGCCGCCGGAGATGATGCCGCCCGAAGACATGCCGCCTGACATGATGCCCCCTGACATGATGCCCCCTGATATGCAGGCAAACATGCAGCAGCAGATGACCGACATGGTTGCCAAGATGGTCTCCGTCGTGCAGCCGATTGTCGACGGCGTGACCATCGCCAGCTATTTGCAGGTCAACGGCTGGATCGTTGAAACGAATGCCGAGCACCGCTTGCAGAAGCACCCGAACACGCTGACGATGCTCTATGTCGATTTGGGACGCTTCGTTGGCAGTCTCAACGCGGAAACGCTTATGGGGATGATGAAGGCTGGTGAACAGTCCGCCGCCATGCGGTTGCTCGCACTGCCGGGTCTGAAGGTGCAGGACCCGCAAAAGCAATTGACGGTGAAGTTCAGCCAGCAGCGATAAAACCTGGGGGGGCTGCCGGGACGGCGTTCCATGCGCCATGCGCCTTGAGCCCCGAGTGGGAACACGACACACGAGGAGGGGAGACGTATGGATACGATCAAGATTAATCTGGCCGACAGCGACATTCCGCGCCAATGGTACAACCTGGCTGCCGACCTGCCGACACCCATGCAGCCGCCGCTGCTTCCCGATGGGTCACCCGTCGGGCCGGAACATCTCGCGCCGGTTTTCCCGATGAACCTGATCGAGCAGGAGGTCAGTACCCAGCGCTGGATTGACATTCCGGACGAGATCATCGATATCCTCTATCGCTGGCGCCCATCGCCCTTGCGCCGCGCTGTCTGGCTCGAAAAGGCCCTCAACACGCCCGCCAAGATCTACTTCAAGGACGAAAGCGTCAGCCCTCCCGGCAGCCATAAGCCCAATACCGCCGTGCCGCAGGCCTGGTACAACAAGCAGTTCGGCATCAAGAGCCTGACCACCGAGACCGGCGCCGGTCAGTGGGGCAGCGCCCTCAGCTTTGCCTGCAAGCTCATCGGGCTCGAATGCAAGGTCTTCATGGTCCGCATCAGCTATGATCAGAAGCCATTCCGCAAGATCATGATGCAGATCTGGGACGGTAAATGCATTGCCAGTCCCAGCATGGAGACCGCCGCCGGCAGGGCCATCCTCGAGAAGACGCCCAATACCCCGGGCAGCCTTGGCATCGCCATCAGCGAAGCTGTCGAAGCCGCTGTCACCGATCCCACCGGCAGCACCCGCTATGCCCTCGGAAGCGTCCTCAACCATGTCCTCCTGCACCAGACCATCATCGGCCTTGAAGCCAAGAAGCAGCTCGCTTCCATCGGCATCAAGAAGCCCGACGTGGTCATCGGCTGCTGTGGTGGCGGCAGCAACTTCGCCGGGATCGCCTTCCCCTTCGTCCAGGACAAGATCAATGGCGCCGACATCGACATCTTCCCGGTCGAGCCATCTGCCTGTCCGACGCTGACGCGGGCGCCCTACGTCTACGATTACGGCGACACTGCCGGCATGACCCCACTGCTGGCCATGCACAGTCTCGGCCACAACTTCATGCCCCCGCCCATCCATGCCGGTGGCTTGCGCTATCATGGTGTCGCGCCCCTCGTTTCTCAGGCGATCATCGAAGGGCTGCTCGAGCCCAAGTCGTACGACCAGATCTCCTGCTACAAGGCCGCCATGCTCTGGGCGCAGACCGAAGGCTTCATCTGCGCGCCAGAGACCAGTCACGCCCTCGCGGCTGTCGTCGATTCCGCCATTCAGGCCAGGGAAGAAGGCAAGGAGAAGAGCATCCTCTTCTGCCTCTCCGGCCACGGCATGATGGACATGCTTGCCTACGACAACTATCTGTCGGGACGCCTCACCGATGCAACGCTTCCAGATGAAGTCCTGATCGAAGCCGCCAAGAGCCTCGAAGGACTGCCCAAGCCCGAAGCACGTCGGTCTGGCCGCTGGGCCTGACGACTGCGCCGGCCATTCACAGGCAGGGGAGTGGGGTTCGCCTTCGCTCCCTTGCCTTTTTTGTCTCCCCATGTCTCGAGAACGCGATATATTACGCCATGAAGATCGCCGATCCATCAGTAATCGAAGAAAGGACCCGATGCCCATGACGCAAGATGACCTGAAGCGCACCGTGCAGCAGCATGGCCAGGAGCATGTACTTCGCTATACCGACTCCTGCACGAGTGAAGAAGCGGCTGAACTCTTTGCGCAACTGCGGGAGATCGACTGGCGCGCCCTCCCCGAATGGCTCGCTACCTATGTCCACAAGAAGCCCGACTTTCACCTCCCCGACGATCTGGAGCCCGCCCCTTTCTACCCCGTTGAACCCGAGGATGATGCCCAGCGCAAGCTCTACGCGGACGCCGATGCGTGCGGCTGGCAACTCCTGCGGGACGGCAAGGTAGCCGCCTTCACCGTGGCTGGCGGCCAGGGCACGCGACTCGGCTTCGATGGCCCCAAGGGAACCTTCCCGGTCGGCCCCATCACTCGCAAGAGCCTCTTCCAGTGGTTCGCCGAGAGCCTCTTGCGCTGGGGAGAACGCGCCGGGAAGACAATCCCCTGGTACATCATGACCAGCCCCATGAACGACACTCCCACCCGCGACTACTTCGCCGAGAACCAGTACTTCGGCCTCGCTCCCGAGGATGTCACCTTCTTCCCGCAGGGCGTCATGCCCGCCTTCAGTTATGACGGTAAACTCCTTCTGGCTGACAAGTGCCACCTCGCCATTGCTCCCGATGGTCACGGCGGCAGCCTCAAGGCGCTCTCCCGGTCCGGCGCCCTCGACGACATGAAGCGGCGCGGCATCGAGCATGTCTCCTACTTTCAGGTCGACAACCCGCTCGTCTCCGTGGTCAATCCGCGCTTCCTCGGCCTCCATCACCTCACCGGCTCCGAGATGAGCAGCCGCTCCTTGCCGAAGAGTGGCCCCCATGAGAAGATCGGCGCCTTCTGCCGCAGCGAAGGAAGACTCCTCATCGTCGAGTACAGCGATCTCCCCGATCGCCTCGCCGAAGCCACCGACGAGAATGGTCGCCTCCGCTACCTCGCCGGCAGCCCCGCCATCCACGTGCTTCGCCGCTCCTTCGTCGAGCGGCTCAACCAGGGTGGCTCCTTCCAGCTTCCCTTCCACCGCGCCGACAAGAAGATCCCGTACCTCGATGCCGACGGCAAGCTGGTGCAGCCCTCCGAAGCAAACGGCGTCAAGCTCGAGACCTTTGTCTTCGATGCGCTCCCCCTGGCCGAGAAGCCGATCGTCGTCGAAGCCTTGCGCGAGGATGAATTTGCCCCAGTCAAGAACGCCACCGGGGTGGACAGTATCGTCTCCTCACGCCGCCTCATGCAGGAACGTTTCGCCCGCTGGCTGACCGCCCGTGGCATCGATGTACCACGCGATCGGCAGGGCGAACTCGCCTGCGCTCTCGAAATCTCACCACGCCGCTATGTCACCGAAGACGACTTTGCGGCGGATTCCAGGCAAGGGCTCTTCATCGCCCCTTCCGAGTCGATCTACTATTCATGAATCAGCCTCGCCTTATCGTCTATCCGCTGACGGAAGTGGCCATTGACCACGAGCAGGTGGCCCGCAACCTCACGCTGGCCTGCCATCGCGCCAATGGTCATTACCGCATTACCGGCGTCTGCCAGACCTCCTCCAATGCCTGCTTCCCATGCGAAGAGGTCATCGGAGCGCCCTCCATGCGTTACGTCCTGGCGCCTCTGGAGGCGGAGCCCATCGAAGCTCTCGCCGCCAATCTCCATACGCGATGGACTTCAGGCTTCACCACCCTCGGCATGCTGCAATTCGACGAGGTCTGCCTCGGCCTCTTTGCCATTCCTGCTGATTCCCGCCAAGGCGACACGCCAACCTGAACGACGGATCAACCATGAGCGATACCACCATTTTCCACAATCCTCGCTGCGGCAAGAGCCGTCAGACCCTCGCTCTGCTGCAAGCTGAAGGCATTCAGCCAAACGTCGTCGAGTACCTGAAGAGCCCACCCGATACCCAGACCCTCGACAAGCTCCTGACGATGCTCGGCATGCAGCCTCAGGAGCTGATCCGCACCAAGGAAAAGGAATACGCCGACCTCGGCCTCGCCGAGCGCAACCTGTCGCGCGAGGAATGGCTGCAGGTGATGGTCGACCACCCGATCCTCATCGAGCGCCCCATCGTCGTCAAGGACGGTAAGGCCCGCATCGGACGGCCGCCGGAACTGGTGCGAGAGATCCTGTGACCGCTCAGTCCGTGTAGCCGGGAAGGCGCGTATCCGCCCAGGCGTGATCCTGGATCAGGAGTCCCGTATCTGGATCTTCGCTGACCTCCAGGCGCGGATAGATCCGCCACTCGTCGCCGTCGAGCGCCTCGCTTTCGCCGCCCTCCTTCAGATGCGCGATGAGGCGTTTTCGCATCCCGTCGCGCACCTCCCGCAGGAAGGCCAGCCCCGCCCGGTTCCGCGTCTCCAGCGGATCCTGCTGCTTGTCGAAGAGGAACTCGCGATTATCGGGAGCGCTGTAGATGTACTTCCAGTCGCGGGTCACGGCCATGTATTGAGCGGCCCCCGCGACATCATGCTGGCCGAAGACCATCTCACGCTCCACCGAGCTGTTGCAGAGGTCGATCAGGCTGGCGCCATCGAGCGGATGCGACGAGATTGTCGCCTCGGCCACCTCCAGGAAGGTGGGGGCGAGATCCACAAGGCTGACCGGCCGGTCGCACCGGCGGCCGCCATCGAAGGTGCCGGGAAGGCGGGCAAGCAGCGGAATCCGCGCCGCCGAATCATGCATGCTCCGCTTGCCGAAGCAATGGTAGTCCCCCAGATGCTCACCGTGGTCGCTGCTGTGGACGATCAGCGTGTTCTCCAGCTGCCCACTCTCTTCGAGCACCTTCAGGATCCGCCCGATCTGGTAGTCCACAAAGGAGATACTCGCGTAGTAGTAGGCCTTCTGGTTGCGCAGCAGATTCTGGTCGATGCCCTGATCGCGGTACTTGTAGCGGTTCTGCCGCCTGTTGATGTAGGTAAGCAGCGACTCATGGTCGGCGGGCACGTTGGGCAGCGGCATGAGCGGCGCCCGGTACAGCTTGTGCCAGGGGTTCGGCGGCGCAAAGGGCGGGTGCGGGTGAATGAAGCTGCTGAAGAGGAACCACGGCTCCCCGCTCGATGCCTGCTCGCGCAGAAAGGCCGTCGAGCGATCTCCTACCCAGTGCGTCGGATGCAGATGTTGCGGCATCTGGGCCGGCTGTGGCACATAATACATCTCGCCCCGGATGCCGTGCGGATCGCAGATGTGGGCAAAGCCGTTCGCCCGCAGAAAGGTCATGTAGTCGTCTCGGCTCGGATCCGACACCATCTCCTCCGAACTCTCCCGCGACTGGAAGCCGCGCAGCGCATGCAGATCCGGCGAAAAGTGACACTTGCCGATGCCGTGCGTCCGGTAGCCCGCCCGCACAAGGCCATCCATGAAGGATTCCCGATCCTGTGGCATCGGCGTGTTCTCCTTGCACCCGGTATGCAGCGGGTACTGCCCATGAATCATCGAGCAGCGCGCCGCCACACAGACCGGCGACGGCGTGAAGGCGTTGGTGAAGGCCACTCCCTCCGTCGCCAGCCGATCCAGATTCGGCGTGCGGATGACTGGGTTACCCAGCGCGTGGATCGTGTCGTGACGCTGCTGATCCGTGAACAAGAGCAGAATATTGGG
This sequence comes from Lentisphaeria bacterium, assembly GCA_041690595.1. GTDB lineage: Bacteria > Verrucomicrobiota > Lentisphaeria > JABSQK01 > JAWLHB01 > JAWLHB01. The sequence goes on from JAWLHB010000046.1 coordinate 28,711, forward strand.
CCGTGCCATTTTCGCCTCCCTGACGTAGCTGATGTAAGGTCGCTTTCCGTAACATGCGCCGTCGGCGCCGGATGTCCAGCCTCCCCGGCCAGCCGGTTGATCGGTCCCCGAGTTGCGCCATCCGCACGGCGCGGGTATCTTTGGAGAAAGGAGGATTCGACCATGATGAAACGCCAGCCCGAAGAGCAGGATCTCTCCCTCGACATCTCCCGCGACCTGGCCGCGCTGCAGGCAATCGTCGAGGGGGTCGACGCCCTTCGCCTCGCCATGGTCGAAGCGCAGCAGCAGATCGGCGGCCGCCAGCGCGGCTATCTTCTGCCCGATGAAGACGACACCATCCGCCGTCTCTACCGCGGCTATCGCAACTACCGCATCGCCCTCTTCGAGATCATCGACCGCCACGTCGCCTTCGATACCCGCGAAGAGCCGCACCTTCGCGCCCGCGGATTCCTCCTCGCCTTTGGCGCCGCCGTCTCTGTCTACTGTACCTCCCGCATGCTGGTCAACACCTATCGGGATATCCCCATCATCCGACGCAAGCTCAATGAACCCGATCCCGTCTACGACCTCGAGGTCGACCTCTTCGAGCAGATCTACCAATCCCTGACCAGCCTCCACAACCTCTCCCGCCTCCGCGACGCCGTCGCCCTCTACGAGATGAAGCGCGACGACCTGCACGCGCTCTCCGCCGCCCTCGACCCCGCCTGGGAAGGGCTCTTCTCCCGGATCGACCGGCAGTACCCCGTCCTGAAGCAGCATGACCTCGATCGCCTGCGCGAGCGGGTCCAACGCGGCTGGGATGACTGGCGCCGGCGGGCCAGCCGCCCCTTTGCCGAGGTCGCCTACCAGATGACCACCCTCCTCATGGACACCTTTGGCAACATCTGGGTCGGCGACCGGCCGCGCATCCCCGTCGAGCATCAGCAAGCCTTCCGCGACCTCATGCAGCCCGGCGACTTCTTCATCGTGCGCCCCGAACGCAAGTCGAGCACCGTCGTCCTTCCTGGATGGTGGACCCATTGCGCTCTATACCACGGCGGCACCGATCAGCTGGCCGCCTGCGGCGCCCTCGACCTGCCCCACGTGCGGCTTGGTCGGAACGCCCTGAGCCAGCCCATCAACGACGAGCCGGTCAGCATTCTCGAAGCCCTGGCTGCGGGCGTGGTGCTCAACCCCATGAGCGTCTCCCTCGGCGTCGATCATGCCGTCGCCATACGCCCCCGCCTCAGCCACGAGCAACGCCTCGCCGCACTCGACGACGCCTTCGGCCATCTCGGCAAGCCCTACGACTTCGAGATGGACTTCACGCGCACCGACCGCCTGGTCTGCACCGAGATCATCTACCGCGGCTTCCATGGCAAGGGCCCCATCCGCTTCACCCCCGTCAAACGCTATGGTCGCCCCACCTTGTCGGCTGACGACATCGCCGCCTATATTATCCAGGGTCAAACGGAGCCGGACCCTCCATTCGACCTCATCGCCATCAGTAAACGGAACCTGAAGCGCGGCGCGTCCCGCTTCTATACAGGAGAGGATGCGTGGCGACTATTTCGTCAGATCCATCGGACGCGGCAGCAGCTGCCTTCAAAGCCTACGACATCCGGGGAACCTACGGCAGCGAACTGACCGAAGAGCTGGCCTTCGCCGTCGGCCGCGCCCTCGTGGATGAACTCCAGGCAGATCGCATCGTCGTCGGCCGCGACATGCGCCCCCACGGTACTCCCCTCAGCGAAAGCCTCATCGAGGGTATCCGCCGCCAGGGAGCCACCGCCATCGATCTCGGCATTGTCTCCACGCCCATGCTCTATCACGCCAATGTCAGCCTCGCCGCCGACGGTGCGGTCATGGTCACCGCCTCGCACAACCCCGCGCCCGACAACGGCATGAAGATCACCCGCGCCGATGCCATCCCCATGGGCTTCGACAGTGGCCTGAGGGAACTCCAGCGCCGCATCCGCGAGGCCAACTACGCCATCGGTCGGCCGCGAGGCTCCCTCCAAACGCACGACATCAAGCCCGCCTATCGTGACCTCATGCGGCGCCGGATCACCTTCTCCGGCCACCCCCGCATCGTCCTCGACTTTGGCAACGCCATGGGATCCGTCGAGATGGACGGACTCCTCGATGCCTTCGACGCCACCGTCCTCTTTGGCGAGCTTGACGGCTCCTTCCCCAATCACCTCGCCAATCCCCTGCGCCCCGATACCATGCGCGATCTCCAGGCCGCTGTTCGCGAGCGCGGCGCCCTCTTCGGCGTAGCGTTCGACGGTGATGCCGACCGGGTTGGCTTTGTCGACGAGACCGGTAGCCTGGTCCGCATCGATCTGGTCACCGCCCTGATTGCGGCCGACTACCTCCTGGATGAGCCCGGCGCCGCCATTGTTCACGATGTTCGTACCGGTCGGGCGGTCCGCGAGTTTATCCGGGCCCGCGGCGGCAAGCCGGTCGAGTGGCGTGTCGGGCATGCCTACATGAAGCGGAAGATGCGCGAGCTGAATGCCCCCTTTGGCGGCGAACTTGCCGGCCACTACTACTTCCGCGAACTCTCCACCTCCGAATCGACCGCCCTTGTCCTGATCAAGATGGCGAACCTGCTCGCTCGCGAGCAACTCCCCATGAGCGCCCTCTTTGCCCCCCTGCAGGGCTGGGTCAGCAGCGGCGAAATCAACGTCGAGCTGCCCGATCGAAGCCGCATCGAGCCCACCCTCGCCGCCCTCCGCGAGCAGTACCGCGATGGCGAACTCAGCGATCTCGACGGCATCCGCGTCGATTTCGATCACTGGTGGTTCAATGCCCGCCCCTCCAACACCGAACCCTACCTCCGCCTCCTCGTCGAAGCCGATACCCGCGAGACCATGCAAGCAAAGCGCGATGAGCTGGTGCGCCTGGTGCGGGAGGGACTGTGAACCTCCTCGAACGCACTCACGAGACCTACATGCGCCTCGCCCTGCGCGAAGCCGAGAAGGCCTACGAACAGGGCGAGGTGCCGGTCGGCGCCATTGTCGTCCTCGAAGGCCAGATCGTCGCGCGAGCCCATAACCAAGTCGAGATGCTCAAGGACGCCACCGCCCACGCCGAGATCCTCGCCATCACGCAGGCCTCCGCCGCCCTGGGCGACTGGCGCCTCCAGCAGGCCACCCTCTACGTGACCAAGGAGCCATGCGCCATGTGTGCCGGCGCCATGGTCAACACCAAGCTCGGCACCCTCGTCTTCGGCGTCAGCGACCCCCGCACCGGCGCCGCCGGCAGTGCCCTCGACATCACCGGCTTCCCCCAGATGCTCCACCGCGTCAATGTCATCACCGGCGTCCTCCAGGAAGAATGCCTTGCCATCCTCCAGGCCTTCTTTCGCGCCCGCCGCAAGGACGGCCCGTAGCCTTAGAAGCCGAAGCCGAACAGCTCCCCCTCTTCCCCGGTCTCCAGCCCCAGAAGCGCCAGAAAGAGGTAGCCCACGCCATCCACGCTCTCGTAGACGTGACTCCCCGCGTAACCCTGAAAGTGGCCGTTATCCAGCAGCGATGCCACCGCCTCCTCCGCCATCGCCTCCGCCGCCACCCGCAGTCCCGGATCTCCCAGGTGCCGGCTGGCGCGCGTCAGGAAATGAATGCACCGCCCATAACTCTCGGCATAAGCCCACCTGCCCGTGCGCGCGGGAGAACTCTCGACGGCGATGCGTGCCCAGCGTCCGATCGCCTCTTCGAAGAGCGCCTCCCCGGTACGCTCATGCAGGCTGATGCACGCCTCGGCCACCGCCATCGGGTAGTCGTGCGTCGGCCACTGCTCAGTCGTCCACGGATCCGCGTGGCGTCCCGGCCAATATCCCGACGTCTCCGGAACCACATGCCTGCCATCCTCCACCCCCACCTGCCCTGCGTAGCGTCCGCTCTTCTCATCATAGCCATGCACCAGGTACGCGCGAACCGCCTCCTCCGCCATCCGTGCGAACGCATCCTCCCCGCTCCACGTTGCCGCCCGCAGGAGCGACTGCGCCCACACCCCGATCTCCGTCGTACAGACCTTCGAGTCCCAGCGTCCATGATCCGGCTCGTTCCGCACCAGCCCCGTCGACTCGCCCCTGTGCCCATAACTGTAGCCCGCGATGCGCCGTGCCAGCTCCAGAGCGTCCCCCTCGCCCGTCTTGCCATGCAGCCAGGCCAGCGACTCCGCCAGAATCCCCCCCGCCTCCAGAAAGGCATGACTCTTCAACTGGTCGTCGTGACGATTGAACCCCCCGCTTGCCCGGTCGTAGACATGGCGATCCCCCATCACCCGGATGTACCGCGCCGTCACTTCCGGCTCCAGACGCCAGAAAAGCTCCCACGCCGGCGTGATCGGGCGCAGCTCGTGCACGCCCCCATGGAATCCCACCGCCCGCGCCCCGAAGACGTCGTAATAGATGTGGTTGCCCCACTGGAAGAGCCCCTTCTCATCAACGCAGCGGTCCAGAAACTCCCGCGTATACCGCTCCGCCGCCGCCGCCGGCCCAGCCTCTCCCGAATACAGGCTGTACCAGTGCGCCGCCACCACCAGCGGTTGATCCCAGTAAAGCGTACTCCCCCTGGGCGCCCCGATCAGCCGATAGACCCGTTGCGGCGCATGATCACCCTCCGGATAGCGCTCCGTCCGCGTATCCAGCACCGCCGGCCACATCGCCGTCGCTGGAACACCCTCCATTACCGCCAGCGCCCCCGCCAGCCACTCGAACTGTCGACCCATCGGAACCAGCCAATTCGACATCTTCCCCTCCATCTCCACGTTATTGTTGCAGACGACTATAGCAGACATCCCCGCCATTTCCCATGCCGCCACCACACTTCCACCCGCGTTACCCACCCCTCTCCGCCAACCTGGAATTCCCCCCCGGCCGTTGCCCAGACATTCTTCTTCATAAGTCCATACCGTCATATCTCCTTGCGCCGTTGTCCCCACGGCACTGCCATCTAAAATGTAGGAGGGGTTCTCCGAACCGCGACTTGAGCCGCTCTCTGAGCGGCGACCTGATCCTGGGCACGCCACTCGCCTGAGTGGCACCGGCGTTGGACGTTGCCACTCCCCGACGCCTGGCTCCTCTCATCACCCCTCGCCACCCCATCGGTCCCGTTCCCGCCGTTGTCCCAACGGCCATTGCTGTCCCCCCACGTGAGCACATTGACCACAGACTTCAGCCTCGACAGACCCGACAATGTAGGAGGGGTTCTCCGAACCGCAATTGGCCTCAACGTTGCCACTTTCCACCAAAACCTCGGTCAATTCCTCGGTCCATGTCCTGGCCACGCCACTGGCCTGCGTGCCCTCCTGCGCCTGGCTCCATCCCAAAACCTCGGTCGAAACCTCGGTCCCTTTCCCGCTCACGCCACTCGCCTGCGTGGCCTCCTGCGCCTCGCTCCATCCCAAAACCTCGGTCGAAACCTCGGTCCCTTTCCCGCTCACGCCACTCGCCTTGGTGCCCTCCTGCGCCTCGCCCCATCCCAAAACCTCGGTGCTGTCCTCGATGGCTCGGCCAAAACCTCGGTCAATTCCTCGGTACGTCGGTACCACCCACTTGCGTCCGACCCGTCCGACTCGTCCGACTCGTCCGACCCGCTCACCCCCGCCCAGCCCGCACACCCCCGCCCAGCCCGCACACACCAGAAGCCCGGACCCTCCGTCCACCGACTCCTCGGTCAAAACCTCGGTCAAATCCTCGGTGCCGTCCTCCAACTGCTCGGCCAAAACCTCGGTTGATTCCTCGGTCCCGGCACATCGGTACTCCGTACCCCGACCATCCTTCAGCAGCTCCGTCGCTCGCCCCTTCCCGAACGACTCCGAGTAACTCGCCCGAAGTGCCGCTTTCTCCACCCAGAAATCCTTCACATACTCCCCCGCAAAACGCCACATCTTCCCGCTACGTCCCCTCATCCCCACACCCTCCCAAGAGCCTGTCAATACTATTCCACGGATAACTCTAACCATAGCACTGATAACTCAAAAGTCAAGCCGGCAGGGAAAATAGTCTTCTCACGCGTGGCAGAGTCATTCCTGCTGCCTTCCATGGTGGTGCAGACATTCCTGTCTGCCTGCCGAATAGAAAGTGGTGCAGACATTCCTGTCTGCCTGTCAGGATACACATCTCCGCCCTCCCCGACTCCCCGTGCAGATCCCTTCGCGCTCGCTGCGTTCTTTGTGGTTAATCGCTTGAGCTCCTTCGTCTCCCTTCGAGCTCTTCGTGGTGAACCTCATGATGCCAGAATAATCCTCTGAGCTGCTCTTCATAAGCTGCCGGCCTCCACGCCGCCCCATCTCTGTGTCTCCGTGCCTCCGTGGTTCATGCCCGTCCCCGTATTCCTGCCTCCACACCGCCCCCCATCTTCATGTTCGTCATACTACTACCCACAAGAACCTTGTCCGGAATGCTGTCAACTAAGCATATGGTCCTGAGGTGAAGCCACCAGATCGCCTCCAACCGCAGGATCATATTCCACTCGTATACGATGCGATGCAGAGCTATCATACGTCATGCGCACTGAGCCCTATCCTCCCAATCTGCTCAGCCGACCCCGCATCCATGGCGGAGACAGCCTGCAGCCTGGTGCTGGAATGGAGCGCAGCGGAGTGCCAACTGCCCAGGTCGAGCAGCGCACCGTTCTCGGCGCGGAGGACCTTCTGGGCAGTGCCGATGCGGTGGCGCCGATCGTGTGCCTATGATGCCAGGTTCAAGCAAGCAAAGCTCACCAGGAAGACCAGGAAATGAAGGGAAGAAAGACGGTTTATATAGGTATCGGCCTGGTTTTGTGCTTCCTGATCCTTGGTACTATTGTCTACTATGGCATCAAAGCGACCAGCAGGTATATCGATGAGTTCAATGCCAACAAGAGAGAAACCATCTGCAGGCATACCTTGTGGCAGCTTCATCTTTTCATCGTAAACTATGAAGCTGATCATGGATTCTTTCCCGCTTCTCAGGAAAAAGCTTTGTCTACTTCTGTCCAGTCACCCGCTAACTTCTGCTCCTGCGCGGGAGTTGGTTACGTGAAGAAACCCGTAAAAGGTATAGATGCCATCTCCGATTATACCTACATCTCATGGCCGGCGGAGGCGCCGGTCGAAGGAGATTGGCCAATCCTCTAGGATGCTTCATGGGACAACCACAACAAAACGGGCATCAACATTTTCACGGTAGCTGGCGATGTCCATTGGGACACGACGGGGGCCTTCCCGAAATCGTTCAATCGGCAACATCCGGAATGGAAGGTGCCCCTGCCCCGCACGTCCGGCCGGGCATACTGACGCACATGCCACTGGAGGAGACCAGGTATCCTCATGATTGAGAGGAAGCCTCGTGGCGGTCGACGGAATCGAATCAATCGAATGGATCGATCAATTCGAATCTGTCGAATCTGTCGACTGAATGCCCCTTGTGTCTACAGTGGGGCTACATGAGGCAGGCGGCAGCTCCTCACGCTTTTTCGGCAACCACGTGTCAGCAGCTGCATGAAATACTTCCCTCCGCTTCCATGTCGCGTCTTGAGGAGCTATTATTCAACAAACGTCACCAAAGGATCGGGCGATGTCGGGAAGTGAGGGTGGAGGTCGAATGAATCGAATGAATCGATCAAATCGAATCTGTCGAATCCGTCGAGAAAGAGACGCGTGGAGGGCTGCCTGATGTTTGGCGGTACTGGCGGCTGTTATTGGCTGGATTCGTGGATCCTGGCGAATATCGTGCAGCTGGGCACGCAGCGGTTCTGCCGGCAATTTCTTGACCGGCGAAACGACCCGTGCGGTCGGCAGTATGACCAGATGACGCAGGCGGCGCGATCGGGATGTGCGAATATCGCCGAAGGCTCAGCGCGTCGTACGACCTCGCGGGAGACTGAGATGACCCTGACGGATGTCGCCCGGTCTAGTTTGATGGAGCTTTCTGGTGACTACCTCAACTGGCTACTGCAGAGGAACGTGGTGCCCTGGCGGAAGGAGAGCCCCGAGGCACGTGCCGTCTATGCAGTCCGGCTTGATTCGCCCGAATATGGGCAGGATGTGACGCACGACGCCTGCGTCCATATCCTGGCGCAACAGAAGAAGTTCGCGCCATGGCTTGACTGCGACGACGATCTGCGGATGGTAAATGGCCTGTTGATCCTGATTGCGCGGGTGATCAACATGCTCAACCATCAGCTTGGCGCCCAGGGCGAGATGTTCCGGCAGGAAGGTGGTTTCCGCGAAAAGCTCACGCGCGCCCGTCTCGAGTCGCGAGCCGAGCAGGAAGATGCCCCCGCCTGCCCCGATTGCGGCCAGCCAATGGTGCGCCGCAACGCCCGCAACGGCAAGTATGCCGGTCGTACCTTCTGAGGTTGCTCGGCATATCCGACATGCAAAGGGATCCTGGAGAGCGAAGAAGTCGGCCACAATCGTGCCACACGGGATGAAAACGCGGAACCGTGACCATGTGGCACTTCGCTCGAGAGCTGACGCTGATGGGCATTTCTGCTCTCTACCCGTTTAATTGCAGTATCTCGCCGCAAGCAGTATGGTAGACCATTGGGTTCGTCAGTTCGCATTGTCCACGTCCTACCTTCTGGAGGCTTCCCATGCATGACTGCCATCGATCCTTCATCATCCTGGCCCTCCTGGCTGCACTGGCGCTTCCCTTCTCGGCCTCATCGCAGAGCGCGACCAGAAAGCAGATGCAGCAGAAGCTCGATCGCATCATCCTCACCAGGATTGTCTTCGAGGAAACGCGCGTGGCCGATGTGCTTCGCACCTTGCGCGATCGCGTTCGCGAAGTCGACCTCGATGATGACCGCCCCTTCAACCTGGTGATCAGAGCCAAAAAGGAGGCGCTCGATGGTCTGGTCTCTCTCGACATGGAAAACATCCCGGCCGGGGAGGCGATCCGCTATGTCTGCATGGTGGCCGGGCTTCGTTATGTCGTTGAACCCCATGCCGTCGTCATCCTCGATGAAGCCGCCACGGCTGAACGCATGGAGACGCGTATCTATCATATCGACCCCAGCGTGATCGACAAGAAGAAGAGCGACAAGCTCGAGTTCAACAAGAAGTGACCGTCACGTCTCAGCCGGGCAGATAGCCATCCGCATCGCGCCGCAGCACCCGATCCGCCGGCAGCCGTCGCTCCAGAATCCGTCGCCGATTGCGCGCGTCGGAGAAGTCATAGTGCATGGCCGCATCCTGCGGCGTGCGTCCCCCGCGGATGTGTCTGGCGATGGTTCCCTCCCGCACCAGCGCCTCCGGCGCCTCGACAAAGAGCGTCAGGTGCGCGTCCTGATGCAGCGTGCACCAGCCCGGCTCGTCCAATAACAGATAGTTGCCCTCCACCAGGCAGACGCCGCGGTTGATGACGGCGATTGCATCCGGCACCGGCTCGTGTGCCTCCCGGTCGTAGGCCGGCCAGCGCATCGGCTCCCCCAACCGCAGCCGTCGCAGATGCTCGGCGAGGGCGGCAAAGTCGTAGCTCTCCGGAGCCCCCTTTATCCGGCGCAACGGCATCTCGATGCCGTCGACGACGATCCGTCGCCGATCGAGAAGAGCGTTGGGGAGGTGAAAACCATCCATCGGCAGCCACTGCACGGCAAGGCCGTCAGCCGCCAGCTCCGAGAGCTGACGACACAGAGTGCTCTTCCCGCTGCCCGGCGGCCCGGCGATCAGCACGACCAGCCTGGCCGCCTGCTCCACTGACGCACGGTCGCGCAGCCACTGGAGCAGGGGTGGCAGGAAGGCACTCCCGCACATCGCCGCGTCTCCTCAGCGACCTGCCCGCAACGCTTGGTCGAAGTCCGCCTTGATATCGTCGATATGCTCGAGGCCGACCGACACGCGCACGAAGTCCGGCGACAATCCACATGCCCGCTGGGCCTCTTCGCTCAACTGCTGATGGCTGGTCGAGGCGGGATGCAGGACGAGGGTCTTGGCATCGCCGACATTGGCCAGATGGCTCGACAGCTTCACGTTGTTGATGAAGGATTCCGCTGCCTTGTAGCCGCCCTTGGGACCAAAGCCGAAGACGGATCCGAAGCCACCCTTGAGGTACTTTCCTGCCACCTTGTGGTAGGGATGATCCGCCAGGCCTGTATAAACGACCCAGTCGACCAGCTCGTGCTCCTGAAGCCATTTGGCCAGCGCCAGCGCATTTTCGCAGTGGCGCGGCATGCGCAGGTGCAGCGTCTCCAGCCCTTGCGTGAAGAGGAAGGCGTTGAAGGGGCTCGGGCACATGCCGATGTTGCGCAGACCCTGGACGCGGGCCTTGATGATGAAGGCCACATTACCCATGCCCGGCACGTTGCTCAAAGCATCCCAGTAGACGATGCCGTGATAGCTGTCGTCCGGCGTGGTGAACTCGGGATAGCGGCCGGTGCTCCAGTCGAACTTGCCGCTGTCCACGATACAGCCGCCAATCGAGGTCCCATGACCGCCAATCCATTTCGTGCAGGAGTGAACCACCACGTCGACCCCATGGTCGATCGGGCGGCAGATGACGGGCGAGAAGGTATTGTCGCAGAAGACCGCGATCTTCTCCTTGTGCGCCGCCGCCGTGATGCCGGCGATATCCAGGACGTCACCCTTCGGATTGCCGATCGACTCCAGGAAGACTGCCTTCGTGTTCTTCCGGATGGCCGAGCTGACCTTTTCGCCGTCCATATCGTCGATGAAGGTAACGTCGATGCCGAACTGCTTGAAGGTGAAGCGGAAGAGGGTGTCGGTACCGCCATAGAGGGAGGCGCTGCTGATCATGTGGTCGCCTGCCCCCAGCACGTTGGTCAGGGCCAGGAAGATCGCCGCCATGCCGCTGGATGTACCCAGCCCCCCCGTGCCCCCTTCCAGGGCCGCCACCCGCTTCTCCCACGCGTCCGTCGTGGGATTCATCAGGCGCGTATAGATATTGCCGAACTCCGCCAGACTGAAAAGCTTCGCCGCATGCTCCGTGGAGTTGAAGACATAGCTGCTGGTCTGGTAAATCGGCAGCGCCCGCGCGTTGGTCGTCGGGTCCGGTTGCTGGCCGGCGTGCAGGCAGAGGGTATCGATGCGATGGTCACTCATGGAGAATCTCCAGGTTGCATGAAAGTACAAAATGTTTATCGACAATATGCATACTGTAGCGCGGCACGGGGGGTGCGGCAATGCCTTTCGGCTTCTATCCGGAGGCCGTCAGGGCTTTTCGATCGTCGGCCGCCACGGCATCTTCCGCCGCCGGGACGCCGCGGGCCCGCAGAAACCACCAGCCAAGGCCGATCACTGCCAGCTGTGTGGCGCAGAAGAAGCCGAGCCAGAAGACACCACCCGACGTGAAGCCATACGAATGCAGACCGACACCCAGCAGGTTCACGCCGAACCAGGAGAGCGCCGTGACGATGTTGCCCCCGATCGCGAGGAACATCAGCCCTGCATCCGAAAGGAAGCGACCGACCCGCGCATGCATCGCCATCGCGCACCAGCAGACGATGAGCAGCGCCCCGTTCTCCTTCGGGTCCCATCCCCAGAAGCGGCCCCAGCTCTGATCCGCCCAGACGCCGCCAAGCACCGTACCCACGAAGCTGAAGAAGAGCGCGAAAGCGATGATCCCGTAGACCGTCGGGGCGACCCGGCTGCAGGTTGTCCGGTCTTGCCGCCACGGCAGGACGTCCCGCACCACCGCGACGATGCCGATGGCACCCGCGAGGAACATCGCCCCATAGCCCATGGTGATTGTCGTCACGTGCGTGCTCAGCCAGAAGTTCGAGTCGAGCACCGCCCGCATCATCTCCATCGTCTCACCGCCGCGCGCCAGGTGATGTGCCACGATCAGGGTCGAGAAGCCCACCACCGCACCCGCGATGTTGCCATAGCCGACGCGCTGCCGCCACTCCAGGAAGAGGCTAAGGATCACCGCAACCCAGCCGACGAAGATGGCCGAGCTGTACAGATTCGTCACCGGCGCATACCCATGCAGTGCAACCCGCCAGACAAGGCCGGCTGTATGCAGCACCAGCGCCACGGCCAGGATGGCAAAGGCCGTCCGGCGCCCGAAATGCCACCACTTCGCCCATGCCGCCAGCATCAGCAGAAAGACGACGATGTAGAGGAGCATCGACACGTAGAAGGGTTGAGCATGGTTATAGACCAACTCGGCCTGCACCTTCTTCCACGGGGTCAGCGGCGCCAGCCACTCCGCCATCTCCGCCGTCCGCGTGTTGAAGGCCTCGACATCGCCCGCGGCATAGGCGCTCTGCAGGGCCCGGTAATCCTCTACCAGGCGATTTGCGTCACTGTTGGCGGGCGATATCGCCCCCTCGATCAGCGTCAGCCATTCGTTAGCCGGTGAGGCCGCCGGCGGAATGGGCTGGAAGAGCGATGCCTGCATTAGGAACTGGATGTCCTGCATCGACTGAGGAGTCATCTCCACATTGGGTGGCGCTTCCATCGAGAACTGCAGGCGCTGATAGAGCGCGATGCGCTGCTGAAGCGTGTTCACCGCCCGTCCGAAGAGGGTCGTCGGTTGATCCTTGCCCTCCGGGATCGCCAGCTCGGCCTGGCGGCGGATCTCCGCGCGGAATGGCCCAAGCTCCGTGAACGAGAAGTAGCGCTGCTCTCCGGGTGAACGCCCCAGAAGTCCCAGCAGATCCGGATGATCCACGACGAAGACAGGGATGCGGTCTCCCTCTTCCGGCGTCGCCATCAGCCGCAGGTACCACGCCATCGCCGAGAGCTTCTCCCCTTCGAAACGTACGCCCTGCTTGCCATAGAGCTGCAGGAGGCTGTTGCGCGCCACACTGTCCAGCGGCTTGACGCGGCCGTCCTGATAGACGGGCAGTTGCCCCATCGCCGTGATGTCGAAGCTCCCGCCGCCCCCGGGCAGACGGAAGCTGCCCAGGACGCCGACGATGCAGAGTGCCACAATGGCAATCGCCAGAATCCGCGCTGGCAGACTGAGCGGTGTACGCTCGACCACGTGACCGGGAGCCGTCAGCCCTGCTTCCCGGCGGGCCCGTTGCCGCCGCAGTGCCCGGATGCCTTCGATCATGAGCCCGAGCGTCAGGATGATGCAGGCGATGTACGGCAGCAGCCAGCCGGGATTCTCCACCACCTGCAGTACTGTGATGTCTTCGCCCTGGAAGCCCGATTGGTAGTAAACGCGGCCATCATGGCGGAAAGGATTGTTCATCGAGATGAAGACGTCACGCGTCGCGCCATCCGGCTCGATGAGCGTAAGTGCGCTGCTGAAACTGCGCGAGATCTGCGTGCCGGCGTAGCGGTCATGCCGGAACTCGTTCAGCGTCAGCGCGGAGTCCGAATAGTACCGCCGCTGGCGAAGAGCAAGCTCCCACATCTCCCCCTCGTACTCGAAGCTCTCGTTGAAGGCGGGCTGAAGCTGCTGACCATCCCACCAGGGACCGCTGCCGATCAGCCAGCGCCCGATTGGCTGACCGCCGGCGATCAGTTCGATATCTACGCCCAGGCAGGCCTGGCTCTCCGCCAGCACGGCTTCCGGAGCGGCGCGAACCTCCACGGGAACACGGTTGGCATAGCCCTCTTTCTTCGCTGCCTCCGCCGTCGCCACCAGCAGGGTATTGGGATAGTGCTGATGAATATTGACCGTGAAGGGCAAGGCAGGCGCGTTGATCATGCGGGATTTGAGCAGTCGCTTCTGCGGTATGCTCGTCACCTCGTCGACCTGCTCGCCGGCGCGTATGAGAACCAGCTCCACCTCCCGGTAATCCTCGGAATACTGTCGCGTCTCCCCCTGCTGCAGGCGCATGAAGCTCTCCCGCTGCCAGACCGCGTTCGCCAGGACGCCGATGATCAGGAGTACCAGCCCCGCGTGCGTAAGCATGAAGCCCGGCTGCTTCCGCAGAATCTGCCACCGCAGGGAGAATGCCGCTCCGAGATTCAGCAGGAGCAGCGCGCCGATCGTAAAGCCGCCGGGAAAGAGCGGTATGGTCCACCCGGTCTGCGCCATCGGCAGCATCACCAGCCAACTGGCGAAATAGATATCCTGGGCCACAAAGGTGCCCATGTTCCGTTGGGCGAGCGTGCCGCCGACGACCAGGGTCATTCCCAGCACGAGCAGGAAAACAGTGAAACGAAGCGAGGCAAGAGAACGAAGGGCGTTTTTCATTGGGCGTTATGCTCCAGGCGAAGGCTGCTAAGGCAAGCGATCAGGGCCGAGCGGTTCGTCTTGACCGCGGCGGCGCTGCCGGTGAGTTTCATGAACCAGGTACTGCCGCTGATCGGAACGACCCCGATCAACATGGCTCCGGGAGTGTTGGCATCCGTTGGCGGCGCCGTCGCTTCCAGGTCGATCAACGTGCCTGCGCCGACGGTCAGCTCCAGCGGCTCCAGATAGTCCGCAAGCTGCTCCTCGGCGATCGGCTCCAACCCAAGCTGGCCGCGCCAACGGTTGACGTTGCCAAGATTCGTGCCGCCACTGCCTTCCAGCATGACCACCGAGAGTTCCGCCGCGTCGGCCCCCTCCCCGAGACGATAGCTGGCCTTGCGCATGGCGGAGGCCGGCATCGTCTCCCATCCAGCGGGAGCATCCCAGACGATCTCGCAACAGGAAGGATCCGAGCCCATGGCAGCCGTGACGGGCGATGCCATGGCGGGAGCCGCGGCTACCGCATGAACCGCACTGCGGCCGTCATGCTCCAGACGATAGGTGGTGACGGCATTCCGTTCACAGCCCATGCAGGCAGCGATCAGTGCAAGTGGAATCAGGATACGTCGCATCAGCATCTTTCTCCGCATTCAGCGACCAGAGCCGGCTCACCCGAATCGGGTTCGCGCTCGGCTTGCAGGTCAAAGAGGTGTTCGAACAGGGTGAGTTTCAAATCAGGATCGGCATCGTCGGATCGTTCATGCAAAGCTTTCAATGGTGGATGGAGCAGACGGTTGACGATCAGCCGTGTGGCGCGCCGGATCTCGTCCTGCGCTTGATCCGAATAGGTCTGGCGTCGGAAAAGCCGTTCCAGCTCTTGCTCCTGCACCGCCGCTGCCCGTTGGTGCAGCGCCTTCACCAGCGGGGTGATGTCGCGATCGCCGGAGCGGATATCCTCCCGCACCAGCCACTCCACCAGCGCCTCCGCCTTGGGCACTTCCGACTCGCGCTGCCGCAGGTTCTCGTGCAGTTGCTGGTTAAGCTGGTCGATATTGTGAAGGATTACCCGAGGAATATCCCCAACGGATGGCGCCACATCTCGCGGTACGGCTACGTCGATCAGGCAGAGCGGCCGCTCCTGGCGCCCGGCCATTGCCCGCTTGACCAGCGCATGATCGATCAGCGGCTGGTGACTGGCCGTACTGCAGATCACCACGTCCGCCCAGTGCAGCGTCGCTTCCAGGTGGCTCAGCTCCAACGCGATGCCGTCGACCTCTCCGGCAACGTCTGCCGCCCTCTGCGGGGAACGGTTGAGAATACGCGCGCCGCGCACCCCCTGCTTGTGCAGGTGCTGCCCGACCAGCGCCCCAAGGCGGCCCGCTCCCAGCAGCGCAACCCGCCGCCGGCAGAGATCCGGAACGCAATCACGGGCCGCACGCACCGCAAGAGAGCCTACCGACAAGGCACCTTCCCCCAACCGCGTCTGGGCCCTGATCTTGCGCGAGGCGCCATAGGCACACCGCAGAAGCCGCTCCAGACCACCGGCGACGCTCTCCGCCTCCACCGCAAACTGCTGGGCTTCCTTCAACTGGCCAAGGATCTGCGTCTCCC
Source organism: Lentisphaeria bacterium (assembly GCA_041690595.1). Taxonomy (GTDB): domain Bacteria; phylum Verrucomicrobiota; class Lentisphaeria; order JABSQK01; family JAWLHB01; genus JAWLHB01. The sequence continues at coordinate 44,390 of JAWLHB010000046.1, forward strand.
CCAGCGCCATAGAATCCAACCCGCTCGCCACCCGGTAGAGGTGACGCCACGCCGCTTCATCGTGATGCGCATAGAAAAAATGTTGCCAGCAATCGGGCGCCAGATGCCCGAGCAGGCAGATGTCCGCGCGAAGATCGTCAAGCTGGCTCGGCGTCGCCGCCACTATCCATTCGCTGCGATTGCAGGTGCCTACAAAAATCAGTTCATCCACCAGCGCTGCCTGCCGACGAAGCAGGGCCAGCACATGCTCGCGGTCTCCCGGAAAACGCTCGCGCACCGTTACCGGCGCACTGCGATGACTCAATCCAATAATGGAAATCTTACTATCGGCAATCATACTCTGCATGGTTGTTGACAGGGCATCTCGTGCACCCCCAAGGTTATCGATCGGCACCTGTCGAAGAACATGTCCGAGCTTACGCCATCCACCTCTTCCAACCGGCTCCCACCGTCACCGGCCAAGCCAGCGCGATGGAATAACTAAATAAGCAGAAACAATGCCATATTTCAACCATGCGCTCGCCCGCCCGCGCAATATTCCGCAATCGGAGCCCCAGTTACCGCGCAATTTTTCGCGGCATTCATCCTTTCGAGCCCACGGCGCTATGCGCAATTTTGCCGATGGCAGACCATATTCCGTTATGGATTAACGAAACTTCGTCATTTCAGCAGCACCGCAACCGGTGTGCCGAGGGCCGCGGAGCAGAGATCGGCCGCCCGTCCCCGGTTCACCGCGACCTCCAGAAAGCCGAAGCTGTTGATCAAGGCTACCGCTTCCCCCTCCTGCGCCTCCGCGTAGGTGCGGTGCAGCCCGTGCAGCCGAAGCGGGCCAATCCGGATGGTGAGCCGCTCCCCATCCGGCGGCAACCAGGATTCTGGAATGTTGCTGACCACATTCCCGAAGTGGTCGATCCACGCGACCCGCCCCTCGATGGCTTCCGTCCCGCGGGTTGCCGGCACCGTCACGCCCGGCCGCGGATCCGTGACTGGGGCACCCAGACGCTCCAGCGGCAGCCCCGTCGCCAGCCAGGCCGCGGCGGGTGCAAAAAGGTCCCGCCCGTGAAAGGTTGCACTGGTCGATGCCAGTCGGTACCTGGCCTCATCCAGGCTCACGCACCGAAAATCGCGGCCATGCAGAAGCTCCCCCAGCACGCCATTGTCCGGCGCCACAAAGAAGTGCCCTTCGCAGGTGGCGGCAATGGCGCGGCGGCTGGTGCCCACGCCAGGATCCACCACCACCAGATGCACCGTGCCCTCGGGAAACCACGCATACGCCATCCGCAGATAAAAGGCCGCCGTCGCGACATCCTGAGGCGGCACCGCATGCGTCAGGTCCACAAGGACCGCCTGCGGCGCTATCGAGCGAATCACGCCCTTCATGACGCCCACAAAGATGTCCGCGTCGCCAAAATCGGTAAGTAGTGTGATGGTCATGTCACTACCATAATCCATGTTCCTTCATTCAGCTTGCTTGGTCTATCCAGAATTGCCTTGCATACGCAAAATGCCAGAGTAGATTCACCCACAAGTCCCCGTTCACCTCCCTTTCCTGACACTGATAAACAAATTCCCGCGTGAGGAAACCACGACCATGCGCAGCCTCTGCTCCCTGTTTAGTTTCTTTCTCCTATTCGTCTGTACGCCCGCTATCCGTGCTCAGGAAGAGAGCTTGCCGCTTCAGAAGAGCGCGGTCGATAACAGCTTTAAGGAGACCGCCGCTTATCTGGATGCCGGCGGCGAACTCTTTGTCTACCTCTCTACCGAAAGGGCCATAGCGGAAGCAAAGAAGCAGTTCGACAAGTTGGCTGCCCAATCCGGCAACACGCATCCAATGAGGATGGTGGCAGTGATCAGCGGCGGCATGAAGCCATTCCTCCAGCGCCTTGGCGTCTTCGATATGTCCGGTCTGGGCATCAGCTCCATTCGCACCACCGACCAGCTCAGCCGCAACCGCATGATGATATACGGCGCCGGCGCCGAGGGGGCAATGTGGAAGCTGCTGGGTACACCTGGCCAGGGGCTTGCCGCCACGGCTACCCTGCCCGCCTACGTCGACATCGCTTTCGCCTCCCGGCTCGATGGCCAACTGCTGGCCGATACCCTCGTTGCTGCCGCTGCCGACGCCATGCCGCAGGCCGCCGACCAGATCCAGCACAGCAAGGCCATGCTCAAGCAGCACATGGGCATCGATATCGATCAGCTTCTGCGGGATTTCGGCAATGAACTTGCCCTGGCGGTTGCCTTCGATCAGGAGTCCATGGTCGAAGCCAACGTGCAGGGCGTCACCGTGAAGCTCCCGAAGCCCGACTTCATTTTCATGGTGCAGACCAACGGCACCTACATTTATGATCTCCTGGCAGGCAAGATCTGGAACCAGAAGTTGCAGGCCCAGTCCCGTCCTCTCGGCGACACGCAGATGCTGGTGGCCAGTGAAGAACTCAACACTGGTGAATTGGTCATCCGCCCGGCGCTCGCCCAGGTCGGCAGCCTCATGCTCATCGGCAGCTCCCCCGAGACGCTGGAGAAGCACCTGGCGGCGCAATCCCGCCTGATCGACTCCGAGGCCTTCAAGAGCTACGGCGCAAACTTGCCCGACGGCGCCAACCAGCTTGTCTATGTCGGCCCCCGCGTCGCCGACATGGTCACTCGGCTTCAGGCGCAGGTGCCGGTGTTGGAAACGATGTCGCTGAACGTGCCCATCGGCCTCGGCGTCACCACCGTCGAAAAGGACGGCATCCTCTTCACCTCCAACTCTCCCGCCGGTCCGTCGTTCCTTGCCGTCCAGGCCGCGGCCCTTCCCCTCACCATCTTTGCACCCGCCATCCTGCCAAGACTGTTCCAGGTTCGTCGTCAAGCTCAACAGAAAGCTTCGCTCAATAACCTCAGACAGATCGGCTTGGGCTGTCTGATGTATTCAGGCGATCATAATGGGGATTTCCCGACGAAAGTCGGTTACCTCGGCCTCAACATGCTTATCGAGCAGAACTATATCCAAGGGGGAAAAGTCTTCATCCATCCGAGTGACGATGCGCGTCAGCCCGGCGAGGAGCTTCTTCCCCGCGAATCGGCCACCTCCTATGCCTACGTCGGAGCCGGCCTAAGGGACGACCATGCCAATGCCACGGCTACCCCCATTGCCATTCAGAAGCCGGCAGCCGATGATCGCGCTATACTTGTCCTCTTCATGGACGGCCATGTCGAGCTCCAAGCACCCCGGGCCGATACCGTCGCCGGCACCATCGAAGCGCTCCGCCAGCGCTACAACTGGCCGGACGAGGACTATCAATTGCTCCTCGAAAACGCCCGCCAGATCGACGCAGCGGAAGCCCAATAGGAAGCCAGAGAGGAAACTTCCACCATGCGTAGCCTCAGTTCCCTGGTTATTTTCTCTCTCCTCCTTCTCTCTGCTGTCGCGATCCATGCTCAGGAAGAGAGCTTGCCGCTTCAGAAGAGCGCGGTCGATAACAGCTTTAAGGAGACCGCCGCTTATCTGGATGCCGGCGGCGAACTCTTTGTCTACCTCTCTACCGAAAGGGCCATAGCGGAAGCAAAGAAGCAGTTCGACAAGTTGGCTGCCCAATCCGGCAACACGCATCCAATGAGGATGGTGGCAGTGATCAGCGGCGGCATGAAGCCATTCCTCCAGCGCCTTGGCGTCTTCGATATGTCCGGTCTGGGCATCAGCTCCATTCGCACCACCGACCAGCTCAGCCGCAACCGCATGATGATATACGGCGCCGGCGCCGAGGGGGCAATGTGGAAGCTGCTGGGTACACCTGGCCAGGGGCTTGCCGCCACGGCTACCCTGCCCGCCTACGTCGACATCGCTTTCGCCTCCCGGCTCGATGGCCAACTGCTGGCCGATACCCTCGTTGCTGCCGCTGCCGACGCCATGCCGCAGGCCGCCGACCAGATCCAGCACAGCAAGGCCATGCTCAAGCAGCACATGGGCATCGATATCGATCAGCTTCTGCGGGATTTCGGCAATGAACTTGCCCTGGCGGTTGCCTTCGATCAGGAGACCATGGTCGAAGCCAACGTGCAGGGCGTCACCGTGAAGCTCCCGAAGCCCGACTTTATTCTCATGGTGCAGACCAACGGCACCTACATTTATGATCTCCTGGCAGGCAAGATCTGGAACCAGAAGTTTCAGGCTCAGGCCCGTCCTCTCGGCGACACGCAAATGCTGGTGGCCAGTGAAGAACTCAACGCCGGTGAACTGGCCATCCGCCCGGCGCTCGCCCAGGTCGGCAGCCTCATGCTTATCGGCAGCTCCCCCGAGACGCTGGAGAAGCACCTGGCGGCGGAATCCCGCCTGATCGACTCCGACGCCTTCAAGAGCTACGGCGCAAACTTGCCCGACGGCGCCAACCAGCTCGTCTATATCGGCCCGCGCGTCGCCGACATGGTCACTCGGCTTCAGGCGCAGGTGCCGGTGTTGGAAACGATGTCGCTGAACGTCCCCATCGGCCTCGGCGTCACCACCGTCGAAAAGGACGGCATCCTCTTCACCTCCAACTCTCCCGCCGGTCCGTCATTCCTTGCCGTCCAGGCCGCGGCCCTGCCCCTCACCGTCTTTGCACCCGCCATCCTGCCAAAACTCTTCCAGGTTCGTCGTCAAGCTCGACATAAGGCTTCCATCAGCAATCTCAGACAAGTCGGTTTGGGCTGTATTTTGTATGCAGACGATCATGATGGGCGTTTCCCGACGCAAGTCGGCTACCTCGGCCTCAACATGCTTGTCGAGCAGAAATATCTTCAGGATGGTAAAGTCTTTATCCATCCCAATGATGTTGCGCGGCAGCACGGCAATGGGCTTCTGCCCCGTGAATCGGCCACCTCCTATGCCTATGTCGGAGCCGGGCTGAAGATCAGCAACACCACACTCCCAACAACCCCTATTGCCCTTCTGAAGCCGGCCCTTGATGAGGGCGGTACCCTTGTCCTCTTCATGGATGGCCATGTCGAGCGTCGCCCGGATCGGGCCGATACCGTCGCCAGCACCATCGAAGCCCTCCACCAGCACTTCAAGTGGCCGGACGCGGACTATCAGTTGCTCCTCGAAAACGCCCGCCAGATCGACGCCGCGGAAGCCCAATAGGAATTCTCCTGATGAGCAGGACCACCCAGCCAATTTCGCATCATCGCTTCACGATGCTGGAATTGCTCTGGGCCATGATGGTCCTTGGCATCCTCACCACTGCCTTTGTCGGTCAGTATAGCATGCTGCGCCAGATGCAGACCAGCTTCATCCAGGGGAACCGCTGCCTGATTGTCATGGACAACACGCTCGAGCGCCTCGCCCTCGAAGAGTCCATAACCCAAGAGCGCGCCGACCAGCTCCTCGCCGATGAATTCGCCCTGGCGGAGATACCCGGCAAAGGCAATCTGCGCACCCGCTGCGAGTGGCGCGACGAGCGCCTGGTACTCGCCATCGACAAGCCGAACGGCCACCCTGTTGTGCAGGTGCCCCTCTCACCATGACATGCCGACACTATACCCTGATCGAGGCCATGGCGGTCTGCAGTGTGCTCCTTATCGTGCTGACCGGCGCAGGCAGGCTCATGTACGATGCCTCCTTGGCCAACCGTCAGTTCACCGACCATGCCTGGTCCCACCAGCAGCTCTTTCTCCTCCAGCGGGACTGGCAGGAGTTCATCCGCGAGAGCGACCCCGCCGCCTGGTGGATCGTCGAAGATACCTTCCTCGCGAAAGGCCGAAGCGCGGAGCTGACGGACGGCAAGCTTGCCTTCGAGCTTGCATCCAGAACCACGGTGCGCCGCGTGCCGCCCGGATGCGAGATCCAATTCGCCATCGAAGAGGGCCGAGTGGCAGTGCTCAACCTGGCGTGGCCGGCGAGACTGGGGAATCGCGATCAGGCTCAGCGGGTGCGGCTGGTCGCGGCAGCCATCGAGGTGCAACCATGAGCCGCGCATCATCATCCCGTGGCGTGGCCCTGCTCTTTGTCATCATCCTCTCCTCTGTCTTCTTTCTCCTCCTGGCCACCGCCGTCACCACCCACTACGCCATGCGCCGCCAGAACCAGTTGCAGCAGGAGCGGCTCCTGGAGAAAGTCGAACGCCTGGGGCTCAAAGCGGCTCGCGAACCGGAGGTTGTGCCATGACCTGGCGCCGGGAAATCCTGGAGCTGACCCGGACGCTGGCATGGGCAAGCCGCTACAACCTGCCATTGGGCGAAGCCGTTTCCGCGTATGCCTCCAATCGTCGCGATCTCCTCAGCTTGGACGCGGTTTACGGAGGCGGAGGGCTCTTGCGTCGCCTTGGCCGGGCCCGGCTGAATCTGGCGCTGCGCAGGCTGAGCAGGGATCTGCAGGCAGGAATCCCATTATGGCAGGCGCTGCACCACAGCCTGCGGCATTGGCTGCCGGATTATTATGTCCCGGTGATTCAGACAGCGGAAGAGGCCGATGCCCTGCCGGAGGTCCTGCATACGCTCCAGCTGCGTCTCGCCATGCGCGAACTCTCCCCCTTCACGCGCGGCGGCTATTCGACCATGGTCTTCTACGGGGTGATCATGCTCACGATCATCTCCGGGTTGATTGTCATCATCGTACCCAAGCTCGCCATGATGTACCGCGAAATGGCAGCCGGCGAACCCCTGCCGCTCGTGAGCCGGCTGGTCTTCGAATCGGGTGGCCATGCCACCCTGCAACTGCTGCTGATGCTGGGCCTGCTGGTGGTACTCCTGCGCATGGTGGTGGCACTGGTGCGCGGAAGCCGCTTTCTGCGCTTCGCCGCGGAAGGTCCTCTGCTGCTGATACCCGGAGTCGGCCGCATGATTCGCCTGGCGCGACTCGAAGAGGTTGCGCAGGGGATGGCCTGCTTCCTCTCACTTGGCTACGATGTGCGTGAAGCCGCGGATTGGGTGCGGAACTCAGCGGGAAGTCCATACATCCGTCGCGGGCTCAAGCAGTTCAGCAGTCGCATCGAGCAGGGCGAGTGGTGGCCGGTAGCCTGGCGGAAGGCCCGGCTGGGCAATTCGCTGGACTGCTGGGTGGTCACCAACAGTGCCATGCGCGAGGATCCCGCCAGCGGCTTTGCCGACATGCAGGAGCTGGTTGCCAATCGCCAGTTGCTGACCGGCGCCCTCGTGCGTGAGCTTGTCCCCATCCTGATCACCCTGATGTACGCGATGGTCGCGGCCACCATGATCTTTGCCATTTTCATGCCCTTGTTCAAACTGATCTCAATGGCGGCGGACTGAAGACGATGAAATCACGGGAAACGATCCTCTTCTTCGATCAATTGAGCATGCTCGTGCGCACGGGGCTCCCCTTGCCCGAGGGCATTATGGAACTGGCCCAAACCATGAAGCATCCAAGCTCGCGTTACGCGTTGAACCGGTTGGGGGCGGAGATGGCGGGTGGAACCTCCCTGACCGAGGCACTGAAGCACCAGCCTGCCCATTTCTCCCCCATGCAGACGGATCTGATCGCCGTCGGCGAACAGACCGGCATGCTCACCGAAGTTCTGCACGAGCTGGCGCGCCATGGGCGGCAGGAACTGGCGCTCCTCGAGTCACTGCGCAGAGACCTGATCTATCCCTTCGTCACCCTCTACCTGGGATGGCTCATCTTCAGCGGCCTCCTGATCTTCGTCCTGCCTGATTTCGCGCGCATGTTCGACGAGATGTTGGCGGGGGAGCCGCTGCCACCCTTAACGAATCTGGTCATCGCGATCATGCATCTGGCGCGGACTCTCTTACCTCTCGTCCTGTTCAGCTATCTCGCGCTTCCCCTGCTTGGCATCTGGCTGATCTCCGGCCGCCTTCAGGCCGACAGGGCGATGATAAAGCTGATTCGTCTCGTGCCCGGCTTCCATCACCTTCTGGTCCTGAACGATCTCGCCCGCTTCTCCGGTCTGCTCGGCGTCTACCTGCGCTATCGAACGACCCTCGAATCCGCCCTTCGGCAGATCTCGCGCATCCTCCAGACCCGCCACTTAGGCATCCGTGTGGAGCGCTGGCACAAGCAGGTCAATGCCGGGACAACCTTTGCCCAAGCCGTCTCCCGGGAGCGCTCGCTCGATCCGATGCTCGCGCTGATCATTCGCCACTCGCCCGAGGAGGAGTTGCCCGATGCCCTCACCGATCTTTCCGGCGTCTATGCGCAACAGGCCGATGTGTACCGCCAGAGCTTCAGCAGTGGATTGTGTATCTTGTTGATGCTCTTCACTGGCCTGGTCGTCGGCTTGATGGTGCTTGCCATGTTCATGCCCCTCATCAAGCTGATCGACACCCTCGTCGACTGATCGGCTGCCGCCGTGATGCGCCTGCTCAGCCGGCGGAGCAATCCGCGCACATCCGCTCGACAAAGTGGCTCGCATCGGCCATGGTAACGGGCGTGTCGATGCATGGGCAGAAGCTTGTGAACAACGAATGGGAAGGAAGCGATGATCAGCAACTACAAGGTGCGGTACGAAGGACGCCGGTGGGAGATTCTCCATGGCGAGTACGCGGGCATCGAAGCCTTTGCCCTCGATGAACTGCAGCGCGAAGTGCAGCGACATCTGCCCTATGTCGTGGCCACGCGTCCCGCCAACGGGGCGGACGAGACGACCCATCGCATCATCATCGGCACCCCAGAGTCCAACCCGCTGATTGCCCGACTTGTCGACGCCGGCGGGATCGCCATTCCCGAGGCGGCCGAAGGCTATGCCCTGCGGGCGGGACTCGACGAAGTGGGAACCGAACGACGCCATCTGGTACTCGCCGGTCGCGACCCCAAGGGCGTGCTCAACGCGGTGATGGAATGGTGCAGCCGCTACAATCGCCTGACCCATCCCATCTTCGACCGCCCGCACGATCGGCGCCAGGCTTTCGATGCCATGCCCGAGATGCAGCTCCAGGAAGCGCCCGCCATTGCCCGCCGCGGCATCTGGACCTGGGGCTACGTCATCTACGACTATCGCGCCTTTCTCGACGCCATGGCCCGCCTCCGCTTCAATGCCCTGACCATCTGGAACGACTGCCCGCCGATCAACTTCGCGACCGTCATCGACGCGGCGCATGCCCGCGGCATCGAGGTGATCGCCGGCTTTCACTGGGGGTGGGGAATGACCGGCCTCGATCTCACTCGTCAAGCCGACCGCGACGCTATCCGCCGCGACGTCGTCGACCGGTATCTCCGCGACTATCGCCACGCCGATCTCGACGGCATCTACTTTCAGACGCTGACCGAGCACGATACGCAGATCATGAACGATGGCCGCAGCACGGCCGCCGTCTGCACGGAGCTGGTGAACGAGATCGCCACCGAACTCCTCGCGCTCGATCCCGGGCTGCGCATCGAGTGGGGCCTCCACGCCACCAGCATCACGCAGCATCTCGATGACCTGCGAGCACTGCGCGACGAGGTCATCATCACCTGGGAAGACGCCGGCGCCCTTCCATGGAGCTACGACCCAATCCTCGATCAACCCGCGCCCCCCGCCAAAGCGGGCAGCACCGTCGCCGAAACGCTCGCTCTCTCCCAACAGCTCATGCGCCTGCGCCCAGGAAGCGAGTTTGCCATGGTCCCGAAGGGCTGGACGTGCCTCTCCTGGGGCACTGAATTCGAAAATCACGGCCCCTTCATCCTCGGTGAACGCGATCGCGAGTGGATTGCCCATCGCGCCGCCGAGCGCCGAACCCGCTGGGGATGGGTCGATCGCGCCTGGCTCCGCGATTTCAGCCAGGCCCTTGAGTTCTACCGCGCGCTTCTGGCCGAGAAGCCGACCGTCGCCACCGTCACCGCCCTGATCGAAGACGGCGTCATCGAGGCCGGCGTGCCCGTCAGCGTTCGCCTGCTGGCCGAAAGCCTGTGGAATCCGCGGCGTCCCGACGCCGAGATCCTCAACGCCGCCATGAGCCCATGGTGGGACCGTTAACCTCCGCGCTTGGGAAGTTTCCCCTGCGCTTGATCCTTACCACGTGATAGTCTATATGTAGCTACGGCATGAATCATACTGATACAGCAAGCAAGGAAGATCGCCAATGATGACGCGACGCCCCTCCCTTTTCGTCCACCTCTTCTCCCTGCTCCTTCTCCTCGGGCTGTCCCGCGCTCAAGAGCCGACGGTGCCACCGGAGGCGGAAGCAGTCGCCAACGCGGCGAAGGTCGTCCTGCAGCCCTCACCGTCCGAGTGGGAATACGCGAGCAGTCGCCAAGGCGTACCGCTTCTCGTGGAACGCGAGATCGATGGTCTGCCCGCCCTCTCCGCCCGTCGCAATTCCACCGCCTTGGTCAGCACCGGCAGCCATGGACCGGGCGAGGAACTCACTGTCCGCTTCTACATTCGTCCGCCGGCGAAACAGCACACCTACTTCACGCTCAGCACGGGCCTCGAAAGCCCCGACGCCAAGGATCGCCTCAAGTTCGGTCTCTCCGCCCGGAATGGCGAAAGCCGGATCAGCATGTCCCTGACCCTTCCGGAGATGCCGCCCAAGCGCTGGACCTACAGCCTCGACGGTATCGGGCAGCGCAAGCTGGCCTGGAAGGACGAGTTCCGCCGCCGCATCGAAGCCTATCAGGCCGACCTGCCCGATGTCGAAGCTACCCACTGGACACTGCGCGTGCAAGTGGGGGCCGACCGCCTTCGCGTTTATCTCAATGACCGCCTGATTGGCGATGAAACCGTCGCTGCCGAGTTTCTGACCGGCCACGTCCGTGTCGCGATCAGTGAAGCGTTCGCCCTGACCCGGCTCGAGGCCCAGCCCCTTCCCGAGGCTATCCCCGGCTTCGAGCTTCTGCCCCTCGGCAACGATGTGAATGCCGCCGAGATTCTCGGTACCCGCCTCGCCCCGACCGCGCTGGATGGCCCTGAGAAGCAGCTCACCGTGGACGGCATCCCCTTCCTGCGACCCGCCCCTAGCGCAAAGGGGCATGACCATATCGATCTCGGCGCAAGCTGGCTTCCCGCCGGCCAGCTGACGGGCAGCATGTCGTCACGAACCGCCGACATCACGGGCCGCTGGGCCGGCGCCATGTTCGAGATCCCCATGCGTATCCAGCTCAAGATCCCGGCCGGCCGCTATCGCGCCATCCACCTCCTCGCCGCAGCTGACGGCGAGGCGAACAGCGTTCCCCTGGTGACCGCTCAATTCTACCGTGCCCAGCGCGGCTTCCCCAAGAGCTTCGCCACCGTTGAACCCGTGCCGGAGTTCCTCTCGGGCACAGGCGAGGGGCTGACCGTGCCGACGGCAGACGGGCGCCTGGGCAAACTCTACCGGATCACGATCCCGGTCGATCCAGGCGAGCTGGATGCCTTCGACGGCATGGGGGACATGGAACTCGAACTGACCAAGGAGATCAAGCTCTTTCGCGCCTATCCCGATCCTGTCTACTACAGCTATCATGGCGCCGGACTCCCCAGCAGCGTGCGCCTCTTTGCCGTGACGCTCGAACGGCCGCGGGTCGAACTGAAGCTTACCCCCGGCGAATTTGCCGACTCCTTCGTCGCCCCCTTGAAGCCCGTCTACCAAGTCGACTTGCGCAACACCACCGGCCAGCCGCGCGACGTCACCCTCACGGTGACCACCGCCAGTTACTACGCCCGTCAGCCTACCGAACAGACAGAGCGGGTCCAGCTCCCGCCGAATGGCTCCACGACCATCACCATCAACCTCGATCCCCCAACTTATGGCTATCATGACGTCGCCTTTACGCTGCAGGACGAAGATCAGCAGTGGAACGAGCAGCGCGGCCTGGTCTGGCTGCGCGAGGACAGCCGCGAGCGTGGCGACTGGGAGCACGGTCGCGGCCCAATCTTCGGTTTTTGGAACTGGAACGGCGGACATGAGACGCCACCCGGCGCCGAGCAGGTCGCCTTCATGGGCAAAGCCGGCGCTGAAACCAGCAGCGGCTCCTTTGAGGGCAAGAATATCCCCGACGAGACGCGCGAAGCCGCCCGCAAGTACAAGATGGCGACCTTCAAGGCTTTCGGTGCCGGCGATCACTACATCACCAGTGACTTTGCCAAGAACCTGCAGAAGGACGGCCTCGAATCCGCCACCGAGGCTTTCCTGAAACGCCTTGGCGAGCAGGCCGTGCCCGCCAACGACGTGAGCCGTCCCGTGCTCTGTTCCTTCTTCCCGGAACCGCACATCGGACCCATTTCGTATGCCATTCCGCCGGAATACTACAACGAGGAGCCATGGGAACTGACCGCCGCCGAAGAAGAGAAGTATCAATTCTTCCTGAATGGCCTGGTCGAGGGGGCGAAGATCCTGAAGGCGCACTATCCTCAGGTCAAGGCGATGTTCCCGCATGGTGACCCACTCTTCCCGCTCATCTTCGTCCAGCGCAGCGCCGAAGCGCGCGAAGTCTTCGATGGCATCGCCGTCGATATCCCGGTTTTCGAACGTCTGCCGGAACAGCAGATGCACCAGGTCTCGCTGCATCGCATGTACATCAGTCGGCTGGGATTGGATAAGGCAGGCGTCACCAATCCGATTCTCGCCATGTATGAAGGGCCCAGCCGCTCCGCCTACTATGGGGCCCTCTCCGATCGCGAACTGGCGGACTACTCCGTCCGCGATTCGCTGCTCCTCTATGTCTACGGCGTCGATATCCAGACCGGCGGCTGGGCACCTTTCGAATCCGCCAGTTACTGGGGCGAGCAGCACTATGGCGGCGGCATCGCCCATCGCCGTCCCCGCGCCACCCCGCGACCCGCCTATGCCGCCTTCGCCTCCATGACGCGCCACCTCAACCGCCGCAATTTCACTCGCTGGCTGCCGACCGGCTCTCTCTCACTCTTCGCGCTCGAGTTCAGCCACTACCTCAGCGGCGAGAAGATGCACACCTTCTGGACGCTGCGGGGCGAACGCCCGGTGCAGCTTGCCGTGCCGGCCAACGCCAACCTGCGCGCCTTCGATCTCATGGATAACGAGATCCCCCTGAACGTAGCCAATGGCACCGTCACCCTGCCGGTGACCACCTCGCCCTGCTGGGTCTACGGCCTGACCGGCGACGAGGCGATCACCCTTGGCGAGCCGCTCCACAACGATGCCACCCCGAGCGATACGGCCTCCAAGGTGGCCAGTCTCGGTGATGGCACCTGGCAGCAAAACACAGAACGCGACCAGGATTACGAACAGAGCCACGAACTCTTTGTCCGCCGCTATCCCGGCAGCTTCACCAGCGCCATAACCCGTGCGCCCCAGCAGGTCGGCGGCGAAGCAATGGCCGTTAACATGGCCCCGGAGCAATCCCCCGCGCAGAAGCTCATGCCTTACTACACCTCCTTCGTCCCCCCGCAACCTGTGGAGCTACCCGGCAAGGGCAGTCATCTCGGCATGTGGGTCCGCGGCACAAGCGACTTCGGCCGTGTCGTCTATGCCCTGCGCGACAGCAAGGGCGAGCGCTGGTTGAGCGTCGGCACCAAGGGTGCGTGGAACTGCGACGACATCCACAACTGGAGCGTCTTCTGCTATGACGGGTGGCGCTATCTTCGCTTCGAGCTTCCCGCCAGCAGCGCCTGGGACTCCTTCCGCGAAGCCGGCACCGTCTGGTGGGGAAGCTACGGCGAAGGCGACGGGATTGTCGATCTGCCGCTGCGACTCGAGAAGATCATCGTCGAGCGGCGCACCCACGCCATGTACGTCAACGATCCTCAGCCCGCGAACCTGGAGTCCGTGCTCCTTGGCGATCTCTTCATCGAGTATGCCCGCACCGAGGACGCGCTGCCTGACGTCGTCGAACAATCGCAACTCCGCATGCCCGCGCCCGAAGGCATTCCCGACCTGGACAATCCCATCGCCGAGCTGCGTGAAACCGGCCGTGAACCGGCGTTGGAGATCACCCGGATCTCGGTGCCCGATCAACAGGCCGACGGTACCCAGTGCTTTGTCCACTTCACGACCATCGCGGAAGCCGAATCCTACGATGTCTGGGCAAGCCCCTACGAGGATGGACGCGGTGCTCTCGCCCTCGGCAAGAAGTGGACGGAGGACGGCAAGCTCATTCGCGGTCTGCGCCCCGAGACCGACTTCTATCTCTTTGTCGTCTACCGCGACAAGGAAGGCAACACCTCCAAGCCCTCGGCTCCCTTTCATATCAAGCTGAAAGACCAGTTCGCCATGAAGTGACGATCGGTCCAACTTCCGGACGGAGACGCCGCCCGGTCTACCGGAGAAGCTCGACATGTTCTCAACATACCCTCGTCGCATCGGCTCACGACCGCTGCCCTTTACGCTGATTGAACTGCTGGTGGTGGTGGCGATAATCGCCGTGCTCGCTTCGCTCCTGCTTCCGGCGCTTTCGCGCGCCCGCGTCATGGCCCACATGACCAAGTGTCGCAGCAACCTGCGGCAACTGGGCCTCTCCTACCAGATGTACATCCAGGACTACGGCGACCGTTTCTTTCCCGCCGAGATGGCGCTCCTCAACGATGCCGGCTCGATCAGTGACGCCCGCAAAGGCACCTGGTTCGGCATGGCCGTTCACCGTACGCTGCTGAGCGACGGCTACATGGAAGGCAGACTCGAGTTCGCGGGAGCTACAGATGCCAGCAAAATCATCCGGTGCGAAGGCGCCATGCGCTGTCCCTCCGTCACCGACAATCAGCTATACAGCGTGGCACAGTCACCCATCGGCTACAACAGCTACCTTGGCATGAGCGCCCCCTTCTGGGCGGATCCCACCTACAACTGGCATGGCCAGTGGCCCATCCGCAACCACGGCGGCATTGCCCGCATTCACAATATCGAGAACACCGACAAGGTGCCCATCTTCTTCGACAGCATCTACAGCAACCGCCCCCCGCGCAAGCAGTGGCATTTCGGCTCCAACTATGCATCCGTACAGCGCCACCCCGGCATCTACGACCTCAACCTCGTCTTCGTCGACGGCCACACCGATGCCTTTGGCGAAGCCCAATGGTATCGCGAAATCACCAGCTTCTGATCTGCAACACTCGACCCACGGAGTACCATGCTTCTGCGTCTTATCCCCCTCCTTCTCTTTGTCGCCTGCGGCTCCCTGAGTGCCGCTCCATTGAGAATCGCCGAGAATGGAGAACCGAGGGTCTCCGTTGTGGTTGACCAGGCCGCTCTCGACCTCGACCTCAAGCAGCGCAATCCCGACGCGGAGCTGCTGATGCTGCGCTGGGCCGCCGATGACCTTGGCGAGTATCTCTCGCGCATCACAGGCGGCCAGGTCACGGTGGCGGCCGCGCCCGTTGAGGGCAGGATCCCCATCCATGTCGGCAATGCGCCCGAGGAAGTCGCGCTCGGCGTGTCGAGCGAGTTCGGGGACGCCTGGGCACTGAGCATCACACCTGCTCGCATCGCTCTGGCCGGTGAATCCTCCCGAGCCGTCTATTATGCCGCCGCGCGATTCCTGCACGACTGTGGCGTCCGCTGGTACTCACCCGATTCCCTCGGTGAGATCGTGCCGTCCAAACCCGATCTCACCGTGGAGACTGGTCACCTTGAAGCCACTCCCAGCTTTCACACCCGCGGCTTGTGGGCTGACCGGCGATGGGCTTTGCGCAACGGGCTCGGCGGCCCGCAGATGGCCCAGGGACACGCCTTCGCCTCCTTCATGAGCAAGTTCAACGTTGACGAACACCCCGACTACTTCCCCATCATCAACGGCAAGGTCGTCAAGTACCAGGCCAACCTCTCCAACCCCGAAGTCGTCAAGCTCTTTGTCGACGGTCTTCGCGAGCGGTTGCGGAAGGGAACCAACTGGGCTGGAAACGGCGTCGCTATCGGCCCCGATGACGGCGCACTCCTCGACGAACGCCCCGAATCCATCGCCATGGACAGCGGCCGCATCGACCCCTTTCTTCAGGTCCGCTCCGGCACCGACCGCTTCATCTCCTTCTGTAATCAGGTCGCGGGTGAGCTCGAAGCGGAGTTCCCGGAGGCTTATTTTGGCTTCTACGTCTACTCGAACCACAATCTCGCGCCCCAGACGGTGAAGCCGCACCGCCTGCTCTTCCCCATCGTCGCTCCCATCACCTACAATCGCTTTACCAGCATCGGCAATCCCATCGCCCCCACCTCCCCCTATCTCGAGGAGGTCATCAGGGCGTGGGTGGAGGTATCGCCGCGCATCGGCTGCTATCTCTACAACTTCAACCTCGCCGATACCGCCATGCCCTTTACCCGTACCCTCGCCTGGCGCCTGACCTTCCCCAGGCTCCATCAGTGGGGACTACGCTACGCCACCATCGAGTCCATGGACGACAACTGGCACTTCCAGATCCCCGGCAACTACATCCTCAGCCGCATACTCTGGGACGTGACTACCGATGTCGATGCCCTTCTGGACGATTTCTATCCCACCTTCTATGGCCCGGCCGCCGCCCCCATGCGCCGCTACAACGAGGTGCTGGAAAACGCCTATGAGACAACGACCGCCTACGCCGGCAGCATCTGGTCCATCCACCGCATCCTCCATCCCGACGTGATGCAGGCCCTCCACGCCGCCCTGGCGGACGCCGAGGCAGCCGTCGTCGGCCAGGATCCCTACGCCCAGCGGGTGCGGATCACCCGCCACAGCCTCACCTTCGCCGATACCTGGCTCGCCGCCCGCGCCGCCTTCAACGAGGGGCGCCTCGCCGACGCTGCTGCCCAGGCCGCTGCCTTCAAGGCCAACTACGATGCCGGTAGCGCTGCTTACCCCCGCTACATCGGCAAGCGGGCCTGGGGCTACTTTCGCGGCTACTTCAACGCTGCCTTCGAAGAGGCCGGCCGCCTTGCTCGCGAGAGCCGCATCATCGGCGCCTTCCCTGACAAATGGAAGGGCTTCATCGACAAGGACGGTGTCGGCGTGGCCGACGCCTTCTGGCATCCCGACCGCGATACCTCCAGCTGGATCACCCTGCGCACCCACACCGTCAGCCTCGACGAACAGGGCTTTCCCTTCTATCGCGGCGCCATCTGGTATCGCACTACCTTCGAGCTGCCCGAAGCCGAGCGCGACACCAGCCAGCTCCGCATCTGGATCGGCGGAATCGACGACTCCGCTCGCGTCTGGCTCAACGGGCAGGATCTGGGAAGCTACGGCCGCGGCAACTTCCCGCCGGTCGACGTCGACATCAGTGCTGCCGTCAACCGCGAGGGCACCAACACTCTCGCGATCATGGTGACCAATCATGGCATCACCGAGCTTGGTACCGGCGGCATCATGCGTCCCGTATTCCTCCACGCCCCCTACGCTGAAGGCGAAGCCCCGCCCGACGCCATTCAGCAGGATCGCCCCCGCCCGCTCTTCGGCGGCGACATCGAGTAGCCCCTCCCATGGGGCTGGAACCACCGTGAAGGAGCGCGGGCAAAGGGAGCGCAAAGGGAGCAGGGACGGTTGCACTTCAGAGGAATCGGGGTATCTTTACCACTTGCCATTTTTCATAAATCGATCAGCCGGTAAGTACCGGCCGCACAGCACGCAGCCGCGGGAATGACGATCGCGGCTGTCAAGGCGGCACCCGAAGCCGCGGTGTGCGCTTGCCCATAGAACCTCAGGTAGACTTGCAACAGGAGCTTTCCAGCGCCATGAGCGACAAGAAAGAGTCCAACTTGAACCAGCCGGAAGAATCGGCCGCGGAAGACCAGACGCGCGAACTGGACCTTGCGGAGAATGACGAGGAACTGATTCTCGATGCCGATGAGACGGCTGAAGCTCCCGAAAATGAAATCGCCAGACTGCAGAATGACTTGGCCGACGCGCGTGACAAGATCCTGCGCGCCCGAGCCGAATTCGACAATTATCGCAAACGCATGCAGCGCGATATCGCCGATGCGCGTACCGCCGCCCGGATCGGCACCATCGAGGATATCCTGCCCGTTGTCGATCACTTCCAGATGGCCATGAACCATGCCAACGAAAAGGGCGACTATGCCACTCTCAAGCAGGGCATGGACATGATCCTCATGGAGCTCGAACGCGTCTTCGAGAACCTCGGCATCGAAAAAATCCCGACCGTCGGCGAGACCTTTGATCCCAACCTGCACGAAGCCATCTCCACGCAGCCATCCGAGGAAGCCGCCGAGGGCGTCATCCTGAGCGAATGGAAAAGCGGCTATCGCCTCGGCGACCGCGTTCTGCGGGCACCAAGTGTGGTCGTCAGCAGCGGCCCCGCCCAGGAGACGGAGAACGACTAGCCCCCAAGTCCCCCTTATATAACTATGGCGACAGATTTTTACGAGGCTCTCGGCGTGGCACGAAACGCCAGCGCTGACGACATCAAGAAGGCGTACCGCAAGCAGGCGCTTAAGTACCACCCCGACCGCAATCCGGGCGACCACGCGGCCGAAGACAAGTTCAAGGAAGTCTCGCAGGCGTACGAAGTCCTTCGCGACGGCGAGAAGCGCCAGATGTACGATCAGGTCGGCCATGATGCCTTCATGAGGGCAGGGCGTGGCGCCCAGAACGGTCAAGGCGGCTTCGGCGGCGACCCCTTCGATATTCTCAGCCAGGTCTTCGGCATGGACGATCTCTTCGGCGGTCGGCGCCGTGGCGGCGGTCGCTCCGCCAGTCGTCCAGGCTCGGATCTGCGCTACCAGATGGTGCTCGATTTCGAAGAGGCCGTCTTCGGCACCGAGAAAGAAATCGAGTTCGACAAACCGGACCATTGCGATGTCTGCAAAGGGCAGGGGACCGAACCGGGCACCAGCCGGCGCACCTGCCCGACCTGCGGCGGCAGCGGCATGATCTCCCTCTCCCAAGGCTTCTTCAATCTCCGCCAGGAGTGCTCCTCCTGTTCGGGCACTGGCGAGATCGTCGAGAAGCCGTGCCGAAACTGTCAGGGGCAGGGGCGCGTGCGCAAGCACACCAAGCTGCGCATCCGGGTTCCGGCCGGTGTCGATACCGGCATGCAGCGCCGGGTCTCCGGCGAAGGCGAAGCCGGCGCTCGCGGCGGTCCGAACGGCGACCTCTACATCGCCTTCAACGTGCGTGAGCATGATGTCTTCAAGCGCGAAGGCACCGACGTCATGATCGATGTGCCCATCGACTTTCCGACGGCCGCACTCGGTGGCGTCATCGAGGTGCCCACCCTGCACGGTCCAGAGGAGCTGAAGATACCCGCCGGCACCCAGAGCGGCTCCGTCTTCCATCTGCGCGGCAAGGGCATACCTTCCGTGCACCGCGGGGAACGCCAGGGCGACCAGCACGTACGTGTCGTTGTCGAAGTGCCACGCAACCTCAATCGCGAGCAGAAAGAGAAGCTCCGCGAGTTTGCGGAATGCTGCAACAACAGCAGTGTCAATCCCCTCATGGAGTCGTTTCTCGACAAGGTGAAGAACCTCTTCAAGAGCAGCGACCAGAAGAACTGATCCGCGCAATAGCCCAACCACGAAAGGGACGCCATGGCCAAGACTTATCTCGTCACCGGCGGCGCCGGTTTCATCGGTTCACACCTTGTCGAAGCCCTGGTCGAGCGGGGCGATGAGGTCATCGTCTACGACAACCTTTCCTCGGGTTACGAACGCAACCTGGCCCCCTTCCGCGACCGGATCCGCTTCATCCAGGCGGATGTGCGGGATGAGGCCGCCCTGGCCAAAGCAATGGCCAGCGTCGATTTCGTCTTCCACGAGGCAGCCCTGGTTTCTGTTTTCGATTCTGTCGAACGGCCACTCGACAACCATGCCATCAACCTGACAGGTACGTTGAATATCCTGGAAGCAGCCCGCGCCGCCGGGGTCAGGCGGCTGGTCATGGCGAGCACCGCCGCCGCCTACGGCAACAATCCGCAACTGCCCAAGCAGGAGACCATGCGCCCGGAGCCGGCTTCGCCGTACGGCGCCGCCAAGGTCGCCAGCGAGTACTACCTCCAGATCTATGCCGCCCTCTATGGCGTGGAGACAGTGATTCTGCGCTACTTCAACGTCTACGGTCCGCGCCAGGATCCGGGGAGCATGTATTCGGGCGTCATCTCGAAGTTTGCCGACATGCTGCGCAAGGGGGCCACGCCCACCATCTTCGGCGACGGCCTGCAGACGCGCGACTTCGTCTTCGTCAAGGACGTCGTCCAGGGAAATCTCAAGGCGATGGATACCCCCGGCGTCGGCCGCGGCGAAGTCTTCAATATCGCCACCAGCACGGAGACCACCCTCCTGCATCTTCTGGAAACCATGATGGAACTGACCGGCACGCACCGTGATCCGCTCTTCAAGGAGGCCCGCCTCGGTGACATCCGCTTCTCGGTGGCCGATATCTCTGCCGCCCGTCAGCACCTCGGGTATGAGCCTCGCTTCGACATCCGCGCCGGTCTCGAGCAGCTGCTCGGGGCATGACGTGCTGAAGGAGGCTGCATGTCCGTACGGATTCTCACGCACAATGTCTACTGGTTTCAGGGAAGCCCCTCCCGATGGGGCGGAGAGAGAGTTGCCGCGGTGCCGGAGGTTGTCGATGGATTGACGGAGCTCTATGCCGATGCCCACGCCGATCTGCTCTGCCTGCAGGAGGTGCACCAGGCCGAACTCGTCGACGAGCTGGCTGCCAGACTTACCATGCCCACGGGGCTGCACGCCCGCGGCGGCAGGCAGCACGACTATGGCGGCGCGATACTGGGGCGTGATGTGGCGAACCTTCGCGATCTGACATGCAACAGCGCCGCGCACGAACGTGTCCATCTGCGCGCATCCCTGAAGCTGGCTGGATCCAGCATCGAGTTGGCCATGATTCACCTGCCGAGCAATCGCTTCGCTGCTTCCGAGGCGGCAGGTGAAGCCGCCAGAGTCGCCGAACTGCAGCGAGCGGTGACCTTCTCTCCCCGGGCGCGGATACTCGTCGGCGACTTGAACTGCGCGCCCGGCAGCGTCCCCTATCGGTTCATGATCGCCTCCGGATACATCGACGCCGCCACCCTGGCGGGAGGCAACGCCCCCGAGCAGGAGAACATCCGCGACTACATCTGGGTCGACAAGCAGATCGTCGGTCAGGTTACCGCCTTCCAAATTCTGGATGGCGGCCGCTTCCAACGCGTTGACGCGGATGGTCAAACCTGGTCATTGAGCGATCATCCCCCCTTGGCCATCGACTTGCGGTGAATGCGGGGACGCGGGGACAGCTATGGTCGCCCACAGGTCGCAAGACCAAAAGCCCCGGACACATCATCCCCGAGTTCCGCCTCAGAAATGACGGGGGCCGCCGGTCTGCCTTTACTTGGCGATAACTCCTGGCGTAGGTTGTAGGAAACTCGGCGCGATGCCGACATTCCTTACCCTGTCAGGAGACGGATGATGATAAATGCGACCTTGAGAATGTTGCCGTTGATGGCCCTTCTGCTATTGCTGGCAGGTTGTCAGACCGAAGTGATCCCCATACAGGGAACCGCGCAACCGCGCACCCTGGTGATGGATATGCCGGAGATCGTGGTGCCGCCGCCCAGCGCCGAGGCGGCCTGGGTACCCGAGGGCTATCGAGCAGAGATTGTGGTGCATGGGCTGATCTATCCCACCAGCGTAGATGGCGATCCCGACGGCAATCTCTACATTGCCGAAGCGGGATGGATCTATGGCGACCCCATGGCCCAGCCGCGCCTGCTCCGGATCTCGCCCGATGGGCAGCTGACGGTTCTGAGCGAGGAACTGGTTGGCCCTGTCAATGACATCCTCTGGCATCAGGATCGACTGCTGATCTCTCATCGCGGCAAGATCTCCCAATGGCGCGATGGCGTCATCACCCATCTGGTTACCGGCCTTCCGAGTCTCGGGGACCACCAGAACAACCAGTTGGCAATTGGGCCGGAAGGGATGGTCTACTTCGGGCAGGGGACGGTGACCAACTCCGGCGTGCCGGGCATGGACAGCTTCGTCATGGGCTGGCTCAAGAAGTACCCGAAGCTTCATGATATCCCCGCCCGCGACATTGCCCTACGGGGAGTCGAGTACCTCTCGCCCAACCCCTTCGTCGCAACCATCAAAGGCGAGCCGATCATGGCGGTAACCCAACCCTTCTCCCCATTCGGCACCAACGAGGGGGCGCGGACCATCCCCGGCGAGGTGAAAGCGAACGGCACCATCCTTCGTTTTCCACTGGAAAACCCCGATGCACTCGACGTTTATGCATGGGGACTCCGCAATCCTTTCGGCATCGCCTGGACTCCGCGAGGGCTCCTGGTGGCCGAGAATGGATTTGACGATCGCGGTACCCGCCCCGTTGCCAATGCACCGGACACGCTGTGGCTGATCCGTCAGGGCGCCTGGTATGGATGGCCCGACTACGCGTCCGGAATCCCCGTCACCGACCAGCGATTCGTCCCCTATGGCAAGGAGGGGCCAGAATTTCTGATGGCCAACCATCCGCCTGTGGAAAGCCCCTTCCTGACACGACCCGAGCACGTATCCGTCGCCAAGCTCGCCCTCTCTCCTGGCGGCTCTTTCGGCTATGACGGCCACATCTTCATGGCCGAGTTCGGCGACATGGCACCACTCAGTGGCATTCTCGATGAGCAGCGCGGCCGGGATGTCGTGCGCATCGACCCGATGACCAAGAAGGTCGAGCCCTTCTTTCACGTCCGCAAAGGCTCCCTTGGCCCGGATCCCGCCACCCAGGACCTCGAGACCCCCGGTCCGCGTCGCCCCCTCGACGTCTATTTCGATCCCCAGGGCCGGGCCCTCTACATCGTCGACTTGGGCGCCTTCGGCATGATGCACACCTCCGCCCCCACGGTTCATGCCGTCCCTGGCACGGGTATCCTCTGGCGTGTGATACCGGATGGCATCGACGACCTCCTGCCTGCCGGCAATCTCCAGATCACCCCCGTCCTCACCCGAAATCTCCCACAACCCTCCCGTTGATCCGGCCGTCTGGTCGGCTCGCATTACCGGCATCGAGACGAAATTCCTGAATGGGGTGGAAGAAATATGGCGAATGGCCGATGCGGATGATAACTTCGGTATAATGCATCCGTTGCCATTCTCCATCACAGAGCCAAAGGACAATCCATGAGCAGGATCAGGATGGTCGTCATGGGGCTGGCGCTGGGCCAGTTGTTGTGGTGGTCGTACCTCTTTTGGTTTAAGCTGGATTCGGGGGGAGTACCAGCCTTCATGCTGGCGCCCCCAATCGTGACGCTCCTGGCGGTGGCCTTGAATCAGCGCCTGCTTGCATTGTTCGCCATCTTTCTGCAGTTGATGGTGCTGGGATTGGTGGCCTGGATGGTGATTCGCGGCTTGCTGTCGGAGGGCGAGGCACTGGAAGGGGCAATATTCATGCTTTATCTGCTGGTCGTGCCTGTGTCGGTGCCGGTAATCCTCAATGTCATCGGTTTGTACCTATTTCGAAACTGGGATGTCAGCTAACGACGGTGATCTTGCTGCTACGAGGAAGGCTTTCGAGGTGATCGAATGAATCGACTTGATCGATCAAATCGATTCTGTCGCATCCGTCGAGATGGAGCCCTCTCGTTTCTCTGACCATCTTGGGCAAGGCGGCTGCTCTTGACGAAATTTCGTAATGGGCGAGCCCGGTGGCTTTGACAAAATGCATTACTGATACTGTCGGTCTGACTGCCCCCCATGAGCGCCTGCCCTGCTACGCGCTCCCCAACTTTTCTCCTCGAATGGCTTGACAACAGAGCAAGGGGCAGAAACACTAATTGCGCACGCGGCCGCGCTCGGCCCGGAAAGTGAAGATTTTCTGTAGAAAAGACGTTCGCATATCGAAGAGGAGAACAGGTTGATGAAGGCAATTACCACATTCATAATGGCCATTTGCACGATTTCACTTGGTACTGCATTCGCGGAGCCTCTGGTGCCCCGCGAGAGCCTTCCACTAACCGAGGGGGAAAGAGCGTACCGGGTAATCGATAATGAGGCCGTGATTGGCGATGATTTGATCGAACGGCTGACAATTGGTGGGAACTACATAGCTTTTATGTACCGGAATTCTTACGACAAGGCGGTGAGTGCCCGGTTCACAATACGCCTATACAATCGCTATGGGTTCCTAATGTGCGAGAAGGACGTTAACGGGTTGGCATTGGGTAACAAAGGAGATGTTGGAGCCGATAGGCAATTCATCAAACCAGTGCCAATGAGCCGACTTATTGAGAAAACAGGTATCAACGAACCCGCCGGTTGGGGAGACATACATTGGGTCGTAATCAGCGACACCAACACGCGGGATAAGACTCCGAACAAAGACAATGCGCTGGATGCTCCTTCGTCGCGCCAGTGATCCAGTGTTCTGCACGGAGGGAGCATGAGCCAGTCTCTTTCATGGCGGTAACGGGCATCGGTCCGACCAATGATATCGAGGACCAACGGAACGATTTCCGAAGCCGGTGCGCGGCCCTCGTCACCGAATCGCTACGCCCGGGTCGCACAGCACCGCCGCCAAGACGCAGGTAGCAGGTTCAACCACTCATGAAAACCGCTTGACCCCCTTGTCTCATGACCTCGCCCGTGCTCGTACCCGTGCGGGGCGCGAATTGACAGATACCGACCTCGACGCCACGGACATCTCGAAGGCGACCGTCTTCCACTGTAAGAAGTGCGCCAGAGAAGCCGGCAAGTGGTTCAGCCACCAGACCTGGTAGTATGCCGTCGCTGACGACACCACACTGGAGCTTCTGGGCATAGAACACGCGACCAAGGCTAGCTTGTCAAGTACATGCCAGATAAGGTAGCCATTCTGTCTATCGTGAGCCACAGGGCACTGCCCCGGACCCAGCTGGGGAGGCGCACCTCCCCAGACCCCTCGATGTTTTCTTGTCGGGTTATGAAGATCGGCAGAGAGCGCAGGAATTGGCAGACGGGGGGGACGCGGGGGAACCACGGAGAAGGCGGCGAGGCATGCGGGGGGGGGGTAAAATGGGATATGGGGACCCCCCATTACGGGTTCAACCCAAAAGG
>JAWLHB010000047.1:0-67030 GCA_041690595.1 Lentisphaeria bacterium
CTTCCTCCCCGACGTCTGGAAAGCAAAGCGCGAAGCCAAGGCCCAAGCCGCGTAGGCGTCTGGCCCCAAAAACAACATGGGGTATTTTTGACGCTTACTGCCCGCGGAATCCTTCACGCGCGTGGTCAACCATTATCTGGCGTTGAGCTACGTCGTGATGCTGCTGGTGTGCGCAGAGTTTCAGAGTGCGCAGGAGCTGAACGTCAGTTCGGGCCTCTTCGCGACGTTCATCCTCTTGACCTATGCATTTCTGTATCTACTACCATCAATCCTGGTGACAAAGCTGGCGCAGTGGCTGGTGCTTTGGCGAGCACGGCGCCATGGCGGGCTCCTGCGAGGACAGATTCTGGCGATCTATGGGCTGGCTGTCTCAAGTGCGACGCTGTCGCTCTTTGTGATGTATGCGGACCGGACAGTCTACCGCATGTTCGGCTTCCACCTGAATGGTTTTGTCTGGAACCTGATCACCACGCCGGGGGGGATCGAATCCATGGGAGGCGGCGCCAGTACCACGCTTACGGCAGCTCTGCTTGCGTCGGGTGCCGTGGCGGCCTCAGGGCTCCTGTTGTGGGGTGTGCACTGCCTCGTCAGTCACAAGCAGGGAAATCGAGAGAAGCGATCTCGTCTTCTGCGTTATCGTTATGCGATCATCCTGCTGCTGATCGTCAGCCTCGGGGAACGCTTCTGGTACGGATTAAGCAAGTTGCGGGACGATACGCGGATGATGATTGCCGCCGACGCCTTCCCCTTCTACCTGCCAACCAGCTTCAGCAGCGCGGCACGGCGCTTTGGCTACCGAGCCACTCCGCACAATCGCGTCCACTTCGACACGGACTACTCATCGCTGCGCTATCCGCGCGAGCCAATTTCTCTGGGATCACTCGCGGAACCGCTCAACATCGTCTGGTTGGTGGCGGAATCGTGGCGAGCCGATATGCTCGATCCCGGCATCATGCCGGCGACCAGTGCGTTTGCCAGTAAGGCCATTCTCGCCACAGACCATTACAGCGGCGGCAACGGTACGCGCATGGGGATCTTCAGCATGTTCTATGGGCTCTATGGCCCTTACTGGTTCTCGTTCCTGAAGGAGGCGCGCGGACCGGTCATCATGGATGTCCTGCAACAGCGGCACTACGACATGCGGATGTACACCAGTTCAAGCTTCTCCTATCCGGAATTCAACAAAACGATTTTCGCTGAAGTACCGGCAGAGAGACTTCATTCGCTGCAGGCCGGCGACTACTGGGAGCGTGATCGCCAAAACGTCAGCCAGTTGCTGGAGTCGCTCGATCAGCGGCCGAAGGATCGTCCCTTCATGCGCTTCATGTTCTTTGAATCGCCTCACGCCAGGTATTACTTCCCTCCAGAATGCGCGATCCGCAAGCCCTACTTCGAGGATCTCAACTACATCACCATGGATCCTGAAGAGGATATGCCACTCGTTTACAATCGCTATGTCAATGCCTGTAATCATCTCGACACGCAGTTCGAGCGGGTCATCGATTACCTGCGGGAGAATGCTTTGCTCGATTCGACGATCGTGATCATGACCGGTGACCACGGGGAGGAGTTCATGGAGAAAGGGCATTGGGGCCACAACTCGGAGTTCACCGAGGAGCAGACCCGCGTCCCACTCATTCTGGCAATTCCCGGTCAGCCTCCTCGCACCATTGCGCGCATGACGAGTCACCTCGATATCGTCGCTACGCTCATGCCGCTATTGGGAGTGAACCAGCCGCCTTCCGACTTCAGTCTCGGCCATGATCTCCTGGGCACCGAAAAGCGCACCTTCGCCGTCATCGCCGACTGGTCCTCGATCTGCTATGTCGAGCCGGATGCCAAGATGGTCATACCGCTCAATCTGCGCCAGGCCTTCAACAACCAGGTGACGACAGGCTCGGATCAGCCAATGATAGATCCGTCCGCCTTTATCAGCAGCCGCCAGAACCAGCTTGTGCGTGTGATGAAGGAGTTGCGGTATTTCTGCGAGTGATGAGAAGCTTTTAATCTAATTCTAAGACGTCTCTAAACTTCGAGACGTACTATAGGACAAAGATACTGAATTCTCTTTCATCACCCGCATCACTTGGGCTACTGCGTGCAGGATCGACCGCAACATCTCGACACCGCTGTCCATGCGCTTGTCTGGCTGAACATCGCCAATGCCATAGGACTCCTGCTGGCAGTGCTGCTTCTGGCACCTGCACTGAACGGCATTCTGGCTCACTTGACCTATGGAAGATGGATGCCACTGCACCTGAATCTGCAGCTTTATGGCTGGTGCGCCATCCCGCTGATCGGCCTGCTCTTTCGTCTCTATCTGCCTGTGGAATCGGATCGTCGTCTGCGACGCACGGCACTTGACTGCTGGGCGGTGGCACTCGCCTTTGGCGCACTTGGCTGGCTTGGCGGCTACACCAGCGGCAAACTCTTCCTGGACTGGCAAGGCCCCGCGCGTCTGCTCCTGCTGATCAGCATGTCGGTGCTCTGGTCTCTGCTGCTGGTCGGGCAGATCAGACAACGGCAGTGCGGCATTCGTCCGAACTGGCGGGAAGGCGGTCGCTGGCTGCTGCTGCTGGTGCTGCTACCGGTGCCATGGGTGCTCTATGCGAGTGCCGCGCCTGGGGTCTACCCACCCGTGAACCCGGACTCGGGCGGACCGACCGGCAGCAGCCTGCTTGGCAGCACGCTGGGACTGATTCCGCTCTTTCTCATGATTCCGCATCTTCTGGGAAAGCATCGCCATCGGCGCTGGCTAAGTACCGCCTGGTGTGCGCCCATTCTCTTGATGCACACCCTTTTCTTCGCCGTCATGAGTCATCATGATGCCTCTGGCCGGGAGCCACTTCAGGTTCTGGCGGTAGCCAGTGTGATCATCTGGCTTCCCTTACTTGTCTGGCATTTTCGCCGGTTCTCGCTGCCGCGCGCCGAACGTCCCTGGTTGTTGGCCTTTGGAGGCTGGGCGGTCTGGCTGGTTCTCTCCTCCATCGTGGAATTCCATCCTGCGTTCCTGGTTGACGTTAAGTTTACCAATGCGCTGGCAGGGCATTCGCATGCAGCCATGGGAGGAATGCTCTCCAGCCTCAATATGGTCATTCTGCTCGCTCTGAATCGCGGAAGAGAGAGCAGCCTGCGGGTCACGCGCTTGTCCTTCTGGCTGTGGCAGACGGGGCTCGCCGTGCAGGTGGTCGGTCTGACGTGGCTCGGGCTGGTCGAAGGCGAGCATCCGGGAGTGCTATTCAGCGCAAACTCCGGGGTGACGGCAGTCTACACATTGCGGTTGATGGCCGGCGTGCTCATGTTTGGTGCTTCATGGAGCTGGCTTCGCAGCGCCTTGCGTACGCTGACGGTGGATGATAGCAGCACGTCGGCGAGCATCGACGCCCTGGCGCCGCTCGAAGGGGGGTACCAATCATGAGTTGGCGCCTTGCCCAGCTCTATACCGTGGCCGCCGGCACCTGCGATCTGGTGGCGGGGCTTCTTCTGGTTGTTGCTCCAGCACGGGCATTAACCCTCATGGGGGTGCATCCATTGCCGGTCGAGCCTGTCTACATGCGCTGGATTGGCGTCTTTGTTTTCAGTATAGGCCTGGCCTACTGGATGCCATTTTCCGGCGCCGCATCCACCCGCAAGGAGCAGCTGCGCGCGGCGTGGATGATGACGGCGATGGTGCGGCTCAGCATCGGTGCCTTCACCGCGGTCAGTATTGCCGTCGGTGCCCTTTCCAGCTCCTTCTGGAGTGTGCCCGTCACCGACCTTTTGCTTGCCATCATCCAGATCGTCCTGCTGAATCGGTTGCCCGCGCAGCCCTTGGAGGTACCTGCCACATGAGAACAGAAGACCGCTCCATCGCCGCGGCGGTCGGCGTCATTGCCGCCACGTATACCTACTTCCTGATCTTTGCCCAGTTCGGTTTTCTGGATCAGGTGCGAGCCGTGGCCGGCACGCCCCGAATGGTGCAGGCGATTATGGGACTCATGGCTCTGTGCGGAATGGGAGCCAGCCTGTTCGCCAGTTGGCAACTGCGTCGTTGGGACAGCGTGCGCATGACCCGTGTCGGCTTTATCGCCTGCAGCCTGGCAGCGCTTGCCGCTCCGATATGTCAGCGGCCATTGCCGGTTGCGCTCGTTGCCCTGGCCATTGGGGGGGCGATGGGCTGGCTCACGGTCTGCCTGGCGGTGGCGTTGCGACAACTTGTGCCGGATGGCTGGCTGGGGCGGAGTGCCGGCTTGGGCACTGGAGCTGCTTACATAGTGAGTAATATTCCGGCTGTATTCGGTGGAACCCCTGGGCAGAAGGCATTGCTGGCCGCGGCGCTCGCGGGTTGCGGTCTGCTCTTCCTCGCCGCGCATCCCGGCCATGCATTGCCTTCCCCGTACGTCACCCGAAATCATGGCAGATGGCCCGCCTTCCTGCCCTTGCTGCTGGCCATGACCGCGTTGGTCTGGTACGATTCAGCCGCGTTTGCCGTGATACAACAACATGCGGAACTGAAGGGACTCTCGTGGGGGTCGCCCCTTCAGCAGGTGCAACAGGGGCTGATCCACTGCGCCGCCGCCATCGTGGCCGGCATTCTCTTCGATCGCGGACATCTGGCCGGGATCCTGATGGCCTCCTATGGATTCTTTCTCGGCGGATCCCTCCTGCTCAGCAATGGGGCGGACCTGCATCATCTGTCCGGTGGCAGCTATGCGGTTGGCGTCGCCCTCTACACCACCATCCTGGTTGCCTATCCCGGTCAGAAAGGCTGGGACCACGAAAGGATGCCCGCGCGATGGCGGGCCGGGCTGCTCTTCGCGGTGGCAGGATGGTTCGGGTCGGCCAACGGAATCGGGATGGCGACGCAACTGCATCGACTGCCGCTTTTCTTCCTGATTGTCACGGGTGCCGTTGTTATCGGCAACTGGCTGTGGGCCGCCGTCAATACGAATCAAGCTCTTCTGTCGCTCTTCTTGCGCCCGGCCTCGCTTATCGTCATCATGACGCTTGGCTGGTGCATCGGATGGAAACTGGAAGATCAGGCGCACCTGCAACTGGAGGCTGGCGCGGACGCGGTGGCAGCAGGGCGGCGAGTGTATATAAGCGAAGGCTGCATGCACTGTCATTCGCAATATGTCCGGCCGAGAAGCGACGATGTCCTTCTTTGGGGCCCGGTGCAACCAGTGGATCGGAGTCAGGCGCCGCCACTGATCGGCAATCGCCGTCAGGGTCCGGACTTGCTGAATGTTGGTCCGCGGCGAAGCATCGCGTGGCACCGCCGGCACCTGATTGCGCCTCAAGAGGTATCACCGGGTTCACGCATGCCCTCGTATGCCCACTTGTTTTCCGGCGACAACGAGCGAGGTGAACATCTGGTGGCATATCTGGCCAGCCTGGGCAGTGCGTTGGCGGGCCAGCGAATCGAGCAGGAGCTGGCGTGGCATCTTCCAGCGGAAGTATCTGGTGATTTCATGGCGGGGGAGCATCTTTACCAGCGAAACTGCGCGCAGTGTCATGGCGTCGAGGGCAAAGGGGGAGGTCCTGTTGCACCTTATCTGGCTACACAGCCACCTGCACTTCAGAATGCCGAGTTGCGGTACGCACCTGCCGTCATGCCTTCCCTTCTTCGGCGTCAACAACTGGCGCGGATCATTCGTTTCGGCATTCATGGGACCGATATGCCAGGCCATGAGTACCTCGAAGAGGAACAGATTGCCGCGCTTGTCGACTATCTGGTTCATCTCAACCCAGGCAGGGAAAGCCATGGCATCCAGTAGAGTGCTGAATCACTGCAAACGGTTTGCGCTACCAGCAGGGAGCGTTCTTCTTCTTCTCTGCCTGCTGCTTGCCTGGCACCTCGGCTGGTTTTCTGAGTGTATTTCCTGGCAAGCCAGCACGGGGTGGTCCCGTATTCCGGACCATCTTCGCCCCAGGCAGCATGAAGAGCTGGGCGATCATCCCTCGATTGGCTGGCTCGGGCACAGCGGCTTCGTGCTTGACTATCCCGAGCTACGGATCGCGCTCGATCCCAATCTCAGCAACCGCTGCTCGTTTGCCAGCCGTCGCATGCAAGCTCCACTGGACGTCGCGGACCTGGGGGATGTCGACCTCGTCCTGCTCAGCCACAGCCATCGCGACCACCTCGATCTTGCGACGCTGAAAGGGATTCCACGGATCGGGATGCTCGTGGTGCCGACAGGAGCATCTGCTTATCTTCCCGCCGAGCTTATCGAGCGAACGCAGGTAAGGGAGCTGGCGGTTGGAGAGAGCCTGCGCTTGGGAGCGCTGCGGGTGTACGCCACCGCCGCAGTTCACCACGGCAGCCGGAACCACCCGTTCGCCAGCACGATCCAGGCGAATGGCTATGTTCTTATCCACGGCAGAAACCGTCTGTATTTCGCCGGTGATACCGCACTGGGTAATCATCTGGAAGAGGTGAGAGCCCGCTTTCGACCGCAGATGGCCATTTTGCCGATTGGTGCCTATTCTCCGCGATGGCCCTTACGCCATTATCATCTCAGCCCAGCGGATGCCGTCATTGCTGCCAGACGGCTCGGCGATCCGCTGGTCATTCCCTGCCATTTCGGCACCTTCACCCTCTCACTCGACAGGCCGGACAGCGCGCTGCCGCTGTTCGCCATCCATGCCGGAAATGCCGGCCTGGCCTGGAGCATGCCTGTTCCTCACACAAAGACAACGGACTGATCATAACCATGCATCAACTTGCCATACATCTGACCAAGTTTGCCGTTCGCTTCCCTCGGCGCACCCTGGCGGCGGCCATTGTCCTGGCTCTGGCGGGGAGCTGCTTTGCGGCCATCAATCTGCGCCTGCATACCTCCAACCTCGACCTTGTCGACGACACGCTACCCGAAGTGCGGCGCTATCTTCAATTCGCCGAGGAGTTCGGGTCGCCAAATGTGCTCGTGATAGCCCTTTCCGGATCGAGTGAAGCGATGGTGACGAATGCAGTCGACCAACTGGGATCGATGGTGCGAGACGCGGATGGAGTGCGACTGGTGCTGGATCGCCTGCCAATCAGCCTGCCTGTCGAATCAAGCGTCGGCATCGAGCGTTATCTCCTCTCGCATGATCGAAAATGCGCCTACATCTTTGTTCAGCCAGTCGATGTGCGCGCATCCGCCGAGACGATCCTGCCTTTCATCGAG
Organism: Lentisphaeria bacterium; assembly: GCA_041690595.1. Taxonomy (GTDB): domain Bacteria; phylum Verrucomicrobiota; class Lentisphaeria; order JABSQK01; family JAWLHB01; genus JAWLHB01. Next base: position 7,149 of record JAWLHB010000047.1, read on the forward strand.
AATGTCCGCCGAAAGGTGACGGAAGCGGAGCTGGCGCCACAGGTAACCGTCGGTTTCACAGGGCTGCCGGTGTATGCACTGGATGATCGCAACGTCATCCAGCACGATATCGCCCTCCTTTCAGCAGTGGCGCTGGGGCTGATCCTGCTGTTCTTCGCCTATGGCTTTCACCGGCTGGCGCGTCCCCTCATGGCAGTGGTCAGTCTCTGCCTGGGAGTCGCGGGAACGCTGGGACTTATCGCCATCTATCCGGGCCACCTCAACCTTCTTTCGGCCACCTTTGCTTCGATCATTTTCGGCCTGGGCATCGACTATGGGATCCATCTGCTGCAGCGGCATGAAGAGCTGTTGGCAACGACCAATCTGAGTTTGGAGGAAGCGGTGGTGCTCGCCACTGAATCCGTCGGTCGGGGCATCATCACTGGCGGAATCACCTCGATGGCAGTCTTTCTGACGATGCTATTCACCGGCTTTCGTGGCTTTCGGGAGCTTGGCATCGTGGTGGCGGTGGGGATCCTGCTGTCCTTGCTCACGACCGTCACCGTGCTGCCAGCGCTGCTGGTTCTCTTCCGCTCGCGCCGTGCCACCGCCCATCGACCACTGCTGGAGAAGCTGCTTGGGAGGCTGCATCACCCGGTGGCGGCTGCTGCCGTATTGGCGTTCGCGCTTGTGGCAGCAGGTGGTGGTTCTCCCGGCTTTGACGGCGACTACCTCAATCTGCAGCCGAGACATTCGGCAACGGTAAAGCTGGATCGAGACATGGCCTTCGGCAGCGATTACTCCACGCAGTTTGCGGCGTTCTCCACTGCCGATCGCGCCTCGGCCCTGGCCCTGGCAACGCGGTTGCGACTGGAAGCGACCGTCGGCAACGTGCGTACCAGCGCCGAACTGGAAGAGCTGGCGGAGAGAAGCGGGCAACCTCCCTCCCCCGAAGTTCTCCGCGATTATCGCTCAGCGGATGGACGCTATGCGGTTTATGCCTATCCTCGGGGCGATGTGTGGTCAGCGGCCCCCCAAGAGGCTTTCATCGAGAAGATGCGGCGGGTCGATCCTGAGGTAACCGGCATGCCGTTCCTTGGTAGCTTCATGGTCGAGCGCTCGAAACAAGCCATGGTCGTGACATCCATGATCGGCGGGCTGATGATGCTGGTTCTTGTCGGGATGGATTTTGGCCGGCTGCTGCCCACGTTGCTGGCACTCTTCCCGACCGGGTTGACGATGCTCTGCCTGCTTGGCGAGATGGCGTGGCTGCGTATTCCCTTCAATCCCCTCAGCGTCATGGCCCTGCCGCTGGTAATCGGCATTGCGGTTGACGATGGCGTTCATCTCGTCCACCGCTTCTATTTCGAGGATGGAGATATGGCGGCCGCCATTCATACCAGCGGACGCGGAGTACTGCTGACTTCCCTGACCACGCTGGCAGCTTTCGGCACCCTTTGCTTCACGCAGCATCTCGGTCTGCGTTCGCTCTGCCTGACCATCTGTCTGGGTGTCACGACAGCGTTGATATTGACGATCAGCTTGTTGCCGTGGGCGCTGCATCTGCTGCGTCACCGCCTGCTTCGTTCGACCGTAACCCCAAAACCAAGCGAGAGACCATCATGTATTCGCAAATCATCTGCCTCATCACTATCGTCCTGACCACCGCCGGCGGACTTTGCGCCGACACCACAACCTATCAGGGAGAGGGGAACATCCGCTATGATGTCGATGTTACTCTCCACGATTTCTACGGTACAGCGATTCCAGAGCCATTCACCGCAACCATCTCCGGAGCAGACGGCAACCAGAGATTCGACATGATCATCAGGGTCACCATCGACAAGATGGACTCCCGCAACACGAAGCGCGACAAAGACATGCGTGAGATGTTCAACGCACCGAAGCATCCGGTCATCACCGGCACCTTTTCAGGTATCGATTGGGATGAGGTCGTAAAAGGGAGCGCGAATGGGCCCGTGGAGTTGCCATTCACCTTGACCATATCGGGACGTGAACAGCCGAAGGTTGCCAGCGTCACCAACCTGCATACGGATACCGACGGCAGCATCAGCTTCGATCTCAGCTTCGACGTTTCGCTCAAAGCGCACGGGCTCAAGCGACCGTCGATGATGGGTATGATTCGAGTAGGTGACAGGGTGCAGGTGACGGCTACCGCGCGACTGATTCATCCGTAAGGAGAGCTAGTCGGGCGACGGGATTTCCACTTCTGTCTGGCAGGCAGGGCATTCGATGTCGATGCCGACCCAATCCACCTCAGCCGTCAACTTCTGGCCACAGGAGGGGCACCTGAACTGGAACTCGCCAGCCTGGAGTGCGGAGGCCGTTGGCTCAGGCTCGGGGGTTGGCTCAGGCTCGGGAGTGGGCTCGGGAGTGGGCTCGGGCTCGGGAGTGGGCTCGGGCTCAGGCGTTGGCTCGGGCTCGGGTGTTGGCTCGGGCTCGGGTGTGGGCTCGGGCTCGGGTGCAGGCTCGGGCTCGGGCCGGGCGGGGGGTGGCGCGGCTGTGGGACGGGGGGCTTCGACCTCTGTAGGCGGCGGCAGAGAGCTGACAAATGCGGCTTGCAGATCGACATCGAGTTGGGCGGAGCATGCTTCGGAGGCTGTTCGCGCCAAGCGGCCGAGATGGCTGCCGATGAGACGCACGGCAAGGCCAAGCGGCTTGATCACGCCATGGCCGATCGCCAGTATGGCGGCGCCGACCGCCTTGCCCGCGAGACTGCCGCCGATGCGCCTGCCATCGACCAGACCTTCCACCACCTTGGGGGCTGCGTCTTCGCGGAGCAGCAGGCGGCAGTTGGTTTCCTGGCAAAGCGCAGCCAGCTCTTCGGCCTGAGCGGTATCGAGAGGTTGATCGTGCAGCCAGAGGAGATTGACCGTACGCCGCGCTCGGGCGCGCACCTGGCGATGGCGGTCGAGCCACGTCAGCAGACGGCGGATCATACGCTCTCCGCGGATGCGATCCTGGATGGTCACAACGGCGTCGCCAAACCAAGCGGCATCCAGGAGCTGGTCGTCGGCGTAGCGCGTACCATCGGTGCATGACACGCCATGGCTCTGCCAGGGAAGGCGACCGGCTTCCGTCTCCGGCCAGATGTCGCGCGGGCCAAAAAGGATGAAGGACTCTCCCTTTCTGACGCATGTCATGAGAAAGCGCCGCATGTTGGCGGCGGTGGCATGGCGAATGGCCAGTGCATGCTGCTTGCGCGATACGGAGTCCACAAAAGCTCCGGCCACGGGCAGCGGGTAGACCCCTCCCCCGATCTCGTTGAAACGGAGGAGGTAGTCGATCACCACCAGCAGCAGGGCAAAGATGAGGACGATCCGTGCCATGCGGCGGTTGTAGGCGTCGTACCGATCCGCCTCGGCCAGTTGATCGGCCCGCATCCGGCGCACGCCGGATGCGGCTTCGGCTTCCTGCTTCGCCGCCTGTTCCTGACGGAGAATCTCGTTTACCGATAGGCCGTCACGTTGCAGCGTCTTGCCGGCCGCGCGTTCACGCTTGCCGAGATTTCGGTAGCTGTACTGCTGGAATTTCTCGACCTCGCTCTTGAGAATGGCCTCTTCGTACTGGTCTGCCGGTTCGGCGATGCCGGCATAGTCGTAACGGTCATCGGCGTCGTCTTCGGCAAAGCGGATATCGGCGGCTTGTCCGGCGAGCTTCTCTCGGGAAAGCTCCTGGCGCTCCATGATGCGCTCGCGCAACTGTTCGAATTCATAGGCGCGATCCACTTCGATGGCGCCTATGGCGATGGAATTGGCCTTGGCCAGGCCGATGCCGACGAGAGCCAGCGCCAAGGCGAGCCAGAGTCCCCCGGTCCGCAAGCGTGCGGGCAGGGCAAGCGCGGCCAGCATGGCAACAAGCGCCCCACCCCATAACCAGATGGAGGTCATGCCGAGGGTGCCGAAATAGTCTTGCAGATGGCCAAAGTCGATCATTTGCGGTACTTGCGGGTTTCCTGGAGGTATTGCGTAAAGGCATAGTAGATGATGTTGACGCCGAGATCGAAGCTGACCTCCACGAGAGCCGGATCGGCGCCGGAATGACCCGTCTTCCAGGCATCACCGATATCGCCCGGGTGGTAGTAGACAATCCAGCGGCCGCGATGCTTCATCCCCATCGCCTTGTTGCCGCCATGATGCCACAACGGCGGGGCTCCGTTCGGCAACAGATACGGGAACTGGTAGAGCGGATCGTCATCGGAGACGGTGATCAAGGGCTTGTCGGGAAAGGTGGCGGCCATGAAGGCGCGAAAGCTGCGATCCCACTGGGGGCTGCCGGCATCGGCAAAGAGCATGCCGCCATCGAGCAGGTAATCACGCAGTATGCGACTGTCGGCCGCACTGATCGCGATGTTGCCCGATCCCGTCATGTAGACGAAGGGGGGGGCATAGCCCTTGGAATAATCCTTCAGTTGGCGCACGGCGTTGCTTTCGGGCTGCTTCGCTACCTTGAAGCCGGTGCGGCGGTGGAAAGCCTCCAGGAAGTTGAGATCGGCCCGCTGTTTAGCATCCATGCCGTCATCCCAGTCAGGGCCGCGATACTCCAAGCGGATAAAGCGAACGACGGCCCCGTCCATTCCGTCCGGCCAGCCTGGCCCCTGCCCCGGTTGATTTCCGGCGCCGTGGACGGCATTCGGATCGGCAACGTGACGCAGTTGGGTCGCCAACTCCACCTGTTGTTCGACCTCCGACTGATCGAGGTCGGGCACCTGATAGATGATGGCGGAGTTTGGATTGAGGATGAACTTCTGCTTTTTCTTCTTGGGCGGTTTGACGATTTGCACCAGCGTGATGGCGGGGTTGCCGGAGCCCTTGGGTACCGTATAGTCTTCGACGCAGCCACGCATGCGCAGGAGCCATGGGATGATGACGATGATCAGGAGGTGACCGGCGAGAGATCCGTACATGCTGCGGCGGTAGAGCGGATCGCGGCCATCACTACGGATGCTTTCGAAGAGCTGGTCACCCAGCGCGGGATCCGGTGTCGTCTCGCCGCAGTACACGTTGATCACCCGCCGCCGCCAGGCGATCAGGTGCATGACGGCAAGGAAGAGGAAGAGGAGCCCCAGCGGCATCATCAACCACCAGCCCCAGTGAAAGGCAATGACATTATCGACGGGCTGTCCCAGCACCGTGAGCTGCTGGTCGGCGAAGAGTGAAAGCATCCGGTAGATGGCAAAAGCGGTGACCCCAAGCACGGCATAGCCGAGGATGTAGCATTTGCGCAGGAAGGAGAGCGTGCTGGGCTGGAGGCGTCGTCCAATCACCATGCCAATGAGGATGACCAGTAGCGAAACGGCGCAGATGGCGATGCAGCCGATCAGGAGAATGGGCATCCCCTCCTGGATCAGGATCTGTCTGACGATTTCGTCGTCGTACCAGATCGGCTCGTAGAGCCGCCCAAGATAGAGGCCGTACTGCACGAAGGCGAGGACAAAGATCCCCAGCGAGAAGCTCAGGAGGGAGGGCAGAGGCTGGAGACCGGCCCGGGAGCCGATCCGGCCCAGCGTTCGAGCCGTTCGCCGGATCCGGAGGACGCCGGCAGCAGTGAATTGTGCGGGGGAGCTGGTCACATTACCACTCAATCGATGCGGGTATCGTCAATGCCGATGCCGAGGGTGTCGGGCTCGGAGGGGATCTCATCGGGGGAAGCAGTCTCTTCGAGTCGCTTTTCGATCTCGCTCATGGCGGCTGGGGGAGAATCGCTGTTGTCGGTGGATTGCGCGGTTGCCGGTGAGGCCGTGGCGGCGGGACTGGGCGTGGCGGCAGGGGCGGCAACGGGTGCAACGTTCTGGGCGGCGGGTGGTGCCGGCTTTTCGCCGGTGATGGTAGCGCGCAGGTAGCCGATGGAGAAGAGGCCGATAACCACGATATGCAGGGCAATGCCGATGAGGACGTTGCGCCAGAATCGAGTTTCGACAAAGGGGGCGATCAGCTTGTGGGGTGAGAGCTTGAGAATTTCCTGATTCTTATCGTTCATCGACTATCTCCTGGTAAAGAGTGCTATGGGCCTTCGAGGCCGGTTGCGGCAATGATGCCCCCACCCTTGCTGATGGCGGCCATGACGGGTATGAAGGTGTCGCGATTGAGATTCCTGTCAGCGCGAAAGATGACTTGGCGGATCTTGTCGTCGCTGTCGTTGGGTGAAAGCAGGCGGCGGCGCATTTCGATCTTGGCCTGCACGGACTGCTCGACGGCCTTGGCATCGGGATGGAGGGCACCATCGACGAAGATGCGGCCGATCCGATCGATGCCAACGGTGATGGCCGTCTGCTCGAGCTTTTCCAGTTGCTCCGCGGTGGGTGGATCCAGATCGAGATTGTTCTTGGCGAAATTGGAGCAGACCATGAAGAAGATGATCAGGAGGAAAGCGATATCGCCCATGCTGGCGACGGGCACCATGATCTTGTTCTTTTTCGGTTTATGCTTTCGCATCGGTCACTCCTCCGACTCGGGATCGACCATGGCAATGGCGCCCCCGGCGTTGGTAATCATGGTCATCACCCGATAGTAAAGCTGATAGTTGACTTCGCCGCTGGTTTCGAGCAGGATCACCTTGTCGTTGTCGCTCTTGTCACGCAGGCCCATGTCGGTCAATTTCTGGGCGAGCTGCTCAAGGCTGAGCTGCTCATCGTTGAGGCTGATGTTGCCATCGTAGAGGTTGACGACATTGGTCTTGTCTGAAGGGGCATCCGACTTGTCGCCGGCGGGAATTTCCGTGTAGAAGCCGCGCAGCTGGGTGAGGGTGGTGGCGAGGATGAAGAAGATAATGAGGAGAAAGGCAATATCGGAAAAGGAACTGACGGGGACGTCCGGTTCCGCATGTTGTCCTTTCTGGCGACGCATGATCAGGCAGCCTCGCCATGGGTCTTGGGATGAACGGTCAGGTATTCCAGCAGTTCGGAGGAGGCCTCGTCGACTTCCAGCTCGATCTTCTCGGTTTCGGCGGTGAAGATGTTGTAGGGGATGACGGCGGCCAGGGCGATCAGGAGTCCCGCGGCCGTGGTCACGAGGGCTTCGGAGATACCACCGGCGACAGCGCCCGGATCCAGGCCTGCCGCCATCTGCAGCTCGGCGAAGGCGCTGATCATACCGGTGACGGTTCCCGCCATGCCGAAGAGAGGCGCCGCATTGCCGACGGTAGCCAACACGTTGAGCCGCTTGCCGACGGCGCTCAAGGCATGATAGGAGTAGTCCTCCATTGACTTCTCGGTGGAGGCGCGGACCATCTCGGGCGGCTCTTCGAGGCCGCTGTACTTGACGAAGGACTGGAGGCCGGTAAGCATGACGGCGGAGACGGGGCCCGGAGTGCTCTGGCAGAAGGTGGCCGCTTCATAGAGATTACCGTCTCGCACCAGGCTCATCACGCGACTGCGGAGGGCCTCGGTATTCAGTTTTCGGTATCGGTAGAAAACGAGGAAGCGATCGAGAACGACAGCAGCCGTGAGGATACTGCAGACCAGCAGGGGAATCATCATCCAGCTGCCTTTGATGAGTGTCTCGAGCATGGGGTCAAAACTCCTTTGTCGTTGCGGCAATTTGGGCGAGCACCTGCCGCGCCTCGTCGGCCGAGATGCGGAGCGTGCGTAGAATGGTGGTGGAGCGCGGCGCGGCCAGCACCAGTTCACCGGTTATCGGGTTATGGAAAGAAGCCTGAATGCGGTCCAGGCGATAGCGTTCGACGTGGTCACCGCGGCCAACCGCGAAGAGGAGCAGTTCCTCGGGCATCGCAGCCAACCAGAGGCAACGGCGACGAAACCAGAGCCCCACATCGACTCGCGTTCTCGTGCGCAGGAGCAGGTAGAGCGGCTGGCCATTCCGCAGATTCGTCAGCGTCCGTGCCTCGAATGGAGTCAGAGCCGCCACGGCGGGATGCCCGTGTTCGAGCGGGGTGCTGAACGGCACGGGCAGAAAGTCCCGCGGCCCGCTCCCAACCATGTCTGTCCCTCCAGTCATAGGCTACTGCAACTGCAACTTGTTGAGGTTTGGATCTGTCAGCCGTCCGCGGGCGAACTTGGCCCAGCGGCTCTCGGGATAGTCCCAAGTGAGCTTGGTGAAGGCTTTGTAGGCATCTTCATAACGGCGCATCTCCATCTGGCAATGGCCTGCCCAGTACATGGATTCGGAGCGCAGATCCTTGTCCAGCTCGACATCTTCGTAGACTTTGGTGAAGACCTCGATGGAACGCGGCAGATCCTCAGCTCGCATGTAACACTGGGCGGAGAGCATGATCGTCTTGCCGGAGAGGGTATGGTCGGGGAAGCGCTCGGAGAGGCGGCCGAAGACGCTGGCCGCGGTCTTGAAGGTGTCGACGTACTGGCGGCGGAGCTTCTCCTTCTGGACGGGATCGGTCTGGCTATCCGCTTCATCCTTGATTTCCTTCCCCTTGGTGAGGAAGTACTGGCCGAGTCGAGCGATGGTTTCGGCGACGAGTTCATTGTCGGGATAGCGGTAGGAGAGCTTGACGTATTCGGCACAGGCCTGGTCGATCTGTCCCATTTTTTCGTAGACCAGTCCTTTCTTGTACTGCGCTTTTGGGGCGTAAGGGCTATCGGGATAGCTGGCGACGATGTCGTTGAAGGCGGCGACGGCGGAGATGTAGTTGTCCTTCTTGTCGGTCTCGTTTTCGGAGAGGTCGCCGTATTCGTAGGTGAGGTTGGCAAGGAGATACTCGGCTTGAGCCTGGACACTGCCATCGGGATTGTCGCGGATGGCTTCGGCGAGGAGCCGCCTGGCCTGACTCATCTCGCGGCGGGCCAGGGATTCCTGCCCAAGGGTGTGGTGCTTCTTGGCGAGTTCGAAATAGGCTTCGGCGACCATGAACTGAGTCTGGACGGCCGTTTCCTTGTCGCGGTATCGCTTGGTGAAGGGCTGCACGTCGCCATCGGCCCCACGATGCACCTCAAGCGAGGCGGCGGCAATTGCATTGCCCGCGGCATCACGATATTCGAGGGCGATGAGATCGCCGTAATCGACGGGGAGGACGCCGGGGCGATCCAGTGCCTCGGTTTCTTCCTGATAGACCAGGCGCATCAAGCCCTTGAAGGCACCTGTATGCGCGAAGGATTCCGCCAGTTTCAGGGTGCGCGAATCGCCCTTGCGATTGGTGATCACCACCTCGACTTCGTCCTTGTCATCCGAAACATCACGGGTGCGTTCGATGACGCGCAGATAGACGGTCTCGCCAACATAGGCAGCCGTGACATCTTCCTGGAACTTGCGGTCCATGACGTCGAAGAAGATGTCGCTGGTCAGTTCGACCTGGCGGACGATCCACTGCTCGGCGCCGGCGGAATCGGTATACTTGAAGCCGACAAAGATGGTGTCGTCGCCCTGTATGGCCAGCTTGGGGCGGGCCTCTTCGAGCGCCTGTCCAGTGAGGTTTTCGTCGGGCTCCCAGTTGACCAGAGTATCAGGCGGGAGGAGGTTCAGCGTCATGGGGATGACAAAGGTAAAGCGGCCATCATCGAGCGGCTCACGCGCCTTGTTGTCGCCGCGCACGATGATATCGAGGTAGCCGGGGGGCGGGATGAGCTTGGGTACATCTCCCGGCATGGCGACGATCTTGAGCGTTCCTGGAACGTTTACGGTGAAGGGGTCGTCGGCGGTCACCCCGGCTTTGGCCCTGCCGCGGGAGCTTTGCACAAAGATCTCTGCTTCACTTTCGGCGGTCAGAGCGAGTTGTGGATAGATGAGTTCGACGACGAGGCTGCTGTCGACCAGAACCGGGGTCGGGGTGGCGGCGTCGGTGGGTCCGACGGGGCGTGTCAGGAGCATGGAGCGGCGCGGCGCGACATAGTCGTCGAGAGTGGTGGTGGCCTTGTCGCGCTCGACGCCCTGCTCGAGCTGACGTTCGGTGAGTTCCTGGCTGGTCACTTCGTAGATGCGCAGCTCGGGCTGTTCGAAGATGGCCTGCTCCAGCTTGATCGTCCGATCCCATGGGATGCCGGGTTCGGTATTCTCGCGGTCATGGTAGGTGACGGTGATTTCGTCGGTGGGTCCGACCTTGATCTCGGTCGGCTTGGTGGGCTCGCCGGCGACGGGGAAAAGGGTGCCGATAAAGATGCCGGAATGGGGCTCGGTTTCGAGCGCGTCCAGCTCGATGGCTTTGCCATTACCGATTGCGGCCGTGTATTTCACCACGTCCTTCTTGTCGGTGACATCGGCATCGGGTTCATCGATGTAGATATTGACCTTCTCACCGACCTGGAAGCGGCGCAAGGGAACGTACTCGATCTCGCGAATGCCGTAACGGTTGAGGCGATTCTGTACGGAACAGGCCTGGAGGGTCGCATCGCTGTAGGTGGCGGTGAGGAACCCCTCGAGGATCTCGTTGCCCGGGGTCAGTTGCTTGGGGTCGTTGTAGGTGATGGTGACGCGGTCGCCGGGGACTATCTCCAGGACGTCGTTCTCCTTGAGCTTGCGGAAATCCTGTTCGGTGGGGAGCATGCGCTTGCCATTGGCGTCAAGGAGGTAGATCTTGCGAATGGCGGGTGCATCCATGCTGAAGTCGACGAGGATGAAGCGCAGGAGGCGTGCGCTGGTGCCTTCGGCGAAAGCGATGTCGAGCTGGCTGAAGTTGTTCTTCGGGTCGATGGTCGCCTGCCGCTTGGGTAGGTTTTCGGCAATCTTCGGGTTTTCGGTCAGGCTGAACATCTCTGGGGGGCAGACGGCCTGGTATGGGGGTTCCGGTACATCGCAGAGGAGATCGAACTTGAGGTCGACGCCGCTGCGGGACCAGACGTAGAGATCGAGGTAATGCAGCCCGGCGCTCAGGGAGCGGCTGATCTCGAGGGGATTCTCACCCACCTTGCCGTCGATGGCGAAGACGAAGCTGGCATAGTTGCGGTCATAGCGGGATTTGGGCTGGAGCTGGAAGACACGCACCTGGCGGCGCTCGACCCAGAAGGCACCGCGAATATGCATCAGGTAGGGCTGGTTGCGGCCCAGGCCGAGTTGGCGATCCAGCCCGAAGACGTTGGCGCCTGCTTCGATGGACAGAGATTCGAGCTGCTTCACCTGTTTCTGCTGGCCGTTGACGTACCAAGTGGCTTCGAGGTACTCCTTGAACTCGGAAAGGGTGCGCGGAATGCCCGGGGTGCGGTATTCCACAAGCTCGGCCTGCAACGATCCGTCCCAAGGCTCGGGGGCCTGCGGCCAGATCCCGACGGTATGGAAATCGCGGGCATTGAGGGATGTCTGGACGATCATGCTCTTGAGCTGACGGCCGGGGACATCGGTCATCATGGTCAGGCTCTTCATCTGGACATTGTCGTTGAGATCGATGCTGAAGGTCTTGGGCCGCTGATTGTCGGCGAGGCCCATCCAGGCGGGATAGTCGCCACTGGAGATGACGAAGTTGGGGTCGACACCTTCACGGCTATCGGAAGCATAGGCAGTCGCCTGCGCGGAGCCGGTGGTGATCTGACCTTCGAAGATACCGGAGTGGGGCTCCGTCTCTTCGAGGGTGAAGCGCGGAATGACATCGCCACTGCTGGTCTCGACCCGCACATTGATCTTGTCGTTGGCGGTGGAGGTGCTGCGATCGGGATCGACAACGCGAACGTAGACGAAATTGCCGGGCTTGACCTGATCGCCGCGGCGGCGATCACGCAAATCGTTGGCGGGATCGTCGGTCGCGCCTTCGAGCCGCAACTGACGACGAATCATCATCTCGAGATTGCGCTCTTCGATCTGTTCGCCGGTGAGGATTTCGCCGGAGGAGACATAGAGTTCAGCATCGGTGGCGACATTGAGGCTGCTGGGTTCGGCTTCGGCGATGCCGTGGCGCTTGCGGAAGGCGGGGCTGAATTCGTAGAAGATGCGGTCATTGCCCAGAAGTTGGAGGATGTTATCGTTCTTGACGGCGACATTTAGCGCGGTGGGCAGTTGGCCCTGGAACTTGGTCTTGGTTTCGCCGAACGGAAGCAGACTGAAGGTCTCTTCGTCGCCGGATTCGGTCCAGGCACGAATTTCGATGCTGCGGGTGGAGCCGACGATCGAGAGATTCTGATCGTCGAGGCTGACTTCGAGGGGCTTGCCTGGCATGATATTGCGCTGACTGGACAAGAGCCCCACGCGCAGCTGGGTCGCTTCCATCAGGCGCTTCATGCGGAGATTGACTTCGCCTTCGAGAATGCGTGCTTCGTAATGGTTGGGGTCGCGCATGAAGACCTGCTCGAGGAATTCCTTGGCACCCTGGTACTCTTCCTGGTCGAATTTGAGTTTGGCCAGCAGGAAGTTGGCGCCAAGCTGAACATAGTTGGTCTTGAGGCGCAGCAGCTTCTCGAGCCTTTCGGCGGCCTGGTCGTACTGCTTGGTCAGCCGATCGACTTCAGCGATCTTGAGGTTGGCGTCGAGCTGGGCGCGGGTGCCGTTGAACTCCTTGGCGGCGGCGATGCGCTCGTACTGGGCGCGAGCCCTGGGGAATTCCTCCATGGCAAAGGAGATGTCAGCATAGGTTAGCAGAAGCTGGGCGCGGGTCTCCTTGTCGAAGGTGACGGGGGAGTTGTCCATCCACTGAATCATGAGGCGGGAGATGCCATTGGCGGCGTCGAAGTCGCGCAACTGGGTGTTGCGTTGGATCAGCCAGATGGTGAACTGGGTATCGAGTTCCTTGAGGATGCCGGGAATGCGGGCGGCATTGTTCTGGTAACCTTCCCAGGCGGATTGGTAGTTGCCGGCGAGGAAATCGGCCTGTGCCTGGTAGATCGGGAAGCGGGGGTCGGTGCGTGCCACGGCCACGGCGCCACCGATGCGGGAGAGGGCTTTGGAGCGCATGGACATGAGCGAGTCCTTGACCTCGTCCGGCATGGCGTTCCCCAGTATCTGGGTGCCGGCCTGACTGTGGACGGCGACGAGATCGTACTTTTCACGCTCCATGAGGTCGGTGGAGAGATCGGCGACGGCACGCTTGTAACGATCGTCCGCCAGATCGCGGGTAATCGTCCAGAAATGGGGGATGAGGGGGTAGAGGAGCTGCGCGCGATCCTGCGCGACCAGCGACTGATAGATGATGGCGGGCAGCTCTTCGAATTCCCATCCCCGCCACCAGCTCAGGGGGGCGCATTCACGCACGAGGCGGATCAGCACGTCGGTCTCGGCGACAGTGATATCTTTCGCCGGTCCAAGGCGCCGCAACTGATTGAGGCGCGGCGGCGCGACGGCAATGGAGATCTGGCCAGCGCGGTCGATGTAGGTGGTCAAGCGGGCGAAGTAGTCGCTGCGCCCTTGGGGAGAGGCCACATCGGCCTCGGTGCGGAAATAGCCGCGTCCCATGGCATAGGTGTCATAGCGAGTGGAGCCGAAGAGGGTATCGAGTTTGGCGAGCATGGCGCGGCGCGGCTGGTCGTTGGCGTTCATGGCGTGATCCTGCCATCGCCAGAATTCGAGTGGAGGGTAAACGACGTCGCCGTTCTTGGCGCCATAGCCGAAGGGGAGAGCGTCCATGGCGGTAATGAGCCTGGCGGCAGCATCGGCAATCTTGCGTTTCTGATCGCGACCGCGGTTGAAGTAGTAGCTGTCGAGGTAGCCGCTCTTTTCCGCTTCGGCGACGAACATGTCATCGAAGTAGCTTTCGAGAGGATAATCCTTGGCCAGGGAGCGAAACTCCTGGTCGACGAGGAACATGTAGGCGCCGGTATCGCTGCGGACAGCGGGGTTGGGACGATAGCCGCTGCCGATGAGGATTTTGCTCTCGATCAGCTTGGCGGCAAGGTCGGTACCCAGCTTTTCCTCATTCCATCCAGAACCTTTGCGGGTGTCGCGGAGGCGGTCAAAGGCCCAGCCCCAGAAATGGCCGCGGTCAATCTGGGCGGCAATACCGTCGGCAAAGCTCTGGTTGTAGGCTTCCGCGGTAGCGCGTTCCTTTACCGGTGCCAGCCAGCCGTTCCAGGTGGGACGATCCTGAACAAACGTGCCGAGGATCCGGGTCATGGGCCAGGTTGGTTTGGCGGGATCATAAGCGGCAAGCTGGTCGGCAATGATTTCCTGTTGCCAGGCGGTGACATCGAAGGGGCGATTCCATGCGGCAAGGAAACGAGCCGTGGCATAGCCGAAGGGGGCCTTGGTCTGTTCGAAGCGAGAAACCTGAGCATACAAAGGGCGCGCCAGTTCGAGGAAGGCTTCGGCATTTTCATCCTGAATGGCGGTCATGGCGGCGGCAAGCTGCCGGGAGAGTTCATCGGGGGCCTTTTCCGGAGCGAAGGATTTGCCGCTCGAGGTGGCCTGAAACTCACTTTCCAGCGTTGTAATCATCTGGGTGACGGCGGGATCGTCCTTCTTCTCGCGGCGGGCGAGATTGGACCAGCGGGTGAAGGCTTCGTAAGCGGGCTTGAAGACGCGCTGTCGGGTGGCCTCGTCGTAGGCTACCCAGTCGAGGGCATGAAGATGCGCAGCCACCTTGCTCTTGTCGAAGGGGTCAGCGCTGCTGTTGGAGAAAGCGGCGAGGAGCCAGGCAGCCGCGGCATCGGGATCGAAGAGCGCGATCGGTGTGCCGGCAATGCCCTTGGGGCCGAAAGCGACGAGCACCTGCTCGACGAAATCCTCGGGTACGTCGCCCTTGATCTCGGCACAGGCAGGGATCAGGCTCTCCTTGACGAGGGCAAAGATCTGCTGGAAATCGAGGTGCCAGGAGGCGTTGTCGACCAGGTGCTGGGCGGCAAGCGCCGGATCTCCATTGGCGGCGGCAATGGCATTGACTACGGCGGCGGCGGGCGAGGGAACTCCCTGAGTCGCCTTGGCCAGCGCCTGGTAGTAGGCCAAGTCACCGGATTCACCGACAAGCTCGATGTCCCAGGTGACGGGATGACTGAAGAAGCTGGGTCCGATCTGGGCAATGAGCCTCCCCCACTGCACAGGCGTCAGCAGTTGGTTATGAACCGGTTTTCCCTCGTTTCGCCAAGCCAGGAGTTCATGACGCTGCTCGGGGGGAACCTTGGGGAAGTTTGCCAGCATGAATGACTGCTTCAGGTCGGCGTGCTCCTGCCAAAGGATGCGATCGAAGTCTCGTTCGGCGCCGCCGGCCATGACTTGGAGGATATCCTTGAGTGTGGCGCCGGTGGGCTGTTCATCGAAATAGAGCTGAGCAGCCTTGATGACGTCCTGGTAGCTCTGACGGAGGGCAGCGGTATCTCTGGCGATGCGGCCGACAGCATATTCGAGAGCGAGTACGGAGAGCTGGTAGCGCAGTTGGCGCGGCCGATCCTCACGGATCAGCGGAACGATCTTGCGTGCGTGGGTGAGGGTGTTGTAGTATTCCTGGCCACCGCCATTGATGCCCTGCATGAACGCTTCGATATGGTCCCAGAAGAGCAGTCTTTCCTGGTGGAGGGGGAGCTTGTCCTGCATGACCAGCGCCAGGCGGTGCGCGAAATTGACATGGTCTTCGCGGCGCTTGGCCTCATTCAGGTACCAGCCGTCGAACTTTCGTACGGCCGCATGGGCGCGAAAGCGGTCGGCATACTGAGTCATCAACTGATAGGCATCGTTGGTGTCGTTGAGGAACTGGATGAGCATCGTGCAGGTGGCGGCGGCGACAGCGGCTGCGTCGGCACCGTCCGGTGCTTTGTCGAGATAAGCTTTGTACCTGGCGACGGCGGTGCGGTAGTCGCCGACGAGGGCGGCATTCTCGGCGGCCAGTTTCTGAATATCGAGGGAAGGTTCGGGCGTGCCACGCATGTAGCCGCGGAAGGCAAGGGAGGCTTGATAGACACTACCGAGACGCTTGCCCAGTTCGAGCAATTCGGTGACCTCACCGTCGTCCAGAGAGCCGCCGATTTCCTGGGCCTTGGCAACGAGAGCGTCGAAGCGTTTCTGCTCGGGAGAGAGTTCCTGAGCGTTGGCGGTGAACGCCGCCATGGTGAAGGTCAAGGCCACAACCGCGAAGACGAGTCGTCGAATCTTCATTATTTCACCTTCTGCTGAATACGCGGCAGAATTTGTTTGGCTTTTTCAGCGAAGTCGCTGGTGGGATAGTCATACATGAGTTGGTTGCACTTCTCCAGTGCCTTCGGGTAGTCCTGCATGCGGTAGGCAACGAGGACCCACTTGAGGAGCATGCTGTCGAGGAAGAGGGCATCGGGATGATCGGTGAAGACCTGGTGCAGCAGGTCGTCGGCGCGGGAATAGTCGCGGCTCTCGATGTAGTAATCGACGAGCTTGCCGAGAGAAGGGCCGGCATACTCGCTGTCGGGATAACGCTCGGCGACCAGCTTGTACTGGGCGATGGCGGCGTCCTTGTTGAAGCCGTGATAGCGGGAGCCGCGCTGCGCCACGATCTTCTCCATTGCTTCCGCCACCATGTACTGAGCCTGAGGCTTGGCCTGGGAGTGCGGCAGCGCCAGAATCTGCTTGTAGATGCCGATGGCTTCATCGTACTTCTCGCCTTCCGCCTTCGCGTTGGCAATGCCCAAGAGGGCCTGATCGACGATCGGCGAGTGGGGATAGAGGCGATTGAAGAGGCGGCAGGTGTTGATGGCGGCGGTGAAGTCGTCCTTGACGATCTCCAGCTCCCACTTCAGGCGGAAGGCTTCCTCACGGCTGGCACGCGGGACGGCATTGCCACTGCGAATGATCGATTCGACCAGCGCCAGCCCCTCGTCGCACTTCTCGGCTGCTCCCTGGCGCAGGCCCATGCTCTTGAAAATGCGTCCCAGTTCGAGATAAGCTTCCCCTTCGACCAGATTCTTCTTGCTGCGGATGATGGGGTCGGAAACGATGTACTGCGTGGCGCGGGGGGTGCTTTCGATTTCGCTGAGAACCATGATCACGCTGCTGACTTCGCGCGGCGCCTCACCATCGATATGAAGTTCGTCGATGTAGGTGACGACGATCTCGTCGCCGACAGTGGCGCTGATCACATCATCGTTCTTGCTGACGGGGCGATCATCACTGATGGGCACGATCTCGACACGACCGGCAAAAATGCCAGTTCGAACGGTGCCATCATCGGGAACCGCCGCGACTTCGGTCTCCTGCTCGCCCATCTCGGTTTCGAGGGCGGAGGGGGCAAGCTTATGCTCGTTGAGGACGATGGTGATCTCGTCGCGAATCTGGAAGTCGTCTTCGGTGGAGGAATCGCGGAGGAAGGACGCCAGGTCGAAAGTTTCGCCCGAACGGGCGCCCTCCTCCTCGGCGGCTTTGTAGCGGCAGATGATGCGCACGGTGGTCGTCTCGGCGGCATCGCTGCTGTCCAGATCGATGTCTCGCAAGACGACAAAGACGGGTTGGCCGATGTAAGCGCCTTCTGCCCGCGATTCCATATCGCCGCGGGTGAAACCGAGCGTTGCTGTCGAGACGATCTTGACAGTGCTGGATCGGTTGACGGTCTTGTCGCCGGAGAGCGTATTGTCGTCGACGTACTTGGTATGGATTTCATCACCGCCAACAACCTGAAGGATGCGGTCACTCTTGATGGGCTTGCCGATGGCAGTGGGAACGGAACCGATGAAGACATCGCTGTCTCCAGCCATGGGGATGACTTCGATGCGCACCTCATCGCCGTTCCTGGTGGAGAGATCGACGAAGATCTTCTCGTTGAGGCGATACCGCACAGGGAGATCGCCATCGGCGATCTTGACATAGAAGCGCCGTCCAGCTTCGACGTATTCGGTGGTGGGGCTGTCGGGATCGATGTAGGTGCCCACCTTGGAGAGGGCCTCGATAGCCATGTTCCAGTTTTCCTGGGCAAAGTGTGACTTGCCGATCACGTAATAGGCTTCGTTGGCCCAGACGGTATTGGGATAGGTGTTGGTGATCTTACGCAGGACAGGAAAGGCGGAGCTGTACTGGCGCATCTGGAAGTAAGCCTTGCCGGTGAGGAAAAGCCCTTCGAGCAGGATATTCAGAGTTTCACCAGCAGGGGGTTCGGCGGCATCCTCGAGTTCGCGCAGATAGTTGAGGTAGCCGATGGCCTGCTGCTGCTTGTTGATGTCGATGAGATGCTTACCGAGGGCGAGGTAGGCTTCGAAGCGTACATCGGATTCGGGAAACTGATCGATAACCTTCTTGAGCACCTCGACGCCGCGTTCGGTTTCATTGGCGAGGAGGAGATCCTGTCCCGTTTTGAGGAGGCGTTTGGCGGCATATTCAGCCTGCGCATCCTCGGTATCGCGCTGCGATCTTGGCTGACGCGCGGCATGGCTCTCGAAAATGGAACCCGCCACAATCATCGCGATGGTGCAGAGGATGCCGCACGTTGTGATGCCAAACCATCTGGAGCGACATTGCTTATTCTGCATGGACACCACCTCCGATCCGCTCGCCCAGCTTCTCCAATTCCTGGTGGGCGACACTGGATTCTTTAGCCTTTGGGTACTTGGTCATGACGCGTCGTAAAGCTGCCACGTACTGATCGTGCTTTTCGGCGGCGCGGTACAGGTGGGCGATACGCAAAGCTGCCCGTGAACCGGCCTGATCACTGAAAAAATTCTCCACTTGCCGCATCTGGTTGACGGCCGCCTCGAGTTCACCCAGCTTTTCGTAGCATTGGGAAACGGAGAAGATGCTCTCCGGCGGATTGTCCGATTGTTGATAGAAGGGAATAGCATCGCGGAACTTGCTGGACCAGAAGAGCATGTCGGCCTTCTTGGTCAGTGCTTCCTTGGCGTAGTCGGGAACATTGATGAGATCGTCGGCGAGTGGCATACCCGCCTGGAGGTTACGCTTCCAGTGATAGTAGCGCAATAATTCCAACTTGCCATAGTCACTGTTCTCGAAGTGGCGGGAGATCCGCTCGACAAGCTGCTCGTCCTTATGCCAGAGCCAACGGCCGAAACGTTGCTTTTCGTCATCGGTCATATCACTCATCTTGAGCTTGTCGAAGGCATTTCTGGCCAGTTCCTGATCTTTCAGGCGATCGAAGAAGAACTGGATGACGGTAATGATCTGGGGGTTGGTCATTTTCTGGAAATCGAGCTTGGCGTAATACTCCTTGACCTTGTCGGGATTGCCTGCGAAGAGGCCCATCCAAGTAATGACACGGTCAAATTCGCCCTCCTGACGATAGTCGGTAAACTGCTTGTCGAGGCGCTGGTGGAGCTGGTCTTTGTTGCCGTTGGCGTAGAAGGTGAAACGGGCGAGGTCGATCTGATAGTCGTCCCACTTGGGAAAGCGTCCGTCCATTGCCTTGGCCCAATATTCGTAGTAGGCGCGGCGTTGGCCGGCCTGGACATCGTTGTAGTCGTCGAAGCGCTTGACGTGGTGGCGGATCTTGTCCCAGAAGCGGGTGTCGTCGGCGAAATCGTCGGGCACCTCGATGGGCCGATTCTCAAAACCCTGGACGTCGGCATAGAAGGCTTTGAGCTTGTCGATGTCGGGTTTGATGCGGATATGGTAGTGGATGACCTTGTCGATGGCCTGATTGGCGGCATCGTGGTTGGTTTTGCGAAAATCCCTGGCAACCTGCCAGTAATAATCGTTGGCCTTGCTGAGCTGCTGCTTGTCGACGAGATAGGCGGCGAGGCGATTAATGGCGTGAGCGGCGAGGGGCTCCTGACTGTAATCTTCATCGTCGGCCATTTCGGCCCATGCCTTCATGGCCTTGTCTTCCTCGCCATTGTCGGCATGGGCGAGGCCGGTGTAATAGAGAGCGGCCGCGGCAAAGGCGATGCTGTTGGGGAAGTAGTCCAGGACTTCGGTATAGCTCTTGATGGCGTTGTAGCGCTTGTTGGAGAGATGCTGGCAACGAGCTTTGCGAAGGATCGCGTAAGGCAAGGCGACGGAGCGTGGGAACTCCATGATGAAGGCATCGTATTCGGCGGCGGCGCGGGTGTAATCCTTATCCAGAAAGACCTTGTCGGCCTTGCCGAGGGAATGAGCTTCGAACTGATCGAGCTGATTGAATTCCTTGTCCGAGTACTGGATTTCGGATTGGGCGGCGGCGGTGACGAGAAGGGTAAGTAACGCTGCCATGATGGAGGGGAGTAGCGATCGACTCATTGGCATTGTCCGCTGCTGGAGGATGAAGATTTTGTAGAAGCTGCGCAAGCTTTTAGATACGCGCGGGCATGGGAGGTTCATTGCGTGAGCGAGAAAACAAAAAAAGCCCCATGCGGTGGGCATGGGGCTTGGAATCAGCAGCTGCTTGGCTGAAACAGGGTCATGTAGCTCAAAGCGGCGAAAGTTACTGCACGGTCACCGACAGAACCTGACGCCCCTTGTAATAACCACAGCCATTGCAAACGCGATGGGGAATGCGCTGCGCGCCGCAGTGGGGGCACGGTGAGGTCTGCAACCCCTTGTACGCATTGGCCGATTTGCGCGAGCGAATCGACGCTTTCGACTTCTTACTTTGTTGTACTGCCATGATGCTCTCCGGTAGATGCGATCGGGAAAAGTGGTAAAGCTGCGTACAATAAACCGACTGTGGCCGCATGCAAACTATTTTCGCGGAAATACGTCGATCTTTTGCGCGGGGACGCGGGGACGCGGGGAGGCGGAGGTAAACACGGACGAACACGGACGAACACGGACGGGGCAACGGACGGGGCAACGGACGGGGCACGGACGAACACGGACGGGGCAACGGACGGGGCAACGGGAATGGCTTGGGGCCAGCGCTATTCTGGAGGTCGACCGGTGGGGTGGAGCGAGGCGCAGGGGGTGCCACTCAGGCGAGTGGCGTGCCCAGGATAGGGCAACGGCAAGCAGAGATGCTTGCCAGACTTTTTTTTGCGCAATCAGGATGATTGCGGCCACCTCGGCAAGCGACGTGGGAGCAGAGAGGGCTCTCGGGGTTGGTGGCGGCGGCGCGGGGACGCGGTTGGGCAACGGTTTTCGGGAAAGACCGCGATTTTGGGAGGGAGCTAGGCGCATGAGGTGCCACTCAGGCGAGTGGCGTGCCCAGGGAAGGGTGCAGGCGAAGTTGTGGGGAAGGATCGAGATTTTGGGAGGGAGCTAGGCGCATGAGGTGCCACTCAGGTGAGTGGCGTGCCCAGGGAAGGGTGCAGGCGAAGTTGTGGGGAAGGATCGGGATTCTGGATGGAGCGAGGCGCAGGGGGTGCCACTCAGGCGAGTGGCGTGCCCAGGGAAGGGTGCAGGCGAAGCTGTGGGGAAGGATCGGGATTCTGGGATGGAGCGAGGCGCAGGGGGTGCCACTCAGGCGAGTGGCGTGCCCAGGATAGGACAACGGCAAGCAAGGGTGCTTGCTCAAGGCTTTTTGCGCAATCAGGATGATTGCGGCCTCTTCGGCAAGCTTGGGGATGGACGTGGGAGCAGAGACGCTGTTACTCCGGGGAAAAATAATTGAGGGTGGTGGGGATATTCCTTGAAAGCGTCGAATACACTGTAATAGTATTTGGTAGTTACTGAAACCTTATAATTATTGGAGCAATCGCATGAAAGCTCTGACGACAATGCAATCGGTGTGGGTGATGGTGGGAAGTGTGGCGGCGTTTCATGTGGCGCATGAGTGGGAGGGGGCGGGAGGATTGATCCTGATCTATGTGGCGGGGATGTATCTGTTGGCGCGTATGAGGAGTGTGCGCTTCGCTTTCTGGTCGGGGCTGTTGTTAGGTCTGGCGCTGGTGGTGCCGCAGCTGTGGTTCTTTTTCGGGATCTTCGGTGCCGCGGCGGTGCCGCTGTGGTTCATTCTTGCCTTTTGGATCGCCTTATTCCTGGTGCTGGCGACGATGGCGATGCACCGCTGGCCGCGTTGGGGGATCTTGCTGATACCGGTTCTGTGGACGGGATGCGAGTACTTTCGTTCGGAGCTGTATGCGCTCCGTTTCTCGTGGCTGAGTCCCGGGTTGACGCTGTCGCATCCGGCCTGGTCACCGGCATTGGAGTGGGGTCAATATGGGCTGCCGCTGGCGGTGATGGGTATAGCGGCGATCACGGAGGTCGCGTGGCGCCACGGCAGAAAGGTCGGCTTTGCTGCGCTGGGAGGGATGGGGCTGGTCGCGGTGATAGCGGGCTTGAGTCATGAAGCGCCGGGCACCCATGATGGCCCGCGGGTGGTGGGCATCCAATTGGAGTTCCCGCTGGAGCACCAGGTGCTTCAGGGGCTGAATCAGGCGCTGAAGGCGTGTCCGGATGCGGAGCTGCTGGTGCTCGGCGAGTACACCTTCCAAGGGCCGCTGCCGGCGGAGATCCGGGCGTGGTGCCGTGAGCATCGGCGGTACCTGATCGCCGGTGGTATGGAGCCGCTGGCGGACGATGGCTTCTACAACATGGCCTATGTGGTGGACCCGTCGGGGGATATCGTCTTCATGCAGGCGAAGTCGGTGCCGATTCAGTTCTTCAACGATGGCACACCGGCGGAACAGCAGGGTGTGTGGGACTCGCCGTGGGGGCGCATCGGTATTGGGATCTGCTATGACATGAGCTATACGCGGGTGCTTGACGAGTTGATCCGGCAGGGGGCGCAGGCGCTGATTATCCCGACGCTGGATGCGGAGGAATGGGGACGGCGCCAGCACCTGCTCCACGCGAAGGTGGCGCCGGTGCGAGCGCGGGAGTACCGCATCGGGATCCTGCGGGTGGCCACGTCGGGTATCAGTCAACTGGTGCAGCCGGATGGACGCGTGATGGCGACAGCTCCCTTCGGCGCACAGAATGCGCGGTTGAGTGGCCGTCTGGCGATGGTGGAGGAGGGGCGACTGCCGGTGGACCGGTGGCTGGCGCCGCTTTGCGTGGCCGGCAGTGTGGCCATCATCTTCGGACTCATGGCCCCTACCCTGCTACGGCTGGCAAGGTGCCGGAGATTCAGACGCCGACCAGCAGATCGGGCGGCCCGGTGATCTCGGCGTGGAGAATGCGTTCGAGAAAGACCTCGGTACCGTCAGCCGCGGCGACGATCTTGTCATCGACGCGGAGGTCGACATGCTCGCGGCTGGTCCCCGCGCTGCGGGCCAACTGCCGGACGGTGCGGGTGAGGTGATCGAGGGCGTGGTGGTGCGCGGTGTGGATGTCGTCGAAGATGGGGACATCGGGGAGGCCATGAACCACGAAACCGCCGGCATCGGCAGGCTGGATGGTGAGGCGGCGATTGACGGTGACCCAGGAGGTGATGGCGCCGAGGGCGTTGGCCACGTCGGCATAATCCGGAATGATCATCTCCGCCTGGAGGCGCGCCGCTGCCTGGGGGAGGAAGAAGTGGATGGGAGCGCCAAGTCCAATGATGGGCTGGCAGAGGCGGACGCTGGCGGCGAAGTCGTGGTTGCCGCCTGCATGAAGATTCGTCATGAGTTCGCGGCAGACGGGCGAGGTGTCGAGTTCGTCTGGGTTGGCGACGGTGAGCTGGCGCTTGATGAGTTGTTCGGTGAGGCGGCGGACGATCTCGGCCTTGATTTTGGCGGCAAAGGCATCGGGGTCGAGATTGGCTAGGTAGCCGGTCATGCGGGTGAGGCGCATGGAGGCGGTCGGCTCCCACAAGGCGAGTTCGCCGGTGTAGTGGAGGATATCGGTAGGGGTGAGGCCGCAGCGCTGCACGAGGTGGTGATTCTCGAGCCTTTCGAGTTCGAGGAGCATCCAGTGGGGCACACCGGCCTTGGCGGCGAGTTGGGTGAGAGACAAGGGGCCGTCGGCGAGGGCATCGAGAATGCGCTGCTCTTCAGGACGGGGGGTGAGGCGGCCGCCATGCTGGGTGCGCCAAATGATCTGCATCGGCTGACTGTCGACGATGAAGTCGGCCAGATGTTCTTCGAGATAATCGAGGAGCGTGAGGGTGGAGGGTTCGCGCGCGGCGAGCCAGGCGATGGGGGCGATACGCTGGGGGCCGAGACCGAGGGCGAGTTTGCGATGGACGATGGCGCTGTCGCCGCCGAGGCCGATGGTGTGCATGTCGAGTGCCTGCACATGGGTCTGCCAGCGGCCGACATGGGAACCGGAGGCGCTGACGGCGACGCGGCCGTCACGTACCCTGGCCAGATCGCTGGTGGTGCCGCCCATGTCGACGACGGTGGCTTCCGACAAACCGGTAAGGTAGCGGGCGCCGGCAACACTGGCGGCTGGGCCGGAAAGGATGGTCTCGATGGGCCGCTGCCGCGCCACGGCGGTCGACATGAGGGTGCCGTCGCCCTTGACGATGACCATGCGGGCGTCGATCGACCGGTCAGCGAGGGCGCGCTCGACATCGTTGATGAAATGGGTGAGGAGGGGGATGATGCGGGCATTGAGGGCGGCGGTGTTGGCGCGTACCAGGAAGTCGAGTTGATCAGAAAGCTCATGGCCGCAGACAACGGCGACTTGGGGGTACTCCTGAAGCAGAAGGCGCTTGACCAGTAGCTCATGAGCGGGATTGCGGGTGCCGGCATAGCCGCTGACGGCAAAGACTTCGACTTCGTCCCGCTCGATCATGCGGCGGGTGACGGCGCGGACTTCGTCCAGATCGACGGGCTCGGCCTCCTGTCCGCTGATCTGCATGCGGCCCCTGACGATGGTGGCGGGTCGGTGTTCGAGGCGGTTGACGTCGAAGGCCGGACTGAGCGGCATGACGAGGAGGCCGACGCGCTGTCCCTGTCCCTCGACAATGGCATTCGTGGCCAGGGTGGTGGAGACGGCGACGAGGTCGATGTTGCGCAGAAGGGAGGCGTCGAGCTGATCGAGGGCAGAGGCAATGCCTTCGGTATAGTCCCAGCGGGTGGTGAGCGCCTTGGCCTTGCCGAGGACTTTGTTGGCGCCGAAATCGAAGACGACCACATCCGTATAGGTGCCGCCCGCGTCGATGCCGAGGCCGAGGCGGGTGCGCGATTCCGGCTCACGGGTGGGTTCGGGTGGGGTCTCCTCCACGATGGGGTCAGGTTCAGCACTGCGTGCATGCGGGGGCGAAGCGGCGAGTCCGTTGGCCAAAGGATCGTGACGAAACATGTTGCCGGGTGGTACCCAGAGGACTTCGGCATTGGATGCGTCGGCGTTGAGCATGGCGCGCAGGAGCGACCAGTCGCCGGGGAGACATTCGTACTGCCAGCCGAATTCTTCGGCCATGGCCTTGGCATAGTTGGCGTAGCGCTCGCGATCGCCGGCGCCGGTGTCGATGAAGACGACGCGTTTGTAGTTCTTGCGCCAGCTACCCAGGAAGTCAACAATGGCGCGGGCATTATCTGGGCCGTATTTGGTGGCGAATCGCGCGTAATCCGCGAGTGGCAGTGGGCCTTTGACTTCGCTGCGCTTGCCGCGCGGCTGCATCTTCTTCTCGAACCATCCGGCGGAGATGTAGAAGGTACCGGGACAGCGGGAGAACTCCCGCCGGTAGGCCTGGTCGGAGCCGAGGAAGAGGGAGATGCAATCGTGCACACGGGGAGCAACCAGCGGAATGCCGCGCGCCCGGATGCCGACGAGGCCGCGGCCACAGATGCCGTAGGCGATGACAATGCGGTCGTAGAGTCCGCTGGCGGAGGCTTCGTCAATAGCGTCCTGAAGCTGGCGCCGCAGTTCTCCGGGATTGTCGTGAAGCCCGGCTTCCAGATAGGAGGTGGTGATGGGGACGCCGAGTTGTTCGGCCGCCGCATCCATATCGATCTGCATCACACCGCAGCCGATGACATGTAGTCGCTGATCCTGCATAGGTAAAATTCTCCCCAAGCTTTACAGATAGCATCCCGCGCACGTGCAGGCAAGGTGGTGAGACGGTGAAAAGTGACGGTGAGACGGCGTCAGGAAGCCGCCGCGGCGAGCAGCGCCAGGACGACCATAATGCCATTGAAGCCTGCATGAATAAGGATTGGAACCCAGAGGGAGCGGGTGCGCAGGAGGCGGTGCTGAAGTACCATGCCGAGGAAGAAGAGGGGCACGATGAAGGCGGGCATCAGGTGGATCGACGCGAAAATGAAGGAGGTGATGATCATGGCGGTCATCGTGCCGAAGAGATGATGGAGGGAACGATAGAGCACCACGCGAAAGAGGAGCTCCTCGGCGAGCGGCGCCAGAACGACGGCGATGAGAACGAGCGCGAGACGCACGCCAAGGGAAGCATCGGAGAGGAGTTCGAGGACGAGGTGCGGCTCGGGTTCATAGCCGACGGCCTTGGAGATGAGGTAGATGATCGCGTTGAGGGCGAGGATGGAGGGGACGACGATGAGGGTCCAGCGCAGGGCATCCGCGAGGCGGGACGTATCGAGCGGAGCATCGAGAAAGAGTTCCTGGCGCCAGAACGGCCTCGGGGTCTTGACAGCCATGGTTATGAGGATGACGATGGGGACGAGGCCTTGAATATAGAAAGCGCTCCAGAGGGTCAGGTGCAGGAGGTTCGCGTCCTTGACGGCAAGGCTGATCAAGAGAGGCGAGATCACCATGACGGCCATGGCCAGCCCCAGAGCGCCCATGTACCAGGGCAGCCCGCAGGACGGCGGCTCGGTGGCTTCCTCCGGATCCAGGTCGGGCGGCAAGGGCTCGGGATCGAAGGTCTCGGCGGGCGAGAGATCGTCTTCAGCCATTGGGTTGCCTCAGGAGAATGAATTGGCGTTTGCCTGCTTGAAGCGGAAGCTCGAAGATGGGCGAGAGGTGGAGAATAAGCCCAGTCTTGTCAGCCTCGCGACGGGCGGGTTGTTCTTCTTCAACGACCGAGGCGGGGGTCTTGCAGGCGAGAAGGGTCCCGCCTGGGGCAAGGAGCTGGCGGGTTTCGCGGATGAGGGTGGCGGTATCGGCGACGGCACGGGCCAGCACCAGATCATAGCGTGCCTGGTGGGCGGGCAGGTGGCTGAGTTCCCGGGCACGACCGCGCACGGCGGTCGCCCGCTGCTGGAGACCAAGCCGCTGGATGAGCCCGGCCACGTAGTCATGCTTCTTGCCGTTGGCCTCGATCTCGACGATGTGCGCCTGAGGCGAGAGGAGCGCGAGCGGCAGGCCGGGGAAACCGGCGCCGCAACCGACATCGGCAACCGTGAGCGGCTGGGTAAGCAGGTCGGGGTAAACGGCGAGGACAAGCCAGCTGTCGACGATATGTTTGATGAGGAAGTCGTCGCGGTCGACGATACGGGTGAGATTGGTACGGCGGTTGGCGTCGACGAGGTCATCGTACCAGGTGATGAGGAACTGCCGCCATTGTGGCGGCGGCGTCACATTCAGCTGCGTGAGGATGGGGAGCAGAAGCTGATCGGGAAAATCGGCCATAGTCTCAGGCGTGGTTGGCCATGAGAAAGAGGGCGCAGGTGCCGGCGCCGGCGATGACGAGGGGAAGTGCGGTGGCCCAGCGCCAGGTGCTGGAGTCGGGGATACGCCGCAGCAGATCGCGGAAGCGGAAGGGGCTGGTGATGAGGATGATGCCGACGATGCCCAGAAGGTAACAGGAGATGGCGATGAACCAGCGTTGCGGGACATGTTCGACAAAGGCGCTGTGCATGACTTGGTTGCTCATCAGGAGAAGGAAGCCGCCGAGGGCGCGGGTGAAGAGATATTCGAGGTAGAAGAAGGCGCCCAGGCAGATGAAGAGGCCCAGGGGGATGAGCCAGTGGCGCAGGGGCTCGAGGGAACCTTCGAGGAGGAGATTGACCATGCGCAGCGACTGCACCACACAGAAGATGCCGATGAGCAGGCCGACATACCGATCGCGCGGCACCTTGCGCCATGCTTCGGGAAAGCGGGGAATCAGCCATCCGGCGGCGAGGCCGGCAGCGAGGAGCAGAAAGCCAAAAACGAGTCCTGAGGTCAAGATGCCCTCATGAGATGATGGAGTTGCGATTGCGGGGGATGGTACTATTACTCGCTGGGCGGGAAGATGCAACTGGCAAGGAGCGAAGCGCAGCGAAGCCGTTGGCTCTGCTTCGGGAGGGGGGGGGTGTGGTGCGACGTCGCCTGCCAGGATACAGGCGTTTATATTTAGCTTTCGTGGTTGACTTTTGAGTTATGCGTGATATCATTAGATTAATGACAGTGGGGAGGGGAGATGGCGGGAGAACGGAGATTTGGGGAATGGGATGTATGGGAACCGAGGATTGGACCGAGGTTTTGGGATGGTGGCGAGGCGCAGGAGGCGACTCAGGCGAGTGGCGTGCCCAGGATTGGCGGCAACACCGAGGATTGGACCGAGGTTTTGGGATGGTGGCGAGGCGCAATCGCCGTTCGAAGAACGCCTCCCACCTTGTCGGAGGGCCGGACCGAGGATTGGACCGAGGTTTTGGGGTGGTGGCGAGGCGCAATCGCCGTTCGGAGAATGCCTCCCACCTTGTCGGAGGGCCGGACCGAGGATGGACCGAGGTTTTGGGATGGTGGCGGGAGAAATCGTTCAGGTGAATTGCTTTTGAGTGATGGTCGTTTTAGAGTATGCATCCCACAGAACCCCTCAGGAAGTCAAGGATAGTGATGACGATGAATCTGGATTGGCAATCGCTCGGTTTTTCCTATGTCGACACCCATTGTCACCTCCGCTATACGTGGAAAGATGGCGGATGGGACGTTGGTGTCGTCTGTGAAGAGCCGTACCTGCAGCTTCATATTGCGGCAACGGCGCTGCATTATGGGCAGAGTGCTTTCGAGGGTTTGAAAGCTTTTTCATGTAAAGATGGGAAGATCCGTCTCTTTCGCGCGGACGAGAATGCCCGTCGGTTGATCAATTCGGCGCGCCGGCTGCGGATGCCTGAAGTGCCCGAGGAGATGTTTATCGCGGCAGTTACGCGTGCCGTGGCAGCAAATCGGGAGTTCGTGCCACCCTACGGCACCGGCGGTTCGCTCTACATTCGGCCACTGCTCTTTGGCTGCGGTGCGCGCATCGGCGTGCAGCCGGCGGACTCGTATCACTTCATCGTGATGGTGGTGCCGGTGGGCAACTACTATAAGGGCGGGGTGAAGCCGGTGAGCGCCGTCGTGCTCGATGGGTACGACCGGGCGGCACCGAATGGGGTCGGGCATGTGAAGGTGGCCGGCAACTATGGTGCCGACCTCGAGCCTTCGCAGCTTGCCAAGGAACAGGGCTACCCGATCAATCTCTACCTCGACTCGCGCGAGCACAAGTATATCGATGAGTTCGGCACGTCGAATTTCATTGCGATTACCAAGGACGGCAAGTATGTGACGCCGGATTCGCATTCGGCGCTGCCGAGCATCACCAACAAGTCGCTGCAGACGCTGGCGGCCGAGAATGGCCTGACGGTGGAGCGTCGCCCGATCAGCATCGATGAAGTGGAGGAGTTTGCGGAAGTAGCGGCCTGCGGAACGGCCGTGGTGATCACGCCGGTGTACCGCATCGTCCTGTCGGATCGGGTGATCGAAGTGGGCCCGCGGGATGGTGTCGGGCCGATGCTTCAGAAGCTTTACGACCAGGTTCGCGGTATCCAAGTGGGCGATCTGCCCGACCGCTATGACTGGACACGCGTCGTCGATTGACGCGAGAGCGTTCTTTCGATACATGCCCCAAGGAGGTTCCCGCATGGCTACCATTCTCGACGACATAGTCGTGCACAAGCGCGAGGAAGTTTCGCGCCGCCGTGCAGCCGTGCCGCTGGACGAGTTGGAGGCGCGACTGACAGATTGCGGATCGTGCCGTGGCTTTGCCGCGGCGCTGACGCGGCAGGCGACGAATGCTCCAGCGCTGATCGCGGAGATCAAGCGTGGTTCGCCGTCGCTGGGACTTCTGCGGCCGGATCTGGATGCGCCGGCGCAAGGGGCGGCCTATGAGGCAGGTGGTGCGGCAGCGCTCTCGGTCCTGACGGATGAAGCGCATTTCTTCGCGCGGCCGACGGATTTTGGCGACGTACGCGAGCGGGTGAGGCTGCCGCTGCTGCGAAAGGATTTTATTGTGGATGCGTATCAATTGACGGAGAGCCGGGTGATGGGAGCTGACTGCGTGTTGCTGATCATGGCGATCCTGACGGACGCGGAAGCCGGCGCGCTGGCGGATCAGGCTCATGCCCTGGGATTGGATGTGCTGGCGGAGGCGCATTCGGCGGAGGAGATTGCGCGTGCGCAAGGCGCCGTGGCGTTCGACCTGCTGGGGATCAACAACCGAAATCTGAAGACGTTCGAGACGCGGGAGGAAACGACCCTGGAGTTGGCGGAAGCAGTCGATGACCGAGAGCGGCTGGTGGCCGAATCGGGATTGCATTCTCCAGAAATCCTGGGCCGCTATTGGCGTCACGGGATCAAGCGTTTCCTGATCGGCGAAGCTTTTGTGCGGAGCGCGGATCCGGAATCGACGGTACGTTCCTTTGCTAGACTTACTTGAGTGATATTCTGCTATACTGAGGACAAGACGATGTCCGATCTGAAGAACTTCGATGGCCATTTTGGCCAGTTTGGTGGCCAGTACGTGGCCGAAACGCTGATGCCTGCGCTGGCGGCGGTGGAGAAGGCGTTTCATGAAGCATGGGCTGATGAGAGCTTCCGCAAAGAGTATGAGTTCTATCTGCGGGAGTTTGTGGGGCGGCCTTCACCGTTGTTTTTCGCGGAGAACTTCACTCGCCACCTCGGCGGGGCGAAGATCTACCTGAAGCGGGAAGACCTGAATCATACCGGTGCGCACAAGGTCAACAATACGATTGGCCAGGTGATGCTGGCGAAGCGGATGGGCAAGCAACGGGTGATCGCGGAAACGGGGGCCGGTCAGCATGGAGTGGCGACGGCTACCGCGGCGGCGATCTTCAACCTTGAATGCGATGTGTTCATGGGGGAAGAGGATATCGAGCGTCAGGCCGAAAACGTGAAGCGGATGCGGCTGCTGGGTTCGCGGGTGATTCCGGTGAGCAGCGGCACGGGAACGCTCAAGGACGCGATGAACGAGGCCTTGCGTGATTGGGTGGCCACGGTTGATGACACCTTCTACGTAATCGGTACAGTTGCCGGGCCGCACCCGTACCCGATGATGGTGCGGGAGTTTCAGCGGGTGATCGGCGACGAGACGCGCCGGCAGATCCTGGAACAGGAAGGACGACTACCGGATACGGTGATGGCCTGCATCGGTGGCGGCAGCAACGCGATCGGTATCTTCGTCTCCTTTGTGCAGGACGAAACGGTGAAGCTGATCGGCGTGGAGGCGGCGGGTCGCGGCGTGGAGACCGGTGAACATGCCGCCAGCATTGGGGGCGGGCAGATCGGGGTGCTGCACGGGAGCAAGTCTTACCTGCTGCAGACCGATGACGGGCAGATTCTGAACGCCTACTCGATCAGCGCGGGGCTGGATTATCCGGGAGTGGGTCCTGAGCACTCGCTGCTGCACGACATCGGGCGCGTGCAGTACGTGTCGGTCACGGATACGGAGGCCGTGGATGCCTTTTTGGCGTTGACGCGGCATCAGGGCATCATTCCGGCGCTGGAGTCGAGCCATGCCATCGCGCAGGTAATCAAGATCGCGCCGACGCTGCCGAAAGAGCACATCATCATCGTCAATCTGAGTGGCCGCGGTGACAAGGACATGGCATCTGTCAGCAAGTTCATCGCGCAGCGCAAGGGGGAATCATGAATCGCATTGACCGTACTTTCGCCTCGGGGCGAAAGGTTTTCATACCGTACATCACCGCCGGCTATCCGAGTGTAGCGGAGACGGTGAAGATCATGCACCTGCTGGTGTCTGAGGGGGCGGACATCCTGGAGCTGGGGTATCCGTTCAGTGATCCGACCGCGGACGGCCCGGTAATCCAGAAGTCTTCGCAGCAGGCGCTGGTCAACGGCTTCAAGCGGGAAAGCTACTTCCGAATTCTGGAGGAGTTCCGCGGGCAGGACAGCGAGACACCGGTCATCATCTTCAGCTACTACAATCCGATCTTCAACATGGGTGTCGAGGCGTTCGCGGCGCGGGCCGCGGCAGCGGGTGCCGATGGCATGCTGATCGTGGACGTACCGTTCGAGGAGCAGCAGCAGGTGCGCCCCATACTCGATGCGCTCGGCATGCATCTGATCCAGTTGATCGCGCCGACGACGCCGGCAGCACGCGCCAAGCAGATCGTGGAGCAGGCATCGGGCTTCATCTACCAGATTGCGCGCCGTGGCGTGACTGGGGTTCGGAGCGATCTTTCAAGCGACGCGGCTGAGAACGCAGCGGCGATCAAAGCGCTGACGGATCTGCCGGTGGCACTGGGCTTCGGGGTCTCGTCTCCGGAGCAGGCGGGTGCAATTGCGAAGTACGCGGACGGGGTCGTGGTCGGGAGCGCGATTGTGAAGGAACTGAGTGACCGGCTGCCTGACTACGAGGAAGCGTTGGCGAAGCTGGTGCGTGAGCTGGCGGAAGCTATTCATAGCGGCGATGCATAGAGGTATCATCGTCGGTATCGAGGGAAGGAGGCATGGGTGTCGAGCGAGCATATTCTATTGATTGGGCCGCGAGCATGCGGGAAATCGACGGTGGCGCTTTCCCTGCGTGACTTCCTGCCCGGGTGGCGAGCTTACGATCTTGACATGCAGTATGACGAGCGCAGCCGCAAGAGTTCTCAGTTGATGGTGCATGCGGAAGACTACTACAACACCTCGCGTGAGATCCTGCTGCAGAACCTTCGCGTTCGGCACGCGGTTACGGCACTGGCCAGCGGTACCTTGATCAACCCAAAGCATCCATTGGGAGATCTCGACCTGCTGATCACCTGCAAGAAGGCGGCGACGCTGGTGCTGCTGCTGCCAACCAAGTTCGACTGGCGTAACCGGCGAATCCTGTATCAGCGTGAGCTGGAGCGATCCTACAACATGCCGAGAAATGCGTTGGCCAAGTTGCAGGAAACAACGTATAATCACTATGATAAGCGGATCACGTTTTTCCATGACGCGGCGGATTTCACGGTTTATGGCAGCAATGCCGAACGTATAGCGCGCCGCATCATCAAGCGCTTCAACCTGCAGCCGACAGTGAGTGATCAGGCATGAGAATAGGCGTCATGGGCGATATTCATTCCAATCTGGCCGCCCTGACGCGGGTGGTGACCTATCTGCGCAGCGAGAAGTGCATGAAGATCATCTGCCTGGGCGATATCGTGGGCTATGGTCCGCGCCCGCAGGAATGCGTGGATCTGGTGAAGGGGTACAAGATGCCGACGGTGATGGGGAACCATGACGACTGGATCGGCAACTACCTGCGGATCGCCGGCACGAGTGCGGAGGTGCGCAACATGATCATCTGGACGAAGAAGCATCTGACGCCGGAGGCCGTAGAGTTCCTGAGGAGCCTGCCGAACCGCGGCAGCTATGGGGGGATCGACTATGTTCATGCTTCGAATGCGCCGGACAACCGATACTGGCCGTACGTGCGTGATCTGCCGAGCCTGGAAGAGAATTTTCGGCATCAAAAGACGAAGGTCTGTTTCCACGGGCACACGCATCGTCCGGCGCTGGGTGTATGCTACGAGGAAGAGACGCCTTATTTTGCGCAGCTTTCCGACGTACATTTCCTTGAAGAGGGCTGCCGGTACCTGATCAATCCAGGTTCAGTCGGGCAGCCACGCGATGGGGATCCGCGAGCGTCGTGCGCGATTTACGACAGCAAGGACCAGTCGATCAGCTTCATGCGGCTCGACTATGACATCGCCCGCACCCAAGAAGAGATGGTGGCCGCAGGCCTTCCGGAACCTTACTGCAAGCGACTGGCGCTGGGGAAATAGAGGTCGCACCTCGACTGCGCGGAGAGCGAACGGGCAGCTTAGCCTTTCTGGAAGGAAACGATGCCGAACATGCCCTCGGTATTGCTGGTGGGAGGGTCGCCAAGATACATGCGGGCAGTGCGATAGCATTCGGTCATGTTGAAGCGACCAGCAAGGAGGACGGCATCACGGTTGGACTCGGGAATATCAATGTAGACCCAGTCGTTGGCGTCGGCAACCATGGAAAGACGCCGATAGAGGCGTTCGGCAACGCCGCCGTTGTCCGCGAAGAGCGGTCCGATCTGCCAGCCTTCGCGGCAGGGGCGGATGACGCCATAACCGCAGAGGTGATCTCCAAGCTTGATGGCAAAGGCAGAGACGCGCGGCATGCCGAACCAGGATTTGAGGAAGGCGCCGCGGGTGGCGGGGAAGAAACGCCGGTCATACTCCTCGATCTCCTCGAAAGGGAGATCGCCGGCAGCCATGAGGCCATCTTCGTCATGAATGACGAGACCACCGGGGCATCGATAATGGATGTTGGTATGGACAGTCTTGAAGCCGGCCTGAAGATAGTTGTCCTGCTCCGACAAGGCACAGTCAAAACCGACAACGCGCCCATCGAGGCGCTTGAGCGCAGCTTCCCACAGACGGAGATCATAGCCTCTGCCGCGTTGCGCGCGGGCAACGAGGTGGTAACCAAGGTAGCCGAATGAGTCGCCAATGGAAAGCGCGGAGATGCAACCGACCGGCCGATCATCGAGCAAGCCGATGAGGAACGCATCGGGGTCAGCATCGATGAAGGTGACGCCATCGTTTAATCCAGGGTTCCATCCTTCTTTGACGGCGAGTTCTACAGCGCTTGGCACCTCCTCACGTTTCATGGGGCGAATGGAAAAACCTGCATCTTGCATATCTGAACCTCTTGATGGTATAGGTGACTTGACGTCATGCAGCTCTCTCCCCAACAGTGCAACACAACGGTTTACTATAGCAGCAAAGTCGGTTGAATTGCGAGCATGCCACCCAACAAAACGCTCCTGCGATCACTCACGGGCTCAATCTTAGAGGCAGTCTATCACTGTGAGGAGCAGGTATTTCAAAGAAAGGATGACAATGAAGCGCTGCAGTGAATGCCACAAACCGGTACCAGAAGAAGGGGGAGGCTACGTGGCGAGAGCCAGCGACGCATATCTGGGGGATCCGAAGCCGCAATTCGTCTGCGCGAAGTGCCTGAACAAGGCGGAGGCGGGGCTGCGACGCGCGGTGATGTTCGTCATCTACTTTCTCTTCTTCCTTTCAGCACTGTACATGCTGTGGGGGGAGAACGGGCTGCTGCGTTAGCGGGGCGTACGCTGGTGCGGCGGCATCAGGAATCGAGAACTTGGCGAAGGGTCTGGGTGAGTTGGGCAAGCGTGAAAGGCTTGTGGAGAAAGCTATCGAAGCCGCGACGCAAGGCCTCCTGCTCGCCAATAAGCTCGTTGTAGCCGGTCCAGAGGATGACGGGCAGGCGAGGAAGCTCCTGGCGGATCCGCTCGGCGAGTTCGAGGCCAGTCATGTGCGGCATGGTCAGGTCGGTCAAGACGATATCGAACTGGTCGGGATGCTGCAGGACGAGTTGGAGGGCATCGGTGCTGTCGGTCCTGCTGGTGACGTCGTAACCGAGCGAGGCAAGGAGTTCGGCAGCCATGCTGGTAATGGCTGCTTCATCGTCAACGAGAAGAACGCGTTCATGTCCGCGCAACAAGGAGCGATTGCTGTCGACAGTGATCTGTTCGGCAGCCTGGTGGAGGGGCAGCCGCACGATGAAGGTGGTTCCATGGCCGACCTGGCTTTGAACTTCGATGGCGCCGCCGCACCGACTGACGATTCCATGAACAACAGCCAGCCCCATACCGCTCCCCTCCCCTCGCGGCTTGGTCGTGAAATAGGGTTCGAAGATGCGCTCGCGGATGGACTCCTCGATTCCGTAGCCGGTATCGCTGACCGCCAGCCGCACAAAGTCGCCGGAGTTATCCTGCTCGGCGCAGCTTTCGGTAGACAGGCTGATGGTGAGGATGCCACCCTTGTCGCGCATGGCATGATGCGCGTTGGTGCAAAGGTTCATGAGGATCTGGTGCAGCTGCGTGTGATCGGCAAGCACAGTGGCCTGCCGAGCACGGAGGTCGTGGCGAATCTCGATGGTGGAGGGCAGCGACGCGCGGATGAACCTGATGGTTTCCTTGACGATCGGGATCAGCTCGATGGGAGTGGCGGCTTCCTCGCTTCTCCGACTGACGAGGAGAATCTGGGCAACCAGATCGCGGGCACGATCGCTGGCGAGGCGTGCCTGTTCGATGTAGCGGTCAACGTCCTGCCGCGTGGAGACCTGGCGCTGGGCCAGTTGGAGGGAACCACTGATGACGGTAAGGATGTTGTTGAAGTCATGTGCGATACCGCCGGCAAGGGTGCCGATGGCTTCCATCTTCTGGGCATGGCGCAGATGGCGCTCGAGTTGGCGCTCCTTGGTGACATCGCGGGTTACGGCTACGTAGGCGACGATGCCGCCATCGGCATCGCGGACGGGTGAGATGGTGGCATCCACCTCCATGAGGGCACCGTTCTTCCGGCGGTTGGTAAAACTGCCGCAGTAGACGTTGCCCGAGGAAAGCACCTGCCACATGCGGGCGTAGTTTTCGGGAGGAGTCTGCCCGCTGGCGAGGATGGAGGGTTTTCTGCCCAGGGCGTCGTCGCGGGAATAGCCCGTTTCCCGTTCGAAGGCGGGATTGACGTACTGAATGAGGCCGCCGGCGTCGGTGATGAAGATGATTTCCGCAGCCTGTTCGACGGCGGCGCTGAGGCGGGCGCGCTCCGCCTCCTCCGCTTTGCGTGCCGACATGTCGCGCGCAATGGAAAGGACCTGAGGCTTGCCTTGCAGGCGGAAGAGACGGCTGCTGATTTCGACTGGAAGATCGCGCCCGGAGGCGGTGCGATGACGGGTCTCGTAGACCACGGGTCCGCTCTGTCTCAGCTCGCGGAAATGGGCGGCAAGCGCCTCTGGCGAGCGACCGACGTCGACATCAGAAAGGGTCATCTGCATCAACTGGTAGCGGGAGTAGCCGAGCATCTCGCCTGCCCTGTCATTGATCTGCACAAAGGGTCCCGGTGAACCGTCGTCCTCGACGGAGTGCATATAGACGGCATCGGAGGCGGCGTTGAAAAGCTGCCGATGCACTTCCTCGCTGGCGCGGAGGGCTGCTTCGGTTCGCTTTTGAGCGGAGATATCGCGATCGATGCAGTTGTAACCGATTATAGCGCCGCTTTCATCATGATCGGCGACCATGCGGGACTGGATCCACCGCCATTCGCCATTTCGGTGCCGCAGTCGATATTCCAGTTCACAGCGGACGACCATGTTATCGGAGGCATTCAGGAATGATTCGAGCTGCTTGTGGTCATCGGGATGAATCATCTCGCGCCAGAAGTGCGGCTGGTTGTGGAGTTCCACGAGATCGTAACCGGTGATCATGGCGCAGGCAGCATTGCGGGGGAGAATGCGGCCGTCAAGCCCTCGGTAGTAGATCATGTCATCGACGCTGTCGAGGAAACCGCGGAGATCCTGCTCGGCATGGAAGTGTTCGCGTTCGAGCTGCCTTCGGTAAAGCGCGAAAGCGAGATCTCCCGCCATCTCCGTGAAGAGAGAGAGTTCCTCGTCGAAGGGTTCGGCGCAGGCGACGGCAAGGACGCCATAAAGTTCTCCATGGAAAGCGAGTCGTCGCCCCATGAGGCATGGCGCATGTAAGTCTGTGACCGGGACTCCTTCCGCGATCAGCACGTCGCGAGAGAGCACCTGCACCTCGTCGTGGTCAACCATCTGTCTCCAGCCTGGTGGTGGGCCGTCTTCCTGGAAATGACGACGCAGAAAGAGGGCATCGCAGCCGGCTCCACTGACGGCAGTGATGCCATGCTTTTCGGTCGTGAGGTAGCCCCAGGCGAGCGGGTAGCCGAGGATTTCGATGACGCAGTCGCATACGCCTTCGAGGAGGGTGAGCGGGTCGAGGTCGGAGACGATCAGGCGATTGACCTGGCGAACACCACGTAACATACGGTTGAGGTAGTGGAGCTTCCTCGGATCAGCGATCTCCGTGTGTGTGGTCGCAGGAGCCAGGCGATCCCGCGACTCTTCGCGGGCCGTGGACAATGCTGCCGCGCGTGCAATACGTTCATCTGCTTGTTGCTCGTGCACCTGTACTCACAACCTCCAGCTCGTGGCTAATATGACGAGAAGTCATGAGTAGACAAGCAGTAGGGATAAAAAAGGGTGAAGATGGATAAGATGACGATACTGGCTCAAAGAGCACGCCGCAGGGACTCAGCGACAAGGCGCCCGAGCGCGCGTTGTCCGGTTTCATTGTAGTGATAGCCGTCCAGAGAGCGCCAGCTGTCCTGGTTGACGGCGGCGGCATAAAGATCGTTGACGGGGATGCCAACTTCGCTGATGCGTTGGCCAGCCACGGCGTTGCGCTGGAGGACCATGGGGTTCTTATCCATGCAGAGTCTGGCGGGTTCGTCGCGGACGGTGACGGGCGTGGACATGGCCCAGATCAGCTGGCTGCTCGGGCGAAGCTGGCGGAGGTTGGCAAGCAAGGCGGCAACGCCGATTCCATACTCCTCCGTGGTCAAGTGCCAGCCATGGAGACCGTTGTTGACATGAATGATGCGATGGTCATAGCCATCCATGACGTAGGCAATTTCACGCAGCAGGGCGGGATCATCGATCGCTTTGGAGGTTGCCATGAGGTCGACGTTGGCAATCCCCTTCAGCTCTCTGACGACAGCCTGATGGTAGCTGTTGGCAATGGAGTCGCCAATGAGCAGGACCCGGGGGAGGGTAAGGTCGGGCGCCTCTTCCCAACGGAAATTACACCATTCGATGGTCTCGCGAGAAGTGGTTTTCATGGCGCGGAATCTGCCATGAATTCGGCTGAGTGCAAGTGGAGCTGAGGTTTCTCGTGAAAGCGCGAAAGCGTGGATCAGTCGACGTTGGCGAAGGAAATGTGGCGCGGTTCGAGAAATGCGAGGAGCCCTTCGGGGCCCAATTCGCGGCCGATGCCGCTCTGCTTCATGCCGCCGAAGGGGCATTGACTGGTGGAGGTGACACCATCGTTGATGCCGATGGTGCCGGCTTCTAGCTGCTCAGCCAGGCGCCATGCCCGGGAAAGATTGCCGGTGAAGGCATAGGCGGCCAGACCGTACTCGGTGTCGTTGGCGCGGCGAATGGCCTCGTCTTCGGAGGTGAAGGTGAGGATGGGTGCGACGGGGGCGAAAGTCTCCACACCCATGCAGAGTGCGTCTTCGGGAACATCAACCAGCACGGCAGGCGAGAGGAAGAAGCCGCCCCCACGATCGACGGCTTCACCGCCACAGAGCAAGCGGGCGCCACGCTGCCGCGCGTCGTCAACATGAGCAAGGGCGGCAGAAAGAGCGTCTTCATTCACCAGAGGACCGATCTCGACCCCCTCGTCGAGCCCATAGCCAACCTTCATGGCCTCGACTCTCC
Source organism: Lentisphaeria bacterium (assembly GCA_041690595.1). GTDB lineage: Bacteria > Verrucomicrobiota > Lentisphaeria > JABSQK01 > JAWLHB01 > JAWLHB01. Next base: position 46,112 of record JAWLHB010000047.1, read on the forward strand.
GAACGAAGCGCTCGGTGAATGCTTCGGCAACGCTCGCCTCGACATAGATGCGATTGGCGGCGATGCAGGATTGACCGGTATTCCGGAATTTGGCGTCGAGAGCTCCCTGCACCGCCTGGTCGATGTCGGCATCGGCAAAAACGAGAAGCGGGGCATGTCCGCCGAGTTCGAGGGAGAGGCTGGTGATGGTCTCTGCCGAGGCGGCGATGAGTTCCTTGCCAACTTCGGTGGAGCCGGTGAAGCTGACTTTGCGGCAAAGGGGATTGCGGAAGAACTCCTGAGCGATCGGCTGGGAAGGGCCGGTGACGAGTTGAAAGACTCCAGGAGGCAGGCCGGCCTGGTCAACGCATTCGGCGAGCATGATGGCACTGAGCGGTGTCTGCCGGGCAGGTCGCAGGATGACGGTGCACCCGGCAGCCAGGGCGGGGGCAACCTTGCGCGCAGCCAGCATCAGCGGAAAATTCCACGGGGGGATGGCTGCGCAGACGCCAACTGGCACCTGCATGACCATGTGACGCTTCCCGCGATCCTGCTGGGGGACCACCCGTCCGTAGATGCGGCGGGCTTCCTCGGCGAACCAGCGAAAATGGTCGATAGTGGCGCGCATTTCTGCCTGCGCCTGGGCGAGGGGTTTGCCATTTTCGCGCACAATAGTTCGGGCGATTTCGTTACTGCGCGCCTTGAGTCCCTGGGCGATGGCGAGGAGATAATCCGCACGATCGCGGGCCATCGTATGGCGCCAGGAGGCAAAGGCGGCATGCGCGTCGGCGATAGCCTGCCGGGTGCGGTCGGCGCCAATTGCCGTCACCGTGGCGAAGCTCTTGCCGGTTCCCGGATCGGTGACGGAGAAGGAGTCGTCCCCCTCTTCCCACCGGTTGTTGAGATAGATTCTGTGAGTCTGCATGCTGGCTAATCCTCTTTAGCAAGATGATGCTTCAGGCTGCTTTACTATAGCCCCCATGATGCGAATAGGCGCACTCACTGGGGGTCAAGGCATTTTGTTCGGTCACACTTTCATTTTGCGGAGGCGGGGATAAAATGAATGGAGATCGAGGGAGGCGACACGAACATGGTTGGCAGCTCGCCAATTAATACCATGTTTGAAACTGGCGTTGGTGATGGAAGTGCGGTATTTTTACCATGCGCAGTCCACCTTCAAGACCCACTTGTGGAGACGTTCAATAGATGGTGTCAGACATTGGGGCGCGGTTGCCTGATACCGTTAAGACCCCCACATTTTGGTATTGGGTTGCGATTGGCCTCCTGGCCGCCTTGACGGTGGTGGGTCATTTGAATTATCTCCTCTTCCACGCGATTGCCGAGGGTTTGAGCATCGTGGTGGGTGCCGCGATCTTCTTGATTGTGTGGAATACTCGGCATCACATCGAGCAGGGCTACCTGCTGATCATCAGCGTGGCCTATCTGTCGGTAGCTTTTCTCGACGGCGTACACACGCTCAGCTACGGCGGAATGGGGGTCTTCCAGGAAGGAGGTACCGACCTGCCCGCCCAGCTTTGGCTGGGCGCCAGGTACCTGGAGGCTCTGACCTTGCTCAGCCTCCCGTTCCTAAACAGGTTTCGATTGGATATTGGCCGACTGCTGGCGATTTATACTGCCATCGTGACACTCTTCCTGCTGAGCATCTTCCGCTGGGATATTTTCCCGATCTGTCACGCCGACGGGCAGCTCACACCCTTCAAGATCGCAAGCGAGTACGTGATTATCGGCATGTTTGCCTTGTCATTGTGGGGCCTTCGGTGGATGAGCATGGACGCCCACTCGCGGCGCTATTTGTCGACGGCTATCATTGTAACGATGATTTCCGAGATGATGTTTACGCTGTACAGCGATCCCAATGGATTGCTGAACATGATGGGACATCTGCTCAAGATCATGTCGATCTATTTTGTGTACCTGGCGCTGGTCGAGCGCGCATTGCGTCACCCCTACGATGTCCTGTTCAGCAGTCTTCAGCGACGCGAGAAGCAGTATCGAGCCCTCTTCGACACGATGAGCGAAGGCTTTGCCCTGCATGAGATCATCTGCGATGCGCAGGGAAACTGCCAGGATTATCGCTTTCTGGAGGTCAATGCAGCTTTCGAGCAGTTGACGGGACTGAAGCGGGAGGCGGTAATCGGCAAGAGTGCCAAGGAACTCCTGCCAAAGCTGGAGCAGGCATGGATCGACCACTATTCGGCCGTGGCTCTGACCGGTGAACCGCGACGGTTCGAGCAATACGCCGCTGAGCTTGGCAAGCATTACTCAGTGGCGGTCTACTGCCCATCGCCCGGGCAGTTTGCCACGATCTTCGCGGACGTGAGCGAAGAAAAGGAGCACCGGAGAAGGCTCGAGCAAGAGATCCAGTCGCGCCAGCAGGCTCAGGAGCAGCTTCGCGCCCTCAATGACGAGTTGGAGCAACGGGTGCGGGAGCGGACATCTCTGGCGCAGCAGCGGGCAGAGCAACTGCAGCACCTCGCCATCGCCCTCACCAAGGCGGAGGAAGTGGAGCGACAGCGGCTGGCACGCCTGTTGCATGACGACCTGCAGCAGACCCTGGCGGCGGTCAAGTACCGACTCATGTCCCTGAAGGGGACGCTACCGGATGCGTCACCGGAAACGCTCTCCCTCCTCGCTTCCGCGGATGACCTGATTGGACAGTCCATTACCGAGTCGCGTTCGCTCAGTCATGACCTGAGTCCATACGTGTTGCGCAGCGGCAATCTTGGCCGCATCCTGCAGTATGCCTGTGCGGAAGCGCTGGAGAAGCATGGGCTGGAGGTAGACCTGCAAATCGAGACCAACTTCCAGGCGGTAGGCGAGGCTGTCTGCGGACTTGTACTTCGGTCGACCCGCGAGCTTCTCTTCAACGTGGTGAAACATGCCTCAGTCAGCAAGGCACAGGTGCGGCTTTCGGCGGTGGACGATCATGCACTGATCGTCGTGCAGGACGCCGGTAAGGGCTTCACCCCAAAGCCAGGCGGCGAGACAGGCATGGGCCTTGGCACGATTCGCGAGCGGCTCCTGCTGATCGGCGGTCAGATGATCATCGACAGCCTGCCAGGAAGCGGTACACGCATAACCCTCCAGGTGCCGATTGAGGACGGCGAAGCGGTCGTGGTGCAGAATGGCGAAGACGCCGATGGCGAAAGTTCGCCAAGCGACTGACGACAAACCCTCCTGCTGAAACGCCACAAGCAGTTTGCCGGCACCAGCCTACGATGAGGCCGCACCGCCGATGCTCGCGCCATTGGCCGCGGGAGCGAGCCGCTGAAGCAGCCGTGAGGTGGCATCGTCGAAGACCGCATGCCATTCAGGGGCAAGCAAGCACTCCGTCACCTCGTAGCCACCGCGCTCGTAGGCATCGGGCTCAGAGCCGTAATGAAGGTAACCGTTGGAGTAGCAGGCAAGGAGCGTTTGGAGAAAAGGCGATTTTTTCTTCTGCGCCAGCCCGATCTCGACGGAAAGCTCCAGAGGACAGGCAAGAAGCAGGCAGTCGCTGATGCGAATCGCCTGGATCTCCGCCGCAACGGACTCCTCGCCAGAGTCATCATTGAGCGCCTGGTGCTTCTGGAGCGTAGCCATATCCTCCTGAATGACGACGAGCCGTTCCATGGTGCGAAGGTTAGCGAGGTACTTGTCCACCTGCTGGCGCTGCCAGGCGTCCATGGCGGCCCGATCTTCCCCATGATAGCGTTCGGTCTGCAGGTAGCGGTACGAATAATCAGTAGGAAAATCGGCGTTGACGAGGTGCTGGAGGTAGAGAGGCAGAAAGGCCTTTAAGTTGAGGCAGGTGGAGCGAAGGGAGTCCAGCAGCGCTGCCTCTTCCTGGCGCAGGGCGGCGAGACGCTCGGGGATATCCGTCCGGCGTGGCAGCATGATCGTCTCGGAGACGAGAGCCAGATCGCCATCATGCGTCTGGATGCGGCGCCACGCCGCCAGAGTACTTAGGCCAAGCGTGATTCCAAGCGGCTCGATGTCGCGGGGGCGGTTGAACTCCTTGAAGAAGATATCCACAACATTGCCCGCGGCGCCCTGGAGGAAGATGGCCATGGCCTCCCCGCCCAGCGTCTCCTCGATCAGCCGCGAAGCAATGCCCGGGAGATTGGCGGTGATCGAGCCATGCGTGTCGCCAAAAAGCAGGTGGCAGGCAAAGTTGTAGACCACCGCGAGCGGGCGGCCATCGACGCGGTCAACGCGCAGGATGCCGATCCCGGGATCGATGGGCCCGACGGCCTCGACCTCATCATCCGGGGGACACGGATTGGCATGGCGAATCGTCCAGCACTGGCCATTTTTGAGCTTCAGGCCACGGTTGATGCTGATCCGGTCCTCGAAACCTTCGCCCGCGCCGATACTCACCTCCGTCAGGCCGAGCGTGGCACGCCGGATGGCATCGAAAACCCGCTCGAGCTGCTGGTTGTCGTCGCACAAGAGCCGCCCGGGCGGATGAGTGTGGGAGGCATTGACCAGAAGGTTGCCGCCGGGAATCCCCAGCTCCGTTTCGATTCGGGCGCGAAGGTTCGGCAGAAACGCCTCGCCTACATCGGGAAGAATGCCCGAACTGATGTGACGCGCGCCGATCGCGGTCGTATCCATGGCGACGATCGCCAGGCGCGTGACGCCGTCATCGAGCACCAGCACCTTGGCTTGGAGCGGATCGCGCACGGGGGTGGACGGTCTCTCGTTGGTGATCTCGCAGCTGGCAACGCCAGCCCGCAATCTCGGCGCGGAAAAAGTGTCTTTCGGGGGCATCATAAGATCTCGTGCCTGCAACTCGTGATTACCAGGTGATGACAAAGTCGATTACCGCCACTGCGACGGCAGACTCCGTTTCATAACGTACATGATCGAACGGCTTGAAACCACTGCCGCTGACATAGGACCAGACCACATCCGTCTGCGCGACAGAAGCCGTCAACATCACATTGCCGGCGCCGGGACGAAGCTGAAGGCAAGGTTGCGTCCCGAATCGCGCGATGAGCTCATCTTCGAGGGCGACACCGATCTCCCGCTTGCCCTGAAAAAGCCAGCTCAGTTGCCGCGGTTGCCGAAGAACCACGTGGTCGCGGCAGATCAGCTGTTGCCTTCCACCGACAAGGAATTCGCGGGTATAGGCGATAACGTCCAGCTCCTCGGGATACGCGGGCGCAAGGTTGAGGCGAATGATGCCCTCGCCCGTACCCTCATCCCACCGCACCAGCTCGATCTCTTCGCCGTGGTGGCGCTTGGAAGGAATCGACATGGGATAGCCGACGTCGCCGCGCTGTCCCTGCCCATCGATCAGCAGGCAGGAGCGCAAGCAGGAACGAAGGCGGTAGCCGGAGTCGGGTGTCAGCAGAAGCGGCTGGGCGCCCACAGCCACGATGAAATGGCCGGCGCCCGGGGCGATCTCCATCCGGTCACATGGCCCCCTGGCCCGGCGATAGGCGTTGTACCCGCACCAGGGGCCGCACTGCACGGAAAGCGTGACGCGGCCGTCCCGGTAGTGCGCCAGACCGCTGTCCTCGAAGAAGGCGAGACGCGGCGGTTCGGGAAGCCCCGCAACCGGCTCAACCGTCGGGTCGTGCGAAAGCAGTCCCCAAAGTGGTCCGTGGAAATAGGCGATCTCTTCGACTCCGGCATAGAAGGCGGTCGGTGGCGTCTCCAGCAGCAGGTGGGCGATCCTGGCAGCGCGCCCATCCCCGTACTTGGTGGCCATACGGTTGAAGAAGGCGTTGCCGCCGATCATCAACTCGCGGTCGCCGCCAAAATTGGTCGTGACGACCATACGGTGCTCTTTCTCATGCAGAACGGCAATGACGTACTCCATAATCGGCCTGAAGGGCGCCCAATCGAAGAGGTCGTCTCCCCCGGCAGCCAGAAGCGCATCGCGAAAGTGCGTCAGTTCGTTCAGGTACAGGTAGAAATTGGAGTACGAACTTGGCGGCAGGACGCCGTCTCGCGGCATGGCCTCCAGACTGCGGCGGACGCGCGGAATCACGTAGGCGATCCAGCGTTCCGCTTCGGGAAGAATTCCGTACAGCGCGAGTGCAGCGGCACCAAAGCTGTGCATCGACCGCCAGCCGTGATCCTGCAGCACCGAACCGCCCCAGTAGTCGCGATTGATCAGGGCAAGGTTCACGAACCGGTCCCCCTGCAGCGCCATCTTCGCCAGCATGCTCTTCGTGCGGGCGGGGCCGAGCTCGTCGCGGAGGGCATGAAGCGCCCAGGCCAGGCAGCGCATGGCGACGGCGGGCGCCATATCGCCATCATGGCTGTAGCCATCTTCTCGCGGGTTTCCCCAGTGCGGCAGCGCCACCGTCTCATCGATAACCTTCAGCGCCAGGTCGAGGACATCCACATGGCCGTCGAGGTGCCAGGCAGCGATCAGCAAGGGGATGTTTTCGGGGCCGTGCGACGGGCGGGCGAGAAGCCAGGCGAACGAGCGGCGAAGTGGTTCGGCGTAGAGCGCATGGGTGGTGGTCAAAACCTCGCGCAACCGCCTCCAGTCGGGAGTCGGATTGGCGGCAGCGAGGCCGGGTGGCAGGGGCTCCAGGCAATCTTCCGGATCCGCTTCCAGCCGCGCGGAGATCCAGCTTATGGCCATGGGCCGATAGGGTATCAACCGCAGCGTCGCTTCGCCCGAGAGAGGCAGGTGGAAGGCCATCCGCCCCCGGAAACGGCGGTGCGCGATGTCTTCCAGCGATACCCGCTGAAAGAACCAGAGGCCCAGACGCTGCCCGTTCACCTCGACCCAGTAACTCGGCACCAGCGGCTTGTTCCCGTCAAGCTCCGTAAAATCCCACGGTCCGCAGCGCTGCCCCTTGTTCCCGTAGCAGTCAAAGGTCAGATACAGCTCTTCCCAGTCGAACGCTGACGCATCGACAATCACCGAGAGCTGATAGAGCCCGGCCGGCGCCTCGAAGCTGAGCCGCAAGGCGCCATCGTCCAGCTGCTGGAAGGGGACAAGCCGGGGTTCCGCGAGAGTGCAGATGCATGGTGGAATCGTAACCATTGAAAGAGCCGGATCAGCGTTGAGCTTTGCGGGCATGAGAAGCGACCTTGCGCAGGAGGATATGGGTTGCTGAATGCATTATTCGACAGGTTTGGCAAAGAGCATGGGCGCCGGCAAGCCGGTGGCGGCGCTGCGCAGAACCACCTGCCCCTGACCATTGCCGCCGCTCCCATAATCCACAAGCAACGCCGTGGGAACCGCGCGGCTGAGCTGCAACGTGACGCTGTTGCCCTCGATTTCGGTGCCGATCACCTGCAGATCCGCCGGAGCCCGATCGGCGCCACGGAAACGAAAACCTTCAGCTCGCTTGCCTTCCTTCCCATCCCAGGAGCGGAGCGTCATCGGTTGGTCGAAGGTAAGAAGAAGCTGCTCTTCCCCCTTGCGCTGAAGGTGCAGCAGCCGCGGAAGGGCCATCTCCTTCTTCCCGTAAATCCCGGATAGGATCGCGGCCGACCACCGATCGGCATAGCACTGCATGTTGTCCAGAGCGCGGAAATGACACCCGTCGGTCGGAAAAATGTCGAAGGTCACCGCCCCCTGCAAGGCATGAGGATGCTCGCTCCACATCTCCTGCTGCGCCCGGCGGATGTTGTCATTCTTCTCCCGATCCGAGCCCTGGTTGGTCAGCTGACCGACGAGCACGGGAACCCCAAGATCATCCCAGAAGTCCGTGATGGCGGCCAGCAGATTCGTCTTGTACTCATCGTAATCGCCCATCACCGTCAGCGTATTGTGATGGGTCATGTCGTTTTCTCCCTGGTAATAGAGAACCGCCCGGACCTTCATGGTACCGTCGGTGGCTGCCTTGATGCTGTTGAGCATTCGCGCCTGCATCGAGCCGGGATTGCCCCAGGCGAGAGTGCCGTCACCGCGACGCCACTGCTTGACCACCGTGCTGCCCGCCGCCGTCGCGATGAAGCCGATTGGGACATTCTCCGCCGGAATCAGGGTGTTCAAGACCATCGGCCAGGGCGAACCGTAGTCCCCATCGTTGGCGGATGGATCCTCCCCGATTGACCAGCTGTTCTTGCGATACTTGACGCCGACATAGGGATTCTCCTTCTTCAGCTGCACCATCTCGGTTCCCCGTCCATCCGCATTCGACTGTCCCGTGATCACGAAAAGATCGCCGATGCTGACCATCGGCACGGTGGCGACAAGCATCGGCTCGGCGATACCGCGAACCTCCAGCTCGCCCTGCCCAACCCCTTCCCGCAGAACGCCCGCAAAGTTCCCCTCCTTCGGCGACGGGTCGATCACCTGCCAGTCGCGACCGCAAAAACGCGCCTCGACCCGCTCGAGCTTCACCTCGCCCGGCCAGCTGCCCCGCACCGGGATGCTGCCTTGCTCCGCCGTATCGCGCTGCACCAGCGTGTAGCCCACCGGATAAAGCACCACAAGTTGCCCCTCTTCAGCAACCAACGCAGTGGAAGTGAGAAGGGCGAGCGCAGCCAGAGAACGGAGTGATTTCTTCATGACGTAACCTCAACTGAATGATGCCGGAATGGCGAGGATATGGGAGACCCGGGTGACCGAGAAAAACGAACGGGCAGATTACTACTGCCGCTCCTTCATCGACCTTTCAAGCAAGAGCCGGAAAGATGGGGCCTTCCCTGGCGATTCCCGGTTGGAGTTCCTTGACAGAAAGGCGCGGTGGGGCTAATCTCAACGAATTGCGGTGGCACGGAAGCCCCCAGAACGTCAAGTTAGACCATGAAGGAATGAGATGAGTACAAGCCCCCTCGTATTCGATCCTTATATAATCCAGAACGTCCCCGGAAAGACCTTCCTCGACGTTGGCTGCGGTTACGGAAAATGGGGCTTCCTGCTCAAGAAGTATGCCGATCCCACTCAGCCGCGCCATGTCACCGGTCTGGATCTCTTCGAACCCCACGTGAAAGCACTCCAGGCGGATGGCATTTACGACGAGGTTCATGTGGGCGACGCCACCGCCCTGCCCTTCCCGGACAAGTCATTCGACACGGTCATCGCTTGCGAAGTTCTGGAACACTTGCCGCGGGAACAGGGAGAAGTACTCATCCGTGAACTCAGGCGCGTTGCCAGGCTCTGTTTCGTCGTCTCCACGCCAGGCTTCCCGTGCCTGCGTGGGGGAAGCGATACCCTTGATGGCTTCAACCCCCACGAAGCTCACCAGCATATCTATTCCTACAAAGACTTCAGCTCCCTGGGCTTCACCCAGATCATCGGAGTTGGATGCCTGCGAATGCGACCATTCAAGCTGGCCGCGGCCTTTGCATCACTTGGCATCTGGTTCCCATGGCTCAGTCGCTATCGTCTTGGCTTTTGGTTTGCCGACGGAAAGAGGCGTGTCCTCGAACTGGAATAGCCCGCCCTAACCGCACCCTGCCCCAACGCAACGGGTTGCGTCCACTGCGTCCACTCCTCTTGCCGCCACGCTCAGCAGTGGGCAGCGCGGAGTGGATCGATAGTGTGCTCGTAGTCGACGACATGGAGGTCACCAACTGGATGAGAGTCGATGATCCGGCCTCCGAGATCGAGGCGGACCGGGTCGCGGAAGGCGAGCTGTCCGGGGGTGCAGGGCGCGCCCGTCAAGAGATAGGCGTCGCGGGAGTCGCTGAGCGGGGTGAGTTCGCTGGTGGTCCAGGCGAGGCGGTTGCCGCCAAGATCAGCGTCCAGCAGGAGGACGCGAGCTTCGTGGGGCTGCAGGCAGATGTCGAAGGCATGCCCATCCGCCAAGCGAATGGTCGAGGGACCGCTGTCACCTCCGACATCGATGAGAGTGAGGAAGCTGACGGGGCCGCGGCGCAGGAGCGCATGGCGGAAGACGCCGTCAACCTGGCAGGCGGGTTGGAGCCCAAGGCATTGGACCAGAAGGTGATGCCAGAGACGAAGCGAGCCGTGACTCGTGTATTGCATGTTGAAGCCGGCGAGGAGGACGCGCGGACTGAGCATGGCGGCGAGGGCGGAGTCACGGTAGGTGACAAGTGCTTCCGCGCCATTGGCGAACTCGTGCCCCCAGAGCCAATCGGGCAGACCGACATCGCCGACCGGAGTCTGCACAGAGCGGCTGCCGTAATCGAGGACGCGACCGCCGGCAGGGGCAATCTGCTGGATGAGGTGAACCCCAAGACGCTCCACCAGGCGGGTATCGGGGCGGCCATCGAGGGTACGGGCGGGAATGGTGGGAAAGAAGATGCAGTTGCCGTTCGCCTCGAGGTGTTCGAGGATCCAGGTAATGGCTTCCGCTTCCATCGCCCCCGTGTTGGGGACGATGAGGGTCCCCGTGCCGGCTGGCTGGTTGGGATGGCGAAGATCGCGGGCGTTCCAGCCGAAGTTGAGGCGCGAGCAGAGAAGCGCGGACTCGCGCGTGCGGTGCCAGATGCCCGCTTCCGCGGGGACCGCCTGGCGCGTGACATTCTCGACGCCATCGAGCCATTCGTGGCTGCCACCGCCGGTCTGCATGCTCAGGGCGGGCTCGGCATCGAAGGCAACCCCGCCGGGCCTGCCGGCCCCCAGAAAGTCTTGGTAGCGCTGTCCCGCTGAAAAGGCAATCGTGCACTCGGCCGCGCAGGGAGCGGCGGCCAGTTCCCGACGCCAGGCATGGGCAAAGCGGAAGAAACGTTCGACGCTCTCTCCGCCCGAGGTCAGCCGGCCACTGAGGTCGAGGCAACTGGGCTCGTAGTACTCGGGACCATCGATCGTGTCCTGCAAGGGCGAGATGGCCGCGGCATAGGGATAGACGACGCCACCGGCCAGGCCGTGCCCCAGTCCGCCGCGAAGGAGCGGCGACCAGTTGAGGTTGGACCGGGCAAGACGGGGAATGTACCAGTTGACGTTCAGCTCGATGGATAGCGGAACCGCCCCCCACCCGCTTGCCTTGACCAGCTCCAGCCCCCAGGCGGTATTCTGCAGCCCCTCCAGATCCATGATCCGATCGGAATAGGTATGACAGGCCGTGGTCCCGACGATGCCGCGCTCCTGCATGACGGCCCCAAAGCCGGAATGGTCCCCATGGCCATAGAAGCCAGCCACCGGTTCGTTGAAGCAAATCGGCACCTCGATGCCATCCTCCTGAGCCCAGGCAACCATGGTGGCGCCCCAGTCCGCGAAGAACCAGCGCTTGAAGTCGAGCCAGTCGTGGCAGAGGAGGCGTTCACCGGTGGTGGTGGGGAATCGCCGCAGGGGTTGAACCGCCGCGATCTCCGGAAGCGCGGTGCCGTAGCGCTGGTTGAGCGCGTCGATATCCCCATACCGCTGCTGCAGCCACGCGGGCCAGCGCTCGTGAAGCATCGCCGGATCATAAAGCGAATTGAGCAGGCCATAGGTCCACCCGGCGGAGAGTTCGTTGTCGGGCTGAAAGAGGATGACCGAGCCGTCGCGGGTACTCTGGAAACGCGCGATCAGCGGGACAACCTGGCGGAACCACCCCCGCACATAGTCGCGGAAAAGGGGCTCCCCTTCCGCCGGCGCAACGCGACCAGTGACCGGCTGCCCATCGGCGCGGCGACTGATCGTTTCGGGATGATCCCGGAAGAGCCATTCCGGGAAGCCCCCATAGCGCAGCTCGCTGTTGACGAAAGGACCCGGGCGGGCGATGACGTTCAGCCCCAGCTCGGCTGCCAGCTCGAGAAAGCCCTGCAAATCGCGCTCGGGAAGCGTTTCGCCATGGAGGTCGACGCGTCCTTCCTCGGGCTCATGGAAGTACCATGGCATGTAGGAAGCCACGGTATTGACGCCGGCGTCGCGGGCAGCCGTCATCCGATCGCGCCAGGTATCGCGGGGGAGACGGTAGTAGTGAATTTCCGCGCCGCAGAGGAAGAGGGGCTCGTTGTCGAGGCGAATGTGTCCATCGGCGATCGTGACAGCTGCCATGGCGAAAGGCCTTTCTTATAGCTTGTTGTTCTCGACCAGCCGCACCAGATCGCGCAGGCTGGAAATATGGAAATCGGCGCGTTCCAGCTCTTCCCGGGGCTGGTAGTCGGCGTACTTGCCCTGCAGAATACGGATACTGACCATCCCCACCCGGTTGGCGCCAAGCACGTCCCGCCGCGGGTCGTTGCCGACAAATGCCGCCCGCTCCGGCTCCACGCCCAGTTGCGCGCACGCCTTCAGGAAGATGGCCGGATCCGGCTTCTCGACGTTCACTTCGCTGGAGATGATCACCGAGTGGAAAAAATGCTGCAGACCCAGGCGGATGAGCTTCTCCCATTGCTTCACCGCGACCCCATTGGTGATGATGCCCAGGGAGTAACCGCGGTCCCGCAGCTTGAGCAGCGAGGGCATCGTTTCCTCGAACGGCTTGAGATAGGCAAGCTTGACGCTGTGGTAGGCGACGACACCAGCGGCTACAAGGTGAGGGTTCGAAGCCAGCCCCAGCTCCTTGAGCATCTCGTCGTAATGCCGACCGAAGTTGGACCCGAACTGGCGGATGACCTTGCTCAGCGCCGCCTCCACGCGCTCCCGCTCCACCGAGAGGCCCGCATCGATCATCGCCTCCACCGCATGCCGCCGCGCATAGGTCGACTGCCGCGTGCTGTTGTAGAGCGTGTCGTCGATGTCGAAGAAAAGACTGGTCACCGGCGCCATGATATTCCTGCCGCGGCCGCGGATGTTCACGTGAAAGGGGTTGACGAAGCTGGCCCTCAATATACCTTTGTAACAGTCACACACACTAGCAAGCCGCGGAAATCGGCGAAACAAACCCAAAGGATCTCGAATGGCCTTCAAGTATACCGGCTTCGCGGACGAAGCCAGCAAGACGTTGACGAAGCAGATTGAAGCAACAAAGGAAGCAGGCTGGTCCTCCATCGAACTGCGCCTGGTCGACGGCAAGAATGTCTGCGATCTGAATGACGAGGAATGGGCCAGGGTTTGGCAGAAGCTGCAAGACGCGGGCATCACCGTCGCCGGCTTCGGTGGCCAGATCGCCAATTGGGCGCGCCCCATTACCAACGATTTCCAGACCGACCTCGCCGAACTCAAGCGGGCCATCCCCCACATGAAGCAGGCAGGCACCAACCTCATCCGCATCATGTCCTACCCGAACCCCACGGACAATCCCTGGAACCGTGACGAATGGCGGGACGAGGTCGTGCGCCGCCTGCGCCTCTTGACCCCCATCGCCGAAGAAAACGGCATCATCCTCGGCCACGAGAACTGCAGCGGCTACGGCGGCCTCGGCCCCAAGGAGTATCTGGAACTGGTCGAGATGGTCGACAGCCCTTCCCTCAAGCTCATCTTCGATACCGGCAACAACAGCCAGCATGATCAGGACATCGAAGCTACCTGGCGCTACTACCAGGCATGCAGGGACCAGATCGTGCACGTGCACATCAAGTCCTACAAGCCCGGCCCAGATGGCAAAATGGCCACCTGTTTCCCGGACGAGGATCCAGTCCAGAAGCGCATCCTGGCCGACCTCAAGGCAACTGGCTACGACGGTTGGCTCTCCATCGAACCCCACCTCGCCGCAGCCATCCATGCCGGCAAGGATGTCGCCGACGAAGACAAGGCCAAGTCCGTCTACATCGAGTACACGAAACGACTGGAGAGGCTGATTGCCACACTCTGAGCACCCTGACTCCGGCGGAAGCGGCAAAGCGACGGTGCTGGTCAGCGGCGGGATGGACTCCACCACCCTGCTCCATCATGTGGCCCGGCACCGTGGCTTTGCCGAGATCTTTGCCCTCTCCTTCGAGTATGGGCAAAAGCATGCGCGGGAACTGCGGATGGCCGAGTGGCAGTGCGCCCAGGTGCCCGGGGTCGTCGCCTGGAAGTCGATCGACATTGGCTTTTACGGCCGCCTTGTCGAGCATGCGACCGCCCTCACGGGGAATGAAGTGGCGGTACCCGATCTGGCGGCAATCCCCACCGAAGAGCTGGATCAGCCGATCACCTATGTACCCAATCGCAACATGATCATGCTCTCCATTGCCGCCGGCTATGCCGAAAGCACCGGATGCAGCCACCTCTTCTATGGCGCGCAGGCGCAGGACGAGTACGGCTACTGGGATTGCAGCGAGGAGTTCGTGCGCCGGCTCAACCAGCTGCTGGCCCTCAACCGGCGCTGCCCCGTGCATGTTGAAGCACCCTTTGCGGGCATGCGCAAGGCAGAGGAGCTGCGGCTGGGGCTGGAACTGGGCATCGACTACGCGCATACCTGGACCTGCTATCGCGGCGGCGACCTTGCCTGCGGGAGCTGTCCAAGCTGCGAAGAGCGGCTCAAGGCTTTTGCGGAAGTCGGGATCGAAGACCCCCTACCCTATCGCCAACGATGAGAGTTGTCTGGCTGGCGGTCAACGCCTCCTACGCCCACAGCTCCCTCGCCGCGCCCCTCCTTCATGCCGCGGCACAAGGGCGGGTCCAGAGCGAGTGGCACCTGGTCCAGGTGACCATGGGCGACGATCCGGCACTGGCAGCCGCACAGGTGGCGAAACTCGCCCCCGATATCTGCGCCGCGACCCTCTACCTCTTCACCCGCGAGGCGGCGCTGGCCATGCTCGCGCGGGTGAAAGCTCTCTGCCCCGACTGCTGCATCATTGTCGGCGGCCCGGAGCTGGCCGGCGAGTGCGAGCTACTGCTGCGAAGCAACCCCTGGATCGACATCGGCGTGCGCGGTGAAGGCGAGCGGATCTTTCCAGACTGGCTGGATCGCTGGCAAAGCCCGGAGCGTTGGGCCGACCTGCCCGGCCTCTGCTGGATAGACGACAATGGCGCCTGGCATGACAATGGCGTCGCGATTCCCGTCGATCCACTGGAGCAGTTGCCTTCGCCGCTGACCAGTCCTTTTCACGACAGCGGCCGGGCCTTCGTCCAGATGGAGACTTCGCGCGGCTGCATTCATCACTGTTCCTTCTGCGCGAACGGTGGCGGCGGAGCCATGCGCCTGCTCCCCTTGAGCCGAATTCAAACGGAGTTGGAGGAGCTGGCGCGACGAGGCGTCCGCGAGGTCCGCCTGCTCGATCGCACCTTCAACGCGCATCCCTCGCGTTGCGTCGACCTGCTCCGGCTCTTCCGCCGCTTTCCCAGCATGCGCTTTCACCTGGAGTTTCACCCCGCGCTCTTGCCACCAGCCGTGCGCGACGAGCTGGCGGCCATGCCCTCGGGCCAGCTTCATTTCGACGTGGGGCTGCAATCGACCTCACCGGAAGTGCTGACTGCCTGCAGTCGCGGCGGATCCCCGGAGCGTGCCTGGGAAGGGCTGCGCTGGCTCGTGGCGCAGCGCAATCTCGCCATCCATGTGGACCTCATCGCCGGCCTCCCCGAGCTCACGCTCCCTTACCTTGAGGCGGATGTGCGGCGTCTTGTCGAGCTGGGCCCGGAAGAGATTCAACTGGAGAGCCTGAAGCTGCTGCCCGGCACACGCTTGCGTACCGAGGCAAAGCAGTATGGGCTGATCTATTCCCCCCTGCCCCCGTATGAAGTGCTGTCTACGCGCCGCATGTCGATGGCCGATCTGCGGGCCGCGGCCCTTCTCTCCACCATGATCGACCGCTTCTACAATACGCCCGTCATCCAGCCCGTGCTGCGCGCGGCGCAGCAGGAAATGGAGGAGCTGTTACCCTCTCTGCGACACTGGCTTACGCAGCAACAAGGGCTGGAATTGCCATGCAGCCTTGAAAAGCGCATGCTGCTGCTGTACACATACTTGGAAGCTCACCGCCTTCCGGCACGCGAGATGCTATGTAGGCAGTGGATGTGGCATGGCCTCCCTCCCGGCCGATGTCCGGTCGAGGTGCGTACATGGAAGGGGGCATTACCAACGGGTGGTGAGTGGCTGATCGGTTCGCAAGCCGATGCGGCATCGGGGAGCGCACGGGTGCGCAGGCTGCGCCTGCATGACGTAGACCTGTTTTACATTTTCGACCTCGGGCGGGAGCCCCAGAAATCGGTTGCTCTCTATCATATGTCGCGTACCGAGGTGGCACAACCATGAGCCGGCGGCTACATTATGAAAACGTTTTGAATAAGGGTGGTCATGGATGAGCGATAGCGGTCATGTCACGGTAGAAATATGGGATGCCGGGGGAGTCGCGATGACCACCGCCACGTTGCCGACAGATGTCAAGGTCGGCGAGCTGATCTCCGTGCTGGTGGCACGACTCAATATGCCCAAGACCGGAGCCGATGGTCAGATTATCAGCTATAAACTCAATCACCAGAACAAGACACGACAGCTGCTCTCTGGCGAGACGCTGGCACAGGCCGGCGTTCCGGATGGCAGCATCCTCCGCCTGCTGAGAGAAATCATGGCCGGATGAAGCACGAGCTCTGCAATAAGTAGCTGTACGACGAGACGACGTTTACAGAAAAGGTTTACCAAGTGCCCGAAGAATTGATCATCGATTCGAATGATCTCGCATCCCCAGAGATCAAAGAGAGCGTAGCACAGGATCGATCGCTGGAAGATATGGCGCGGGCTTCCCGCTCCATTATCCGTACCCCACTCCTCCGCAGCCCATACTTCTATTACACCTTTGCCGGCCTTGTCGGCTCCGTCCTCGCATGGTCCGCCGTCTACCTCCTGCTTCTGCCCCTGCCGCTGGATTTGCCGCCCCAACTGGAGAGGGCACTCAGCTATATCTGCAGCGCCGGGTTAATTGGCATGACCATGGGCATGTCCCATGGGCTGATCTATCGCAATCTGCGTACAGCGGTGCATTGCGGCGCGGTCGGGCTCCTGGTGGCCGCCCTGCCGGCCTTCTTCATGGGGGGGATCGGCGAACTCTTTGCCACTCTGGTTGTCGACCTGCCAAATTACCTGCTGCAGCGAGGCAAATGGACAACGGATCGCGGCATCTTTCTCTTTCTGATCATGGCGTCCGATGGCTTCACATGGGCGCTGATCGGTTTGCCCATGCTCATGGGAACAGGCATAGCGCTCCGTTCGAAGCCGTTGCTCTATTCAGCCGCTGCGTCGGGCATGCTTGGCGGCTTCATCGGCGGGGCAGCACGAGCACCGATCTTACGCTTTCTGCCGGAACTGATAGGCGGCAGCGAGGTGATCGCCGGCCTGATCTGGTTCAGCCTCATCGGCATCCTGGTAGGACTCCTCTATGCGATGATGGAGCATGGAGTCCGGGAAGCTTGGTTCATCCTGGCGAAGGGGCCGTTGCGCGGCAAGCGATTCGTCTTCTTCAAGACTCCCATTTCCGTCGGGTCAAGCTCCCGGTGCGACCTCTACCTCGCCGGCGATGCCGCCATTGCACCCGTTCACGCCAACCTCAGCCAGGAAGGAATCTTCTGGTTGCTGCGAGACGAGGGTGCCCCCAACGGCACCTTTGTCAACGGCCATCGCATTCAACAATGCCTCCTCAACCACAATGATGTGGTGACCATGGGCGAGACGGTACTCAAGTTCAAACTGAACAAGCGGACGGGCTAGCCCATGAGCGATGGAGTCGATGTCTATGCGGCAGGGACGCAGTTGGCCGGGGTCATGTGCTGGGTATGCCAGACACGCATCATGGCCGGCGACGAGATCGTCTTCTGTCCCCATGACCAGCTGCCGACCCACGCCGAATGCTGGGAGAACAACGAGGGCTGCCCGGTCTACGGCTGTGAAGCAGCCCCCGACCACGGCCACTTGGCCGTTCAGGCACTCGGTTCCCAGACCGGTGCGGCCAACTACCAATGCCCCTCCTGCCGACGAATGGTCAAGCCCAACTTCCTCCAATGCAACTACTGCGGCGTCGACTTCTCATTGCAGAATGTCGTAAGCGGCCTCGAAAACGAAGATTACAAATACCGCGGTCAGCACGACCACCGCCAGCAGCGCGGCCTCTGGCTCCTCCTCCTCTGCACGATTACCGGCATCCTCGCGCCCATCGCCCTCATACTCTGTGCTACCCTCATGATGAAAGGCTCCATGGGGCGGCTGCGCCTCAGTCACCTCTTTCGCGATTCACGCATGCTCTTCTATGGCACCTTCACCCTCAGCGCCGTGACCACCATTCTCCTTCTGGTCCTCATCGCTTTCGACCTGTAACCGGCTTACCCCAGCTTGCACATGAATGTCCGCTACAGACGTTTGACCGCCGATTACGAACGCATCCAGCAGATGCTTCAGAGTACCCCCCATATCCGCATTGCCGAAAAGATCGGCAATCCGCCCGAGCGCTACGAACTGGAGTATGGCATCAAGAGCCTGGTCAAGGATCCCAGGAGCGGCAAGATCCGCGAGGAGAAGCTCTTTCGCGTCGAAATGACGCTCGGCGATGCGTATCCGCGCATGGCGCCTCAATGCCGCATGGTCAACCCCGTTTTCCATCCCAATATCGTCACCGATGCCATCTGCGTGACCGACTACTGGTCGGCCGGCTCCAGCCTCGCCAGGCTGCTCGTGCGCATCGGAGAGCTGCTCGCCTACCAGTCGTACAGCCTCAAATTCCCGCTCAATCCCGAGGCGGCCGTATGGGTCGAGAAGAACCAGGGGCGCGTCCCCACCGACACCACGGACTTCGTGGCCATCCTTCACTCTGGCGAAGGGGTGCGCCGCAATGACGAGACCGAGATACGGGATACCGATACCTGCGTCGAGTGTGGCAAACCGGCGGGGGAAGTGCCGGTGCACATCACCGAGAGTAACCATCTCGTCTGCGAAGACTGTCTGGTCCAGTGCACGCACTGCCACGCGATCATGTCCAACCGGTCACCGCGCGAGACCTGCGAAACCTGCGGCGAGTGGACCTGCTACAAATGCATCCATCGCTGCCTGAACTGCGGGATCCTGGTCTGCACCAATCACATGATCAAATGCGACATCTGCGAACTCGGTCACTGCGCCTCCTGCGTCGTGCAATGCGCTGACTGCGGTGCCACCGTCTGCGTCGAGCATGCCGCCCCCGCCGAACGGGATGGCGAAACGATTCACCGATGCGAGACCTGCCTCCTCCAGGAAAGCTGACCCGCCCTCCCCTCAGGGCTGGCCAAGCAACGCGCAGGTTGCCGCGCTGATCGTGCCGCTGTCGCGCAGCTTGCATGCCTGCGTCGCCAGATCGCACTCTGGACGCCTGCCCACTTCCCGCCGCAGCGCCTCCAGATGCGGCCCCGCCGCAATGAAGTCGCGCCAGCCATCATCCGCCTCCAGGACGCCAGCCACCGGCACCGGTTGATTCTCCATTCCCCGCACCAGTCGCTGGGCCACAACCCCCGTGATGGCCGCGCCGATCAGGAAAGGCTCGAAGCCTTGGTGGAGCATCCGCGCATAAACAGAGGCGATGTCGCCGGCGTGGTAGGTGGTGAGGATACGGTGTCCGGTGAGGGCCGCATCCAGCACCACCCGCACCACCCCCGCATCGCGCATCTCACCCACAACCAGCGTCTTCACATCCTGCCGCAACGCTGCCCGCAGTGCCGTTTCATAGTTCCACTCCGGCTGAGTTCTGGTCACCGCCGTCTGCGAAATCTCCTCGATGACGCTCTCGATCGGATCCTCCAACGTGATGATCGAAGAGGGATCCTGATCGCACTTCAGCAGCTCGCGGATGAGCGCATAGATGGTCGTGGTCTTGCCGCACCCAGTCTGCCCGGTCAGGACGATCAAACCCGATGGCCGCATGAGCATGCGGCGCAGCGACTCGACGGCAGCCGCCGGATAGCCCAGGTCGTCCAGTTGGAACGGCATCGCCCGACGCGCCATCATCCGCATGGTGATCCGCTCGCCATAAAGGGTCGGCATCGTCGCCACCCGAATCTCCTCGCCGTTGTTCCGGCGCATCACCCCATCCTGAGCAACCTGCGTCCGGTAAGTCAGCAGCCCCGCCAGCACCTTGATATGAGTCAGGCACTGCTCCCCGAGATTACGAGGCACCTCCTCCATATCGTGCTGAAGTCCCCCAATGCGCGCCCGAATGCGAACGCTTTCCCGGGATGGAAGCCAATAGAGGTCACTCGCCTGCCGTGCCAGCGCCTCCGCCACGATCCGCTCCACGACAGCCGGCGCCCCATGTTCTTCCACATTATGATCGACTCGCCGCGCCATGCAGGATCTGCCCCAAGAGGTTGACGATCGTCACCAGAAAGTCTTCCACGAAGAGTAGTCCCTCCCCCTCCCAAGTGCAATCCAATTCCAACACCTTTCCCACGCCCACAATCCACCCCAACCCGTCTGACCACGTCCGACCCGCCCGCCCCCGTCAGACTCGCTGCATTTGCTGTCGCTTGAAGTGGTGGAGTCAATAGGCGATATTCTTCAAGCCTGCACTCGGCATGGAAGTGTCTGGCAAAACTTAGCCGATGATTAATGCTGATTCTGGACTGAGTATGAATAAGCGCCTAATAGAATGGACATTTCTCGTCCACTGGAGTCTCTGTTTTCTTGGTTTCTTTGGTATTTACATGTACGGCTGCATCAACATGGATGGACGGCTGTCACTTTTCATTATCTTCGATGCCGTTTATTTAATGTTCATGAGCCTTTTGCTTAGCTTTTCTGCATTTACTGTTGTAAGAAAAATGATGAATGGCCGAGCTATTTCCCTCTACGCAAGTGTCGCCGCGCTATATACTGCCGGAGCTTTCACGACTCTCTACGTATTTCTCTTTAAGTACCAGGAAATTGCTATTGGAACACAAATCGCTATCGCTCTTGCTTTGTTTTATACTGGAAGCATTCTCCATCGAAGAGCTTCAGTCAAGTAAAGCCAGAGACTGTTCAGGCTCTTATCTGATACGTCCGACCTGGCGTGTTAAAAATTTGCCGCTTGTGGGCATTTCTGCGGAAATAAGTTCACCTCACTTTTGGATCTCCGTGATCCTCCGAATACTTTTCGGCGCTTGGCCAGGAGAGACGATCCGAGATGCTCGTCCACCCATTGCTGCGTGTCCGTACAGCGGACGTTCTCAGTAAGCGTCAAAAATACCCCATGGTGAATATTCGCTTGCTCGTGCGCACAGTATCTCCTGTGACTTGAACCCCCTACAGGAGATCATGAGGATGAGCA
>JAWLHB010000048.1:0-16945 GCA_041690595.1 Lentisphaeria bacterium
GTCGCCAGCGGCTCCAACCAGACCGCCGCGGGCATTCGCGATGAACTTGAGGCTATCCGTCCAAATAAATAATCAAATACCATCAGGGTTGATGGGTGGGCGGGCAGTCTACCCAGGGTAGCCTCAAAGGCAACCCTGGGCTATGGGACGTAGCCCCGTTGGGGCAAGGGGCGAAAGGAGACGCAGGGGACGAAGGGGACGCAGGGGCGAAAGGGGACGCAGGGGCGAAAGGGGACGAAGTGGACGAAGGGGACGAAAGGGACGAAAGGCAAAGGGGGAAGCGGAGCGAGTGAGGGGAAGCTGGTGTTGGGGAGTGGCAGCGTGCAACGCCGGTGCCACTCAGGCGAGTGGCGTGCCCAGGGGGCGTGGGAGCGGTGACGGGACGTTGGGGAGGGTCAACGGCGAACGCCGGGGCCACTCAGGCGAGTGGCGTGCCCAGGGGGCGTGGGAGCGGTGATGGGACGTTGGGGAGGGTCAACGGCGAACGCCGGGGCCACTCAGGCGAGTGGCGTGCCCAGGGGGCGTGGGAGCGGTGATGGGACGTTGGGGAGGGGCAACGGCGAACGCCGGGGCCACTCAGGCGAGTGGCGTGCCCAGGGGGCGCGGGAGCGGTGACGGGACGTTGGGGAGGGGCAACGGCGAACGCCGGGGCCACTCAGGCGAGTGGCGTGCCCAGGGGGCGTGGGAGCGGTGATGGGGCGTTGGGGAGGGGCAGCGTGCAACGCCGCGTGGCTGTCGGGAGAAATGGTGGATGGGGGGTTGCATCGGGGGAATGGGGCATTATGATTGTACAGGTACAATGCAACGGTTAAACCTGTTCATCAGGTGACTGACATGGCGCAATCTACGGATCGTACGCAGCCGAAGACACATCGAGTGGCCGAGACGCTGACGCAATGGATAGCAGAGGAGCGGGTGGTTCGCGGGGAGGCTATTCCGTCGGAAGCGCAGTTGATGCGCGAGCTTGCGGTGAGCCGAGGCACGGTGCGTCGGGGGATCGATCTGCTGGTGCAGCAGGGGATCCTGGAGCCGCGTGCGGGGATCGGCCATGTGCTGCGTTCGCGGACGCCGCGTCCGGCGATCGGCATCCTCTTCGGGGGCGTTTTTCAGGCGTATCACAAGCTGATCTATGAGGCGCTGGTCGAGGAGCTGGCGGCCTGCGCCTTCGTCTCGCGCACCTACATCGGCGTGGCGCATTTCGAGGGGCATGGTCTCGATCAGACGCAGATCTGCCAGGACATCCAGGCTCGCCGCCTGCAGGGGTTGATCACCTTGAGCTGGCGCGGCACGGAGAGCGAGCGCGATCGCCGGCTGAAGGCGCTGCTGGACGAGCAGGAGATTCCGCGCGTGCAGTTCTCGTCGTCGGATCTGCCCTATTCCATCAGCGCCGACATGGGGGACATGGCCAGGCGGGCGGTTCGGTTGCTTGCGCAAAGCGGTCGGGGGCGCATCGCCCTGATGATCCCCGGGGTTGAGCAGTCGGCGGAGCCTTCCAGCTTCCTCAGCGCCTATTGCCAGGCGATGCTGGAGATGGGGCTGGCGGTGGAGCCGTCGCTCCTCTGGCACGCAGGAGGAAGGGCAACGGAGCAGAGCGGGCATGATCTCTTCAAGCGGTACTGGGCCCAGGAACCGCGGCCCGATGCGCTGATCATCACGGACGATGTCCTGGCGAAGGGGGCGCTTGTGGCCGCTATCGACCTGGGGATCGACATTCCGGAGAGGCTGCGGGTCGCCGCCCTGGCGGTCAAGGATAGCGACACCTTTTACGCCCGCCCCATCGTGCGGCTGCAGCTCGATGCCGGCCTCTTCGCGCGCACCGCCGTGCACACGCTGAAGGGCCAGTTGCAGCAGCCCGCCAGCCCCCGGCAGAAGATCCGTCTCCCCTGCGAGCTGGTCGACGAGAGCGGTGCCACTGTCGGCGAGGGATCGTCATTTCCGTCCATGGCACCACCTACCATAAAGGAGAATCAAAGATGAAAGCGCGATCGTTGAGAGTGGGATGTTTCACGTTGATCGAGCTTCTGGTCGTGGTGGCGATAATAGCCATTCTGGCGTCGATGCTGCTGCCCGCGCTGAGCAAGGCGCGTGGTCGTGCGCAGCAGACCTCGTGCATGGGTAGCATGAAGCAGATCGGCATGGGCATCGGCATGTACGTGGACGAATGGGACTACTATCCCTCCGGCGGCAGCAACAAGGCGACGGATCTGACGCACTATTACTATGCTCCGTGGTGGGCGTGGAAGGGCGGCTCGCTGTGGCCCTACGTAGGGAGTACAGAGGTAACGCGCTCCGGTTGCCCGACCAGCCGGGGGCGTCTTCTCGAGTCTTACCTGGTCAACCGGCTCGCGCTGGTAATCTACGGCAGTGACACCGGCAGCCATGGCTTCGTCAAGCCGAACCGACTTCAGGTACCCGAGAGCTTTCTGCTGGTGACGGAATTCAACATCCCGAATCGCAACGGCTACAACTACTTCGAGTACAGCCAGACGGATTCCGTTGGTCGCTGGCACAATGGCGGGATGAATATCGCGTGGGCGGATGGGCACATCAGCGGGCTGCCCAACATGGCCGCCCTCATCGGCAGCAGGTACAATACGAATTACGTCAAGCTCTCGTGGATGAACCCTGTCTACAACACACCATCGCTCGTCGCCTCGAACTGGTGAGGCAAGAGCAACGATCCCGGAGACACCGATGCAGACCTTTGTGACGATCCTCCGCGCGTGCGCCTGCCTGGCCTTCCTCGGCGGTGCCGCGACGCCGCTGCAGGCCCAGACGGAAGCGGCCACCTTTGACCCGCCGAACAGCTTGGTCATCCCCCGCCTCGAGAATTGGCAGGATCCGGTGACGGTCGACGGTGAGCTGGGCGAAGGGCGCTGGCGGCAGGCAGCCGTGATTCCCTCCTTCAATTCCGTGTGGGGCAAGAACGAGCAGGCGATCCAGCAGAGCAGCGCCAGGATCTTCTACGACACCGAGAACCTCTACATCGGGCTTGTCTTCAATGAAGAGAAGATGGCCTCCATCATCCACGGCATTCCCGCGGGACAGGCGGAAGATGCGCCCGTTAACTCCAACGATGACTGCTGCGAGATCCTGATCGCGCCGGAGGGAGATCCGCACCGCTACTTCGTCCTGAAGTTCACGCCAAGCGGCGCCAGATTCGATGCACAGGCAAGCAGCGACATCGCCCGGGGGGGGCGCTTCCAGTTTCAGGACGACTGGAATGGCGACTGGAGTATCGCCACCGCGCTTGGCGCGGAGAGCTGGAGCGCGGAAGTGCGTGTGCCGTTGGACCTTTTTGCCCGGGAGGGGGAATTCGTGGGGGTGCCGGTGGCGGGGCAGAGCTGGCGGTTGAACATCTGCCGCGTGGCCTCGACGAGCGGCGAGTTCAGCGCGTGGAACAAGAGTCCCAAGGGGTTCCAGGTGCCGGAGAGCTTCGGCGAGATCGTTTTCCGGGGTTGGGAGCATGGGGAGATCGTCCTGGAAGGGGTTTCTCCCGGCGAGATGATCGTAGGCAGCAACACCTTCACCGGGACCATTCGCAACGCCAGTGACCGCGACGCCAGCGTAAAGCTGCAGGCCGTGCTCAGTCGAAAGATCACGGATCCGGAAGAGCTGACGGAGACGGAGAAGCAACGGGCGTGGGAGATTCCGCGGCGCCTGGTCCCCCTGCATGAGGAAAGTCTCTCGCTGGCCCCCGGCGCGACGCGGGAGGTGCGCTTCGTCTACACCCTGCACGATGGGGGCCTGAAGACGGTTGGTGTACAGCTGACCTGGGAACGGATGAAGATGAACATCTATTCCGGCTCCGCCTACCGGAATGTCTATCCGCTTCTCGAAACGAACCAGCGTCACCGCCGGCAACTGGAGGATCTGAGGAAGCGGGCCGCCGCGACGGGTACGCTGACGGGGCGTTACCGGCCGCTTGCGGATGGCTTCGCGGCGGGGCTGCGGGCGGCGGAGGGCGAGCTGGCGGCGTTGATGGCAAGCGCCGAGCAGTGGGACGCGAGGGTTGCCGCTTCGCAACAACTGGACGAGCGCCTGGAAGCACTTGAGCGGACTTTCGCCAACGAGCTTGTTCCGGCCTACTGGGCGGTGACCCGTGGCAGGGAGGAGCTTGCGTTCTGCGTCGGCAGCATCCATCCAACGGAGAAAGTCTTTCGCGACGATCTCTTCCGCGGAAGTATTGGCGAGGAGGTGGCGATCGCCATGGCTGCCAATGAATATGAGAGTGCGCAGTTCGTCATTCTTTATCTCGACAAGATGGCGGGAGAGATCGCTTTTTCGGCTACGGAATTGGTGAGCGAGGATAATCCCGAGGACATGATACCGGTCAGCAATCTGGAATTTCAGGTGGTGGGCTACATCGATATCGGGGATACGGGCAAGGGGACGCGGGTCGGCGCCTGGCCGGATGTCCTCTACCCTGAAACACGCGTGGCGTACAATGGCTATCCGCTGCAGCCGGTGATGCTCACCGTGAAGACCGACAAGGCGCAGGTTGCCGGTTTGTACAAGGGGAGCGTCAGCTTTACGGGCAGCGACGGGCAGGCCATTGTGATTCAGCTTCAGGTGCGGGTCTATCCCTTTGCCCTGCCGGATCAGAAGTCGTTGCGCTCGAGCTTCTGGTTCAGCACCTATCGGCCTCGCAACTACTACGGCGGCAAGCTGGGCGGCGAGTTCTTTCCGGTTTCCTTGTACACGGAGTTCGCGGAGATCCTCGGCCGCTACCAGATGGCGCCGAGCCCGCGGGGGGATATTCTGTCGCGGATGATCCGCCTGAAGCGCAATGCGGACGGCAGCATCGGCTTCGACTTCTCGCGCATCGATCCTTACTGGGAAGCGTCGCTGGCCAGCGGCGCAAATGTCCTCTATATCGATTCTCTGCCTTCCTCCTTCTTTCTGGAACCGGAGAAGAACTGGATTCCACGCGCGATCCTGGTCGATCCGGTGAGCGGCGCGGAGAGCGATTACGTGGCCGAAGATCCAGAGCAGATGGCGGCTGCGTATATCCGGGCGGTGGTGGATCATTTCAAGGAGCGCGGCTGGTTCGACAGGGCGGTCATACAGGTCTCGGATGAGCCGTGGGGAAGCACCAAGCAGCAGCAGATTCGCGACGCGGTGACGCGGCTGCGGCTGCTGGCGCCTGACCTGCCGGTGGTCAGCGCCGGCACCGTGCGCGGCAAGATGAATCTCGACGGCTACATCGACATCTGGTGCCCCCAGTTCCGCCAGTACAATCCGGACGACTATGCGGACATGAAGGAGGGGGAGAAGCTCTGGCTTTACCAGTGCCTCTACAAGCCGTTCTTCCCTACTTACACGATCGACCGGCCCGGCATCGATCCGCGCATTGCCGCATGGATCTGCTGGAAGACGGGTGCGGAAGGCTTCCTCTACTGGACGGCCACGATGTGGGACAGCCCGGCTATCATCAAGCAGAAGATGGCGGGCGACAATCGCTGGATCAAGGAGCAGTGGTTATTTCCCTGGGATGACATGCCCGGTGACGGCTGCTTCATCTACCCGGAGAAGGAACGCCTGGTGGCCTCCTTCCGCGCTCAGGCTATCCGCGATGGCTTCGAGGACTACGAGTATCTGGTCCAGCTCGACAGTCACTACCGCGCCGCCGTCGCGGGTGGGAAGCTGCCGCCGGAGCTGCGGCAGCGGGCGGAAACGCTTCTGGCGATTCCGGATCCTATCGTCAAATCCTGCATGAGCTGGACCAAGTCGCCGGGGGATCTGGAAGCGACGCGTCGCGCCATTGCCGAGACCATCGTGGAGCTGCAGGAAGGGAGGCGGTGAGGCGGAGGCAGGAGGAGGATTAACCACAAAGAGCGCAAAGATCGCAAAGAACGAGCGGGGGACGCGGCCGGCCGTTGGGGGCAACGGCCGGAACGGGACCGATGAGGTGGCGAGGTGGTGTGAGGGGAGGCTGGCGTTGGGGAGGGGCAACGTGCAACGCCGGTGCCACTCAGGCGAGTGGCGTGCCCAGGGGGCGCGGGAGAGTGACAAAGATTGGGAAGGCGTCTCGGAGCGCCGCAGCGTTGGGTTTGCAGAGCGGCAAGAGAAAGGGCGCGACACCAGTGAGGGTGTCGCGCCCGTGTCATGTCAGTCGTGGTTGCTTTTCAGTAGCGGCTGCCGGTGGGGGATTCGCTTGCTGACGGCGTATGGAGAATGCGCCGGCGCGATTCCCGCCAGTCCACGTTGCTGGGCTGGTCGGTGATGTGGAAGCTCTGGGCCATCAGGGCTCGCTTGCCCTCGATAGTGACTTCGCGAAGCTGGAAGGTGCCCTGCGCACCTTCGCGAATCTGATCGGTGTTGATCTCGTTCTCCTTGCCGAGAATGACGGTGCGCTGTTGACCATCATCGAACTCGACGAGCGCAATGACATGCGTTTTGTCGGTGCCTTCACCGATTTCGACAGTGGCGGCGCGAAGTATCTCGCCGTTCACGCGACGCAGGCTGGGCATCGACTGCTCACTGCGTTGCCGCAGGTCGATGCGCCGACCATTGGCCTCGAGATTCTCGGCTACGAGTATGTCTCGGCCGTTGACGCTGCCCTGGATGCCAGTGGCTACCAAGCGATCACCCTCGTCGAGATCGACCCTGCGAAGCTCACGCTCGGGACCGAGGTTGACCATGACAGTGCGGCCTTCCTGGGTACGCACCTTGGCGAAGAGCTGCCGCTCCTGCTCGCCGGAGAGCTGGAAGGCTCTTATGTCGGTGATTTGGCCTTGCAGACGATAGGTCTGATGGCTTTGGCTTGACTGGCCGTACTGACTGCTCTGCCGGTTATACCGATCGGTCTGGCCGTAACGGTCGCTGGTGGTCTGACCGTACTGGCCGGTCTGGCCGGAACGGTCGCTGGACTGGCCATACTGGCCGCTCTGGCCGGTCTGGCCGTAACGGTCGCTGGTGCTCTGACCATACTGGCCGCTCTGCTGACCGGTCTGGCCGTACTGGCTCTGCTGACGCCGCTGAGAGTTCTTGCGGGCTTCCTGCAGGTCGATGTAACTGATCGTCTCGACGACTTCGTAGGTGCCATCACCATCGAGGTCATAAGCGATAGCGACCATTTTGTGTTCCGGCGACTGCTTGTTCTGCGTCTGCTGTTGGCCGGATTTTTGCTCGCTGCGTTGTTGCTGATTGCGATCGCTGCTCTGGCTGCTGTCGCTTTGAGCCGTGCCGGTGAAGGTTCCTGCGACCATGGCGATGGAGCAGGCCAAAGCGGTTAGTTTCGTGTGCATATGCATGAGGTGTTTCTCCTGAATGTTGATGGTAGCGGGCAGGACTGCGTTAGTCTTCGTACCAAGTGTCGAAGTCATCGCTGGTGGTGAACCACTCGTTGCGTGATCGACCAAACTCGCCAGAGGTCGAGGTGCTGGTGGTACGGTCGTACTGGCTGGATCCGCGCATACGGGAGTCGCCGGTGCGCCAATCGTCGCCGGTGCCGGAACGCATACGGGAATCGCCAGTGCGCCAATCGTCGCCGGTGCCGGAACGCATGCGGGAGTCGCCGGTGCGCCAATCGTCGCCGGTGCCGGAACGCATACGGGAATCGCCAGTGCGCCAATCGTCGCCGGTGCCGGAACGCATGCGGGAGTCGCCGGTGCGCCAGTCGTCGTCGGTGCCGGAACGCATGCGGGAGTCGCCGGTGCGCCAGTCGTCAGCGGTCGTACTCTGTCCAAACTCATCGGCAGTTCCGCTGAACCCGCGGTCGGTGGTATTGCGATCCGTGTCGGTGGTTCGCCTTTGGCCGAACTCCCAGCCGGAACGACTGGTGGTATCGCGGCGATCGAAGTCCCGGTCGGAACTACGAGTGGTGTCGCGACGATCGAAGTCCCAGTCGGAACTACGGGTGGTGTCACGACGGTCACCGAAGTCCCAGTCGGAACTGCGGGTGGTGTCACGGCGATCCCAGTCGGAGCTGCGGGTGGTGTCACGGCGATCCCAGTCGGAGCTGCGGGTGGTGTCGCGGCGATCCCAATCGGAACTACGGGTGGTGTCGCGGCGATCACCGAACTGCCAGTCGGAGTCGCGGGTAGTGTCGCGCTGGTTGCCGGTTCGCCAATCCGAGCGATTGTCCTGATAGGCGTCGATTTGGGTATCGACCTCATGATCGGAGCGAGCACTCTGGGAACTGTATGCGCCGGAGCGGGTACCAGAGGTATCGCCTCCAGATCGGGCGCTGGTCGTGCTGCTGCTGCCGCTGGTACCGGAGGTGCCACTGCTCCCACTGGTGCCTGAGGAGCCTTGCTGGGCATAGCCGGTGATGCTGACTGTCAACAGCGCCGCGAAGACGGTGGCAGTCCACTGGGTCAAGAATTTCAGTCTCATGATATCGTTTCCTGTTTGCTTTTTCGCTGATGCGGCCAGAGGGCGCCGCGGCGGATCACTCGGCTTCTGATGCATGCGCTGTGCCAGAGTCGGCTTCAATGGCTGTCGTTGTTGATGTGTGAGCAGGGAAAAGAGGCGAATTTGAGAGGCTGGTGCGCCATGTTGCGCGGGTTTGTGTAAACTTTTTTCCACTATGCGTCGCAGTGAGCATACACAGTGAACAAGAAGATGATGATGCTGCCTTCTTCTGTACTTGTGTCGCAATGGGGGGGGCGCGGGGACGCGGCCGGCCGTTGAGGGCAACGGCCGGAACGGGATCGATGACACAAGGGAGGGTGAAGGGAGATTGGGAGGGCAATGTCCAACGCTGGAGCCACTCAGGCGAGTTGCGTGCCCTGGGTGCGTGGGAGGGAAGATAGAGGTTGGCATAGGGCCGGGCACATGCGAGGCCGTTGGGCACAACGGCCAATCGCCGTGTCGGAATGCCTCCCACGTTGAGATCCCACGTTGAACTCAACTCAGGGGCGGCAAGGGCAAGGGCTTGTGGGACGAATGTCCGGGTAACGGCCGGCCAGGGAGACCACTTTCGGCGTCTCCGCGTCCCCGCTGCCAGAATCCGCTGCAAGTATCCTGATTTTTTATGGGGAAGATCCGGCCATTTCCGAGGATGGTTTTAGGTCATTTTGAGCAGGAACCGGCTGTGCGCGGAAGGGATTTCCCTTTGCGGGGGACCATAAAAGTATCGTAAGTGTGGTGGACATCCGGGCTTATAATGCTTATTGTCTTTATAGTCCTCTACTTCAAGAATCAGGAGTCCGTTATGGCCATTCTGCAAACCGGTACGGTTCTACAAAGAGCGCTGAATGTGAACGCCGTTCGGCTAAACTTGCAGGCGACGACAAAGAAAGCGGTTATACGGGAGTTGCTGGCTATCGCGGATGAGGTCTACAACCTCAAGGATCGCGCGGCTTGCGAGAAGGTAGTGATGGCGCGGGAAAAGAGCTTGAGCACGGGGATGCAGAATGGCATTGCCATGCCGCACGGCAAGACGGACACGGTGGATCGCCTGATCGCGGTGGTGGGGCTTCAGCCCGACGGGATCGACTTCAACTGCTTCGATGAACAGCCTGCTCGCATCTTCGTGATGACCCTTTCGCCGGCAAGCAAGGCGGGGCCGCATATTCAGTTTCTGGCAGAGATCAGCAGTTTGCTGCGCGATGAAGAGGCGCGCGAGCTTCTGCTTCAGTCGGCGACTCCCGCGGAAGCGTATGCGACGTTGACCAACCGCAAGCAGAATCTCGCCTACGCCAAGTAAAGTCGTGACCCGTCAGCGCGCTTCGGCCAGCAACTGGCGGAGCGTGTGGGCATCCTGCATGAACTGGCTCTGCAAACCTCCGCGGACAAACTCGATGAATACCCACGGTTCATGCGTGAGTTGAGCCGCCTCCGCCAGATAACCACGCCAATCCGCCGCACCGTCCGCGAGCGCGGCCTGACTGGGTGGCGACCCGGGCCAATGAAAGCAGTGCAGATTCTGAACCCAGGGCCGCACTGCCCGCAGCCCCTCGACGCAGGAGGCATACGAGGCGCCGGGCGTCGATTGCCAGTAGGTACGGAAGCTGGGGTTGCTGACTTCCCGCATGAGTTGCAGGGCGCTCTCGGGCGTGTCGGTGAGGGAATGGCTGTGAAACTCGGTGGCGACGACGATATCATGGGCTGCCGCTTCGGCCGCAATGCGCCGGGCATCGTCGACGAGTTGGCGGCGCCGTTCCGGGGAGACGTCGGCCGAGCCATCGCGTCCAGGCCAGACACGAATGACGGGGGTGCCAAGTTCCAAGGCTGTTTCCAGGTAGCGGGCGAAGGGGTGCGGCTCGCTTTCGCCAAGGCGATAGTAGGAGCCATAGGAGGGGAGCGCCAATCCTGCCGCCGCCATGCGTCGGCGAATCTTCTTGGCGCCGGCGAGGTTATCCGCCGGCACATGTACGTCACTGCCCCATTCGATGCCCTCGATGCCGGCTTCGACAGCCAGTTCGATCACGGCGTCGGCAGTGAGTGGACGAAAGGTGACGGAACAAAGGCCGGCGTGAAACATGAGTATTACTCCACGGTTCAGGATTCCGCGGCAACAGGATTGACCAGCTCGCCAATGCCTTCGATGACGACCTTGACGGTGTCACCCGGCTTGAGAAAGCTGCCGGTGGTGGCGCCGACGCCGCTGATGGTGCCAGTGCAGATGATGTCGCCCGGTTCGAGGGTGAGCATGGCGGAGATGTAGGCAATGGTCTCGGGGATGCGATAGAGCATCATGCCGGTGTTGTTGTGCTGCTTGCGCTCGCCGTTCACCCAGGTGCTGATGTCGAGGGAGTGCGGGTTAGTGATTTCGTCGGTGGTGACCATCCACGGGCCGAGGGGGGCGAAGGAATCGAACCACTTGCCGTTGAGCCAGTCGAACCATTCGTCCTTGGGGCGGCTTTCGGTGCGTTCCTTGATCTTGAGCTTGCGCTCGGAGACGTCGTTGACGCAGGTGTAGCCTGCCACCATCTGCATGGCATCTTCGGGCTTGACAGCCTTGCATCGGCGGCCGATGATCACGGCCAGCTCGCCTTCCCAGTCGATGCCCTGCGCGATGGGGGGTATGAGGATGGGATCGTGCGGTCCGACGACGGTGTTACTGGGTGGTTTCATGAAGACGCGGGGGGTCTGCTGATCCGCTTCGGACATCTTGCTGCCTTCTTCCTCGATATGGTCCTGATAGTTGCCGGCCAGGCAGAGGAGCTTGCGGGGAAGAGGGACGGGGGCAAGCAGGCGGACGTCGGCGAGGTCGATTCGCGCGTCCTGAGGGGCGGTGGCGATGACGCGCCGGGCGGTGGCCATGGCTTCGCTGCCGGCATTGAGGAAGGTAAGCATGTCGGAGAAGACGCCGGTTTCGGTGCGACCTTCCTGGATGGCGAGATGGCGATCGGCGGCGGCAAGATCGATGAGCACCTGATCATTGTCGACGACGGCACCCAATCCCAGATTATTATCGATGGCGAAGGTGGCGAGCTTCATGCAAGTGGGGTATCCTTGGCATTTGCGCGGTTGAATGGGATTTTCTGGTGAAGAACGGCTAACGTACCACCAGTCGCCTCAGGATGCCAGCCCGTATCGCCACTCTGGAGAACCTGCCTGTGCGCCTCTTCCGAAAAATGAAACATCTGCCCTGGATCCTGCGCTGGCTGCTGGCCGCCCTCCTGCGCGTTTGGCGGCTCTCCCTGCGGGTCAAGGTCATCGACCCACGCGGGGAGCGGACGGGGGAGCCGGAGGAGCCGCGCATCTACGCGATCTGGCACAACCGGTTGCTGTTGATCCCGGTCCTGGTGCCGCGCCGCCGGCGGCGACAAGTTGCCTTTCTGGCCAGCCGTTCCCGAGACGGCGGCTACATTGCGGACCTTCTCCAGTCGTTCGGGATGCCGGCGGTGCGCGGCTCTTCCAGCAAGGGTGGCGCGGCAGCCCTGCGGCAGCTTGCCAACATGCTGGCGGAAGGCTTCTGCGTGTCGGCCACACCGGACGGTCCGCGTGGCCCCCGCTACGAAGTCCAGGACGGCATCCTCTGGCTGGCGGCACAGAGCGGCTACGCCATTGTGCCGGTCGCCATCAATTCGCCTCATCACAAGGAGTTGCGCGGATGGGACCGAACACAACTGCCGCGGCCTTTCAGCACGATCGAACTGGAGACCGGCGACCCGATCTACATCGAAGGGCCTCTGGATGCGGAGAATCTGGAGATCGAGCGCGCTCGCGTTCGCGCGGCGATGCTGGCGATCTGCCGCTACGATCATCCGGCGTAGCCTCGGAAAAAGAAGAGCGATGCCGCCGCGGCTGCCCTGCCCACGGCGGTACCGCAAGATGACAAGGGGCTACTTGGTGTGCCACTTGCCATCGTCACCTTTTTCGTATTTCCTCTTGACGGCTGCCCAGGCTACTTTGTTGGCGGTTTCTTCACGGGAAGCGTCACCGCGGCGATCCTCGGGATCCTTGTAGTCGTCCCAGGCGCTGTTGTAGGCTTCGATGAAGATCTCCTGCGCATGCTTGGGGAGCTTGTCCTTGAGCGAGTCGCGCAGCTCGTCGATGTTGTCGTAGGGCATGAGGGGGTCTCTCCTTTCAGCTGGCGATGCGCCGGAAGGCTTCGTTCAGTTCGTGCGACTCGTCCTCATCAAAGGTGTCGAGGGCGACTTCGAAGATGCTGTCTTCTTCCTCTTCGACATGGTGTTCGATGAGTTCCTTGAGGACCTTGAGGCGTGCCTGCCAGTCGGTGGTATCGGGTTCAACTTCTTCCAGGCGCTCGAGCGCGGTGCGGGCATGGAAGTGCTCTTCCTCGGCTTCGAGTATCTGTCCTTCAATACCTGCCTCCTCCATCAGGCGGGGATAGAAGGTGTTTTCTTCGGCTTCCATATGCTCTTCGAGCTTGGTCTTGATCTTCTCGAGAAGCTGCTGGCGCGTTTTGCGGGCGCGGTCGGTGGTTTCGGCGGCTTTTTCGAGCAGGGCCTTCACCTCATCGTGCTGCGACTCGATCGTCGTCAGAATGCCATCGGGCCGGCGGACGAACTTGCAGAAGCGGCTGGTGTTGCCCTCTTTTGTCTTCTCCTGATATAGAAAAAGGAGCTTTTCCTCGTCGAATTTCTCAAAGAACTCGTCCCATTCGATGTGCTGGAGAGATTCTTCGCCGGAGTAGCCGGGGAAATCGATGCGGAGGATGCCGGCGCTATCGCCGTTCTTCTTGGAGGCTTTGACGGTGGCGGGGGATCCGTCACGTTTTTCAGCCCACTGCCGGATGATGTCGTGCGATCTGGTCTTGTCGGATGAGCGGCTCATGTGCGAGGTCTCCTGAATGTAACTACATGGGTGAAGCCCCTCTGCACTACCATAGCGCCGACGCGGGTTCGGTCGCAATCGCGCTATTCTCCGTCAACGTCAGGGTCATGCGGCGGCATGACGTTGCAAGGCAGCATTCTTTCCGGGTATAGTAGAGTATAACGGGAGGATCGGGCCATGCTTGAATGGTTCAAAAAGCCCAGGCAGGGAAGAGAACATTTTCGCGAGGCACTTTTTGGTGACGTGCCGGTGCCGGACTGGTTGCCCGACGACAAGGCGGCGGTTGAGCAGGAACCGTGGAAGAGCTTTGCTGCCGCCCGACACGAGGCCGTGACCGGGAACAAGGCGGCTGCCTGCGACGCGCTGGAGCGAATCGACGGCATGCCGGGATTGGATCCGCGCCACTACCTGCAGGCGTGGCATTTTCTGCGGCTGCTCGGGCGGAAGCCTCCAGACGCATTGGCCGCGCGAGTTTATGGCGTGGTGGTGGAGATCGCCACCAATCGTGGTTATGACGTGCTGGCCGCCTACAGCAATGGCTCCGCGCGCTTCCTGAGCGCTGGAGGAACGGAGCGCACCAGCGCAGGCAGCGACCAGGCGGAACTCTACGGCGCGGCGCTGGCGTTATTGCAGGCATCGCACTGGCTGCTCGAGAAGGTGGATGCCTACCCGGGCAAGCACCCGGCGCCGCCACCGGAAGGTGAAGCGCGACTGTCGCTTCTCACGGCGGGCGGGATCCATTTTGGGCAGGGGAAGCACGAGGAGATGAAGGCCAGCCCTCTTGCCAAGCCGGCCATGGAGCAGGCGGCGGCGCTGGTGAAGCTGCTCTGCGAAAGCACCGATGTGCCGAAGGCCGCCTCCTGAGCGGTCAGAAAACGCGGCGTTCGCAGTCGGGGATACTTGAAAGGAAGGCGCTGCCATAGCCCGCGCGAATGATGCGCGGGTCGAGGACAACGATAATGCCGTGGTCGTCGTTGCTGCGGATCAGGCGCCCGACGCCCTGGCGGAACTTGAGAATAGCCTCGGGCAAGAAGTAGTCGCGGAAGGAACTGCCGCCCTTCTCCTCGATGCGGCGGCTGCGGGCGGCTACAACCGGATGGCTCGGTACGGGAAAGGGGAGCTTGGTGATGATGACGTTGCTGAGCGCTTCGCCGGGGACGTCGACCCCCATCCAGAAGCTGTCGGTGCCGAAGATGACGGAGTTGGTGTCTTCGCGGAAGTTGTCGAGCATCTGCGTGCGGTTGAGGTCGCGGCCCTGCACCATGAGAGTGAAGCGGTTGAGCGCGAAGAACTCCTCCAGCTTTTCGGCGACGTCATTCATGAAGGAGTAACTGGTGAAGAGAACGAAGGCCTTCCCTTCGGTCTTCATGATGAACTGGCGGATCTGTTCGCAGCAGGCATCGCGAAAGGGTTCAACATCCCGAGGGTCGGGCATGGAGTTGTAGGGGACGTACAGCTCGACCTGCCGGCGGAAATTGAAGGGAGAATCGAGGATGTCGCCGCGGGCATCATCGGCGCCCACGCGCTGCTTGAAGTAGCGCAGATCGTGCTTGATGGCCAGCGTGGCACTGGTCATGACAACGGGAAAGTCCTTGCTGAATAGCTCGTCGCGCAGGATGTGATTGACCTCGATGGGGACGGCACTCAGGCTGAGGTGGCGGGAGGCGCGGCCATAGAGTTCGAACCAGTAGACGTAATCGGCTTCGCTCATGCGCAGGAAGGTATCGAGCGTATCGCGGTAAAGGGAGAGCCGATTGATGAGGGATTTCAGCTCCTGCCGATAGTCATCGTCGCCCCCTTCCAGGTCACGGATGAGATCCTTCATACCCTCGATGAGACGTCCCCAGCATTCGCCAAGCTGGTTGGGGATGTGGCCGGGATTGGAATAAGTGAGGGGATTCTCGTGCTGCTGCTCGACCCAGTCGCGTAGCTGGCCGAAGAAACGCTCACTGCGGTCGCGGGCCTCCATGGCCAGTTCGCGGAGTTGCTCGGCCTCGTCTCTGGCGAGCAGGCCGCGCTGCTGTTTCGGGCGGTAGAGCCGGTCGAAAAGCATCATGACGCCATAGGTACTCAAGCGCAGACCCAGATGCGTGGCGGCAACCTCTTCGAAGGTGTGCGCCTCGTCGATGATCAGCGCCCCATAGTCCGGGAGGAGCTTCTGCTCGCCGTTGGAGGCGCGCCGCATGGCGAGATCGACGCAGAGCAGCGCGTGATTCGCCACGACGATGTGCGCCTTGAAGAGACGCCGGCGAGCATTCTGGAAGAAGCAGTGGCCATCGGCCTTGCCCTGCTCGATGGGACAGACGCCGGGTTCGCTGCAGACGGCCGCCCACGTCTGCTGGCTGGGCAGAAACTGCAGATCCGCCCGCGAGCCGTC
Organism: Lentisphaeria bacterium; assembly: GCA_041690595.1. GTDB lineage: Bacteria > Verrucomicrobiota > Lentisphaeria > JABSQK01 > JAWLHB01 > JAWLHB01. Next base: position 15,572 of record JAWLHB010000048.1, read on the forward strand.
CTTGCTCTTGGCGGCCCAATCCGCCAGCTTCTGTACCTCTGGGCGAAGATCGTCCATCGGCAGATACTCCTGATGATGCATCAGGGCATTCTGCAGCCGGTGATTGCAGATATAGTTTTCCCGCCCCTTGGCCAGCGCGGCGGAAAAAGGAACGTCGAGCAGCTGCTGGAGGACGGGGATGTCCTTCTTCAGAAGCTGCTCCTGGAGGGCGATGGTGTGGGTGCTGATGACGACCGGGGTGCCGGTGGTCATGGCGCGATAGATAGCCGGAATCAGGTACGCGAAGCTCTTGCCGATGCCGGTGGGGGCCTCGATGCAGAGATGATCGCCGCTGATGAACGATTCGGCTATGGCGCGTGCCATCGCCGCCTGCTGGGGGCGTTCCTCATAGACCCGGCCACCGTACTTGTACGCCTCGCGCAGGGGCGATTCGGCGCCAAAGAAATGGTCGACAAGAGCCTTCAGATCCGGCTCTGACGACTCATCGGATGACGGGTCCCGCAACTGGTCGGGGAGCATGATCATGGGGCGAGCCTGTCTGCGGGATACAACGAAAAGACGTCATTCAATCATCATGCCGCCGGTCTCTTCGGGCGGGGCGGTTTCCCCTTCCGCCGGCACTTCCGCCTCTTCAGGCGGTACGTCGAAGCCAGGATACATGCCGCCGCTCAGCAGGTCGATGTATGCATTGAGCTTGCGCTTGATCGTCAGTTCCTGATAACCGGGATACTCCTTCAGGAAGGCGCGCATCTCGATGATCATGCGCTGCAGATTCTCGCCCGACAGATTCTTGTCAGTCTCCCGCCAGCGCCGCTTCAACTCTTCGTAAGTTGCTCCGCGCTGGCGCTGAAAATCCACTTCCTGTACACGGGCGTCCGGCGCTTTGGGACTCACGGGGGCGGCGGGCGGCGGCTGATTGTTCATGGCAAAGATGATGGCGACTACGGCAATCAGGAGGAGCACGCAGCCGGATATGGCATAGAGCATGGTCTTGTTGCCGGCTCGGGCGGCGGTTGCCTCGGCGACGGCGAGACTGGGGCTGCGTTTCAGATCCTTCAGCGCCTGGCTGTTGATGGTGCCGCCGGGACTGGTGCGTTTCTTGCGTTTGCCGACAGAGTCAGCCCCTTTGGCGGGCGCGGCCGGCTTCGCTTCCTCAACTGGCTTCGCTTCGGCGCTGGCTACGGGGGATGCCTCACTTGCCGCTTCGACGGGCTTGACCTCAGTGGGCTTCTCTTCGGGAGCCTTCGCTTCGGCAGGCTTGACGATGGACGCCTGCGGCTCGGCCTGCTTCTTGGGCGAGACTTTGATGGCTTCATCCCTGGGGGGCGCCGCGGGTGGTGCGGGCTTGGGCTCGCCCTTCGGTGGCTCCGCGGG
>JAWLHB010000048.1:17045-63659 GCA_041690595.1 Lentisphaeria bacterium
CTTGGGCTCGGCCTTCGGCGGCTCTGCTGGCTTGGGCTCGGCCTTCGGCGGCTCTGCTGGCTTGGGCTCGGCCTTCGGCGGCTCTGCTGGCTTGGGCTCGGCCTTCGGCGGCTCTGCTGGCTTGGGCTCCGCCTTCGGTGGGTCCGGCTTGGGCTCAGCCTTGGGCGGCTCGGGCTTGGCGAGGGTGCCTTCGACTTCAGCCAGTGCCTGCGCCTCGATCTCGCGCAAGGTCTCTTCATCAAGCTCAAATTCGCTCTCGATGGATTTCAGCGCTTCTTCCTCAATGCGCCTCAATTCTTCAGGATCAAGCTGGAAATCATCATCAGGCATGGTATTACCGCTCCGTTGGCTTACTGGTCGCGCGAACAACCCTTTATAGTAGTAGTGCTATACAGCAAGTCAGCCAAAAATCAAGTCGACGAGAGATTGAAAAGGGGGCGGGATGGGTGATATGCTTCCGTGCACACGATCACTCATCACGCACGGCAGGAGCAGGTAATGGCAGGCGAGTACCCGACACATCTGGAAAACATCATTCGCTCCCTTGCCAGGTTGCCAGGCATCGGGCGCCGCACCGCCGAGCGCCTCGCCTCGGCCCTCCTCGATTGGGAGCGGCAAGAGTTGGCCGAGCTGGGGACGGCCATCGTCGAGCTTCCCGACAAGATCCACCCGTGCAAGGAATGCGGCAACCTCTCCGACGAGGATCTCTGCCGCATCTGTCGCGACCCGCGCCGTGATACAACCTTGCTCTGCGTCGTGGAGCAAGCGCGCCAGATTCCGGTCATCGAGAAATGCGGTCATTACCATGGACTCTACCATGTCCTGGGGGGGCGTCTCTCGCCGCTCGAAGGGATCGAGGCGAGCGATCTCAACATTGGCTCCCTCTATGAACGGCTGGGCAAACTGACGGTTACCGAGGTGATCCTCTCCACCAGTCCCGATGTGGAAGGCGAGGCCACCGCCGCCTACCTGGCCGAAGAGCTGCATGGGCATTTTGACCTCCAGGTAAGCCGCATCGCCCAAGGGATTCCCGTCGGTGCCGACCTCAACTACGCGGACGCCGCCACCATGGCCATGGCGATCAACTCCCGGCGCCGCGTGCCGTAGGAGCCGATGGTCCTGCCATGGTTTACCTGCTGAGGGCCGGGCGGCAGACGGCGATATGAGGAATGCTGAAGGCGATGCGTCCGGTGGCGGGATCCGTGTAAGGCTGCGATTGGGCGCGAAGGATCAGGGAGCGGGCGCCAGTGATGTCGACCTCGATCTTGCGCAGGGGCTCGCCGGCTTTCAGGTCGACGACGGCGAGGCTCCTGGCCTGGTACTCGATATCCTCGGAATAGACTTGGTTGACGGTGGCGTCCATCTCGACATGAAAGCGCGTGCTGAGGTGCTCGGTCTGCCCTTCGAGCTGGCGGCTGGGCAAGCCGACCTCGCAGGTGAAGCGGGGGTAAAGGTCGCCATCGACGAACCATTTGATGCCCATGTGTCCGCCCATCCCGAAGCCATCGGCGATCTCCACTTCGGCAGGGGAGCCGTTGCGCTGCTCGTAGACATGGATAGGAATCTTGCGCTTGTTCTGGACGAGGCATCCAGGGAGGGTCTCGACATATTGCCAGGCGTGGAAGAAGTAGGGATCGATGTCGAGGAGGGGCAGGCGGTCGAGAGCCGCGGTTTCGCTGGGATCGAAGCGGTCGCGGGCAATGCAGATGGCGGTGTACCAGGCGCTGGTGGTGATGGCGACCGCCATGCGGCTCTGCTCCTTGAGCAGTTGCTGCTGCATGCTCTGCGGGAAGCCTTCGTAAACGCTGCGAATGACGGGCCAGATGATGCGCTTGCCACAACGGATGCCACGCTCGATATCGAGGAGCAGGCGGAAGGCGCATTCGTGGATGCTGGTTCCCATGAGGCGGGGTGGCGGCGGGGTGATCTCTCCGCAGGCATTGTCAAAGGCGTGATGCAGGCGCATGTGGCGGTCGGGGACGGGGTCGGGAAAGAGCTCGTGGAAGATGGCATTGTCGACCGCATGTCCGGGGGTGAAAGGCTCCTGGATGAAGTGAGCCAGCGCACCGCCATGACGCACCGCCTCTTCCCAATTCCCTTCGCGCATGGGGGCGATGGTGCGCTCGAGGAGCAGTTCGATCAACTTGACGTACTGGGTGAGAGACTTCGGCTGCCCGCTGCCGCCGGCGGCCTGCCAGTTGGCGTCGGGGGGGCCATGCGGAATCCAGCGCCCATCGGGAAGCGTGGCGTAGGGGCGGCAGTCGTCGTAGTAGACGAGATCCATGATGGCACAGAGGAAGCCCATCTTGTCCCCGGAATCCGCGAGGGAGGGGGGGAAGTAGGGCTTTGCCATGGCAGCCGGGGAGAGGTCGAGCTGGATGAGTTCCTTCTGCCAGTCGGGCAGTGCGTCATAGGCGAGGCGGCCGAGCAGGGCGTGCCCGGACCAGGTGGAATAGGCCATGGGTATGATCCTTCAGAAGGTGTTCAGGGTCGGTGCAAAGCGTAAATGGCGCGGATCGCATCGGCATCGAGCGTGCCTGCATAGATGCTCAGTTCATCGATATCGCCGCGCAGCCACGAGTAAGGGCCGCCGATGGTGATGGCTTGCTTGAGGCTGCCCCGCTGATCGGCTATGGGGCGCGAGCCGGCAAAATGGCCGTCGACGAGGAAACGCACTTCCCGCCCCCGGTCGACGACAAGGGCGAGTTGGTGCCACTGGCCGTCGGCGATGGCCTCGACGGGATTGCCCGGGACGGTAGCAGTGGCGAGATCGCCGCCGGCATTGAGGCTCATCCAGAGGCGCGGCGGCTGGCCCTCATCCCCTCGTATGCTGTACTGCCAATAGGGTGAGGTCGTGGTGCTGCCGAGGAGGAGGCCACCGGGGTTGTCGCCTCGGTACCAGAGGAGGATGGTGAAATCATCGGTGCGCAGATTGAGCTCCGCTGGCGCGGTGAGCGTGAGGTATTGGGCGCCCTCGCTGCCCAGCAGGCGAATGGCGTCGCCGGCGATACCGTCGGTCAGATTCTGCTCGCCCCAGCTTTGCCCGTCCTTGAAGGTGGAGAGCTGGAGCGAGGCGGAGAGGTAGCCGGAGCCGCGAAGGCCGCCATTCTGCCAGTCGTCGAAGCTGAAGTGAAGGGCGGCCGGCGGGCGATCGTCCTGGCTGATCGGCGGGATCTGAAAAGCGAGCACCCCGTACTCATCCAGTTGGGCGATACCCTCCAGAGTGGGCGCCCACTGAAGGAGGGTGCCGTCGTCGAACGAGCAGATGGCCTGCAACCCCCAGACATCGCCCGGGACAATCTCGGTGACACCGAGGAGAAGCAGATCCATGGTCACCTCCAGCGCCCACTGATTCTCCTCTTCCGTGCTCCAGTGAACGGCGGGGTCGATGGGAAAGGGCTTGCGGGCGCCCTTGCGGTCGATCACGTTGCAGGCGACGCTTTCGGCATCGCCGATCTCAGCCAGGAAGGCCCGCTCGCGGCCGCGGCCGGGATCGACCGCCAGCTGCACGAGGCGCGGGGCATGGCCGCTGCCCCTCAGGGCCAGGGTGACGGTGGTTTCGTCCCACGCGGCCCTCATGACGCAAGGGGACTTGGCGGGCTGCAGCGTCACCGTCTTGAAGGCGGAAGATTCGGGAGCTTCAGCCAGCCCTCCGCCGGCGGCGGCGAGTCGGGGACGGGCACTGTGCCGCGTGCGATAGCGGGCAGCGCGACGCTCGATCTGCTGCTGAAGGGCGGCTTCGGCCAGCGCCACGCGTTCACTGTAGGGAGCTTCGGTTGCCAGGCGCGCAGCCTCATCGATCAACTCGCGAAGACGCGTAACGGTTTCAGGCGTACCCATGCGTTCCCAGTAGCGCATGGGCTGGGAGATTTCAGGGCCGGCATGGGTTTCGGGATCGCTCCACCGATCTTCGATGAGGGTGAAATAGGCGGCCATGGGGCGTTGGGCCGGGCCATAGAAGAGGCGGTAGTGTTCCGCCAGCATGGCGTCGACATCCAGGTCGATGTCATCGAGAAGCTTCCAGGTGACATAGTGGTTGAGGAGATCTTCGAGGGGGTTGGCCAGGATGTTGTCCGTGTAGGGGCCGCTGGCGGAAGGAGCGGCGGAGGCCTCGAAGAACATGCCGTCGACACCGCACTCGTGCATATACCGGATGGCGCGGGCGATGTTACGAGGGAATATCGGCGGGAAAGCCGCGTGGTCGGCGAAAGATTGCTGCAAGTACCATTCCCAGACGTACAGTTCCCCTGTCAGCTTGCTCCAGGCGAGGAGATTGTCGGCATGGTAACGCCAGCTCTCTTCCGTGAAGCTGTCGTGCAGATTGGCGGCCTGCGTGATGGAGATGTTGGGGGCCAGACCGACCTCCGGGCTTGGCGGCTGAAAGTACGGGCCATAGACCAGGCAGCTGATCCACTTGTCGGGATGGCGCGCATGAACCCGCCTGGCCACGTCGTTGGCCATCGTGAAGACGAAATCGGTGGCCCAGCCGCAGCTGAAGCCATCCTGGAAGCGGGGCTCGTTGCGACGCAGCGCCTCGCCGGCCTCCGTCCAGATGAGCCCCTTGCGGCCGTCGTTCGGGCTGACGCTGTAGAAGTCGCCGGCGGCGGGCACATGGCCTCCTCCATCCGGGAAGAGGCCTTTCGGAAACTTGCCGTCGAAGTAGTCGATGGCGTCATTCGAGATCTGCTCGATGAGGCTCGGGCTGAGGTAATCGGGGTGTGGCCAGGCTGGCGTTGGCTTTCCCTCTTTCCACCATTCGGGGTGGGAATCGCCGAAGCGCGCCGAATAGCTGCCGAACGCGTGTCCAGCGGTGTGCGGGTTGCCGCCAATACGCATGCGCAGCAGCCACTGGAGCATCTCGCGGCTGTCGACGGCGCGGATCTCGTCCGGCTGGCGCGAGCCATAGAACCAGGCAGCCTGACGCTGGTTCAGGCGTGAACTGCCGCGGTACTTCGTCCAGGGCCGCCGCCGGATGTTGAGGTTGGTGACGAGGAGGCGATCCTGCCGCTGCACCACCTCGCCGATCTCTCCAGGAAGATACCACCGTACACCCCAACTCCGCTGCAGCAACTCGTGGACCGCATGGAGGGAGCCCATGGCCGTGAAGATCACATCCCCGCCGGCCGTCGGCCAGAGCCCATTCTTCTCGTAGCTGATCAAGCCGTATTCTTCGGCATCGCGGCCCATCAGGATGAGATCCTGCCCACGCGTCGCAACGAGACATTCCTGGCGCTCGAAGTCTTCATTTCGCAGGCCATAGGCTTTGGTGAGGAGGCTCTCGCCGATGAGCACTCGCCGCGGCGACCAGGTGGCGCGGGGCACCGCGGCATCGACCACCAATGGCAGCTCCACGCCGGTGATCTTCCGGACATACGCAATGAACTCCGCGGCGGCAATCTGCGCCGGGCGGGTCGGATTCTCGGCAATCACGACGATGGCTCGGGGGGTGCCGCCGTTGACGATCTCGACGGTCCCCTCACCCAGCGGCGGCCATGGTTCCGGCGGCATGGCACTGGCGGCAAGCTCGGCCCGCGCCACAACCGTCAGCAGCGCCGCCATCGCCACCAGCGCGCCTCTGCGGCTGCCACCCATCATCGCTCACCTCCGAAAGTGACGCGGCCAAAGCGATCCTTGATGTGCCACGACCAGGAATAAGGAGGTGACCAGCAGTGCCAGTGTTCCGGATCGAAGCGTTTCTTGGTGGAGAAGGCATAGCGATTGCGCATCACGTTAAGCCCCCAGGTGTCCCCCGGCTTCGGGGATTGGCCGGCCAGGATCACCGCAAAAGGAACGACGATCTCCCCGCTCCAGCCATTCTCCAGACGATGGACGACACCCTGCACCCCCAGCTCGGGGCTTGTCTGTGGAGAGTACTTCTTGCGCCACCACGTCCAGGTAGCGCTGTTGACGTTGAGCATGATCTGCACGTAGTCGGGACTCTCGGGATCCATGTCGAGGTTGACCTCGAGGGAATCGTCGACGCATATCATGGAGGTGGAGTCGGTGTACTCCTGGCGCAGCTCGCCCATGTTGGGTTCTTCGCAGATGAAGGCGATATAGAGGTTGCGCTCATCCCAGGCGAGCTTGGCGGAGGTGGCGACGGCCGGTGTCTCATTGAGCATGGTGACGAATGGGGGAGTCGCGGCGGCCTGCTGCCAGACGGGCTCGTCGAGAATGCCATCGACTTTGATGGCCGCGGCGGCGACGCGGGGGATCTCGAGGTGGGGCAAGGGTGTGGAGACCACCTTGGCGTGGAAGGCCCCCTGCTCCACCAGACGCTCGAACATACCGCTGCGGATCGCCGCCAGACGGGAGCTGTAGGGATCTTCGGTCGCCACTTGCTCCGCCTGCGCGAGGGCGGCCTGTATCTTGGCGAGTCGGGTTTCACTGGCGCCGATGGCCCACTGGTGCGACGGGCCCAGCTGCTTGTCGGAGACTTCCTCGTACCCTTCTTCGATGAGTTGCCAGAAGGTGCGCATGGGCGCTTCGGCCGGTCCATAGAAGAGGCGGCAGTATTCCTCGATGACGGCCTCGGCATCCAGCTCCGGCTCACAGAGCGCCTTCATGGTGATGTAATAGTCCAGATGCGAGACGATGGGATTGGTGTCGCCGATCTCCATGAACATGCCGTCGACGCCCATGGCGCGGAGGGTATCGATGTAAGGGGTGATGCGATGGGGCCGGATGGCGGGATAGCCGCGCGCATAGTGGTATTCCCAGGTGTAGAGCTGGCTCACCTTGCGCCGCCACTCGTGAAGGACCTTCATGCCATAGCCATCGGCAGCCCAGCCGTCGGCCATGGCGACGGTGACCGCGACGTTGCTCGGCATGGCGAAGGTGGGCGGTTCGAAAGTCCCCGCATAAGCGATGGTGCTCACATAGGCATCGGGGTAAACGCCCAGGAGGTTCTCCGCGACCGCCTTCACCCAGGCAAAGATGTAATCGCTGTAGACACCGTTACCGAAGCCGTCACCGCTGCGTTCCGGCTGGGCGGGAGGCTGAAGATCGTCGCCATAGTCGCGGTTGTCGAGCGGGTACATGGCGAAGTAGTCGCCGGCGCTGATGCGGGCGGCGGAATGAATATCGGCGCCGCGCCGACGGGCGGAAAAGGGCAGCTTGAAGTACTCGACCGCGTCTGCGGCCACCTGCGCGATGACCTCGGGATGGTCGAAGCGGGGCTGGACATCGGGTCCAGGCTTGCCGCGCACAAACCAGTCGGGATGCGTCTCGCCAAAACGCTTGAAGTAGTCGGTGACCGAGTGGTTGACGTTATAGGGTTCGCAGGCCTTGCGGCTGCGCAGGACGAAGAGCGAGGTATCGCGGGGGCTGCTCCATTGCTTGTAACGATTGACGCCCGCCATGTCGATCTCACCGGGATCGCCGGGACGCCCCCAGCCACCGCTACCGACAACGCGATAGCGCGTCCATGGCGCCTGCTGCCGCTCAACGGCCTCCACGGTAAGGGTCGGTCGGCGGGGCACCACGGTTCCCAGATCCGACACCATGTACCAGCGCACCCCGCACTCCGTCTCGAGAAAATCATAAACCGCATAGAGCGATCCCACCCGATAGAAGGGATTGTAGATGGCAAAGCCTTGCCACGTGCCCAGCTTTTCATAATCGACATCGCCATAGTCCAGATCGTCACGGCCGATAAGGACAATAGCTTCCTCACCGATGCTGACCAGAGATTCCTGGGGCTTGAAGCGGTGGCTTGTATGGCCCAGGACACGGGTCGACGCGCTTTCGCCGACAAGGATGGGGATAGCTCCCTCGGGCAGCGGCTCCCCGTCGGTCAGGATTGGCAACTCCGCGCCGGTCATCTGCCGGAGATGCGACTGCAGTTCCAGCGCGCCCAGACGAGCACTGCGCGTGGGATTGGCATCGATAACAATAGCAGCTTTGGCAACCCCCTCCTCGACGAGGGTGACCGCTTGCGCGAGGTGAAGGTTCAGGCCGAGCGCCGCGAGAGCCGTCAGTGTGAGATTTCTGCCCCAAGTCTTCATGTCAATCTCCCGGGAGTTTGTGTGGGTCTATTCCTGCCGACGAAAAGGCTTTGCAACGAATTCCAGGCTTTCCTGCATGGCAATAATGGCGAGAACAACCGGCCGTTTAACCGTGAAAACGATCTCGACGAGCGGAGCGGAGGCGGCTGCAAGGATCATGTCGCTTCCTCCTGCCTGACCGGCGAAGCTTGCGCGGCAGGCGGTGCCGTGGAGCCGCGAATGACCAGGCTGACCGGCAGGGTATGAATGACCGGTCGATCGTCAGCGCCGTTCGTGAGCCGCTTGAGAAGGAGGCGCGCGGCTTCGCGGCCGAGACGCTCAGGATGAATCTGCACCGTGCTCAGCGGTGGCTCCATCAGCCCAAGAGCATCGCGATCCTCGAAGCCGATGACGCTCAAGTCTTCCGGCACCGCGATACCCGCGGCACGGATAAGCGTGATGGCGGTGGAGTCATTGGGTAGAAAAGCCGCGGTCGGCGCATCCGGCACGCCTTGCCGCTTGCCCGCCAGCTCCGCCAGGCGCAGCGCCGCCGTCGGCATGTCCCAGACCAGGCTCTCGTCGATCGGAACTCCCACCTCATGCAGCGCCAGCTCGTAGCCACGATACCACTGCTCATAGAAACTCTGGGGCAGGCGCAGAACGGCGATGCGGCGGTGGCCAAGCAGCAGCAGATGCTCAACCGCCTGACGCGCCCCCTCTTCATAGTCCGGAACCACCGCATCCATGTCGTGGCGTGCGTCGCGGTAGGCAACCGTGGGCAGATGATCACGCAGCACCTCCGCGATCTCGGGCGACAGGCGCGAGGAAAGGATCGCCCCCTCCGCCTGCAACTGCCGCACATGCTTCCGCCAGTCGGGGTCATCCGGCCGCAGAACCACATACTGCAACGCGTAGCCGGCCCGCCGCAACTCCGGCTCGGCCGCATGAAAAACCTGGAAATGAAGCGCGTCACCCATCGGATTCCGCCACTCCCCATAAACAAAAGCGATCGCCTTCTGCCGGGGCTGCATGATGGTGCGCCTCGGCTTCACCACGAAAGCGCCCGAGCGCGCCTTGGTGCGCAGCAGCCCCATGCCCACTAGCTGCCCGGTCACCTTCTGAGCCAGCGAATTGCTGATCCCGTACTTACCCGTAATCTGTCGGGTCGACCAGAAACGCTCGCCATCCTTGAAATGGTCGCGCAACTCGCGTTGGAGAATCGCCAGCAGTTGCTCGCTGGAAGAGACGGATGGGGTCGTCATCGAAATGCTACTCTCCTGCTACACTGTTCATACAGCCATCATCCCGTTACGATAGCCGCCATATCCAAGACGCGCAACTGTACCGCACAGAAATGCAGCACCGGTCGATTCTCCGGTCATCCTCTCAGGCCCTCCACTCCCTTGGTGCCCTCTTGCGCATCGCTCCACCCCAAAACATCGGTCCATTCCTCGGTCGGTCTTCCCAGGCACGCCATGCTCTTGCGCATCGCTCCACCCCAAAACATCGGTCCATTCCTCGGTCGGTCTTCCCAGGCACGCCATCCTCCCCGTGCATCGCTCCACCCCAAAACATCGGTCCATTCCTCGGTCGGTCTTCCCAGGCACGCCATGCTCCTGCGCCTCGTTCCACCCCAAAACATCGGTCCATTCCTCGGTCGGACAGTGCCACGATTCGCGTCCGTGTTCGCCCGTGTCTGTCCGTGTCCGTCCCCGCTGAGGAAAGTCCCCTCGGCCGTTGTTGTGCTTCGCCTGCTCCTACCATCATGGCCAAACCCTCCCCCATTCCCCGGCACGCCACCTCGCCCGAGCACCCTCCGGCGCCTCGTTCCACCCCAAAACATCGGCCATAACATCGGTCCTCGCTACTAACCCGTTACCCCACCCACAAGAAGACTGCACATACCCGACCGTACCATATCATGAATAACCCAAAAGTCAAGCGCTGTATCGAAAAATAAGCATCCCCAACTCCTCCTCCTTCTACGTGCCGCTCGTGCCACCCACGTAGGACAAACAATGACATCATAATTTCCGAAACTCCTACCGCCGATAGGGTGCATGATGAGGTTGCCAACAATAAGGTGGTGCTATCGTAAGGGTAGAGACACTTTCCCAAACATCCCCCCGAGATAAGCCGGCTCCCCAAGTTCACCGCATGGCTTGGGAAGCCGGCTTTTTTTGTCCATTTGGCTTGCCGGGATCCTCGCAACCTTCCCAGCTTCTGAAAAGCTCTCAAGCCCAGAACTGAGTCTGATCCTGGCCATACGGCTCTCCTTCGCCGGCGCCCATGCTGCAAGGCCTTGAATTTATTGAGCCATCGTCCAGTGTAGGGACAGGTCAGCTCGACCTGCAAGCAGTACCGCGGCAGCAAGATCAAAAGTGATCGAAAAGACCGAATTCACCTTGATCGAGCAACCCGTCGCCATCGTCGCCAACTATTCTCCACGACTTCCCACCCCGTGAGGCAACATGACCTTCAATGGTTTTCACTACGACATTGCACGTGGCGCTTACCTCCGTCCTGCCGTCCTCATCGAGGCGATGCAACTGGCGGCAGACAACGGCTTCACCCATTTCGTCCCCTACCTCGAAAATATGATCGCGCTGCCGGCCATGCGGAAGGCCTCCCCCTCCTGCGCCTATACCCCCGATCAGTGGCGTGAATTCGATGCTTCCGCCCAGAAGATCGGTATCGACCTCGTCCCCCACTTCAATGTCATCGGCCACAGCACCCAGATCTGCGCTGCCTACCCGCACCTCGCCGGCCCCCATGGTGGAGACGAACTCGATGTAACCCTGCCCGTCGTGCATGACTGGCTGGCCGATTGCCTCCACGCCTTCTGCGACTGCTCCACCTCCGACTGGTTTCTCATCGGCGGCGACGAATGGCTCGCCCCCAACCACCTTCGCGCCAATCCATCCTTCGACATCGGCAGAGCCTGGGCCGACCAGATCAACCGCGCGGTAGACCTCCTCGCCGAACGCGGCCGAACGCCCATCGTCTGGCACGACATGCTCATGCACTATCCCGATGCGCTGCACTACCTCTCCAAAAAGGCCGTCCTCGCCTTCTGGTTCTACGACCACGACTCCGACTATCCCATCATCGATTCCCTCAAGGCGCACGGCTTCAGGGTCATCATGTCCTCCGGTATATTCGGTTGCCACTTCACCAAGCGCACGGAGGCGGCCATCGAGACCGCGGTGCAGGCCGTAGAGAAACATGGCGCCGATGGCATGATGATGACTTCCTGGGAGACTACCCCTTGGGAAGCGCAACGCTCGGTCATTCCGCTCACCGCCGAGGCATACGCGGGAAAGGCGCTCCCCCAGGCGATCCTTACCGGTGGCGCCATCAACGCCTGCCTCGCCAAAGTGCCGGCCGGCACCTGCGCCCACGCCGACCTCGCCAGCCGGCTGCAGGTCAACCTCGAAGATCCCGAGTGGTCCCGCTTTCCGCTGCAGCACGGCTTTCTCAAGGCAACCATTGCCGGCGACCGTCAAGCCATCCTCGACTCCTATTGCCGCTACCACTATCCCGAAGGTCCCCTCTACGACCGGCTCGCCAAAGTCGCGCCAAGACCCATCCCCAATGCGCCCGCCCCGGCTATCCCGCCACGCTGCTTCGAACTCGACATTGTCCAGGACCCGCAGGCCGGCGACTGCCTGCGCGTCAGCCATGGCGACGAGCGTTTCATCGTCTATCCCCGGTATGGCGCCACGCTGCAGAACTGGACCTTCGGCAGCGCCACCATCATCCCCCACATGCTGCCCGCCTTCCTCGAACGCCCCAGGCAGGAGCCAGGCGGCTATCGCGGCTGGAATGCCGTCGGCGGCATGCGCCCCATCTGGGCCCTTGGCACTCATCACAACCCCTGCATCCTCTGGCAGTATCCCTGGCAGTGGGACGTAAGCACCCATACCGCCGACCGCATCGTCCTCGCCTTCCGAAAATCCCTCAGCCACGTTGACGTTACCTACGAGATCGCCGTCGACCGCGATCGCCCCGGCATTCGACTCTCGCTCACCGCCGTGAACAAGCTGCCCAACGCCTACGGCGCCTTCAGCTTCAACCTCCCCCTCGCGCTTGACCCGCACCAACTGCACGACACCCGCTTCGCTTGGGACGACCATACCGAGAGTCTGCTCACCCCCGCCCGCGAAGCATTCTGGCTCCCCGCGAGGGAAAACCTTCAGCTTTCCACCCCATACTGGACACTCCGCATCGCCGCCGACAAGGAGGAGACCGCCGGCTTCTTTGTCGACTGGGGCTGCACCATGGTCACCCCCGACCTTCACGGTCTCTACAAACCCCGCCACATCGGCGAAGCCACCACCGTCACCTGGCACCTGACGCCGAGCAGACAACCTTAAGGCGCTCCGCCCGACAATATGGGAGTCTCCGCCCGGCCGCTGCCCGGAACGCCATGGATGGGGCGGATCTCGCCGTCCATTCAGTTGCATCCTGGGGTTGGCGGGGGCAGGTTACGTGATTGTCAACGGGTTGCCTTCATCCAGACGGGGAGCTTTTTCTAAGATGAATGTCATCGTGATTCTGTGTGACACCCTGCGGCGAGATCATTGCGGCGCGTATACGGGCGGCAAGCCGCTCAATCAGTGCTGGAGTGAGGAAGCGCCCGAGTGGTCGGTGCCCACTCCCAACATGGAGCGGCTGGCCCAGCGCGGCACGGTCTTCGAGAACTGCTGGTGCGGCTCGACACCCTGCATGCCCGCGCGCCGCGACATTCATACCGGCCGGCTCGAGTTCCTGGAGCGGGGCTGGGGACCGCTGGAAGAAGGAGATGCCGATCTTCCACGCCAGGTATCCGGACCGCCGAATACCTCCATCACGGCCATACGCGAGCAGGGGCGCTCCGTCAGCTACCTGGTTTCGGACCACTTCCATCTGTGGGAGCAGGGTTCGGGCAACTACCATATGGGCTACAGCGGCTTCCAGTTCATTCGCGGCATCGAATCGGATGGCCTCTATACGGACCCCATCGAGCCGGGACGGGATTTCACCTGTCCGGAAAGCGCTGCCCGTGGCAAGTGCGAACGGCACTGGCGTAACATGCACTTCGATCGGCACGAGGAGGCTGACTGGACCTGCGCCCGCACCTTTCGCACGGCCGCCGACTGGCTGCGCCGCAATCGCGACCATCAGGACTTCTTCCTCCATATCGACTGCTTTCCGCCGCACGAACCGCTCGATCCGCCCGAAGAAATTCTCAAACTCTTCTGGCCCGACGGCTATGGCAATCCCGAGGACAATGCGGACAACTGGCCCTACGCCAAGTGGGCCGAGGCCGGGCTCACCGAGCGCCAGATGAACTTCACCCGCGCCCGCTATGCCGCTAACGTGGTGCTCGTCGACCGCTGGCTCGGCCATCTGCTCGATACGATGGATGATCTGGATCTGTGGAAGGAGACGCTGGTCATCTTCACGACGGATCATGGGACCTACAACGGCGATCATGGCCGCGTCGGCAAGCTTCAGACGCACAATCACGATGCGGTTGCCCATATTCCCTTCATCGCCTGCCATCCGAAGTATGGTCACGGCGAGCGTCGGTCGCAACTTGTTCAGCTGGTCGATATCTATCCCATGGTCCTTGCGGCCACCGGCTCCAGGTTTCCCGCGGCTCCGCTGCACGGCATCGACCTGTTGCCCGTGATTCAAGATCCCGGCGCGCCAACCCGGGACTACGCCGTTGCCGGCATGTTCGGGGGGAGCATGACCATTACCGACGGCCGCTGGGTGCTCCATCAACCTCCGGGTCCAGACAACCAACCGCTCAACTGGTATGGCTATCACCTGGCCCGCTTTATCCCCTATCCGCTGGGAGATTTCGCCGACGGCTGCCGCCCGGTTGGGAACCACCAATCTTATATGTCCGGGCCCCTCTGGCTCAGCGATCGCCAGGCGGATCCCAATGAGCTGCGGAACATGGCCGCCTCTCATCCGGGGGAGGTGGCCCGCTTGCAAGAAGCCCTCCGTCACGAGCTTCAGCGTCTTGAGGCGCCTCCCGAGCAGCTCCTCCGGCTCGATCTCAGCCGCCGGGAGACATCAGATCCGCACGCCAGTTGTTGCCCAGCTTGAAGTTACGGGCGATATCACCCGTGACATGGCCGTCAATCCAGGCGAAGTTTGTTCTTCCCGCGTGGGGCGTGGCGACTACTTGGTAGCCGTAGTTCTCCAGCGTATGATTCGTCCAGAAACCACGGTCAAACCAGGCATTGCTGCTTTCGGTGAGGTGGATTTTGCGTTCCGCATTGAGGATCATCGAGTCGCGCGCGGGCGGATAGGCGGGTGACGAGTTGCCCGTGACCGTGCGAAGATTGACCAGATAGTCTCCGTTGCGCCCTTCATTGGTCGGGCAGCCGAGCGCCAGCATGTTGAGACCGCTCTTTGGCGTATACTCGCGAAGCCCGCCGGTCACCGTGTTCCAGTACGCCCCCGCGGCTTCATAGATACCGCTCGTGCCCCGGTAAGGGAAGAACCAGCCGTCGTTGTCGTCACGATACAACTGGGACATCATCCCGATCTGCTTGAGGTTGTTCAGGCACTCGATCTGTTGCGCTTTGCCGCGTGCCTTGCTCAACGCCGGCAAGAGCAGCGAGGCAAGAATGGCGATGATCGCCACCACCACCAATAGTTCGATCAGGGTGAAGCGGTAGTGGCCCGTTGACGGCGATGTGAAGGTAGCCATGGCACGGTGACTCCTGGTGAGCGGTTATTGGTGTGCTGCTCAGGGAATCGCGGGATCGCGGATGATGTTGTGATCCAGGCTGATGTTTTCCTCGGGTCCATCGGTCTCGATCAGCACCTGACCGGCGCTCAGCTTCACCGCGGCGCGATTGTCGTACGCATGCAGCTTGGATCCATTGACGATTTCGATGAGCGCGGCGTTGTGGTTGGCATTGATCTGGTTGCCCCTGAGAGCGAGCTGTCCGTTGTGCTCCCCCGGCAGCTGATCCGGAGCGAGGCGAATCATCGGCTTCTCGCCGTTGCCTCCGTTCCCCTCGAAGTACGACCCTTCGACGGTGCCGACATAGAGATCCAGAAGCTCCAGAACGCCGCCGGTATTCCCTTCAAAGTCACAATCGCGGATATTGACCGGGCTCCCCTCGATCTGGATCGCCCAGTCGCGGCAGGCCCGGAAGGTGGAGTCGTAGATGTTGACGAGGTTGCTGCGATTGAGGCTGGCGGGTCGTCTTGGCGAGCGACCGCGGATGCCGTAGCCACAGGCAGTGAAGTGGCAGCGGTCAAAGGTCGCGATCTGGATCGGGTCGCCGCTGACGCCCGCGTCGCAGTGATGGAAGGCGCAATTCAGGAAATAGGTCACCGCCATCGAGGGATCCCCGGCTACGCCGACCGACGCGTCGGTGAAGGTGATGCCCACAATGGTCAGCGAATAGACGGGCTTTCTGGTCAGAAAGATGGGCTTGCGCTCAGCGCCTTCCGCGGGGGTTGTACCAGGCTTGGTTCCGGCCGGGCTTCCGCGCAGGATCACATTCCCGGCATGAAAGGGGTTGGTCGAGGTGACGGTCAGCCCGTTGGTTGTCAGCGTCACCGGGGAAGCGATCCAATACGTTCCCGGTGGGATCCGCAGCACCTTGTCCGTGGCAATGGCATCATTCACCGCTTTCTGGAGCAATGCCGATACGTCCTCCTTGCCGCTGGTATCTGGAGAGTAAGTGCTGAAAACGGTCGCCCGCGCGGCAATCGCGAAGAGGAAGGTGAGGGACCAGATGGAAAGCTGGTGATACATGACGAGCTCCTATGAAGATAAGATAGTCGCTTCTGGAGGCGCCTGCCTGCTATTTCTTTTCCGCCTTTGCATAAAGGTCTTTGGGTGCCTCCGCATAGTACTTGAACAATCCGGGGCAGAGCCAGCCTTCCGCGTCATACTGCTCGCAGTAGTACCAGTTGCCCGTTGAATCCGCGCGTCGCCAACTCAATTTCACCATGTGGCCCGGGAATGGCTGCGTCGAAAAGAGAAGCCGAAAGCCTTTGTCCGCATCCGGGATTTCCTTTACCATGGTGTCGATCATTTCAGGAATACCCGACACAAACGGTTCCCGCTTCAGTCCCACCGCCGCGTCGTCAAAAACCCAGGTTCCCTGGTACTTGTAGGGTGCGATCACCATCAGGGAATTGGAAGGACGATAGAAGCCGAGCGGCTGAAATACCCCGTACCGGTAGGCCACGATGCCTGCCAACACCAGCAGCGCCAGAGTCAAGGCCGCGATACGCCCGATCCTGATCTTCCCTTTCACCTTCGCACCCTCGCCTTTGAGATTGCTTGACAACCACTCGCCCTGCTCCGAAGATGACACAGCATTTTTCAGTTGCAAGCGGGCAACTGAAACGACCCGCGGAGGCCGAATTGCAGTATAGTAACCATCCTATGTCTCACGATCATATCGAAATCACTGGCGCCTGCCAGAACAACCTGAAGAACCTCAACCTGCGTCTGCCGCTCGGCGAGCTGATCGTCGTCACGGGCGTCAGCGGTTCGGGCAAATCGTCTCTGGCCTTCGATACGGTCTATGCCGAGGGGCAGCGGCGGTATGTGGAGACCTTCTCTCCCTACGCGCGGCAATTCCTCGACCGCATGGACAAGCCGCGCGCCGAGCGCATCGAGGGGATCCCGCCCGCCATCGCCATCGATCAGACGAACCCGGTTCGCACCTCGCGCTCCACCGTCGGCACGATGACGGAACTCAACGACCATCTGAAGCTCCTCTTCGCACGGGCTGCCCGGCTCCACTGTCGCGGCTGCGGCAAGGTCGTACGACGCGATACGCCTGACTCGATCTTCACGGCCATCCGCGATGCCGCAACCAGCGACAAGACCGGCAAGGTCGCCGACTTCCTGATCGCCTTCCATGTGGACGTGCCGAAGAAGTTCAACGTCGATGAAATCAAGAAGCTGCTCGAGAAACAGGGCTATCGGCGTTATCTGGACGAGTCCGATTCCGGACTGGAGGTGATTCAGAGCCGCCTGCGTTTCGCGGAAGAGAACCGCGCCCGCATCGTCGAGGATCTCGAAATGGCGATCAAACGCGGCCAGCAGAAGGTGAGCATTCGCCTGCTTGGCGATAACGGCGCGCCGCTCTCCCCCATGCGCTTCTCGACGGATCTGCATTGCCCCGACTGTGACCTCCATTACCGCGATCCGACCCCGAATCTATTCAGCTTCAACTCGCCGATCGGCGCTTGCGACACCTGCCGCGGCTTCGGTCGCGTGATCGGCGTCGACTACGGGCTGGTCGTTCCGGATAGCTCGCTCACGCTCCAGGGGGGCGCCATCCGGCCATGGCAGACCAAGAGTTACAGTGAGTGCCAGGACGACATGCTGCGCTTCGCCCGCCAGGCCGGCATTCCCACCGACCTCCCGTGGGAGGAGATGACCGACGAGCAGCGCAACTGGGTGATCGAGGGTGTCGGCAGCTGGGAAGATGGCCACTGGTATGGTTGCCGTCGCTTCTTCGACTGGCTGGAGACCAAGGCGTACAAGATGCACATTCGCGTCCTGCTCTCGAAGTACCGCGCCTATCACCTCTGCCCCGCCTGCAAGGGAGCGCGTCTGAAGCCCGACGCCCTGCTCTGGCGAGTCGGCCCCGGCCAGGGGCTCAACCTGCACGAGGTGATGATGCTGCCCATCTCCTCCAGCCTCGAGCTGTTCTCCCATCTCGACCTGCCAGCTCCCCTGGACGAAGCGACCGACCTGCTCCTGGGCGAGATTCGCACCCGCCTCGGCTACCTCGGGGAAGTCGGCCTCGGCTATCTGACCCTCGATCGGCAGTCCCGCACCCTCAGCGGCGGCGAGGTGCAGCGCATCAACCTGACGACTGCGTTGGGCACCTCCCTCGTCAACACCCTCTTTGTTCTCGACGAGCCGAGCATCGGCCTCCACCCCCGAGACATTCGCCGCCTCATCCGCGTCCTCCATCGTCTCCGCGACGCGGGCAACACCCTCCTCGTTGTCGAGCATGACCCCGACCTGATCCGCGCCGCCGATCGGGTCCTCGACCTGGGTCCCGGGCCCGGCGAACGCGGCGGCGAGATCGTCTTCTTCGGCGACCTTGCGAAGCTCGCCGGTGCCGACCAATCACTCACTTCCGATTACCTGACCGGTCGGCGGCAGGTAGAAACCGCCGGTCGGGGCGAGGCTGTGAAGACCGATGATGGCGCGCTGACCATCGTGGGGGCGTCACAACACAACCTGAAGGGCATCGATGTCCGCCTTCCCCTGCACTGCCTGACCTGCGTGACGGGAGTCAGCGGCTCGGGAAAATCCACGCTTCTGCAGGAGATCCTGCATCCGGCGCTGCTCAAGCAGTTGGGCATACCCACGGAGGCACCAGGCAGCCACGGCGCCATTCTCGGCAGCGAGTCCATCGCCGGCGTCGTCTTCGTCGACCAATCGCCCATCGGCAAGACGACCCGCTCGAATCCCGCCAGCTATGTCGGCGCGCTGGATGCCATCCGCAAGCTCTTCGCGGCGGAACCGCTGGCGGTCGAGCGCGGGTATACGGCCGGCACCTTCAGCTTCAACTCTGGTGATGGCCGCTGTCCCAGCTGCGGTGGCAACGGCTTTGAGCACGTCGAGATGCAGTTTCTCAGCGACGTCTACCTGCGCTGCCCCGACTGCGATGGCCGCCGCTATCGCGAAAACGTGCTCGAGGTCAAGCTGGATGGCCGCTACAGCATGGCCGATGTGCTCGACATGACCGTCTCCGAAGCCTGCGCCTTTTTCACCAGAGAGGCGGCAATCCTGCGTACGCTGGAGCCGCTGCGGGCGGTTGGCCTCGATTATCTCAAGCTCGGGCAACCGGTGCCGACCCTCAGCGGCGGCGAGGCGCAGCGCCTCAAGCTCGCCGGTTTCCTGGCCCAGAATGCCGGCAAGCGCCAGTCCGACCATACGCTCTTCCTCTTTGACGAACCGACCACCGGCCTCCATTTCCACGACATTGCGGTTCTCCTCGAAGCGCTTCGCCAACTGATCGATCAGGGCCATTCCGTCGTCGTCATCGAACACAATCTGGACATCATTCGCGCCGCCGACTGGATCGTCGATCTTGGACCCGAGGGGGGCGATCGGGGAGGGGAGTTGGTTGTTGCCGGCAGCCCCGAGACGGTCATGGCCTGCCCGGAGAGCCACACCGGCGCCGCCCTCCGTAACTATTCGCACCTGGGGCCCGCGCTCCTGCCGGGGAGCCCCGAGCATGACGAATGGCTCATGGTGGCGGAAGAGAGCGTACCCTACCGCGTCGCGCCAGGTGCCGACCAGTGGATCCGCATTCATCATGCGCGCGAGCACAACCTCCAGAATGTCGATGTACAGATTCCGCGCGACACCTTCACCGTGATCACCGGCATCAGCGGCAGCGGCAAGAGCACGGTTGCCTTCGACATTCTCTTCGCCGAAGGGCAGCGGCGCTACCTCGAGTCGCTCAATGCCTATGCCCGTCAGTTCGTGCAGCCCTCCTCCAGGCCCGATGTGGATGCGGTGCTGGGCATCCCGCCGACGGTCGCCATCGAGCAGCGCACCAGTCGCGGCGGCCGCAAGTCCACCGTCGCCACCGTCACCGAGATCTACCACTTTCTGCGCCTGCTCTTCGTGAAGCTGGGTACCCAGTACTGCCCCGACTGCAATGTGCCCATCGAGCCCCAGTCGGAAGACGCCATCGTGGCGCGCATCCTGCAGGAGTATCGCGGGCGGGACGTGACGCTGCTCGCTCCGCTCATCCTTGCCCGCAAAGGCTACTATACCGATCTGGCAAAGTGGGCGGACAGAAAGGGATACGCGCATCTGCGCGTCGACGGCGAGATGATTCCGGTCGATCCCTGGCCGCGCCTGGATCGCTTCAAGGAGCACACGATCCAGCTGCCGATCGGCGACATCGAGGTGCAACCCAATGCCGAAGGGGCTCTGCGGGAGCTGATCCGCCAGACCCTTGGCCACGGCCAGGGCGTTGTCCATCTCGTCGAACGGGGCAGCACCACCCTGCAGCCGATCCTCTTCTCCAGTCGTCGCGCCTGCCCGGACTGCGGCCGCGGTTTCGCCGAGCTTGACCCGCGACTCTTCTCCTACAATTCCCGCCATGGCTGGTGCCCTGAATGCTTCGGTACGGGGCAACTCCTCAAGGAGAAGGCCGAGCCCGAAGAGGAGGTCTGGTGGAACGATTCCTGGGAGAGTACCAACCATACCTGCCCCGCCTGCGACGGTCAGCGCCTGCGCCCGGAAGCCCTCGCCGTGCGCTTTCACGACAAGACCATCGCCGACTTCACCAGGTTGGCCGTCGGCCGAGCCCGTCAGGCCGTCGATGAGCTGGCGCTCACGTCGCGCGAGGGCGAGATTGCCCGCGACATTGTCGCCGAACTGCACGCCCGCCTTGGTTTCCTGGCTGACGTTGGGCTACCCTATCTTTCGCTGGATCGTGCCGCCCCCACGCTGAGCGGTGGCGAAGCCCAGCGCATACGCCTGGCCGCGCAGCTTGGCTCGAACCTCCGCGGCGTCTGTTACATCCTCGACGAGCCGACCATCGGCCTTCATCCGCGCGACAACCGCATGCTGCTCGACACTCTGCGCCAGCTTGGCGACAAGGGCAACACCGTCGTCGTTGTCGAACACGATGAAGAGACCATCCGCCAGGCGGAACACCTCATCGATCTTGGGCCTGGCGCCGGTCGCCACGGAGGCCACGTCGTCGCCTCGGGAACCCTGCGGGATCTCCTGGCCTGTGAACAGTCCCTCACCGGCCGCGCCCTGCGGGAGCCCTTGCAGCATCCGCTCCTGCCTCGCCGCCAGGTGAAGCAGCGCGGCAAGGATGTGACGCCCCGCCTCGAGGTGACCAATGCCACGCTCCACAATCTGGCAGGCTTCAACCTGCGTCTGCCTCTCCAGCGCCTCGTCATCGTTACTGGCGTCAGTGGTTCGGGGAAGTCAACGATCGTGCGCAACATCCTGCACGACAATCTAAAGCAGCTTCTTGCCGGTCTCCGGCGCTCGCGCCGCAAGGCCGCCATGAAGCCGCCGCCCCTGCTCGGATGCGACTCCATCGAAGGCGTTGAAGCCATCAGCCGCGTGCTGGAGGTCGATCAGACGCCGATCGGCAAGACGCCCCGCTCCTGTCCGGCCACCTACGTCGGCTTCTGGGACAACATCCGCCGGCTCTACGCGAGCACTCCAGAGGCTCGCCTGCGCGGCTACCTGCCCGGGCGATTCTCCTTCAACGTCAAGGGGGGCCGCTGCCCTGAGTGCGAAGGGCAGGGGTACAAGCGCATCGAGATGAGCTTTCTCCCGGACGTGCGCGTCCTCTGCGAGGTTTGCGAAGGGCGGAGGTTCAACCAGGAGACCCTGGGTGTCACCTACAACGGCAAGACTATCGCCGAGGTGCTCGCGATGAGCGTGGAAGAGGCCACCACCTTCTTTGCCCAGCACACGGCCATCCACCGGCCGCTGAAGCTGCTCGACGAAGTCGGCCTGGGCTACCTCACCCTGGGCCAGCAGAGTCCCACGCTCAGCGGTGGCGAAGCTCAGCGCATCAAACTGGTTTCGGAACTGGCCAAGGCGCGACCGCCCGAAGTGCGGGGCCTCTCCTCCCAGCAGGTACTCGTCACCCCGACCCTCTACATCCTCGACGAGCCGACGATCGGTCTGCACATGGCCGATGTGGAGAAGCTCATCCGGGTGCTTCACCGTCTGGTCGAGGCCGGCCATTCCGTCATTGTCATCGAGCACAACCTGGATGTCATCGCCGAGGCGGACTGGATCATCGATCTGGGGCCCGAAGGTGGCGACGGCGGCGGCAAGATCGTCGCGGAAGGTCCGCCCGAGAAGCTCATCGCCAATCCTTCCGGCTCGCACACCTCCCGCATCCTGGCCGAGTTCCTCGCCCAAGGCCATGCCGGGCAGATGCCCTGACCCGCGAACCGTCAACCCCGATTTTTCGCCATGTCTACATCGCTGTCTCCGCCTGACTTCAGCCCCTCCGTGAATCATCGCCATATCATGGAAGGAACCAGCCCGTCCATGGCCTTCGACGGCGGCGACATTCAGGCATGGCAGCGCCGTCTGCGACGCAAAGTGCGCGGCTTGTTGGGCGATATGCCGCGGGAGCGGGCGCCGCTGGAGGTCAGGGAAGTGTGGAGCCGTCGCCATCCTCTGGGACGGATCGAGAAGATCGTCTTCAGCGCCGAGCCTCACTGCGACGTGCCCGCCTATGTCTGTCTGCCCAAGGACGTCACGCCACCGCTGCCCTTCATGATTTGCCTGCAAGGACATTCGACCGGCATGCACAACTCCATCGGCGTCTGCCGGGAAGACGAAAGCAGGGCGCTGGAAGTCGACGGAGATCGTGACTTCGCGATCGGTTGCCTGCGGCGCGGTATCGCGGCTCTCTGCATCGAGCAGCGCTCCCTCGGCGAACGTTCAGAGAAGGTCCAGGCGCGCGTTTCTGCACAAAATGGCTGTCACGATGCTTTCGTGCAGGCCCTCATGCTGGGCCGGACTCTTCTGGGAGAGCGCGTGTACGATGTCGATCGGGGAGTGGATTACCTGGCCTCGCGCGGCGACGTCGACATGCGGCGAATCGGCATCATGGGCAACTCTGGGGGAGGAACGACCGGCATCTATGCGGCCGCGCTCCTGCCCCGCCTCTCCTTCGCCATGCCCTCCTGCTCCTTCTGCACCTACAGCCACTCCAAGATGGCCCTCTACCATTGCGCCTGTGGCTATCTGCCGAGCATCCTCAAGTATGCCGAGATGGCCGATGTCATGGGCCTCTTCGCGCCTCGCCCCGTGGTCATTGTGGCTGGGCGCGATGACGAGATCATCCCGCTGGCAGGCGTGCAGGCCGCCTTTCGGCAACTGCGGAATATCTACCGTGCCGCCGACGCCGAAGAGCATTGCCATCTGGTGATCGGCAATCAGGGGCATCGCTTCTATGCCGACGACGCCTGGCCCATCATGCTGAAGGAGATGACCTCCTGACGCAATCAAGGTTGCGATCGGGAGCATGCAGCCGCTATAGTTTTTCATGGGGGATGCCCTTTACCTGACACACATAACGAGAGCTGCACATGAAGATCCTGGTTGTTTATTATTCCATGTACGGACATGTCCTTCAGCTGGCGCGGGCCGTTGAAGAAGGAGCAAAATCGGTGGCAGGCGCAGAGGTGATCTTCCGACGGGTCGCGGAATTCGAGGAGGTCATCCGGAAAACCGCCGATAACGACTTCATTGTGAAAATCCGCGAGGAGCAGGCAGATGTACCCGTCTGTACGGTTGACGACCTGCGGCAGGCGGATGGCATCCTCTTCGGGTCGCCCACCCGCTACGGCAACATGACCGCGCAGATGAAGCAGTTGATCGACTCCACCGCCAGCCTCTGGCTCAACGGTGAGATGGAAGGCAAGCCGGCCGGCCTCTTCACCTCGACAGCCTCGACGCACGGCGGCCAGGAGACCACGTTGCTCACCATGATGGTCCCCCTCATTCACCTTGGCATGGTCATTGTCGGCGTCCCTTACTCGACGGAAGGGATGATCCATACGGAGGCGCGCGGCGGCACGCCATACGGTGCATCGACCATCGCGGGGCCGAAGGGCGAGCTGCAGCCGACGCCGGAGGATCTCGCCATCGCCCGCACGCTGGGCGCACGGGTCGCCCGGATCACCGCCAAACTCCGCGGCTGAACCGACCAGCGATCACCAACTTCCACAACCTGGCGACGACGGCTTGCTTTCGGAATCAATTTGCCTATATTACCAAATAGATGGAGGATTCTGGCGCTATGACGGACGTTGACAGGCAACGATATGAAGCGAGGGCCGCAGTGATCAAGGCCCTGGGCCATCCCAGTCGACTGATGATGGTGGATGAACTGGCGAAGGGGGAGCGGTGCGTCTGCGACCTGCAGACGATTGTCGGCAGCGACATGTCCACCGTCTCCAAGCACCTTTCTGTGCTCAGATCGGCGGGAATCGTCGAAGACGACAAGCGGGGGCTGCAAGTCTTTTACCGGTTGCGGGTGCCGTGCATCCTCAACTTCTTCGGCTGTGTCGAGGCGGTACTGAAGGAGCAGGCACGGGCTGCACAGGCAGCACTGCGAAGCTGATGTCGGCCGCCGCGGGGAACCTCGGCGGAACTTTTACTTGGCTACATGGTCAACAAGAAAGTGGAGAAACAAGCGATGACGAAGATTCAGGTCCTGGGAACGGGCTGTCCCAAGTGCAAGAAGCTGGCGGATGCGGCAGAGAGTGCCGCCAAGGCTGCCGGCATCGACTACACGATCGAGAAGGTGACGGACATCAACGACATCATGGCTTTCGGCGTAATGATGACCCCCGCTCTGGTTATTGACGGGGAAGTCAAGACCGTGGGCAAGGTGCCGCCGGTGGAAGAGATTCAGAAGATGCTGGCCTGACCAGTCAAACTCACATGCAATGGAGGAAGGGTGAGATGAGTACGCAAGCACAGGGAACAGGTTGCTGTGGCGGAACGACGCTGATTTTCTCCTGCTCCGGCGCGGCGGATGTGGGCGCGGTCGCTGACCGTGCCGCACGCAAGCTGACGCTGGACGGTGCCGGACGCATGTTCTGCCTGGCCGGTGTCGGCGGGCGGGTTCCGGGCATCATGAAGACCACCGAGGCGGCGGACAAGATTCTGGCGATCGATGGTTGCCCGCTGAACTGCGCGAAGGCCTGCCTCGAGCAGGCTGGGTTCACCAGCTTCACCCACCTGCAACTGGCCGATCTGGGCATGCAGAAGGGGAAGACGGCGGTTGAGGAGAGCAGCATCGCCACGGTGGCGGCCAAGGGGGCCGAGCTGCTGGGCGGCGCCACCTGCTGTGGCTGAACGGGGATGGCGTAGCGACAGGCAGGGGAATCACCTGTCGCTCGATTGTGCGGCATGAACACTCAGTGGAGAGGTGATGGAGATGGGAAAGTGGAACCGAATGATTGTGGTCGTGCTGTTGTGCGGTGCCTGCACGGCTGGAGCCGGGGATAGACTGCCGGCGCTCCTTGATTTTGGCTCGAAAGCCTGCATACCGTGCAAGATGATGGCCCCTGTTCTGGAGGGGATGAATGACGCGTTTGCCGGTGTGCTCGACGTCGAGTTCATCGATGTCGGTCTCAAGGAGAATGTGACCAGAGCCAGGGAGTACAAGATCGCCACCATCCCGACGCAGATCTTTCTGGACGCGACCGGCAAGGAGCTTTGGCGCCATGAAGGGTTCATTACCCGCTACGGCATGCTAACCAAGTGGCGGGAACTCGGTTTCGACTTTGCAAAGGCGGCTCTCGATTCCCCGCTGAAGCGCTACGAGGTGACCGCCGAGGCACCTGCCGGCCCCATCTGCTTCATGTGCGATGCACCCATCGCCGCGGATCAGGCGGTAACGGTGCCGAGCGACAAGGGGGAGGTGCGGATCTGCGGCGTTCATCATTACTTCGTGATGCTCTCCTGCCTGGAGAAGGAACTGGCCGAGACTGAGGAGCGCGCCACGGTCGCGGCGGCCGATACGGGCCAGCCGGTTCCCATGCGTCAGGCGATCTTCCTGGTGGGGGCGGACGAAACGAGCGGCCGGCCATGGATCGCGGCATTTGCCGGGCGTGCGGCGGCGGAGACCGCGCGCGCCACCAAAGGGGGCAGCCTGCTGGGCTACGATACGCTCAAACGACAGGAGATGACGGCTCGCTGCGGTTTCTGCGACCGGGCGATGTATGTGCAGGATGGCGCCATCGTCAAGATCGGTGGCATTCACAGCTTTGGCTGTTGCGCCCACTGTTCCATGGGCGTGGCTGCACGCACCGGGGGGGACATCGAGGTGCACGAGCAGGATCGGCTTACCGGCGAACCGGTGGTCATCCGCACCTTCGGGGGTTATGTCGTCTCCGTGGAACCGGCCACCGCCGTCGCCTGGTACGGAAAGAAGAAGGGGGCGAGCGGCAAGTGGGGCTCGGCCGGCTGTTTCCACCAGGGATTCTTCGTGAACGCGGAGAACCTTCGCCAGTGGCTGGAGGCGAATCCGCGGGAAACCGGTGAGCAGATCAGCATCGACCAGTCGCTGGCGGACAAGATGGCAATGACACCGCAGCAGATCGCCAAGGCATGCAAGGTCGGGGAGTGCGCACCGAAATGAAGGTATGGATTGGCCGGTTGCTCCTCTTTTTTGCCATCTTCACCCTGGGCTATGGTCTCGGCAAGGACTCCGCGGCCAGTCGCGCCACGACCGTGCCGCCGGCGCCCGTGGCGGCGGGAGAAGACAAGGTTCTCGTCTACTATCTGCATACGACCTTTCGCTGCGTCACCTGCAACAGTATCGAGCGGCAGGCACGAGAGCTTGTGGAGCGTGACTTCGCGGAAGAGGTCGCGACGGGTAAGGTCGAGTGGCACGCGGCCAACTTCCAGGAGCGCGAGGACCTGGCCAAGCGATACGAGATATCCGCCAGCACCCTGGTGATCGTCAGGATCGAGGATGGCGTGGAAGCGGAGTACCGGCGTCTGGATGATGTCTGGCAAGTCTTCGATCAGCCGGAGAAGTTCACTGCGTATGTCGGCGAAGCAATCCGCGACTACCTGCCGGAGGAGAGGCCATGACTTTGTGGCTGGCGCTCGGCAGCGCCCTCTGGCTGGGCATCCTGACCTCGATCAGTCCCTGTCCGTTGACCACCAACATCGCCGCGATCTCCTTCATCGGCCGACAGGTGGGCAAGCCCCGGCTGGTGATCTCGTCGGGGGTACTCTACGTCATCGGACGGACCTTGGCCTATGTGCTGCTGGCAATGTTGCTGCTTGCAGGGATGATGGCCAGCGATGTACTCTCGCGCTTCCTGCAGAAGTATCTGAATCTGGTGCTCGGCCCCCTGCTGATCGTCATCGGCCTTATACTGCTGCAGATGATCGGCAGTGGGATCTCGCTCAACCTGGCTGGCGCTGGAATCCAACAGCGGGCGGCGAAGGGGGGAGCGTTCTGGGCGACAGCTCTGGGCTTCCTCTTCGCGCTAAGTTTCTGCCCGGTCTCGGCCGGCTTGTACTTTGGCGCGCTGCTGCCGTTGGCTGCTGGGCAGGAATCCCGGCTGCTGGTGCCGGGGCTGTATGGGATCGGCACGGCGCTGCCGGTCGTGGTCTTTGCGTTTCTCATCGCCTTTGGCGGCCAATACGTCGGCAAAGCCTTCAATAAACTCACCCATATCGAGCGCTGGGTACGGAGCGCGACGGGGGTGATCTTCATCCTCGCCGGCATCTATCTCAGCCTCACCCACGTCTACGGCATGCCATCGATCGCCTGGTAAGATGGCACGCCATAAAAAAGCGGAGAGCACCCCATGAAGCAGCCCAACATCCAACTTAGCGGACTGACTGTCGTCTTGGCACTCTGTCTGATTTTGCAGTGGGGTTGCGGACGAACGCCCGCGAGCGGCGGCGAACCAGAGGCCGCCACCAGTGTGC
The DNA here is from genome assembly GCA_041690595.1 of Lentisphaeria bacterium. Taxonomy (GTDB): domain Bacteria; phylum Verrucomicrobiota; class Lentisphaeria; order JABSQK01; family JAWLHB01; genus JAWLHB01. The sequence continues at coordinate 44,502 of JAWLHB010000048.1, forward strand.
CGGAGGCCGTTGTACCTGCTCCGGGAGGCGGCTCCCTGCCGCGGTTGCTCGATCTGGGCGCGAAGCAGTGTGTGCCGTGCCGGATGATGGCTCCAATCCTGGAAGATCTGGCGACGAACCATGCAAGCCAATTCGAGACTGTCTTCATCGATGTGTGGGAGAATCCCGAGCCAGGGAAGGAACATAATGTCAGTGCCATTCCGACCCAGATCTTCTTTGACGAAGGGGGCAAGGAACTCTTCCGACACGAGGGCTTTTACTCCAAGGAACAGATCCTGGCCAAATGGCGCGAACTCGGCTACGACTTCAGCCCATCCTCAGGAGGTTGACCGGATGCACGGATTGCGCCTCACGGCTTCATTGGGTTTGCTCCTCGCTTCAGTGGCAGTCGCCGCCGGCCAGCCGGCTGAGGATCCTGGGCGGAAGGTGCGTGTCGCCTATCCTGGTGCCGCTACCGGGCTGTTGCTCGAAGCCACCGTTGCCGATCTCGATAACTCGGTCATCCTGCGCGGCGAAGAGCTTGTCATCACCAAAGAGGAGTTCGACACCTTCGTGGCCCAGCTCCCCGCTCATCTCACGGTGCAGCAGAGCCCGGATCCGCTCCTGCTGCTGGAATACTTTGCTGCCAGCCGCCTCCTGCCGATCCTTGCGGGCCGCGCGGCTGCGACCGCGGAGAAGGCTGCCAATGACGATGAGGATGCCCTGGTGCAGGCGTTTCTGGAGGAGCGGATTGCCGACATCGAGGTGTCGGAGGAGGAGATCAGCGCCTTCTACGCGGCAAACGCCGCGGCATTCGCGGGTGCCCCCCTCGATTCCGTCAAAAGTTATGTGCGGCAGTACGTGATGCAGGAGAAGCGGCGGGCGGCGATCGATGCCGTCATCCGCAACCTCGGGACTGAGGTGCCCTTGGAGCTTTCCGCGACGTGGTTGGAGAGTGCCGCAGCCCTTTCACTGGACAACCCCATCGACCGCGCGCGCGGCATGAAGAAGCCCTTGCTGGTCGTCTTCAGCTCCGCCAGTTGTTGCGGAACGGACACGATGCAGACGGTGAGCGATGCCGTGCGGCGTTTGGGAGCGGGGCGCGTGGAGGTGCTTCATCTGGATGCGCGACGACAGGTGCTGCTGGGCATGAGATTTGGCGTCAGAGCCTCACCCACGATCATCGGCTATGCGCCATCCGGCGATGAACTCTTTCGCCAGACTGGCGCCGCCAACGCGGAAGAGCTGCTCGCCCAGCTCGACTCGGCTGAACCGGCAGTTCCCTGAGCACCCCGCTCTCAGTGGTTGAGATAGGTATAGCTGCTCAGGCCGTTCTCGAAGAGCCGCAGAATCTGGGCGGAGTCGGTGACCGTAATGTCCTCCCGCTCGACCGCGCGTTCGACCTTGGCGCGTAACCGTTCGAGAAGCTCGTTGGGATTGTACTGCAGGTAGGTCAGCACGTCGCGCACCGTATCGCCGCGGATGTAGTTCTGCAGCTTGTAGCCGCCGGAAGCATCCTGGATGACGTGAACGGCGTTGGTGTCGCCGAACATGTTGTGGAGATCGCCGAGGATCTCCTGATAGGCGCCCACGAGGAAAAAGCCCACGTAGTAGTGCTCGTCCGGCTCGATATGATGAATGGGCATCGAGGCACCGATGCACCCTTCGTTGATGTACTGCTCGACCTTGCCGTCCGAGTCGCAGGTGATGTCCGCGAGCACGCACTGCAGGGTGGGCGGCTCGTTGAGGCGCTGAATCGGCAGGATCGGGAAGAGCTGATCAATCGCCCAGGAATCCGGCAGCGACTGGAAGAGCGAGAAGTTGGCGAAGAAGGTCGAGGCGAGGAGGGTATCGAGTCCCTCGAATTCCTGGTAATCGAGGTTGTGCTGCTTCGCGAGGCTGCAGATGCGCCCCATGATCGTCCAGAAGAGTTCTTCCATGTGGGCGCGCGCTTCGAGACTGAAGTTGCCGACGTTGAAGCGGGCCTGCGCCTGGCGTCTCAGGTAGACGGCATCATGATAGAACTCGCGGCAGTTCCGAACGTCCAGCTCGTCATAGATATACTGCAGCTCGGGGAGCGGTTCCGGCGCGCCCTTTTCGGCACGTATGGCCAGCGTCGTCGAGGGAGCGGAGAAATCGACGAGGTTGGTCACCAGAACGCTGTAATGAGCGGTCAAGGCGCGGCCGGACTCGGTAATGACCGTTGGGGCGGGGAGCTTTTCATTTTCGCAGATCTGCTGGAGCGAAAAGATGATGTCGTTCGCGTACTCCTGCATGGTGTAGTTGATGGAGTGCGGGTTGCTGCTGGAGGTGCCGTCGTAATCGACGCCCAGACCTCCGCCGACGTCGACGTAGTCGATCTGTACGCCGATCTTTGCCAGCTCCGCATAGATTCTGGCGACCTCCGTCATCGCCACCTTGACGCGATCGATCTGCGAGATCTGGCTGCCAATGTGGAAATGCAGGAGCTGCAGGCTGTCGATCATATCATTCTCGCGGAGCATGTCGCAGGCGCGCATCAGTTCGTTGATGCGCAGGCCGAACTTGGAGCGGTCGCCGGCGGAAGATGCCCAACGCCCCGTCCCTTCCGTGGCCAGCTTGACGCGGACGCCGATGCTTGGCCGCAACCCCGTCTCTCGCGCGATCTTGATCACCCGTTCCACTTCCGAAAGCTTCTCGGCGACGATAATGACATTGTAGCCGAGCTGCTGCCCGCTGAGGGCCATGCGAATGAACTCGGCATCCTTGTAGCCGTTGCAGATCACCAGGCATGGGTAATCCGGCGAAACCGCCAGGACGGTGAGCATCTCGGGCTTGGAGCCCACTTCCAGCCCCAGCTTGGACGACTTGCCCGCCTGGATCATGGCTTCGACAACTTGCCGCTGCTGGTTCACCTTGATGGGGTAGACGGGATGGTAGCTGCCGTCGTAGTTGAACTCTTTCCGGGCCTTGGCAAAGCAACGGGTGATCTTCTTGATGCGATCGCTGAGGATATCCATGAAACGGATCAGCACGGGGGGTTGGATTCCGCGCTCGCGCAGCTCGTCCACCAGCTTCTTCAGGTCAATCTGACGTTTTCGATTGCCCTGGGGGCAGACGCAGACGTTGCCGGCCTCATTGACCGTATAATAACCGGCGCCCCATTTCTGAATGCGAAAGAGGCGTTGCGCATCGGCCAACGTCCACGTAGCGGCAGTACGAGCTTTTTCGATCATCGTTGGAAAGATACCTTTGTAGGTTAGATATCAAGTAGGCGGCGGACGTAAGCGGCGCGCAGGCTGCGCATGCTCTGAGTGAAATCCATATCGGCGGCAATCACTTCGGCGGTAGAACGGTCGAGGGCGCGGCGCATGGCGAGGAATCTGCGGCTCTGGCTGGCGATCACCGACAGATCCAGTAAGACACTGCGCAACCCATCAAGTTCATTCATCAACTCATTACCCAGAACCCGACGCAGGCTGTCCTCATGCAGCACCCGCATCATGCGGCGATACCGCCGCCCCACTTCCTCATTCAGCAGGCGCTGTTCGTGAAAGCTGCTATATATACCGCAAAGCTTCTCAATAACCACTTCCCGCTGACGAAATGAGTCAAAATTTTGTGTAAGCGAGTCGAGTTCGTGCGTGACACGCTCTTCCAGCTCCAGATTGCCGAAGCACAGGCTCTTGATGGTGGACAGTGGCGGTCGGCCTTCCTTCAGGTCTTCGAGGAAGCGTTTGCGGATCGCTTTCTTGCTGCATTCCTCCAGCGCCGATTCCCAGCACCGCTTGTAGTCGCGGGTGAAGCCGAAGATGGCCATCGCGAAATCATAGGAGCCGGTCGGCGCCAGCAGCAAGAGGTCCGACATCAGGAGAATCGGGGGCATCAGCCGCTCCAACTGCCCGAGTTCCCGCATCATGGCGCTGTGGCGCCAGGCGGCGCGCGATTCCCCTTCCGACTGCAGCTCGCTCTGCTTGATGAAGAAGTCGATGCTGGTCCCGAGGATCTCCAGGGCCTGGCGCAGCCACCGGTTCAGCCGGCGATCGTCGCGGTACGGTGCCAGGTACTGGAGCTGCCGACTGGAGCGGCACGCTTCCTTCCGGGATTCGACCCAGGCGCTCAGCGCCTGCACCCGCAGCAGGCGATCTGCTTCCTCGATAACCGCCGGCCAGTGTCGAAAGACCCGATCGTCTTCGCTCAGCTCCACGATCAGTTTCAGATGCTCCTTCGGCAGCGTCCGCCGGCCTCGCCAGACACGCAGAATATCTCGGGCGACATCGGGATCGACGGGCTGCCCATTCTGCCCCTTGCACAGCTCGAGCTGCCAGCTCAACGCGCGCGAGGGATCGAGGGCCAGCATGAACTCGAAGAGAGGTTCGAGGACGCTGTCCACGAGGTAATTGCGCCGTTTCGCGGCATCGACCGCGTTCATGAGGACGAGGGGCATGTCGGCTCGCTCCGTGATGACGCACCACTGGAGGGAGGTATAGTTGTCGCGGGGCACAAGGGCGAGGGAGCTGCCGGATCCAGCCGGGCCGCCAGTCTCAGCGGGGGGAATGGCGCCATTCGCCAGAAGGCGATCCGACGTCTGTTCGACCGCTCGAAAGTACTCCTTCAGAACCTCGCGTTCGTTACGCTTCACCGGGCTGCGCAGATAGAGCGGCAGGAGCTCCTCCGCAAAGGTAACGACCTTGTCGAAGTAGCTCGCACCCAAGACAGGAGCCATGGAGAGCAGCTCCTCGCGCACCTGCTCCACCCGAAGCGGATTCAGCGAGCGGAAGATTTCGAGCAGTTTCCCCGCCCGTTCAACCTCATGTGCATGTGCGGATTTCGTCATACGATAACTTACCGTATCGCGACGATATTGCGAAGCCTCCCGCCAGGCCGGACGATCCGGCCGCGGGCTCAGGCGCGATGAACGTGGGGTGCGTCTCCGACGACGGCGCGGGTGTCGACCACCACTGTCGCATGACGCGCCATCGCTTCATGGTCGACCGACTTGTGGGCGGTGCAGACGATGATCGCGTCGTACGGGTTGGCGGCGACCTGCTCGAGGGTGCGGCTCTGGATGCCGGCGAACTGGGGATGCTCCCGATTCTTGCGGACAGCGGCGATGTGGGGGTCGTAATAATCGACCTTGGCCTGGTGCTTCTCCAGCGCCTCCCAGATCACGTAGGTGGGGCTTTCGCGGTCGTCATCGACATTGCCTTTGTAGGCGAGACCGACCAACAGGATGCGGCTATCCTTGAGGCAGAGGCCGTGCTGGTTCATCGCCTCGATCGTCTTGCGGACGACGAAAGCGGGCATGCCGGTGTTCACTTCGCCGGCCAGCTCGATGAAGCGCGCCGTCTGCTGATACTCGCGAACCTTCCAGGCGAGGTAGAAGGGATCGATGGGGATGCAGTGTCCGCCGAGTCCGGGTCCGGGATAGAAGGGCATGAAGCCGAAGGGCTTGGTCTTGGCGGCGTCGATCACCTCATAGATGTCGATGCCCATGGGTTCCAGAACGATCTTCATCTCGTTGACCAGAGCGATGTTGACGCAGCGGAAGATGTTCTCCATCAGCTTGGTGGCCTCGGCGACGCGGCAGGAGGAGACGGGGACGGTCTGCTGAATGATCGTGTCGTAGAGGGCGATGGCAAGTTCCAGGGAAGGGGCATCGATGCCGCCCACGACCTTGGGGATCGTCCGGGTGCTGAAATCCTTGTTGTTGGGATCTTCGCGCTCCGGCGAATAGGCGATGAAGAGGTCGCTGCCGATCGTCAGGCCACTCAGCTCCGTGAGGATGGGCGCGAGCACTTCGTCGGTCGTACCCGGATAGGTGGTCGATTCCAGGCTGACGAGTTGCCCCGGGCGCAAGTGAGGACCGATGGCCCGGGCGGTGCCGACCACGTAACTGATGTCGGGTTCCCGATGCTTGTCCAGTGGCGTCGGTACACAGATGAGAATGGCGTCGCATTCTCCGGCGCGACTGAAATCGGTGGTGGCATCCGCACAGCCTTCCTCGACGAAATAGCGATGCAGGCGGGCGCCGTCGATATGCGCGATGTAGGATTCGCCACGCTTGAGCTTCTCGATCTTCCCATCGTCGATGTCGAAGCCGAGAACCTTGACTCCACACTCGGCGAAAGCTTCAACCAGCGGCAGACCGACGTATCCGAGGCCGACGATGCCGGCGGTGAAATCACGGCGGCTGAGGAATTTCTGCAAAAGCTCATTTTTCACGGGCAACTGACCTTTCAATTTGGAGTCTTTCTGTCGATGATGGAAGCGGGGGCGCCGGCAGGGAAGCGGCGGCGGCGTCGGCAAAATCACGGAGAATATCATCGAGGGACTTGGTCAGTTCCCACTCCGGATAATCAGCCTGGAAACGCCGTAGATCGGAGATGTAGCAGATGTGATCGCCTTTACGGTTGTCGCTTGCGTAGTCATAGTCAAGTTTTCGCCCGAAGATCTCCTCGAAGCGCTGAATCGCTTCCTGCATCGAAATGGCGTTCCGGCGACCGCCGCCGAGATTGTAGACCGCGGCGGAGCGAGGATTGCGATAGAAGCATTCGAAGGCGGAGCAGACATCCTGAGCGTGAATGTTGTCACGCACCTGCTTGCCTTTGTAACCGTGGATGGTGTAATGGCGGCCTTCATGAACGGCCTTGGCCAGGTACGCCATGAAACCGTGCATCTCCGCGCCGGAATGGTTCGGTCCGGTGAGGCAGCCGCCCCGGAAGCAGACGGTCGGCATGTTGAAGTAGCGGCCGTATTCCTGGACCATCACGTCGGCGGCCACCTTGGAGACGCCGAAGAGCGAATGCATGGTGCGGTCGATGCGGCAGTTTTCGTCGATGCCGTGATGATCCTCCGGCCGGGCGTAATCATAGCGGGTCTCCAGCTCGATCAGCGGGATCTCGTTGGGCGCGTCGCCGTAGACCTTGTTGGTGGACATGAAACCAAAGGGGCTCTCAGGGCATTCGTGGCGGGCAGCCTCCAGCAGGTTGAGGGTGCCGAGCGCGTTGACCTCGAAATCGTCGAATGGGCGGTTGGCGGCAAGATCGTGCGAGGGTTGCGCGGCGCAATGGATGACGAAGTCGGGGCGAAGCTGGCGAAAGAGTCGCCGGATCGTGGCGCGGTCGCGAATATCGACCTCATGATGCATGAAGTGACGGGTGCATGCCTCGAGGCGCTGCAGATTCCAGCGGGTATCGCCATCCTTGCCGAAGAAGGTGCGACGCATGTTGTTGTCGATGCCGTGTACCTGCCAGCCGCGCTTGTCGAAGTGGGTAACGGCTTCCGAGCCAATCAGGCCGCTGCTGCCGGTAATCAAGATGGTATTCATGGGAAATCCTGGATGGTTCTGACAGCAGCGAGGCGGGACCTGTATCGTGCGGAAAAGCCCCGGGGGCTGATGATCGCCTTTGCTCTGCCGCGCTCTCTTCAGGATCTACCATAGGTGCAGCCACGGCATCCTCCCCAACCCTCGCAAAGCTGCCTCAGCCGGAAAGCTTGTCACAAATGCTCCATTCGAGGCTTGAACCCATGTCTTTCCGGATTATTATTACGAATGCACTAAACGTAATACCAGAAGGAGGAAGCTCATGAAGCGAATCATTATCATTGCCGTCATGGTCTGCGTATTGGCCGCCCAGGCACACTTCCAGGTGCTGCTGCCGAGCCGTGACATCGTGAGCGCCAGCGATGAGCGGCGGATCGAGCTGAAGGTACAGTTCACGCACCCGATGGAGCAGGGGCCCCTGATGACGATGGGCCAGCCCCACCAGTTTGGCGTGCTGATCGACGGGGTGCGGCACGACCTGCTGGCCGCCTTGACGCGCCGGGAGAGCGAAGGGGTGGTCCAGTACTCCGCGACCCATGAGCTGCGCATGCCGGCCGGCCATATCTTTTTTCTGGAGCCTGCCCCCTATTGGGAGGCCGCGGAGCAGAAGATGATCGTCCACTATACGAAGGTCGTCGTAGATGCGTTCGATGCGGGAACGGGCTGGGATGCGATGGTCGGCTTTCCGGTGGAGATCGAGCCGCTCGTACGGCCGTACGGCCTCTGGACGGGTAATCTCTTCCGCGGCATCGTGCGCCACAATGGTGAGCCCGTTCCCTTCGCGGAGATCGAGGTGGAATACTACAACGAAGGTGGCAAGGTGCGGATTCCGTCGGGTCCCTTTGTGACCCAGGTGATCAAAGCCGATGCCCATGGGCTCTTCGCCTATGCCATGCCGCGCGCCGGCTGGTGGGGCTTTGCCGCACTGGTCGAGGGCGCGCAGCCCATGAAGAACCCCGACGGCGACGAGGTTGAGGTGGAGCTTGGCGGGTTGATCTGGGTGAGATGCGTCGATATGGAATAATCTGAGGGCGGAAGCGATCCATTCCACATCTTTCCGCGGTGCCGCTCAGGCGAGTGGCGGGCATTCCTGCATTCCTGGATAGAGCACAGCAGCTCTTAAGGCGCTGGCGGTTGGTAGTGCGATTATTCTGAAGGTAGAGTAGCTTCGGTTCAACTCTCCCCACATTCCGCACTCATGCTTTCGGAGGTATCATGCCAGCCGGTGAACTCGCCCGTTTCACGCTTACCGACCGTCTCGACCACACCTGGCTCCATGAACGCGTCGGTTTTCACGTCGATAACCTGCCGCTGGATCAGAACCTGGCCATCCTTGACGAGCAGGACAACCCACATCCCTGCCAGGCGGTGGGCAGCGAAGTCTGGTTCTATGTGGACGAGTTGCCGGCGATGGGGACGCGTACCTATCGGCTGGTGACGGTTGAGGAAGAGGTGGTGGCGCCCGGCAGAGCGGTGCATGCGGTGCAGCAGGGGAAGTGGATGATCGTCGAAACGCCTTACCTGGCGGTGCGCCTGGCGGCGGGGCAAAACGAAGATGGAAGCTGGCCGGCCCCATTCCTCGGCATGCGCGGCGGCTCCAAGCACTGGATGGGCGGCAGCAGGATTGCCTTCTCGGAGGCGCTCGTGGTCGAGAACATGGTGACGGAGGCGCTCGAAGTGGGCCCCCTCTGGCAGAAGTGGCAGGTGCGCTACGAGTGCACGACGGGCGAAACCTATACCATGTGGATCCGCATCTTCGGCGAAGAGCCTTACGTCGAGTTTCACGAAGAGAGCCGCCTCAACCGCGACTCCTGGCTCATCTTCGACACGGAAGGGCTGGACCCGGATCACATGTGGACGCACCGGCACAAACTCGATTCCTTCGGCGGCAAGCACGGCAACCTCGGCTCCATTCAGATGCCGGTTTACTCCGGCGTCTGGGTCCCCGACGACTACTACTATGCGGTGCTGATCAATGAACGCGGCGAGAGCCCCGACAGCCTTGCCGTCTGTGGCATCGAAGGGAGCTACTGGGATTATCCCTACGCCAACCAGATCGATATCGAGCGCCACGTCGAAGCTGGACCGGCGGGCCACGACAAGGGGGTGATCAGCCTCAACATGTCGATCAAGGCGGGCCATCGTGCCTGGCTTCTCATGCTTGCCGACCAAGAGCAGGTGCTGACGACGACTCCCCATTTCGACAACCCGGTGCACCGCGTCGTCAAGCAGTACGAGACCCCCCTCCACAAGGTCAAGGATTACGTGCTGGACTGGGGCGAAACGCCGCCGGCGCAACGCCCCTTCGCCATCGCCGACGGCGCCCAGCTCGAGCAGGCCCGGCAGCGCGCGGTAACTTACGACAAGTTTCGGGAGTACGTGGAGTCGCTCGACCCGGAGCTGCCCGGCGACTACACCTATTATCATTCCGGCACCCACCGCACTTTCGAACCCCACCATCGAAATGACCCGGCGGTGCTCTATGTTACCGGCTCGGATCCGGAGGAACGGCGCAAGCAGGCCGGCTTCCTGAAGGAGGTGGTGATCGAGGGATTGGCGCACCGGCGTCACGCCATGCTGCGCGATGGCGGCCATACGGATCAGCACTGCGCCTCGATCAACCTTGGCCGCGGCCTGCGCCCCTGGGCGGCGCTGTATGATCTGGCCGCGTCGGAAGGAGTCTTCAGCGAGGAGGAAGCGCGTCTGGTCCAAGCCACCTTCGCCTTCTTCTGCTACAAGATCATGGATCGCGACTTCTGGCCCGCGGAAGCGCTGATACTGCGCGATGATCATCCGCGCAGCGCCCACCGGACCCATTGGTTTCCCGGGCGGCACAGCGACTGGGCCTTCTACAACATCGACAACATCCCGCACAATTTTCACGGCGACCTCTGGAGCGCCCTGGGCTGCATGGCGATCGCCCTGCCGCGGCATCCCCTCAGCCGCGAGTGGGTGGACCAGACGCTCGAGTGGTGGGAGAGCGAGTTGACGCAGTGGGTCTTTGCCGGTGGTGCCTGGCTGGAAAGCTCCACCTATACGCTCAACAGCATGAAGGATTACCTGATCTACTGCCGCATGCTGAAGAACGCCCGTATCCGGGATTACTTCAGCGACGAGCGGTTGCAGCGCGCCTTCAGGTTCATCGCCGAGGCGCTGGGCCCGCATGACGAGCGCATCGGCGGCAGGTCGCTGCCGGTCATGGGCGACGGCGGCTATCCCAACGGCTTCTGCTACGTGCTGGGCTGGATGGCCGGCCTTACCCGCGATGTCGATCCCGACTTCTCGCGCCTGATGAGCCTTGCCTGGAAGTCGACGGGTGAATACCTGACCGAGCCCGGCCGCTTCGGTCTCAACTTCTGCGACTTTCTTTTCATCGATCCGGAGATTCCGGCGGCTGAACCGGCCTCGCTCACCTCACACTGGTATCGCGGCATGGGGGCGATTCTTCGCCACGCCCATGGCACGCCCGATGAGATCTGGATGTTCATCAAGGCCGGCATCATCTACTCGCACTTCCACGAGCCCGAAGGGACCTTTCAGCTCTGGTGGAACAGCAGCCCGCTCTGCGACGAATACGGCGTGCAGTACGGCAAGGGGACCGATGACAAGCCCACCTCGTCGCCGGAATGTCACAACTGCATCGAGATCGAAGGGCTGGAAACGGCCTACAACAAGGGGGACGTCACCACCTTCGTCAGCACCGAAGCCTTCGATTATGTCATCGTCGATTCGCCGATGCTGCCCGCCTACCTGGAGGAAGGCCAATGGATCTGGGGCTTCCGCGGCGAAATGGGACCGGCCGGCTGGCACCGCCGCCACTTCCTCCTCGTCAAGCCGTATTTCCTCTACGTGTATGACGAACTGGAGTCTCCCTACCCGACAATCTACCACCTCAACATCAAGGCCGACGGCAAGCGCCAGGAGGGGAACGTCGTTCACTATGACGGCCGCCTCGGCACGGATCTGGAAGTCGCCATGCTCAACCTGGGCGACCGCCAGATCGAGCACAGCGAGTTCGACGTGGACCCGCGCAGCCAGTATGGCTTCCAGCCGCCGCCCGGCTTCTATCATCAGTTGCAGCTCCATGTCCGCAGCGAAGGCTACACCGACTATGCCAGCGTCCTCGTTCCCCACGCCAGCGGTCAGGCCGCAAGCGTCGCGAGCGATCCAGAGAGTGGCGGCGCCGCCATCACCCACGGCAGGAACCGCTTTCGCGCCTTTCTCTTCCCGAAGCCACACCGTATCGCGACGGGCGAGATCGTCTTCAACGGGCGTGCCGGCGCCATCGAGCAGGATGGCGACACGCTCGCGTTCCATGTGGCCGACGGCACCCGCTGCGGCGTCCCGGGCCGCCTCCTGATCGACGGCGAGGGGCCCTATACCGCGCGACTGGACGGCGATCAACTGGAGGTGGCAAGCACGGGTGTAGCCCGCTGGCTGACCATCGAAGGCCCTGCCTTCCAGTCCGCCACCCGCGATGGAGAGAGCCATGATCTGGAGCAGCTCAGCCAGTCCAGACGCCGCCTCTATCTCCCCGCGGGGCCGGGAGCCATAGTCCTGCGTCTGTGACCAAGCCTATCTGACGGCCTCCTCCAGCGCGTTCCGCCGAAAAATATCCCTTCACGGTTTGCCAATCAGCCACTACCCGCTTACTGTACCATTCTCCAAGTACCCCCCGCATGCTTTCTTCCCGGTCGGGATGTAGCGCAGCCTGGTAGCGCGTTTGACTGGGGGTCAAAAAGTCGCAGGTTCAAATCCTGTCATCCCGACCATTTTCTCTTTTTCCTCTGGTAGCGCGTCCCGAGCGCGCAAGCGCCTCGGGGAAGTAGCAGGTTCAAATCCTGTCATCCCGACCATTTTTCTCTGGTAGCGCGCCCCGAGCGGGGGCTCGAATGCCTCCCAATCCACATCTTCTCGACTGTACAACTCGGTCTGCCTGTACGAAATAAGGCTCCTTATGTCGCACACGCTGGTCTCGAATCAGGCGGGTTAGCCTGTTTACCGTTTCTGCCGAAGCCTTGTTAAATGGCCATCCGGCCACACCATAGCACGGAGGCATCGGCCCTTGGAGGATCCGCGCCATGTGGTAGACCCCAGACGGCTTCGACGCCCCTGTTGGCCCCTGTGGCCATCTGGCACAGCCAGATCGCCAAGCACAGTTGACAACCATGAGTCTTGATACGGGACGGGCGGCTTTGCAAGCTCTACGGCATCCGCCTCTCGGCTCCGCCCCTGGGCCGCCCCAGCCCGGATGCCGCCGCCCAGCGCGCCCAATTCATTCAGGACGAGAAGGATCGCAACGCCGTCGAGGGCAAGTTCGGCCAACTCAAGCGCCGCTTCAGCCTCGACCAGGTGATGGCCAAGCTCAAGAGCACCAGCGAGACCGCCATTGCCATGGCCATCTTCGTCGCCAACCTCGTCCACTGCGAAGCGAGCGGCCTCGCCGCCCTTTGGCGGCTTCTCAGCCGAAGCGGTCAGATCGCGACCAGCCTGCTGGCACGGTTCCCCACGGGCCTTACCGCCCTCATCCCCTTGGCCCATTCGCGTCCACCACCGCCACTACACCGCCTGTCCGGCTATCAGACGGCCGTCGCCTGAACCTTTTTCCCTTTTTCAAGCCCCATGTGGACTTGACTCATAATTCGGATATTGTACATAATCAGGGAAACTTCGGCTGAGTTGACTTTGCATCTCCTTGCAGAACATCCAAAATCCAGCGTCCGAAGTACAGTCGTTTGACTCGAACGGGACGGGGAGGTGGATTATGGATGCGCATGGGAAATCGGAATCTGGCGGGGTGCCAAAGGTTTGCACGGGTATCTCGGGGCTCGACGAAATCACCAGGGGAGGGCTGCCGGCGGGCCGGCCGACCCTGCTTTCCGGCGGGCCGGGTTGTGGCAAGACCATGCTGGCCATGGAGTTCATCTGCCGTGGCGCCATGCAGTTCGATGAGCCGGGCATCTTTGTTTCCTTCGAGGAATCGCCGGAAGACCTTGAAGCCAATTTCGCTGAATGCACCTTTGGCTTGAGCGCCGCTCTGGCGTCCGGCAAGGTACGGCTGAAGACGGCGCTGATCAATCATGAGCCAGTGGTGGAGTCTGGTGAGTATACGCTGGATGGCTTGCTGGTGCGTCTGGGGCACTGGGTCGACTCCGTGGATGCCCGCCGCCTCGTGCTCGACAGCCTGGACAGCCTGCTCTCGCGCTTCACGGCCTCGGCCAACCTGCGCTACGAGCTCTCCCGCCTCTTGCAGTGGAGCAAGGATCGTGGGCTCACCACCATCGTCACCTCCGAACGCAACGATGGTCAGCCCCAGCGCTACAGCCTGCAGGAATACATCTCCGACTGCGTCATTCTGCTCGATCACCGAGTAGCCGGACAGGTCTCCAAACGGCGCCTGCGTGTGCTCAAGTACCGCGGATCCGGCCACGGTAAGGACGAGTACCCGTTCCTCATCGGCGAGCTTGGCATTTCCGTCCTGCCCATTACCTCGCTGGGGCTGGATAGCTTGGCGCCAAGGGATTTTGTCACCTCGGGCATCACGGGGATCGATGCAATGCTCGATGGCAATGGCTATTTTCGAGGCAGCACCGTCCTGGTAACCGGCGCTGCCGGCACCGGCAAGAGCTCGCTGGCTGCCTGCTTCGCCGAAGCCGTCTGCCGCCATGGCGGCAAATGTATATATTTCTCGTTCGAGGAATCAGCCAGCCAGTTGGTGCGTAACATGGCCTCCATCGGCATCGACCTGGAAACCTCGACCAAGTCGGGAAGCCTGCGCGTGGAGCCACTCCGCCCCAGCGCTTTCGGGCTCGAGGAGCATCTGGCCAGGGTGCACGCCATGGTCGACAATATGCAGCCCGATGCCGTCGTCATGGACCCAATCACCAGCTTTACCTCGATCGGTGACCGGACGGAAGTGAAGGCGATGCTCATCCGCCTCTTCGATTTCCTCAAGTCACGGGGGATCACCGTGATCCTGCCCAGCCTGACACCCGGCTTCGGCACCGATGGGGAGACCGAGACCGCGGTTTCCTCCCTCGTCGACACCTGGATCATCATCCTGTTCGTGCGCGAGCAGGGGCAACGACGGCGGCAGCTTTATATTCATAAAGCCCGAGGCATCGCGCATTCCCAGGAGCTTGGCGAGCTGACACTTTCGACCACCGGGCCAGCCGTCACCCCCTATGCCCAGAATGCGGCAGCAGGCCTGATATGAAACCCACCGATCACCTGCCAGTAATCGGGGAAGGCCGCGAACCCCCGGTGTGGGAGTTCTGTCTGTTCGTCGCCGGCATGACCGCGGTCTCCGAACGAGCACAGCGGAACTTGGAGCGGCTCTGCCTCAAGCATCTGCCCGAGCGTCATCATATCGAGGTCGTTGGATATCGTCGAAGACCCGGAGCGCGCCGATCTGTTCGATATCATCGTCGCGCCAACCCTTATCCGGATTCTGCCCATGCCGCATCGCCGACTGATCGGCGATCTGTCGGGCACCTCGGTGGTGCTGGCTGGGCTTGGGCTGAATGCCCCGGCGGAGACAGGCAATGAGCAACTCTGAGCAGCTGATTGAGCCGGGCAAGCGCCAGGAGCCACTGGCCAGCCAACTGGCTGAATTGGTGAATGTCACCCAGGACGGGATTCTGGTTGTCGATGACGACGGGAAAGTGGTCTTTGGCAATGCGGCAGCGGCGGCGCTGCTCGGGCGCCAGCCCGACGAAATCGTCGGCTACCAGTTGGGCCAGCCGGCGGTAGGCGCGGGACCGACGACCGTGGCAATCCGCCGCAAGGGCGGCGCTCCCCCCCTGACCGTGCAAATGCGCACCGCGGCGACTTCCTGGCAAGGCAATTCCGCCTACGTGGTTAACCTGAACGACATCACCGAGGCCCAACGCGCTTTCGCTCAGGCCCAACGGCTGGCGGCTATCGTCCAGTCGACCGAGGACGCGATCATTGGCAAGTCCCTGGACGGGACGATCGCCACCTGGAATCCGGGCGCTGAACGCATGTACGGGTATACCGCCGAGGAGGCCATTGGGCGTTCTGTAGGAATGCTTTTTCCGCCCGACAACGGTGACGAGCACACCAAGATCCTCAGACGAGTCGCGCAGGGCGAGACCGTCACCGATCAGGAATGCGTGCGCTGTGCCAAGGACGGCCCTCTGCTCTATGTGTCCATCACGACCTCGCCGATTCGCGACGAGGAAGGGGCGATCGTGGGAGCGTCGACCATTGCCCGCGACGTGAGCGACCAACGCCGCGAACGCGAGGCCCTCGCCAGGCGGACGTATGACCTGGGGGAGCGCGTGAAAGAACAGGCGTGTATGTACGCCTGCAGCAGTGGGGCCAACCAGGCTCGGACGATCGACGAACTGGTCGACTCCGTCGCCCACATTCTGCCGACTGGGTTTCAGTCACCCCACCTCGTTTCGGCCAGAGTGACGCTGAACCACCACGTGGGCACGTCGAGAGCGTTTGCTGAGTCGAAATGGCGGTTGTCGGCCGAGGTGATGGTACATGACGAGACGCGCGGTCGAGTGGAAGTGTTCGCCCCCGAAACCATGCCCGGCGAGAATGGCAATCGCTTCCTGCCGGAGGAAGAAAACCTGGTCAAGGCCATCGCCCACCTCGCGGCCAATGCCTGCCTGCGCCTGGAGGCTCGCCAGCGCATTCATCAGCTGAATCAGATTCTGCGAGCCATCCAAGGCGTGAACAAGCTGATTGTGAAGGAGAAGGATCGGGGGCTGTTGATTCAGGGAGCGTGTGAGACACTGTCGCAGTCCAGTACCTTCTATGGCTGTTGGCTGGCGGTGCAGGCCGACGCCGGGATTATCGATGTCGCCCACGCGGGGCTGAGCGCCGAGCGGGTTGCCCGGCTTACCTCAAGCATCGAGAATGGTATCTTGCCAACTTGTCAGAACTCCGACGCGGGCGTCTTGTGCCGGTTCCCTGCCAACGAATCGGTAGGCTGCGAAGGCTGCTCGATGCGCGGAATCGGCGGCGAAGACGCTGTCGTCGTGGCGGCGCTGACCCATGCGGGCCATCGCTACGGAACCATCGCCGTCTACGTCCAGGAGCAGCTTCAGGAAGACGGCGAAGAGATCGCCCTCCTGCAGGAAGTCGCCGACGATCTGGCGCTGGCGCTCCACGCCATTGCCATGGAGGAAGCGCGGCAGAAGCGCGAATACCTGCTTCAGGAGACCGCCCGCGTGGCCCATGTCGGGGGGTGGGAATGGAACCCGGCAACCGGCAACATCACCTTCACCGACGAATGGCAGCATATTCACGGGCACGACGCCAGAGAAGGCTCGCTGGCCGATTGGCTCGATTGCGTGCATCCCGACGATCGAGACGCCTTATCCGCAGCCGTCGTCAGAGCTATGTCCGACAGCACTCCGATCGACGAGAGGTACCGCATCGTCCGCCCGGATACCGGCGCAATCCGCCACGTCCATGCTCACGGCAATTTCCGCACGACCACTACAGGCCCCCGCATGATCGGAGCCACCGTGGATGTCACCGAGAACCACGAGCGGGTCGCTCGCCTGGAAGCTCAGGCACACATGCTCGCCTCCATCGGCGAGGCAGTCATCGTCATCGATCCACAGGGACTGATCACCTACTGGAATGCCGCCGCCGAACGCCTCTATGGGTGGACGGCCGAAGAGGCGCTGGGCAAGCCGGTCTGCGAGCTCACACCGTCACCAGAAAGTAAGTTGCATGCAGAAGCGATCATGACTTGTCTGGCACGCGGCGAAAGCTGGTCGGGTGAGTTCAGCCTGCAACGCAAGGATGGCTCCAGTTTCGACGCCATGGTGCTCGACACTCCCATCATCAGCAGCGACGGGAAGGTTGAGGCCATCATCGGCGTTTCGTCCGACATCACCGCCCGCAAACAGGCTGAACGGGAGATGAGCGACTTGGCGATGAAGCTGACGACTGCCATCAATGCCGGGCGAGTGGGGCTATGGGATTGGGATTTGAGTACGAACCAGGTCACCTATTCCACCGAATGGAAACGCCAGATCGGCTACGCGGACAATGAAATCGCCGACGACTTCGAGGAATGGCGGAGTCGCGTCCACCCGGACGATCTCAGGCCCACGCTCGACCGCATTCAGGCATTCCTCACCAAGCCATGCATTGGGTTGACTACTGAGTTTCGCCTCCGGCACAAGGATAGTTCCTACCGATGGATCCTGGCCCAGTCAACAGGCGAAATCCAGGGGGATGGCAAACTGCAAGGGGTAGTCGGATCGCACATTGACGTGACCGACCTGCACCGCGCGGAAGAGGAACGCCTCGCCCTGGCGGCACAACTG
Source organism: Lentisphaeria bacterium (assembly GCA_041690595.1). Lineage (GTDB taxonomy): Bacteria > Verrucomicrobiota > Lentisphaeria > JABSQK01 > JAWLHB01 > JAWLHB01. The sequence continues at coordinate 62,106 of JAWLHB010000048.1, forward strand.
CAGCAAGCTCAGAAAATGGACTCCATTGGCCGATTGGCCGGGGGCGTGGCCCATGATTTCAACAACAAGCTGAGCATCATCCTCGGCTTCGCGGAAATCGCCATGATGAAGATGCCATCTTCTGACCCGTCCTACCGGCGCCTGCAGGAAATTCGCCGGGCAGGTGAAAGCGCGGCGGATCTGACCCGACAGCTCCTGGCCTTTGCCCGCAAACAGACCATCGCCCCGAGGGTGCTCGACCCCAACGACCTGATCGCAGGCATGCTGAAGATGCTTGGACGGCTGATCGGCGAAGATATCGAGCTGCTGTGGAAGCCGGCGCATCGGGTCAGGGCAGTGAAGATCGATCCCGGACAAGTGGATCAGATCCTGGCAAATCTGGTAGTCAATGCCCGCGATGCTATCCATGACGTCGGTACCATCACAATTGAGACTGCCAACGTAACGCTCGACGCAGCCATCTGCGCACTCCACCCCGAATCCGAACCGGGCGACTACGTTATGATCGCGGTCAGCGATACCGGCATCGGCATGGGAGAAGCGACCCTATGTCAGATTTTCGAGCCGTTCTTCACCACCAAGCCACTTGGCAAAGGCACCGGGCTTGGCCTTTCTACCGTCTACGGCGTCGTCAGGCAGAACCACGGCGCCATCGATGTCGTCAGCCACGTCGGGGCCGGTACCACCTTCAAGATCTACCTGCCCTGCCCACCCAGCGCGGAAGTGGCGGCAATCGTCGCAAGAACGACCGGGGAAATCCCGACGGGCACCGAGACCATCCTCCTGGTGGAAGACGAACCCGCATTGCTCGACATGGTCTGCTCGATGCTTCTGGATGCCGGGTACACCGTGTTGGCCGCCGGTACTCCCGAGCAAGCGCTGGAGTTGGCCCGACAGCACGGCACGACCATTGATCTGCTCCTCACCGACGTGGTGATGCCCAGCATGAACGGCCGCGATTTGCACGACCAGCTGACCACCGAGCTCCCCAGCCTGCCCTGCATCTTCATGTCCGGCTACACCGCCGATGTCATCGCCGACCGAGGCGTACTCGAGGACAACGTCCATTTCGTCCAGAAGCCCTTCACCGCCCTGGCGATTGGCCGCAAGATCCGCGAAGTACTGACCGAGGTCTGACCGCTGCACTCAAGCCGCCTGAACGCCGCCAGAAGTGGCTGATTGGGCTTGTCGGCTTGCCTATCGCAGGACCAGACCCACGGCCGTCCCCGTCCTGTGCGGATATTCATATGGATAGCTCTGAGCGTCCATGGAGAGCCCGATCAGCTGGATCTCGCACACATTTCGGCCGATCTGTGCGGAAATGTGCGCAGTCGGTATCTACGGTGAAATCGGCAGGGCCTGAGCCCCGGTCGGGTGGCATTGCCAGTCCTGCCTTAGTGCCAGTAAGTCTATCGGATGCCACTTGATCCCCACTTAGGGGTTAAAATGAAATTTGTCTAGCCCAACTTCAGCATAAGTGACGGCTGAAATGGCGATTTTTGAGCCTTTTGTGCGGACCACAGGCTCAAGCGGTTTCATTTCTGGCGAAATAGT
>JAWLHB010000049.1:0-3365 GCA_041690595.1 Lentisphaeria bacterium
GGCGCACCTCCCCAGACCCCACATGACTTGGTCGGGATTCGGAGATCGGATCTCCGGCTCCCGACCGGTATGGGCAGGGTGGGAGAAGCGGCGGGAGAAAGAGGCGGGGCGCTGCCCCGGGCCCCGCCAGTCCCGTGGAATTGAGTTCACGTGGGGAAGAGTGACGCCGTGGACGCAACCCCGATCGGGGTTGATGCATGAGCGGGCAGTATACCCAGGGTAGCCGAGGGCAACCCTGGGCTAAGGGACGTAGCCCCGGCGGGGCAAGGGGCAAAAGGAGACGGCATGGAGGGTATGGACTTATGAAGAAGAATGTCCGGGCAATGGCGGGAACGGGACCAATGGGGTGGCGATGGGATATGAGGGGGAGCCAGGCGTCGGGGAGGGGCAACGTCCAACGCCGGGGCCACTCAGGCGAGTGGCGTGCCCAGGGTGCGCGGGAGGGGAGACAGAAGGTTGGGGAGAGGCAACGTCCAACGCCGGGGCCACTCAGGCGAGTGGCAACAGGCGCCTTGACAGGGGGAGTCAAGGCGATTACGTTCGGGTCTCAAGCGTAAACGTCCGGCCTTGGCGGAGAACAACATTTGGAGATTGAACTCATGAAGACACTGTGCCTGGCTGCTGCCATGGTGGCTTGTGGCGCGAGCGCCCAGCTTGCAAATCCCGCCCTGAATCCGGTCCGCTTTCATGAGGCGCCGGGACATGAGGCGTTGACGCTGGTGGCGCCGGGAGCGCCGGCAACCATCGTTGTGGCGGATGGTACACTGGCGGATCGTGAGGCAGTCACGACTGTCGCTGCCCGCGAGTTGGCGGAGCTGGTGGGATTGTCGACCGGCGTTGAACCGACAATCGTCGAGGTCGCAGAGGCGCCGGCCAGCGGACCGGTGATTCTGGTGGGGGTCAGCGCGCTCAGCGAGGAGCTGGGTATCGGCGCGGGGGATCTGCCGCTGGAAGGTTTCCGCGTGCAGAGCTTCGCCGCGGCGGGTGGCCGGTACGGGGTCGCCATTGTGGGGCGGATGCCGGAGGGGAATGAACCCGACGCGCCGAACGGTACCCTGTGGGGCGTGTACGACTGGCTCGAACGGGTGGTAGGCATCCGCTGGTATTATCCCAATGAGGATGGCCGTGTGGTACCCCGCCATGAGAGCCTGATCATGCCGGCCACGCATTACACCGATGCGCCGCATACGCTCAAGCGAACCCTTTATGGGCCGACGAAAGGCTACGATTGGAAGCGGATGGAACGTTGGCTGCGGGCCGGCAATTCGTCACCGACGCCGGGAACGTACTGCCATTCGCCGGCCAGTTGGAGCATCCACTACGAGGAGTATCCCGAGACCTTCGAACTGCAGCTCGACGGCAGCCGCAGTACCTTCATGCCCTGCTACGGCAATCCCAAGACGGCCGAGGTCTACCTCGAGGATCTGGAGCGATTTTACAGAGATGGGGACTGGGCGGTATGGAAGCATCCGAGCGCCAACAGTCCGTGGCATGGTCCGAGCGGCAACGTCATCCCCGTTTCGCCGCCGGACAAGGGGGTCGCCTGCGTCTGCGAGTACTGCAAGGTGCTCTTTGACAACGATGCGCCCAGTTATGCCAGAGCCTCGCGGGTGGTGGCGCACCATGTTCGGCTGGTGGCGGAGGGGGCTCGCGAGCGTTGGCCGGAGAAGGTGGTCTGGTACCTCCCCTACTCCAACTATACGGTGCCGCCGGCGGATCTGGAGTTGCCGGACAATGTCATCGCGGGCATCTGCCTGATGTACGGGGCGGGCAACGCCAAGGAGCCGTCGCTCTCGGCCATCCACGATCAATGGATCGCCGATTGGCAGCGGATCACGGGGCGTCCGGTCCACCTCTGGGAATATCAATGCTGGCCGGCGGACGATACGTCGCTGCCGTTTCAGTACCCGCATGTCCTGCAGTCCTTTTACCAACGGCACCGCGAGGATGTGGAGGGCTCCTTCATCAACTTCGGCTACGCGCCGGCGGGGCTGAAGGGGGGCAGCTATGCCACCACGCATCCGACCATCTATGTCTGGCTGCGGCTGATGTGGAACCCGGATTTCGACGTCGATGCCGCTCTGGCGGAATATACGGCCCTGATGTACGGTCCCGCTGCCGGCCCCATGGGCATGCTGCTGTCGACGCTCACCCACCGCTGGGAGGATACCCGCTGGGAGACTCCGCCCGGCAGCCATCGCATTTCGCCGCGGCACGTGCATGAGGAGACCATGCCGCGAGCCGAGGCGCTCAAGCTCGCCGCCTTCCTCGATCAGGCGCGTCGCCTTGCCGGCGAGGATACGCTGTGGCGTCGCCGCGTCGATTTCCTGGGTGACGCCGTGGACATCTTTCTGGAGGAATCGCGGGACTATCACGAGGGAACGGGGCGCCCAGTCCTGCCCGTGCTGCGTGTCGGCGACATACCGGAGATTGACGGGCGGCTCGATGACCTGGCCTGGGGGGACGCTCCCCAGCAGGCGTTTGTCAACGCCACGGACATGACGCAGCCCGAACCCGAGGCGGCTACGTTCTTGCGGGCCATCTGGACCGATACGGGCATCGCCTTCGGTCTGCGCTGCAGCGAACCGCTGCCGGAGAAGATCCGGGCCACCCGTTCGGTCCACGATCAGGATGTGTACGTGGACGACTGTGTGGAGTTGTTCATCGACGCAGCCGGCACCCGCGCGGAGTATGCGCAGATTGTGGTCAACTCGCTGGGGGCCGTCTTCGATCGGCACTCCGACGAAGGGGCGGATTGGAATGTGGCGGGGCTGCGCAGTGCCGCGCATGTCGGCGAGGATTACTGGTCGGTGGAGGTATTCATTCCGTTCGGTTCGCTGCCGGGGCTCGAGAAAGGGCCGAAAGTCGGTGATCTCTGGTATGCCAACTTCACGCGATCGCGGCATGCGGGGGGCGCGTTTCAGTTGACCCGGTGGAGCACGCGTCACCAACCATCGAACCTGGATTTCAGCGCCTTCGGGCAGTTGCGCTTCGTCGAGTGATCGGGGTCGGACGTAGTCGGACGGGGTCAGACAACAAGGCCAGGGCCGTTGGGAGCAACGGCCAAATCGCCGCTCGGAGAGTGCCTCACACGTTGCCGGGCCTGTCGAGGCGGAAGCCTGTGGTGATTGTGTTCATGGTGGGGAGATCGCAATACGCGAGTCGCGGTTCGGAGAACCCCTCCCACGTTGCCGGGCATGTCGAGGCGGAAGCCAGTGGTAATTGTGCTCATCTGGGGAGATCGCAATACGCAAGTCGCGGTTCGGAGAACCCCTCCCACGTTGCCGGGCATGTCGAGGCGGAAGCCAGTGGTAATTGTGCTCATCTGGGGAGATCGCAATACGCAAGTCGCGGTTCGGAGAACC
>JAWLHB010000049.1:3465-57934 GCA_041690595.1 Lentisphaeria bacterium
AAGTCGCGGTTCGGAGAACCCCTACCAAGTTGCCGGGCCTGTCGAGGCGGAAGCCTGTGGTGATTGTGCTCATGTGAGGGGATGGCAATACGTAAGTCGCGGTTCGGAGAACCCCTACCAAGTTGCCGGGCCTGTCGAGGCGGAAGCCTGTGGTGATTGTGCTCATGTGAGGGGATGGCAATACGTAAGTCGCGGTTCGGAGAACCTCTCCCACGTTGCCGGGCCTGTCGAGGCGGAAGCCTGTGGTGATTGTGTTCATGGTGGGGAGATCGCAATACGCAAGTCGCGGTTTGGAGAACCTCTCCCACGTTGCCGGGCCTGTCGAGGCGGAAGCCTGTGGTGATTGTGTTCATGGTGGGGGAAGGCAATACGTAAGTCGCGGTTCGGAGAACCTCTCACACATTGCCGTGCCTGTGGAGGCTAACCGTGTGGGAATGAGCGTACGGAAATTGTCGCGGGGTAGAGCTTTACGAGAGGGAGAGGGCGGCGTACTGTAAGGCTGTCGCCGCGACTTCATCCGGGGGGGTGCCCGGACTTGTGCTCATTTCAAGCCTGTGGTAGAGATCGCCATGCTGGAACCGGTTTACGAATCTACCGACACGATACATCTGAAGATCTCCGAGGTGCGCAATAAGGCGCGCATGGGGGCACAGCGGGTACGGGATGAATTGGGGAGCGAGCTGGGGGAGGAGGAGAGCTACAATCCGCTCTTTCTGCAGTTGCTGGAAAGCGTGTACGACGCGGTGATCCTGACGCAGTTGCACGGTAAGATCGTGAAGGCGAACACACGGGCATCGGAGTTTTTCCAGCACAGCACGGAGACGCTGACGGAGCAGAATATCATCCATCTGATCGCGGGTGGTACCTTTGAGCATCTGCATACGATTTATGAGAATCTGAGCGGGGAGAAGCGGCTTTTCATCGAGGCGGAGTGCGTGCGGCGGAACGGCAGCCGCTTTCCGGCGGATATCACGGTGAGCCTGTTGCAGGTGGAGGAGAGCGAGCAGCTCTGCTTTTTCATCCGGAACATATCGGCGCGGAAGAAGACGGAGGCGGCGCTGCAGCAGGCGCAGGAGGAGTTGGTTTCGACGGCGCATCGGGCGGGGATGGCGGAGATCGCGACAGGGGTGCTGCACGATGTGGGCAACCTGCTGAACAGCGTCAACATCTCGGCTGAGTTGCTGACGGACGCGGCGAACACGGAGGCGCAGGAGGCGCTGATGTTGTTGAGTTCGCTGCTGGATGAGCAGGAGGGGAAGCTGGCGCGCTTCTTTGCGGAGGATGAGCGCGGGCCACAGATTCCGGAGTTTATCCGGCAGATATCGGAGACGCTGGCGGATGATCTGGCGACGCTGCAGAAGGAGGCGACACACCTGAAGCAGAAGATCGCGACGATCAACGAGTCGATCACGATGCAGCAGGAGTATGCGAAGACGGGCCTCTTCATGGAGGAGGTGGAGCTGAGCACGCTGATCGAGGATGCGCTGGCGCTGCAGAAGGGGTCGATCACGCGGCATGACATGATGATCGACCGCCGATACAGCGAGGTGCCGCCGATCCGGGTGCAGAAGAGCAAGCTGATCCACGCGATCGTGAACCTGATCTCGAACGCGAAGGATGCGATGCTGCATATTCCAGAGAGCAAGCGGGTCATCATCATCGAGACGGGGGTGGAGGACGATCGGGTCTATTGCCGGGTGACGGACAACGGCGAGGGGATTGCGGCGGAGAACCTGGAGCGCGTCTTCACGCACGGGTTTTCGACGAAAGAGAAGGGGCATGGCTTCGGCCTGCACACGAGCGCCAATTTCATGACGGAGATGGGCGGCAGCATTGTCGCGCAGAGCGAGGGGATCGGGCACGGTGCGACCTTTGTCTTGTTCTTTCCGTTGACGGCGGATGACGCCGAAGGAGTCGGGGAATGATGGAGAATCTGAACCGCAGAGTGCTGATATGTGACGATACGCCATCGATCCATGAAGACTTCGAGAAGATCCTCTGTCCCAGTCGCCGAGACCGTCGTTCGCTGGCATCGATGGTGGCGACGATGAAGGGAGGGAGCCATGGCATCGGGGGTGGTGTTGCGCTGTCGCTGTCGGGAGGCGAAGAGGAGGCGCCGGCGGAGTTGCGTTTCGAGCTGGACCATGCGTACCAGGGGCACGAAGCGCTGGAGAAGGTGCAGGCATCTCTGGATGAAGGGCACCCTTTCGCGCTGGCTTACATGGATGTGCGGATGCCGCCGGGCTGGGATGGGATCGAGACGATCAAGCGGATCTGGGAATGCGACGAGAACGTGGAGATGGTGATCTGTACCGCCTATTCGGACTATGCGTGGGAGGATATCATCGGGGAGATCGGGACGACGGACAAGCTGCAGTTCCTGCGGAAGCCGGCGGATTTTGTGTCGATCAAGCAGATGGGGCTGGCCTTGACGACGAAGTGGAACCTGGGGCGTCGCTCGCGACAGTATCTGGATGACCTGGAGGCGGAAGTGGCGGCGCGAACGCGGCAGCTCTCGCAGAAGATCCGGGAGCTGGAGAAGGCGATGGACGAGATCCGGCAGTTGCGGGGCATCCTGCCGATGTGCGCGTATTGCCACAAGGTGCGCGATGACGCGAACTTCTGGCGGCAGGTGGACGACTACATCCGAACGCATACGAATGCGGAGGTGAGTCATGGTGTCTGCCCCGACTGCTATGAAAAGATCATGGGCAAGCCGCTCAGTTGAGCGTGCGCTGCAACCGGGGGCGAGATCATGATACGGAATGAGAGCCGCGATCAGGTGGTGGCAGTCCAGCCTCGGCGGGCGACGACGCTCTCCTGGCGGATGCGTGGCATGATCGGTCGCCAGTTCACGGATTTCGATGCGCTGGTATTTCCGCGCTGCGGCAGCATTCATACGTGGTTCATGACGATGCCGATCGACGTGGTTTTTCTGGATCGGGGTCAGGTGGTGTGCGGGGTGCGTCGGGCGCTGGGGCCATGGCGGATGGCGGCGGCGAGGCGGGCGCACAGTGTGGTGGAGTTGCCATCAGGAACGCTGGAGCGCGTGGTTTGCGAGGAGGGAGATCAACTTGTCTTTGAAGAATGAGCTGGTGAGGGAGCGTCCTGCACTGGAAAAGACTGCAATGGGGCCTACAGTAATGGGGCGCCGATGTGATTATCCGCGCCTGTCATCTCTTTTCACCGCGGAATGCCCTTTATGAAGCTCATCTGCACCGCAGGTCTTTTTCCGAACAAGAGCTACGACGTTTTTCCCCCTGGGATCAGTATCGGGCGGGAAGACGACAACGATATCGTCCTGCGGGACGAGGAAGTCTCGCGTTATCATGCGAAGATCGAGTACCACGACGGTCTGTGGTACGTGCATGACATGAACAGCAGCAATGGCGTGCTGGTGAACATGAAGAAGATCGACCAGAGCGCGACGCTGTCGGTGCAGGACGATGTGAAGGTGGGCAAATCGGTCTTTCGTTTTACCGACGACAGTGGGCTGATACAGCGTGAGGAGAAGAGTGGCGGCGGCGTGTCGGGCGATGGTTCCAAGCAGAAGGCGCGGCTGGTGCGGCTGGCGCTGGCGGGGGGCCTGGCCCTGCTGATTGTGCTGGTGGTCGTGGCGCTGGTGTTGACACAGAAGCAGGCGGTTGCGCCCCCGGCACCCGCGGTTGACCTGATGGCTTTGGCGGCCGAGCACCCGATGGAGCTTTATTTCGAGAAGGTGAGCACGGATGTGGATAGGGCATTCCGCTACGCGCTGCAGTTGAAGGAGAGGGAGTTGACGGTGACCGTGGACGACGCGGTGAACGATACGCGCATCGAGGAGAAGCTGAACGTGGACGACGAACAGCTGAGGCACTTGCGGGAGAAGCTGCTGACACCGACGCTGCTGACGGATGAGGTGATGATCCGTGAAGGGCGGCGGCAGGGAAGCGAGCGCAGCCGCCTGCTGGTGCGGGCGGGGCCGGTGGGCAATTACCTGGTGGTGGAGAATTCGGTGATCCCGGAGTCGCTGGAGGAGGCGGTGGATGTCTTGTCGCAGTTTGTGCAGCAAGAGCTGGGGGTCTTTGCGGAGGCAGTGCCGCGGGAAGAGGTGCTGGAGCGGGCAGAGGAGTTTTACCTGAACGCGATTCGCCTGGAGAAGGAAGCAGTGGTGGAGCCGAGCAATCTGTACAACGCCATCCTGGGATACCGGCATGTCGTCGAGCGGCTGAAATGGATGGCGGACAAACCGGCCTTTTATCAGGACGCGGTGGAACGAATGGCGCAGGCGAACCAGTCGCTGCAGAGTGCAATCGACTCGCTGCGCAAGGAGGCGGTGACCTATCGCCATACCGGTCAGCCGCAGATGGCGAAGACACGGCTGCAGAAGATCCTCGGCATGATCCCAGACAATCGCCACCCTGAGGTCATCAAGGCACGCAGTGAAATCATGAGCATTGACCGGGAGTTGAGAAACTGAAAACGACACGTATCATGCTGATGCCTTTTCTTCAGGTGCTGTCGATCGGCATCGTCCTGCTGCTGGCGGGCGGCTGCGGACCGAATGGAGAGCTTGTCATCGAGGACGCGACGCTGCAGGTGACGAGCGAACCCGCGGGTGCGGAGATCCTTCTCGATGATGTGCAGGCTGGGGTGACGCCGATGACGGTCGCCATACCGCCGAATCGGCCCCACATGGTAGAGTTGCGCCTGCCTGGATACGAGAGTCACTGGGTGAGTCTTGGGCCGGCCAGTCCTGGCGCGACGGTGGAGCCAGTGAGCGTGAAGCTGATCGCGGTCACCGCGCCGGTCTATCTGTTGACGACGCCGTCGGGTGCCTTTGTGCGAGTGAATGGGGTGGATCGTGGTGAAACGCCGCTGGCGCTGCCCGCGGTGCCACTGGGCGAGCACGACGTGGAGCTTTCGTTTACCGGCTATGCCACGAAGAAGATCCGCATCAATGTGAAGGACGCGCGCCCCTTGCGTGTACATGAGGATATGGAGTCGGTCATCGGTACCCTGCGCATCTTTTCGGTACCGGGAAGCGCGGAGATCAGCCTGAACGGCAAGGCACAGGGGACCACGCCGAACGATCCGGAACAACCGCTGGTGATCAGCGATCTGCCGGCCGGCAGCTATGAGATCAGCGCGACGCGGCCGGGCTATCAGAGTGTGAGCCGCAGTGTGCTTCTGCCCCGTAACGAGACGCGGTCGGTGCACATGCCGTCGATGGCGCCGCTTCCGGGAGCGGTGCGGATCACGTCGACGCCGGCGGGGGCGAAGGTTCATGCGACGCAGGGAGGGCAGTTGCTTGGGGAGACGCCGCTGACGGTACAGGATCTGCCGGATGGGGAGCATTCCTTCACGATCAGCAAGAGTGGTTATGACACGGTCGAGCGCAAGATACTCGTTTCGCAGGGTTTGGTGAAGCAGCTGGATGTCGCGCTGGTGACGAACCACGGGAGTGTGGCTTTCATCACGCAGCCGCCGGGCGTGACGGTATATATTGACGGTCGGGCGCTCGGGGAGACGCAGCCGGCGGACACGCCGCTGGTTTCGCGGGTTTTCACGGAGAACAATCTGCGTCCGGGGCCACATCAGCTTCTGCTGGTGCACCCGGAGTACGATAATTTCAGCCGGAGCTTTTTCGTGGAGCGTGGGAAGACCGAGAATCTTGGAACGATCCTGCTGAAGAAGCAGTGGATTCCGACGCATACGCTGAAGATCAAGTCAGGGCCGACGTATCGCGGCATCCTGTTGACGCGTTTTCCGGACGGGAGCATCGAGTTTGAGCGGGCGCGCAACATACGAGTGAACTACCAGGCTGCCGAGATCGAGAGCCTGCGTGAGATTCGCGACCAGCAAGATCTGAAGAACTGAGGAGGCAATCCAGATGGGCCGCCATTGCTTTTTGTACCTCTGTCTGAGCCTTGCCAGCCTGCTGACGATGGCGGAGACCATCGAGTTGTGGCGTGGCGAGCCGATCACGGATGCCACGATGAAACGCATCCATGAGGGGCGCCTTTATTATGAGGCTGACGGGGTGCAGAACAGCGTACGTCTGGTGGAGGTGAAGTCCATGTACGATGCAACGGCGGAGAGCGCGCCGAAAGCGGCCAAGGTGCTTGCCTTCCGCGACATGACCTGGCAGAACAAGGCGGGTAAGCTGCTCATGGTCGTGGTGCAGACGTCGGAGGATCGGATCCACGAGCCGCTGGTGCGTCTCTATGTCATGCAGGAGGATGATCGCGGGCGGCGCTCGGTGACACTCTATCAGAATCATCGCAATACCCGGGATCCGTCCCGTCTGGAGGATGTGCCGACCATCGCCGCGGCCACGTATGCGCGCAAGCTGTTTTTTGCTGAGACGACAGATCCGATCGGTCTTCGGCTGGAGATCTGGCTGGAGGGTGATCTGGCCTTCGCCACGAACAACTCCCAGACGGAGCTGCCTGCGAACTGGTGGCGCTCGACAACGGAGCTGCGGCGGATGCAGTTGGCGGAGATCAGCCGCGAAGAGCTGGAGGCGAAAGCCGCCGCGGCGGCAGCGGAGATCGAGGCGAATGCCCCACCCCCGATTACCTGCACGATCACGCGGGCCATGACCTCGACGAAGCTCGGAGGCGACGTCAACGCCGAGTTCGTCCTGGCCTACACCGTTGCGTCCGACAAGCTGGCTGCTCTGCCGCTGCCGCAAGCGACCCTGCACATGGTCCTGCAGACGCGGGACAATCGGCGTCTCATTCAGAGCATCGACATGGAGAAAGATGCCGGGCAGGAGATCGCGCTGGTGCACGGGCGGGCCATTCTGCGCGAGACTCGGCATGAGTTTCCTGCGGACGTGACCCTCAACAGCGCCAACATGCGCCTGAACAAAGAGATCGAGAGCGCGCTGGTCGCGTGGCGTGTCGAGTTGAAGTACGACGATCATACCATGGCCGTCAAGCAAGGCGGCGAGCAACGGGTCCTGGAGACGCTGCCGGAGAACTGGTACAAGTAGCGGCAGTCCGCTCTCCACGATTCCCCCCACTCCTTTTCCACCCCCAGCGCCGGAGAGATCCCATGCATCTCGCTTTTCTTGGCGCGGGCAAGATGGCCACGGCCATTGCCTGCGGTCTGATACAACACAAGGTCTTTTCGCCGGAAGAGATGTCGGCGGTGGATACCTTCGCCACCGCCTGCGACGCCTTTACCCGCAAGACATCGATCCGGTGTTCCCCGGACGCACGGGCCTGCCTGGAGAGAGCCGATGTGGTGCTGCTGGCGATCAAACCGCAGGATGTGGGGGGGGCATTGCCGGAGTTGAAGGAGCAGCTGCGGGGCAAGCTGCTGGTCTCGATTGCGGCTGGTCTATCGATTGAGCGCCTGTCGGCTTTTACGGGTAGCCAGCGCATCATTCGCGTCATGCCGAATACGCCCGCGATGGTCAGCCGCGGGGCCAGCGTTTATGCCTGTGGAAGTGAAGCTACGGCAGCCGATCGGGAGTTGGCGGGGCGGATCTTCGGTGCGATCGGCATTGCGTTCGAGCTGCCGGAGGAGAAGCTGGATGCGGTGACAGGGGTCAGCGGCAGTGGTCCTGCCTACGTCTTCGAGTTCATTCAGGCGTTGACGGAGGGGGCGGTGGCGCAGGGGCTTCCGCGAGAGGTGGCGCTGGATCTGATCGTGCAGACGGTGGCGGGAGCGGCGGAGATGTTGCTCCAGAAGCAGGGTACTCCAGATGAGCTGCGCACGGCGGTCACGTCGAAAGGGGGGACGACTGCCGCCGGGCTGGAGGTGCTGCGGGACGGGGGGTTCCGGGAGTTGATCGGGCGCGTCGTGGAGCGGGCAACGGAGCGCTCGCGTGAGCTTGGTCGCGGCCAGTAGCCCTTCACACAGAGGAGGAGAGAACGATGCATGAGCGAAAAGCGCTTGTCGCAGGGGCGACGGGCATGGTGGGCATGCCGCTAGCGCAGGAGCTTCACCGCCAGGGCTGGCAGGTGTGGGGGGCGGCCCGTCTCTCGGATCCCGAGCGCCAGAAGGCGCTTGCCGCCAGCGGGATCGAGGTCATTCGTTTCGATGTGACCAATGACGATCCGGGGAAGCTGCCGGAGGTGGACATCGTCTTTCTGGAGCTTTGGGATCCGGGGCGCCCGGAGTTGATCTGGCCGATCAATTACTATGGTGTGGGGCGCTTGGTGGAGCACTATGCGGGGCGCGCCGACTTCATCAATGGCTGCACCATCAACGTGTATGGCGACCAGCCCGGGCAGCCGGACGAGGGCGCGGCCTGCCGACCGACGTCGGAGTATGGTCGCAGCCGGTACGCGCAGGAACGGCTGATCGACTACTTCTGTCACCGCGGCACCAGCCGGAGCGTTCATGTGCGTTATGCGCATTCGAACTCGGCGAAGGCGGGCATGGTACGGCGCATGGCGGAGAAGATCCTGGCGGGGGAATCGCTTGGCGCTACGCCCGATGCGCGGACGCAGGTGATTGCGATCGAAGACTTCATCCGCGTGACGATCGGTAGCGTGAATCACCTCGCGTCGCCCTCCGTCGCCGTCAACTGCTGTCATCCCCGCGTCTGGACACAGCGGGAGCTGGCAGAGGAGATCCGGCGTCGCCTGGGACGGGGGGAGGTAGTCTTTGACCATCCTCATGGCGGGGCGGAGCTTTCCGTGATTGCCGATGTAACGCGGATGCTCGACTGGTTCGGGCCGCCGGAAATCTCGCTCGATACGGTATTGGATCGGGTTGTCGCGGATCTGGGTGGAGCTTAGCCGCAGGGTCGGTTTTGGGTTGCGGTACGAATGGAGGTACCGTGAGGTCGGGGTTTCCAACCTTGATCCGGAGTACTGGAGATGTGGTATCGACTGGCGGCCGACCTCGTGGTGGGCATTCATCTGGGATTCGTGGCGTATGTGGTGCTGGGTGGTCTGCTCTGCCTCAGGTGGAGGAAGCTGATCTGGCTGCACCTTCCGTGTGCCGTTTGGGGAGCGCTGGTGGCGGTGATGAGCTGGGGCTGCCCGCTGACGCCGCTGGAGAACTACTTTCGCCGGGCCGCCGGTGACGAAGGGTACACCGGCGGCTTCATGGAACAGTACCTCTTCCCAGTGCTTTATCCGGAGGGGCTGACGCCACGAATCCAGCTCATGCTCGGCGTCTTTGTCATCCTGGTGAATGCCGGCATCTATGCTGTCTATGTGGCGCGCGGACGTCGAGATCGTGCGTGATCAGGCAAATTCCTCGGTCACTTCGGCCGCGATGCGCGCCCATTCCCACAGCCGCTTCGGCTCCCAGCGGACGGTGCTGATGTCCTTTTGAATGACCTCGACGACGCAGCCGCGGGTGCGCTCCAAGGCATCGCGCAGGCTGTTGCGCACGAAGTCGGGCTGCCAGAGATCGTCGGCGAGGAAGGCCGGGTTGGTCTTCATGGAGAAGACGTAGCGGTCCCCCATGCGTTCGGCGGCCCGATCGAGCTTGACCCAGGGGCTCATCGAGATCTTGCGCAGGTTGGGGACGGTGCGCAGGATGTCCATCTTGATGTCGAGGGGCTCACAGCAACCGTAATAGGTGAGGCCGAAGCGCTCCAGCCAGCGCTTTTCATAGCGGAGGGCAAACTCCATGTGCATGGTCGGCGAGACCTCACTGAAGATCTGGGCCGTGGCGCATCCCCAGAGGTTGAGCGGTCGCGGATGAGCGGGGTCAAACTGCTTGCCTGGCAGTTCCTTGGTGTAGCCGAGGCCGCCCGAGCCGATGCGAACATTGCCATCGTTGCGCGCGAGCAGGTTCAACTCTTCCCACTGATCGAGGCGGTGCAGGTAAGCGTTGACGAGGCGGTCCATGGCCGCGTGCACCATCTCCGGGCGCATCGCCAGGTCCATCATGGCAGGCTGCACGCCCCACCAGCGGATCAACTCGTCCCATGGTGCAAACCAAGTGCCGGGGAAGCCACGCTTCTCGACGGTCAGGATGCCGCCGAAGATCTGGCGCATCGCCTCAAGGCGCTGATCGGTCGCTTCATGATCGACGGTGACGACCGGCATCTGGATCTTCTCGATGTCCTCCGGTTCGCGGATCACGGGATCGAAGTGCTGGGAAGCGACACTCCCCTCGTACTGGTTGAGCCACTGCCCCTGTTGCTTGAGCCCGAAACCGGTGTCGTTGACGACGATGGGGGAGTAGATGGTGTCGGTGACGATCATGTCGCCCTGCAGATGGCGCCACTGGTAGAGCAACTGGCGCAACTGCGTTTCGAGGCCGCGGCAGAAGTCGCCCTCGCAACGGAGCGTGAGCTCGTCGTCGACATTCATTTCGGACCAGCAGATCTCGTTGATCCAGACGAGGGGTTTCACCCGTTCCAGATCATTGAGCCGCTGCCACAAGCGGGCCCTTTCCGCATGGACCGGCAGTGCGGCGATCTCGGCGACTTCGGCCGCCAGCCTGCGCAGAATAGACTTGTCCTGATCGTGAATCACCATCCCTGAAGTCTCCCCTCTGATGTTCAGTTGTTCTGTTTGGGCAGGGGAATCCGCTCACCGACCGGACGCGGATTCGCCGTCCAATGGCCATACGGATCCATGCCGCGAGCAAGAATAGCGTTCCTGCCCCATCCCTTCAATGGCTGCACCTCGGGCGGCACAAAGCGCATGGTCAGTCCGCAGCGCCGGCGGGTGGATGGATTCGGCTCGCTGCCGTGAAGCAGCAAATCGGAATGCAGGGAAATCTCTCCCGCCTTCAGGTTGACGGAGACAGGCTCATCCCCATACTGAAGCGGGTTGTGTACCGATTGAAAGAGGACGTTCTGCTCGCTGGCATCGCTGTCCGCAAAGGCAATCTGCCCATGCAGATGCGAACGTGGTACCAGTTTCATCGCGCCATTCTCCTCGTCCACGTCGTCGATGGCGAGCCATACGGTGACGGTGCGACTCGGGGTGAGGGGCCAGTACGAGGCATCCTGATGCCAGCTGACCCGCTTCGTGTCGCCGGGTTCCTTGCAGAAGAAGTGGGTTCCCCAGCAGACGAGATTCTCGCCCAGCAGGTCCTGCACATAGTCAAGGATGCGCGGCTCGATGCACAGATCGTACAGGGCCTCGCAGTGCAGTTGCCAGCCGTTGATCGAGTAGCTGTTGTAGCCGGCGGCGGCAGCCTTGTTCATCAACTGGTCAAAGTATTCGCGGTGGCGGCGGGCCTCGTCGTCATTGAAGAGGCGCAGGGGGAAGATATACCCTTTGGCGTTGTACTGGTCGATCTGCCGGCGGGTCAGCTTGCGGGGCTGTTCGTTGGTGACGGCGCGAAAGGTCAGTTCGCGGCTGAGATCGGGATGTGCATCAGTATGCTCGGACATGGGTGAGTCTCCTGAGAGTGAATGAAAGCGTAATGACGCGACTATGTACATAATGTACGGGGCATCGGTACACTTCACCATGGACGCTTTTGAGTATTCCATGTATAGTCTTTGGATCCAGCCCTGGGAGAGACGATGGATCCGCTGCTGAACAACCTGCATGTCGATATACATGTGGCCGACCAGCGCCCGCTTTTGCGAACGTGGCGGGCCAGCGACAGCCGCCAACCTTTTGCACGCCTGTATCACGTTCGAAGCGGCCGGGGCTACCTCTATCATCACGACCGGCGTTACGCGCTGGAGGCGGACAGCCTCTACATCATTCCCTCGCTGACACCCCTCACCTATGCCTGCGAGAAGCCGCTGCATATTCAGTGGACGCACTTCAACGCCCGCCTACGCAATGGCATCGACCTCTTCCAGTATCTGGCATGCGACTACCAGGTGGCAAGCGAGGATGCGCCGTGGCATGCGGAGCTTTTTCAGCGCCTGATCGCCCTGCACGGCGAGAGCGGCAGCCATCGGCAGTTGCAGTGCACCGGGCTCATGCTGCAGCTGCTCGCGCCATTTGTGGCTACGGCCGATCCGGAACGCCGCCAGCAGGTGCTGCGCTTTCAACGGGTCCTGACCTATATCGATGAGCATCTGGCGGAATCCATTCCCCTGGCGCGTCTGGCTGACCTGGCGCACTTGGAGCCGACCTATTTCTCGGCCCTCTTCTCGCGTCACTTCGGCGCCCCACCCCTGCGCTACATCCACCAGCGCCGGATCGAGCGCGCCCTCAATCTGCTGTGGAACAGCGACAGCACCCTGGCGCGGGTGGCGGAGCTGCTCGGCTATACCGACGCGTTCCACTTCTCGCGCACCTTCAAGAAGATCACCGGCATCACGCCTGCCGACTTCCGCCACCAGCGCCGTTTTCCGCAACCTTAGGCTGGAGAGAGGTAGTCGGACGGAGTCGGAGCAGAGGAGTTGAGGCGAGAAGTATCTGCTGAGCCGTGGACGCAACCCTTTCAGGGTTGATGCGTGGGCGGACAGAATACCCAGGGTAGCCTGGAGGGCAACCCTGGGCTATGGGACGCAGCCCCGTTGGGGCTGGGGGGCGAAAGAAGACGAAGTGGACGAAGTGGACGAAGTGGACGAAGTGGACACAGCGGACACAGCGGACACAGTGGACGGCAATTCAGGAATTGCCGCTCGGAGGCCGCCTTATCGTTGTCGGGTGCTACTGGCCGGTGGGGACTTCGTCGCTGGGGGTTACTCCATGCACGGGTTCGGCGGGACGCTGGGACTCGGGGGCGGCGGCAGCGCGCAGGGAGAGAGCCTGTACCTGTGCCTGGCGCGAATAGTCGATGGATTCCGCGAGAATGCGCGCGGCCTCCTGGTCAGCATGAAAGCCGCGGGAGTTCTCGCTGCTGATGAAGTCGAGACGCCACATGGATTTCCTCTGCAGTTCCAGGATGGGAGCCATCTGCTCTTCCGTCGCACCGGCAGCCTGGGCGGCGCGAATGTCGTCGAGCATGGCGGTCATGGCCGCGGAGGCACGGTCGATCATGTCGATGGTGCGGTTCTGGATGGTGGTGACTTTGTCCAGCAATTCCTCTTCGGGCACATTGTGGCAGGTCTGGCAGGCGTTGTTGATGTTGAGGAGCGGGCTGCGCACCCAATGGCTGCTGACCTTCATGGCGCCCTGGCGTTCGTAGGGCATGTGACAGTCGGCGCAGCCAACGCCACTGCGGGCGTGAACTCCCTGGCTCCACAATTCGAACTCCGGGTGCTGAGCCTTGTAGACCTTGGCTCCCGTTTCGCCGTGCTCCCAGTCGTAGAAAGGGGTTCCGTCGGGGAAGGTGTGCTCGTTGTACGTTTTCTCGATCTGCTCGACCTTCAAGCCATTCTGCCAGGGGAAGAAGAGGGTCTCCTTGGGGCCGCAATAGTACTCGACGTGGCATTGAGCACAGACAAAGGAGCGCATTTCCTGGCGTGAAGCGTCGACGTTGGGATCATACGGCTTGCCGCGGCCTCCGGCCCGCCAGTTCTCGACGCTGGGGAGGTGAGGTGCACGGGCAGTGCCTTCGGCAAAGGCCGCGATGCCGCGGATGAAGCCGGGTCGCGTCACCCGTGTCTTCATGGTAGCTGGATCATGGCAATCGACACAGCTCACGGGATGTGGATTCGGCTCGCCGGTACCATCCGGCGTCTTCGAGAGCTCGGCGTGTGCGTCGGCATAGGGAATGGTACTGATCATCTCGAACCCTTTCAGTACCGCTTCCCAGTTGAAATCCGTAGCCAGAGCTTCGGCATCGGCGGGCTCTCCCATTGCCTCCAGGCCGAGTCGGCGATAGGTGGGGATGATGCTGGAATGACAATGGAGGCAGGCGCCGGGCTGCGAACGCTCGGTCACCCGTTTGGTCTCGAGTTGGTCGGAGAGCATGTAGGCATGGCCTCGCGCCTCGCGGTAGTCAATGGAGAACGCATAGCCGGAATAGAGGCGCTTGAGCCATGGCTGTTCCTCGAGCTTCTGGGCGGACATGGCGCTGGACCCACCGTAATAACGGGCTGTATCGGCGGTGCGCTGGTAGCCGTCGAACTGCCGTGGCCAGTTGATGCCCCACGGATTGGGATCGGTGGTGGTCTCGTTAACCTCGACAAGTCGCACAAAAGGGGTTCGGGCTTCCTGCTTGCGGCCGAAGATATTGATGAGGAGGGCGACGACGCCGAAGGTGGCGATGGCTACCAGTACCATTAACGAGGCAAGGAGGAGAAAGCGGTTTCGAGGTTTGGCCGCGGGGGCGGACGGTTGAGTGGAGTTGTCACGGCTCTCGGCAGGATCCATCATCAGGTTGACTCCTTGAACTGGGGATTGGGAAATTATTTCTGTGGGCCATGTCCCACATCGTCATGGCAGTGTATACACATCAGCATTTCGGCGTCGGGCGACTCCGGCAGCATTTGATGAACGACATCCTTGTGGCATGCAATGCAGTTTTCCTGGGTAATTCGCCGGTTTCGTGCCTTGATCTGGATAGGCTCGTGAAAATTGTCCAGAGTAAAGGCGAGCGAGTGAAAGAAGCCATTGTCCATTTTGGCGATGTACTTGCCCACAAAATCGTGCGGCAGGTGGCAGTCGACACAAACGGCGACGTGATGATGGCTCGCCTTCTGCCAGGTATCGTAATAGTCCTGCATGATATGGCAGTTGGCACAGGCCTGCGGGTCGCTACTCAAGTAGCTCAACCCCTTGGCATAGCCAAAGGTGAAGGTGCCGATCCCCAGAAACATCCCGATGACGATAGCGGTGCCGACAATCAGCGCAAGTTGGACGGTTGGGCGTGGCCCAGCTTTGGCGTTCTCGATCTCGCTCATTCCGCTCTCCCCATGCGTCCAGACCTGCAAAGATTTTCCTGTGGACGGATCGACTCCAACAAATGTCTGTACAAATAGATCGACATGATGCGTTTTGTCAATGATGGGAGGAAAGGAAAGGCGGATGGCGCGGTGCCAAGGGAGCTGCTGAGGCAGAATATGGGCATAAAGCGCGGCTGGTTTCGGATCATCGGGTCGGTCCGCCGAGATCGAAGCGAAGCCCGATTTGGAGGCTTTGTTGCTCTATATCCTATATGTGTTGTCAATATGATGTATGTTGGTACGTGGGGGAGAGATGTCGGGACACATGTCGCAGGCATAAATAAGCTCTTTGGAACTACCGACCATGTCACTTCACCCTTGCCATGAAGGCATTTCAGGCGCAATGTCTCCAGATGGTCGCTCCGGCAACGAGAATGCCGAGGGGCTGGTGTGGAGTGATTGCGAAAGCCAGTTGCACCAGATCTTCGCGAATGCGCCAATCCCCATCCTCCTGTGGACCGCGGCGGACGGCAAGATCCAGGCGATCAACAAAGCCTTCACGCGCATCACGGGGTATCGGCTGGAGGACATTCCGACCAAACAGGCGTGGATGAGCATGGCTCTGGAGCTCGATGAGGAAGCCGCGCTGGCACTCCTGCGGGATGAACTGAAGCAATTGACGGCATCGCAGGAGATTGCCGAACAGGAGATCACCGTGCGCACGCGCGACGGGAAGTACCGCAACTGGATTCTCCGCTGTACGCCGCCGCTGCCGCTGCACGATGGCCAGCAACTGATCGCGTCCATGGCTCTGGACATCACCGCGCAGTTGCAGACTCAGGAGTGCATTCGCCGTCATGGGGAAGAGATGGAGCGCCGCGTGGCGAGGCGCACGGAGGATCTCGCCCGTCAGTCGCAGCAACTGCGGCTGCTTGCGGCGGCCTTGACGGAAACGGAGCAGCGCGAGCGGCGCCGAATGGCGCACATCATTCATGACGATTTGCAGCAGCTTCTGGCAGCCGCCAAGATGAGCATCGCCAGATTGCGCGGCCAGCGAGATGCGGAGAAGCTGGTGAGCGGCATCCGGGAAGCTGGTCGAATCCTGGATGAAGCGATGCAGGTGGCCCAGAACCTGAGCAAGCAGCTTCGGCCGCCAGTGCTGTATGAGCGTGGTCTGAAGGCAGCGCTGGAATGGTTGGCGGAAGCTTTTTCGAAGCAGTACGACCTGCAGTTGGTGCTGAACCTGCGTGAGGAGGCCGAACCGGAGCAGGATCACCTCAAGGCTTTCCTCTTCGAGGCGGTGCGAGAGTTGCTTTTCAACATCGTCAAGTATGCGGATGTCTCGCAGGCGGAAGTTGTGCTGGAAGGTGGAGCCGGTCAGTTGCACGTTTGCGTGACGGATACAGGAAGAGGCTTCGACCCTGCTCAGATTGACCAGGGCGGCGGCGGTTTCGGCTTGTTCAGCATCCGGGAGCGGCTCACGGCCCTGGGTGGGAAGATGGTGCTCGATGCGCAGGTGGGTCGCGGGGCGCGGATTCATCTGTACGTCCCTACGACCTCGGCTCAGAGTGGTTTGGACGTGAAAAAGGAGCCTGTCGGCAGCGAGGATGCGGCGAAGCTTCACAAGGAAGCAAAGGTCGTCATCGTCAGCGCAAGGCCTCTGCTGCGGCACCTTCTGGAGCGGTTCGTGGCCGAAGTGACGTGCTGTCAACTCATCTGCGTTTGCACGACCGCGGAGCAGGCGCTTGGCTGCCTGCGGGAAGGTGGGCATGCGGCGATTCTCATCGATGAACAGCTATCTGGAGTTGACATTTTCGATTTTGTCGGCACATTGTCATTGAGAAACATGCGGTTATACACGATTGTGCTTGTTGGGGACGGCGATCCGGAGCAGATGCGACGATTCAAGCAGGTCGGCGCCTCTGAGGTCATCTCATTCGATGATGCGCCGGAGAGAATAGTAGAGACCCTGACACGTCTTGGACAGGAAGTGAGCGATGCAGAGCAGTAGTGACAGCTGTGGCAGGGGTTAGATACGTATGCAAGCCCCTCGAATACTAATTATCGACGATCATGTGATCTTCCGCAAAGGGCTGAAAGCGCTCCTTGCGGACGCCTATCCCAATGCGGTATTCGGGGAGGCGGACTCTGCCAGCAAGGCGCATTCGCTCATCATGAGCAAGGCGTGGAGCCTGATTCTTCTGGACATCGCGCTGCCTGGCCGCAGCGGTCTGGATGTGCTCAAGGAGATCAAGGCACGCAATGCACAGCAACGGGTTCTCGTGCTCAGCATGCATGCGGAGAAAGACTATGGTGTGCGCGTCCTGCGCAGTGGCGCATCCGGCTACGTCACCAAGTCGAGCGAACCCGATGAAGTACTGCTGGCGGTGAACCGTGTTCTCACCGGCAAGCGTTACGTCAGCCCGGAGCTGGCAGAGGAGCTGGCGGTACATGTGGAGCAGGGCGCCAACGGGGTTCCCCACGAGCAGCTCTCCGACCGTGAATACGAAGTCCTGCGGCTGATCGCCTCAGGAATGAGCGTCAGTCAGATCGCCGACAAACTGCTGTTGAGTGTAAAGACGATCAGCACCTATCGCTCGCGCATGCTTCAGAAGATGAACATGCAGAACAACGCCGAGTTGACGGCCTACGCGCACCGCCATAACCTGGTCTGACGGCAACCCGCGATACGGGCTTGCGTCGGTTTTTTTCTTCGTCTTTTCGCGGGTTTGAGCGTATGTAGGACGAAGGCTTACAGGATTAACTATGTGCTTCCGACGCGGTTATGGCGTGTTGCGACAAACACGTTTCGAGATGGCGTCGTATTGTAAAGATGTAACAAGCCGCCGATCCTTCTGACAGCGTGTGTCCGGATCGGGTCTGTTGGGAAGAGTTCAGATGCTACATAACAACGGGTGATGCCGCGGTCCCTGGCTCTTGGGCAGGTCAGAGGTCGTGCGCATGGCCAAGGAACGAACGCTTGAAAACGCTCCACTTGGAAGACATCATCATGCAAGAAGCTCCAAAGCCCGGTACGCTGCGCATTCGCGGCGTGGCGGTATCTCCAGGCATAGCGTCCGGAAAGGTTTTTTCTCTGCCCACACTCAAAGAGGAACTGGATCCCCTTTCGCATATCGCCCCTGCACAGATCCCCGCGGAGCTTCAACGTCTCGAACTGGCGTTTGAAGATGCCATCGCCGAACTGCGTGCGCTGCGCGAGATCGCCGACAACAACGATCTCGGGTGTGTCACCCACGATATTCTTTCTGCTCATGAGATGCTTCTCCAGGACAGTTCGCTGCGCAAGAGCATTCAGCAGCGCATCTGCAATCAGCTGTTTCCTGCCCAGCGTGCGGTCAACGAGGCCGTGCAGGCAGTGATCAACGTCACCTGCACGGCGACTGCATTCTGGCGCGCCCGCCAGACCGACTTTGAGGATATTCGCGAGCGCCTCATCAGCCATCTGAATGGAAAGGCCAGTTCCAGTGAGACACTGGAGGTCCCCGCCGACTGCATTCTGGTCGCCCGCGACCTGCTTCCCTGCCAGATGATCGCGCTGGCTCAGGATCGTGTCAAAGCGGTGGTTACCGAAGAAGGTTCGCCCACCTCGCACGTGACTATCATCGCCCGAAGCTGGGGGGTTCCCGCGGTCGTCGGCGCCACGGATATCTGCAGTGAAGTGGAGAGTGGGGAGACGCTGAGGGTGGATGGCTTTACGGGCCAGATCGAGCGGCTGTCGGACGGCCAAAAGGAGCATCCGGTTGCGTTGGCAGCCACGGATTGCGACGATCATGGGGAGTTGCCCGACCGCGATGACGGCCTCCTCAGCCAAATCTGTCTCCTGGGAAATGTCAACAGGATCGACGACCTGCCCCTGCTCAAGTCTCAGAAGCTGCAGGGGATTGGCCTCTATCGTACCGAATTCTTCTATCTGCATTCGCTGATGCCCCCCAATCTCGCCCAGCAGACGCGGGATTATTCGCGAGCGGCCATCGCCACCGCCCCGGACGAAACCGTTATCCGAACGTTCGACTTCAGCCGCGAGAAATGGCCGGTTTTCTGGGGCAACCGTTCGTCTCAACTGGTGGAAAGCGAACGCAGCTGCCTCTTCAACGAGCAATTGCTGGCGCTTCTTCGCTGCTATCGCTCCTGTGGCAACGTCGCGATCATGTTTCCGATGATCGAGAGCGTCTCCCAGTTGGACAACTATCTGATGCGGCTGGAGCGTATCGCGGAACGGATCGGCCTCGATTCGTTGCCGATGATCGGCGCGATGATCGAAACGCTGCCGGCAGTCGAGCAACTGCCGGAGATCATCCGCCGTGTTGACTTCCTCAGCATCGGCAGCAACGACCTGGCAAGTCAGCTGCTGGGCGTCGATCGCACTGGCGCCACGCTTCACGACGCGCGCCGCTGGCTGATGGAACCGCGCCTGCTGAAGGT
Source organism: Lentisphaeria bacterium (assembly GCA_041690595.1). Classification (GTDB taxonomy): domain Bacteria; phylum Verrucomicrobiota; class Lentisphaeria; order JABSQK01; family JAWLHB01; genus JAWLHB01. The sequence continues at coordinate 22,559 of JAWLHB010000049.1, forward strand.
TGTTTCGCACATCATCGACATGGCACGCGAGAGCAACTGCCCGCTGAGTCTGTGCGGAGAAGCCGCCGGCGATCCCATTCTCGCCACTCTATTCGTGGGTCTCGGTCTCCGTCGCCTCTCCATCAGTCCGCTGCGAGTGCGGGAGGTCCGGCGTGCCCTTTCCCGCATCTCGATGCAGCAGGCTCAGTCGGTGGCGAGCCACGCGCTGAAGGCGGAAACGCTGGCGGAGGTCGTCAATTCACTCGTTCATTACCTGCCCGACGATGTCCTCCATATTGTCAGCAATCATCGGTGGGAATGGTACCCCGACAGCAATGCCTCCCGTCGCAACCGCAACATGTCCACCCCGACCGCACCGGCTTCGAACGTTTCGACCAGTGTCTTGTCGAAGGAACAATTCTGAACATCCCCCCGAGATGATGCCGGCTCGCTTGTTCACCGCATGGCAGGCGGGCCGGCATCCTTCCCAAGGAGACATCCCCCCGAGATGATGCCGGCTCGCTTGTTTACCGCATGGCAGGCGGGCCGGCATCCTTCCCAAGGAGACATCCCCCGAGATGATGCCGGCTCGCTTGTTTACCGCATGGCAGGCGGGCCGGCATCCTTTGTTACATCAGGCGCTTTCAGCATGTTTGGGAGACTCCTGCTTTCTTACGCCAACAGGAGATGCTACATTCAGGGCCTGTAACAGGGGATCCCCACATGTTCATGGTGATATTTGAGGTTTTCGGTGGGCTGGCCCTCTTCATCTTCGGCCTCAGCCTGATGACCGATGGACTTCGTCAGGCCGCCGGTAACAGCCTGCGCACGATCATAGGGCGCTCGACGCGCAACCGCTTCTTCGGTGTCGGCATCGGAACCTTGCTAGGTCTGCTCATGCACAGCTCCGGCGCCACGGTGATGTACGTCGGCTTTATCAATGCCGGCCTGATGACGCTCATGCAGTCGGTTCCGCTTATTTTTGGCGCCAACATCGGCACCAGCCTGTCGATGCAGCTCATCTCCATCCGCCTGGGCGACTACGCGTATATGTTGATTGCGCTGGGCTTTCTTCTGCGGATTGCGGCTCCGCGGCAGGTGCTCAAGCATGCGGGCACCGGCCTGCTGGGCTTCGGGATACTCTTTCTCGGCATGAACGTCATGAGCGGGGCGATCGCGCCCCATCGCGAGCTGCTGCTTCCTTATCTGGCTCATATCGACGGCACCACCTTCATCGGCATGGTGGCCGGCGTCGGTCTGGCCGCGCTCTTCACGGGCATCATTCAAAGCAGCGGCGCCATGATCGGGATGGCCTTTGCGTTGATCGGTTCCGGGGTGCTGACCAACCTCACGCAGGTCTACCCGATCGTGCTCGGTGCTCATATCGGCACCTGCATCACGGCGATCCTCGCCAGCACCGGCACGAACATCAACGCCAGGCGCTGTGCGCTGGCCCATCTCTCCTTCAACATCGTCAATGTCACCGTCGCCATCCTCGCGGCGCCGCTGCTGATCCCGTTCATGCAATGGCTGAGTACCGACCTCACCCGCCAGGCAGCCAATCTGCACACCACCGTGATGATTCTGGGCACCCTGGTGCTGCTCCCGATCACCCGGCAGTTCACCCGCCTCGTCGAGCGGCTCTTTCGCTCCGCAACGCCAGCCCCCGAACCCAGTTATCTCGACCGCGAACTCCTGGCCAGGCCGGAAAGCGCCATTTCCGCGGTACTCAGCGAGCTGCGGCGTGTCAGCGGCATCTGCCAGCAGAGCCTCGTCCTCAACCGCGACATCTTCAAGCGCCATGACAGGACCAAGGTCAAGCAAATTCGCCTCAATGAACAGATCGTTGACGAGGTGAAGATTGAGACGCGGCTCTACCTGCTCGACATGACGCGCCGGTACCTGTCGCGGCGGCAGACCCTTTTTATCGAGAATCTTCAGCAGGTGATCACGCATATCGAACGCATACATGACCATCTCGATGCTCTCTGCGATATTTCCGCCAAGCGCCACCGTATTCATGCGGACGCTCTCGATGAGGAAGCCAACGCCAACATCCGGCCTCTCCTCTACCAGGTGGAAAAGATGCTCTACCTGCTCCGCGAATCCTTTCATCCCGAGAACGCCAGGAGCGGTGATATCCCTGAGCAGATCGTCGAGGCCAGGCGGCTCCTTCTCGATGACATCGCCGATGTCAACGAGTCTTACCAGAAGCAGATCGCCGCCCATACCATCCCCGCCCTCCGCGGTCTCCTGGTCAATGAGTACCTCAGCACCATCGAGCGCCTCACGAATCATGCTCAGGTCATCGCCAACTACGAACGGCAAGCAGACTGGCGGCTCAAGCGAAAGAAGCTCGATCGTGTCGCGCCCGAGTTGGATCCCTATCTGTAGGTTCCCGCGATCCCACACCTTTCTCCACTTGTTGATTATTCCGTCCCGGTCGTTATACTAACCCTTTCCCTCATTCAGGATCAGTAAACTCGAGGTATCATGCACAAGCTCAACGTCGCCTATATTGGCTGGTTTTCATACGATAAGACCGATTTCAGCACGCCCTATGCGGTCTGCGATATCAACGAAGAGAAGGTGAAGTCGTTCGTCGCGGCACATCCAGAGGTCAAGGGGGTGACGGACTATCGGCAATTGGCGGCGGATCCCGCGGTGGATGTCGTCATCATCTCCAGCCCGAACTGGCTTCACTGCGAGATGGTGGAGGCCTTCATGGGCGCGGGCAAGCATGTCTTCTGTGAGAAGCCGATGGGCATCAACCGCGACGAGATGAACCGCATGCTCCTGGCGCAGCGAGCAAGCGGCAAACAACTTGCGATCGATTTCGAGATGCGCGTATCTCTTGGCCCGATACGCCTCAAGGAGATCCTCGACGGCGGTGAACTCGGCACGATCCGCGGCATCGAATTCATTCACCACCGGGGGGGCTGGTTGGCGCAAGGGAACGGCATCTGGCGCACGGACCCGGCGAGAAGTGGCGGCCTGTATTTCATGGAGCCGTGCCACGAAGTCGACATCTTCAGGTTCCTCCTGGGTGAGATTACCCACGTCCAAAGCTTCCGCATGCAGAACACGATGTCGCAGTATCCGGAGACCATGCCCGACAACATGTACTCGTTCTTCTTCTTCGAGAGCGGCGCGATAGGGACGATCGCCACCTCCCACAAGCTCAGCGTTCATACTGCCGCCATGGACCAGTATGACGAGCTTGGGCACGACATGAACTTCGTCATCTATGGGGACAAGGGCGCACTGAGGTTCAACTGCATTACGAACCGCCTGCTCATCGTCAAGAACATCCAGTTCCCGCCCGGCAGCAATGGGGTCAGGATCGAGCTGGATCGCATCGAGCAGTTGGACAGCAAGTCGCACCACAATATCGAAGCGAATCGTCTTGCGTTCCTGCAGGCCTGTGCCGAAGGGAGGCCCCACGTTCAGGATGCCGAAGACGCCTGGCGCACCCATTGCGTCTGCCTCGCCGCCGAAGAATCGGCCCTCTCGCATTTTGAGAAGCTGAACGTGGATTACTCCCTCTGAAGGAATCGCTATGTCGGACAGTATCCCGAAGTCGCCCCTGCACGCCGAAGCTGAGCATGTCGGCCGCTGGCGCGACCTGAAGTTCGGACTTATGATGCACTGGGGGCTCTACTCCGTGGCGGGCGGCGTCTGGAAAGACGAAAAGATCCCCGGCTACAACGAGCAGATCATGCACCGTGCCAGGATTCCATGGCCGGAGTACGAATCGCTCACGGAGGGCTTCACCGCCAACGAATGGGATCCCGACTACATCACGGAGCTGGCCGAAGCGGCCGGCATGAACTACGTGGTTCTGACCGCCAAGCACCACGATGGCTTCAACCTCTGGCACACCCGACTCTCCGACTTCAACGTGGTCGATGCCACTCCAGCGGGCAGAGACGTCACGCGTCTTCTTGCCGATGCATGCGTACGCCGGAAGCTCCACCTCGGCCTCTATTATTCGCTCATCGACTGGCACTATCCCGGTGCCTTGCCCATGAGCAACCACAACTCGGATGCTGTCTCGCCGGCCCTCGAAGCCTACACCGCCGGGCAGCTCCGCGAGCTGCTCACGGGCTACGGGCCGCTCTGTGAAATCTGGTTCGACATGGGCAAGCCCACCCTCGAGCAGAGCCAGGCATTTGCCGACCTTGTGCACGAACTCCAGCCCGAGTGCATGGTCAGCGGCCGTATCTGGAATGGACAGGACGACTTCATGGAGTGCGGGGACAACGAGGTCCCCGAGATCTGGGTGGAAGGCCCATGGGAATCGTCCTCCAGCATCTTCCACGATACCTGGGGCTACCGCTCCTGGCAAGAGCGTGAGGATGTGGAAGGCAAGGTGCGGGAGAAGATTCGCGAGCTGGCGATGGTCGTCGCGAGAGGGGGCAACTACCTTCTCAACATCGGCCCGAGAGGCGATGGATCCATTGTCGACTTCGATGCCGACGTCCTGCGCGGCATCGGCCGCTGGGTGAAGGCCAACAAGCGGGCCATCTTCCACTCGACTCCCCTCCCCCACCTCAATCTCGAGTATGGTTACGCAACGCGCACGCCTGGACACATCCATCTCTTTGTCACGGCCCCACCCACGGATGGCCTCCTCCGCATTCCTGGATGGGTGACATCCTGCCCCACCGCGCGCGTGGCCAGCACCACCCTCGACTGCGCCGTAAGTGACGGTTCGGTTGTCATCACGTTACCCGGCCATGCCGTCGATCCGAACCTGACGGTGGTCACCGTTGCGCACGATGGCGATCATCCCTTCATTCCGGAGAAGGCCATCCGCCTCAGCAGCGGCCACTCCGCCTCCCTGCCGGCGGCGGCCAACCTGGCCTGGCACCGCATCGTCGGCAACGACTACTACAGCCTGCGCAAGTACGTCGCCACCCGCGAATGGCTCCTCTGGCCTTCCGCTGCCGGCACCTGGCAGCTTGTCGCGCGCCGCTCGTCAGGGGGTAAGGTAGCAGGTTTTGTCCTTACCGTCGGGGACCGGAGCGTGCCATTCATCTTTCCCGAAAGCGACCGGCCCCAGGAGCAGGCCTGCATCTGCATTGCCTGCCAAGCCGGCCAACCGCTCACCGTCCAGCTGAGCGCGATCATCCCCCACGCCGAGTTGGCCGATCAGGGACTCACCCTCGAGCTGATACCTGCCACATCCAACCAGGGATGATCATGCCACCTCTTTTCGACGTCAAAGCTGTCGACCGCCGCTGCTACGAGGAAGAGCTTCGCGATTGGCTGCCGGATCAACTCTTCGATGTCCATGTCCACTGCTGGCTCCGTTCTCTGCAAACGCAGCAGGAGTCGGACAAGCGCACGGTCTCCTGGCCGCATCTCGTGGCCGCCGAGAATCCGATCGAGCATCTTCTGGAGAGCTACCGCCTCTTCTTTCCCGGCAAGGAATGCGGTGCCCTCATCTTCTCCATGGTGCGCCCCGGCGATCCCTTCGATCCGCTCAACGACTATGTCGCCAAGGTCGTTCGCGAGCATGACAATTACGAAGGTCTCCTCTTTGCTCATCCTCAGTGGAGTGCCGAGACCTTCGAGCAGAAGATTCTGGATGGCGGCTTCCGCGGCGCCAAAGTCTACCTCAACCACAGCCCCGCCTATCTGCCGGTCGACGAACTCCGCATCTTCGACTTTCTCCCCCACCATCAGCTCGACGTTCTCGATCGCCATGGCTGGGTCGTCATGCTCCACATCCCCCGCCATGCCCGCCTCCGCGATCCCGTCAATCTGCATCAGATGCTCGAGATCGAGCAGCGCTACCCGCGGGTCAAGGTGATCATCGCCCACGTCGGCCGCGCCTATTGCGCCGAGGATGTCGGCGACGCCTTCCGCATCCTTGCGCCGACGGAGCGCATGCTCTTCGACTTCAGCGCCAACACCAATGCCGGCGTTTTCGGCCAGCTGCTCGACGCGGTCGGGCCCAAGCGGGTCCTCTTTGGCTCGGATCTTCCGATCACCCGCATGCGCATGCGCCGCATCGAGCGCGACGGCCGCTACCTCAACCTCGTCCCTCCCCGACTCTACGGCGATGTCTCCAACGACCCCAACATGGCCGAAGTCTCCCCCGAGGATGCCGACCAACTCACCTGGTTCATCTACGAGGAGCTGCGCGCCTTCCGAGTCGCCGCCGACGCCGCCGGCCTGACCATGGCCGACCGCCGCGACATCTTCCACGATAACGCAAGGCGCATCCTGGCTGGCGAGCCGTAGTGTGGAGGCGACCAGCTCGGGGCTTTGGGCGATGGGGGGACGGGGGTCGGACGGGGTCGGACGGAGTGCTCTGTAGGATCCTACTCATTGTGATCCGCGAACACCATAGTACGGAGAATGCCAACGATGCAAGCTGACGCACGCGTCCATGCTGCCCTCAGGCGGCAGCCCGTCGATCGCGTACCAATCTGGATGTGGTATCAGCCGGACACTCTGCGCAGACTCGGCGAGCTGCTGGAGATACCCCCGGCTCACGTTACCGATGCCCTTGGCGATGACATTCGGCAGGCCTGGGTCGGCAATAACTCTGCCATGGAGGGTGTCGTCCTGCAGAACAATGGCGACAGCTTTACCGATGCCTGGGGCATCGAGTGGGTGAAGGAGGGTGGCTTTAACCAGATTCGCAACGAACCTTTACGCGGCAAGAGTGATGCGGAGGTGCTGGATTATCGCTTCCCAGCGGATTGCCTGCCGGAGCTGATGGCGCCGATGGAGCGGCTGGTGGAGAGTGCCGGCGGCTACTTTCTGGGTTGCGATGTGTCGCCGTGCCTTTTCGAGATGATTTGCCGGCTGCGCGGCATGGAGAATGCGTGGATGGATCTGGCGGCTTCGCCTGACATGGCCCAGTCTCTGTACCAGAAGGCATGCGAGTTCTCGCTGAAGCTGGCGGAGGCTGCCTGCCGGCAGTTCCCGCTCGACTGGCTGTGGACGGGAGATGATGTGGGAAGTCAGCGTGACCTGATGATGAGCCTCGCGTGCTGGCGCCAGCACATCCGCCCACACTTGGCGCGCATCTTCGCGGTGGGAAAGGCGCATGGGCTGGTCGTGGCCTACCACTCCTGTGGTGCGATCCGGCGTATCATCCCGGATCTGATTGAGATTGGCCTCGACGTCCTCAATCCGATCCAAGGCATATGCCCCGGCATGGATCCAGTCGAGCTGAAGCGCGAATATGGTCGCGACCTTGCCTTCATGGGTGGCGTGGACACGCAGCACCTGCTGCCCAACGGCAGCGCCGAGGAGGTGTACGCCGAGACGTCGCGTCTGCTCGAGGCGATGACGGCGAACGGAGGTGGCTACATACTCGCCGCCTCGCATACGGTGCCGCCGGAAACGCCGCTCGACAACATCTTTGCGCTCTATGCAGCAGCCGGCATCAGCCGCGACGAGATCTTCGCTCGCGCCGCTGATAGCCGCCAGCAACAGCAGGTGAATCCTGGAAACCGTGTAAACTGAAAATCTGCACCCGGGGACAGAGCCATGAATACCGCGTTGCTTATCATCGACATGCAGAACGACTTCGTTCTGCCTTCAGGGTCGGCCCACATTCCGAATGCCTGCGAGACAATCCCGGCAATTTGCAGAATTCTGACCATCTTTCGCGAAAGGAAGCTCCCTGTCTTTCATGTTATTAGGAGCTATCGCGCAGACGGAAGCGATATCGAGATTACGCGAAGGGAAGCCTTCATGGCTGGGCCAACGTACATCGTTCCCGGTACCCATGGCGCTCAGATTGTCGATGAGCTTCAGCCTGCCGAAGATGAGTATGTCATCATCAAAGCGCGCTTCTCAGCATTTTTTGCAACGGAGCTGGATCTGATCTTGAGACGTCTTCGAATCGAGAGGGTTGTGATCTGCGGCACACAATATCCCAACTGCATTCGAGCCACGGCCTTCGATTCCCTTTCCCATGGCTATGATACCGCGGTCGTACTCGAGGGAACGTCGGCAGCAACCCCTGAGGTGGCGGCGGCGAACATATATGATCTTCGCAAAGTCGGCATTCGCTGCATCAGCCTGTCAGAACTGACGTTCGACGCATGAGATCGAAGAGAGATCTCGCCCCAAGGAACAAATCGGGGTTCGCGTCCGCCTTGCTTCAGTCTTGGCCGCGGCGAAACCTTCGCATGCCCGCGACAAAGCGCTTCTTCTGACAAGGGCAGTCCCCGCTTCAAGCTTTTCAACAGTCAGGAAAAAGCGCGGCTCTGGCGGATGGCTGCGTCAGTCACGTGACTTCCTGACCGGGTGGCTCGATCAGCCGCGATGGCTCAACGAATAGGTCAACTCGCCAAGCCCGACTGAGATGTGCTCCCGACGGACGAAGATGTCCGGCGGCACTACCACATTCACCGGCGCGAAATTCCACAGGGCTCGGACACCGCCGGCCACAAGAATATCCGCCGCCTGTTGTGCGCCGGTCGCCGGCACCGTGATCACCCCGATATCCACGGGATGCGTCGCCAGGAAGGCTGACATCTCCGAGAGCGGGAGAACCTTCTCGCCAGCCACGACGGTGCCCGCCTTGCTATCGTCAACGTCAAAGAGCCCCACCACCGTCAACCCATAGGGAGCAAAGCCGCCATAGGATGCCAAGGCACTGCCCAGTCGTCCTACGCCAACCATCACCGCTGACCACGAATGGTCCAAGCCCATCACTTCGCGGATCACCTCGCCGACCTCCGCCGAGCGAAAGCCCATGCGCGGATGACCGCGCAATCCCACGCGCCCCAAGTCACGACGGACCTGGCTGTCGTCCAGATTGAGTTGCCGCGCAATTTCGACACTCGCCACCCACTCGCTTCCCGTTTCACCGGAAAGAGACTGGAGGGCATGATAGTAATGCATGAGGCGTTCGAGAAACGTGTGCCTCAGCGGCTGCTGACGCTTTCCGGTCGTATTGGCCAATATCCTGCTCCTTTCTGCGTGAAGTTGACTATATCAGTCAAGCGCGCGTTTTACAAGCTTGAGCAGGTTTTTCGGATCCACCGGTTTCTGCAGGATCCCCTTCAGACCCAACTGACTGTAGTCAGCGTTCATGTTGAAGGAATCACCCACGGAGGTGACCATGTAGATCGGGACCTTGCTCCCCAGCGCCTTGATCTCCTTCACGAGGCTCGTGCCGGCGTCGACTTCCTCCATCATCAGGTCGACGAAGACGAGGTCCACGTCGTTCGCCTTGAATGCTACCAGCCCTTCTTCCGCAGTCGGCGCCGTCAGCACCGTGTATCCCTCGTTCTCGAGCACCATGGTGAAGTAGTCGAGGATATCCTGATCGTCGTCAATGGCGAGGATGATTGTCGTGTCTGCCATAACTTTCTCCTGTTTGGTCCATCTGCAACAGCGTTGATCTAACTAAAGCATGCCGCGAGGTGTTCGGGCGGCCAACCCGCCTTCACCGCTCCTTCGAAAAAAGCCACCGCCTGATCCAGATTCTGCCGTGCCTTCGAACTGAGACGTTCGCCGAACTCGTTGAACTCGTAGCCACGGATGCCGATCACGTATGCCTCCACATCCGCCGCAAACAGTTCGCGCGCCAGATGCAGCACCTGCCCCGGCTCCACGTGATGCGAGCTGAAGCTGCCGCTCGCATCCGCCTTCAGTTGACGGCAGTAGAACGGCTCGCGACCGCTGACCGCGGCATCCACAAAGATTGCCTGCCGGTAGCGGCTGATCAAGTCGGCATCTTCAACCGTCAACTGATAATCCGCTTCCGTCTCCACCTGATCCAAGTGCAGTTGCCGCACCTTCTCGGCAAAGGCCGGCCCCAGGCCGTCGTCAAGGCGGCCCGGGTTGCCGTACCCCATGACCAGCATGCTGGCTCCAGTCGAGGTCACTGCTTGGTTACCTCCTGCACCACCCGCCCCTGCGCATCGATCAGCTCCACGCTGAGCGGCATCTGCCCAAGCGCATGCGTGGCACACGAAAGACACGGGTCGTAGGCTCGAATCGCCACCTCGATGTGGTTGAGTAGCCCTTCCGTGATCTCGGCCTTGCCGTCGATATGCGAGTTTGCCACCTGGCGTACCGCCGCATTCATCGGCTCGTTGTTCTGGGTCGTCGAGACGATCAGGTTGGCCATCACCACCTGGTCGCGGTCGTTCACCTTGTAGTGATGCCAGAGCGTGCCGCGCGGGGCTTCGATAACCGCTACCGATTCCTCCTGCCGTTCGCCCTTAACGACCAGATCGGTACCCTGCAGATCGCTATCATTGAGCAGCTCGGCGATCTTCTCCATGGCGTGCAGCAGCTCGATCATCCGCGTCCAGTGATAGGCCATGGTGATATTGTTCGGCTTGCCGTTGGTCACCGCCATGAACTCCTGGCGCGCCGCCTCCGCTTCCGGCGTGTCGATCCGGTCGCAGACGTTGATCCGCGCCAGCGGCCCCACGCGATACCACCCCTTCTCCGGCCCCAGCTTCTTGACGAAGGGGAACTTCATGTACGACCACGGCTTCACTTCCTCGGCCATGAACTGAAGATAGTCGTTCGGGTCGCATTGATCCAGAACCATGTTGCCCGCCGCATCCTTGACGCGGAACTTGCCATCGTACAGGTCCATGGTCCCATCTGCCCGCACAATGCCGCCGTGGTTCGATTCGAAAGAACCGAAAGGCGCCAGCTCCGCCAGATTCGCGACTGTGTAGTCCCTGGCAATCTTGAGCGCCCCGCGAGACCACTCCAGATGCTGCTCCACATCCTTGATGAGAAGATCCCGCTCCGCCAGCGACAGGTTCTTGTTGATCCCGCCCGGAATCGCGCCCGTTCCATGGATCCGCTTGCCGGCAGTCGCCTTGATGACCTCCTGGCCGTACGCTCGCATCTTCACCGCTTGCACCACCAGATCCGGAAACTTGGCGGCTACGCCCAACACATTCCGCTCCCTCAGGTCCGAACCGAATCCGAAGAGCAGATCCGGCGAGGCCAGATGGAAGAAGTGCAGCGCGTGCGACTGGTACGTCTGCCCATAGTGCATCAGGCGACGCATCTTCTCTGCCGTCGGCGTCAATTGCTTTACCCCGACGATACCATCCATCGCCTTCGCGGCACAAAGATGGTGGCTAACCGGGCAGATGCCGCAGAGCCGCTGCACCAGCACCGGCACTTCCCAGAAGGGGCGCCCCTGCACAAATCGCTCGAATCCCCGAAACTCCACCACGTGAAATCGCGCCTGCTTGACGTGATTCGCTTCATCCAGGTACAACGACACTTTGCCGTGCCCTTCCACCCGGGTGATCGGCTCGATGATGATCCGCTTATCGCTCATGGCTATCTCCCTGTGGCCTCAGTCGTATTTCACAAGTTCGTACGGCAGGTCGAGCGGCTGATTGGTGAGCAGCGCCACCAGCGCCTGGTAGATTGTCTCCGCGGGCGGCGGACAGCCAGGCAGAAAATAGTCGATCTTCACGATCTCCTGGCACGGATAGACCCGGTCAAGGATGAGCGGAATCTCGGCATCATTGGGGATAACCCGGTCCGGATTGTAAACCGTCGGCCCATCCAGGTACGCCTCCGTCAGACATTCCGCCAGCGGAATATTGTTGCGCATCGCGGGGATGCCGCCCATCGTGGCGCAGTCGCCCAGCGCGATCAGGATGTCGCAATGTTCACGGAACAACTCCAGGACGTGCAGATTCTCCTCGCTGCAGCAGCCACCCTCGATCAGCCCCACCAGGCAGCGGCCCGTGAAGCTCTTGATGTCGTTGATCGGCGACTTGTCAAACTGCACCAGATCCGCCACCGCGAGCAGGCGCTCATCCATATCCAGAATCGACATGTGGCAGCCAAAACACCCTGCCAGCGATGTCGTCGCTACTTTTGGTTTGCTCATCTTCTCTTCCCCACGCTTAGTTGGTGGACTTCGCTTCGATGTCGGAGCCGATTGGTTCATGGTCGTACTCGCGCTGCCCCACCGGCCTGCTGAAGCCGACCCGCTTGCGCATCAGCGCACCCACCGGGCACGCATCCACCGCCTTGTCAGTCGCCTTCAGTTCCGTCTCGCCGAGACCATCCGCCGAATCGACCCCCACCCGCTTGTGGATCCCCCGACCCACAAACTGGAAGATGTTCTTGCCATCTTTCGTCTTCGACGTCTGTACACAGCGGCCGCAGAGCACGCAACGATTGTGGTCCACAAAGACATCGTCGTGCGTGCAGTCGATCTCGCGCTTCGGGAACATGTAGGGATAACGCGGAGCCGTGATCCCGTATCGGTAAGCCAGTGCCTGCAGCTCGCAGTTGCCGCTCTTCTCGCAGAACATGCAGAAGTGGTTTCCTTCCACCAGCAGCATCTCCACGATGCTCTTGCGCAGCTCGCGCACCGCCTCCGTGTCGTTCTCTACCATCATCCCTTCCGCGATGGGCTGGGTGCAGGCCGACTGTGGGCGCCCGTTAACGAGCACCGTGCAAATGCGGCAGCTGCCGTGCGGCGCAAGATCCTTGCTCGCGCAGAGCCGCGGAATGTAAATTCCCACAGCCTCGGCTGCCTGCAGAATCGTCTGCCCCCGCTGCCCGACGATCTCTCGGTCATCGATTGTAAATGTGATTGTCGTTGACATGGTTGACTCCTTACTCCTCGAAAATGGCGGATTTGCGGCCGGCGATCTTTTCGTGCGTACCGAGTGCCTTCTTCAGGTCGAAAGTCGGCAGGAATGCTTCCTCTCCCGATGCCGCGATCAGCATCGTGTAATCGCTCCGGAAGTTGGCCAGGCTCGTGAGGATCGGGTTGGCGGCGGTCTGTCCAAGGCCACAGCGGCTCCCCAGCTTCACCGTCTTGCCAAGCTCTGCCAGGTAGTCGAGATCGGCCACGCTACCCTTGCCCGCGAGCAGCTCGTCAAGCTTCCGCTTCATCAGCGACATCCCGACCCGGCATGGGGTGCAGTACCCGCAGCATTCCTCGATGAAGAATTCCGTGTACTGCCTGGCGATCTCGACTATCTTGCGGCCCTGGCCAAAAATCACCAGCGAGCCGCCCGTGGCCAGATCGTCGTAGCAGATCGTGCGGTTGAACTGTGCTTCGCCGATCAACTGACCGCTCGGCCCGCCAATCTGCACCGCCTTCGGTTCGTCCGCCCCTGCAAGCTGCAACACCTCCTGAAGGGTGGTGCCGAATTCCACTTCATAGATCCCCGGCATGGAGCAGTCACCCGATATGCTCAGCAGCTTCGTTCCGGGGCTCCCTTTCGAGCCCAACTGCGCAAACCAGGCCGGGCCATTCTCCAGGATCGGCGGCACGCAGCAGAGCGTCTCCACGTTGTTCACGCAGGTCGGCGTATCCAGATATCCCTTCTGCGCCGGGAAGGGTGGCCGGGTCTTGGGATCCCCCCGCAGCCCTTCGCAAGAGCTGATCAGCGAGGTCTCTTCGCCGCAGATGTACGCCCCCGCACCCATCTGGATCCGGATGTCGAAGTTGAACTTCTCGTTGTCACAAATGCCCAAGCCAAGCAGCCCCATCTCCCGGCGACGCTCCAGCACCTTCTCCAGGAAGGCACGCAAGTACGCGTACTCCGCCCGCAGATAGAGTATGCCTCTCTCCGCCCCTATCGCGTATGCCGCGATCGTCATCCCCTCAATGAGCAGATCCGGGCGCTCCGTCAGCACCACCCGATCCTTGAATGTGCCCGGCTCCCCTTCATCCGCGTTGCAGATCAGCGTGCGGGTCGCGCCACCGGAATTGCGCGTGAACTCCCACTTCATTCCCGCCGGAAATCCCGCCCCACCTCGGCCGCGAAGCCGCGCCGTCTTCACATCCCGGATCACCTCCACCGGACTCATCGCGAGCGCCTTCCGAATCGCGTCCCCGATGTGATACTCGCCGAAGATCACCGGCCCCGTCTTGCGGATGTTGTTCACCACCATCGCCCGCACCAGCGGATGCGCGTTGTTGCCGTCGCCAAAGGTGCGCACCAGCCGCCGCGCGTCAAGATGCTCTTTCAACGACTCTGCTACCCGCTGCGCCTTGTCCGTCGAGAACCACGTCACCGGCTCGTCATTGATCAACGCCGCCGGCGCCTGGTCACTCAAGCCGATGCAGGGCGTCCACTCCAGCGTCACCGCTCCGTCTGCCGTCGTCTCCCCCATCTTGATGCCGAAGGCTTGTTCCAGCACAAACGCCGTCGCATCCACCCCCCGCATCTTGTCCACCACATCATTGCAGAGGCGGATCACCACCTTACCCTGCGGACGATCCGTCAGGAATGCATAAAACGATACCACGCTCTCCACTTCTACTCGGTGAGTGTTGCACTCGTCGGCAATGATCGACATCGCCCCTTCAGGAACATGCTGAAACTCGGCTTGCACCTCGCGGACGATGTCCATCATCCGCGTACGGTCACGCCCGAATTTCTCACATATCCCCTTGACCTTCCCTTCCATTGACTTGCTCATGGACCACTCCGTCTTGATGACTGCGGTGTTTCGGGGGAACAACCTGAGGAGAAGCGCTTTGCCTTTCCCCAGATTCTGCCTGTCCATTCGTGACGGCTTTCACGATTTAACATAGCCGCCGCCAATCCTCCTGTCCAACTTCTCGTCGTGAAAAATTCACGATAATATTTTATACGTCGTTCGTAACACGGCCTTCAGCTTGTCCCCTGCTGTCCACGCAGCCAGGCGAGCCACGCCTCAAAGCCTTCCCCGCTCTTCGTCGACAGTCGGATCAATGGAGCCGCTGAGTTGATCTCCGCAAGGTCGCTCTCCACGCGCGACATGTCGAAGTCCAGAATTCCCAGCAAGTCCACTTTGGTCAGCAGAATGCAGTCCGCCGTCTGAAAAAGTGTCGGATACTTGGCTACCTTGTCGTCTCCCTCGGGCACACTCAGCAGCGCCACTCGCCGGTGCTCCCCCAGATCGAAACTCGTGGGGCAGACCATGTTGCCGACATTCTCGATGAAGACAAAGCGGATCTTCTCCAGCTTCAGCTTGCCCAGCCCCGCCTGCACCTGCTCCGCCGACAGATGGCAACCCCGCCCAGTGTTGATCTGAACCGCCTCCGTCGTCTCCGTCGCCAACCGCTCCGCATCCCGGCTGGTCTGCAGATCGCCCACCAGAACAGCGCAGCTATGCGGCTCCAGGCTGGCAATCGTTCTCTGCAGCAGCGTCGTCTTCCCGCTCCCCGGCGCACTGATCAGGTTCAACGCCGTCGCCCCCGCACCTTCCATAAGCCGCCGATTCTCCTGCGCGATCGCGTCATTGGCCTTCAAGACATTGGTCACCACTTCAATCTTCCGCATCGATGGACCTCACGAAGTTTCACAGTGCAACGCTTTCAAGATGATGCCGCGGCCGGCCAGCAACTCGGCATCGGCCACGCCACAGGCCGGGCAGCGGTAATAGGCTATCTCCGGCACGTACGCCTCTCCACATCCACGGCAACGCGCCCGAGGCGCAACTTCCGTAACCGTCAATGTCGCGCCCGCGGCTACGCCATCCTCCGCGGCCATGGCAAATGCCTGCACCAGCGCTTCCGGTACGATCAACTCCAAAGCGCCAATCTCCACCTCAACGCCGGTAACCTGCACTATCCCGTGCCTGGCCGCTTCCAAGCAGACCTGCTCCACCAACTCTGCCGCTATTGCCGCTTCATGCATGACATGCTCCGGTCGGCTACTTCCCCGCCGCTGGTTTCTTCGGTGCCGGCGGAGGAGGCGGATCCTCCTTCCACTTGGCGGCGCCGGCACTCTCGATTGTCGTCTCCACGATGACCTCTGTTCCCGCCACCACGCGCAGCTCCACCGGCACATCCGTCGTCACCTCGTACCCCGTCAACTCGATCTGTGCCGGCAATCGGTCCAGATACACCGTCACCTCCTTAATCCCATCGCATCGCAGGATGACCGACTTACCGACCAGTTCCGCATCGATCGTGCCGAAGCCCGCATCCACCGCGGGCGTCAGCTTCAGCCAGAAAAAGTCTTTCGCCTCGTCCGTCACCAGCTGCAGCCGCGGATAGAAGCGCAGGTTGCCGGGGACCGCCAGGTCGCCGCGACGCTGAAAGTGCTGCAGTTGCTCGCAGATCCACGATGGCGGATAGTTCTGCGCCATGTGTCCCGCATTCAACAGCCAGTGCACCTCCGGCTGATGGCGGCGGTACTGCCGGATCGCCGTGGTCAGCAACTCCGACTGCCGTGGCGGCACCACCAGATCATCCGTCCCGTGCCACAAGAGGATCGGCACGTACTGCAGATTGCTGGCATAGTTCACGGCCGAGCGACGCTGGTATTCAAACGCATTGTCCGTCGTGAAAGCTCCGCACTCCGCCTCGATCGCGGCCTGCAGTTCCCCCGCAACCGACGGCATCCACGCCACCAGGTCGAAGGCGCCCTGCCCCGCCACCACTCCCGCGAAAAGATCCGGATACTTCGCCGCCGTCAGCGCCGCCAACTGCCCCCCCATCGAACGCCCCACCAGATAGATGCGGCTCTCGTCCACCGGATAATTCTCCCGCATGTACCCAATCGCATCCACCAGGTCGTGCTGCGCCGACACCGCCCCGAATGAACTCCCGCCGGGACTCTTCAATCCATGCAGCTCCGGACAGACAAGAAACCAGTCGCGCTCCTCACATTCAGCATAATAACCGAGATTTCGCGCCGTATAGCGGTCACCGCCATAGTAATGCGCCACCACCAGCAACGGGCGACGGGCCAGGGGATCCTGCCGCCGCGGCAGATACGCCACCGCCTTCTGCTCACTCCCGTCAAAGCTGCTGCTGAAGGTGATTTCCAGCTCCTCCGCCCCCGCCAGCAGCGCCAGACAGAAGAACAAACATGCCGACAAACTCCGTATCATACTAGGTCTCTCCGCCAGGTTGACATTCACTTTCATACTATCTGTAGCCTCTCGAACACCATCTGTCCACCGTCAGCAAATTCGCGGCAGTTCCTCGCCGTACGGTCGCTGCAGAATACGCCGTCCACCAGCGCGACTGATCAGCTCCACCAGCGCCGGTGTCGCCCCGGTGAAGCCGCCGACCTCCGCCGCGTCCCGTCCATAGGGGTGCGCCCGGCACACCCGCAACACCTGCGCCACCGTTTCACTGCTCACCACCACCACCACCTTTCCCTCGTTCGCCACCGTCAGCGGATCCAGCCCCAGCAGCTCCGCCGTATGCCAGACAACCTGCGTCATCGGCACCGCCGCTTCCGTGATCTCGATGCTCAGCCCCGTCGTCTCGCTCAGATCCGCCAGTACGCCGGCCACCCCGCCGCGCGTCGGATCCCGCATGAACTTGATATCCGCGCCACTCTCCAGCATCGCCTTCACCAGCCCATTCAGCGGCGCCGCGTCGCTCTTCAGCTCCGTTTCGAAAGCCAGTCCTTCCCGTGCGCTCATCACCGCCAGCCCGTGTTCCGCGATCCCTCCCGTCACAATCACTCGGTCACCCGCCACGATACGCTCCGCGCCGATTCCCGCGTGACGCAACACCCCAACACCCGCCGTATTGATGAATAGCCCATCTCCCTGCCGCCGTTCGATCACCTTCGTATCCCCGGTCACGATTCGCACCCCCGCCTCTTCCGCCGCCAGCGCCACCGAATCCAGCACGCGATCCAGCACCTCCAGCGGCAGCCCCTCCTCGATGATCAGCCCCAACGTCAGCGCCAGCGGTTCGGCCCCCATCACGCACAAGTCATTGATCGTGCCGCAGACCGCCAGCCGCCCGATATCTCCTCCCGGAAACTCCAGCGGCGTCACCACGAACGAATCCGTTGTCAGACAGATCCGCCCCGCCTCCACCGGCAGCACCGCGCTGTCCGTCAGCGGATTCAGGAACTCGTTGCCGAGCCTCGCCAGGATGTGCTCGTCGATAAGCTTGCGGGTCAGCTCCCCGCCCCCCCCATGCGCCAGCAGAATGCGCTTGCTCATACAGCTTCTCCCGTGCGTTGACGCCCATACTTGTACCACGCGGCGCAGGTGCCCTCGCTGCTCACCATGCACGGCCCGACCGGTTGCGCCGGCGTGCATCCCTTCCCAAAAAGTGCGCAGGACGGCGGTTGCAGCTTGCCCTGGATGACATCGCCGCATCGGCAACCTGGCGGGTCGTAATCCTCGCCCTCCACGATCCCGAACCGCGCCGATGCATCGAAGTTCCTGTATGCATCCCGCAGCCGCAGCCCGCTGCCCGGGATCGTCCCCATGGCACGCCATACCGCGTCCGCCGGTTCGAATACCTCATCCACAAAACCGCGGGCCACCGGATTGCCCTCCTCCTTCACCACCACCCCGTACACATTCTCCACCCGCGCCTCTCCGCGCGTCACCTGCCGCACCAGGTGCAGCGCCCCGCCCAGCAACTGCTCCGGCTCGAAGCCCGCGATCACGCATGGCCGCCCATGATCCCGCGCGATCGGCACATACGCACCAGCCCCGATGATCACACTCACATGCCCAGGGCACAGGAAGCCATGCAATGCGCTCTCAGGATCCCCCAGCAGCGCCTCCAGTGCCGGAATTACCAGCTTGTGACTCGCCAGAACCGTAAAATTCTCCACCTTTCGCGCCGCCGCCTCGCGCACCACCAGCGCCGTACCCGGCGTCGTCGTCTCGAAACCCACCGCCAGAAAGATCACCTGCGTTTGCGGATGCTCCAGCGCGAACTTCAGTGCATCCCGCGCCGAGTAAACTACCACGATCCGCGCCCCCTCCGCCCGATGCTCCGCCAGGCTGCCGCTACGTCCCGGCACCCGCACCATATCCCCATAGGTGCAGATCGTCACCTCCGGCAGCCGCGCCGCATCGATCGCCGCATCGATGAACCCTTGCGACGTCACGCAAACCGGGCACCCCGGACCGCTCAGCAGCTTCAGATTCTCCGGCAGCAGCCCCTTCACCCCCGTCCGGAAGAGCGCCACCGTATGCGTGCCGCACACCTCCATCAGCCGAATCTCCGCATGCCCCCCGCACAGGGCGGCGATTTCAGCCACCATCGACACCCGCTTATCCATCCATCCCCCCGTCCCGGAACTCCTCCGGCACCGCCTCCGCCAGCCGCTCGTCGTGTCGCAGCAGCTCCCACGTCTCCCGCGCGTCTGCCTCATCCAGCCGGCTGATCGCGAACCCCGAATGCACCAGCACCCAGTCTCCAACCTCCGCCTCCGGCGTACACGCAAGGCTCACCTCCACCCGCGAGCCATGGAAATCCACTATACCAGTCGGTCCGGCGCCAACATCATCCGCCGGCCGTCGCGAGATCAATCTGCCAGGAGTTGCCAGGCACATCATCATCCCCTTTTGCTTTGGGTTACGCCACCCATACTATACCCCCCACCCCATCACCGTCCAGCTTTCAGTAAAACGCCACAAAAGTCCGTCGCCTTCCAGAGTTGATCCGTCCAATCCGCCTGATCCGTCTGCATTAGTCCAAAGTAGGTGCCGCGTCGGGGTGGGCTGCCTGCATCACCAGCATGGGCTCGCCCCACAGCGAAGCATCATTGCTGAGGTTGAAGCCGCCGCGGCCACAATCCACCGCCAGGCTCAACACCACCGTCTCACCCGAATACGCCGCCAGCGGGATCGTCACCTTCTCCCAACCCGCCTGCCCGCCAGGACTGAACTGACGCCATATCTCGCGGCCATTCACCCGCACCACGAAGTGAACGCCATCGCCCGCGCCGCCGAGGCGCCCCATGTGAAACTGCAGGGCAAGATCCGGCGCCACCGGAAGCTGCAGATAGCCATCGAGCGATACCTCCGCGCCGGGGCCACCCATTTCCGGATGCACGGAATAGCTCATCAGAGTCGTGCCCCCAAGCGTCCAGCGCTTCGGCGGAAAGAGCCAGTCGGCCGCCCGCAGCACCCGTCCCCGCCCGATAATCCATCGGTCCCAATCCGCTACCATCAGCTTGTTGTCCACCTCCACCGGCAGCCCCTCCTTATCGGCCGCCAGCAGGTAGTTGCCAGCCGCGGCCTCGTGTACGGCCTGGCCCCGCCCCTCGGTCTCCAGGCTCCCCTGCAACTCGCCCTCCGGTGCTTCGAAGGTCACCAGCGTATAGATATCGTTCTCGCGGATACCCGTAATACGCGCTCCCTCCCACACGTCACGAATCACCACCCGGCGCGCCACTGGCGCCCCCGGCAGCAGGCAGTACCACTCGTCCGGATCGAGCCCGACGGGACCGTCACTATTGTATGCCACCCAACCATCGATGTGCATCGGCGTCGGCGCCTTCCAGCGATCCATCCCGGTGATCCGCGCGTATACCAACTCATCATCCAGGTAGCAGAACGAACTGAGATTGTCATGGCGATAACGCACGACCCGACCGTCCGGATGGCGCAGGTACCCCGCTACATCCTCTTCCCATTCCAGCGGAAAGTACGGGCGAAAACCCTCCGCGAAGAGCCTCGCGCGCGCCAGCACAATCTCCGCTTCCCCGCCACTGTCGTCCTCCGCCCCCTTCCAGGTGGCCATCCCCCCGATCGCTTCGATCACGTTCTGATCATAGTGAAAATGCGCGCCGCTGCGCATCGGCGTATTGTAACTCATATACGTCGAGAAGGGAGCAAAGATGGCAGACTGAATGGCATGAGGATAACGCGCCATCCGTACTTTGTGATCCTCACCAAACCACGACATCGGATTCTGCAGCCCCATCTCCTCACCCGCGGCCACATTCACCTCCGACCAGAATTCGCCGCCGAGCGCCACCTCCGGCAACTTCCGCCGGATCGCCAGATCGCACGCCACCGTCCCCTCATGTACATTGCGCCCGTCAACCACACCGCCGCTGCCGGGCTGACCGCCGGATACATCCTGATACAACAGATCAACCCCGTACTCCTTCCGCAGCCCCACCATGACATCGCTGTAGTACTCGATCCAACCTTCATTCCCAGGATGAATGTGCGCAAGATACGGCAGCGTGGACGGATCGACGTCCGCATCCGGAAGCGCCGGCGCATTGCCCCGCATCGCATCGTACCAGTACTGCAAGCCCAACTCTCGCATCACGCTCAAATGCTCCTGCTGATCGATCAGCTTCATGCTGGTATACACCCCGACCCGGTAGCCCATCTCCTGCGCCGCGGCCACCGACTCCGCATAGCCATCTCCCCGCGGCCGATAATGCGGCGCCCGTCGATTGAAACCTTCCGACCAGCCCAGATCCACCACCAGTGTATGCCGCGGATCGAAGCGCTCCGCCAGCCGCTTCAACTTCGGCACCGAAAGACCTCCCGACCAGACCATCGCCATCTCATCGTACCAGGCCACGCTCCGCTCCGCGATCGGCTTCAGCGCGTAAGCCTCCGCCAGCCACCCCCGATACCGCATCGCCGGCTCGACCCAGCTGCCGGCAAAGGTATTGAAGCGCCACGGCGCCACCTCGATCTCCTTCAGCTCATCGTACGGGCCATCCGGTGAGTGCTGGACACTCAGCCCCTGCCGCTCGTCCGTATGATAGAGCTTGAAGTACTTCGGCCGCAGCCCGGCATCGTCCGACATGACGAAGAACGACCCGCCCCCGGGTATCTCCCCCACAATCAGCCCCGCGTTCCAGAATTGAGGCCAGGAATAGCCGACAACCCCATTGCCAGGCAGCGAACCTCCGAAGCGCTGCCCGCCGAAATAGGGTATCGCGAACTCCAGATCAGGACGCAGGTTCAAGAGCCCCAGACTGATCCCGAAGAGCCCCGGATTCTCGCTCCTCGCACGCTGGCGCACCACCAGGTCGCCAGTCGTCTCCGCAATCGTCAACTCCTGGATCAACACGGCGCTTGCATCCTTGCCCAGGCCGACATAGGTCAGCCGCCGCCCGCCCGGGATCGTCTCCACCGTCAGCACACTCTCCGCTCCCGGCGCAAACTGCGCCGGATACGACGGCGGTCCCTGGCTGAGACGATGCGACCAGACCACATTTACCTGCGTGCACTCCCCTTTCGCCTGACCATGGAAGGAGCCCGGCCCAACCGGCAGATCCCCATTCGTCATGCCCCCCTCCGCCAGCGTCAACAGACTGCGTTCCGGCAACAGCGTCGTCACCTGCTGCATGGCCCCATCCTGCCACACAATCTCGAAGCGCTCCGTGCGTATCGTCACGCCACGCTCCGTCGCCGCGAACTCCTGCGCCACGCTTGCCACTGCCAGCATCAGTGCGCCCAGATAGAAAAGCAGCAGTCTCATTCACCCGCCCTCAGCGTCAGCATCCGTACTCCGCGCGGCTCCAGCGCCACGCGAAATCCGCCGGCGTTGCCCCCGACTGCCGGCTGCCCCGGCAATGGCGACACCGACCAGTTCGGCGGCAGCAGCCCAAGCGCCACCTCCGCTTCCACCGGCTCATCGCCCCAGTTATGCAGGATCAGCAGCGCCTGTGATTCATCATGATACAGAATCGAGTGCACCACCTCCGGAACGACCCGGCGTCGCGGCTCCTTCTGCCAGTAATAGAGCGTCTGCATGGTATCGACCGGCATCGCCAGCCGCTGGTCCTGCAGGTAGCGCACCAGCCGCGGATGCGTCGTATGCACCGCACTGACGGCGCCGTCATGCACCATGAAGAGCCCCATCATGTCACGCGGCGAGGCCGGCGTGGCAGCATACCGCGTCTCGAATTCCGGCAGCAGGTCCGCCGAAAAGCCGAAGGGCAGCCCGGTATGTTCCGCCTGCATCCGGCCTGGAGGCAGCACCTTGCTGTAGAACTCGAAGACCTTGTGCGGGCCCGAACCATAGTTCTCCCCATCCCAGAAGATGTCGATGAAGCTGATCACCGGAGGCACCAGCTGATTCGACGCATGCCACTTGATGAAGGTCTTCCCGTGCGCCTCGTGGAAGAGCTGATACATGCGCTTCATCATCCGCCGCTGCGCGAAGATCGGCACATCGGCGCGCCAATCCCCCTTGTAATCGATATAGCCGCAACCGTGGTGCGAGTTCGCGCAGTCCGTCATCGGCTGATCCAGATAGATGGCGCCAAGACCGGTATCGTCGATCAGCTTCTTCAGGCGCCACAGATAGAGATCCTGATAGGCCGACGCCGGACAATAGCTGGCCAGCCCCTGCGGCTGGAACTTCTTCCCGTACCACGTTCCAGGTGCCGTATGGCGCGCTGGAATCTGGTGCGCTGGCAACTGAACGGAAGAAATCGCCCACGTATCCCGGAAAAGCAGATTCTCCAGGTGCATCAGCCCCGGGTCCGTGTTCTCGCCCAGAGGGCCGACGTGGAAACGGTACTGACCGTAGAAGCGGATCGACGAACAGGGCATCACCTCCTTGCCTGCCGCGCGCATCGTCTCCACCTGCGTACGCGCCACTTCGATGTGGTCGTCCTGGAACGGATAATACTGACCCGCGCCCCAGAACCACTGCCAGTGAATCTTGCCCCGATCCGCCATCGCTCGCGAGTTCTCCGGCTTTGGACGCATCGGCGTAGCCTGCACCCCGAAGATCACCCGCAACGGGCGCTCCAGATTCCGCGGCCGATCACCCAGCTTCACCCGCATCTCACCGTCCGCCGTCAAAGACTGAATCCCCGCCTCACTGCCGATCGGCCAATTCTCCATCGACTCCGCAAACCAGCACAAGCCGCGCTCCGTATTGCCCGCCCATACCACCTCGCGGAAGCTGTCGAAGACCAGCCCCTCCGCCGGCACCGCGTTGCTCGTGCTCAACGGCGCATGCCCCGACTGCCCGGACGATACATGGTAAAGCCGCGCCTCACGCAGCGGCAGAAGCAGGGTCAGCCCGGTCAGCGTCGCATGCGCATTCGGCGACCCAAGCTCCAACTCCATGCGCCCCATGCCGTCAAACTCGTACTCCGTCACCAGCCGCGCTTCAAAGGGGCCCTCCTGCGCCACCGTCACCACGCGCACCAGCCCCTCGTTGACCTGCTCGATCGTCACCGTGGCCGTCGCGAAGCCATGGCTGCCATCCGCCGTCGAAGCCTCCAGCCGGCCCGGCCCCGACAGCAGCTCTTCTCCCTGGCTGACAATCTGCACCGGCAACAGCGAATTGTTGTACACGTAGCTCCGTCCCCAGCAATGCACCGTCTGCCCCTCCACTCGCATCGGCTCCCACGGCGCCGGCACTTTCTCCGTCACCCCGATGCTGCTGTTCTGCCACTCCGGCATCTCCAGCAGGAAGTTTCCGATCTCTTCCGCGCTCCACTTCGCCTGATAAGCCGCTTCCTCCGGCGTCAACTCCTTCTCCTCTTCCACGACCGCCGCTGCCTCCACCGGCGCCGTAATGTTCGGGAAAGGCGTGCGTACGGCCGGCTCTCCAGCCGGATACTTCACCGAGTGATAAAACAGCTCCGTCTCCCCCAGGCGCACATACATCGCCAAGGTACCCTTCGGCACCTCGTCAATCGGCACCTCCAGCACCAGGCTCTCCTCACTCCCGGGGCTGACCATCACCGTCTCCAACGTCTGCTTCGCCGGCAGCACATCCCCCTCACCGTAAGCCTGCAGCGCCACCGCCAGCTCTCCCGTTGTTTTATTGCCCAGGATCCGCATCGGCACGCGAATCGCACGCTCCCCCACGTCGATGGTTCCCGGCTGAATGACCGGCGCATCCGCCTCAAAACGCAGTATCCCGAACGCCCCCGTATCGTTGTAACGCTGCGTCCAACTCCACGCCGCATTCGCTTGCGTACTGATGAAGTTACCAGTCCACACCGCCGCCTTCCCCGGCGGCGGAAAACCAAGATCCGTGAACGAAGCCCGAAGCTCCGCACTCCAGTAGCCATCGCCGATGGACGCCTTCCAATCCCACGGCACATCATAACCCACATTCAGATTCTTCAGCTCTGCCTGATTACTGTACGGATTCCCCACCAACTGGCAGAAATCCGGGACGCCCGTGTACGGCGGATGCAGAAACATCTCATACGACTCCTCGCCCCACAGCGGCGCATCGTGCCGATCATGCTGCCGCGCCCGCAGCTCCCCCGTAAAGGGCGTGTGGAACATCATGTACACATAGTTTTCGTCATAGGCGATCCGCGCTTCCACCGCTTCCGGCCTCAGCGTGTGCGTCTCCCCCCGCACCGTCGAAAAGCCGACCATCGTCGCAGCCTTCTCCCACGCTGCATCGTTCGCCACCCCGTCCAGCGTCGGCGGCGTAGCCAGCCCCGGTATGGTCACCGTATTCTGATGCAGGTCTGCCGCTCCCCGATAAAGACTCTTGTACCTCGAGCGCAGCGCCGTCGGCGTCATCCACGCGGCTTGGACCACGTGCAGCCAGGAAAAGGCCGTTCCAGGCGCTCCCTCCAGCACCACACCACTCAGCGCCGGCAACCGCTCCGGCACCGCCACGTCAGC
This sequence comes from Lentisphaeria bacterium, assembly GCA_041690595.1. Lineage (GTDB taxonomy): Bacteria > Verrucomicrobiota > Lentisphaeria > JABSQK01 > JAWLHB01 > JAWLHB01. Next base: position 47,825 of record JAWLHB010000049.1, read on the forward strand.
CGCGGCAAAACCGTCCACCGTCAGCCGAGGCTCCCCGTCGACCAGGCCGATGCAGAGGTAATGCCACATGTCGAAGCCATTCCTCACCTTCCACTTGATAGGGCTATAGCCGCTGCTGTTCATCCACGGCTGCTCCACCCACTCATAGATCGGGTACCGCTGCAGAAGCCGGTCGCCCTCCATCAAGTGCAGCTCCGCCGCGCCCGCCGCCTTCATCACCGTCAGCCGGCGATCACCACAGCTCAGGCTCAGCACCGCCACGCCCGCATCCGTTGCCGCGTCCCAACCTGTCGGCCGAACCCAGCATTCCACAAAACCATCGCCCGCCTCGTTGGCCAGCGCCCACGATACGCTCCCCGCGCTCACGTGAAGCGCCTGCTGATCCTCAAGCCGACCCGCCCCCGTCGTCACTACCGCTTCCGGCGAAAGCGTTGCCCCGGTCGGCTCCTCCGTCAAACTCTCCTTGAGCACATAGACCTCACCATAGACCAACACCGCCACCATGAACACCATGAGAGATGACAACAATTTCATCCTGATAACTCTCCTCGATTTGTTAACATGAAGGGCAATGATTGAAGCATACCTCAACGCCCAAACCATTGCAAGCCTACGCCTCTCGCTCCTTCCACTCCGCGCCCCTGAGCAGCCTCCTGCTCATCGCTCCCCTCACCCGGATCGTCCGCCCCCGACGGATCGGTCCAAACCTCGGTCGTCTTCTCCTCACTATGGGACGCGGCCTCCGGACGAAGATCCAAATCCTCGGTCGAAAGGTCGGTCTTCCCAACGGATATCCCCGCTTCCCCCTGTCCCCATAACTTGTCGGGACCTGAAGATCCAATCTCCGGAACCCGACAAGACGTATCGAGGGGCTTGGCGAGGTGTGCCTCCCCAGCGGGGTCCGGGGCAGCGCCCCGCTGATCCGCTCCGTCTCCCCGCGTCTCCGCCTCTACGCCTCCAATCTCCGGAACCCGACAAGACGTATCGAGGGGCCTGGGGAGGTGCGCCTCCCCAGCGGGGTCCGGGGCAGCGCCCCGCCGATCCTCTCCGCGTCCTCCCCCGCTCCTCTTCGCCACATACCGGTACCCCTGCGCCTGCGCACTACTCGTCACCGCCACCTCCGCATCCTCCAACTCCAGCTCCACCCGCACCGACTCATCCGCCGCCGTCCGAGAAACCTGACGCTCCATCGGGCGCGCCCTCTCCTCCCAGCCGAACCCCAGCACATGCACCAGCCAGCTCTCCGCATCCATCATCCTCACGGATCCGCTCTGCGCCACCTCCGCCAGCACCTTCATATACTCCTTTGCCGCCCGTAACCGGTCATACAGTACCGGCTCCTGCATCAGGCCGCCCTCGCCATCCTTCACCCAGCGCACCCCCCGTACCGCCGGCGACGACCGATCCACCTCCCCACTTGCCGACATCACCTCCGCCATCGACGTCATCGCCATGGCCCCCAGCATTCCCGCGATCTCCATCATCGACGGAAACCGCAACCCCTCCCGGGATTCCAGCGCCCCCTTCTCATCTCCCAACAACTCCCGCACCAGCAATTGCACCCTCCCATCCCGTAGTAGCTCCGACGCACGCGCCTTTGCGAACGACTCCGAATAACCCGCACGCAGCGCCGCCTTCGCCGCACAGAAATCCTTCACATACTCCCCCGAAAACCTCCGCATCCTCTCGCTGAGTCCCCTCATCTCCACACCCCCACGAACGTATAGTTACTAACCAAAAGACCGTATCAATATATCCTTCATAACTCGCAAGTCAAGCCACAAAAAAGAAAAAAGCTCCACGGTCCCCCGGTTTGCCTCGGTCCGTCGCCCCTTCTGTCAACTCCCGCCCCACCCGCTCGACCTTTGCGATCCTTGCGTTCTCTGTGGTTAATTCCTGCCGTGTCCCCGTCTCCCGACCGCCCCGCAAGTTCTTCAGCGTGCCAATTTGGCGCAAACCAGCCGTAATTCCGCCTCAAAACCCCGATCCTACAGCACATTTCGCTTGCCAAGCCCCTTGCATGATACTAAGTTACGCGCACTTTGATGAAGGCACTTTAGCTTAGAGCATTGAGTAATCACGTTATAGCGAAGCAGGGTAATCTATGAGCGACAAGAGACCGTTGTGGCTGGCCGTCTTTGCTTTCGGCATCGCCATTCTCCTCGGCATAGGCACTTACGCGCTTGGCCATCACATCGCCGAGAGTCGTGTCATCGTCACCGCCATCATGCCACTGACCCTGGCCGCACTCTTCGCCTTCGTCGCCTGGTGGCATGGACTCCTTGTCCGCAGGGAAAATGTCGAACAGGAAGACAAGAACCGACTCAGCCGCGAATACGATCGCGAAGACCTCTTCGGCGATGCCGATGCCACCCTTAACCTGGCTGCCGACGCGCACAAGCATTTCGACCGCTACTTCCTCACCTCCCTCACCATCCTGACCGGCATCTTCCTCCTCGTCCGCGTCATCTTCTATTGGGCGGGATGGATGGAAGCCGAGATTCAGGACCGGAATGCCCTGCAGGCTGCCGGACTCAGCTTCTTCATGCTCATCTTCTGCCTCTTGGCCGGCACCTTCTACAATGGTGCCTCCCGAGAGCCCGGCTGTCGCTTCCTCCGACCAGTCGGCAACTGGTTCCTGCTTGCCGCCTTCATCTATGCCCTCGCCTTCTTCGCCATGCTCGCCGAACGCTTCAATATCGGCCAGTGGGACAGCGGCGTCGCCAGGATTATTCTCGTCCTCATCGGCATCCTCGCCATCGAGATGATCTTCAACTTCATCATCGAGTTCTATCGCCCCCGCATCCTCGGCGAAGCAGAACGCCCCCTCTACGAAAGCCGGATCCTCGGCGTCATCACCGAACCCGGCGGCATCGCCAAGAACGTCGCCCATGCGCTCGACTATCAGTTCGGCTTCAAGGTCTCCGAAACCTGGTTCTATTCCTTCCTCGAACGCGCCGTCGTTCCCTTCGTTGTCCTCCTCCTCTTCACCCTCTACCTCCTCGACTGCTTCATCCTTATCGATTACAATCAGATGGGCATCCGCGAAACCTTTGGCGCACCCGCCGCCAAGCCCCTCCAGCCCGGCCTTCACCTCAAGCTCCCAGTCCCCATTCAGCGCATCTACACCTTCCCTGTCGGCGATGTCACCGCCCTCAGCGTCGGCTATGAAGCCTATGCCCCAGGCGAACGCCCCGAACCCAATCCCGAAGTTCCCGAAGAGCAGATGGATTCCACCGGAGGACGCGTCCTCCTCTGGAACAAGCATCACTTCAAAGACGAAACCCGCTTCCTCGTTCCTGCTCAGCGCGATGATAGCGAAGCCGATGAATCCGACAGCCGCTCCGTACCCGTCAGCTTCCTCTCCGCCAACATCTTTATTCACTACAAGATCGACCCCGACAACCTCTACGCCTTCGCTTACAACTACACCAATACCCCCGACGCGCTGCGACAGATCATGTGGCGCGAAACCGTCGCCTTTCTCGCCCGACAGGACTTCATCGCCCTCCTCTCCAGCAACTACCAGAACGCCCAGCGCGAACTCGACGAGCGCATCCGCCAGGCTGTCGACGACGCGGATCCGGAACTTGGCATCATCGTCCTGAATGTCGGCATCGGCGGTGTCCACCCTCCCGTTGAAGTCGCCGGCGATTTTCAGGCCGTTGTCGGTGCCGACATCGAGCGCCACACCAGAACCTTGGCAGCCGAAGGCCAGAGCGCCCGGACCCTCGCCATGGCCCGTGCCCAGCGCGTCAGCTCCATTACCGAAGCCGAGGCCTATCGCAATACCAAGAGCATGCTCGCCTCTTCCGAGGCACAACGCTTCGAAAGTCAGCTCCTCGCCTACCGCGCCTCAGGACCCGTTTTCATGCTTCGCAGCTATCTCGACATGCTCGAGTCCATCTCCTCACGCTCCAGAAAATTCGTCGTCTCGGCACCCAATTCCCAGCACATACAGATCTTCGACTTTACCGAAAAGGTCCGACCCGACCTCCAGAATGTCGATCTGAATGCGCCTGATAATTGATCCCCTTCCTCGTTTCCAAATAGAACTGTAAAGACATCATACGCCCGGAGGCAGACTCGCTATGGCCGAGAAAAAACGTGTCAATCACTGGCCAGTCATGTTGCTGATCGCCCTCTTTGCGATCATCTTCCTGATCTCCCTGGTCAGCTTTCAAGTTCGGACCACTGAAATCGCCGTCCTCACCCGCCTCGGCAGCCCTATCGCCGAACGCGATACCTCCCCAGGATGGCATTTCAGACTCCCGTGGCCCATCGAAGACGTATGGAAGCACGACCGCCGCATACAGATCTTCGAAGGGCAAACCGGCGTCTACGAAGAGATCTACACCCGCGACCAGAAGAACATTATCATCAATGTCTACGCCTACTGGAAGGTCGATCCGGACAACGCCATCACCTATATGAACAAGATCGGCAACCGCGAACACGCCGAAAACCAGCTCAACAGCATCCTCTCCCACGTCAAGCGTGAGGTCATCTCCCAGTATAACTTCAATGACCTCATCGCCACCGTCCGACAGGCTGCCGAAGACGGCAGCGTCGTCATCCAGGACACCGTCAAGCTGACCGACGTCGAGAAGCGCATGAACGACATGCTACGAGTCGCTGTTCAGGAGTACGGCATCGTCATCTCCAACGTCGGCATCAAGCACATTGGCCTCCCCGAATCCGTCACCCAGAAAGTCATCGCCCGCATGCAGGAAGACCGGCGCAAGATCGCCGAGAAAACCCTCGCTGAAGGCGATGCACAGGCTCAGATCATCCAGACCCAGGCTCAGGCCGAGGCCAGCAACATCATCAACGAAGGACAGAGTCAGGCCACCCATATTCGCGCCGAAGCCGATGCCAAGGCCGCCGAATACTATGCTGCCTTTGCCGAAAATCCCGATCTCGCTATCTTCCTCCGCAAGCTCGAAGGCCTCCGAAACACCCTCGAAGAGGATACCACCCTCATCTTCGATATCGAAACCCCGCCCTTCGACCTTTTCCAGAAGCAGGCGATTCCCAACCTCTCGCTGCAATCTTCACCGAGCACCGACGCCAACCAGTAAGAGGGGCACCCCATGGCCAACCCAGACAATCACCAGGATCCACGCGCCGTGGGCCACGGCACCGAGGCCCTCCTCGTTGCGCTCAACGTCGGCTTTCGCATCCTGCGCTATCTCCTCCTCGTCATGCTGATCGCCTACCTCTTCAGCGGCTTCTTCATCCTCGGCCCCAACGAGCAGGCCTATGTCCTCCGCTTCGGCCGTATATCGGGTGAACCTGGAGAGCAGGTCCTCGCCAGCGGACGCTGGCACATCGCCTTGCCCAAGTACATGTCCGAGGTCGTCCGCGTCCCCACAGGTGAAGTCCAGAACCTCGTCACCGAGCACTTCTGGAACCGCGAAGCCGACCGCAACATCATGACCAATCCCGATCAGCCGCAGGAAGCTCCCCCCGAAGGCCAGGGACTCAACCCCGGCGTCGACAGTGACGGCTACATGCTCACTGCCGATTCCAACATCCTCCACACCCGCTGGCAACTCTACTATTACATCACCGACCCCATCGCCTATACCACCAATTACGCCAATCCAAGGCAAGTCATCAAGTCCGCCATGGAGACCGTCATCCTCCGCAACATGGCCACCGTCAATATCGAAGATGCTCTCTACACCGGCAGCAGTCTCCTCGCCGCCAGTATCTCCGAGCAACTGGCCATCGAGTTGCGCCGCCTCGAGGTCGGTGTCGAAGTCACCGACAAACCAGGCCTCGTCTTCCTCGATAAACGCCCCCCCAGAGCAGCCCAAAGCGCCTTCAACCTCGTTCTCGAGGCCGATCAGCAGCAGGACGCAAGGATCGAAGCCGCCAAGGGAAATTACAATCGCGTCATCGCCGCCGCTCGCGGCGAACAACAGCGACTCATCCTCGAAGCTGGCGCCTACGGCAACACCCTCATCAGCAAGGCCGAAGCCGATGCCGCCTACATGACCAGCATCCTCCAGCAGATTCAGCTCATCCAGCAGACCAATCAGCAGAATCCAGACTCTCCACAGCGAGATCCCGCCTCCATTCTCCTCACCCTCTATGTCGACACCATTCTCGATGTGCTCAACAAGGTGCAAAGCAAGTACGTCGTTTACCCCGGACAGGAAGTCCGCATCCTCACTGGCCCCCCCATCAAGAGCCCCAATTCGCCGCGCAACGGACGCCCCTGAACGCGCCGCATTCCGCATACGCCGATTCTACATCCGCCATTCATACACTCATCACGGATATACCTTATGGCACTGGACAACACGGGAACCGCAATATCCTCCGCGGGTCACAGCCACGACCATGCGCATGATCACGACCATGACCATGGTCATGACCACTCGGATCGCCATCACGAGCACAGCCATGCCAAAGTCAATCTCTATGTCGCCATGCTCGGCGGCATCCTCATCATCAATTCCGGCCTCGCCCGCCTCGTCTTCGAATCACGCCCGTTCCTCAGCGAGTTGAGCGCCGTGCTCGGCGCCATCATTCTCGCCGTCCCCATCATCAAGGCCGCCATCCGCGATCTCATTCGCCTGCAAATCCATATTGACGTACTCGTCGGCATCGCGCTGCTCGCCGCCATCGTCATGCAGGAATACCAGGAAGCGGGCATCATCGCCTTCTTCATGCTCATTGCCATCACCCTCGAAGAAAAGACCGCCATCGGCGCCCAGGCCTCCATTGAGGAACTCGTCAAACTTACCCCCACTATCGCCCACCGCCTCAATGTCCAGACCCAGACCGAAAGCGATGTCGAGGCTCTCTCCCTCGTCCAGAACGACATGGTCCGCGTTCGCCCCGGTGAAAACTTCCCTGCAGACGGTGTCATCGTCAATGGCATGACCAGCGTCAACCAGGCCTCCATCACCGGGGAATCCCTCCCCGTCGACAAAGAGCCCAATGCCGAAGTCTACGCCGGCACCGAAAACCTTACCGGCATGGTCGATGTCCGCATCACCAAGGTCGGCGAAGATACCACCCTCGGCAAGGTCCGCAATCTCATCGAACAGGCCGAAAAAACCCGGCTGCCCATCCTCCGCATGATCGACGAGTACGCCATCTACTACACGCCGACCATTCTCATGATCGCCGCCCTCGTCTGGTTCATTACCGGCGACCTCATGCGCTTCGTCTACGTGTTGGTGATCGGCTGTCCCTGCGCCCTCGTTATCGCCACCCCCTCCGCCGTCGTCGCCGCCATCGCCTCCGCTGCCCGCCTCGGCCTGCTCATCAAGAACGTCGCCCACATCGAGGTCGCCGCCAACGTCCAGGCCGTCATCTTCGATAAAACCGGCACCCTCACCCAGGGCAACCTCGAAGTCGCCCAGCTCACCCCCGCCGAGGGCGTCGAACTCAGCGACCTCCTCGCCACCGCCGTCGCCGCCGAATCCCAGAGCAACCACCCCGCCGCCAAGGCCATGCGCAAGCTCGCACAGGAAGCCAACATCGACTGGACGCCACCCACCGCCTTCACCGAAGTCGCCGGCAAAGGCGTCGTCGCCGAGTTTCAGGATGGCACCTATCGCGTCGGCCGCGAGAGCTGGTTCCATGAACTCAAGATGGATGTTGCCGAACTCGGCAAAGCCTTCAAGGAGAATCCCGACAATGTCGGCATGAGCGTCATCTACGTCGCCCGCAACGACCGGATGCTCGGCTGGATCGGCCTCCGCGATGCGATTCGACCCGGCGCCGAAGAGGCCCTCCGCGATCTCGAGAAGCTTGGCGTTCGCCATCGCTGCATGTTCACCGGCGATCATGAGATCGTCGCCCGCAATGTCGCTGCCAAGCTTGGCATCACCGAATACCGCGCCGATTGCCTCCCTGAAGAAAAGGTCCAGTACGTCGAAGCGCTCAGCCGCCAGGGAACCGTCGCGGTTGTTGGCGACGGCGTCAATGATGCACCCGCTCTCGCCGCTGGTGATATCGGCATCGCCATGGGCGCCATCGGCTCCGATGTCGCCATCAACAGCGCCTCCATCGCCCTCATGAACAACGACCTCCGTCGCATACCCTTCCTCATTGCCCTCTCCCGCAAGACCCGCAACGTCATCAAGCTCAACCTCCTCTTCGGCATCCTCTTGATTGTCAGCGGACTCATGTTCTTCATCTTCGGCGATGACCTCCTCAACAGCGCCGCCGCCTGGCTGACCCGCGTTTCCCATATCACCTTCAAGCCGAGCGTCTTCAAGGCTCTCATCGCCGCCGTCGTCCACATTCTCGGCACACTTCTCGTTGTCTTCAACAGCGCCAGACTCGTCCGCTTCGGCGAAAACCTCGAGCAGCACACCACCGACGCCGCCCGATCATGAGCGATATCAACACGAATCTTGTCATTGAAGCTGTCGGCCTCTCCAAGATCTTCCGAGATTTCTGGGGGCGTCCGAAAGCCGCCGCCGTCAACAAGATCGACTTCTCGGTCAAGCAGGGCGAAGTTATTGGCTTCCTCGGCCCCAACGGCTCCGGAAAATCCACCACCATCAAGATGATGCTGGGGCTCCTCTACCCGACCTCCGGAAGCCTCCGTGTCTTCGGGCGCAATCCCAGCAGTGTCGTGGCCAAGCAACGCATCGGCTACCTGCCCGAAGAGACCTATCTCTATCGCTATCTTACCGCTGAAGAGACCCTCGACTTCTTCGGCGCACTCTTCAATCTGCCCCAGAGCGAACGGCGCAACCGCTCCAGACAGCTGCTCGAAATGGTCGGCCTCGCCCATGCCGCGCAACGCCCCGTCGGCGAGTTCTCCAAGGGCATGGCGAGGCGCATCGGCATTGCCCAGGCGCTCATCAACGATCCCGATCTGATCATCCTCGACGAACCCACCTCCGGCCTCGACCCGATCGGCTGCCGAAAGGTCAAGGAGATCATCCGCCTCCTTGCCGCCCGAAAGAAGACCGTCATCCTCTGCAGCCATCTCCTGGCTGATGTCGAAGACGTCTGCGACAATGTCCTCATCATGTACGGGGGCCGCATCCGCGCCCGCGGCAGCATGGAAGAACTCCTCACCGTCGAAGACAAGACCCGCATCGTCACCCCCACCCTCTCGCCCGACATCGTTGAACGGATCATGACCATCCTCAACGAGACCATGCAAAGCGAACAGGTTGCCGTTGATCATCCCTCCCTCGACCTCGAAAGCTATTTCATCGATGTCGTTCGTCAGGCCCGCGAAGAAAGCCAGACCACCAGCGGAACCGCCGCCGAAGGCAGGATCGCCAATTATCTCGCCGGCGGCTCGCAGGAAACCGGCGAAGCACTCCTGCGCCAGTACACCGCCGAAGCCCAGGCTCAACGCGAGCGTGTCGCCAAGGAAGCCGAAGAGGCTCAACAGGCAGAGGAAGCCGAGGCCAAACCCAAGCCCGATCTCTCCCGCCTTCAGGATCTTTCCGCCTCCCCCCAAGAGGAAGCCCCCTCCCCCCCCACCGAGGAAAAGCCGACAGCTCCCCAGCCCAGGCAGGAGCCCACCCAGGCGGAAAAGGAAGCGGCCAACAAGAAGATTCAGGATCTTCTCAACAAGAAGAAGTAGCCGTCCCCCCGCACCACAGCGCCACCGGCGACGAACCGCCGCCGATGGCGGACTGCACCTGCATCAGGCATGTACCTGTGTACCGGTCGAAGGTGACGCCAGAACCAGCCAGAGCGCGTGAATGGCCCCTGGCAGCCACCCGAGGATGGTAAGCAGCACATTGATCCAGAAATGCGCGCCCAGCCCCACCTGAAGAAAGGCGGCTACTGGCGGCAGCAGGATGGCGAGTATGACTTTGAGAACGGTCATCGTGATCTCCTTTACGTTCTGCCCGGATTGACATATCACAATCGAAGATCCCCGCAACCCCTAGCATACCATCACTCGCCCCCCTTCTGCAACCCAGGCGTTCACTGCCTCCCCCCAGGGACAGGTACTCCTCGCCTCCACGGAAGCGGCACCACCCCCGTCCGACTCGTCCGACCCGTCCGACCTGGCGTGTTAAAAATGGCATCAGAGGCGCCATAATAGATCACACGATTTCTTTTCAGTTTCGGCTTGAATATGAAAATATAGGCGTAATCTTAGCTATG